>NZ_BDBS01000039.1 GCF_001613105.1 Nocardia pseudobrasiliensis NBRC 108224 | reverse complement strand
GAGGCGCCGCCGCCCCCGCCCCGGCGCGGTGACATTCCGCCGCGTGGTCCGGGCGGACGACCCGCGCGTGGTTCGGGCGGACGTCCCCCGCGCCCGCGCCGCAAAAGGCATTGGGGCCGCTGGCTGTTGCTGCTGGTGGTGATCCTGCTCGTCACACCCGTCGCCGCGACGATCTACCTGGATCGCTCCCTCGATCGCATTCCGGTGCTCGCCGACTATTCCGGCCGGGTGGGCAAGACCGCCGGAACCAATTGGCTGCTCACCGGATCCGACAGCCGCGTCGGCCTCACTCAGGATCAGGAGCGCGAGCTGTCCACCGGCGATCAGGCCGATGCCGGGGGCGAGCGCAGCGACACGATGATGCTGGTGCACATCCCGAAATCGGGTCCCACCACGATCGTCAGCCTGCCCCGCGACTCCTATGTGCAGATTCCGGGCGTCGGCCGCGACAAACTGAACGCGGCCTTCTCCGCCGGCGGCCCGAAACTGCTGGTGCAGACCGTCGAAACCGCGACCGGACTGCATATCGATCACTTCGCCAAGATCGGCTTCGGCGGCTTCGCGGGCATGGTCGACGCCCTGGGCGGAATCGATATGTGCCTGCCGGATCCGATCGACGATCCGCTGGCCGGCATCAACCTGCCCGCCGGATGTCAGCATCTGACCGGCGCGCAGGCGCTCGGCTTCGTGCGTACCCGCGCCACGCCGCGCGCGGATCTGGACCGGATGAACAATCAGCGGCTGTTCCTGTCGGCGCTGCTGAAGAAGGCCGGCAGTGCGGGCACCCTGGCCAATCCGTTCCGCGCGTGGCCGCTGGCCACCGGCCTGGTCGATTCGCTGCAGGTCGACAAGGGCGACCACATCTGGGATCTCGCGAGCCTCGGCTGGGCGCTGCACAGCGATACGGTCGCCACGACCGTGCCGATCGGCGGATTCGACGACGTCTCCAGCAGCGGCAACGTGCTGCTGTGGGACAAGGCCAAGGCGAGCCGGTTCTTCGAGGCCCTGGCCTCGGACCAACCGATCCCGGAGGATCTGCTCACCAGGTAACGTCGGAGTCATGTCCGATCGGCCCTTCAGTGAACTGCTCCGAGATCAGATCCGGCACGAGTTCACCGCCGCCCAGCAGTATCTGGCGGGCGCGGTGTATTTCGACGCATTACGGCTGCCGAGATTGGCGCAGGTGGCCTACGACGGCGCCGACGACAAACGCGCCCACGCGCTGCGCATGGTGCAGTATCTGCTCGATCGCGATCTCGAGGTGCGCGTCGGCGGCCTGGACGAGATCGTCTCGACCTTCGAATCGCCGCGGGCCGCACTCGAATTCCTGCTGCGCCGCGAGGAACAGCTGACCGCGCAGATCACCGCGCTCACCGGCGCCGCCCGCGAATTCGACGACTACCTGGGCGAACAGTTCACCCAGTGGTTCCTCGAGGATCAGGTCACCGAGGTGGCCCGGATGAAAACCCTGCTCGCGGTGTGCGAACGCGCCGACGGAAATCTTTTCGATGTCGAGCAGTTCGTCGCCCGGGAACTGCGCGCGACGCCGCGAGCGGATACTTCAGCGCCTAGAATTGCGGGGGCAGCGCGAATTAAATAAGGCAAGTATTGCCTTAGTTAGTATTGCCTCGATAAGGGTGCACTTGGATGACAGCCGTAATTTTCGCGGCTAATCTCGTGCGCATGTCCAGCCACCCCGAATCCCCTCGCAGCAAGTTCCACTCCCTGCTTCACGATCAGATCCGGCATGAATTCAATGCCGAACACCAGTACATCGCGATCGCAGTGTGGTTCGACAATGCCGATCTGCCGGTGCTGGCCAAGCATTTCTACAAGCAGGCGGTCGAGGAACGCAATCACGCGATGATGATCGTGCAGTACTTCCTCGACCGGGATATCCAGGTCGAGGTCGCGGGCATCGACGGCGCGAAGTCGAAATTCGAGAACGCCCGCGAGCCGATCGCGCTGGCGCTGCAGCAGGAGAAGACGGTCACCGACCAGATCGTCCAGCTGGCCAGCACCGCCCGCGAGGAGGGCGACTACCTCGGCGAGCAGTTCATGCAGTGGTTCCTCAAGGAGCAGGTCGAGGAGGTCGCGCGGATGAACACGCTGCTGACCGTCGCCGACCGCGCCGGTTCCAACATGTTCGACCTGGAGAATTTCGTCTCCCGCGAGATGAGCAGCCCCAGCGATACCTCGGGCGCGCCCTCGGCGGCCGGCGGCTCCATCTGAATCGAAGTTCGGCACGCGAGCTCGGCTCCGGGGGCCTCGGAGCCGAGCTTTTCGCGTTCACTTACCGGGGCTGAGCGAATTGGTTCCCTCTTTTAATTCCGCCGTCCGACGGATCGGATCGGTATGGAGTAACCCAACTCACCCACACTGTGGAACTTGAATTTTTCAGAAATTTCTCGAAGAAATTCGATCGGCTAACGCAGGGTGACCTGACGCGACCGCAGGCCGTCGCGCGAACGCCGCTCATCGGAGGTCAGCGGGGCGTCGGAGGCCAGGGCCTGCGCCAGGCGCGCACCGAACTCCTTTGCGGGCGCGACCCATTCACTGGCATGCCGCTCGCGATCGAGATCGAAAACCGGGACCAGCAATCCGTGGGTGCGGAACGATCCGGCATAGCGCGAACCCTCGCCCAGCTGCAGACCACCGGCCGCGTGCACGCGGGCCAGCGCGAGCATGAGCGCGTCCTCGTCCTCGGGACGGACCCAGCGCAGATGCGCCTTCTCCCCGGCATCGACCCACCACGCGGCGCCGATCGAATCGCCGCCCAGCTCGAGCCGATCCGAGGGCATGATCGCCTGATTGGCCTGCTCGATGGTCGCGGCCACCTGCGGATCGGGCTGCACACCCTCGGGCACCCACCAGTTGAAGTTCTGGTGCACGGTCAGATCCAGGCCCGCGCCCGGATCGATGACCTCGGTCAGGGCCGGGGTGGCGCCCTCGAATTCGGCTGCGGCAGACAGCGATTCACCCGGCGTCGCGGCCTGCGTCCACAGAATGGCCGCCGCCAGATCGGCACCCGGATTCGCGGACTGGAACTGCGTCTGCGCGGCGACGAATCCGGTCGGCTCGTCACCCGCCCGCACCAGCGCGGCCACGGCCCCGGGCAGCACGGTGGCGAGGGTGACCGGTCGCTCGGCGGCCACACCGGAGGCCAGCTTCAGCGTCGCGGTCGCGGACGGCACGAACTCCCGTAGCGCGACCAGATCGCATTCGGCGGCCAGCCCGGCGAACGGGCGCGTGACGGCAGCGGCCGCCTCTTGCTGCGCAGCGCGGCGCTCGGCGAGGCGCTGGGCCCGATTGCTGTCGGGCTTGGGACTGTTGCGCTTACTTTTACCCACGAAAGCAGAACCTACAGCGTCACCGGCGGCAACGGACGCAGGGGCGCGACAAGGTGATTCAGACGCTCGAGAGAACCGCCTTGGTGCGCCCGGGGTGGTTGGTGGCGATCCAGCTGACGCCGAGATCGGCGCACAGCTGCACATCCTCGGGATCGTCCACGGTCCAGCAGTAGGTGGCCCGGCCGGCGGCGGCCGCCTTGTCGACCAGATCCGGGTGGTCGCGCAGGGTTTTCACCGAGGGGCCGACGGCCGTCGCGCCCACGGTGGTGGCGGCGCTGCCGCCGAGGTAGCGCGAGGATTCGCCGAGCAGCACGGTCGGCAGCAGGGGGGCCGCGCGCCGAATGCGCCAGACCGCGGTCGCGGCGAACGACATCACCACGGCGCGCGAATGATCGGCCGAGGCCGGGGTCGCGATGCCGAAGCGCTGCAGTTCCGCCAGCACCTTGGCCTCCACCAGCGCGCCGTAGCGCACCGGATGTTTGGTCTCGATGAACAGTTTGGTCGGGCGGCTGCGCCAATCCAGGACCAGCGTGATCAATTCGCTCAGCGTCAGCACCGCGGCGGGCGCGCCCTCGACGCCGAAGTCCAACTGCCGCAATTCGTCCAGGGACATCTCGCTGACCAGTCCGGTCCCCGACGAGGTCCGGTCGACCGTGCGGTCGTGCACACACACCAGATGGCCGTCGCGGGTCAGGCGCACATCGCATTCGACGCCGTCGGCGCCCTCCTGCAACGCCAACTCGTAGGCGGCCAGTGTGTGTTCCGGGCGCGTTCCGGACGCGCCTCGGTGCGCGACCACGAACGGCGCGCGACTACCCCGGCTCACTTCGCCATGACCTCCTCCTGCTCGGACCCCGGCGCGGGCGCCGCATCCGTTCCGACATCTTTCCCGACGACGGATTCGGATGCGCGGTCGGCAGACTCGGTCACCGGACGCACCGGCTCGATCACCGGTTCGACCGGACCCGTGGCCGCGAGCCACCGCTTCGGCATCCGCACGCGACCGCGCAGGTCACGGCCCTCGCACAGCCTGACCACCCACAGCGACAGCACGGCGACGGCCGCGGCGACCAGATCGGTGTAGAGGGTGAACATCACACCGTCGGCCTGCGCCTGCAGCGTGCGGGTGAACCGCCAACACAGCGCGGCGACCACCAGCACGCCGTTGAGCAGCCAGGCGCCCCACCAGATCCGCACGGCGCGCAGTATCCGGGGATCGCCGGCGCGCGCGGCCAATTCGGTCAGGAACACCCCCGGCCAAAGCAGATTGACGACGGGAATCAGGCAGCCGCACAGCAGCATTCGCGGCGAGCGCGGATCCTGCCGCCCCGTCCGGGCGTAGGCCGCGCGGCGGGCCCCGACCAGCCAGCCCGCCGCGGCGATCGCGCTCAGCAAGGCGAAGGCCCCGGCCAGCACCGACGTCAGCACGACCGAAGCGTCGGAGAGGAACAGCAGGGCGGGATGGATCAGCCGAGTCCGATTGCGCAGCAGGACGAGATAGCGACCCGCCTCGGCCAGCGCGGCCACCGCGAAGAACGCGGCAGTGGTCATCAGCAGCCCGGCGGCGCGATCGGTGAGTCCGGCCAGCCGGTCACGCGGGCCGGGCGCGGATTGCGGCGGGGCGTCGCGCAGACCCCAGCGCGGAATCTCGGTGTAGCGCGGGGTATTCGGATCGCGCAGGGTGGCGGGACGCGCGGCGCGGCCGTCGCGGGGGCGGCGGCCGGGCGGTCGCGCGACCCAGCGATAGTTGCGCCGCTCGGGCGGCGCGTCGACCGAGGCCGGGGAGAGCAGAACGCCGCGGCAGCGGGGGCACCAGTGCATCGGGTTGCCCCGCACCGCCCAGCGGGCGCCGCATCGGGCGCAGGGCTGTACGACCGTGCTCACCGCCGAACCTCCGCTTCCATCAGTAGATCTTGGCCTCGTGATCGCCCTCGGCGGTCAGCGGCCGCCCGGACTTCTGCCACGCCACCATGCCACCCACGACGTTGAAAGCATCGAAACCGACATGGGTCAGATACTGCACGACCTGCATCGACCGGCCGCCCTGCCGACAGATCACGTAGATCTCGCGGTCGTAGTCCAGCTCATCGATGCGGGCGGGCACATCGGTCATCGGAATATGCACGGCGCCCGGGGCGTGTCCGAGCTGCCACTCGTCGTCCTCGCGGACATCCAGCAGCAGGGCCGGGGCGGCACTCGACTCGCGGCCCGCCGCGGTATCGAATTCGGCAGGCACGGCGTCCACCGGCACCGACGGAATTTCGGGGCTCGTCACGGTTTCGATCCTGCCACGGGCGCGGGACGGGCGCGGAGTTCCCCGACCAACCTGCGGTCTGTTTTGACCCCGATCTACTAGACGCGCGCCTGCCGCAGCCCCAACCTGTGCATATGCCCAGCCCAGTTATCCACATAATCCACAACCTGATCCACAGGTCGGGCAGTGCAGACCAATCGGTCGTATGTGAAATCTCGGAACATTCCGACGCGAAGCGGGCGATCGATCCGGGACTCCCCTCCTCATCCCGGAGCGACCGTCCGCCCACCGACCCCCTACAACCAGTTGGACGGCACGCCGGCGGGTTCGGTTCCCATCGCGCGCGAAAAAAACGACAAACCTTGCCGAGAAATCGAAATCTCGGGGTCTTGCAGGCAGTATCGGTAGCCTGGGTGCCATGGACGCGAGCAGGGGGTTAGTCGACAAATTGGATACGACAGGTCTGAACACAGCATTGGCCGAGGCCACATGCCTCGCGGTGACCGCCGATCCCGCGGCCGCCAGAATTCGCCTTGAACTGGAGGTGCTGACCCTGCCCACGGAGGGTGAGCCGCCCCAGGACAGCCGGGTGTGGCTCACGCTGACCGGGGTCAGCCGGGTCGCCGCCTCGCTGCGCGTACAGAACTGGGACGATATCGAGCCCAAGGTCTTCCCGCTCGCCCTCGACGGCCTCGGCGAGGCCATCGCAAGCTTCGGCGGCGGCGCGCTGCACGGCTGGGAATTCATCGACGTCGACGACAGCAGCTGGTCGCTGTGGCGGGAGCTGCTCAGCTTCGACACCGTGGTCAGCGACCGTCCGGCCGCCCACGTCCTGGAGTTCTCCCAGCAGGAGGGCGTCGATCCGCGCGAACTCGACGTGCGGGTCTGGTTCGAGAACATCGAAATCGAAACCGCCGCCGGGCGACCCATCGCGCCCGCCGATTTCATCGCGGGCGGTCAACGCTGGTGGGAGGCGCACGACCACTGCGATCCGCGCACGATGCTGCCCGACGTCGCCCCGCCGATGTAGGAGATCAGGCGGTCGGCGCGGTACAGCTGACGCCCGTGGCGTGCACGGGACAGTAGCCGCCCGGATTCTTTGCCAGGTACTGCTGGTGGTACCCCTCGGCGTAGAAGAATCCGGGCGGTACCGATTTCGGATAGGGGACGACCGGAGTCGGGACCGGGTGGATCTCGGTGGTGATCTCACCGAATCCGGCCGCGGTCAGGCGCTGCTGATAGGCCGCCGCGGTCTCGCGCGCGATCTCCAACTGATGCTCGTCGAGGGCGAAGATCGCCGAACGATACTGCGTGCCACGGTCGTTGCCCTGGCGCATACCCTGCGTCGGGTCGTGATCCTCCCAGAAGTGCTCGAGCACGCCGCGATAGTCGAGCACCTCGGGATCGAACACCACCAGCACGGCCTCGGCATGTCCGGTCCGGCCGGAACATACCTCCTCGTAGGTCGGATGCGGGGTGAATCCGCCCATGTATCCGACCGCGGTCGTATAGACACCGTCGAGCTCCCAGAAGCCCTTCTCCGCACCCCAGAAGCAGCCCATCGCGACCACCGCGAGCCGCATGCCGTCGGGGAACGGCGGGCCGAGCGGATGGCCGTTCACATAGTGGATCTTCGGCGCCGAAACCGGCTCCGCCCGCCCGGGCAGAGCCTGCTCGGGCGTCACCATGACCGGCGGCGGAAGCCGCAGCCGCCCGGCCAACTCGTCGAGCCACGACATGCCATCGATGCTACGCGCGGCCAGCTCCGGCCCGTTTGGGGTTTACGTTCAGGGAAACTCGCGGGGTATTGGAATCCGGGGGGATCGAACCCGGTTGCAATCGAGCGGGTGTACGAATGATGGTTGGGTGCGCACGACAAGTCCGTGCGCACACGGCCCGACATCATGAGGAAGGGACATCGTGGCTGAGTACACGCTGCCAGATCTGGATTACGACTACGGCGCCCTGGAGCCGCACATCTCCGGGCAGATCAACGAGCTGCACCACTCCAAGCACCACGCGGCCTACGTCGCCGGTGCCAACACGGCGCTCGAGAAGCTGGAGGCCGCGCGCGAGTCCGGTGATCACGGCGCGATCTTCCTGCACGAGAAGAACCTGGCCTTCCACCTCGGTGGGCATGTGAACCACTCCATCTGGTGGAAGAACCTGTCGCCCAACGGCGGCGACAAGCCCACCGGCGAGCTGGCCGCCGCGATCGACGACCAGTTCGGTTCGTTCGACAAGTTCCGCGGGCAGTTCACCGCGGCCGCCAACGGCCTGCAGGGTTCGGGCTGGGCCGTGCTGGGTTACGACACCCTGGGCCAGAAGCTGCTCACGTTCCAGCTGTACGACCAGCAGGCCAACGTGCCGCTGGGCATCATCCCGCTGCTGCAGGTCGACATGTGGGAGCACGCCTTCTACCTGCAGTACAAGAACGTCAAGGCGGACTACGTCAAGGCGTTCTGGAACGTCGTCAACTGGGCCGACGTGCAGGACCGCTTCGCCCGCGCCGTCTCGCAGGGCAAGGGCCTGGTCTTCGGATAAGAGCCGACCCGTAACGGGCCCGCGAACCCTCGTGGTTCGCGGGCCCGTTTCATGTTTCCGCGCTGTTACCTGCGGGTTGGCACTCTCTGGTACTTGTGTGCCAGACATTGTTTGCGTCATTCTCGGGTACTCACAGGGCACCGGACGGGCTCGCGGGAGGCATCTGATGCGCAGCAACGATCATGTCGGCGTCACGCCGTTCCACTCACGCGGTTCACTGCGGGGATTCGTCATCTCCGGTCGCTGGCCGGACACCACCAAGGAGTGGGCCCAGTTGCTGGCCCTGGCCGTGCGGGTGGCCAGCCTGCCCGGACTGCTCACCACCACGACCGTCTTCGGCGCGCGCGAGGAACTGCCCGATGATCCGGCCCCGGGCACGGTCGGGCTGGTCCTGGCCGAGGGGCCGGTGCTCGGCGAGGAGGCGCTGTCGCCGGGCCGGTTTGCCGCCCATGTGCCGCCGGCGCTGATGATGTTGCATCCGCCCTCGGAGACCCGGCCCTCGCTGCCCGAGTGCGTAGGTGCGGCCTCGGGCTGCGTACTGCTGCCGGGCGTACCGCATCTGGGTCTGGAACACCGCGCGGCGTGGGTCGAGGCGGAGTCGGACGGGACGGTCACCTCGATGGTCAGCCGGGTCGGCGTGGATCCGAGCAGCGATCCCGACACCGCGGTTCTGGCCATGCTGCTCGCCGCGTGACGGGCCGCCTGCCGGGTTCTCGAGGGTTACCGAAACTTCATGGGTGGTATCCCAAACTTATTGCGCGCATTGCTATTTCGCGGATAGCCACTTTGCGTACAGCGCACGCCGCGGGTAGGGTGGGCGACAGCGAAGGGGAGTAGCCCGCAATCGTGTGGTCGACATACTGATCCGAGACCCGGATCCGGCCAGGCGAACCGGTCCCATCCGGTGGGCGAGACCTTCGGCCGATGACAAGACCAACCGATTATTCGGATGCGTTGTCGGCTGAAGGCAACCCGTCTTCGGCCGGCAGGCCGAAGACCTGGGAGCCGTTTTCATGATCGCCACGATATTGCTGAGCTTCGGCGTGCTGTTCGTCGCCGAACTCGGTGACAAATCGCAGCTGATGGCATTGACCTTCGCGCTGCGCTATCGCTGGTGGGTCGTCCTGTCCGGCATCGCGGCCGCGAGCGTCGCGGTGAATCTGATCGCCGTGGCCGTCGGCCACTTCCTGGGCGCGGCGCTGCCCACCGATCTCATCGCCGTCATCACCGCCGTAATCCTGCTCGGCGTCGGTCTCTGGACATTGCGCGAGGTGCGCGAGCCCGCGGCCGAAGCCGATGAGGAACCGGCCGCGCCGAAGTCCGGCCGCGCGCTGTTCGTGGTGGTCTCGGCCTTCCTGCTCGCCGAACTCGGCGACCGGACCATGTTCGCCACCATCGCCCTGGCCTCCCAGCACGGCTGGCTCGGCGTCTGGCTCGGCTCGGTCGCGGGCATGGTCGCCGCGGGCGGTCTGGCGATCGCGGTGGGCATCACGGTCGGCAAGCACATTCCCGAGCGCGCCATCGCCCTCGGCTCGGGCCTGCTGTTCCTCTACATCGGCGCGGCCACACTGCTGTCGACGCTGGAACTGGGCCGGGTCGCGGAGATGGGCCTGGCGGCCCTCGCGCCGATCGCCGCGGGTCTGGCGCTGTGGGTACGCGGTCGCCGGGCGGGCGCGCCGACCGCGGCCGCCGATCGCGAACGCGCCGAAATCGGCGACGCGCGTTAGACGTTCGCCGATCCGTACAGCTGCCCGCCGCGGCGGACCATATCCACCAGCGGTTCACGCAACGCGCGCAGACCGTCCAGATCCTCGGCGGCGACGCGGGCGGTCACCAGCGCGCCGATCGCGGCGACCAGGGTCTGGCAGGCGAAGCGCTGCTCCTCGGTACTCGCGCCGAGTGCCTGGCCGAGCAGGGCCGTGAACGTCTCCTGCAGCGTCATGCGGCGAGTGATCGCCGTCGGCCCCGCGGCGTAGACCTCGACCAGATACAGCCGCGCGTAGGCCGGTTCGGCGACCAGGCCCTCCAGATAAGCGTCCAGGATGCGGTCCAGCCGCCCCGGCTCCGAATTCGATTGCGCCCCTACGGTTGCGTCGATCCGCGCGAGCAGCAGTTCCACCGCGCGCTCGTAGGCGGCCTCGAAACAGTCCTCCTTGGAGCGGAATTGCTCGTAGAAGGTCTCCCGCGACACCCGGGCGCGCTTGATGATCATCGCGACCGAGGTCTTCACATAACCGTTCTCGGCCATCACCTCGGCCATGGCGCTCAGAATGCGTTCGCGCTGGGACTGCACCACGGTCTCGCGGGGCAGACCGTGGCGGCCACGGGGCAGTTGGCGGACGGTGAGGCCCGGCTCCGGCATGCGGCAACTCCGTTGTTGTGCGATCGACGATTCGCTGGCCGCTCCATTCTGCGCCGAACCGACCATCCCCCGACCGATCTGCCCGGAACGCCGGTTAGGGTGCGTAACGACGGAGGGCCAGCGAAGGGCCGTCACGAACGAGAGGACCATAACACCGTGGAGATTTCCGGCTCCGCCGCAATCATCACCGGCGCTGCGTCCGGTCTGGGCGCCGCGACCGCCAAGCGCTTCGCCGATCTGGGCGCGACCGTGTTCGGCCTGGATCTGCAGCAGTCGATCGAGCGCGCGGGCGACAGCGTCCCCGCGGGTGTCACCCTGATTCCGACCGACGTGACCAGCAACGACGAGGTGGCCGCCGCGGTCGCCAAGGTCGTCGAATCCGGTGTGCCGCCGCGCATCGTGGTCAACTGCGCCGGTGTCGGCTGGGCGGGTCGCATCCTGTCCAAGAACGGCCCGCACGATCTGGAGCTGTTCCGCACGGTCATCACCGTGAACCTGCTGGGCACCTTCAATGTCATGCGCCTGGCCGCCGACGCCATCGCCAAGACCGAGCCGGTCGACGAATACGGCCAGCGCGGCGTGGTCATCAACACCGCGTCGGTGGCGGCCTTCGAGGGCCAGATCGGCCAGATCGCCTACTCGGCCTCCAAGGGCGGCGTCGCCGGTATGACCATTCCGGCCGCGCGCGACCTGGCCCAGTTCGGCATTCGGGTCAACACCATCGCCCCCGGCATCATCGACACCCCGATGCTGGCCGGCGTCACCGAGGAGTACCGCAAGGGCCTCGAGGCGGGCGTGCCGTTCCCCTCGCGCCTGGGCCGCCCGGACGAGTACGCGCAGCTGTCGCAGTACATCGTCGAGCACGACTACCTCAACGGCGAGACCATCCGCATGGACGGCGCGCTGCGCATGGCCCCGCGGTAATCACACCGATCCGGTCGGCGCCGGGCGAATCCACAGGATCGCCCGGCGCAGGCTGGCGACCGTGGCCTCGGCCACGGCCTTGGTGACGAAATGGCCGACGGCCGTCACCACGAACAGCACCACGATCGCCGCGGGCGCCCAGGACCAGGTGAGCGACAACATGATCCGATCGAACGCACCGCGCGGCTGCACCACCGGCTCCCAGCTGTTGAGCCGCACGAAGCGGCCCAGGAAGATGCCGACCGCGCACAGCAGATGCAGCGTGAGCGTGATCGGGGCGCGCCAGTGCGCGCGGCCGATCCGGTCCAGGAATCCCCCGAGCTCGGCAAGCGCCAGATAATAGGCCAGGAAGCCGGATCCGATCAGCCCGGCGTACAGCGGCAGCACGGTGGTGACCACCGGCCCGTCCGCCACGAAGCGCACGTCGTAGCGCAGGTGCACGAGATCGGTCACCACATAGGGCGCGTTCGGCAGGAACAGCACGAACAGTACGAGCCCGCCCCACCACAGCGGCGACCACGGCACCCGCCCGGCCCGGAACAGCAGCAGCGCCAAGCCCACCGGAATCCACGCCAGCAGCGTGTTCCAGGACATCCAGAAGAAGTTCCGCTGTAGCAGACCCAGCAGGCTGGGCGTCACGGCATCGACCACATCCATGAATCCATGATGCCGAGAGCCGCGCACCGAACCCGCGAACAGCGAAGACCCGCACCGAAATCCGGTGCGGGTCTTGGTATTCGAAGCTCGGCGGCGTATCAGACCGCGCGAACGCCCGAAGCCTGCGGGCCCTTCTTGCCCTGGGTGATCTCGAAGGTGACCTGCTGGCCCTCTTCCAGACCCCGGTAGCCGGAGCCGTCGATCTCCGAGTAGTGTACGAAAACGTCGGGGCCGCCCTCATGGGCGATGAAGCCGTAGCCCTTTTCCGAGTTGAACCACTTCACGGTTCCCTGAACCATCTGTCGTCTCCTGACGAGTTGTTATGTCGACCCCACGGTCGTGGGACCGGGTCGCATCAGACGGCGACTTGCAACTTGCCTCGCAAGGAGAAAACCGACGCCCGCACAATGTTCCGCGCGAGCCCGAGTGGTAACACGAACATGCTGAAAACTGCGACCCTCATGTCTAACGTATGCCCCTGCGGGAAGTTCCCGCAGGGGTGTTCCGTTATGACCTGGGTCACAGCGTAGCGGTCAGCCGATCGGTGAGCACCTTGGCGAAGTGCGCCGGGTCCTTCAATTCCCCACCCTCGGCGAGAACCGCTGTGCCGTACAGCAATTCGGCCGTGGCCCGCAGATCCTCGGCCTTACCGGCATCGGCGTCGGCCTTGCGCCCGGCGTACGCGTCGCGCAGACCCGTCACCAGGGCGTGATCCGGATTGAGCTCCAGGATGCGCTTGGTCTCCGGCAGCGCCTGACCCGAGGCCCGGTACATTCGCTCGAGCTGCGGGGTGAAATCGAACGCGTCGCCGACGATGCAGGCCGGGGAGGTGGTCAGGCGGGCGGACAACCGCACCTCCTTGACGCTGTCGGCCAGCGTCTGCTGCAACCAGGTCAGCATCTCGCCGAAATCCTTGCTCTGCTGTTCGCGCAGCTGCTCCGAGGCTTTCTTCTCCTCCTCGGACTCCAGATCCACCTCGCCCTTGGCAATGGACTGGAACTGCTTGCCGTCGAACTCCGGCACCGAACCGACCCACATCTCGTCGACCGGATCGGTGAGGATCAGCACCTCGCGCTCCTTGGCCAGGAATGCCTCGAGGTGCGGGGAGTTCTCGATCTGCTGCCGGGATTCGCCGGTCATGTAGTAGATCTGGTCCTGACCCTCGGGCATCCGCGCGATGTACTCGGCGAGGGTGGTCGGCTCGTCGGTCGAATGGGTCGACGCGAACGACGACACCTGCAGGATGGTCTCGCGATTGTCGAAATCCGACAGCAGACCCTCCTTGAGGACTCGGCCGAACTCCTTCCAGAAGGTCTGGTACTTGGTCTTGTCCTCGGCGTTCTGCAGATCCTTGACCGTCGAGAGCACCTTGCGCACCAGCCGCTTGCGGATCATCTGGATCTGCCGGTCCTGCTGCAGGATCTCGCGAGAGACGTTGAGCGACAGGTCCTGCGCGTCCACCACACCCTTGACGAAGCGCAGATACTCCGGCATCAGCTCCTCGCAGTTGTCCATGATGAACACCCGCCGCACGTACAGCTGCACGCCGCGCTTGGCCTCGCGCATGAACAGATCGAAGGGCGCGTTCGTCGGAATGAACAGCAGCGCCTGATATTCGAAGGTGCCCTCGGCCTTGAGCGGAATGATCTCGAGCGGATCGTCCCAGGCGTGGCCGATGTGCTTGTAGAACTCCTTGTACTCCTCCTCGGAGACCTCACCGCGCGGCCGCGTCCACAGCGCCTTCTGCGAGTTGAGGGTCTGCTCCTCGAGGATCGTCTTCTCCTGCTTGTCCTCGCCCTCACCCTCGGTGACGGTGCGCTCCACCGGCATACGAATGGGCCAGGCGATGAAATCGGAGTACTTCTTGACGATTTCGCGGAGCTTCCACTCCTGGGTGTAGTCGAAGAGGTGATCCTCCTCGTCGGCGGGCTTCAGCTGGACCGCGACCGAGGTGCCCTGCGGGGCGTCCTCGACGGTCTCGATGGTGTAGGTCGGGCTGCCCGCGGTGGATTCCCAGCGGGTGCCGGTGGCCTCACCCGCCTTGCGGGTGGTCAACGTGACCTTGTCACCCACCATGAAGGTCGAATAGAAGCCGATGCCGAACTGACCGATCAGCTCCTCGGCGGCCGCCTCGGATTTGGCCTCGTTCAACTGCCGGCGCAGCTGGGCCGTACCGGATTTCGCCAGCGTGCCGATGAGATCCACGACCTCGGCTCGGGCCATGCCGATGCCGTTGTCGCGGACGGTCACGATCCGGTTGTCGCGGTCGACCTCCAACTCGATGTGCAGATCGGAGGTGTCGACCTCGAGGTCCTTGTCCCGGAACGATTCCAGCCGCAGTTTGTCCAGTGCGTCGGAGGCGTTCGAGATCAGCTCGCGCAGGAAGATGTCCTTGTTCGAATAGACCGAGTGGATCATCAATTCCAGGAGCTGATGGGTCTCGGCCTGAAACTCGAGTTGTTCGACGTGCTCAGTCACGTCCAGATATTACGAAACCCGGACCGCGGAAGTCTCCCATACCCGGGACCTCGGTATCGGCGCTGGGCGTACCGGGGGTTTTGGGATCCATCCAGTCGCGCAGCACCTTGGTCGCGCGGACGTCGTCCTCGTTGTACTCGAGCAGCCGGGTGCGCTGGGTGAGGTCGATCTCGCCGTCGTAGCCGACCGCCTCCCGATACCAGCTCATCGACGCCTCGCCGCCGGCCTCGGGATCGCGCCAGGAGAAACCCGCCACCGGCGCGATCTTCTTCAGGCCCTTACCGCCGGGGCAGATGAACTGTTCCGAGACGGCCTGGAACATGTCGACCCACTGCGGGCCGTCGACGAAATCGCGGATCTCGGATTCGGTCGGTATGCCCGGCATCCCGGCGAACCGGCGGGCCGACTCGTAGAGCCACTTGTCCTCGGCGGTGCGCGAATAGCAGTACGCCGCAAAGGTTTTCCCCGCCGCGGCCGCCTCGGCGCGCACATTCATCAGCCAGGTCCAGAATTCGGCGAACGAGCGGGCCTCATCGGTGGTGGGCAGCGGATCCCAGGAGACGAACGGGCGGTACACCCCGTCCAGCAGTGTGCCCCACAGATACGCGCCGAATTCCTGGAAACTCTCCAGATCGACGTCCACCTCGACATCCGCCCGCTGCACCCGGACCCGCTCGACGCGGCGCACCAGCGGCGCTCCGGAGATCCAGGCGCGGGCGGTGACCACGGTCTCGGCGAACGGCTCGTACTGCCAGTCGTCCGGATCGTCGCCGGTCCAACCGGCCAGATCCTCCACGGTCTCCACGCCGTGGCGACGCAGCAGTTCCGCGCGCGAACCCGGGGCGACCAGGCTGATATCGCGATGTTCGACCAGCCAGCGCTCACAGCTGGGCGCCTCCGGCGTGGCCGAACGCGACCACCACGGGCACTGCCTGCATTCGGGAACCTTGGACGGCACGGTCGGCAGTTCGCCGCGCACCACCGCGATCCGATCGGCGTAGCGGCGGTCGTAATCGTCGAGCAGCGGGCCCAGATCGTGTACCAGGATGCGATCGAAGTGGTAGCCGATCGCGCCGCCGACCAGCGCCGGACTGGCCATCCCGTGCCGCTGCAGCATGCGGTACAGATGCGCCAGGCGCTGCTGATCGCGCGGCTGGGTGCGGATGCGGACATGTCGGTCGGATCGGGGCCGCCAGCGGTACAGGTCCGAGGTGAGCGGATGGAAATCGGCCGGATCGGGCTGGCGCGGATCGGTGACCTTGTGATTGACCACGATGACCGGGATGTAGCCGCCCCGATCGTCGTCGCGCAGCAGAATCTCCGCGCCGCCGCGGCGGCCGGTATCGGGCTCCTGCGGCAGCAGCGCGCCCCAGATGCGCGCGACGCCCTCGGCGCAGGCGCGCATGGTCGCCTCGGCCCGCTCGGCGGCCGATCGGGTGGGGTCGATGATCACCCACTGCTGCGGGGCCGCCGCGACGAGGGTGTCGCGCACCCGCTCCCGATGCGCCGCGGCCGCCTCGCGCCGCTGTTTGACCCCCGCGTCCTCGGTCACGCCGGACAGCACCTCGGGATGGGTGGCCTCGAGATGCAGCCGATGTCGGCAGCCGATCAGCGATCGCGCGTCCACATACGCCACCCGCTCGACTTCGCCTGCGGCGGCGGCCTTCTCGGCGCCGTTCACCGAGCCCGCGACGCGCCCGGGCGTAGGGGCCGCGGGCGCGGGCGCGGTGGAGACCACGGCCGCCCGCCGCACGTCCTCGCCACCGTCCCGCTCGCGACCTTCCCGGTCGCCACTGCCCGAATACACGTAATGCAGTATGGCCCCCACCCCCGACAAGACCGTGAACCACACTGCACAGAGCGGTTGCGGATCGAGCGTGCCCTCGCAACGGCTCGGGCCGAACCGATATGGTTGGCGCAAACCGTGTGGCTCGATGACGGAGGCCTTTTCGATGGGGTTGTTCACCAAGCGCAAGCGGCGCCCGGACCGCAAAGCCGAGGCGAAAGCCCTCAAGCACAAGGCGAAGCTGGAGGCCAAACTCGGCGCGCGCAACCAACGCAAGCGCGACCGCGCGCACGCGCGCAACCAGCGTGAGGTGGCCAAGCAGCAGGTGGCCACGCTCAAGGCGGAGGAGAAGGCCGCGCTCAAGGCGGCCGAGCGGGCCGAGCGCGAACTGCTCAGCGCCGGACAGGTCAAGAAGTATCTCGGCGTGGCCCGGGTGCTGGTCCCCGTGCTGGCCCCGCTGGCGTATCGGGCGGCCACCTTCATCCGCGGCCAGATCGATACCCGCCGCGCGCATCGGCTCGGCATCGGCCTCGAGCAGCTGAGCGATTTCAGCGGGCACGGCGGTCGACTGCAGGCCCGCATCGCGGGTGTCGAGGCCACGCTGGCCGAACTCGAGAATCGCGCGGGCGCCGACGCGGACGCCAAGAAGTTCATCGCCGCCACCCGCGACCGCCTCGACAGCCTCAATGCCGCGGTCCGCACGGCCGAGCAGATGCCCGCCGCGCGTCGCCGCGCGGTGCACGCCTCCATCTCCACCGAACTGTCCGGCATCGAGGCGGACCTGCTGGCCCGTTTGGGTGTTCGATAATCGAAATATGCACCGCGGCAAGCCATACCGGCCGGTGAGCTGTGCGGCGACCTGATGCGCGCGCCCACCGGCCCCGATCGAACCGCTGAACCGAGACCTCGGCGCGGGCGCACGGTCGTGCGCGGATATCTGGTCGGCGCGACGATCGCGGCCTTGGCGATTGCCGCACACGGCATCTCCGGCGGCGGTCATCCCGGTTCGACCGGGCTGACCCTGCTGGTATCGGTCGCGAGCGGAATCGGCGCGCTGGCCGGAACGCTGCCCGCGCACACCGAGCGGGCGCGGCGGGCCGCGCTTGTCGCGGCGCTGGTCGGCGGGCAATGGGTCGGGCATGAGGCGCTCACCGCACTGACCGGGCATCAGCACGAATCCGCGCGCGCGGCACTGCCTTTCGCATCCCGGCTCCCGTTCCCCGTGATGCCCGCGGCCCATGCGCTCGCCGCGCTGCTGTGCGCACTGCTCATCGCCGCCGCCGAACGGCTGTATTCGGTTGTCGCACAGGTCTGTCACGCGGCCGTCGACCGCCCCGGCGCGCCCGCGGCGCCCGCCGCCGCGCTCCCCCGGCCGATCACGTTCTCCCACCCCTATCGCCTCCTGCCCGACGGCAGGCACGGCCCGCGCGCGCCACCGCTGCCGGTGTGATCACACCCGCACACCCATCCCCGACAGCGAAGGCGAAAACCCCTATGTCCATCGTGATCTCGCGCGCCCTCGTGGCCGCGACCGCAGCCGCCGGACTGGCCGTGCTGGCCACCGGAACCGCCGCCGCCCATGTGACCGCCGATGCGCCCGGCGCCACCCAGGGCGGCTACGGTGTCGTCACCTTCAAGGTGCCGACCGAATCCGAGACCGCCGCCACCACAAAGCTCAGCGTGCAACTGCCCGGCGTGTCCTCCGCCCGTCCCGAGCCGCTGGCCGGGTGGAGCACCAAGGTCGACAAGAACGACAAGAACCAGGTCACCGCCGTCACCTGGACCGCGGATCCCGGTAATCCGGGTGTCGGACCGGGCCTGTTCCAGCGCTTCGTGCTGTCGGTCGGCCCGCTGCCCAAGCAGAGCACCGTCAGCCTGCCCGCCACCCAGACCTACAGCGACGGCAAGGTCGTGGCCTGGGACCAGCCGACGCCGCCGAGCGGCGAGGAGCCCGAACATCCCGCGCCCACACTGACTCTCGCGGCGAGCAAGGGCGGCGACGCGCACACCGCCGCCGCGGCCACCGACGAGCACGACAGCGCCGACAACACCGCGCGCTGGCTCGGCGGCATCGGTCTGGCGCTGGGCGCGCTCGGCGCGGCCCTCGGCCTGGGCAGCCTGATCCGGAGCCGACGGTCATGACGCGCCGACTACTCGCGGGACTGCTCACCGCGCTGCTGGCCGGTGGCCTGGCCCTGCTGACGGCCGGTCCGGCGGCGGCGCATTCCACCCCGGTGGCCAGCGAACCGGCCGACGCGGCCTCGATCGATGCGGGCCCCGCGCGGGTGAGCGTGACCTTCAACGAGAATCTCCAGCCCAGCTTCCCGTCGCTGACCGTCGTCGGACCGGACGGAAACCGTTGGGACAAGGGTCAGCCCGTCGTCGACGGCCCCACGGTCAGCGTGCCGGTCGGCGATCTCGGGCCGACCGGCAAGTACACGATCGCCTACCGGGTCACCTCCGCCGACGGCCATCCGGTCAGCGGCACCCGCACCTTCACCCTCACCAAACCCGGCACCGGAACGCCCGGCCCCAAGGCCGGCGCGTCGAGCAGTTCGGGCGGTGAGGAGGGCGGCTCCGGCGGAGTTCCGGTGTGGGTCTTCATCGTCGGCGCGGTCGTACTGTTCGGCGGCGGCCTGGCCGTGGCGCTGCTGGGCGGCAAGAAGAGTCGCAAGCAGTCGTGAACAAGGCGATGACCGGCGGCAGTTCGACCGCCCTGCGGTCGGTTCTGCTGCTGGTCGTCCCGGCCGCACTGCTCGGCGTCGCGCTGGCGTGGGCGCTGGCCGCACCCGACGCGGTGCAATCGGAGGCCCCGGTGCGGGCGCTGGCCGACTGCGCGGGCGCGATCGTGCTCGGCCTGGCCGCCCTGCCCCGATTGCACGAGCGGCTGACACCGCCGTGGCGGCTGCTGGCCGCGTTCGGGGGGCTGTGGACCGCACTGGAATTCGCGGTGCTGGCCTGTGAGGCCGCGCAGGTGGTCGGGGTGCGGGTAGCCGGACTGCGGGCCGGGGATTTCGGCACCTATCTGACCCGGATCAGCGGCGGTCAGATCGGCATCGCGATTCTGGTCGGTACCGCGGTGGTCACCGGCTACTGCGCGCTGGCGTATCGGCGGCCCGCGCACGCGGCGGCCGAACCCGTCCTGGTCTTCGCCGCGGTGGCGCTGGTGCTGCGCCCGATCACCGGGCATATGTCCCAGCAGGCGCTGGGTTCGGTCCTGGGCGCGGTGCACGCGCTGGCCGCGGCGGGTTGGTTCGGCATGCTGCTGGCCCTGGCCCTGGTGTTGCGCACGCGCGGCGAATGGGCGGTGGTACTGCCGCGCTATTCGGGGTGGGCGCTGCCCGCCGCGGCGACGGTCGCGGCGACGGGGGTCTGCAACGGCCTGGTCCGAATGAAGGCACTGACACCGCTGTTCGACACCGGTTACGGCCGCGTCCTGCTGGCGAAGACCGTCCTCATGGCCGCCCTGCTTGCGCTCGGCTGGTGGTGGCGGCGCGCCTGGGTGCCGCGGGCGAGTGAACATCGCCTGTCCGCGCAATCCTCGCTGCGCCGGGCGATCGGCGAGGTCGTGACCATGGCCGTGGTCTTCGGCCTGGCCGCGACGCTGGCCGTCACGGCGTGATCTGCGGGCGCACCGGGCACCGATTACCCTGGCCGCCATGACCGAAGTGAAGATCGTGGCGGAGTGCGCCGCGTCGGCCGAGACCGCGTTCGCCTATGTCAACGACTACCGGAATCTGCCGAAGTTCATCACCGAGGTTCACAAGTTCACCCCGACCACCGAGCAGACCGAGGGCGTGGGCGCCACCTTCGACGGCGATATCAAACTCGGCCCGGCCCATCTCAGTTCGCGCATCCAGGTTGTGCGGTGGGAGCCGGATGTCGCGATCGGGGTGAAGTCCATCAAGGGCTTCGAGATCGAATCCACCTTCGTCTTCCACGCGAAGGGTGAGAACGCTTGCACGGTCGACGCGATCGTCGACTACCGGGTGCCCGGCGGGATCGCGGGCAAGCTGCTGGGCAAGACCATCGAGCCGTTCGTGAAGCTCGCGGTCAAACATTCGACACACAACCTGACCACGCAGATCGCGGCGTTCCACCTCGTCCGGGAACGCTGAGCAACGTCTCAGGAAAAGCTCATCCGGGGCATGGCAAGCTAACTGGCGTGACCGAATCAGCAAAGCTAGTTGCCACCGCCGACCTCGCGGACGAGATCGGCCCCGAGATTCGCAGCTGTGACACCCAGTTCACGCAGTTCGGCGGCCGCGAGGGCTTCGCCGGCCGGATCGTCACCATCCGCTGCTTCCAGGACAATCTGCTGGTCAAGCAGACCCTCGGCGAACCGGGTGAGGGCCGGGTGCTGGTCGTCGACGGCGGCGCCAGCGTGCACACCGCCCTGGTCGGCGACATCATCGCCGGACGCGGGGTGTCCAATGGCTGGGCCGGTGTCGTCGTCAACGGCGCGGTTCGCGATTCGGCGATCCTGCGCACGCTCGACATCGGCATCAAGGCGCTGGGTACCAATCCGCGCAAGAGCACCCAGACCGGATCGGGCGAGCGCGATGTGACCGTCGAGTTCGGCGGGGTCACGTTCGTACCGGGCGAGATGCTCTACAGCGACGCCGACGGCGTCGTCGTCCGGGCCGAATGACTAACCCCCGGTGACCCTGGCGCGGTGACCGGCCAGGGCCACCACATCACCGGCGTGTAACTGACGTCCGCGCCGTAGCTCCACCTCGTCGTTGACACGCACCAATCCGGCGGCGATAACGGTCTTGGCCTCCGAACCGCTCTCGATGAGGTTGGCCAGCTTGAGGAACTGACCGAGTCGAATGACATCGTCATCGATCGGCACATCGACTGGATCCGACATGGGGTACATCTTTACTTCCGCCGTCGCGAGCACGCACGCCGCCCCCGGAACCGGTGTGGCCGACGCCCGCCGAAAGGATCGAACCTGATGGCGCCGCAACCGAATACCGCCAGCACCACCGACGCGGACTCGCCCGGCGGCGTACCGCGTTCCGGCAGCGCCGAGCCGCACACTGATCGGGTGACAACCACGCACGACCGGCACGCGAAGGGCAGTACGCGATCGACGGAGGTCCCGCATCGCGGCCACGGCCGCCTCGGCGACGTCCCGCATATCGCCGGACTGACGCTCGGCGTGTTCTCGGTTCTGTGCGCGCTGTGGAGCATTTCGCCGGGCCTGCGATACATCACGACCGTCCCGCGCCGCTATATCGACGCCTACTACTTCGACGCGCCCGATACGAGTCTGGTGACCGCGCTCATGGTCGGCCTGCTCGCGGGGGCGATCGCCACCCGCAAGCGCATCGCCTGGTGGCTGCTGGTCGCGTATCTGGCGATGTTCACCCTGGCCAACGCGTTCGACGTCGCCGACGAACACGATCCGAACGCCCTGGTGGCCTTGGTGATTCACGTCGCGATGATCGGCCTGCTGATCGCGGCGTGGCCGGAGTTCTACACCCAGGTCCGCCGGGGCGCGCTGTGGAAGGCGCTGGGCGTGCTGGTCGGCGGTCTGACGGTCGGCTGGCTGCTGGGCTGGGGTCTGATCGAACTGTTCCCGGGCAGTCTGCCGCGCGGTCCGGAGCGGCCGCTGTGGGCGGCCGCGCGGGTGGTCCCGGCGATCCTGTTCGGAGACGACAACTTCGACGGGCATCCACCGCATTTCGTGAATCTGCTGCTCGGTCTGCTGGGCGCGCTGGCGCTGCTGATCGCCGCGATCGTGCTGTTCCGCTCACAGCGCGCCTCCAACGCGCTGACCGGATTGGACGAATCCGCGCTGCGCGGCCTGCTGGAACGCTCCGATGTCGAGGATTCGCTGGGCTACTTCGCGACTCGTCGCGACAAGGCCGCGGTCTTCGCCCCCAGCGGTAAGGCCGCGGTGACCTATCGCGTGGAACTCGGTGTCTGCCTGGCCTCCGGCGATCCGATCGGCCTGAAGGAGGCCTGGCCGCAGGCCATCGACGCCTGGCTGCGCCTGGCCGACCAATACGGTTGGGCCCCGGCCGTGATGGGCGCGAGCGAACTCGGCGCCACGGCCTATCGGCGGGCCGGACTGTCGGCGCTGCGTCTTGGCGACGAGGCGCTGCTGGACACCCGCGCGTTCTCGCTGGCCGGTCCGGAGATGAAACAGGTCCGCCAGGCCGCCAACCGATTGCGCAAACAGGGCATCACCGTGCGCATCCGCCGCCACAGCGAACTGTCCCCCGAGGAGATGGCCGCCGCGATCAAACGCGCGGACGCGTGGCGCGATACCGAAACCGAGCGCGGTTTCTCGATGGCGCTGGGCCGCCTGGGCGATCCGCTGGACGGTAACTGCCTGCTGGTCGAGGCGATCGAGGGTGAGCGGGTCTGGGGCATGCTGTCGCTGGTGCCGTGGGGGCGCACGGGTGTGTCGCTGGATCTCATGCGGCGCGATCCCAAGGGCCCCAACGGGATCATGGAGTTGATGATCTCGCAGCTGGCGCTCACCTCCGAGCAGTTCGGCATCACCAAGGTCTCGCTCAACTTCGCGGTGTTCCGTTCGGTCTTCGAGGAGGGCGGCCGGATCGGCGCGGGTCCGGTGCTGCGGCTGTGGCGCAGCGTGCTGATGTTCTTCTCGCGCTGGTGGCAGCTCGAGGCGCTGTACCGGTCGAATGTGAAGTATCAGCCGCACTGGGCCCCACGGTTCTTCATCTTCGAGGACCGCCGCCAACTGGTGCGGGTCGCGATCGCCAGCGCGCTGGCCGAGGGCTATCTGCCGCGCATCGGCAAGAAGCCGGATGCCGTGGCGCACACCGGTATCCATTCGGCCGTCCCGCCGACCATGTCCGGGCTGCATGCCGACGGCAGCCCGCCCGAACCGCCGCCGGAGGAACTGGATTCGGCCCAGCCGCGCCGCCCCGAACAGGTGCGGGTGCGCATGGACAAACTGGCCCGCCTCGAATCCTCGGGCGCGGACGGCTATCCGGTCGCGTATCCCCCGACCCATACCGTCGCCGCGGCGCGCCGCTCCCCCAAGGGCACCACCGTACGAGTGTGCGGGCGGCTGTTGCGGATTCGCGATTACGGCGGCGTGATCTTCGCGGAACTGCGCGACTGGTCCGAGGATATCCAGTTGGTCATCGACCGCGGCACCGTGGGCGCGGACCGGGCGGCCGAATTCGACGAATATTTCGACCTCGGCGATCTGATCGAGGTCAGCGGTCGGATCGGGCACAGCCGCCGCGGCGAGCTGTCACTGCTCGCCCAGGACTGGCGGATGATCGGCAAATGCCTGCACCCGCTGCCGGACAAGTGGAGGGGCCTGGCCGATCCGGAGGTCCGGGTGCGCCAGCGCTACCTCGACATGGCGATCAACGCCGAGACCCGCGAGGTGCTGGCCAAGCGCAGCGCCGTGGTGCGCTCGCTGCGGGACACCTTGAACGGCTGGGGATTTCTCGAGGTAGAGACCCCGGTGCTGCAGCAGGTGCACGGTGGCGCGAACGCCACACCGTTCACCACCCATATCAACGCCTACGATCTGGACCTGTATCTGCGCATCGCGCCCGAACTGTATCTGAAGCGGCTGTGCGTGGGCGGGATGGAGAAGGTCTTCGAACTGGGCCGGGTGTTCCGCAACGAGGGTGTGGACTACAGCCACAATCCCGAGTTCACGATCCTGGAAGCCTATGAGGCGCACAGCGATTACGAACGGATGATGCACGCCTGCCGTCAGCTCATCCAGGCGGCCGCGATCGCCGCCAACGGCAGCTGCGTCGCCCTGCGCCCCGATGCCGACGGCGTCCCCGTCGAGGTCGACATCTCCGGCGACTGGCCGGTGAAGACGGTGCACGGCGCGATCTCGGCGGCCATCGGCGAAACCGTCACGCCCGAAACCGATGTCGAACGCCTGCGCGTGCTGTGCGACAAGGCGGGCGTCCCGCATCAGCCCGGCTGGGACGCCGGGCAGATCGTCCTGGAGATGTACGAACATCTCGTCGAGGCCACCACCGAGGCCCCCACCTTCTACATCGACTTCCCCACCTCGGTCTCCCCCCTCACCCGCGCCCACCGCAGCATCGCGGGCGTCGCGGAACGCTGGGACCTGGTGGCCTGGGGCGTCGAATTGGGTACGGCCTACAGCGAACTCACCAACCCGCTCGAACAGCGCCGCCGCCTCACCGAACAGTCCCTGCTCGCCGCGGGCGGGGATCCGGAGGCGATGGAACTGGACGAGGACTTCCTGCACGCTCTGGAATTCGCCATGCCTCCGACGGGCGGGCTGGGCGTCGGTGTGGATCGCGTGGTCATGCTGATCACGGGGCGCAGTATTCGCGAGACGCTACCGTTCCCATTGGTGAAACCGCGTTGATCCCGGCGAAAAGCACGCCGGGAAAATAAAGAGGGCGTGAGCACGCCGGGAAATAAAGAGGGCGTGAACACGCCGGGAAATAAAGAGGGCACGCCGGGAAAATGGGCGTGAAAAGGCCCGCTCCCCTTGGGGAGCGGGCCTTTTCGATATACCTCAGAACACGTGCACGGTCTTGATCTCGTCCTGCAGTCCGTCCAGCTCCGCATCCGGATCGTCGCTCGAACGCGAGCGCAGCACCAGGATCGCGACGGCCAGCGCCGCGATCACCGAGCCCGCGCCGACCGCGAAGGCAAGGTGGAAGCCGCTGGTCAGGGCCTCGAGTTCCGATGCGCCCGCGGTGATCTGATCCTTGGTGCGGCTGCCCGACAGGGTGGCCAGCACGGCCAGGCCGACCGCACCGCCGACCTGCATGGTGGTGTTGGCCAGGCCCGAGGCCATACCCGCGTCGTCGGACGAGACGCCCGACATCGCCAGGTTCATCAGGGCCGGGAAGGCCAGGCCCGCACCGATTCCGAACAGGACCATCACCGGGAACACGTGCAGCCAGTAGTTGCCGTTCACCGGGGCCTGCGTGAACAGCAGCAGGCCGATCAGGATCAGGGACAGACCGGGGACCAGGGTGGTCCGCGCGCCGAAGCGCATGATCAGCCGCTCGGAGTAGCGCACCGACAGCGTGCCCATCAGCACGGTCACCGGCAGGAAGGCCAGCCCGACCCGCATCGGCGTGAAGGCCAGCACCTTCTCCATGTACAGCGTGCCCAGGAAGAACATGCCGAACATGCCCGCAACGACCAGCACCTGGATCAGATTCGCCCCGGAGACGTTGCGCGAGCGGAAGATTCGCAGCGGCATCAGCGGATGCTTCGTCCACGCCTCCCAGCCGACGAAGGCGGCCAGCAGTCCCAGCGACACCGCGCCCAGCACCAGCGTGCGGCTCGCGGTCCAGCCGAGTTCGGCGGCGGGCTTGACGATCGTGTAGACGCCGAGCATCAGGGCGGCGGTGATCAGCACCGCGCCCAGCACATCGGTGCCCTCCTTCAGACCCAACCCCGGATCGTTGTCCAGCATCCGCAGCGCGGCCACGCCGATCACAATGCCGATCGGAATGTTGATGGCGAAGATCAGATGCCAGTTCACCTCGGTCAGCACGCCACCGGCCAGCAGCCCGACCGCACCGCCCGCCGAGGCGACGAACGCGTAGACGCCGATCGCCTTGGCCTGCTCGCGCGGTTCGGGGAACATGGCCACGATCATGCCGAGCACCACCGCGATGGTCATGGCCCCGCCCGCGCCCTGCAGGAAGCGGGCGCCGATCAGCATGGCCTGACTCTGCGCGATACCGCACAGCGCGGAGGCGACGGTGAACACGATCAGCCCGGCCAGGAACATCCGCCGCCGTCCGATCAGATCACCGAGCCGCCCGACCAGCAGCAGCAGTCCGCCGAAGGCGATCAGATAGGCGTTGACCACCCACGCCAGACTGGCCTGAGTGAAGTTCAGCTCGTGCTCGATCGCGGGCAGCGCGACATTGACGATGGTGGCGTCGAGGACGATCATCAGCGCCCCGCCGCAGAGCAGATACAGCGCCGCCCATCTACTTCGATCATTACCTTCCACAACACACCTCCGCCGATCGGACGCCCCGAGTCGATGCACGCTAACTGCCGAAAATTCGGTGGAACAACCGAATTTGGTCGTGCTCACCAACTAGGACGCGGCGACGGGCGTGAATTCATCGCCGGTGCGAACAAGGTCACATTCGGGCGGTACGGCAGAGTGGAGGCGTGCAGTTGGTACTCGTGCGTCACGCCCAGCCGGAAGGCGCCCTGTCGACCTCCGGTCCCGCCGATCCGGGCCTGACCGAACTCGGCGTCGAACAGGCCGCGCGCGTGCCCGCCGCCCTGGCCCGACTCGAGATCGGCAGGCATCGGATCACCCGCGTGCTGAGCAGTCCGCAGCGCCGGGCCCGCGAAACCGCCGCGCCGACCGCCGACAAACTCGGCCTGCCGATCGACGTGCTGGACGGCCTCGCCGAATACGACCGCGATCTACCGGCCTACGTCCCGATCGAGGCCGCCCGCGGCTGGGCCGGCGGTGCGACGCCCGCCGACGCCACCGCGCCCTCGGAGCAGCTGCTCGAGCAGTTCCGCGCCGCCTATCGACGCATCAAGGCGGGACATCTGCCCGAGCAGATCGACGGCCCGGCCTTCGTCGCGCGGGTCCGCACCGCGATCGAGCAGATCATCGCGAGCGCCGAGCACGCCGATACGGTCGTCGTCTTCGCGCACGGCGGGGTGATCAACGTACTGCTGCAGGATGTGCTGGGCCTGGCCCGCCCGCTCACCTTCCCGATCGACTACTGCTCGATCACCCGGATCCTGTACTCCCGCACGGGGGCTCGCACCGCCGCGACGGTCAACGAGAACGGCCACGTGTGGGATCTGCTGCCGCGCAACCTCGCCGCGGGTGACGCGGCGGACTGAAACTCCCAGTCGATTGCCAGCCGGATCGCACCGGCGTCCCAGCGGCGCATCGTTGGATGGCGGAACGTGAGTCATCCGAAAGGCGATCCCCCATGCTCTCCCTCAGCAAGACCCCGCGCCCGGCCGCGCGGCTCGCCGTCGCGGCGGCGCTGGTAGCCCTACCCCTGGCCGCCGTCGCGGCCCCCGCACTCGCCGACGACACCGTGCCCAGCGCGACTCAGATCACCGGCCATCATCATCATCACCACCGCCATCACCATCACGGCAACGGCCCGTGGCAGGGCGATGGAACCGCCCCGGCGTGGCAGGGCGGGGCGCTCCCGCCGACCGGTTCGTTCGGCTAGAACGAGCATCCCGAGGGCCGCTCCCGCTGCGGGGGAGCGGCCCTCATTCGTCCCCAGCGGATTGCCAGGCGCATCGCACAGCGGTCCCAGCCCCGGCCGCTTCGATGGGAACTCGTGGGGCCGCCGATCCGGTGACCCACAGCTTCGAAGGAGAGGTATTCCGTTGCGCACCACATCGTTCCGCACTCGCACACTGGCCACCCGCATCGCCGTCGTCGGCGCGCTGACCGTGGCTCCGCTCGCGGCCGTGGCCGTTCCCGCCTTCGCCGCCACGGGCGAGAATCCCTCGGCGGTCGCGGTCGACCGGCCGGGTCAGGGCGATCCGAACGGCCATCATCACCACCGCCGCCACCACCATCCGGATCAGGACAACCCGCCCGCTCCCGCGCCCGCCCCGCAGTTGCCGAGCACCGGCTCGTTCGGCTGATTCGTCCACCCGGAACGCGGCGTGGGCCGCTCCGAAAGGGAGCGGCCCACGCCGATCAGCCTGTGCGGATCAGATTCTCACGACATTCCGGCGATCCAGTTGTGCATCCAGGTGATGGCGGTCTGCCCGCCACCGACTCCGTAGTTGCCGTAGGAGGTGTGCGCACCCGAGCCGTAGAACTGTTCCAGCTGCTTGACCCGCTGCTGGTTGGCATCGTCGGTGAGCTGGGACTGCAGCGTCGAAATGCCGCCGTGCGACATCAGATCGCCGATGATCGAACCCGCCTCGAGCTGGTAGCGCCACAGATTCGCGGCGGTCGCGCCGGAGGCCTGCGCCAAAAAGCCCGCGAAACGGGTGACATAGTCCTGATCCTCGGTCGAGCAGTACAGATCGCCCGCCGCGCAGATGGTGCGCACCCGATCGCTGATGAAACCGAAGCCGCCCGGCCGCGGCCCGCCCGCGCCGGCGCCGCCGACGACGGGACCGACCTGCACGTCCAGCGGCGAACGCCGCGGATCGGAGATCAGGCCCACACCCGCGACCCGATCCGGCGGGACGACGCCCAGGCCGGTGCCGATCTCGGCCGCGAGATCGCCCGCGGCGTCCGCGCCCTGGCTGTAGCCGACGATCGCGTAATGCGTGGCGGCGCAGCGACCCACCATCGCGGAGAGCAGACCGCGCGCGTTATCGATGGCCTGCTTCTTCGACGCGCCGTACACATCGCCCTCCCACGGGAAGGCGGTGGCGGCGTAGTCCACATAGTCCACCTCGGTGGACCGGGGCAGGCCGCGCGTGACACCGGCGAGCATGCCGGGTCCGTGCATATCCTCCGGCCGGTGATCACCGGTCTCCCAGGTGCCGGGGACAGCCACCACATACAGACTCGGGCATCCGGGATCCGCGGCCGCGGTACCGGTTCCGAGCGCCACGCCCGACAACACCGCCGCTGCTGCCCCTGCAGCCGCGACCAATTTCTTCAACCGCATACTGCTCCAGTTCAAGCCTGCCCCGGTACCAGGGCACCGTCGTTTATGTTGACATGGTGAAGTCGCCGTCTTGCGAGCCGGTTAACCAGCGGCGAACCGTGGTTGTGCACTCGGCGATCCGAGCGCGCGCCACCGGTTCGGCGCCACACCGCTGCTCAGGATAAAGGGCCCTTGCGCGAGAGGCTATTCGACGCTTCGAGGACGTCCGATTTCCGTTGATTCGTCCCGATTCGGACGACCGCCCAGTACCCGAAAAGGGCGCTCACGAACGGTGGTTCGCGAACGCCCTTCGGGCAGAGCAAAATATCAGCGCTGTGCGACCGCGGTCGGCACGATCGGCGCCGGCAGGGCGGAATCACCCTCGAGGTGCCGGTCGACGGCCGCGGCGGCGGCCCGGCCCTCGGCGATGGCCCACACGATCAGCGACTGGCCGCGACCCATATCGCCCGCGACGAACACGCCGGGGACGGTGGTCTGCCAGTCGTTGTCGCGCTTGACGTTTCCGCGCTGGTCGTAGCCGACGCCGAGATCCTCGAGCAGGCCCTGCTTCTGCGGGCCGGTGAAGCCCATCGCGAGCAGCACCAGATCGGCCTCGAGGGTGAAATCGGTGCCCTCGATCTTCTCGAAGCGGCCGTTGACCATGTGCACCTCATGCGCCTGCAGCGCGGTGACCTTGCCGTCCTCACCGACGAAACGTTCGGTGTTGACCGAGAACACCCGCTCGCCACCTTCCTCGTGCGCCGAGGAGATCCGGAACATCAGCGGATAGGTCGGCCACGGAGTGGAATCGGCGCGCGCCTCGGGCGGACGCGGCATGATCTCGAACTGGTGCACACTCTCCGCGCCCTGGCGGTGCGCGGTGCCGAGGCAGTCCGCGCCGGTGTCACCGCCGCCGATGATGACGACCTTCTTACCGCGCGCGTTGATCCGCGGCAGACCGTCCTCGTCGGTGATCGCATCGCCCAGCTGCACCCGATTGGACAGCGGCAGATACTCCATCGCCTGATGCACACCGTCGAGCTCCCGGCCGGGCACCGGCAGGTCGCGAGCGATGGTGGCGCCACCGGCGAGCACGACCGCGTCGAACCGCTCGCGCAGCTGCGCCGCGGTGATGTCCACGCCGACGTTCACACCGGTCTTGAAGATGGTGCCCTCGGCCTCCATCTGCGCCAGGCGGCGATCGATGAAGCGCTTCTCCATCTTGAATTCCGGAATGCCGTAGCGCAGCAGGCCGCCGATGCGGTCGTCGCGCTCGAACACCGTGACCGTATGGCCCGCGCGGGTGAGCTGCTGGGCCGCGGCCAGACCGGCCGGACCCGAACCAACCACGGCCACCTTCTTACCGGTCAGCCGGGTCGGGTAGACCGGGGTGACCCAGCCCTCGTCGAAGGCGTTCTCGATGAGCTCGACCTCGACCTGCTTGATGGTCACCGGATCCTGATTGATGCCGAGCACACATGACGCCTCGCACGGCGCGGGGCACAGCCGCCCGGTGAACTCCGGGAAGTTGTTGGTGGCGTGCAGCCGCTCGATACCCTCGCGCCACGCGCCCTTGTACACCAGGTCGTTCCACTCGGGAATCAGATTCCCCAGCGGGCAGCCGTTGTGGCAGAACGGAATACCGCAGTCCATACAGCGGCTGGCCTGCTTCTGGAGGGTGTCGTGCGCGAAACCCTCCTCGTAGACCTCTTTCCAGTCCATCAGCCGCAGCGGGACCGGCCGCCGCTTGGGCAGCTCCCGGCTCGTGTGCTTCAGAAATCCTTGCGCGTCAGCCACGAGCGGCCTCCATGATTGCCTTTTCCACATCCCGTCCGGCCTTCTCCGCCTCGGAGATGGCAAGCAGGACCTTCTTGTAATCGCGCGGCATGATCTTCACGAAGTGGTTCACCTGCTGCGACCAGTCGCTCAGAATGCGTTCGGCCACGGCCGAACCCGTCTCGTCGCGGTGCTGGGACACGATGTCGCGCAGCCAGGTGAAATCGTCACCGGACATCGGCTCGATCGCATCGGCCTGCTCGGCCGAGATGTTGGCGGTGAAGGTGCCGTTCGGGTTGTACACGTAGGCGATACCGCCGGACATGCCCGCGCCGAAGTTGCGCCCGGTCTCGCCGAGGATCACCACGCGGCCGCCTGTCATGTACTCACAGCCGTGGTCGCCCACGCCCTCGACCACCGCGACCGCGCCCGAGTTGCGCACGCCGAAGCGCTCGCCGACCACGCCGCGGATGAAGGCCTGACCGTTGGTCGCGCCGAACAGGATCACGTTGCCCGCGATGATGTTCTCCTCCGCCGCGAACGCCGCCGGGGCGTTGAGCGAGGGGCGCACGATCAGGCGGCCGCCCGAAAGACCCTTGCCGACATAGTCGTTGGCGTCACCGAACACCCGCAGCGTGATACCCGCCGGGACGAACGCGCCGAAGCTGTTGCCCGCCGAACCGGTGAAGGTGATGTCGATGGTGTCGTCGGGCAGGCCCGCACCGCCGTACAGCTTGGTCACCTCGTGGCCGAGCATGGTGCCGACGGTCCGGTTCACGTTCGTGATCTTGGTTTCGAACTTGACCGGCTTGCCGCGCTCGAGCGCGTCGGCGGCCTGGGCGATGAGCTGGTTGTCCAGCGCCTTGTCCAGACCGTGGTCCTGCGGCTTGGTGCAGCGGCGGTCCTGGTACATGAACGCGGTCTCGGCATCGGCCAGGATCGGGGACAGATCCAGCTTGCTCGCCTTCCAGTGCTCCTTGGCCTTGGTGGTGTCGAGCAGATCCACCCGGCCGATCGCCTCGTCGAGGGTGCGCAGGCCCAGCGAGGCCAGCAGCTCGCGCACCTCCTCGGCGATGTAGAGCATGAAGTTCTCGACGAACTCCGGCTTACCGGTGAAGCGTTCGCGCAGTACGGGATTCTGCGTCGCGACGCCCACGGGGCAGGTGTCGAGGTGGCACACGCGCATCATGATGCAGCCCGAGACCACCAGCGGCGCGGTCGCGAAGCCGTACTCCTCGGCCCCGAGCAGCGCGGCGATCATCACGTCGCGGCCGGTCTTCATCTGACCGTCGACCTGCACCACGATCCGGTCGCGCAGACCGTTGAGCAGCAGCGTCTGCTGGGTTTCGGCCAAGCCGAGCTCCCACGGACCGCCGGCGTGCTTGAGCGAGGTCAGCGGCGAGGCGCCGGTGCCGCCGTCGTGGCCGGAGATCAGCACGACATCGGCGTGCGCCTTGGACACGCCCGCGGCGACGGTGCCGACGCCCGGCTCCGCGACCAGCTTCACGTGGATCCGCGCCTGCGGATTCGCGTTCTTCAGGTCGTGGATCAGCTGCGCCAGATCCTCGATCGAGTAGATGTCGTGATGCGGCGGCGGCGAGATCAGACCGACGCCCGGCGTCGAATGCCGCACCTCGGCCACCCACGGGTAGACCTTGTGCGCCGGAAGCTGGCCGCCCTCACCGGGTTTGGCGCCCTGGGCCATCTTGATCTGGATATCGGTGCAGTTGGACAGGTAGTGCGCGGTCACACCGAAGCGGCCCGAGGCCACCTGCTTGATCGCGCTGCGCCGCCAGTCGCCGTTCTCCTCGACCTCGAAGCGGGCCGGATGTTCGCCGCCCTCACCGGAATTCGAGCGGCCGCCGAGCCGGTTCATGGCGATCGCGAGGGTCTCGTGCGCCTCGGCGGAGATGGAGCCGTAGCTCATCGCGCCGGTGGAGAACCGCTTCACGATCTCCGCGGCGGGCTCGACCTCCTCGATCGGAATCGGGTTGCGGCCCTCGGACTTGAACTTGAACAGCCCGCGCAGCGAGGCGAGTCGCTCGGACTGATCGTCGACCAGTCGGGTGTACTCCTTGAAGACCTTGTACTGGCCGGTGCGGGTGGCGTGCTGCAGCTTGAACACCGTATCCGGGTTGAACAGGTGGTATTCGCCCTCGCGCCGCCACTGGTACTCACCGCCCACCTCGAGTTCGCGGTGCGCGCGCTCGTTGTGGTTCTCCAGGAACGCGATCCGATGCCGGGCCGCGACCTCACCGGCGATGTCGTCGAGGCCGATACCGTCGAGCGGTGAGCTCATACCGGTGAAGTACTTGTCGCACAGCTCCTGCGACAGACCCACGACCTGGAACAGCTGCGCGCCGCGGTAGGAGGCGATGGTGGAGATGCCCATCTTGGACATCACCTTCAGCACGCCCTTACCGGCCGCCTTGTTGTAGTTCGCCACGGCCTTGCGGTAGTCGGCCGCGAGATCGCCGGTGCTGCCCGGCATCCGCAGCGCGCCGCGCTCGAGCATGTCCTCGATCGACTCGAAGGCCATGTACGGGTTGATCGCGGCCGCGCCGAAGCCGACCAGCATGGCCATGTGGTGCACCTCGCGGGCGTCACCGGCCTCCACGACCAGGCCGACCTTGGTGCGGGTGCGCTCGCGCACCAGGTGGTGATGCACCGAGGAGGTCAGCAGCAGCGACGGGATCGGGGCCAGCTTCTCGTTCGACTCGCGGTCGGACAGGATGATGATCCGCGCGCCGCCGTCGATGGCGGCCGAGATCTGGGCGTTGATGGCGTCGAGGGCCTTACGAAGTCCCTTGCCGCCCTTGCGAACCGGGTACAGACCGTGCACGACCACCGAGCGCAGGCCCGGCTTGGAACCGTCGTCGTTGATGTGCACGAGCTTGGACAGCTCGTCGTTGTCCAGAATCGGCTGGGTCAGCGTGATCTGACGACAGGATTCCGGTGTGGGATGCAGCAGGTCGGCCTCGGGGCCGATCATGCAGCGCAGGCTGGTGACGACCTCTTCGCGGATCGCGTCCAGCGGCGGGTTGGTGACCTGCGCGAACAGCTGCGAGAAGTAGTCGAACAGCAGCCGCGGACGCGCGGACAGCACCGCGATCGGGGTATCGGTGCCCATCGAGCCCAGCGCCTCGCCGCCGGTGGTGGCCATCGGCGAGATCAGCAGGTTCAGTTCCTCGGTGGTGTAACCGAAGATCTGCTGCCGGATCTTCACCCGGTCGTGCACCATATGCTCGTGCGGGCGGTCGGGCAGATCGCTCAGCTTGGTCGAGCCGTTGTCCAGCCACTCCTGGTACGGGAACTCCGCGGCCAGCTGCGCCTTGATCTCGTCGTCGCGGATGATGCGACCCTGCGAGGTGTCGACCAGGAACATCCGGCCGGGCTGCAGGCGGGCCTTCTTCACGACCTTGGCCGGATCGATGTCGAGCACGCCGACCTCCGACGCCATCACGACCAGACCGTCGTCGGTGACCCAGATGCGCGAGGGGCGCAGCCCGTTGCGATCGAGCACCGCGCCGATGACCGTACCGTCGGAGAAGCACACCGAGGCCGGGCCGTCCCACGGCTCCATGAGGAACGAGTGGTAGCGGTAGAAGGCGCGCTGCGCCGGATCCATCGACTCGTGCCGCTCCCAGGCCTCCGGGATCATCATCAGCACGGCGTGCGGCAGGCTGCGTCCGCCCAGGTGCAGCAGTTCGAGCACCTCGTCGAAGCGCGCGGTGTCCGAGGCGCCCGGGGTACAGACCGGGAAGATCTTCTCCAGCCGGTTGTTGCCCTCGTGGTCGACGCCGAAGACGTCGGAGTTCAGCAGCGCCTCGCGGGCCCGCATCCAGTTCTCGTTACCGGTGACGGTGTTGATCTCACCGTTGTGCGCGACGCGGCGGAACGGATGGGCCAGTGGCCAGGACGGGAAGGTGTTGGTGGAGAAGCGCGAATGCACGATGCCCAGCGCCGACTCGACCCGGTCGTCCTGCAGGTCCAGGTAGAACGCCCGCAGCTGCGGGGTGGTGAACATGCCCTTGTAGACGAAGGTCTGGCCCGACAGGCTCGGGAAGTAGACGGTCTCCTTGCCGACCGATCCCTCCCCGGCGCCCAGCTTGCCCAGCTCGTGCTCGACCCGCTTGCGCACGACGTAGGCGCGGCGCTCGAGATCCATGCCGGTCAGCTGCTCGGCGCCCTCCTTGGGCGAGGCGATGAACAGCTGCCGGAAGGTCGGCATGGCATCGCGCGACAGCGCACCCAGCGAGGACTCGTCGATCGGCACCTCGCGCCAGCCGAGCACCTCGAGGTTCTCCTCGCGGACGATCTTCTCGACGTGATAGGCGGCGCGCGCGGCCTCGCGGCGGGCCTGCGGCAGGAAGGCGATACCGGTGGCGTAGGACCCCTCGGGCGGCAGTTCGAAATCGACGATCGCCCGGAAGAACCGGTCCGGAACCTGGATCAGGATGCCCGCGCCGTCACCCGAATTGGGTTCGGCGCCGGCCGCACCACGGTGCTCCAGGTTCAGCAACGCAGTAACAGCCTTGTCGACGATGTCGCGGCTGCGGCGGCCGTGCATGTCGACGACGAATGCGACGCCACAGGCGTCGTGTTCGTTCGCCGGGTCATAGAGCCCGATGGGTCCAGGGGACCTGTGGCCAGGAAGTTGCGTCATGCCCTCTGCCTTCAAAATCAGGCCTTCGAAGAATGCGGCCTTCGTCGAACGCCTACGTCTAGACTGCGCCCGGACGTTTTGGAGACCAGCGGCGCTGATGGTCATCCCGTGCAGTCAACTCTCCAGTTGTCCACCCGCTGCGGATGTCTTAGTCGGGTGCTCGGCGGTTGCGGAACTTACGAGTTCCTTACGCGCCGCGCCGGTATCGCCCGCTAGGCTGTACGCCACTGGCTCGTGGCCGAATTCGGGCGGTGTGGCCGGGCATTTCGTACCCGGCATCAAGAGCAAACGATAAGTCAGGACCTGAGCCGAACCAACTTAGGTTTGGCTAATTATGGCGTCTACCTGGGCGTCTTCATCGGTCCTCCACTACCTGCGCGTTCTCCAGTGTAAAGCAGGCAGAGCGGATATCTTCAGTCGCTTTCACCACGGGGTGCCATGGTCGCGCGCCAACGCCTCCGGAACCGGGCCGAGAGCTCCGGACCGCCCTCTCACCTGCATCGAAGCAGTATTCCCACCGGGCGTGGCGGACAAACCGGATTGTAAGGCGGCTAACTTCCCGGACACGTGGACGAGACAATTCGTATACCTGAACGACGAGCCAGGCCAATGTTCCGACCGTACGGCCTGCTTTGCATCCAGGGGCTACAGCACAATCTCAGCAAACACTGAAATGTGCGATATGTCACATTAGTTCGGGCTACAGAGCGCGGCGCTCGCGCGGACCAGCGCGGCCTGGTGCAGGGCGTCGGACCGGCCGCCGGTCAGGGCGGGAAAGACGCTGGTAGCCAGGCGTTCGGCGCAGCCGGGCCCGGATAGTTCGGCGCGATGCGCGGCCAATTCCTCGACGATCTCGCCATTGACCCGATCGATCACAGGCCGGACCGCGATCAGATTCGGCGCGACCGTCGGCGCGGCGGCCGAATCGAAGCGCCAGCGCGCGATGAGCCCGCGCTGAACCATCTTGTTGGCCTCGATCTGTCCGGCGAATACCTGCCGCACCCAATTCTCCGACACCCCGAGCGCCGCACCGGCGCGGGCCATCGCGTCGTAGACCTCGGCCTCGCGGGCCGGATCATCGATGACGGGCTCGGCTCCGCTCGCGGCCGCGCTCACCCATTTGGCGGCCGCGACGGTATCGCCGGTCTCCAATCGGGTCAGGGCCAGTTCGACGACCCGATCCAGCGGCCGCTCGGCCGCCGGTTCGGCATGGGCCGCCGGTGGGGTCGTCACCGGCAGGGCCGTTCCGGGCAGGGCCCCGAGGGCCGCCGCGGCCGCAAGTACCAGCGCGGATACGCGCATCCGCGAACCTCCTGTTCGTCGCGCCTCGCAAACCGGCCGACGTCGCGCGCCCGGAAAGCCGTCACCGTTCGAGAATAGGGATCCGCTGCCATCACCGACAGGCAGCCGCTGCCAGCCGTCGTCGCCACCACGCCGAAGTGTGAGGCTGACCACATCACCGCCGTCACAGTCGGTGGAATCCGGGCCCGCCTGTCACGCTGGTGAGCGGCTTGCGAAAACGACTGGGACGTAGAGGATGTGAATCCCCAATGACCTTCGGCGGCCCCTCTTCCTCCTTGTTCCCCTGGCTCGGCGGCGCCGGATCCGAGCTCGGCGACCCGCACGAACGGGCCGGTTACGCGGTCAGCGGCGCGGTGGTGCTGCTGTTCGCCGTCACCTCCGGCATCGTGGTGGCCCTCGCGGGCTCGGCCGCGCACTGGCCGCTCGCGGTGCTCGTCGTGGTGGCGCTGTTGGCCGCGTTGATCTTCGGAGCGATGTCACGGGCATTGACCACGGCCTCGCTGTCGGGGCGGATGCTCTCCCCCGGGCGGCGGCGCGGCGATGCACTCGGCCGGATGGCGGTCGCGGCATTGGCCGGTGTGCTGATCGCCGAATTGGCGAGCACCGTACTGCTGGGCGGCACGGTCGATCGCGCACTGGACGAACGGGCAAGGCAGGACGCCGAATCCGCGCCCGCGGTCGTCACCGCCCGCACCCGCCTCGACGAGGCACGCGCCGATCGCACGACCCTCGATCAGGTAATGGCCAAGGCGCAGGGCGATATAGATCAGGCGTTGGTGATCGCGCGCTGCGAATACAACCCGAGCCCACAGTGCCCGCAGACCAGGATCACCGGGATACCCGGCGTCGGCCCGGAGACGCGGACCGACAACGAGATGCTCGAGGACGCGCGCGGACGACTCACCGCCGCGCAGACCCGGATTCCGACCCTCGACACCCGGATCTCCGAACGGCAGCAGGCCCTCGACGAGGCCCGCACCGAGGCCGTCCGCACCGGCGACCGCGGCCTGGGCGCGCGCTGGCTGGCCATGCACGACTACACGGTCGGACACGGCGGCGCTCTGCTGCTGCGCCTGGCCACCCTGGTGATCGGCGTCCTGCTTGCCCTGCTGCCGCTGCTGCTGCGCTGGTGGCGCGGGGAGACGTCGTTCGATCGCCGCATGGCCGCCCGGACGGTCACCCAGCGCGCCGAACAGGCCGCCGTCACCGCGATCGCGGTCAAACGCGCCGAGGTGCACGCCGAAACCGAAAAGCTACGCGCCGATCAGGAATTGACGTCGGCCCGCCTCGCCGCGCAGGCCGATGCCGCCATCGATCGAGAGCGGCAGCGCAAGCGGGTCATCGCCGCGATCGGCAATCTGGAGATCGGCTTCACCGAACCGCAGGCGCTCGCCGAACTTCCGGCCGTCACGGCCGAGAACCGAAAGGACAGCTCCGTGTCTCAGGGGAATGTGCACCAGCCCGCCCTACCCGCCCGGCTCGACACCGGCGCGAAACAGGGTGGTGGCCTGGAACTTCCGGTGATCGGTACGGTGCCCTTCACCGATACCGCCGCGCGCTGGATCCGCCCGCTGGTGCCGTCCTTCGTCGCCAGCGCCCTCGATACCGCGACCAATCCGCTGCGCACCGTGCGTCAGGTCTTCGAGGAGGCCGAGGAGATCACCTTCACGCTGCGCCGCACTCGCAAGATCACCGTGAATTCGGAGGATTCGGCCCAGCCGCATCCCGGCCAGCCCGGCTACGCCCAGCAGGTCGCGGCGCAGGTCGTCGACGCGGACTATTCCGATCCGCGCTATTCGGCACTGCCGCCGAGTCAGGGCGGATCCGCTTACGATTTGTCCGGCGTCGAGGGGCAGCAGGCCGTTCCCGGCCGGCTGGGTGATCCGGAACTGGACTATCGCGGCGCGCGCCAACTTCCGCCCGGCGGTCGCTCGGAGTAATCCGCGTCACAGTCGAAACGGGTTGGCTGCCAGTTTGTTTCACGTAAAACATGAAAAACGGCTGGTCCTCGGCGTATCAATCCGCGTTGACTGTACGGGTGACCGATTACGAGGTGGTTCGGGTCTTCTGCGGTCCGGACGGACGATTCGGCAATGAGCTGGGGATCGTGCGCGCGGACGGTGGTTCCGATGAGCAGCGGCTGAGGATCGCGCGGACGCTGGGTTTCAGCGAAACCGTCTTCATCGACGATGCCGCGGGGGGCGAGATCGATATCTGGACACCATCGACGCGACTGCCGTTCGCCGGACATCCCTGTGTGGGCGTCGCCGCGCTACTCGGAGCGAGCGCACTGCACACCCGCGCGGGCCGGGTGGACGCCCGCCGCGACGGCGAATTCACCTGGATCGCCGCCCAGCCCGAGTGGGCGCCCCCACGCACACTGCGGCAGTACGGCTCGCCCGAAGAGGTGGCGGCGCTCGATGTGCCGCCGCCCGGCGCGTGGATCTACGCCTGGGCCTGGCAGGACGAAGCCGCGGGCCGAATCCGCGCCCGCGCCTTCCCCGGTCGCGGCGACGGCATCGATGAGGACGAGGCCACCGGCGCGGCCGCGCTGTTACTGGCCGCGGAGTTGGGCCGATCCGTGGAGATCACCCAGGGGCGCGGCTCGGTGATCCACACCCGCCCGTGCGCGGACGGTCGCATCGAGATCGGCGGGCGCGTGCGCCCGTGACCGCTATGCGGTGACCGGCAGCGCCCGGAATCCACGGATCGCGAATTCGGGACGGCGCACGGGTTCCGCGGCGAGTTCGAGATCCGGTAGCCGCCGGGCCAATTCGATCAGTGCGGCGCTCACCTCGATGCGGGCCAGGGGCGCACCGAGGCAGTAGTGGATTCCCGCGCCGAAGCCGAGATGTGGATTGGGCGAGCGGGTGATGTCGAGTCGGTCCGGTTCCGCGAACACCAGTGGATCGCGGGCCGCCGCGCCGAGCAGTGCGGCGATCCTGTCGCCGGGCGCCAGCCGGTGGCCCGCGATGACGACCTCGGCGGTCGCGGTGCGCACGAAGATCTGCAGCGGCGAGTCGTAGCGAATGATTTCGTCCGTCGCGGTGACCGCGAGGCCGGGATCGGAGACCAGCCGTCGCCACTGGTCCCGATTTTCCAGCAGGGCCCGTACGCCATTGCCGATGGCGTTCACGGTCGCCTCGTGACCGGCCATCAGCAGCAGTACCGCGGTCGCGACCAATTCGTCGTCGGTCAGTCGCTCGCCCGTGTCGGCGACGGCCACCAGATCGCTCAGCAGCCCCGGCCCCGGACGGTCCCGGCGCCGGGCCACCAGATCGCGCAGATAGGCGACGAATTCCGCCGCGGCGTCCTCGGCCTCGGCGCGACGCTGTTCGGTCTGCTCGGGTTCGTACATCTTCACGATCGCGTTCGACCACGGCCGCAACCGATCTCGATCGGCCTCGGGCACATCGAGCAGATCGGCGATGACCTGCACCGGCAGCGGGGCAGCGACATATTCGAGCAGGTCGGCGGAGCCGGTTTCGGCGATCGCGGTGCGCAACCCGGCGACGGAGTCCTCGGCGCGCCGCCGCACCGCGGGCGTGAGCCGATCGACATGTCCGCGGGCGAAGGCCGCCGAGACCAGACCTCGCAAGCGGGTGTGGCTCGGCGGCTCGCTCTCCAGCATCGAATGCCGATGCAGCAGGTTGAAATTCGGGAATCGGTCGGCCGGTTGCGCATCCGCCCAGATCCGGCCGAGGCCCCGATCCCGCAGTACCCGCGCGGCGGCCGCGTGCGAGACCGCGACCGCCATCCCGAGTCCCGGATGCGCGTGCACCGCACCGCACTCGCGCAGCCGCGCGAAGGTCGGATAGGGATCGGCCAGGAATTCGGGATCGGCCGGGTCGAAGGGCGGCCCGTCGGCGGCGCTCATGATCGCCACTGTAGGGCGATCCGGGGAAGGCTGCCGCCCGTTCCGGGTCCGGTGGCTTCGGACCGGTCCGGCGGTCAGTGTGGCGCGCCGACTCGCGATCGGTGCGAATCCTGTTGGGCGGCATCGCCGTCCCCCGCCATCGGCGCGGCGGCCGAGCGGGCGGCGAAGAAGCCGACGAACACCAGGATCACGGCCGTCGCGATCGCCGCGACATGCATACCGGAGACGAACGCCTCATGCGCCGAGTTCAGCAGCGCCGTCGCCGCCGGTTCGGACAGCCCGCGTGCGGTTTCGGCAGCGCCGCCGAGGGATTCGCGAGCCGTGGCCTGCTGCGCGTCGGAAATGCCGCCGACGTCCAGCCCGTGCCGGAACACGGCCATGACCACACTGCCCAGGATCGCGACGCCGAGGGCGACGCCCGCCTCCAGCGCGGTTTCCGACACCGCGGCCGCTGCGCCCGCGCGTTCGGCGGGCGCGGTGCCGACGACCATATCCGACGAAATCGTCAGCGCCACACCGACACCCGCGCCGACCAGCAGGAACCCGATGGCGAACGGCCACACTTCGGCTGCCGGATCCGCTCCGAGCAGCACGAACAGCCCCGCGCCGAGCGCCGCCACCACGAGCGACGCGCCCAGCACCAGATTCGGCCGCCACAGCCGCACCAGCCACGCCGAGGCCAGCGCCGAGATCATGCTCGCCAACATGCCGGGCAACAGGAGCAGACCGGCGTCCAGCGGCGAACGTCCCAGTACCAGCTGCAGATACTGCGATCCGAAGAACAGCACACCGGCCAGTGCGAAGACCGACAGCAGATTGGTCAGCACGGCCGTGCGGAACCGCGGCAGCGCGAACAGCCGCAGATCCAGCATCGGATCGGCCAGCGCCCGCTGCCGCCGCACGAACAGCACACCCGCGAGCACGCCGACCGCCGCGATCCCGATCATCGCGAGATCGATACCGTGCGCGGCGGTTTCCTTGACCGCGTACACGACCGGCACCAGCGCCAGCATCGACAGCCCAGCGCTGATCAGATCGAATCGACCCGGATTCGGATCCCGCGATTCCGGCACCAGCACCGGACCGAGCACGACCAGTCCCAGCATCACCGGGAGATTGATCAGGAAGACCGAACCCCACCAGAAGTGCTCGAGCAGCCAGCCGCCGAGCAGCGGGCCCAGGGCGGCGCCGCCACCGGCCATCGCGCTCCAGACCGCGATCGCGACCGTGCGCTGTCGCGGATCGGTGAACATGGCCCGGATCAGACCCAGCGTGGCGGGCATCAGGGTGGCGCCCGCGACGCCCTGCAGCACGCGCGCGGCGATCAGCATCTCCGGGCTGACCGACCAGGCCGCGACCGCGGAGGCCAGTCCGAAGCCGACCGCACCGATCAGCAGCAACCGCCGCCGCCCGATGCGATCGCCCAGCGCGCCCATGGTCACCAGCAGACCGGCGAGCACGAACGAGTAGACGTCGATGATCCACAGCAGCTGCGGCGTGGTCGGGGCGAGGTGGGCGCTGATGGCGGGCACCGCGATATCCAGCACGGTCGCGTCCACGGAGATGAGCAGCAGCGCGAGCACCAGGACGCCGAGCCCGCCCCAGTCCCGAGCGGAGGCCCGGCGTGGAGTCGCGAGGGCGGTGTTCATGGTTTCTTCTCGACTTTCATCCCGATCTTCTAACCGTCCAGACGGTACAGTAACAGAATTACCGTCCGGACGGTACAGTAATTCCCGTGACAGGCACCCGCGACCGAATTCTCGACGCCCTCGAGACGCTGCTGCTGGACAAGGGCATGTCCCAGGTCACCCTGGAAAACGTCGCCGCCGCCGCGGGCGTCTCCAAGGGCGGCCTGCTCTACCACTTCAAGAGCAAGGACGCCCTCCTGGCCGGCCTGGTCCGTCGCCTGGGCGAACGCTCCACCGAACAACTCGGCCAAGCGGTGGCCCAGGGCAAATCGGTGGCCGAGTGGTACCTGCAAACCCCCAACCCGCAAAACGATTCCGACGCCCTCGAACTGGCCCTCTACCGCTCGATGGTCGCCGCCATGCGCACGGTCGAAGGCCCGCCCACCCCCCACGACGACGAGGTCCAACGCGCCGTAGCCGACGTCATGACCTCCTGGAAAGACGGCCTCGACGCCGAACTCCCCGACCCCGTCCAAGCCGAACTCATCCGCCTGGTAGGAGACGGCGTCTTCCTCCGCACCCTCCTGGGCCTCCCTCCACTCGACCCCACCCTCTACAAGGCAGTAGTCACCCGCCTCCTGAACCCTTGACCCAGCGCTAGCGCGCCGGACCAAGGGAAAGATATGGCCGCGCCGGACCAAGGGAAAGATATGGCCGCGCCGGACCAAGGGAAAGGGCCGCGCCGGGCCAAGGGGAACGGCCGCGTCGGATCGAGAAGATGTGGCCGTGCCGGATCAAGAGGAACGGCCGCGTCGGATCAAGAGAAGATGTGGCCGTGCCGGATCAAGAGGAACGGCCGGGCCAGGTCAAGAGAAAGATGGTGCAGTCCAACTTCCTTCGACCGGTGTAGACCACCTTCCCTCGACCGGTGCAGACCGCCATTCTTCGACCGTTGCGGACCACCTTTCCTTCGACCGTTGCGGACCGCGTCCTTCCACCGCCACAGACCCCCCGGCCGCTACAGACCACCCCCTCGGCCGTGCGGACCACCCCTCCCTCGACCGTCGCGGACACCTCTCCCTCAGCCGTGCGGACCACCCCTCCCTCGACCGTCGCGGACACCTCCCTCGACCGCTGCGGACCACCTCTCTCGGCCGTTGCGGCGACCTCTCCCCGGCCGTTGCGGACATCTCTGCCCCGGCCGCTGCAAACCACCCCTCGCCCTGTCGTTGCAGTCATCTTTCCCTTGCCCCGGAGCGTCAGCGACGGGGTGAGGGTGGGGATATCGGAGGGGGAAATGGGGAGGTGGCGGATACACTCGGGCGCGTGAGCTCAGCCGGTGCCGGTGGGGCCGGGCTGGCGGTCGGTCCGGTCGGGGTTGTTGGTGGGTCGGATGGGGAGTTGGTGCCGGTTCGGCCGTTGGCGTTTCGGGAGTTGCTGGATCTGCCGTTTGCGTTGATTCAGGGGCATGTGCGGTTGTTGGCGGGGTTGATCGCGCCGGTTTATGTGGTCGCGGTGGGGGTGGTTGTGGGGGTTACGGCCGCGGGGTCGGGTGTCACGGGTGGGTCGGATGACGGGACCGCTTGGGCGGCAATCGTTTCCACGCTGGTGTGCGCTTGGTTGTTGCGGTTGTTCGTGCGGGGGGTGGCTACGCCGATCGGGTTGGCGGGGGTGCATCTGCGGGCGATCGGATGGCGCGGAGCGCTGGCGGAGATGCGGGCACGGTTCGGTGCGCTGCTCGCGTTTCAGGGGATCTACACATTGATCGGGGCCGGGGTGTTGATACCGGCGACGCCGCTGATGATCACACTGCTACCCGCGATCGTCTGGTTGAGCTGGCTGCGGGCCAAGCGGTTCGCGGTGCTGCCGGTGCTGTTCGAGGAGGGGGGCGGGTATCGGGCGGCGGTCGCGCGCGCGAAAATCCTTGCCGTGGGGGCGGAATGGCAGATCGCGGGGCTGTGGCTGTATCTACGCGGGTTGCTGCTCGTACTGGTCGTGCCGGTACTCGGGATTCCGCTGTTCCTGTCCGATTTCTCCGGCACCCACCGCTGGGCGGTCATCGTCTTGGTCACCGCGGCGGCACTGTTGATCGTCACCTTCACCGAGGTCGTCGATTCGGCGACCCGCGTGGTCGCCTACGTCGACCGCCGCTGCCGCCGGGAGGCCTGGGATATTCGCATTCCGGTGGGAGGCCGGATCCGATGACGACGGGCGAACATCCGACGGAACCGTCGGCGCCGGATGCCCCGGCCCTCGGACCCGCGGCCGATCATCTCCACGCGGCCGAACAGGCCGCCGGGCGCGGCGATTTCGATGCCGCCGTGCGGGAACGCTTTCGCGCGGTCGTGCGCGGCCTGGAACAGGGCGGCGTCCTCGAGGTGCGCCGGGCCCGCACCGCCCGCGAGACCGCCGACGCCGCCGTCACCACCGTCGGCGACCGCGCCGCCGAACTGCCCTCCGTCGCAGCGGGTTTCGACGAGGTCGTCTACGGCGGCCGCGCCGCCACCGCCGCCGAATACGATCGACTGGCCCGCGCGGATCGGTTCTCCCAGGCACCGCCACCGCCGCCGGAGGCCGTCGAGGTCGCCACGCGCGAACGTCGGCGACGCACCTGGCGACGCCCGCCGCCGCTGCCGGAACTGCTGCGCGATCCGAGGTTCTGGGCGATCGTCGTCGGCCTGATCGCCGCGGCGCTGATCGTCTACGCCCTGCTGCGCCTGGCCGCCGCCCCGACCGCGCCACCGCCGCAACATGTTCCGTCACCGGGCCGCCCCGAACTACCGGATCCGGATCCGGGCGCCGGCACCGACTCGATCTTCGCCCGCCTGCCCGACGCCCTCGCCTTCGGCGGCCTGCAGCTGCTGATCTGCGCCGCGATCGTGGTGTGGTGGCGGGCCCGCCGCCGCGGCGCACTGGTCGGCGAACCGCGACCGGTGGAGGTCGCCGCGGGCGAACTGCTGACCGGACAGGCCGCGCTGTACCGCCGATCCCACGATCGCGACCACGTCGCGGCGAAACTGCGCGCGGCGACGCTGCGCCGGATCCGGCCGATGCTGGGCATCGCCGCCGACGCCTCCCCCGACCTGATCGTCACCACCCTCGCCGCGCGCCTGGGCGCACACCCCGCCGAAATCGGCGCGGCGCTGTACGGCCCGGTGCCCGACGATGGCACCCTGCAAACCGTTGTCGCACAACTGGACCGCATCGAATCGGAGATCGGATGACCACGGTGGACACCAACCACACCCCGACCGCCGAGGACGCCCATCGGGCGTTCGGGGCACTGCGCACCGAGATCGGCAAGGCGGTAGTGGGCAACGACCAGGCCGTGATGTTCCTGGTGCTGGCGCTGCTGTGCCGCGGGCATGTGCTGCTGGAAGGCGTTCCGGGCGTGGCGAAGACTCTGCTGGTGCGCGCGCTGGCGACGGCTCTGGACCTCGAGCACGCGCGCGTTCAGTTCACCCCCGATCTCATGCCGGGCGATGTGACCGGTTCGCAGATCTACGATCCGCATTCGACGGAATTCACCTTCCGCCGCGGACCGGTTTTCACGAATCTGCTACTGGCCGACGAGATCAACCGCACTCCCCCGAAAACCCAGTCGGCCCTGTTGGAATCGATGGAGGAGCGGCAGGTCTCGGTGGACGGGACACCACGCCCGCTGCCCGAACCGTTCGTGGTGGTGGCCACCCAGAACCCCATCGAACAGGAGGGCACCTATCCACTGCCGGAGGCGCAGCTGGACCGCTTCCTGTTCAAGGTCGACATCCGGCTGCCCGGCCGCGACGACGAATTCCGCATTCTGCAGCGCCATGCCGCGGGCTTCGATCCGCGCGATCTGGCGGCGGCGGGGCTGCGTCCGGTGGCCGGTCCGGCGCATATCGCGGCGGCCCGCGCCGCGATATCCGAGGTGACGATCGGCCCGGAGGTGCTGGCCTACATCGTCGATCTGTGCCGGGCGACCCGCAGTTCCCCGGCCGTACAGCACGGCGCGTCCACCCGCGGCGCCACCGCGCTGATGGCCGCGGCGCGGGCACTGGCCTGGCTGGGCGGCCGCGGCTTCGTCACCCCCGACGATGTGAAACATGTTGCGGTGGTGGTACTTCGGCATCGGCTGCAGCTGCGGCCCGAGGCGGAGCTGGACGGGGCGACGGCCGAGGGCGTGATGTCGTCGCTGCTGGCCTCGGTTCCGGTTCCGGTGTAGCCGTGGTGGTCACGGGCCGGCTGGCCGCGATCGCCGCGGGGCTGGGACTGGTCGTGATGTTCGCGGCGCCGTCGTGGGTGGGCGTTGCCGCGGCGACGGTCCTGCTGGCGGTGCTGATCGCGATCGATACGACCCTGGCGGGCAATGCCGCCGGACTCGAGCTGTCGCGCCAGGCCCTGACCACGGTGCGCTCGGGTCGCGCGACCGAGGTCGAACTGACCGTGCTCAATTCCGGCGCCCGCCCGATCCGCGCCCTGCTCTGGGACGACTGGCCCGACAGCGCGCGGGCGAATCACGAGACCCATCGCCTGCGCCTGGCCCCCAACACCAAGACCCGGCTGAGCACGACGCTGCGACCGGACTACCGCGGCGACCGCGTGGCCGGACCGGTCACGATCCGCCTGCTCGGACCGCTCGGGCTGGCGGGCCGCCAGATCCGCCGGGACGCACCCGCCCGATTGCGGGCCCTGCCGCCGTTCCGCAGCGAGCGTGTCCTGTCGGCGAAAGTGCGTCAGCTGCAACAGCTCGAGGGTCGCGCCGTGGTGAACACCCGCGGCCAGGGTTCCGAATTCGACTCGTTCCGTGAATATGTGGCGGGTGACGATGTGCGCGCGATCGACTGGCGCGCGACCGCCCGCGCGACCGATGTCCTGGTCCGCACCTGGCGTCCGGAACGCAACCGCCACGTCCTCATGGTTCTCGACACCGGCCGCACCGCCGCGGCCCGCATCGGCGCGGGCACCCGCCTGGACGTGGCGATCGAGGCGGCCCTGCTGCTGGGCGGTCTGGCCGCCGCGGCCGGGGACACCGCCGACCTGCTCGCCTACGATCGCGAGGTCCGCGCCGAGGTCCGCGGCATCGGCGGAAAATCCTTACAGCCCAAGCTGATGCACGCCCTGTCCGGCGTGCTCCCCGTCCTGGTCGACACCGACGCACCCGGCCTGGTTCGCGCCGTTCTCCAGCGCGCCCGCCGCCGCAGCCTGGTCGTCTGGTTCACCAGCCTCGACGCCGCCCTGGTCGAGGAGAACCTGACCCCCGTCCTCCCCGTGCTGGCCCACCGCCACCGCATCCTCCTGGTCTCCCCCACCGACCCCGACACCGCCGCGACCGCCACCCAACGCGCCGACCTCTACGCCGCGGCCGCCGCCGAAACCCGCCTCGCCGAACGAGCCCTGGTCCAGGAATCCCTACGCCGCAAGGGCATAGGCGTGGTAGCCACCGCCCCCGACCAACTCCCCGAAGCCCTGGCCGACGAATACCTGGAACTGAAGCGCTCCGGCGCGATGTGACCGCGCCGCGCGATCAGGCCGGGCGACGCCAGGCCAGATCTGCGAGCAGTGGTTGGGGTGGTGTGAGGGGGGTGAGGGTGCGACGTTGGCGTTCGGAGATGAGGGCGCCGAGGATGTGTAGGGGTGGGTAGGTGAGGGGGACCTGGACGGACAGACGGGCGCAGGTGGTGGTGACCAGGGTTTGGCCGAGGGTGTATTGGGTTTCGGGGGTGAGGGTTCGGTAGCGGGTGAGGTATTGGCGGATGGGGAGGGCCAGGTCCTCGGTGAGGGCGGTCAGATCCAGTTGGCGGGACCAGTGTTGTAGCCAGGGTGGGGCGGCGGCCAAGGCGGGCAGCGGAATTCGAGCTCGGTCGTGGACGACCACGGTGCCCGCCAGGATGTCGCCGACGCGGCGGGCGCGCGGCGAGCACAGCGAGGTGACGACCGCGACCGCGCCGAACCCGCCCAGGCCCCAGAAGTCCACGATGGCCCCCGCGAGGCCGCGGGTCAGGGCGTGCCTGAAATCGATCGGCCCGCCGTCCGCCCGCACCACCCGCAGACCCAGCGTCAACTTCCCGATCGTGCGCCCGCGCAACAGCGTCTCGCACGCGACCGGATATCCGGCCACGACCGCCACGAAGATCATCAGCACCGCGGTGTCCAGCCAGGCGATATCGGGTTCGATCCGCACCAGTACGAGCATCACGGCCGCGAACAGCAGCCACGCCAGCACGAACTGCATCACCACATCTATGAGGAACGCGGCGGCCCGGGTGGGTATCCGCGCGATCGGCAGGTCGAGGGCGACGGCCTCGCCGGTGGTGAAAACGGCCATGGTTCCTTCAGCCTAGGGCCTGACGCACCGGCTAGCCTCGGTCACGAACCACGAATACGGGGAGGCCACCGATGGACGTGGACGCCTACGCCTACCGGCACCGGCCGTCCTGGGACCGGCTCGATCGCCTGAGCCGGCAGCGTCGCCTGTCCGGCCCCGAGGCCGACGAACTGGTGACCCTGTACCGCCGCACCTCACAGCAGCTGGCGCGCCTGCAGTCGCATTCCCCCGATCCGGAACTGATCGCGGGGCTCAGCGCCCTGCTGATCCGGGCCCGCGCCCGAGTCCTGGGCAGCCGCGGCGAGATCGGACGAGATATCGGCCGGTTCTTCACCCACCGATTCCCGGCCGCGCTGTACCGGGCCTGGCCGTGGTGGGCCGCGGTGGGCGCGGCCTTCCTGGCGATCTCGGCCGGATTGGGCGTCTGGGTGTCCGGATCGGGCACGGCCCGAAAGCGATTGGGACTGCCCGCCGATACCGGCGATCTCACCGATCCCGGCGGCCGGTTCGAGACCTACTACACCGAACATCCGCACGACGCCTTCGCCGCCCAGGTGTGGACCAACAACGCCTGGGTCGCGGCGGTCGCGTTGTTCACCGGGATTTTGATTCTGCCCGCCGCCTACGTGCTGTACATGAACGCGCTCAATCTGGGCGTCTCGGCGGGCCTGATGGCCGATGCCGGACGGCTCGAGGCGTTCTTCGGCTTCATCCTGCCGCACGGAATGTTGGAGCTGACAGCGGTTTTCGTGGCCGGGGGCGCGGGTTTGAAGCTGGGCTGGACCCTGATCGATCCGGGTCGACTGAGCCGGGCGCGGGCCCTGGCCCGGCAGGGCCGCGCGACCGCGACCGTGGCGCTGGGCCTGGTGGTCGTACTGCTCATCTCCGGCCTGATCGAGGGCTTCGTAACCCCGAGCGGCCTGCCCGCGCCCGCGCGGATCGGCGTCGGCCTCGTGGCCGAACTGGGCTTCCTCGCCTACGTCTTCGTCATCGGACGCCGCGCCGCCAACGAACCGGTAGCAACCGATCCGCTCATCCCCGGCTAACGAGTACGCGCGCCGACGGACGGTGGTGGGGTGAGGGGATTTTCGAACCGGGTCGGACATCCCGGATTTGAGGACCACTGGCCGCAGCGAGTCCAGCTCAGCTGCGGCCAGCGTTGGCTACAACTCTACACAATCGTTATCCCGATGCAACCTCCCACATCGGGCCCGGGCGTATACGTGACCAGGGCGAAACCGCTGCTCGGACAGGGTCGTTGGCACCCGCTCGCAAATTCTCAGCGTCCGTTGTGTTCGACCCTCGGGCGCGTCGCGGGCGCGCCGCATCCGATCTCTCCCGTTCATCCGATTTCAACCTTCGCGAAAGATGCCGTGCCGTCCGTTTCACATTTGCCAATTCCCCCGAGAAGTGATCATTACCCACGCTCAGCACCGGCCTTCAACTGGCCGTTTGCCTGGCGAATAGGAAATGACCAGAGGGTTGCCACTCCGAAAACAGACTCAGAGTTTGTTATCTAGGGTCATTACGAGATGCAGGGCGGGCAATGCAGATCTCATCGCTGATGTCCACTCTTTTTATCTCCGCTTAATAACGATCCCCATGCGTATAACCCTCGCCCGCAACCCTTCCGAGTCGCACATGGACGCGAGCAGGGGTGCGACGAAGATCACACCCCTACCCCGACCGGTTCATCCGATCCGCACGATTCCGGTGATCGTCCCCTGCAGGATGTGCCCGTCCCGCGTGATCAGCGGGGCGGTCTGCAGCGGATCCTCGAGGACGGTCCCCGGCAGCGGACTGCGCGCCGCGACCGCGCCGGTGCCGGGATCCACGGCGGTGAACTCGTACCCGTCCAGCGGCGTGGTGTGTTCGGGCCCGACCCGCGCCACGGTGTAGACCAGCCCATCGGCCGCGGACAGAATCGGCACCGCGGAACTGCGCACGGCGTTGTCCCAGACGGTGTGGCAGCCCTGCCCGTCCACATCCACCCGAGTCATCCCACCGATGAAGGCGGCCGTCTCGGGCACCGCGGGTCCCGCGTCCTCCGGCACGGTCGGATAGGGGTAGCCGTAGGTGCTCGCGACCATCACCGTGCGGCCCAGGCCGATCGGCGCGTTCTCACTACCCACCCCGCCCCGGGTGAGAACCGGCTGACCGCAGACGAGTTCGCCCGTGCCGGACCGGAAGACCAGCAGCCGAACCGTCCCGGGCGCATTGTCGACAATGGCCACATAGTCCGCACCGGTCGCCGGACCGAAGTACACCGGCGTGGATCCGGTGCCCCAGCTCAGCTGTCCCGGTTTCCGGGCCGGGCCGCGATCGTAGGGCGCGCGCCAGCGGATATGCGGGTGACCGCCCTCGGAGTCCAGCTCGTAGAGCGCGAATGTCGTTGCGACCGCGATCCTTCCGTTCGGTGTTGCCGAGATGCTGTTGGCGACCTGCTCACCCGCGGGCAATGTCACACCGGACACGGTCCCCGACGAATCGACCCGGCCGACGACCGCCCGCGCGGTCGCGAACCACACCGCCCCGCCCGAATCCGGAACCAGCCCCACCACGCTGTCACCCTCCGGCACCACACCGGACAGATCGATCGACTCCTCGGCCCGCAGCCGCCAGCCCCCGGTGTCATCGCGCTCGTGCCCGATCCGCAGCAGCTGCCGCTGCCCGTCCACGACCACCAGTCGATCGCGCTGATCGAGATACGCGTACACCCCACCGAGCAGTCCGCCCTTGGCCAGCGGCAGTGTGGCCAGCGGCTTTCCGGTCGCGGCCGGATCGATCAGCTGTACGGTCGGCGTCCGCCCGGCGATCTGGGTGCACAGCGCCACCACCAATCCGTCCGAACCCTGCAGCAGCGTCGGGCAGGCGGCGGCCAGCGGATAGACCGTCGCCGCGACCGGCCTCGCCCCGGGCCCGGCCACCGGGGTAGCGTCGGAACTACCCGCATCGCTGTGCATCGTGGCCGAACCGGGCGGTCCCAGAAAAGGATTCGGCGCGGCGAACGGACCCCACGGCTCCGCCGCACCGGCCCCCGGAGCCATGCCGAATGCGCAGGCCACGGCGGTGGCCGCGATCGAGCCCGCGGCCAGCGTTCGGCGGATATGAAGTTGGACATCCGATCTGAAGAACACCCCGAGATCCTGCCCGGTCGCGATCGGATGCGCATCCATCGGAATGACGTATCGCTCAGCACAGTTCACACCCTTGACACGGTTTCGCCGAACCTCTGGACCCTCGCCCCGCGAACGGCGAAGATAACCGCGTGCGCACGAAATTCTCCTCGGAGCTCGCCGCGCTGACCGGAGAGCTCGGCCGGTTGGCGAGCCTGGCGCACGAGGCGACGCAACGCCTGGCGGTCGCGGTCACCGAGGCCGACCTCACCGCCGCCTACGAGGTCTTCGCCCTCGACGAGAAGCTGCAGGAGGCACACGACGCCTGCGAGAACCGGGCAGTGATCCTGCTCGCGCTGGAGGCGCCGGTCGCCCGCGATCTACGACATGTGGTGAGCGCCATGCAGATCGCCGACGATCTGTCCCGGATCGGCTGGCTCACCAGCAGCATCTCCGACAGCGTTGTCCGCCGCTACCCCAATCCGGTCGCGCCCGCGCCGATCATCGCCGACCTGGCCGAAATCGGCGGGCTCACCACCGACCTCGCCGCCCGGGTGGTCGAATTGATCGTCGCCACCGAACAGCCGATCCCCGATACCGATCCGATCGTCCCCGATCCGGATCTGGCGGGCGGCTGTCAGCGGGTCCGGCAGCTGGTCTCGTCCCCGGACTGGCCGCACGACAGCTCCATGGCCGTCGATCTCGCCCTGCTCGTGCACCACTACGAGCGCTGTGCCGAACATTGCGTGCGCATCGGCCGCCTGATCCGCTTCTTCCACACCGGAATTCCGCTCTCGGCGCAGGCCAACGCCGATTCAGCGCCGGGATAGCCGCTCATTGGTCACCCGTAGCTGCCGGGCGGTGCCGGTGGCGAGCGTGCGAACCTGTTGCGGGGTCAGCAGATCGCACGGCCGATCCCAGTGCAGTGCGACCGTGCGCCCGGTGCGCAATCCCGCCGGGGCCGTATCGTCGAGGGGGATGCGGCGCAGACCCGGCGCGGACAGAGCGAGTCGACAGCCGTCCCAGCCGAGTCGCCGGGACCACACCGTGATCTCGTGGTCGTGGCGGGCCAATACCGTCGCCCACGTGATCCGGCAGCTGTCCAATACGCGAACGGCCTGCTCGCTCAACCCCTTTCCCAATAGTCGTGTCCACGGATACACCCCGAAGACGTGGAAGTTGTGATCGGCCGCGGCCTCGTTCGCGAGATCCGGGGTCAGATATGTCCAATAGCTTCCGGCCAGTGGGCCGATCCGCGCCAACAGCGCGCCGGTGAAGGCGACCGGATCCAGCGTCGCCCCGACTCCCCCACCCAGCCAATAGGATTCGACCAGTCGCAGATCCAGCGGATCGGTGATTCCGGTCAGTTCCGACATCGCGCACAGATACGGCCACGCGCCGGAGAAGCGGCGCGCCACCGCCCGGACCTCGTCGGCCGATCCGCCGCGCAGCACGACGGCGTCGGGCGGCCCGCAGTAGCCGAGGGCATTGGGCGCGTAGGCGTAGCGGGCGAACATATGCGCGCCCGCCACCTCGATCGTCGTGATCTCGACACCTCCTCGAATCCGCCGCGCGCTCAACAGATCCGGGGCAGCTGCTCACCGGCGGGCAGATCCACCACCCGGGTGCCGCCGAGCGCGGTGCGCGCGACCACCATGCCCGGATGATCGCTCACGCACACACCGACGGCCTCGGCGCGCACGCCCAGCGGATGACCCCGCATGGCCTCGAGCACCCGATCGGCATCGGCGGCGGGGACGAAGGCGACCAGCTTGCCCTCGTTCGCCACGTACATCGGATCGAGTCCGAGCAGTCCGCACGCATCGCGCACCGGCTGCGGAATGGGAATCATGCGCTCGTCCAAGGTCACGCCGACCCCGGCGGCCCGGGCGATCTCGTTCAGTGCCGCGGCCATGCCACCGCGGGTCGGATCGCGCAGGACGTGCACGTCCGCGCCCGTACCCAGCATCGCCGCGACCAGACCGTGCAGCGGTGCGGTATCGCTGCACACCGAGGTCACGAATTCCAATCCCTCGCGACAGCTGAGCACGGCCACCCCGTGCATACCGATCTCACCGCTGACGATCACCACATCGCCGGGCCGAGCCCGCTGCGGCCGGATATCGATACCCGCATCGATCAGGCCGATGCCCGAGGTGTTGACGAAGATTCCGTCGCCGTGCCCCGCGTCGACCACCTTGGTATCACCGGTGACCAGTTTGACGCCCGCGCCGAGCGCGGCCGTCCCCATGGCCGACGCGATCCCCGCGATCTCGGCCAGCGGCGTGCCCTCCTCGAGGATGAAGGCGGTGGCCAGCACGATCGGCCGGGCGCCGGACATGGCCAGATCGTTGACCGTGCCGTTGATCGCGAGCTCACCGATCGAACCGCCCGGGAAGCGCAGCGGTTTCACGACGAACGAATCGGTGGTGAAGGCCAGCCGCGCCCCGCCGATCGATACGACCGCCGAATCACCCATTCCGGCCTCGGCGGCCGGACCGAACGCGGGCAGGAACAGATGCTCGATCAACTCACCCGACATCGCGCCGCCGCCGCCGTGACCCATCACGATATTCGGCGCGTCGCGCAGCGGCAGCGGACACACCCAGCTCTCCATATCGATGGCCGCGGCCCCGTCCTCAAGCATGTGCGGCCTCCGACGGCAGCTCGAGCCTGCGGTACAGGTAGTAGGCCGCGCACGCGCCCTCGGAGGAGACCATGGTGGCGCCCAGGGGATTACGCGGGGTGCACTGTTTGCCGAAGGCGGCGCATTCGTGCGGTTTGATCAAGCCCTGCAGCACCTCGCCGGACCGGCAGATCGACGATTCCGCGGTATGCAGATCGCCGACCGAGAAGCGCTGTTCGGCATCGAATTCGCGATAGCGCTCCGATAATCGCCAGCCGCTGCGCGGAATCACCCCGATACCCCGCCAGGCCCGATCGGTGATGTCGAAGACGTCCTCGAGCATGGTCTTGGCCGCCGGGTTACCGCCCTCGGCGACCGCGCGCCGATAGGCGTTCTCCACTTCGTGCCGCCCGGCCTCGAGCTGAATCACGGTGCGGCGGATACCTTCCAGAATGTCCAGCGGTTCGAAGCCGGTGACCACGATCGGCACCCGGTACTTCTCGGTGAGCGGCGGATACTCGGCGGTACCCATGACCGTGCACACATGTCCGGCCGCCAGGAACGCCTGCACCCGACAGCTCGGCGATTCCATGATCGCCGCGATGGCCGGGGGCACCAGCACATGCGAGACCAGCAGCGAGAAGTTCCGTATCCCGAGCCTTTCGGCCTGGTAGACCGTCATGGCGTTGGCGGGCGCGGTGGTCTCGAAGCCGATCCCGAAGAACACCACCTCGCGGTCGGGATTGGCGCGGGCCAGCTCGAGCGCGTCCAGCGGCGAATAGACCACGCGCACATCGCCGCCCTCGCTCTTGACCCGGAACAGATCCCGCTCGCTGCCGGGCACGCGCAGCATGTCGCCGAACGAGCAGAAGATCACCCCGGGCCGCGAGGCGATCTCGAGCGCCTTATCGATGACCTCGAGCGGGGTGACACAGACCGGGCAGCCGGGCCCGTGGATCATCTCGATGGTGTCCGGCAACAGCTGATCGATACCGTGTCGGATGATCGAATGCGTCTGCCCGCCACAGACTTCCATGATCGCCCAGCGGCGGGTGGCGGTGGCGCGAATGCGGTCGAGCAGGCGTTTGGCCAGCTCGGGATTGCTGAACTCGTCGAGATATTTCACGACGTCACCTCCGGGTCGGGGTCGGATCGGGGTGGGGTGGCCTCGGGATTGTCGAGGCCGGCCTGGGCGGCGGCGAGGGCGAACCCGTCGCCGAACTCCTCGTTCAGCACGCCGAGCCGTTCGAATTCGGCGAGGGTGGCCAGCGCGGAGTCCTCGTCCAGGCGCTGGATGGCGAATCCGACGTGCACGATCACGTAATCGCCGATCGTCGCGTCGGGGATGTACTGCAGGCAGACGTCCTTGTGCACGCCGCCGAAATCGACGATCGACATCAGCGTGCCGTCGCGCTCATGGGTGCTCAGCACCTTTCCGGGAACCGCCAGGCACATCGGCGCACTCCTTTCGCTCAGCTCGCCCCGACGGCGAGCAGTTGTCCGAATGCGAGGCCACCGTCATTGGGCGGCAGTCTGCGGTGGGTGAGGACGGTGAAGCCGTGCTCGCGCAGCAGGGTTCGCGCCGCCGAGAGCAGTAGGGCGTTTTGAAATACGCCGCCGGACAGGGCGATCGGCCCCGGCCCGGCGAAGCGGATCGCCAGCAGCAGCACCAGATGCGCCACCGCGGCGTGGAATCGAGCGCCGATCAGCGGAACCGGCACACCCGCCCGCAGATCCGCGACCACCGCGCCGATCACCGACGCGGTCTCGATCGAAACCGGTTCGCGCGCACCGTCACCCGCGCCGAATTCGAATCGATACACCGCGTCGGCGGCCACCCCGCGCGAGAGACCCTCCAATTCGATGGCGGCCTGCGCCTCGTAGTCGACCACCTGCCGAACCCCCGCCAGCGCGGCCACCGCGTCGAACAGCCGACCCATACTGGAGGTCGGCACACAGCCGAAGCCGGTGTCGAGTTGATGGGCGAGCACCGCGCGCTCCTCGGCCGGACAGGCGCGCACGGCCGGAATATCGTCTTCCCAGGCGATCTCGGCCGCGCGCAGCTGCGCCAGCGCCATGCGGCAGGGCCGCCGCACACTCAGATCGCCGCCGGCCAGCGGCACATAGCGCAGATGCGCCAGCCTGCGGAAACCCTTGTACCCCGCCGCGAGCGCCTCCCCGCCCCAGATCGCGCCGTCGGGACCGAATCCCGTGCCGTCGAAGGCGATTCCGAGCACCGTCGCCGCGGGATCGAGTCCGTGTTCACCCATGACGGCCGCGATATGCGCGTGATGATGCTGCACGGTGCGGACCGCTCGCCCGTCCGCATGTCGGCGCGCCCAGATCGTGGACCGATAGCGCGGATGCGCATCGGCGGCCAACTGCCCCGGCCGCACCCCGGTCAAATTCTCGAGATGCCGCTCGGCCTCGGTGAACGCGGTGATGGTGGCGAGATCGTCCATATCACCGATGTGCTGGCTCAACCAGGCGTACCGATCCTCACCGACCGCGCAGGTGTTCTTCAGATCCGCGCCCACGGCCAGGGTCGGCGGAATCGGCGCCGGCAGGGCGAGCGGCAGCGGCGCGTAGCCGCGCGAGCGACGCACCGGAAGTTCGACACCGTCGACCATGCGCAGCACCGAATCGTCGCAGGGCACCAGGATGCGACGATCGTGCGACAGCCACGCGTCGGCCAGGCCCGCGAGTCGGATCCGCGCGTCGCGGTCGTCGTAGCAGATCGGTTCTCCGCCGAGATTTCCCGAGGTCATCACGAGCACCCGCGGGCCGGGCGGATCACCGGGCAGCCCGAACAGCAGCAGATGCAGCGGCGTATAGGCGATCATGACGCCCAGATCCGGATTGCGTGGCGCGACCTCGGGCACGGGTTCGTCGCCGCGCAGCCGGGGCAGCAGCACGATCGGCCGCGCCGGACCGGTCAGCAGGGCGGCCGCGGGCCGGTCGACCGCGACGATCGTGCGTGCGGTCGCCAGATCGGGGACCATCACCGCAAAGGGCTTGTCACCGCGGCGCTTACGCCGCCGCAGCTCGGTGACCGCCGCGGCGTCGGCCGCATCGCAGGCCAGGTGATAGCCGCCGATACCCTTGACCGCGAGAATTCCGCCCGCGCACAACAGATTCCGGGCGGCGGTGATCGGATCGCCCGCGCCCGGACCGCAATAGCTCAGCGCGGGACCGCATTCCGGGCAGGCGATGGGCTGGGCGTGGAAGCGACGGTCGGTCGGATCGGCGTATTCGCGGGCACACGCGGCGCACATGACGAAGTCGGCCATCGAGGTGCGATCGCGGTCGTAGGGCAGTGCGGCGATGATGGTGAAACGCGGACCGCAGTTGGTGCAGTTGACGAATGGATGCCGATAGCGCCGATTGCCGGGATCGCGCAATTCCGCGGCGCAGTCGGCGCAGATCGCGACATCGGGCGAGGCCAGTGTGCGCCCGCCGGTATCGCGGGTGGTATCCGCGATGTGGAAGCCGGTGCCGCCCCGGACCGCGAGTTCGCACTCCTCGATCGATTCGATCACCGCCAGTGGCGGCGGCGAATCGCGTACCCGGCGCACGAATTCGTCGAGATCGTCCGGCGCGCCCTCGATTTCGACGCGCACCCCCGAACTGTCGTTGGACACCCGCCCGGACAGCGACAGTTCCGCGGCCGTGGTGTACACGAACGGCCGGAACCCGACCCCCTGAACCACCCCGCGCACGGTGATCCCGCGCCGGGCCCGCTCGCCGGTCACGGTTGCTCACCGCTGCCGAGCAGCCGCAATCCGTCCATCGCCGCGGCCGCACCCGCCGCATCGGTCCGCTCCACCGCGAAGCCCATGTGGATGACGATCCAATCCCCCGCGCCCGGCGGATCCTCCTCCAGCAGGCCGATATTCACCTTCCGGTGCTCACCGGAGACGTCGACCAGGGCGATCTGACCGTGGTAGCCGTCGAGTATCTCGACGATCCGGCCCGGTATGCCCAGACACATCGCTCACACCTCCTGCCGCGTCCGCAGCTGGGCCAGGACCGTCTCGACGACAGACGCCGCCGCGGGCACCGCCGCGGCGACCGGTTCGGACAATCCGATGCCCTCCTCGACCGAGGCGACCTGGCAACCGACCACCACCGTGGGCGGCACGGCCCCGCCGAGCGCCCGCACGGCCGCGAAGACCGCCTCGGGATTCATGGCATGCGCGTCGAGTTGCGCCGCCGGGCAGTCGGGTTCGGCGCGCAACACCTCGATTCGGCCGGGCGCCCCGCGATTGGGGAGGGCGTCGACGAGGAGCAGCGCATCCCAGCCGTCGAGCAGGTCGTAGGCCAGATGCATACCGCGAATGCCGTAATCGGCTACGCGCACACCGGATTCGCGAGTGCCGCTCAACCGCCGCAGCACCGCGGGTCCGAAGCCGTCGTCGCCGAGGAAGATATTGCCGATCCCGGCGACCAGTACCGTCGTCGTGAGATCACCCCTCGTCGTCCGACGGCGCGGTCGCACCGCCGACCTCGGCGCCGCCGACCTCGCCGCCGGCCGTCTCCCCCGACTCGTTCGCCGAGGTCTTGCGGCCCTCATAGGGCGGCACGGCCGGTTCGGCGGCGCTGCCCGGCTCGGTGGTGAAGTCGACCTCGCGGTCGGGGTCGGTGCCCTGGGCCGAGGTGTGCTCCTCATGCCCCATATCGCCGGGTTCCCGATCGGCCGGGCCACCGGCCACCGTATCGGAACCGGTATCGCGCGAACCCGGTTCGCCCCGTGCCGATTGCGGTTCTTCCGAGTGCGGGTCGCCTGTCATATCTCTCGCCTTTCTCGCTACATCTGCCGGATGCGCAGATAGCGGCGGATATCCGGGATGGATCGCAGGCCGATCCAGGCCAGCAGCGCCACGATCAGTGCGACGATGACCGTCGCGATCACTCCTACGATTTCCATGGCCGTCATTCCTTTCGGGTCGAATCCGGCTCGGGCACTTGTTCGATGGGCTCCAGTTCGTCCGGCGCGAAATACAGGTAGCGGCCGTACCATTCGTGCAGATCCGCGGCCGGATCGTCGTCCACGACGACCGCGACGTGCACTCGATCGTCGACATCGGAGTGCACCGCGACCACATGCGCCAGGCGGCCGTCGTAGAACAGATCGTGCGCATCGGCCCGCCGCGACGGCCGCAGCCGCACCCGGCTGCCCTTGCGCACCGGAGTTCCCGCCACCAGTACGGCATCGGATTCGGGCCGCACCGCGGCGTCGACCGCCGGATCCCACCACGGCACACCCCCGGACGGGTCGCGCAGCGTCCCGTGCAGCTGTCCCCAGTCCTGCGGTGACATGGCCTCGCAGCGGTCGATGATCTCGGCCGCGCGCGGATCGGTGGCCCGGGCCTGTCGTTTCTCCTCATCGGTCAGGGTCATGACGCGCAGCATCAGGATCTCGTCGATCTCGGTCGAATCGAACAGCGGCAGTTCGCTTTCCGGGGCGATCTGTGGATGGTCGTAGAGGATGATCGGCGAGATCAGCACCAGCGAGTGATCGCCGGGCGGTCCGGCCAACACCGGGAAGCAGCGCTGCTGACCGCACCGGGCAACGGCCGGGACGGCCCGCTCGGGCGGGTCGAGCAGCGAGACGAATTCGCCCCCGGAGATCTCGACGATGACATGCGCGCCGATCAGCGAGCGCACGATGGCGTCGCGGCGATCGGTCGCGGACGCGCCCGCATTGCGTACCACGATATTCAATCGGGTGAAATCGCCGTCGCGGACCACCGACAGCTCCAGCACGGCCTCGACCGCACCGCGAATCCGGACCAGTCGCACCGCGCCGGGCAGCTCCTCGGCCTCGGTCGCCGCGTCGAACCCGGTGCGGAACACGGTGTCCGACAACCCGACCGGTCCGAAGACCGGTTCCCGCTCGACGGCCTCGTCCCAGGAGATCCAGGACCGCTCGCCGACGCGCAGTTCCGGCACGCGGCGGCCGTCGGCGTCGTACACGTCGCGGCGCTGCAACTGTAGGAACCGCAGCGTCAGCGTCACCGTGGCATCGGGCCCGCAGGCGGCCAGGCATTGGGCCGTGAGCCGATCCGCCTCCCCGAATCCGGCCTCGGCCGCGCCGGGCGGGCCGAGCACCCCGAACTGCCAGCGGGACTGATTCTTTCGCGCGTTCGCCCGATAGGGATAGAGCAGATATCCCTCGTAGAGCACCGCATCGGCCACCGCCCGGGCCCGCGCCGCGGTCACGATCGCTCCCCGAGCAGTGCACCGATCGCGTCGTCGTAGCCGAGCAGTCCGCGCCGGGACTTGTAGTCCGACAACGCGTCCAGCGTGTCCCGCGACAACCGGACCCAGCCCGAATTCGGAAAGTGCGCCGCCATCAGATCCCGCCACACCGAAACCGGCATGGCGAATCGGTCGTCGCGATCCCAGGGCACCTGATGGATCGCGAATCCACCGTGGCCCTTGACGAAAACCGTGCCGTTGAACAGGAACAGCAGCGGCACCGTCCCCTCGCGCAGCGCGTGCAGGTACTTCGATCCGGCGACCTCGAGATCGTAGGTGCACTGCAGCGGCAGATCCGCCTCGCACGCACCGCTGAAACCGGAAATCATGGTGGCGCAATGCATCCACAGGAACGAGCGTTGCGTATCCTGCCAGCGCTGTCGGGGTCCGAACAGATCCGCCAGGCCCTCACCCTCCTCCTCGGAATAGGCCCGCCGCTGCGGTTCGATGCGGACCTGCGCCCGCAGCGCGATGGCGTGCACGGGTTCGGCGGCCGGTGCGGTCACCGCGATACGGGCCGACAGAATCGGTGCGGCGGCATAGGGTTCCGGCTCGATGCCGAGCACTTCGAAGCCGAACTCCCCGGGCGCGGTCATCGCCCACCCCCGGCCCGGGTCACCATCGCGGCGAAGAAGTCCTCGATACAGCCGCGCGCCTCCGCGCCACCGTCGAATCCCCTCCACAGCAACCGCATCCGCCCGACGAACTCGTAGCAGGTATCGATCGGCACCAGCAGCACCCGGCCCGCCCCGCCGCCGCGTGGCATGCGAATCAGCAGGGCCTCCACATCGGCGGCGAGCACATCGAGTTCGGGGTGGCGGTCGAGCAGTTCCCGCCACCGCTGCGGCGGCAGTTCGGATTCGGTCGCCCCGGCCGGGCCCGGATAGCAGGCCACGATCCGTCCGAGCGCGGAATTGCGGAACAGGAAGGCCAGGCCGACCGGGATCTCGAGCTCGTCCCATTCACCCGGGCCGATACTCGTCTGCTCGAAGCTCAGGTATCGGTCCGGCACCGAGCGATACCGCAGTGCCGCGCGACTCTCGGTGAACAGCAGATAGCAACCCTGGCAGACGCACATCAGTTGCCGCGCTTCGACATCCACGACATGTCGATGCGTCCGCGCGATCGAGTCGGCGCACATCTCGCAGCGCTCACCGGTGGGCGCGGGCCGCGCGGTCGCCAGCCGCCGCAGCACCCCGAACGACGGATTCACCCGACCACCTCCGGCACCGCGACCGACAGTTCACCGGAACGCGTCAGTACCGGTAGCGGATCCAGATGTCCGTCCCCGTCGAGCCGGATTCCGGCGTGTACGGGGTCGTAGTGCGCGCGACACGACGGGCAGCGCAGCACCACCGACCCGGGCGGCGCACCCATGCGTCGATGCAGTGCGGCCCCGGCCATCGATCGATCACAGACCGGACAGTGATCGCGATAGACGTACAGTTCGTCATCGATCCGGCAGGCCAGCAGCGCCTGCCCGGCGAGTGTGAAGCCGCCGACCTCACCGGGCCGCAGTTCGGCCAGTTCGGGCGCGGCGATCCAGTCGGCGGCGCGATGTCCGTTGGCGTGCACCCGGGTGAACAGCGCTTCGGTCGGGATGACCTGTTGCGGATCAGCCTGGGCGGCAACGACTTCGATACTGTCGATCTCGGGCGCGGCGGCGCGCACGGCGTCCTCGACGGCCAATTCGAGCGTGATCGAGGAGGACGGGCAGCTGCGACAGCTGCCGTCGAGTTCGAGCCGGACCACCGGCCCGACCACCTCGATCAGCCGCACATCCCCGCCGTGCGAACCGAGATACGGGCGCACCCCGTCCAGCGCGGTGCGCACCCTGGTAGCCACATCGTGCGGATGCAGTCCGTGTACCAGCAGCAGACTCGCGACGAGTTCGTCGCGGGCCAGCCGCTCGACGGCCGCCTCGTCGAGTAGCGCGAGCACGCGCTGCCATCCTGCCCCGTACAGGCCCACGACCTCGGCCACCAGTAGTTCGGCACGGTCGCGGGCCGCGGTCCCGCCCGTGCCGCTGGCGGCGAGGAGGGTTTCGATTCGTTCACCCGCCTCGCGCCAGCGATCGGTCGCCATGGCGCTACTCGCCGGTCAGCGTCTGCGTCGGAGAGTGCAGCTTCTCCAAGGTCTTTCCGTTGCCCAGATACATGTGCACCCCGCAGGGCAGACACGGATCGAAGCTGCGGACCGTGCGCATGATGTCGATGCCCTTGAAGTGCTCCCGATCGTTCTCCTCGAAGATCGGCTGCCCCTGCACCGCGTCCTCGTACGGCCCCGGGGTGCCGTAGCTGTCGCGCGGATTGGCATTCCACGGCGTCGGCGGATACGGATGGTAGTTGGCGATCTTGCCGTCGCGGATCACCATGTGATGCGACAGCACACCGCGCACCGCCTCGGTGAATCCGCAGCCGATACCCTCCTCGGGCACCTCGAAGGACTCCCAGGTCTTGGTGTGCCCGGCACGGATCTCCTCGAGCGCCTTCTCCGCGAAATGCAGTGCGCACGCCGCGGCGTAGGCCTGGAAGTACGTGCGAGCCCGGTTGCGCTCCAACGTATTACTGCCGTGCACCGGAATCTTCCACTCGAGTTCCACCGGACCCTTCAGCGCGGTCTTGGGCAGATTGATCCGCACGCTGCGCCCGGTCGATTTCACGTAGCCGATATCGACCAGACCGGCCAGCGCGGTCGCCCACAGCCGGGCCAGCGGGCCGCCGCCGGTGTCCAGGGCCAGATGATCCTTACCGTCGAACCAGCGCGGCGACATCACCCAGCTGTATTTGTCCTCGAGATCGCGCTTCTGCGGTTTGGGATTGGTGTGCTGATTCCAGGGGTGTCGGCGGTCCACCGGATTGCCCAGCGGATCGGTCGTCACGAACATCTCCTGATCGGTCCAGTCGTCGTAATACGAACTGCCCAGCAGGATTCGGATGCCCAGATTGATGTCGACCAGCGAGGTGGTGACCAGTTTGCCGTCGACCACCACGCCCGGGGTCACGAACATCTTGCGGCCCCAGTTCTCCATATCCCTGTAGGCGAAGTTGCAGACCTCGGGATCCTGGAACGAGCCCCAGCAGCCGAGCAGGGTGCGGCGCAAACCGACCTGTTCGTAACCTGGCAGCGCCTCGTAGAAGAAGTCGAACAGATCGTCGTGCATCGGCACGACCTTCTTCATGAACTCCACATACCGCATGAGCCGGGTCATGTAGTCGGTCATCAACTGGATCGTCGCGACCGTGCCCACGCCGCCGGGATACAGCGTGGACGGGTGCACGTGGCGACCCTCCATGAGACAGAACATCTCTCGCGTATAGCGACTGGTCTGCAGCGCCTCGCGGTAGAACTCGCCGGTGAAGGGATTGAGCGCCTCCATGATGTCGGCGATGGTGCGATACCCGTGCGCCTCCGCATGCGGCGCCTCGGTCTTCTGCGCGAGGGTCAGCACACTCGGATTGGTCTCCGCGACCATCTTCTCGCAGAAGTCCACGCCGACCAGATTCTCCTGGAAGATATTGTGGTCGAACATGTATTCCGCGGCCTCGCCGAGATTGACGATCCACTCGCCCAGATGCGGCGGCTTCACCCCGTAGGCCATGTTCTGGCAGTAGCAGGAGCAGGTGGCGTGGTTGTCGCCGCAGATACCGCAGATGCGGCTGGTGATGAAGTGCGCGTCGCGGGGATCCTTACCGCGCATGAAGATCGAATAACCGCGGAAGATGGATGAGGTGCTCTTGCACTCCACCACCTCGCGATTGGCGAAATCTATCTTGGTGTAGATACCGAGGCTGCCGACGATGCGGGTGATCGGATCCCATGCCATATCGACGAGGGCATCGGGTTCGATCTTGCGGTGCGACGGCTCGGGGATGATCTTTGTCATCGGTCCGGTCTCCTACCAGGTGCGCGTCGCGCCTGTCGTCAGTTGCTCACCCTTGTGCCGCCAGCGCGGCTCCTTGTCCACCGTGCGGCCCGTGATCTGCCGCAGACTGCGAATCACCGATCCGTACAGCCCCGAGGCCGCGGAGGACAGTTTTCCGCCCGGCGGTTCGTCCATGAACGGCATGAATTTGTCCGGGAAGCCGGGCATTGTGCAGCCGATACAAATACCGCCCACATTAGGGCAGCCGCCGACGCCGTTGATCCAACCGCGCTTGGGCACATTGCATTTCACGACCGGGCCCCAACAGCCCAGTTTCACAATGCATTTCGGCGAGCCGTACTCGGTGGCGAAATCGCCCTGTTCGTAATAGCCCGCACGGTCGCAGCCCTCGTGCACGGTGGCGCCGAACAGCCATTTCGGGCGCAGCGCGTCGTCGAGCGGGATCATCGGCGCCTGGCCGGTCGCCATGTAGAGCAGATAGGTCAGCGTTTCCGACAGGTTGTCCGGATGGATCGGGCAGCCGGGAACGCAGACGATCGGAATGCCCGCCTTACTCTTCCAGTCCCAGCCCAGATAGTCCGGAACTCCCATGGCGCCGGTGGGATTTCCGGCCATCGCATGTATGCCGCCGTAGGTCGCGCAGGTGCCCACCGCGACCACGGCCGTCGCCTTCGGGGCGAGCCGGTCCAGCCATTCGCTGGTGGTCATGGGCTGACCGGTGGCGGGATTGTTGCCGAATCCGCACCAGTAACCCTCGGAATGCAACTGCTCGTTGGGAATCGAGCCCTCCACGACCAGGACGAACGGCTCGAGTTCACCGCGATCGGCCTTGAAGAACCATTCGAGGAAGTCATCGGCTCCCCCGTTCGGACCACATTCGAAATCGATGAGTGGCCAATGCACGGCAACCTTCGGCAGCCCCGGGAGGGATCCGAGAGCGATCTCCTCGACACTGGGCTGGGTGGCGGCAGTCAACGCCACCGAGTCACCGTCACAGCTGAGGCCCGCGTTGATCCACAGGACATGGATCAAGGCCTGTTCGGCTTGGACTGCTTCCTGAGTTGGCATGGGCTGTTGCCTTCCGAAAGCATGCGTCACACAGACCGGGATCTCACCTTTATCGAAGATCGGCCTGAATTGTGACCCTGATCACGTTAGTTTAGGCTCGTCCGGAAACATCCTCAAGGGCGCTGGACCGACCCCGATTTTTGCTCCGAAAGCCAGTCGTACCAACGGTTTACACCAGCGCCGGTGGTCGCGGAGAGTGGAATGATCTCGATACCCGGGTTGACAGATTCGGCGTATTTTCGGCATCGATCGAGATCGAATTCGACGTAGGGCAACAAGTCGATCTTATTGACCAGCACCAGGCCCGCCGCGGCGAACATATGCGGATATTTCAGCGGTTTGTCGGTGCCCTCGGTCACCGAGATCACGACGACCTTGGCATGTTCACCGAGATCGAAAAGCGCGGGGCACACCAGATTTCCGACGTTCTCCACGAACAGCAGGCTGCCGGGGGCCGGGTTCAGCGCGTCGAGGGCGTGGCGCATCATCTCCGCGTCCAGATGGCAGCCCGCACCCGTATTGACCTGCACGACACGACATCCCGTGGCCTTGATCCGCTCGGCGTCCAGCAGCGTCTCCTGATCGCCCTCGATCACGGCGATGGGTTCCGCGCCGAGTTCGCGAATCGTGCGCTCCAGCAGGGTGGTCTTGCCCGCACCCGGTGAGCTGGTCAGATTGAGGGTCAGAATATCGTTGTCGCGCAGGCGTTTGCGCAGCCGTCCGGCGAGCAGATCGTTCTTGGCGAGCACCTTCTGTTCCAGGGTGATCGTCTTGGTGATCGGTACGTGCACATGTTCACCTGGCCCGTGCCCGTGTACGTGCGGATGTTCGTGATCGTGTTCGTGGGGATGTTCGTGCGGGACCGTGATCACGGCCGCCGCGTCGTCACCGCATCCACAGGTTGCGCACATGCCTCGCTCACTTCCATCGATCGGATCAAGAGCTGGCGCCCCGACCGCAACTCGACGTCGGCGCTACCGCACCGGCACAGCAGAATCGGATCGTGGACGTCGAATTCGCTTCCGCAGCCGCGGCAGTACGCCACACCCCCCGCGATGCGGATCTCGAGTTTCGCCCCCTCGGCGACGGTGCCCTCGGCCGCGAGTTCGAAACAGAACGACATCGCCTCGGGGACAACGGCACACAGCACGCCGATCTCGAGCGAGACGACATGGACCCGCCGACCGGCGGCGTGCTCACACACGGCGTCGATGACACTGCGAGTTATCGCCATCTCGTGCATCGCGCACCCCGAATCGTTTCCGAAAGGGTGCTTCGAGGCTACTCCCACCCACCCCGCGCCGTCAGGCGTAAGCGGATCCGAGGCGAACTATTCCACCGACGGTCGGATGTTTCAGGCGTGAGCGGCGGCGGGCTCGAGGGTGGCCAGGGCCGCGGCGGTCGGAGAATTCGGGGCGGCGGTGTAGACGACGAGGAGGTGGTCCGGATCGCCCGGTAGGGCCAGGGTTTCGTAGGTCAGGTCCAGTGGGCCCAGGGAAGGGTGGTGGATTCGCTTGGCTCCGAAGGACTTTTCCTTGATGGGGTGGGCGGACCAGAGGCGGTGGAATTCCGGATTGCGGTGGGAGAGATCGGTGACCATGGCGGACAGGATCGTGTCATCGGGGTGTAGGCCCGCGTCGCGGCGTAGGTAGGCGACCGTTTCCGCGGCCACGATGTCCCAGTCGGGGTAGAAGGTTCGGGCCGTGGGGTCGGTAAACAGGTAGCGGGCCTGGTTGCGTTCGGAGGGCGGCATGGTCGAGAAGCCGGATATCGCGTCGCCCAGGGCATTCCAGGCGGGGACGTCCATGCGGCGGCCGAGGATGAAAGCGGGGGCGGCGATGGAGTTCAGGAGTAGGCGGGCGCCGGGGCGCAGGGTCGGCGAATGCTCGCCGCCGGAGCTCGACGGTCGGGCCAGCGCGTAAAGGTGGTTGCGCTCGGTCTCGCTCAGCCGTAGCGCCCGCGCGACCGCGTCCAGTACGGCATCGGAAACATTGCTGCCGCGGCCCTGTTCGAGCCGTATGTAGTAGTCGACGCTCACCCCGGCCAACTGCGCCGCCTCCTCCCGCCGCAGCCCGGGCACCCGGCGACGCCCGAATTCGGGCAGACCGACCTCACCCGGCTGAATGCGGGCGCGCCTGGAGCGCAGGAAATCTCCGAGGTCGTTGTGCATTCCCCCACCCTACGGGCGGGGGAACAGGGAACACGGACAGGCGGGAACAGGGAACACGGACGGGCGGAAATAGAGGGCGAACGGTTGGCCCACAAGGTCAGGCTTGTTGGGTGGGCAGGATGACGGCTTGGCGGAGGTTGACTCGGGCTGGGCGACTGGTGGTGTAGGCGATCAGGTCGGCGATGTCGGCGGCGGTCAGGGCGTCCATGGCGGAGAACATGCCGTCGAGTTGGTCACTCAGCTCGGAGTTGTCCAGATGGTTGCCCAACTCGGTTGCGGTGAGGCCGGGTTCGAGATTTGTCACACGGACCCGGCGGGGTGAGAGTTCGGCGCGCAGCATCGCGGACAGCTGGGTGACCGCGGCCTTGGTCGCCCCGTACACGGCGTAGTCGGGGAAGACCGTATGCGCGCCGATGGAGGAGATGTTCACCAGATCGGCGGTGCGGCCCTGTTCGGCGGCCGCGATCAGATCGGGCACGAAGGCGCGGATCATGCGCAGGGTCCCGGTCAGATTGGTGTCGATCATGCGCGCCCACTCGTCCTCGCGCCCGCCGGCAATCGGATTGGGCAGCATCACCCCGGCGCCGTTCACCACCAGATCCACCGTGCCGAACGCCTCGTGCACCCGCTCCGCAGCGGACCGGACGCCGTCGGGATCGGTGAGATCGACTGCGATCGCGACCGCGGTCCCGCCCTCGGCTTCGATCTTCGCGGCCAGATCGGCCAGGCGGTCGGCGCGCCGGGCCAGCAGCGCGACCCGGGCCCCACTGCGGGCCAGCAGTAGCGCGGTGGCCTCGCCCATACCGCTCGCGGCGCCCGTCACGACGGCGGTGCGTCCGGCGAGATCGTCGTAGTTCATCGGTGTTCTCCCTCACTGGATTTCGTTGACGTACTCATCCTGTGCGGGTCCGAACGGGGTAGCGAGGGTTCCGGTTTACCTGGGTCTGCCAATACCAGTCTCGAGCTCGCGCGTCATTCGCCCGAAATTAGCCAATAGATTGCTATCCTGCACGGGCTCGGCCGAATGCCCCGTGCTTTCCCCTCGACCACTCGGGAGGACACATGCGAGTCGAGATCCTGCCGATACTTCTTCTGACGACCGTCGCATTCGCCGCGTCGGCCTGCGGCAGTTCCTCGCCCAATCCCCTGGGTCTGACCCCGACGCCCGAGACGACCACGGCGGGCCCGGCCCGAGACAACGCCGCGGCCGCCGGACGCACCGACTGCGGTCGCGACGACGCGGGCTATCAGTTCTACGCCGTCACCGCCCGCGGCCCCGGGGCCTGCGGTATGGCCCGCGCCGCCCTGGACGCCCTCGATTCGGCCCTGCGCCGCGGCGGCGACCAACCCGCCGACCTGCTGGTGACCGCCGATTCGGTGCCCTGGACCTGCCGCTCCTACGAGAACGAACTCCCGCCCTTCCGCGAATGCGTGAACCAGCAGGACCCCTTCGAGAAGGCCCAGCGCCGCCTGCCCCGCACCCCGATCGGCGCGCCCGCCCCCGGCGAACCCCAACTCGTCGCCATCGCCTGCGGCGCCGCCGACAACGGCCTGACCGTCCAGGCGATCACCGGATACGACGACGCGGCCTGCGCCACAGCGGTTCCGGTGGCCAATGCCTATCTGCGCAAGGCCGAACGCGAACACGACCCGATCCTGACGGTCCGCGTCAACGCGGTGAACTGGGACTGCCAGAACCGCCCCGGCGATCCGAATCCGATCGTGGAATGTGTGAACGGGGCAACCCCGACGGAGAGGGTCCAACTCCGCTCCTGAGCCGGATATGACAAAGCGCCGCAGATCCTGATGGATCTACGGCGCTTCGGCTAGTGTGGGCGAAGGGGGACTTGAACCCCCACGTCCCGAAGGACACTGGCACCTGAAGCCAGCGCGTCTGCCATTCCGCCACTCGCCCGAGCGACTGGATGACGGTATCACGGGGGTGTTGCCGAAAAGAAATCGGCTGGTCAAGGGGCCGATCGGCAAGAAGGAACTCGGCGGGCCCGTCGAGAGTTACAGGTGTGGAGGATCGTGGATATCATGCAATCACCGTGTCCGTTCGACGACACGCCCATTTGGCGTGTCGCGGAATGGTGACAGTCGAGGTCGAGAACGCGCACCGAAGGGAGGCCGAGATGGGCATCGTGTCGCGCTTCGAACGCCGACTGCAGGGCGCTGTCGGCGATGCCTTCGCCCGTGTCTTCGGCGGCAGCGTGGTGCCGCAGGAGGTGGAGGCGGCGCTGCAACGCGAGGCGACCGATCAGGTCTCCGAACTCGACGGCGGACATCTGCTGGCTCCCAACAGCTACGTCATCACCATCAACACCTCGGACCTGCAGCAACTGGATGCCGATCACGAACTCACCACCCGCGCCTTCGCCAAACATTTGCAGGACTACATCCGCGATCAGGGATGGCAGACCTACGGCGAAGTACACGTCGAATTCGAGGCATCCCCTACGCTGCACACCGGACAGTTCAGGACGCGCGGCCGGGTAGACCCGGACGTGGGCCGCGCGAACACCGGACAACCCCGACAACGATCCGCACACCCGCAACCAGGAGCTGGCCCCATGACGCAGAACTCAGGCTACGACCCCAGCCGTGAGCCCGCGGAGTCCGATCCACGCAACCGCGGGTACGCACCGCCGCCCGCGGGCCGTGGCCCGCAGGGCGGTTATCGCGGCGACGAATACGGTTACGCCGCACCGGAGTCGCAGCAGGGCTACGACTACCAGAACGGCTACGACTACCAGCAGGGCGGCGCGGGGTACAGCCAGCAGGGCTACGACCAGGCCGGCTACAGCCAACAGCAGGGCTATGCCGACCAGAACTACGCCCAGCAGGGTTATGAGCAGGGGTACAACAACCAGCAGGGCTACGAACAGGGCGGCTACGCCGACCAGGGCTACGGCCAGCAGGGCTACGCCGAACAGGGCTACGCCGATCACGGTTACGGCCAGCAGGGCTACTCGCAGACCCCGGGCGGTTACGACCAGGGCTACCAGCAGGGCCAGGGCTATCAGGCGCCCGGCGGCTACGAGCAGGGCTACGCAGAACAGGGCTACGCCCAGCCCGATCAGGCCTACGGCCAGCAGGCCTATGAGCAGAGCGGTTACGCCGAACAGGGCTACGCCCAGCAGGGCGGCGCCTACGCCCAGCCGCAGCAACCGCAGCAGCCCGCCCGCGGCGGATCCGGCTACTCGGCCACCCTGCAGCTCGACGACGGCAGCGGCCGCACATATCAGCTCCGCGAGGGCAGCAACATCATCGGCCGCGGCCAGGACGCGCATTTCCGGCTGCCCGACACGGGCGTGTCCCGCCGCCATATCGAGGTGCGCTGGGACGGCCAGGTCGCCATGCTGTCCGATCTCGGATCGACCAACGGAACGCTGGTCAATGGCTCTCCAGTGCAGGATTGGCAGCTCGCCGACGGCGACGTCATCCGCGCCGGACATTCGGAGATCCTGATCCGGATCGTCTGATCCCGTAAGCTCGCGCGTGCAGGTCACGGGACGGCCTTTCGGTTTCGTCGGTCGTATCGTGCTCGCAACCGGTCGTCGGTCCTATGATGCTGCCAATATCGCTCGGCAGCCGGGCCGTGCCGACCAGCACGCCGGTTGGGGGTCGAACCGTACCTACGGCACCGGTCGAACAGGAGGTGGAGCGCCGTGCAGGGACTGATCCTGCAATTGACCCGTGCGGGGTTCCTGCTGCTGTTGTGGCTGTTCGTATGGGCGGTACTCCGCACCCTGCGAAGCGACATCTACGCGGCATCCGGCATCCGGATACAGCCCCGGGCCGCGCGCGGTTCCGCGGTGCTGCCATCCTTCAGCCGTGGCCAGAAGGGCGCCAAATATCTAGTGGTGACTCAGGGTTCACTCGCCGGCACTCGTATCACGCTCGGCACCCAGCCGGTGCTCATCGGGCGTGCTGACGACTCCACGCTGGTGCTCACCGATGACTACGCCTCGACCCGGCACGCGCGGCTGTCACCGCGCGGCGACGACTGGTACGTCGAGGATCTAGGCTCCACCAACGGGACCTACCTCGATCGAGTGAAGGTCACCACCCCGGTCCGAGTTCCGCTCGGTACCGCCGTCCGTGTCGGCAAGACAGTGATCGAGCTGCGATCGTGACACTTGTTCTCCGCTACGCAGCGCGCAGCGACCGCGGTCTCGTCCGGGCCAACAACGAGGACTCCGTCTACGCCGGCGCGCGCCTGCTCGCGCTCGCCGACGGTATGGGCGGCCACGCCGCCGGCGAAGTCGCCTCCCAGTTGATGATCGCCGCGCTGGCCCATCTCGACGACGACGAGCCCGGCGACGATCTGCTCGGCAAACTCGACCGCGCCGTGCGAGAAGGCAACGGCGCCATCGCCGATCAGGTGGAGGAGGAGCCCGAGCTCGACGGCATGGGCACCACGCTCACCGCAATCCTGTTCGCGGGCAAGAAACTCGGCCTCGCGCATATCGGCGACTCGCGCGCCTACATGCTGCGCGGCGGCGAGCTCGCCCAGATCACCCGTGACGACACCTTCGTGCAGTCGCTGGTCGACGAGGGCCGCATCACACCCGAGCAGGCGCACACCCATCCGCAGCGCTCGCTGATCATGCGCGCGCTCACCGGCAACGAGATCGAGCCCACGCTGACCATGCGGGAGGCCCGCCCGGGCGACCGCTATCTGCTGTGCTCGGACGGCCTGTCGGATGTGGTGAGCGACGAGACCATCGCGAATACGTTGCGCGAGGGCAATACCGACGAGGCGGCCGATCGGCTCATCGAGCTGGCGCTGCGCAGCGGCGGCCCGGACAACGTGACCGTCGTCGTCGCCGACGTCATCGATCTGGACTACGGCCAGAGCCATCCGATCGTCGCGGGCGCCGCCTCCGGCGAGGACGAGGACACCCCGCCGCCGAATACCGCCGCCGGGCGGGCCGCGGCCATGCGTCCGCCCCGCGCCGCGCCGCGCCGGGCCCCCGTCGCCCCCGAACCGCCCGAGCCCCGCAAGAGCCACAAGCTACGTTGGATCTCGCTCTCGCTGGCCCTGATCGCGGCCGTCGCGGTCGGACTCGTGGTCGGCTACAAGATGATTCGCAGCAACTACTACGTCGGCGCCGACAACGGCAATGTCGTGATCATGCGCGGACTGCCCGGTTCGGTGCTGGGCTATTCGATTCGCGATGTGGATCAGCTGGCCTGCGTGAATCGTGACAATCGCCTGACTCTCATGCGGCCGGGTGCGGGCTTCCCCAGCGGCTGCAAGCAGCTGCAGGTCACCGATCTGGTCCAGACCGGGCGCGACAAGGTCGAAAGCGGTCTGCCTCCCGGCGGTTTCGACGAGGCCAAGCGCCAGCTCGAGACCCTGGCCAAGAGTGAGCTGCTGCCCGTGTGCACGCCGCCCACACCGGTGGTCGTGACCCCCCCGCCCCCGCCCCCGCCGCCGGGCGACAACCCCTCCGCGACGCCCACCCCCTCGCCGAATCCGGCCCCGCCGACGAACAACACCGCCCAGCAACCGGTTCCGACGACGACGTCGCCGGCCCCTCAGACTCCGGGGGAGAACTGCAGGAAGGCGGACTGATGTCCGCACCGGCACCGCCGTCCGCTGGAGCCTTCCCCAGTCCGCCGGGCGGTTTCGCACCCGCGCCCCCACCGTCGACCCGGCGCAATGTCGAACTGCTGCTGCTGGGTTCGGCGGTGATCATCACCACGGTCGCGCTGGTGCTGGTGGAGGCGAGTCAGGATCAGGAGATCTCCTGGGATCTGGCCAAATTGGCGGTGACCTATCTGGCGCTGTTCGCGGTCGCGCATCTGGCGGTGCGGCGATTCGCGCCGTTCGCCGATCCGCTGCTGCTGCCGATCGTGGCCGTACTCAACGGACTCGGCCTGGTGCTGATCCATCGCCTGGATCTGGCCGACGAGCAGACCGCGATCTACAACTCCTGGCCGGTGCCCAATGCCGACGCCAACGATCAGGTGCTGTGGACGGCGCTGGGTATCGCGCTGTTCATCGCGGTGCTGGTACTGCTGCGCGACTACCGCACACTGGCCCGCTACAACTACACCCTCGGCCTGCTCGGATTGCTCGCCCTCATGGTGCCCGCCCTGCTGCCCTCGGCGTATTCGGAGACCAACGGCGCCAAGATCTGGATCCGATTACCGGGATTCAGCGTCCAGCCGGGCGAATTCGCGAAGATCCTGCTGATCGTGTTCTTCGCGGCGGTGCTGGTGTCCAAGCGGGATCTGTTCACCGCGGCCGGTAAGCACGTGTTCGGGCTGGAGCTGCCGCGGGCCCGGGATCTCGGTCCGATCCTGCTGGTGTGGATCGTCTGCATCGGCGTACTGGTGCTCGAGAAGGATCTGGGCACCTCGCTGCTGATCTTCGCGACCGTGCTGGCGCTGCTGTACATCGCGACCGAGCGGGTGGGCTGGCTGGTGGTCGGCGGGTTGCTGCTGGCCGTCGGATTCGTCTTCGCCTACAACGCCTTCGGCCACGTCCGGGTGCGGGTGTCGACCTGGCTGCATCCGTTCGCCGACTACAACAACACCGGCTATCAGATCTCGCAGTCGCTGTTCGGCCTGGCCACCGGCGGATTGGCCGGTACCGGACTCGGCAGCGGGCGGCCCTCGCAGGTGCCGTTCGCCAAAACCGATTTCATCATCGCGACCATCGGTGAGGAACTCGGGCTGATCGGGCTGGCCGCGGTGCTGATGTTGTTCACGATGTTCGTCGTGCGTGGGCTGCGGACCGCGTTGGCGGTACGCGACAGCTTCGGCAAGTTGCTTGCCGCGGGTTTGTCGTTCACGCTGGCCATTCAGGTTTTCGTGGTCGTCGGCGGAGTCACCAAGCTGATTCCGCTGACGGGCCTGACCACCCCGTTCGTTTCCTATGGAGGCTCCTCGCTGCTGGCCAACTACGCACTGCTGGCGCTGCTGGTGAAAATCTCCGACGCCGCCCGCGCCCCAGCGCCGGTCCGCAGGCGGGATCCGGCGCCTATCGCGGACGCTCCGACGGAAATGATTCGCGGCCTGAGCGACGGGCCCGGAGGAGGCAGCTTGCGTAACCACGCAGGGCCCCGGGAAGGCCGCCATGGTGACAGCCCGGTGAAGGGGGAAACGGTTTGAACACGCCGCTACGCCGGGTAGCCATGGCCGTCATGCTCATGATCGTCGCGCTGCTGCTCAACGCCACCTACGTTCAGGTGATCAAGGCCGACAGCCTGCGCAACGATCCGCGCAATTCGCGCGTACTGCTCGACGAGTACTCCCGCCAGCGCGGGCAGGTCTCCGCGGGCGGAACGGTGCTGGCCTCCTCGATCGCCACCGACGACCGCTACAAATATCTGCGCACCTATCCGACCGATCCGGCCGCCTACGCACCGGTCACCGGCTTCTACTCGATGCAGTACGGCAGTACGGGCCTGGAGCGGGCCGAGGATTCGGTGCTCAACGGTTCCGACAGCCAGCTGTTCGGGCGGCGGCTGATCGACCTGGTGTCCGGGCGCGATCCGCGCGGCGGCAATGTGGTCACCACCATCAATCCGATCATGCAGAAGGTCGCCTACGACCAGCTGACCAGTAAGGGCTACACCGGTTCGGTGGTCGCCATCGAACCGAGCACCGGCCGCATCCTGACCATGGTGTCCACCCCGAGCTACGACCCCAACCGGCTGTCCGGCCACGACGGCGCCAAGGGCACCCAGGCCTGGGAGCAGCTCAGCGCCGACACCACCCAGCCGATGCTCAATCGCGCTGTCTCGCAGACCTATCCGCCGGGCTCGACCTTCAAGGTCGTGGTGGCCGCGGCCGCGCTGAGCCAGGGCATCAAGACCGACGACCAGTTCACCGCCGCGCCGAACATCACCCTGCCGGGCACCTCCACCACGCTGGAGAACTACGACAACACCCCGTGCGGTGGCGGTGCGACGGCGACCATGCTGGATGCGTTCCGACTGTCCTGCAATACCGCGTTCGCCGAGATCGGCATGAAGGTCGGCGCGGCCAAGCTCAAGGATCAGGCCGCCCTGTTCGGCGTCGGCGCCCACTCGAACATCCCGATTCCCTGGGCCGACAGCACCGTCGGCACCATCCCGGACACCCCGGCGCTGGCGCAGAGCAGTATCGGCCAGCGCGATGTCGCCCTGACCCCGCTCGACGACGCGGTCATCGCCGCGACGGTCGCCAACGGCGGTGTGCGCATGGAACCGCATCTGGTGGATCAGCTGCAGGGCCCCGATCTGAGCGAACTGTCGCGCAGCAAACCGGTCGCGGTCGGGCAGGCCGTGAGCACCCCGGTCGCCCAGCAGCTGACCTCGATGATGATCGAGTCGGAGAAGCATACGACCGGCGGCACCGCCCCGCGGTCCTACCAGATCGCGTCAAAGACCGGCACCGCCGAACACGGCAGCAGCCCACGCACCACGCCGCCGCATGCCTGGTACATCGCCTTCGCACCGGCACAGAATCCGAAGATCGCGATCGCGGTCATCGTGGAGAACGGCGGCGATCGCGGCACGGTGGCCACCGGCGGCTCGGTGGCCGCGCCGGTGGCGCGCGCGGTGCTCGACGCCGGAATGCAGGGGGGCTGACAGATGAATTCGCTGAACACCCTACGGGGGCTGCAATGCTGAACAACGGTGCGTTGATCGCGGACCGGTATCGACTGCAACGACTGATCGCCACCGGCGGCATGGGGCAGGTGTGGGAGGCACTCGACACGCGGCTGGATCGGCGCGTGGCGGTGAAGGTGCTCAAGGCCGAGTTCTCGGCCGATCCGACGTTCCGGCACCGCTTCCGCACCGAGGCCAAGACGACCGCGCAGCTGAACCATCCGGGCATCGCGGGCATCTACGACTACGGCGAGACCATGGACCCGCAGGGCGGCGAAACCGCCTATCTGGTCATGGAACTGGTGCAGGGCGAGCCGCTCAACGCCGTCCTCAACCGGCTCGGCCGACTGTCGGTCGCGCAGGGTCTGGACATGCTCGAGCAGACCGGCCGCGCGCTCGAGGTGGCGCATGCGGCGGGTGTGGTGCACCGCGACGTGAAACCGGGCAACATCCTGGTGACGCCGACCGGCCAGGTGAAGATCACCGATTTCGGCATCGCCAAGGCGGTCGACGCCTCCCCGGTCACCAAGACCGGCATGGTCATGGGCACGGCCCAGTACATCGCCCCCGAACAGGCCACCGGCGAGGACGCCACCTCGGCCAGTGATGTGTACTCCCTCGGCGTGGTCGGCTACGAGGCGCTGGCCGGACAGCGGCCGTTCACCGGCGACGGCGCGCTGACCGTGGCGATGAAACATGTGCGCGAGGCGCCGCCGCCGATGCCGTCGGATCTACCGCCGAATGTGCGTCAGCTCATCGAGATCACGATGACCAAGGATCCGACGCGTCGATACCGCAGCGGCGGCGAATTCGCCGATGCCGTGGCCGCGGTGCGTTCGGGCCGCCGTCCCCCGCCGCCGCGCGGTGGCGGCGCAGCCCTGCCCAGCACCGGCGCCGCCCGGGTGCTGCCGCCCGCGGCCGGTCCGACGACCGTGCTGCCGCGCGGTGAGTACGACCGCTACGCCACCCCGAATCTCGGTGGGCCCCAGGCCCAGCCGGTCGGTGCCACCACGGTCATGCCCGGTGGCCCGCGCACCACGCCGCCGCGCGGCGCGGATTCCGACAGCGGCAATTGGCGTAAGGCCCTGGCCGGGCTCGGGGTGGGCGCCGTCGTGCTCGGCGGTCTCGCCGCGTGGGTGTTGTTGAGCGGCAAGCCGCCCGCGCCCTCGCCGACGACTCCGGTCAAACAGCCGCCCGCGGTCGTCACCACGACCACGACCCCGCCGCCGACCACCACCACGACCGAACCGCCGACCACCACCCGAGTGGCGCCCCCGCCGGTGGTGACGACCACCACCGAACCGCCGACCACGACCACCACGCCGCCGCCGACCACCACCACGACCGAACCGCCGACCACCACCCCCAGCAAGACCCGCACCCCGACCACGACCACCCGCACGCCGCCGATTCCGCCGATTCCCAACCTCGGTGGCGTGAACGGTAACTTCAACGATTACGACGACGACAGCCGCAGTGCTCCTTCCACTCCATCGCAAGGACTGCCATGACGACCCCGAAGAATCTGTCTTCTCGCTACGAGCTGGGCGAGATCATCGGATTCGGAGGTATGTCCGAGGTTCACAAGGCCCGGGATATGCGGTTGGGCCGGGATGTGGCGATCAAGGTGCTGCGCGCCGATCTGGCCCGCGACCCCACCTTCTATCTGCGATTCAAGCGTGAGGCGCAGAACGCGGCCGCGCTGAATCATCCGGCGATCGTGGCGGTGTACGACACCGGCGAGGCGGAGGTCGACGGCGGCCCGCTGCCCTACATCGTGATGGAGTACGTCGACGGCGATACGCTGCGCGATCTCGTGCGCGGCAAGGGTCCGCTGCCGCCGCGGCGCGCGATGGAGATCATCGCCGATGTCTGCGCCGCACTGGATTTCAGCCATAAGAACGGCATCGTGCACCGGGACATGAAGCCGGCCAACATCATGATCAACCGGCAGGGCGCGGTGAAGGTCATGGACTTCGGCATCGCCCGCGCGATCGCCGACAGTTCCAATCCGATGACCCAGACCGCCGCGGTGATCGGTACGGCGCAATATCTTTCGCCCGAGCAGGCGCGCGGCGAACAGGTCGACGCGCGCTCGGACGTCTACTCGGTCGGCTGCGTACTCTACGAAATCCTCACCGGCGAACCGCCGTTCACGGGCGACTCGCCGGTCGCGGTGGCCTATCAGCACGTCCGCGAGGATCCACAGCTGCCCTCGCATGTGCACCCGGGCGTTCCGCGCGAACTGGATTCGGTCATCCTCAAGGCGATGAGCAAGAATCCGGCCAATCGGTATCAGACCGCGGCCGAGATGCGCGGCGACCTCATTCGTGTGCTGGGCGGCCAGAAACCGCAGGCGCCCATGGTGATGACCGAGGAGGACCGCACCACCATCCTCGGCAGTATGGACGCGCCGCCGCGCAGCTACCGCACGGTGGAACGCGGCGTCGACACCACCGAACAGGTGCAGGTCGAATCCGGTGGCCGCCGCCGCACGGCACTGCTCGGCGCGGCCGCCGCGATCGTGCTCGCGCTGGTGGCCGGGCTGTTCTGGGTACTCGGTCCGGGCAGCAGCGCCGATCAGATCGCCATCCCGGATCTGGCGAACAAGCCTGCGGCGCAGGCGCAGGAAGAATTGCAGCAGGCCGGATTCGCCGTCGCGACCCAGCAGAAACCCGACCCGAAGGTGGCCAACGGCAACGTCATCTCCACCTCGCCGCTCGGTGGCTCCCGCGCTCCCAAGGGCAGCACGGTGACCGTGCAGATTTCGACCGGTCCGGCCGTGGTCCCGGTGCCGCAGTTGGCCACGCTCACCCAGGAGCAGGCCGCCGGGGAGCTGAACAAGGCCGGGCTGCAACTGGATCCGCAGGTGCAGCAGAACTGGTCGAGCACCGAGGACAAGAACAAGGTGATCGCCCAGAATCCGCCGCCCGGCTCGCGGATCGATGCGGGCAGCAAGGTGACCATCACCCTCGGCAAGGGCCCCGAACAGGTGCGCGTGCCCGATGTCGTGGGCCAGCAGATCGATGTGGCCCAGCCGAATCTGGAACAGACCGCCGGATTCAAGGTCGTCGTGCAGAAGGTGACCTCCACGCGACCGCCGGGCGAGGTGCTGTCCACCGATCCGGCGGGCGGATCCAACGCCGACAAGGGTTCCACCATCACGGTTCAGGTCGCGACCAGCGATCAGATCACCATGCCGGATCTGCGCGGCATGACCGCCTCCCAGGCCGTCGACGCGTTGCGCGCCAAGGGCTGGACCGGCGGACTCGCCCAGATCACCCAGGTCAATCAGGCAACCTTCGATACCGGCAGCGTCGGCAAGGTCCTCAACCAGCAACCGGCCGCGGGCAGCCAGGCGCCGAAGAACAGCGCGGTGACCATCTTCGTCGGCGTACTACCGCTCGGGCCGCCGTGATCGGCCGAAAGTCAGAGCCGCAGATGGCGATTCATGGACATGGCCTCCTCGGCCAGATCGGCCAGTTCGATCACCTCGATACCGTGTTCGCGTAGTCTTTCCACCCCGACACAGTTCTCGACGAAGGTGCCGGGTTCGCGCCAGGCGATGACGACCCTGGGGATACCGGCCGCGAGTATGCGTTCGGTACAGGGCCGCCGGTCGAGGGAGGCGCGCTGCGAACACGGCTCGAGGGTGCTGTAGAGGGTGGCGTGTGCCAGCCGGGGATCGTCGCCGAGTTTGTCCAGCGCCGATTCCTCGGCGTGCACCTTCTCGTCCGTCTCGCGGGAAAAGCCGTGCGCCAGTTCGACATTGTCCGGACCGACCACGACCGCGCCGACCGAGAACGCGGTGGCGCTCGGCGGGCACAGGCGGGCCAGGCCGATGGCGTGGTGCATCCAGAACCGATGTGTGCGAGTCACCGTGGGGTTTCCTCCGCTGCGGTCAGATAGCGCAGCAGCGCGATATCGCCGATACGCGTGACATCCTGCAGTGCCATTCTGCGCCGCGAACCACCGGGGAAGGCGGCCGGATGCAGAAATCGGGGTGCGGCCGGATCGCCGACCAGAACCGGCGCGACGGCCATGAGCAGTTCGTCGGCCAGGCCCGCGGCCAGGAATTCGGTATGCACCACCCCGCCACCCTCCACCATCAGCCGCCGCACGCCGCGCCCGCCGAGGTCGTCGAGCAGCGCCGCGAAATCCAGTGTGCCGCCCAGGGATACGACCTCGGCCAGCCCGGCCAGCCGATCGCCGAGCCGATCGGCCCCGATATCGGTGGTGTACACCAGTTTCGCGCCACCGTGGTGCCAGAAGCGCAGTGCGGGATCGAGATCGCCGGTCGCGGTGACGGTCACCTTCAGCGGATGCTCGGGCGCACCGGCCGCCACCCGCCGGGCCCGCCGCGCCGCGCTGTTCACCAGCAGTCGCGGATTATCGCTGCGCAGCGTCCCGGCGCCGACCAGGATCGCATCGGAATCGGCGCGCACCGCGTCGACCCGATCGAAATCGTCCGCATTGGACAGCAGCAGTCGCTCGGGCGAGGCATCGTCGAGATATCCGTCGACGCTGACCGCCGCCGACAGCAGCACATACGGACGAGTCATGGGTCGATCACATCACGACGACCTCAGACCAGTGCGGCAACCTCGGCCTCGAGTCGCCGCACGAGTCCCTCGTCGGGCCGCCGACCGCAGACCTCGAGCCAGTTGGCCAGCATGCGGTGGCCGCCCTGGGTGAGGACGGACTCCGGATGGAATTGCACGCCGTGGATGGGCAATTCGCGATGGCGCATCGCCATGACGATGCGGCTCTCGGTCCGCCCGGTGACCTCGAGTTCCTCCGGCAACGTCTCCTCGAGCACGGTCAGCGAGTGATAGCGGGTGGCGGTGAACGGATTCGGCAGGCCCGCGAGCACACCGGCATCGGTGTGGAACACCGAACTGGTCTTGCCGTGCAGCAGTTCCGGCGCGCGCGTCACGGTCGCGCCGAACGCCTCGCCGATCGCTTGATGACCCAGGCACACCCCGAGCAGGGGTACCCGGTGGCGGGCGCAGGCGCGTACCAGCTCGATACTGGCCCCGGCGCGATCGGGGGTTCCGGGTCCGGGGCTGATCAGAACGCCGTCGAATTCGGTGACGACGGTGTCGACCTCCGCGAGATTCGGATCGTCGTTACGCCAGACGGTCGCCTCGACATCGAGTTGGCCCAGGTATTGGACCAGGTTGAATACGAAGCTGTCGTAGTTGTCGACGACCAGAACACGCATGGTTCGAGACTACGTGGCCGCCCGACACGCCGTCACCGGGAATACCTCGCGGCACGGATGACAACGATCCCGACCCCCTCCGTCTACGCAGCTGGGATAGCCTTTACACAGACCGGCCCGCGCCCGCCGGTATGACCTGTACGCCTAATCCGAGGACGTCATGCCCAAGTCGAAGGTCCGCAAGAAGACCGATTACACGATCAACCCGGCCAGCCGTACCCCCGTGAAGGTGAAGGGCGGCCCCTCGCCGGTCTGGTACGTCGCCATCATGCTCGGGTTCATGTTGGCCGGTCTGGCCTGGCTGCTGGTGTACTACCTGGGCGCCGACCACATCCAGTGGATGAGCGACCTCAACGCCTGGAACTTCCTCATCGGCTTCGGACTGATGGTCATCGGCCTGATCATGACCATGCGGTGGCGCTGATCCCGGAGATGACACGGGTGTCATCAATGCACATCTGTGGATGATTCTGTGGACAACTCGAGGAGTGATTGGGGACTGTGACCGCAGCCGATCCGGAGTCCCGGCTCGAATGGTCCACTCCGCCGGCCGCGCTGGCCGCCGCGGCGGTGGGCGGCCTCGCCTTGGCCGGGGCGGCCGCACTGGCCTCCGACGGACCGAGCCGACTGCTCGTCGGCCTCGCCGCCGCACTGCTGCTCGGTCTGGCCGGGCTCGGCCTGAGGCAGCGGCCCCGGTTGCGCATCGTGTCCGGCGATCAGCCGCGCCTGATCGTGCGCGGCCTGTTCGGAGAGACCGAATACGCGCCGGAGCGGATCCTGCGCGCCCGCGTGGTGGGTTTCCGCCGCCTGGGCCGGCGGGTGCCGAATCTGGAGCTCGATGTCGAACAGCACGGTGACGAGCGCCTGCTCATCTTCGGCCGCTGGGATCTGGGCACGCACCCCGAGGATGTACTCGACGCGATGCGGGCCCACGGCCTGGTCCCGAACTGATCGCGAAATCTACAGGGCCCGTTGCAGTCCGGCCGCCACGATGATCATCAGCGCCAGCACCGCGACCCCGCCGACGGCCGCCCAGCCGATCAGCCGCGCGGACTCGGTCGAACGCGCCTTCAGCCACTGCGGCAGGAACAGAATGCCCACGGCCGCAATCGTTCCGCCCGCGAGCCCGCCGAGATGACCCCACAGTGAGATACCCGGCAGCGACACACTGATCAGCAGATTGACCGCGATGAGCACGAGCATCTGCACCGGAGACTGCCGCAGCCGCAACAGGATTACGGTCATGGCGCCGAACAGTCCGTAGATCGCCCCCGACGCGCCCGCGGTGGAACTCAGGGTCGGCGCGAGCGCCAGCGCCGCGGCGGAACCGCCCAGCAGCGATACCAGATACACCGCGATATAACGCGCCCGGCCGAGCACCATCTCGGTATCGCGCCCGAGCACGTACAGCGCGAACATGTTGACCGCCAGATGCAACGGCCCGAAATGCAGGAAACCCGCGGTCAGTACGCGAATCCACTCACCGTGTCCGACCAGGGGCGGCACCAGATCCCAATCCCGGAACAGCCGCGAGCGGTCGTTGTCGACGATGCTGCCCGCCTGCGCCGCGGTGGCCGCGAAAACCGCCACATTCAGCGCGATCAACGCGTAGGTCACCAGCGGCGTCGGCCGCGCGGGCGCCGGCGCACCGGCCACCGTGCGCACCGGACGCACATCCGCGGCGCCCTGGCGCACACATTCCACACACTGCTGACCGACCGCCGCGGGGCGCAGACATTCCGGACACGCCGGACGCCCGCACCGGGTGCATCCCAATCCGGTGACACGGTCGGGATGACGGAAACAGGTCGGTGCGGGCTGCTGCGGATTCACGGAATGGGCTCGCTCAGTTGATCGTTACCGCGGAGATGACGATCGGCTCCTTGGGCCGGTCGTTGCGATCGGTCGGCGCGGTGGCGATGGCGTCGACCACCTTGCGCGAATCCGGATCCACCACCTCGCCGAAGATGGTGTGCCGCCGGTTCAGATGCGGCTGCGGGCCGACGGTGATGAAGAACTGCGACCCGTTGGTGCCCGGCCCGGCATTGGCCATACCCAGTAGGTAGCCGCGGTCGAAGCGCAGCTCCGGATGGAATTCGTCGCCGAATTCGTACCCCGGGCCACCGCGACCGGTTCCGGTGGGATCACCGGTCTGAATCATGAAGCCATCGATCACGCGGTGGAAGATGACGCCGTCGAAGAACGGACCCGAACTGCCGCCGGAGGCGTTCTGCGAGGTGTAGGACGCGGAACCGTCGGCGAGGCCGATGAAGTTGCGCACCGTTTTCGGGGCGTGGTTACCGAAAAGCGAGATCTTGATGTCGCCGTGGTTGGTGTGCAGGATCGCCACGGCGGTCTGATTCGGTGAGGTCACCGCAATATCCTGCCACGCGCCGGGAACGAGCCCGCGCTACGGCACCTGCACGGCGCCGTGCGGCGCGGAACCATTGGCGGAATAGCCCAGCCGCGGGGGCTCGGTGGCCGGCTGCGGAAGTTGCGGACGACGGTTGACCGCCAACCAGGCGACACCACCCGCGAGCGCGGCGAGGACGGCGACGATGAGCCGGTTGCGCAACCGGCCGGATTCCCGGGAACTCCCCAACAGCATGCGACCACTCTGACACAGCAACCCGTTTCGCGCAGTAAGCGCTGGTCCGCGCGCGTCAGGCGAGGCCGCCCTCCCCGGCCCGCTGTAGTTCCGCCCCGGCCGAGCCGACCGCCTCCTCGGCCTCGTGCCCGGTCAGGGTCAGAAACACATCGTCGAGCGAGGGACGCCGCAGGCCGACGTCGTGGATGCGCACCCGATGTTCGTTGAGCCGGGCGATGGCGTCGACCAGCGCCTGCGAACCGTCGTCGACCGGAACGGTGATGCGCCGCAGGGACGGTTCGAGATGGATCTCCCCGGCCGCCAGGCCCGCGAGCGCTTGGCGGGCCGCGGCGAGGTTGTCGGCATGATCGACCGTCAGTTCGATGCGGTCGCCGCCGACGAGGGTTTTGAGTTCGTCGGAGGTGCCGCGGGCGATCACCCGGCCGCAATCGATGACGGCGACGGCATCGGCCAGCCGATCGGCCTCGTCCATGTACTGCGTGGTGAGCAGCAGCGTGGTGCCGCCCGCGACCAATTCCTCGATGACATCCCACAGATCCAGCCGGGCCCGCGGATCCAGTCCCGTGGTCGGCTCGTCGAGGAACAGCACGGGCGGATTGGCCACCAGCGCACCGGCCAGGTCGAGGCGGCGGCGCATACCCCCCGAATAGCCCTTGACCGGACGATCCGCGGCCTCGGTGAGCCGGAATCGATCGAGCAGTTCGCGAGCGCGTTCCCTACTGCGCCGCGCCCCGAGGTGATACAGCCGCCCCACCATCTCGAGATTCTCGAAGCCGGTGAGATATTCGTCGACCGCGGCGTACTGACCCGAGGCCCCGATGCGGGTGCGCAGCCGCTGTGGCTCGCGCAGCACATCCAGGCCCGCGACCACGGCCCGGCCCGCATCCGGGACGAGCAGGGTGGTGAGCACCCGCACCGCGGTCGTCTTACCGGCGCCGTTGGGACCCAGCAGCGCGGTGACCGTGCCCTCGGGCACCGTGAGATCGAGACCGTCGAGGGCGACCAGACGCCCGTACGTCTTGACCAATCCCTCGGCGATGATGGCATCGGGCATGAGCGCACCTGTCCGTTCCTGGGCGATGGGTGGGTGATCCGGACCACTGCTGGGGTCAGTATCGCCGAGGGCACCGACAAGTTCCGGAATACGTCGCCGGACAGCGGGAGGCCGCATCCCGGGGATCCGGCGGTGCTCGGGGGTGCCGGCGGGATGCGGCCGATTAGATGATGACCCGCGACGCCCACCCGGATCCCGAGTAGTGCGCTACCTGTCTGTGCCGCCCCTATCTACTCGCCCTTGTACGACACGCCCGGAAATCCGGCAGAGCCGGAGCGTCGTGACCGATCCGCATACCTCCGGCGACCGTCGAGCGGTCGCCCGAATCGCGTCGAGCGCACACATTCCGCCAAGATCGGACCTCGAAAATCCTTGCCGCTCAAGACCGTTGAGATTCATTTCGAGTGGAAACACCTGATCGACACCCCGATCGCGGGCAGGTCGCCGGATGCTCGCCGGAAAAAACTTCGGAAAGTGGCGTCCCTCATACACACACAATGGCCGATCGTCGCGTAGGATCGTTCACGTCGGCCCCTCCCCCCCGGGCCGACCTTACGCGGGCCTCGGCTAACTCCCCCCCTTCGCCGAGGCCCGCTCCTAATTTTCGGGGTAGTTCCCCCACTCAGCGCCCGGCGCGACGCAGCACATGCGAACGCAGCCGACTGAAGCCCCGCACGCGCACGCTACGCAGGTGGCGCAGTGTGAATTCCGGTTCGCCCGCGAGCTGACCGGCCGCCAGATCGTCGATCAGCACCGTGCCGGGCCGGGCCACACCGGTCAGCCGTGCGGCCATATTCACCACCGACCCGTACAGATCGCCGAAGCGCACCAGCACATCCCCGTACGCCAGGCCGACCCGAAGTTCCGGCGTGGTCTCCGAGGCCGCGGTCGCCTCCTGGATGGCCAGCGCGATCCGCGCGCCCGCGACGGCGGTCTCCGCCGCGAACATCACCTCGTCGCCGACGTTCTTGATCACCCAGCCACCGTTGGCGGCGATCGCGTTGGTGGTGATGGTCTCGAAGGTCTGCAGCAGTTCCGACAATTCGTCCGGATCCAGATGCCGGGTGAGCCGGGTGTAGCCGACCATATCGGCGAAGCCGACCGCCAATTCCCGTACGGTGTCACCGGTCTCGCCGACCGCGCCGCCATCCATCGACCGAGTCAGCGCGGCGACCAGATGCCTGCGCCAGGCGTAGATCTGCAACTGCTGGAGCGCCGAGACCACCTCATCGGTGGCGGTCCGGGCGATCTCGGCCGGATCGGCCGCCGGATCGGCGGCGGTCATGGTCCGAATGCGCGCGGCGATCTCCTCGGCCACCAGATCGACCTGCCATTCCGCCAGCCGCGCCATGGACTGGCCGAGCGTGCGCGCGGCCGCGGACTGACGCTGCGGGTCGGCCGATGCCAGCACCCCGAGACTTGCGAAATTGCGTACCGCGGTGACATCGCCCTCGGTGTACTCGATCGCCGAATCATCGGGATTGGTCGCGAAGCCGAGCGAAACCCACAGTCGCCGCGAGATATCGCGCGGCACCCCGGACCGCTCCGCGACCTGCGCCGATTTGTACTCCCGCGGCCCCTCCAGCAGATACGGCTCGACCACCGACTGCAGCAGTTTCGACATCTCAGCGGAGGCCATACCGTCGACCTTACGGGCACGTCGAGGCCCGAAGCCGCCGGTGGTGATTTGTCACAGCCCGTGTCAGACCGGGTGGTTCGATGAGGTGATCGATCGTGGACAGGAGTCGGCCGTGGAACTGCGTCAGCTGCGCTATTTCGTGACGGTCGCCGAGGAATTGCATTTCGGGCGCGCGGCGCAGCGACTGCATATCGCCCAGCCCGCGGTCAGTCAGCAGGTGCGCCGGTTGGAACGCGAGCTGAATGTGTCGCTGCTGGATCGTTCACCGCGCCGGGTGCGACTGACCGAGGCGGGTCTGCGCTTCCTGCCCGCCGCGCGCGAGGCGCTGGCAGCCGCCGAACGCGCCCGCGCGGCCGTATCCGATCTCGCCGGAACGGCCGCGCCGATATTCCGCCTGGGCACGATCACCGGTCTGGGCGAGCGGCTCGACGCCGTGCTCGACGCCTTCGCCGATCGACTGCCCGGGGTCCAGGTCGAACTCGTGGCATTACCGGTGCGCGAACGATTGGCCCGGGTCGCCGACGGCCGTCTGGACGCCGCCTTCGTCCGCTCCCCCTCCCCCACCGACAGCCCTGACCTGGAATTCGTTGCGGCCTGGCAGGATCCGCTGGTGGTGGCGCTGCCCGCCAAACATCCACTGGCCGCCCAGGATTCGATCCACCCGGCCGAACTGGCCACCGTGCCGCTGCGGCTGACCGAACGGCGCAATCACCCCGCCCTGGTCGATCTGGTGCTGAATGCCTGTCAGCGTGCGGGTTTCGAGCCGATACCCGCCACCACCTCCACCACGCTGCAGGACACCCTCGCCGCGATCGGCAGCGGCTCGCCGATGTGGACCGTGGTGTACGCCGCCAATGCCGCGCAGGTGCACAACCCCCGCGTGGCCTTTCGCCCCTTCACGGGCGACGGTCTCGCCCTGCCGATCGCCCTGGCCGCGCGGCCGGACGCGGCCTCGCCGAGCCTGACGCTGCTGCTGTCGCTGCTGCCACGATAAGCATCCCTTATCGCTGCGCGACCGAATCGGCCATTGGTCGCCGCCCTCGATCGGTGTGAACTGTGGACAGGCGCAAAACAGCCTGTCCCACACCAAATTCGAAGGAGAACAGCCATGCCCGTCGTCACCGTGCAGCAGGGTCCGCGCACCGTCGAACTCAAGCGCGATCTGGTCCGCCGGATCACCGATGCCTTCGTCGACGCCTATCAGATCCCGGCCGAGACCGTGCAGGTGTGGATCCAGGAGGTCCCCACCGACAGCTGGGGCACGGCCGGACAGCTGACCGCGGACAAATAGGAGATATCCCGATGCCTTTCGCACCCACCGTGCTCAGCCGCGGGGCAAGTTCGGTCGACTATCTGGTCACCGGCGCCGGACCCGCGGTCGTCCTCGTGCACGGCACCTTCTCCGATGCCCGGGGCAACTGGGCGGAGCTGATCGACGCGCTGGCCGACCGCTACACCGTCATCGCCCCCGAACTCGCCGGATCGGGTGCGACCAGGCATCCCGAGGTGGTGACGATCGATGATCTCGCCGCCCAGGTCCTGGCAGCCGCCGACCACGCCGGAGCCGAGCGATTCGGCCTGGTCGGCCATTCGCTGGGCGCCGTCACCGCGGCCGCCGTCGCCGCCCGTGTCCCGCGACGGGTGAATTCCCTTGTCCTGCACGCACCATGGCCGGCCACCGGACCGCGCGGGCGGGCGCTGTTCGACCTGTGGGACGACCTGCTGCGGACCGATCGGGCGCTGCTGGCGCGACTGCTGGTCCAGACCGCGTTCGCCCCGCATATCGCCGATCGCTGGTCGGTGGCCGAACTCGACGAGACGATCGCGGGTTTCACCGCCATGCTCGACCCGCGGCACGCGGTACAGCTCACCGCCGACCGCACGGCCGACATTCGCGACCAGCTGCCCCGGATCACCGCTCCGACACTGGTTCTGGGGAGCGCCCGCGATCGCATCATCGAACTCGAGGAACAGCGCGCGGTCGCCGCGGCAATCGCCGCGGCCGAATATCTGGAGTTCGAGGCCGGGCACGCGCTGCCCGTCGAGGACGGTCCGGGATTCGTGCAAGCGGTCGGCGATCACCTCGATCGATACCGTGGACTCTGACGTATGTTCGCGCGCGCCTGGGCCATGTCGGGTCCAGGCTTTCGCGACTGTACTGAGTACATGACAACTTCGAACACCATCCTCGTCCTCGGCGCCACCGGTAAGACCGGCAGCCGCGTCGCCGCCCGGCTGCGCGATCACGAGGTACCCGTCCGCCTCGGATCGCGCTCCGCGCAAACACCTTTCGACTGGACCGATCGCGGCACCTGGGATGCCGTGCTGACCGGCGTGCGCGCCGTCTACCTGGCCTATCAACCCGACCTGGCCGTACCCGGCGCGCCGGATGCGATCAACGCGCTGGTCGCCGCCGCGCGTGGCCACGGCGTCGAACAGATCGTCCTGCTGTCCGGCCGCGGCGAGCCGGAGGCCCTCGAATGCGAACGCATCGTGCGGAATTCGGCTCTGCGCTGGACCGTGGTGCGCTGCAGCTGGTTCGCGCAGAACTTCAGCGAGGGCGCGTTCCTCGACTACATCCACGCCGGCGAGGTCGCCCTGCCCGCCGGTGAGATCCCCGAGCCGTTCGTGGATGTGGACGATATCGCCGATGTCGCCACGGCCGCGCTGCTCGAGGACCGGCACGACGGACAGATCTACGAACTCACCGGCCCGCGCGCGCTGACCTTCGCCGAGGCGGTCGACGAGATCTCCCGCGCACTCGGCCGCCCGATCGCCTACATCCCGCTCGGCCGGGCCGAATTCGTCGAGGGCCTCACCGCATACGGCCTCTCCGCCGATGAGGTGGGATTGCTGGACTATCTGTTCAGCACGGTGCTCGACGGCCGCAACGCACAACCGGCCGACGGCGTCGAGCGCGCACTCGGCCGCAAGCCACGCGATTTCGCCGAGTACGCGCGCACCACGGCCGCCTCCGGCGCGTGGTCGATCCCGGCCTGACGGCCGGGAAGAACAGGCAGCGAACTCAATCGAGAAGTACCGGCAGCGAACTCAATCCGTGCGATCGCCACGACACCCGATAGCGCAGTTCAGCGGGTTCGACCGCCAACCGCGCATTCGGGTGCCGGGCGAGCAGTTCGGTGACGATCGCGTCGACGATCAGATCGGCGACGCGTGCGCCCAGGCAGTAGTGCGGTCCGCGGCCGAACATCAGGCTGGGCCGATCGCCGCGGGCCGGATCGGAATCCGCGGCGAAGAGGGACAGCAGGACGGTTTCGCCGGGGGCGATGGTCGCGCCACCGACGGTGAGTTCGGTGGTGGCGAAGCGGCGGATCGCGAAGGGTAGCGGATTCGCCCGCTCCAACAGCATCTTTCGCTCTCCTGGCCACTGTCCTCGCGCGTCGGTGAGCAGCGCGGCGATCAGATTCGCGGGCAGCAGCACCGCGTTTTCCAAGCCCGCCGACATCATCAGGAACGCCAGGGAGACCAGTTCCTCCTCGGTCAGCGCATCGTCCTCGTCCCGGGCGCGTACCCAACCGCTGAGCAGATCGTCACCGGGCGTCCGACGCTTGGCCGCGACCGCCTCGGTGAAGGCGGTGGTCATCCAACCGACCACCGCGCGCAGCCGGACAACATCGTCCGGATCGGACATGTCGGCCGTGAACATGACATTCGCGGCATCTCGCATCGGCTCGCGCAATTCGGCGGACAGGCCCAGCAGATCACCGAACACCATGGCGGGCACCGGAACACATAGTCGCTCGACCAGATCGACCGGACCGGAGCTGTCGGTCGCCAACTCGTCGAGGACAGCGCCGGTGGTCCGCACCACCAACTCACGTAACGCCTCTGTCGATCGCCGGGAGAAGGCCGGGGCCGCGAGACTTCGCACGCGAGAATGTTCCGCACCGTCCATGTTCGCCAGATTCCGATCGAGCATCGGCGGTAATGCGAATCCGGCATACCCGCCGCCGCTGCGTCGCTTGTCGAGACTCAACCGCGAATCCGCCAGTAATTCGGACACTTCGGAATAACCCGCCACTACCCACGCCCGATGCCCTCCGGGCAATTCCACTCGGCGTGGCGCGGTTCGCCACGCCGAATGTTCATCTCGCCGAGAACCCGCATCGGTACCGATCACCTGCGAAATCACTGTCATCCATCCTGTAGAGCCTGCCCTCGCAGGATAACCGGTGATTGTGGAATGCAGTACCCGATTACATTTGCCATTCGATAACCACTACAGTGACAATGCACTCCCTGGTATACATCTGAGCGGTCCCAGACTCTGACATTCGTTCCGCCTACTACACGAAGGGTGAATTCATGAGGATGACCCATGCCCGGGCTGCCATAACCGCGTTCGCGATCGGAGCATTCACCACGGGTGCCGCACTGTTCGGCACGGGAATCGCGACCGCCGATCTGATCGACGACACCCAGCCGCTGCTGACGTCGACCTGCTCTTTCAGCCAGATCGATGCCGCGCTGCACGATGTCGCGCCGGAGTCGGCCAAACGTCTCGACGCAGCTCCGGTGTACAAGTCCATGTTGCAAATGGCCCTCACCCAGCCGGCGGATCTGCGCCTGAAGGCATTTCAGCAGTTGGAGGGACAAAAGAAGCTCATGGATGGGCTGATGCCCGATGTGGATGCCGCCAAGCCGGAGCTCGGTCCGGCACTGCGCGGGGCCGCCGCGATGTGCCACGAGTACCCGAAGCCCGGCTCCGCCATGCAGGATCGTTGAATCTTTGTCCCACCGATCGGACGGCTGGCTCTACCACTGGAAGACCGCTCGGTTCCGATGTTTTCCGGAGGTATGCTGCCCCCGTCGCGGTCAGTTTTCCGACACGCCGCGACAGTTCAACGAGAACATCGCCTTAGTTGGCATGATCACTGTCGCTAGTCGAACACCACAGGTCTGACAATCAGGAGGAAGAATCATGCTTCTGCCCGGCGTTGGAAGTCTTCTCGGTGTTGCCGTCGCCGCTCTGGTGGCATTCGTCGGTTTGCTGCTCGGCAGCGTCGTCGCGATCCTCTGAGCATCCACGACGGAGTGCGGGTCGAACATCTGCAGGAGGGGTGTTCGACCCGCATTACTGGCTAGTTGGTTCGACCACGCCACACGAACGAATCCAGCTGGAATTCATTTACGTTCGTGAAGCCGAGATTGGCACGGCAGTCTCACTGCTCGGTGCACATTCAACTGACGAGGAAGGAAGAATCATGCTTCTGCCCGGCGTTGGAAGTCTTCTCGGTCTTGCCGTCGTTGCCCTGGTGGCGTTCGTCGGCGTGCTGCTCGGCGGCATCGTCGCGATCCTCTGATACAACGACGGAATTCGGGTCGGATGCTTTACGGCATCCGACCCGAATTGCGTGGTGAGGCAAAAACACACACATCAGACGAAATAGACAGAAGGGAATTTATCCATGCTGCTCCCCGGTGTAGGTAGCCTGCTCGGTGTCGCCGTTACCGCTCTCGTCGCATTTGTCGGCGTGCTGCTGGGCCTGGTCGTCGCCGTCCTCTGAGCTGTTCCGCTCGTAACGAATCCGATCGAATACCACAGGAAGAAGGAAACACATGCTGCTCCCCGGTGTAGGTAGTCTGCTCGGCGTCGCTGTGGCCGCTCTGGTGGCTTTTGTCGGCGTGCTGCTCGGCCTGGTCGTCGCCGTTCTCTGACGAACCCATCTCCGCGATTCCAGACCTCCTTTTCGAAACAACACCACGTGCTCTGTTGTGACTAGTCGGGTGCGTCAACGGAATTGCCCGGTTTCACCACATTCTGCTCGACCACAATCGATCAACCAATAGAAGGAGATCCCCCCATGCTTCTGCCCGGCGTTGGAAGTCTGCTCGGTGTCGCCGTCACCGCCCTGGTCGCGTTCGTGGGCGTGTTGCTGGGCCTGGTCGTCGCCGTTCTCTGACCCCAGAACGTCAGGCATGCCGGGCGCTGGTACAGCGCCCGGCATGAGGTAAGAAACCATCCGTCAGATCTACCCGAAAAGGACTGATCCGCTATGATTTTGCCCATCGTTGGAAGCATCGCTGGAGTCGCTGTCGCCGCCGTGGGTACCTTCTTGAGCATTATGGCCGGCCTCATTGTCGCCGTGATCTAGACGATTTACCTGAAAAAGCGGGTCGGTCGCCATCCGGAGGGCGACCGACCCGCTTTGTTTTGTCCGGAGGGTCAGGACATGCCGAGCCCGCGCGCCAGCACCGGCCAGGAACGCTTCAGATCGTCCTGCCAGTAGCCCCAGGAGTGCGTGCCCGAGGTGTAGTCGAAGGTGGCCGGGATATTCAGCGAGGCGAGCTTGTCCTGCAGATTGTGGGTGCAGTAATTGGTGGCCGCCTCGATCAGCCCGCCCGCGATGATCTGGCCCGACAGGCCGCGCACCCCGCCCGGCACGTGCGGGCCGTCGAGAACCTCGTATTTGCCGGGCATTCCATTGCCCGAGGACACATACAGTTCGATACCGCGCAGCTGCTCCGCCTGCACATAGGGATCGTTGGCGACCCAGTCCTCGGATCCGGCCGGACCCCACATATTCGTGATGGTGCCGTGCCCGTAGCCCTCGACGACCGCGTTCACGAAATTCGCGCCGATGGGATCGCTGGTCTGCGCGCAACCGCTGTAGGCCGCGACTGCCTGATACAGGCCGGGTTTCGCGATCGGCAGGGACAGCACCGAGGTTCCGGAGGTGGAGATGCCCGCGATGGCATTGCGGCCGTTGGTGTTCAGCGCCGCGTCCATCAGCGGCGGCAGTTCCTCGGTGAAGTAGGTCTTCCACTTGTTGCGGCCGAGAACCGGATCGTCTTTCTGCCAGTCGGTGTAGTAACTGAACTGGCCACCGATCGGCAGGATCAGGTTGACGTTCTTGTCGGCCATGAAGTCGCGGACATCGGTCTGGGCCTGCCAGGAGGCGATGCTCATACCGCCGTCGGCGCCGGCGAGCAGATACAGACTGGGGCGCGGCGCGGAATTGTCCGCGGGCAGTTGAACTTCCACGGGGAAGGTGCGGTCCATGGCGGCCGAATGCACCTGCAGCCGCACATTGCGACCATCAATGGATTCGACGCCGATGATACGCGAACCGTCCGGTGCGGTGACGTCGGTACGTACGTTCTGTGCCGAATCGCTCGGCGCGGCGGAAACATTCGTCGCCCCGGCCACGGCCAGCGCTCCCAGAAATAGTCCGGACAGCGCGATATTGGCCGTGGCACGGAGACGACCGGAGGTGGACACAGTGGCCCTCGGGGTCATTGTCATGCCCACCTTTTAGCACCACAATTGCAGACCGGTACGTACCGACACGGCCTGCGGATAAATCAGATTCAGGCCAGTCCCAGACCGTGTGCGAGCACCGGCCAGGAACGCTTGATCTCGTCCTGCCAGTAACCCCACGAATGCGTGCCCGAGGTGTAGTTGAAGGTGGCCGGAATATCCAGGTCGGCAAGCCTTTTCTGCATATTGTGCGCGCAGTTGTTGGTGGCCGCCTCGATCAGTCCGCCGATGATGAGCTGATTCGCCAAGCCGTCGACACCCGGCAGCGAGCGCGGACCATTGAGCACATCGTATTTTCCGGGCATACCGTTGCCGGAGGAGATGTAGAGATCGACCCCGCGCAGTTTGTCCGCCTGCTCATAAGGATCGTTGGCCTTCCATTCCGGCGATCCCAATGGGCCCCACATGTTCTCGACGTTCCCGCCCCCGAACGCGTTGATGATGCCCTTGACGAAGGTCGCCCCGACCTTGTCGCTCACCTGCGCGCACCCGCTGTACGCGGCCGCGGCCTTGAACAGGCCCGGCTTGGCTATCGGCAGGGCCAGCACCGAGGTCCCCGAGGTGGAGATACCGGCGATCGCGTTGACGCCGTTGGCATTCAACGCGGCGTCGATCAGCGGCGGCAATTCCTCGGTGAGGTAGGTCTTCCACTTGTTGCGGCCCAGAACCGGATCGTCCTTGTCCCAATCGGTGTAATAACTGAACCGGCCACCGATCGGCATGATCAGATTGACGTTCTTGTCGGCCAGGAACTGGCGGACATCGGTTTGGTCCTGCCACGACGCCGCATTCGTGCCGCCGTCCACGCCGCTGAGCAGATACAGCGTCGGCGCCGACTGCGACATATCGGCCGGACGCTGCACTTCCACCGGGAACGTGTTGTCCATTGCGGCCGAGTAGACCTGCAACCGAACATTGCGGTCGTCCATGCGTTCCACATCGGTGATCTTCGAACCATCCGCGGACACGCTACGGGCGGCGAGATTTTCGGGATGCCCTTCGGAATCCGCCACCGCGGTCGACCCGCCGAGCGCCGTCAGAACACCGGCAAACAACCCGGCCACCGCGACATTGGCCACGGTACGCGTACAACGAGACGCTAGTGTTTCCCTTTCTGTCCAATTCATGCGCACCAGCTTCCAACATGACAATTGACCGCCCACGCAGCGACACGCATTTCCCGAATCCCTTCCCACGAAAGCGAATCCCGATAGCGACAATTCGGCCGAACCGATGCGGACGCCGAGTGGGACAACCGATCTCCGGACGCATCCGCATGGGCCGGAACGGCATTGGCGCACGATACGACGGCCGGAGACGAAGACAGGCCGACGATCGGGTCGGTCGGTGAGATTGTTGTACACCCGGCCGAGATCAGCCCCCTACGGGCCACTCAGCGGGCTGGAACGAAAATCGCTGCGGCGGAATGGGAAACGATGGTGGAGCCAAGGGGAATCGAACCCCTAACCCCTGCCTTGCAAAGGCAGTGCTCTGCCAATTGAGCTATGGCCCCTGGGTGGTGAACCGATCAGCGGGTGGTTACCTCGTGCCACAGATCGGCCTCGTTGCGCTGACGGAGCTTGCTGATCGCGAAGACGGCCGCGACCACAACACCGAGCGTGAGGAGAATTTTCATGAATCCCACCCTACTGTGATCGACGGGGAGTGGGCCTAGGAGGACTTGAACCTCCGACCTCTTCGTTATCAGCGAAGCGCTCTAACCGCCTGAGCTATAGGCCCTCATCGTGGTCCGAAAGTGTTACCCGAACCGAGGCACGAGATTACCGTATCGCGCCCCCGATAACCAAAACGGCCGGTCCTGGCCCTGCGGGCTGGGACCGGCCGTCGGTGCTCGGGACCGTGCGAACTAGTCGGGGTCGGCCAGGGTCACCTGGATGCCGCCGACCAGATCTGTGCACTGGTTGTAGATGAAGACGCCGACCGTGGACAGCGCGGTGAGCAAGACCACGTTGATGATGCCGATCACAGCCGCGTAGCCGAAGACCTGGCCGGCGTCGATCAGGGCGGCCGAGGACGAGCCGCCGTTGTCGGAGACCATATCGCTGAAGGTGCTGTTGAGCCGGTCCCACACACCCATGCCCGAGAGCACGATGTAGAGGAAGCCGACCGCCAGCATCCACACGAAGAACATGGCGACGCTGATCACCAGCGACACCTTCAGCGTGGACCACGGATCGATGTGGCGCACCTGTACGGTCGCCCGCAGCGGCTCGCCGGTGGTGACGGCCTGGGCCACCGCCACCGGAACCGCCGGGGAGATCGGAACGGCCTGCGGACCGGGGTGATGATGGCCGCCGGGTACTTCCGCCGACGGCGGCAGCGGATGCCGCAGCTCCGACAGATCCGGCATATCCTTCACCAGCTCCGGCCGCGCGATGCTGCGGGTGGGTCCGTCGATGCCGACGGACTTCACCATCGCGGCCTCCTTGCGCGCCGCCTTCGCCGCCAGGTCGGCGGTGGTGCGGGCATTGCTCACACCGCTCTGCAGCCCACCCCCGGCATTGTTGTTGAGACCGATCGGATTGACCGGCGGCCGCCCGGCGACCGGCGCCTGCCCGGGGCGATTCAGGTTGGACTGCGGTTCGCGCTGCGGCAGCTGCGACCAACCCTCCTCGAACCGGGAGGCGCCATCCTCGGCGGCGTCCGGCGCCTCGACCGCACCCTCCTGCCCCTTGGAATCGCCTGGCTTATCGGACATTTCGGGCGCTTTGCCCTGCCCGTTCTCACCCGACGCCCCGGGCCGCGGAATCGGCCGCGGCGGAATCGGGGACGGCGCGATCCGCTCGGTCACACCGTTGGCGTGGTGCCGCTCGTCATTCGGCTGGTTCGGAGTGGTCAATTGGGGATCCTTCAATCCGTCGTGCCGCCGCTGCCTGTGGAGAAATTACTGCTTCTCGGAACCGCTGGTGTCGTCTTCGCCGGAAACCTGATCGGGCTCATCGGCGTTCCGCGCGATCGCAAGCAACGTATCGCCCTCGCCGAGGTTCATCAATCGCACGCCCTTGGTCTGCCGGCCCGCCTTGCGCACCTGATTCGCCGCCGTCCGGATGACACCTCCGCCGGAGGTGATGGCGTAGAGCTCATCCTCGTCGTCGACGATGAGCGCGCCTACCAGACTGCCACGCTTTTCGTCGTACTGGATAGTCAATACGCCTTTACCCCCGCGGCCCTGCGCGGTGTATTCCTCGATGGCCGTGCGCTTGGAGTAACCGCCGGAGGTGGCCACCAGCAGATAGGTGTTCTCCCGGACCACGTTCAACGACAGCAGTTCGTCGTCGGTGTTGAACCGCATGCCCTGCACACCGGAGGTGGCGCGGCCCATCGGGCGCAGCACCTCGTCGTTGGCGGCGAAGCGGATCGACTGACCGTGCGCCGAGACCAACAGCAGATCGTCGTCGGCCGAACACAGTGCGGCGCCGACCAATTCGTCACCGTCACGCAGATTCACCGCGACGATGCCGCCGGAACGGTTGGAGTCGAAATCGGTCAGCTTGGACTTCTTCACCAGGCCGTTGCGGGTCGCGAGCACCAGATAGGGGGCGTCTTCATAGGACTTGATCTGGATGACCTGGGCGATCTTCTCGTCCGGCTGGAAGGCCAGCAGATTCGCCACATGCTGACCGCGCGCGGTGCGGCTGGCCTCGGGCAGCTCGTAGGCCTTGGCCCGGTACACCCGGCCGAGGTTGGTGAAGAACAGCAACCAGTCGTGGGTCGAGGTGATGAAGAAGTGCCGGACCAGATCGTCCTGCTTGAGACCCGCACCCTGCACGCCCTTGCCGCCGCGCTTCTGGCTGCGGTACAGGTCGGTCTTGGTGCGCTTGGCATAGCCGGTCTCGGTGATGGTGACGACCACGTCCTCGCGGGCGATGAGGTCCTCGTCGTTGACGTCGCCGTCCGCCGCGATGATCTTGGTGCGCCGGTCGTCGCCGTGCTTGTCCACGATCTCGGCCAATTCGTCACGGACGATTGCCCGCTGCCGCTCGGGTTTGTCGAGAATGTCCTTGTAATCGGCGATCTCGAGCTCGATCTTCGCCAATTCGTCGACGATCTTCTGCCGTTCCAGGGCGGACAGGCGGCGCAGCTGCATATCCAGGATCGCGGTCGCCTGGATCTCATCGATGTCGAGCAGCTGCATCAGGCCCGTGCGCGCGGTCTCGGTATCGGCCGAGCGCCGGATCAGGGCGATGACCTCGTCGAGCGCGTCCAGCGCCTTGACCAGACCGCGCAGGATGTGGGCGCGTTCCTCGGCCTTGCGCAACCGGTAGCGGGTCCGCCGGATGATGACGTCCAACTGGTGGGTGACGTAGAGCCGGATCATCTGGTCCAGCCGCAGCGTGCGCGGTACGCCGTCGACGATGGACAGCATGTTGGCGCCGAAGCTGGTCTGCAGCTGGGTGTGCTTGTACAGATTGTTCAGCACGACCTTGGCGATCGCGTCGCGCTTGATGGTGACGACGATGCGCAGACCGGCGCGGTCGGAGGACTCGTCGTGGATATCCGAGATACCCGCGATCTTGCCGTCCTTCACCTGCTCGGCGATCGAGTTGACGAAGTTGTCGGTGTTGACCTGGTACGGCAGTTCGGTGATGACGATCGTGGTGCGACCACGGTTGTCCTCTTCGATCTCCACCACGCCGCGCATGCGGATGGCGCCGCGACCGGTCCGGTAGGCGTCCTGGATGCCCGAGCTGCCGACGATCAGTCCGCTGGTCGGGAAGTCGGGACCCTTGATCCGCTCGATGCAGGCCTCGAGCGTGGTCTCCTCGTCGGCCTCGTGATTGTCCAGGGCCCAGAAGATCGCCTCGGCCACCTCCCGCAGATTGTGCGGCGGGATATTGGTGGCCATACCGACGGCGATACCGCCGGAACCGTTGATCAACAGCTGGGGAACACGGCTGGGGAGAACCACCGGCTCCATCGAGCGGCCGTCGTAGTTCGGAGTGAAATCGACTGTCTCCTCGTCGATTTCACGCAGCATCTCCATGGCCAGCGGCGTGAGCCGGCATTCGGTGTAGCGCATGGCGGCCGGGCCGTCGTTGCCGCGGGATCCGAAGTTGCCCTGCGGATCGATCAGCGGATAGCGCAGCGACCAGGGCTGCGCCATGCGGACCAGGGTGTCGTAGATCGCGCTGTCACCGTGCGGGTGGTAGTTACCCATGGTCTCGGCGACCGGCCGGGCCGACTTCACATAACCGCGGTCGGGCCGATATCCGTTGTCGTACATCGCGTACAGGATCCGGCGGTGCACGGGCTTGAGGCCGTCACGCACCTCGGGCAGCGCGCGGCCCACGATCACGCTCATCGCGTAATCGATGTAGCTGTTCTGCATCTCGTGCTGGATGTCGACCGGCTCGATACGGTCGCCGCCGCCGTTCGGCGGCAGGGTGGTCTCGGTCATGGAATCGTCTCCGTTGGAAGTCTTTGCGGGCCTGTGACGTTCGTCGCCGGGGCCTACAGATCGAGGAAGCGGACGTCCTTGGCGTTGCGAGTGATGAAGCTGCGCCGGGCCTCGACGTCCTCACCCATGAGAATGCTGAACAGCTCGTCGGCCGCGGCCGCGTCGTCCAGGGTCACCAGCCGCAGCAGGCGGGTGGCCGGATCCATGGTGGTCTCCCACAGCTCCTTCGGGTTCATCTCGCCCAGACCCTTGTAGCGCTGGACGCCGTCGTCCTTGTTGATCTTCTTGCCGGAGGCCAGACCGCGCTCCATCAGCGCGTCGCGCTCGCGGTCGGAGTAGGCGAACTCCGGTTCGGAGCGCTGCCACTTGAGCTTGTACAGCGGCGGGCAGGACAGATACACGTGACCGTGTTCGACCAGCGGACGCATGAAGCGGAACAGCAGCGTCAGCAGCAGGGTGGTGATGTGCTGGCCGTCGACGTCGGCGTCGGCCATCAGGATGATCTTGTGGTACCGCAGCTTGGCGATATCGAACTCGTCGTGGATACCGGTGCCGAACGCGGTGATGATCGACTGGACCTCGTTGTTCTTGAGAACCCTGTCGATGCGCGCCTTCTCGACATTGATGATCTTGCCTCGGATCGGCAGGATCGCCTGATACATCGAATCGCGGCCGGATTTGGCCGAGCCACCGGCGGAGTCGCCCTCCACGATGTAGATCTCGGACAGCTTCGGATCCTTGGAGCGGCAGTCGGCGAGCTTGCCGGGCAGACCGCCCAGATCGGTCGCGCTCTTGCGCCGCACCAGCTCTCGCGCCTTGCGGGCGGCGATGCGGGCCTGCGCGGACGAAACCGCCTTCTGCACAATGGTCTTCGCATCGGCCGGATTGGCCTCGAACCAGTGCGCCAGATGTTCGTTGCAGGTGCGCTGCACGAACGACTTGACCTCGGTATTGCCCAGTTTGGTCTTGGTCTGGCCCTCGAACTGCGGATCGGCGATCTTCACGCTCACGATGGCGGTCAGACCCTCGCGGATATCGTCACCGGTGAGGTTGCCGTCCTTGTCCTTGAGCAGCTTCTTGTCCTTGGCGTACTTGTTGACCACCGTGGTGAGCGCCGCGCGGAAGCCCTCCTCGTGGGTGCCGCCCTCATGGGTGTTGATGGTGTTGGCGAAGGTGTGCACCGATTCGGAGTAACCCGAGTTCCACTGCATGGCGACCTCGACCTCGTGCCCGGTGCCCTTACCGGTGAACGCCACGATCGAGTTGTGGATCGACTGCTTGGTGCGGTTGATGTGCTTGACGAAATCCTCGAGGCCGCCCGGATAGTGGTACGTGCGGGTCTTGACCTTGGCCTCGATCGGCGCGCCGATGGTATCGGCCTTGGGCGCCTCGGCCGTCTCGCTGACCACCTCGTCGGTGATGTCGGACTGGCTCACGCGCTGATCGGTCAGGGTGATGGTGAGGCCCTTGTTGAGGAACGCCATCTCCTGTAGGCGGCGCGCGACCGTCTCGAAATTGAAGGTCGTCGTCTCGAAGATCTCGGGGTCCGGCCAGAACCGGATGGTGGTGCCGGTGCGCTTGGTCGCATCGCCCTGGATCAGCTTGCCGGGCTTGGCGTCCTTGTACTCCTGCGACCAGTGGTAACCGCCGAAGTCCACATCGGCCTCGAGCCGGCTGGACAGCGCGTTGACCACCGAGATGCCGACGCCGTGCAGACCACCCGAGACGGCGTAGGAGTCGGAATCGAACTTACCGCCGGCGTGCAGCTGGGTCATGACCACCTCGATGGTGGGGATGCCCTGCGCGTGCATGCTGGTCGGAATACCGCGGCCATCGTCGACGACCTCGACTCCGCCGTCGGCCAGCAAGGTGACGTCGACACGCGTGGCGTACCCGGCCATCGCCTCGTCGACCGAGTTGTCCACAACCTCCCAGATCAGGTGATGCAGACCGCGCTCGCCGGTGGAACCGATATACATACCGGGACGCTTGCGGACCGCCTCGAGTCCCTCGAGAACGGTGATGGAGTCGGCACCGTAGTCCTTCGTCGAGCCGCTTGCATTGGAGTCGTTGGCAGCCACTGCTCGGTAGCTCTCCTTACTTGCTGATCCCTCGGCGCAGCGCGAACACGCACACAGGGGCCCCGGTCGGTAGGCTCGAGATGACGAACTGCTCGAGAATTACGGGTCCACACGCGAGGTACGCGGAACGCGCCGAAGGTATCGCCGCTAGTTACTCCCCCATCCTACTGGTACACCCGGCTCAGGATGCACCTATGACACCCCTGAGAGCGCCGTGAGTGAGTGAAATCGATCGCCGCCGACACCGGTTGTAGGTCTCCCGGCTTCAGGGAGCCTCAGCGGCGCACCGAGTGCAGACGCAAGATTGTTTGCTGCGACGCGGCGGGTTCCACGTGAAACGACGGATCAGCCGTACGTATCGCGAGGTCCGCGGCCCTTGATATGCCGCTCGCCCTTGCGCCAGCTGGGCGCGGCCGGCCCGCTGATCTTCAGCTGCGTGACCACACCCTGACCGACGGCCGCATTGATCTTCGCCAGGAGCTGGGACTGCAACATGCGCAATTGCGTTGCCCAGGCGGTGGATTCGGCCTGAACGCTCAGCACCCCGTCGGTCAGCGAGATCGGCGTCGCATGCGAGGCGATGTCCTCCCCCACCACCGCGGTCCACCGGCCGAACACCATGCCCTCGGCCACCTTGCCCGACCAGCCGCGACTCTTGGCCAGCGCACCGGCCAGGCTGGACAGCAACTGCGGATCGCGCTCATCGGGCCGCGCTCCGGACCAGCCGCGCCGCCGTAAGGCCCGCACACCGCCCTTACGCGGCGAGGCCCGCCCCTGTCCGACAGCCTTTCCGCTGGCCTTGGCCGCGGCCCGCGCCTCCTCGAGAGCCCGCCGCGCCAGATCGATCCCCCTCAGCTCGGGCTCGGGACCCGCGGCGCCGGAACGATCACCGTCACGATCGGCATCGTCCGCCACCGCTACCTCCCACCTCGAACCGAACAACACTGCAGGATAGGCTAGCCCCCGGCAACCGCGACACCGAACCGACGCGACCGGCGTCACGCGTCCCAGTTGTGACAACCGCGAGCGGGTTCATCGCCCCTCGGAGTCACCGGCCGCGGGGACCGGCATCGCGGCGTCGGCGATATGGGAGGTGCGGGCGTCGGCCTCGCCGGTGGTTTCGACGCGCAGCGGGGTGGCCTCGAGTTCGGGCGGGACGTCCTCGGGAACCGCGGCGGTGATCAGGACCTGTTCCGCGGTGGCGGCGACGGCGGCCAGGGCGGTGCGGCGGCGGCGGTCGAGTTCGGCGAAGACGTCGTCGAGAAGTAGCACCGGGTCGGTGCCGAGGCCGCGCAGCAGTTCGAAGGCGGCCAGGCGCAGGGCCAAGGCGAACGACCACGATTCCCCGTGGCTGGCAAAGCCTTTCGCGGGGGACGAGCCGAGCATGAGTTCCAGATCGTCGCGGTGCGGGCCGACCAGGCATACGCCGCGTTCCAATTCCTTGGGACGGGCTGTGGACAACTCGCGCAACAGGATCGACTCCAGTACCTCGGCGTCGTCCGGTTCGGGCGCGCGGGCGGGGTCGAGGAATTCCGGTGGCAGACAACCGCTTCGATAGCCGATCGCCGCCGAGCGCGATTCCGGGGCGATCGAGCGGTAGGCCTGCTCCAGATAGGGGGACAGATCGTGCACCAGGCGCAGCCGCTGGGCCAGCAGTTGTGCGCCGTGCGCGGCCAGATGTCCGTCCCAGACGTCGAGGGTGCTCAGCTCGTTCGCCGAACCCGCGCGCGAACGCGCCTGCCGCCCGGCGGTTTTCAACAGGGCCGAGCGCTGACGCAGCACCCGGTCGTAATCCGAGCGCACACCGGCCAACCTGGGCAGCCGGGCTGTGCACAACTCGTCGAGGAAACGCCGCCGCTCCGACGGGTCGCCGCGCACCAGCGCCAGATCCTCCGGCGCGAACAACACCGTCTGCAGGATGCCGAGGATTTCGCGCGGCCGCCGCACCGGCGACCGGTTGATCTGCGCGCGATTGGCCGAGCCCTGATTCAGTTCGATATCGATGCGCAGTTCACGACCCGAATTCACCACTGTCGCACCGGTCTTGGCGCGCTGCGCTCCCATCCGGATCAGCGGCGCGTCGCTGGAGACCCGATGTGAGCCGAGGGTGGACAGATAGCCGACGGCCTCCACCAGATTGGTCTTGCCGTTGCCGTTGGACCCCAGGAAAACCGTTCGGCCCGGGGCCAATTCGAGATCGGCCTGCGACCAGGAGCGGAAGTCTCGCAGGGTCAGTGTCCGGACATGCATCGCGCAGCCCACCCCCTCCGCTGTTGAAACCGTGGAGAGTTCCTCACAGAGTTATCAACATTGTTCACAGATGTGAGTGGATCAGCCCGGCAGGCGGACCGGCATGAGCAGGTAGATGTAGTCGCTCTCCAGCGCGGCGTAGGCGCCCGAGTCCGATGGCGCGGGCTCCTCCTCGCCGGTCGGGCACATTACGGCCGGTCGGCTGGGCGTGGTGAATCCGAAGGTCACCCGGTCCGAATGCAGGGCGGACAGACCGTCGTTCAGATAGCCCGGGTTGAACGCGATGGTCAGCGGCTCACCGCGGAAGTCGGCCTCGAGCCACTCCTCCGCGCGCCCGGCGTCGTCGCCGCCTGCGGACAGCTGCAGACCCTGTTCGGAGAATTCCAGCCGCACCTGGGCGCCGCGCTCGGCGACCAGGGCGACGCGCTTGATGGCCTCGATCAGCGCACTCACCTGCAGGGTCGCGATCGAGGTGTGCTCCTTGGGGAGCAGCTGGCGGAACTTGGGGAATTCCGCGTCGAGCAGTCGGGTGGTGGTGCGGCGGCCGCCGTTGACGATGCCGAGCAGGCCGTCGGTGCCGGTGCCGAACGCCAACTGCACCGGAGCGTCGGACGCGCCCAGGGTCTTCGCGGCCTCGGACAGGGTGCGGGCCGGAACCAGTACGGCCGTCTCCACATCGTCGCGGCCGGGCTGCCACTCCAGATGCCGCACCGCGAGCCGGAATCGGTCGGTGGCGGCCAGGACGATCTTGGCGCCCTCGATCTCGACCCGGATGCCGGTGAGCATCGGCAGGGTGTCGTCGCGACCGGCGGCCACGGCCACCTGACCGACGGCGGCGGAGAACAGGTCGACGCCGAGTTCACCGGTCTGCGGCGGCAATTCGGGCAGCTGGGGGTAATCCTCGACCGGCATGGTGGGCAGCGAGAACTTCGCACTGCCACAGGCGATCAGCACCCGGGTGCCGTCCACGGAGACGTCGACGGGCTTGTTGGACAACGCCTTGGTGATATCGGCGAGCAGGCGGCCCGACACCAGGACCTGACCCGGCCCGGCGACCTCCGCGGCCACCCGCATCTGCGCGGAGACCTCGTAGTCGAAGCCGGAGACCGTCAGCCCGTCCTCGTCGGCGACCAACAGCACGCCACCGAGCACCGGCACGGGCGGACGCGACGGCAGGCTGCGGGCCACCCAGGCGACGGATTCGGCGAAATCCTCGCGGGCAACCCGAAACTTCATGCTTTCCATCGCCCGGTTGTCCTCTCCCAAGTCTCGATCGGTCGTGATCCGTTTCGGCTCAGCGCCGGCGCATTACAGGGGTGCTGGATCGGCCGCCCCAACGAAGTGTGGCACAGGCGACCGACACCAAACCGTACCCGCGTGCGTCGGTGATCACCACGTCGCCCCTCTCGATGCGTGTCGTCCACACCCGTTCTCCTCTGTGCGCTCTTGTACGAGTGAGTCGATGCGATCCGGGTAGTCCGTCCCCGAACCGAGTTTCCACACACCCTGTTTTAAAGAGAGATCTCTCAGAAGAGGAACTGAAGCAGTAATAGGCACTGTGGATTCTGTGGACTTCGGCCGAATCCGCTGCTCGGAGGGCGTGCCGGGATGGGGATGTCCGGCGGGTGACTCGAGGATGAACGGCGGGGCGCTGTGGAGGTTACGAATCTGTTCACGTGCTGTCCTCGAGCCATCCTCGAGTTCTCCCCGCCCGATGCCCGGGTTGTGAACAATGTGCGCGAATGCGGGGACAACTCGAGGATTCCTCGAGGACCTGACAAGGACTCCTCGAGGAATCCACAACCCTCCACAGGCATTCGGGCAGCTCACCGGCCGTGGATGAACCGTCCTGTGTGAACTGTGTACTACCGGGTGTTGGCAAGACCGTCAACGGGCCTGCCCCCCCAACTGTGGGTAAACCGGTGGAGAACGGCGGGATTCCTCGAGGACTCCACATGTATTCCTCGAGGACTCCACAACACGAAAAGGCCGGTCCCCCCAGGTCATTGGGGTGGACCGGCCTGTGCAGCGTGGTCAGCGGGAGCGCTGTTTGATTCGGGCTGTGAGTTCTTGAACCTGGTCGTACACGCGTCGCCGCTCGGTCATCTCCTTGCGGATCTTCTTCTCGGCGTACATCACCGTGGTGTGGTCGCGGCCGAAGGCCTGGCCGATCTTCGGCAGCGATAGATCGGTGAGCTCCCGGCACAGATACATCGCGATCTGACGCGCCTGCGCCAGCGGCCGGGCCTTACCCGGGCCGGTCAGCTCCTCGAGCGTGGTGTTGAAGTACTCCACGGTCACGGCCATGATCGTCGACGCCGTGATCTCGATCGTGCTGGTGTCGGGCATCAGATCGCGCAGCACCACCTCGGCGAGCGACAGATCCAGCGGCTGGCCGTTGAGCGAGGCGAAGGCGGTGACGCGGATGAGCGCACCCTCCAGTTCGCGGATATTGCGCTCGACCCGGCTCGCGATCAGCTCCAGCACGTCGTGCGGTACGTCGAGCCGATCCATGCGGGCCTTCTTGCGCAGGATCGCGATCCGGGTCTCGAGCTCCGGCGGCTGCACATCGGTGATCAGCCCCCATTCGAACCGGGTGCGCAACCGCTCCTCGAGGGTGGCCAGCTGCTTGGGCGGACGGTCCGAGGAGACCACGATCTGTTTGTTCGCGTTGTGCAGGGTGTTGAAGGTGTGGAAGAACTCCTCCTGGATGCCTTCCTTACCCTCGATGAACTGGATGTCGTCGACCAGCAGGATGTCGGTCTCGCGGTAGCGGCGTTTGAAGGCCACCTTGCGGTCGTCGCGCAGGCTGTTGATGAAGTCGTTGGTGAATTCCTCGGTCGATACGTACTTCACCCGCATGCCCGGGAACAGCCGCTGGGCGTAGTGCCCGGCCGCGTGCAGCAGATGCGTTTTGCCCAGACCCGAAGCGCCCCAGACGAACAGCGGGTTGTAGGCGCGGGCCGGGGCCTCGGCGATCGCCACCGCGGCCGCGTGCGCGAACCGGTTGGAGGCGCCGATGACGAAGGTCTCGAAGGTGTATTTGGAATTCAGGCTGGCCGAGGACGTCGCGGGCGCGGTCGCCGTCGGCTCGGGCGATTTGGTGAAGTAGGTCGGCCAGGAGTTGCGGACGCTGACGACCGGTTCGTCCTCGGCGGGCTCCTCGCCGCCCGGGCGTCGCGCGGGCGCCTCGCTCTCGGTGGTGAACAGCGACTCCTGCAGGTCCATCTCGCGCACCGGTGCTGTGGGCGGTTCCACTCGGACCGGCTCCGGCAATTCTCCGGCCATCGGTGTGGCGGAGAACTCACCCTGGGGATAGTCGGCCCGAGCCGGATAGTCGGCTGGGGACAGATAGCGCGGTGCGGCGTAGTCGGAGGGTCCCGGATACTCCGCCGCGGTCGGATGAGCGACCGGTTCGCGCGGCGTCTCACGCACCCGATCCGGGCGCGAAGTGAGCCGGGCATGCCGCGGCGGACCGGCCGGACGATCGGTCGGCGGGGCGGTCGGCGCCGCGATTCGTACCCCGAGTCCCTCGACCTGAGGGCCCAGCCGACGGGCCAGCGAGCGCAGGATCGGCTCGCGCAGATCGCGTTCGATCGCCTCCTGCGCGAGGGAGGAAGGTACCGAGAGCAAGGCGAAGCCCTGGGCCACGGTCAGCGGCTTGACCAGGCCCAACCAGGCTTTTTGAGCATTGGTGACCGGCGGAATGGCGCCATCGGCCGAGCCGGTTGTAAGCTCTGCTACCACCTCGGGCCAGACCTCGGGCAACACGTTCTGCTCGTCGTCCACGTACGTTTTCCTCCCCGGAATAGGTCGATAGGAGCAGACGGTCGGGAATCGCCCGCATCCCCCTTCAGCGCGGGTGTTCGGCGGGGCCGCCAGCCATACGAATATGCCACTCCAGGGGTCTTTCCACACAATTATCCACAGATGTGGAGAACCACAAGGATGTGAGTCCCCCGGTCGGGACCCGTCCCTCATGGCCCGGACCTGCGCTTCTTCAGCAATCGCCTGGCTAAGCTCCCGGTCGCCTGGCGTGTCGCGCTGGTAAGCCCGGTTCACGGGTACCCCGAGTTTGACCATGGTCGGGGCGATCAGTACCCTCGTACAGTCACCCATTGATGCGGTGGCGGCTGCCTGCTGCCTGTGCCGCGATGGGCGTTGCGCCGATGAGTCTCTCGTCGCGCGCATACCAGTTTCATCGACAAGCTTCGAGCGCCGTCGGGCGCTCACCAACTCGAGGAGTGTTGACCGTGGCCAAGGGCAAGCGGACGTTCCAGCCGAACAACCGTCGTCGGGCGCGGGTCCACGGCTTCCGTCTCCGGATGCGGACCCGCGCGGGCCGCGCCATCGTCTCGGCGCGCCGTCGTAAGGGCCGCGCCGAGCTCACGGCCTGATTCTCCGGCACCGGGTTCGGCGTCATGCCTGATTCGCCGTTCGGTCCACTACCCCAAGCTCGATACGCGCTCGGACACTCGGGTGTTGCCTGAGTCGTATCGGCTGCATCATCGTGCCGATTTCTCCCGGACGGTGCGGCGTGGCCGGCGAATCGGGAGACGTGATCTCGTCGTGCATGTGCTGCTGCCGAACGAGGCGGACGAGGATGTCGCGGTACCGGCCGTTCGAGTCGGTGGGCCGCGCTTCGGATTGATCGTCAGCAAGGCGGTGGGTTCCGCGGTGATTCGTCATCGCGTGGCCCGCCGCCTGCGTCATATCTGCGGTCCGCTCGTCGGCGAACTGCCGCCGGACGCGGATGTCGTGATTCGCGCGCTGCCGGGTGCGGCGCATGCCGATTCCGCCGAATTGGAACGGCAGCTGCGCGGCGCGTTGCGCAAGCTCGATGCGGGCGGCCCGCCATGAGCCTGCGCACGCTGATCCGGCTGCCGGCCAACGCGCTGATCTTTTTCATCGAGCTGTACCGGACCTATGTCTCCCCCACTCGCATGCCGGTGTGCCGGTTCACCCCCACCTGCAGCGAGTACGCGGTGACCGCGTTGCGTACCCGCGGCCTGTTCGTCGGCCTCGGACTGACGGTCGTGCGTCTGGCCAAATGTGCTCCCTGGCACCCTGGTGGGTGGGACCCCGTCCCCCCGCGGAAACAACGGGTAGGCCGGGACGACGGGGCCGGCGGCGTCAGCGCGGCCGAACACAAGCCTTTCAAGGGGTTGCCGCACGCGGTGACCGGCGATACGACGGACGGGAGTACATAGAGCCGTGCTCGATTTCATCTACTATCCGGTTTCCTGGATCCTTTGGTTCTGGCACCGGGTATTCGGGTTCGCGCTCGGCAAGGACAACGGTCTTGCCTGGGCGCTGGCCGTGGTGTTCCTTGTCTTCACGCTGCGGTTGGTGCTGTATTGGCCGTTCGTGAAGCAGGTGCGGACCACCCGGCAGATGCAGGAGTTGCAGCCGCAGATCAAGGAATTGCAGCGCAAGTACAAGAACGATCGTCAGAAGATGGCGGTCGAGATGCAGAAGCTGCAGAAGGAACACGGCTTCAATCCGCTCATGGGCTGTCTGCCCGTGCTGGCGCAGGTGCCGGTGTTCATCGGTCTGTATCACGTACTGCGATCGTTCAACCGCGTCGGCGGCATGTCCGGTATCGGCGGCTTCGGCAGTAGCGGCGGCATGTCCGCCTACCAGAACGCGAATACGCCGAACTACGTCTTCAATGCCGACGATGTGCAGTCGTTCCTGCGGGCTCGTATCTTCGGAGCGCCGATCTCCGCGGCGATCACCACGCCCAAATCGCAGTTGGAGGCCTTTGCCGATTACGGCGGCATCCCGCATGTCGCGAGTATGGCCGCGGTCGCCATTCCATTGATGTTGATCGCGGGTCTGGCGACCCACTTCAACGCCCGCGCCTCGGTCGCCCGGCAGTCGCCGGAGGCGGCCGCCAATCCGCAGGCCGCGATTATGAACAAGTTGGCGCTGTGGGTGTTCCCGCTCGGCGTCGTCGTCGGTGGTCCGTTCCTGCCGATCGCCATCCTCCTCTACTGGGTGTCGAACAACATCTGGACCTACGCGCAGCAGCATCTGGTGTTCGGTCGCATCGAGAAGGAAGAAGAGGAGAAGAAGCAGGAGGCGCTCCAGCGGCGCGCTGCCAATGCTCCCAAGCCCGGCGCCAAGCCGGTCGATCCGAAGAAGAAGCCGGTCGATGCTCCGGTGGTCGATGCCGAGGTGAGCGAGCCGTCGTCGAACGGCACCGCGAAGCCCGCGAACAAGGCGGCGTCGGCGAACAGGTCGGGTGGACAGGGCAACCGCAAGCGATCCGGTAATCGAGGCCGCGCCAATCAGAAGCGACGTCGTTAGACGACCGACGATGCAGATTGAGGAAACGACAATGACTGTTGAGACCGACGGAGGAGACGCCACAGTGTCGACCACGATCACGGATACCGAGCCGGACGCCGTGGACGAGGATGCGAGCGACACCGAGGAAGCGCTCATCGAGGAGGGCGAGATCGCCGGTGACTACCTCGAGCAGCTTCTCGATGTTCTCGACTTCGACGGCGATATCGACCTCGACGTCGAGGGTGACCGTGCGGTGGTGAGCATCGACGGCGGCCGCGATCTGTCCAAGCTCGTGGGCCGGCGCGGTGAGGTGCTGGACGCGCTGCAGGAGTTGACCCGGCTGGCCGTACAGCAGGCGACCGGCGTGCGCAGTCGGCTCATGTTGGATGTCGCGGGCTGGCGGGCCAAGCGGCGTTCGGAGCTGAGCTCGCTCGGCACCGAGACCGCGCGGCGGGTGCTGGATTCGGGTAAGCCGGAATCGCTGTCGCCGATGACCCCGTTCGAGCGCAAGATCGTTCACGACGCGGTCGCCGCCGTCGACGGCGTCATGAGCGAGAGCGAGGGCGTGGAGCCGAACCGGCACGTGGTCGTGCTGCCGGCCTGACGGCCATGTCCGAAGTTGTTGCGAGGCCCCCGGTTTCTGCGAGCCGGGGGCCTACGCTTGTCCGGGATCCTCTTCGAATTCGGAAGGATGTTTCACGTGGAACGAGGCACGTCCGAGGCGGTCGCCGCGGTAGAGCCGCCGCCCATCGCGGCTCAGGTTTTCGGTGTGCGGCTCGCGCTGGCGGAGCGTTATCACGCCGTACTGGCGACGATCGGGGTCGAGCGAGGTTTGATCGGTCCGCGCGAGGTGCCCCGGCTGTGGGAGCGTCACATCCTCAACTGCGCGGTAATCGGTGAGCTGATTCCGTCCGGGGCGGCCGTGGTGGATATCGGCAGCGGCGCGGGACTGCCCGGCATCCCGCTCGCGATTGCCCGGCCCGATCTCCGGATCACCCTCGTCGAGCCGCTGCTGCGCCGGACGATCTTCCTGGCCGAATTCATCGAGGCGGCCGGGCTCGAGGTGACGGTGGTCCGCGGTCGGGCGGAACAGCCGGATGTTCGCAAGGAAGCGGGCGGCGCGGATGTGGTGACGTCCCGGGCGGTCGCTCCGCTCGGGAAGCTGGCCAAATGGTCGCTGCCGCTCGTCCACGACCACGGACGGATGCTGGCCCTCAAGGGTTCCAGTGCCGCCGAGGAATTGGAGCGCGACCGAGCCGATCTCACGCGGGCGGGCGGCGGCAATGCGGAGGTTGTCGCATGCGGCGTCGGAATCGTCACGCCGCCGACGGTCGTGCTCAGCGTCGAGCGGCTGCCGCGCTCGGAGCGCCCGAGCCGCAAGGCGGTTCGTCGCGCCCGGAAGGCTGAGCAGTAGTCCGCTGCGGTGTCGGGTGTTTCATGTGAAACATCGCGGGAGTCCGACCGGCTCGGCTCCGGCATGTTTCACATGAAACAAGGACCGTCGTTCGCCCCCACTCCCCCATGGGTTCCGTGTCGTCATGTGACGGTTGGGGATCGGGGTCGCCGTTCCTTGTTTCATGTGAAACATCGATCGAAGATTCGGCGATTCGATCGTTTCTGCGCGTGTCGCAGAAGGATTGCCGCGGTTCAACTTCCGTATCGTGTCGAGTACTGGCAAGCTAGGTGTCGTCGAGCGTGAGCGCAGATCTGCGGTGCCCGACAGGCTCGCCAGGACGCGACCGCGCTCCCCTTTGCTCGAGCCCCGGGGCGCCGAAGCTGCCTGGGCACGTGTCTGAAGTTCTCGGGTTAGGAGCCTGTATGTCTAATGGTTCGCGGAATGTTTCACGGGAAACAACGTCGCGCGTACCCGGAATGCTGGACGGCAGTGTCGAATTGGATGAGTTCGGACGCACTCCCTTCGGAAACATCTCCGCCGCCGAGACTCCCATCGCCGCGGAAGCCCAGCGCGCCAGCCAGGTGCTGCATCCCGGCTCCATGACCATCCCGAAGCCGCGTGAACAACGCATCATCACGATCGCCAATCAGAAGGGCGGCGTCGGCAAGACGACCACCGCGGTGAATCTCGCGGCCGCCCTCGCCCTGCAGGGCATGACCGTGCTCGTCATCGACCTCGACCCACAGGGCAATGCCAGCACCGCGCTGGGCGTGGAACACCACTCCGGGGTCCCCTCCAGCTATGAACTACTCATCGGCGAGATCCCGGTCCAGGACGCGATCCAGCAGAGTCCGCACAATGAGCGACTGCTGTGCATTCCAGCGACCATCGATCTGGCCGGCGCCGAAATCGAATTGGTCTCCATGGTGGCCCGCGAGGGTCGGCTGAAGGCCGCGATCCAAGAGGCGAATATCGCGGGGTTCGACATCGACTACGTGATGATCGACTGCCCGCCCTCGCTCGGCCTGCTCACCGTGAACGCCTTGGTGGCCGCCAAGGAGGTGCTGATCCCGATCCAGTGCGAGTACTACGCGCTGGAGGGTGTGGGGCAGCTGCTCCGCAATATCGGTCTGGTGCAGGCGCATCTCAACCCCGAACTACACGTCTCGACCGTCGTGCTCACCATGTACGACGGTCGCACCAAGCTGGCCGATCAGGTCGCCGAGGAAGTGCGCGGGCACTTCGGCGATGTGGTGTTGCGATCGGTGATACCGCGCAGTGTGAAGGTGTCCGAGGCGCCGGGTTACGGCATGACCGTGCTCGACTACGATCCGGGCTCGCGCGGTGCGATGAGCTATCTGGATGCGGGTCGGGAGATCGCGGCCAGGTCGGTATCGGTGGCGCATGCGGCGAGTGGTGTGAATGAGGAAAGGGGTCGGTAGGCCGATGAGTCAGGCGAAAAAAGGTGGACTAGGGCGCGGGCTGGCCGCGCTGATTCCGACCGGGCCGACCGAGGTGCAGGGGCTCGGCAGCGCGGCCGCTAATGCGGTGATCGGACTCGATCCGATCGGCCCGCATCCGGCGTCGGCCTATCTGCACCGGGTCCCCGATCCGGGCGAGGAGTCCGACGCGGGTGCGGTCTATCGCGAGATCCCGCCGGAGCAGATCGTGCCCAATCCCAAGCAGCCCCGGTCGCATTTCGACCCCGAGCCGCTGGAGGAACTGGTCCACTCCATCCGCGAATTCGGACTCATGCAGCCGGTCGTGGTTCGCCAGCTCGAATCCTCCCCCACTCCGCGCTATCAGCTCGTCATGGGCGAGCGTCGGTGGCGGGCCAGCCAGGAGGCGGGCCTGACCGCCATCCCGGCGATCGTGCGCGAGACCGAGGACGGCTCCATGCTGCGCGACGCGCTGTTGGAGAACATCCATCGCGTGCAGCTGAATCCGATCGAAGAGGCGTCGGCGTATCAGCAGCTGCTCGAGGAGTTCGATGTCACTCATGAGGAGTTGGCCTCGCGCATCGGGCGATCCCGGCCGGTTGTCACCAATATGATTCGGTTGCTGAAACTTCCGGTCGAGGTCCAGAGTCGGGTCAGCGCGGGCGTGCTGTCCGCCGGTCATGCCCGAGCGCTGCTCGGTCTGGAAGCCGGTGCCGACGCCCAGGCGAAGCTCGCGGCACGGATTGTGGCAGAAGGTCTTTCGGTGCGCGCCACCGAAGAGGCCGTCATCATGGCCAACAAGTATCCCGAGGATGAGCCGCAGCCCCGTAAACCGGTCGAGCGCAAGCCGATCGAAGCCCCGGGCATCAAGCGGCTGGCCGACCGCCTGGCGGACTCCTTCGATACCAAGGTGGCGATCAATCTGGGCAAGAAGAAGGGCAGGATCGTCATCGAGTTCGGCGACCCCGCCGATCTGGAACGCATTGTCACTTTGATGGACCCGAATCGGTAGTTTCGAGGCACGACTACCACCCTGGCATCGAAACGTCACTGTGACGGTGCCAGGATTGTGTTCCTGAAGAACAGCAGATGGGAAATGAGGCGGTTCGCGTTGATCGCTTATTCTTGCTGGCGAGCAGATATTGATGCGGCGTGAGTGTGGATGAATCGGACAGCTGGAGGCTGAGCAGAGCAGTGTCGACCAGCGTGACCGCACTTACTCTCGGCGGGTTGGACAAACTCCCCGCCCACGCCCGCAGATGTGTGTTCTGGGAGATCGACCCCGCGGTGGCCGAGGACTCCCGGGAATTCAGCGATCCGGTCTTCGAGAAGGAAGCGTGGCTGTCCACGGTCATGCTCGAATGGGGTTCGTGCGGCCAGATCGCATCGATCCACGATCAGCCGGTCGGCTGCGCCCTGTACGCGCCGCCGAGCGCCGTGCCACGCGCCGCGCTGTTCCCCACCTCCCCGGTGAGCCCGGACGCGGTGCTGCTGACCACGCTGCGGACCGAATCGCCGTATCAGGACACCGATATGGGTAACCGGCTGATTCAGGCCGTGGTGGCCGATCTGGTGCGTCGTGGCGTTCGGGCGATCGAGGCGTTCGGAATTCGCCAGGATCCGGCGGCCACGATGCTGCCGACCCGGGCGGTGAGTTCGATGATGCTCATGGAGCGGATCGATACGCCCGCCTTCGGGCTGCCCTCGGCCGGTGGGTCGGCGTCGCGGCGCGGTTCGGAGCCCTGCTCCCCCGAGAGCTGCATGATCGATGCCGACTTCCTGGAGGATGTCGGCTTCAAGGTGGTGGCGGCGCATCAGCGATTCCCGCGGCTGCGGCTCGAGCTCGACAGCGATCATCTGTGGAAAGAGGATGTGGAGCGCGCGCTGGATCAGTTGCTGGCGGCGGCCTCGATGACCGCGCCCGCGACCCGGGTGGGTTGTCCCTAGGAACGAACGAAAAAGCGGGCCCGGACGAAATATCCGGGCCCGCTTGGTTTTCGGAGATCACATCCGATCCGCGGCCGCGAGTTCCTCGGCGAGCAGTTCGGCGAAAGTGTATGTGCCCGTGGGCTGATCGTCCTGACCGAGCAGGTACAGCCGCTTCACGGAGATCAGGATGGCCTCGGCGATCACATCGCGCATGCGCGGATTGGTCAGCACCGTCGAATCGTATTCGTTTGTGAGATAACCGATGTCGACCTGCACGGTCGGCATCTTGGTGAGCCGCAACAGATCCCAGGTTCGGGCGTGAGTCCTGCAGTCCTGCAACGAGGTTCGGGCCACGATCTCGCGCTGGATGAATCCGGCGAGCACCTGGCCGATCATCGAGACCGAGCCGTGCGAATTGCCGAAATGGAAGCCAGCGACGCCGCTGGCCAGCGAACTCGGATTGGTCGCGCAGCGCAGTGAGATCATCAGATCCGCGTCGAAGGTGTTGGAGGTCTCCGCGCGCTCGGCATCGGTCGGATTGGCGCCCCACGGACGGGACAGGAACGTCTCCATACCGGTGGCGGCCATCCGGCCCTCGAGTCGGCTCGCGAGATCCCACAGGATCTCCGATTCGTACACGTCGCCGTATTCGGTGGGTACCGCGAAACCCTTGTCGGGACCGCCCAGGCCCGGATCGATGACGATGCGCTTACCGGTCAGCTGCGGCCCGGCCCGGTGCACGACCTCCTCCTCCGCGATCCGGTGCGGATTGCCCCCGGTGACGCGGGCGCCCAGCTGTTCCAGGGAGCGCAGCGTATCCGGACCACAGATACCGTCCGCGGACAGGCCGATCTCGCGCTGGAAGGCCGTGAGGGCGTCGTGGGTGTGCGGGCCGAAGTAGCCGTCGACCCGGTGTACGTAGTAGCCCAGATCCTGCAGGCGGCGCTGCAGGGTGGCGACATCGTCGCCGTAGAGCGGGGCCGACAGCTGATAGATCAGGGTGCGGGCGCCCAAGCGGTAGGACGCCTCCTTGAGAGCACGATAGGTGGCCGGACCCACGACACCATCGACCAGCAGACCGCGGTGCTGCTGGAACGCGCGCACGGCGGAGTCGAGGTCATGATCGAAGACGGCGTCGGAATCTTTCCAGTACTCGCCGTTCCCGTCTGCCTGATCGGCTCCGTTCGGGCGCATGTGTAGGAATCCGAGACTTGCCAGGGTGCTCCGAACCTCAGCTACGGCTGGACCGGTATCGCCGTGACGAAGTCGGTGCATGCGTGAGAGCCCTTTCCTTCCGCCAACCCGGGTACCCACTCATGCGACGGCTCACACCCTCGCACGACCGGTGCGTCGGTCGATTGTCTCAGACCCGGACCGAATTTCGGCAATTCTGTCGAGTACGCAGGATCGCACTCGGCGCCGAAATACTACCCATCCCCCGGCGCGGTGAGGGGCCGAAGGCTACAGCTGAGACTTAACCAACGGCCCCCACTATGGCCAGAATTCACCCGATGCTCGTCAGATGACACCCTCGAGTTCGCGCAACAGGGCCGCCTTGCCCTTGGCGCCGACGATCCGCTTGGCCTCCTTGCCGTCGGCGAACAAGATCATCGTCGGCAGGGCCATCACGCCGTAATCGCGCGAGGTGGTGGGGTTGGCGTCCGCGTCGAGTTTGGCCACCGTCAGCTTGTCGCTGTAGGCCGTGGCGATCTCCTCCAGCACCGGCGCGACCATCTTGCAGGGGCCGCACCAATCCGCCCAGAAATCGACGAGAACCGGCTTGTCGCTGGCCAATACGTCCGTGGCGAAGGTGGCGTCGGTCACGGTCAGGGTGGCGTCGGACATGGTTGAACTCCTGTGGATCAGTTGGCGGTGACTTCGACCGGCTTACCGGCGTGGTCGAGGGTGTTGCTGGTGATATCGCCCTTCGCGGCGAGCCAGTGTTCGGCGTCGATGGCCGAGCGGCAGCCGGTGCCCGCGGCGGTGATCGCCTGGCGGTAGGTGTGATCGACCAGATCACCCGCGGCGAAGACGCCGTCGACCGTGGTCGCGGTGGACGGTTCGCGCACCTGCACATAGCCCTCGTCGTCGAGATCGACCTGGCCGCGCACCAATTCGCTGCGCGGGTCGTGGCCGATGGCGACGAACAGTCCGGTCGCGGCCAGTTCCGAGGTCTCGCCGGTCTTGGTGTCACGCAGCGTCAGACTGGTGACGCTGTTCTCACCGTGCACCTCGGCGACCTCGGCATTGGTGACGAAGCGGATCTTCTCATTGGCCTTGGCCCGCTCCAGCATGATGCGCGAGGCGCGGAACTCCTCGCGGCGGTGCACGATGGTGACGCTCGACGCGAACTTGGTGAGGAAGGTCGCCTCCTCCATCGCCGAATCGCCGCCGCCGACGACCACGATGTCCTGACCCTTGAAGAAGAAGCCGTCACAGGTCGCGCAGGCGCTCACGCCGCGGCCCAGCAGGCGCTGTTCGCCCGGGACGTTGAGATAGCGGGCGGCCGAACCCATGGCCAGGATGATCGCGTAGGCCTGGTGGATCTCCCCGCCCACGGTGACCGATTTGATCGGACCGGACAGGTCGATGGCCTCCACATCCTCGGTGCGAATATCCGCGCCGAAGCGTTTGGCCTGCTCGCGCATCTCCTCCATGAGATCCGGGCCCATGATGCCGTCGCGGAAGCCCGGGAAGTTCTCGACCTCGGTCGTCGTCATCAGGGCGCCGCCGAATTGGGTGCCCTCGAACAACAGCGGCTCGAGTTCGGCGCGGGCGGCGTAGACGGCGGCGGTGTAGCCGGCCGGGCCGGAGCCGACGATGATCAGATCGCGAACAGGCGTACTCATGGGGCCCTTCCGAGGAGGTTCGTCAACTGGCGTGTCAGTCAACAACAGGGTAAACGCTGTTGTTCCCGGCCCCTCCGGGTCCGGCCCGGCTGCGCCGGTCAGCCGATATCGCGTGTCTCGAGCACCTGCGGATCGCCTGCGCTGCAACCGGTTCCGACGATCACGGCGGTGATCTTGGGGGCGCGCGGGCCGGTGAGCAGGATCAGCACGGCCGGTTGGTGGTGATAGGTGACATTCATCGCGCCGAGGACCTGCCGATCGGGCACCGCGGCGGTGGCACAGGTGGTCAGGACCGCGGTGGACGACAGCGGGCCGGTCACGTCGTAGCGGCCCATCGCGCTGAGGATGGTCGCGGTGGACAGATCCTCGTCCAGGGTGATGCTGGGCGTCGGCGCGGGCAGCGCCCTCGGTGCGGCGCCGTCGCGGCCGCGCAGGGCGTCCACGGCGACCACGGAGCCCGCGATCACGGCGACGGCCGCCGCAGCGGCCGTGAGCCACAGCAGGCGGCGGGAGCGATGGGTGTCGAGGGAGGTCGGCGCGTCCGGTTCGGACGGCTCGACCAGCGGCATGGGCCGGGTGCTCGCGGGCGCGTCGTCGGGCGGGGTCGGGGTGATCGGGAGCCGGTGCACCGTCGCGACGTGTTCGTCCGAGGGCACGTCGTGGGACAGCTCGTCGAGCAGTCGATCGAGGCGGGAACCGACCGCGGCGGGCATCGGATGCAGGATGCGAGAATCGTTGGCGGCCATGCGGAGTCGGAATCGGACGTCGTCCAGATCGCGGAGGAAATCCAGCGCCTGGGGATCCTGCCGGACCTGGGGCCACAGCTGTTCGGAGAGCTCCGGAGACAGATTGTCGGCATGCAGATCGGCGAGCAGATCCGTGGAGAAGGGCGGTTGCGGCATCGAGCGGGCTGCCATCGCACCTCCTGAATCCTGTTCGCCATTGCGTGGCCCCGGTCGGCGCCGCCGTGCGGTGGCTTCGCCCTTGTCGTCCATCGCCTCTCCGGGGTAGGGCCTTGTGACGACGAGTGTTTTCGTCCGTCTCTAGTAATGACGTATCTGGATTACATCCGGTTCCCCGGGTTCCGCAGGAAACGCAGCTCCTGTTGTAAACGCTTGCGGCCGCGGGCGCACCGACTCTTGATCGTGCCCTCGGCGACGCCGAGCAGCCGGGCCGCCTCCGCTACCGTATACCCCTCCATGTCGATCGCAACCAGGGCGGCGCGCTGGTCCTCGGGCAGGGTGAACAACGCGGCGTCGACCACCATCGAGATCTCCCGATGCGCGATGTCGTCGCGTTCGGCGGCGGGCTCGGCCACCGTCTCGTCCGACAGCGAGACGCTCGCGCGGGACTTGTTGCGCCGGATGCGATCCAGGCACGCGTTGACCACGATGCGGTGCAGCCAGCTGCGCACCTCCGCCTCGCCCCGGAACGAGGCGGCGCCGCGGTGCGCCGACAGCAGGGCATCCTGCAGGGAGTCGGCGGCGTCCTCGGCGGTGTAGGAGGTGCGCAGCGCGACCTGCCACAGATGGTCGTAGTGGCGGCGGAACAGCACGGCGAAGGCATGCCGATTGCCCTCGGTATGGGCATCGAGCAATTGCCGGTCGGTGGCCTCGCTCAGCTCGAACGAGCGGTGCCGGACCGTGGGTGACTCGGTGGACCCCCCACTGGATCGCTCGGCCGCATCAAACGACAACACAAACCCCTAGGATCAGCGCTCACGGCGGCACCGCCCATGACTGGGACATCGCCGCATATTTCGCGTCATCCAGGACCGAAGCACCAGATCCCAGGAAGCTCCCCTGCTGAGAGCGCGCTGTGAATCATATCGGCTGGAACGAATCGCTAGCAACCAGGCTGATTGGAAATCAGGGCGCTGCTTCGAACCGGATATTGGCGATCGAGGACTGGAACTGGCCGCCGTTGTTGGCCAGTGCGGTGATCCAGACGAGTACGTAGCGGCCCGGTTGGTCGGCCCGCACGGGAATGTCGGTGGCGCCGTCGGCCAGGGTGGCCTGGCCGACGAGCTGGGTCTGATCGAGGGTGGGCGACGCGGTCGGCGAGGTGCGGATCTCCACCACCGTGCCCGGACTGGGCGAGGTGATCGTGACCTTGCTCAGCTTGCTGGGGCTGCCGAGGGTGGCCAGGATCCCCACGCCCTTCTTCAGTGCCGGGAACTGCTGGAAATACTGATCGGTGTGCCAGACCTTGCCCGGGTCGCCGCCGATCACGGCATTGACCGCGCCGGTGCCGTCGGGGGTGCCCTCGGGCGAGAACACCGAGACGCCGGTCACCGGAACCGGGGCGCCGGCCACCGCCGGCGCCGACGACGAGGAACCACCCGCCGTCGGTTCCTGCGGGGCGACATTGGCCGTGGTCAGGCCCAACTTGCGCTGTTCGTCCAGCGGCGCCTCGGACGAGCTGGGCGCGAAGATGCTCAGGGCCCACCAGATGATCACGCCGACCACCAGGGCCGCGAGCACACCCAGGCCGACCAGCATCCACATCATCCGCTGTGAACGCTCGCGCTCGGCGGCCAGCAGTTCGGGATCGGCCAGCGACTCGTCCGGGGCCGAGGAGGCCCGCTGGCCCAGTCGCAGCACCGGGATGAAGTCGGTCTTCTGGTCGACCACGGACGCCTGTTCCAACACGTGCTGGACGGTCGCGGCGGTGCGCACGCCCTTGTTGGACTCCAGCGAGCGCACCGCGACCGCGGAGATCTCGAAGGGGACCTCGGGGCGGATCTGCCGCGGTTCCACCGGGGTGCCGTCCGCGCCGAAATCGGCCGGACGCAGCCCGCCGACCGTCGCCGCGGTACCGCTGACCCCGCCGGATCGGATCGGCCAGCGCGCGGTGATGAGGGCATAGAGCATCGCGCCCAGGCCGCGCACATCCGATTGCGCGTCGGAGTCGGAGAGCGTGCCGGGGAAGGCCAGGACGGCATCGCCGGAGGCGCTGATGCGGATCCGGTCGGGATGGTCGATCGATAACGAGCCGCCGCCGCGATGGGCCAGTTCGGCCGCCGCGGCCAGGGCCCGGATCGCGCGCGCCGCGCCGATCGGTGACGGGACGGTCTCGGCCATCTCGCGCAGCGATCGACCCGGTGTCCATTCGGCCACCACGATGCCGCCCGAGCTGCCGCGCACCACATCGAGCACGCGCGCCAGACCCGGCGAGTTGATTCGGCCCAGCCGCAGCGTGCGGGACAGGATGGCCTGCGGGCCGTCGTGTCCGGCGTTGTCGGTGGACTTCTGATCGGCGTCGACGAACGTCAGCGCGACCTCGCGGTCCAGCTTCACGTCCAGGGCCTGCCAGAACTTCAGGCCGCGCGCACCGCCGTGACCGGCCAGCAGCCGGTACCGGCCGCCCGCCACGGACGCGCCCGGAATCAGCTTGGGGCCGCGCGGGGTCCGCTTATTGGGCGGTTCCACCCGCATCGGCGGCATCTCCGGGGATGCGACCGGAAGCATGCCGGTGTCGTAGGTCTGATCGCGCGCCGGTCGGTCCGGTCCGGCGGGCGAGGCCGAATCGGCTTGCTCCGCGTGCTCGTCGCCGTCGTCCGGCTCGGTGTCGTCGGCGCGATCGGCCGGTGGCACCTGGTCGGGCGGGACGTCGTCGGTGCGGACTGAACCTGCCGCCTCGGCGGCAGCATCGGCGGCCGGGACGCCCCCCGCCGCGTCGTCGCTCACCTTCGTTCCTCCTTCGCCCTGGTAAATCGAAGTCCGCGATGGCGGCACAGTACCCGGCTCGACGCCGGTCCGGCCGTAATTCGGCTCCGAGCTAACACCGGCATCGGCGTCCTCGCGAGAGCCGATAGCGGAGTTTGCATTTCTCTGCGGAACAGGGTACGGGAACTCTCCCATGCCGGGGCGGTCAACCGTCCCCGGCCGGATGACCGGCAGCACCATCGTCTGCGCGTCCATGTACGGGTCGTACCGGTAGTAGTACGGGGTATCGAGTTCGGGCCGCGGCAGCACCGTGGTCGCTTCGATATCGGCCGCCGCGCCGCCGTCGAGACCCAGATCCGGTGCGGGCGGGGTGATTCCGAGCCGCCGCGATATCGAAACGGTGATCGCGACGACCTCCGGAACCCCGGCCAGGCGCATCAGACCGAAGGCGACGCCGAACATCACCACCGCGTCCAGCCCGACGCGGAAGATCGCGCCGACGCCTCCGTGCAGCCGGGGCAGTCCCAGGACCTGCTCGACGATCAGCGTCACCGCGGCGCCCGCCACCGAGGCCAGCACCACGCGGGTGATCGTGCGCCCCACATTGGCCATACGAAGATCGCCGAGGCTGCGATGCAGCAGCCAGCCGCCGATGATCGCACCCGCGACGAAGCCCAGGCCATTGGCGACACCGAGGGCGATTACCACGTGATCGTCGCTGAACAGCACGGGCGCGAGCGCCGAGAGGACGATCTTGACCGCGGTGATGCCGAGGATGATCCAGGTGGGTGTCCAGGCCTGCTCGCGGGCGTAGAACACGCGCAGATGGATCAGTACGAGCGCGTAGGGAATCAGCGTGAACGCCGACCAGCTGACCGCCTCGCCGAGGCGTCCCGCGTCGCCCGCGCCGAAGTTGCCGTAGCCGTAGAGCGCCTGGCCGATCTGCGGTCCGGCGATGGTCAGGAAGGTGACCACCGGCACGAACGCGATCATGGTCAGGCGGGTGGCGACGGACAGATCGTCGACCACCGCGGGTGTGTCGTCGGAGGCCGCGTTGCGGCTGAGCCGCGGCATGATCGCGGTCAGCAGCGTGACGCCGAGGACGCCGTACGGCAGTTGCAGCAGCAGCCAGGCGTTCTGATAGATCGCCGGGCCCGCGACGTCGGCGTGCGAGGAGATCCGGGTGCCGAAGACGAAGCCCGCCTGGCTGATCAGCACGTACAGGATGACCGCGAGGCCCATGCCGCCGAACTGCTTGAGCCGTTCGTCGAAGCCCCACAGCGGGCGCAGATCGATCCCGGCGCGCCGGATCGCGGGAAGCAGGCTCGCGACCTGGACGAAGACGCCCGTGGTGATGCCCAGGCCCAGGATCAGCAGTTTGGGCTGCCCCATTCGCACGGGATCCAGGCTGATCTCACCGGGGGTCACGGCGTAGAGCCCGAGGACCGCCAGCGCCACGAGATTGTTCAGCACCGGCGCCCACGCGCCCGGTTTGAAGATCTCGTGCGTGTTCAGGATCGCCATCAGCAGTGAGGACATCCCGTAGAACAGGATCGCGGGTACCAGCAGGAAGGCCAATGCCGTGGTCAGACCGGTGCTGACCTTGCCGCTGTCGGACAGGAAGACGTATTTGATCAACAGCGGCGAGGCGGCCGTACACAGCAGCGCGGCGGTGCCGAGAACGGTGAACGCCATGGTGACCAGCCGCCGGACGAAGGCGGCGCCGCCGTCGATGTCCTCCTTCTCCGCGCGCACCAGCGTCGGGACCACGAAGGCGGTCAGCACCGCGCCGAGCACCAACTGTTCGACCATCGTCGGAATCTGGCTGGCGACGGTGAAGGCGCTCGCGATGGCCGGGCCGAGCACGGTCAGCAGCAGCAACTGCTTGCCGAATCCGGTGATGCGACTCATCAGGGTCGCGATCGCGATCGAACCCGAGGCGCTGAGCAGCCGCGAGGTCGAACCCTGCGGGCGCTCGATGGGTTTGATCGCCACCTGCTGGGCGGTCCGCGCCGGGCCCGCGCGCCCGGCGCGGCGCGGGGCGGGTTCGCCGCCGGGCAG
>NZ_BDBS01000038.1 GCF_001613105.1 Nocardia pseudobrasiliensis NBRC 108224 | reverse complement strand
GGACCGTCGCGCCCGACGCGGCGGCGCGGGCGCGGCCGGATCCGCTCGGGTTCGGGTTCGTCCTCGTCGTCCCACGGGAAGTGCACGACCTCGCCGTCGTGGACGGGTTCGTAGTCGTCGTCGGGGCCGGGCGCGTGATCGCCGACCCAGTCGGTCCAGCCGCCGGTGAATTCGGCCCGGCGCGTGGCCGGTTCGTCGACGAAGGCGATGTCGAACGGCTCGGGTTCGGTATCGCGGATGTAGTGCGGGAAGCGCGCCGCGCCGTCGTCGGCGAAGGCGGGCTGCACCGGTGGCTCGGGCCGGGCGGACGACCCGGTCGCGACGCCCCGCGGCTCGAGCGGCGGGTACCAGCGCTGCAAGTCTTTGTACGACTTCAACATTCCCCCATTCCCGCGGAGCCAGCCACATGCAGCATCGTCGGACCCTCTCGGCGATCAGTTCGTGGAGAACGGGTAGCGGTTGTCGTCGGCGGTACCGGTCGTGGGACCGAGACCTGTCCCGAACGGAAATTGTCCCGTACCCGACGAATTCGGCGTACTCGACGCGCCGGGAGTCGGGACCGAGATTCCGCTGATCGGGCTGCTCGGAACGCCCTTCGGGGCCTGCGCCGCCGTACCGGTCGAGGCCAGGTCGCGGGCCGCCGCGGCGAACCAGTCGGCCACGAATCGCACCGGTGCGTCGCCGCGGGCATCGACGGCCGCGGTGGCGTAGGCGCCGTGTCGCTGGACAGTATCCCAGTATCGGACCCAGGTGGTGGTGTCCAACAATTCACGATTGTCGGTGATGTTCTGGACGACCGCCTGGTATGCCTGGTCGATCAGCCGCGACACCGTGGTCGGCGGCACCAATTGGGTGATCGCGCCGTTCAATTCGCTGCCCAACGTCACCAGGGCCTTCGGCGGGTCGTCCAGGGCCGCCCGGGCCAGTGCCGTCAGCGTCGCGGGATCGAGCACCGCGCGCACGATCACGCCGACCGCGTTCAATCCGATCGCCCCGACCCGCAGCAGCGCCCGCATGGGATCCGCGAGCGCCAGCGGGGACCGCGGATCGGCGGCCTCGGCGATCCGCTGGGAGATCGACTGTCCGGGTTGGTAGGACAGCGAGGCCGGGGTGCCCCCGCGCAGATCGCGATTGACGACCGTGCTCGCCGCCTTGATCGAGGTGAACGCCAGCGCCTGCGCGATCGAGGTGAGCGAGGCGACCGGATCGCCGCCGGAGAGCGTGGATTGGCCCACCACGCTGGTGACCGCGCGCAGGATCGGCGCGCCCGCGGGGGCGTCGCACGCGAGATCGCCCGCGACACAGAAGCTCGCGACGCGCCCGGTGAGCGCCCCGAAATCGACGGCCTGGTCGCGGCCGGGACCGATGCCGCCGCCGCTGGCGGGCGGCAGCGGCAATGCCCGTATCGCCGCGACCTTTTCACCCGCGGTGCCCGGCGCGGCGGCGGGTGCGGTGCGATCCGGCGCGCCCGGGAACAGCGGGGCCCCCGCGCTGCGGGTGGGATCGGCGAACAGCGCGACCGCCGCGATCCGATCCGGTGTGAGCACGCCCTGCCGGCGCCCGATCTCCTGGGCGAACATCGAGGCCACATGCGCGCCCTGCGAATAGCCGACGATCGCGAAGCGGGTCCGATCGCAGCGCTGCGCGACCTGGGCGGCCATGCCGCGCAGCCGATCCAGGCCGCCCAGGACCGATTGCGAATACGGCACGGCCCCACCGGCGACCGCGCCGCCGAAGCCGGATTCGTAGGGCACGTAGGCCCGGTCGACAAGGCCGCGTTCGGGCGCCTTGGCCAGCATGGGCAGGAAGACCGAGGAGAGCATGCCGGTATCGGTGGTGGGCGCGGCGTCCGGGGAGGATTCACCGGTGCCCTGAATGCCCAAGGCGTACAACGCCGGACAGGTGGCGAGATTGATATCGGTGGTGGGCCCCGGCTGGGCGACGACGGGCGCGGCGAGGGTGGTACCGATCGCCGTGACGGCGACTACAGCACCTGTGAATCTGCTCCAGGTTGTCCGCGCGGTCAGCACCTCTGACCCCCTAACCAGTATGCAAAAGTCCGGAGGGTCGGTGCCCTGGCGACCCGTGAAGCGATCGTCTCGAGCTTCGGTTGCCGCCGCTGTCCCGCGAGCCCCGAAACGCAATAGACCGTAACAGAATCCGGCGAACGCCGCAGTGCATCCTGCACATTGCATTCGCGCGGCCGGAAGAAACCAGGGGTCCAGGCGAACCGACCGGAATTATTGCAGTCCTCTACGTCCGATTCGGGGATGGACGGCAACTGTTGAGCGATCATAGCCGCCCCGCGGCGAAACCGCTCTCGTACAGCGAGGATTGGTGGGCACTGCGCGCGACACACCGGGTCCCGCGCGTCGGGCGACGCGACGGCACCGGCAGACTGGTTCCGTGGCCGATCTTCCTGTAGCCGCCGTGATCTGCGCATTCGTCGGTGCGGTGCTGTTCGCCGTCTCCGCCGTCGCGCAGCAGCGGGCGGCCTCCGATGTTCCCGAGGGCGAGGCGTTACTGGCCCGGTTGGTGCGCAGTCCGCGCTGGTGGGCGGGCCTGATCGGTGACGTCGGCGGGTTCGCGTTTCAAGTGGCGGCGCTGGCCCTGGGTTCGGTGCTGGTGGTGCAGCCGATCCTGGTGAGCGCGTTGATCTTCGCGCTGCCGCTGGCCGCGCACTACAGCGGGCGGCGGGTGACGCCGCCGATGTGGGCGCAGGCGATCGCGCTGGCGGCGGCGCTGGCCGTATTCCTGATCGTGGGCGATCCGACCGAGGGCAACGCCGACGCGTCGTGGCAGCGCTGGCTGCTGCCGCTGGCATTGATGTTCGGGCTGATCGCGATCGGTGTCGCCGTGGCCGGTGCGGTGCGCGCGCCGGCGGTGCGCGCGCTGCTGCTGGGGACGGCGGCCGGATTGTTGTTCGGCGTCTCCGCCGCCCTCACCCAGCAGGTGACCGAATTGTTCGGGCGCGGACCGGGCGCGGTGTTCGGCAGTTGGGAGGTCTACACGCTCGCCGGGTGCGGAATGGTCGGTTTGTATCTGCAACAGCGCGGATATCAGGTCGGACCGCTGTCGGCGTCGCTGCCCGCGTTCACCGTCGCCGAACCGCTCGGCGCGGCCGTGCTCGGCATGACCGTGCTCGACGAGCGTCTGCGCAGCGGACCGGTGGGCACGGCGTTCGTCGTGGTGGCCGTGGCGGTGATGTGCGTGGAGGCGGTGCGACTGTCCCGGGCGCAGGCCGAGATTCAGCCCGCGGAGGCGAATTCGACCGTGCCGTAGCCGATTCCGGCATCGAATCGTCGAAACATCAAGCGGGCGAACCTGTTCAGGCGGCCGAGGTCACGCGGTAGACGTCGTAGACGCCCTCGACATTGCGGACCACGTTCAGCAGATGGCCCAGATGCTTCGGGTCGCCCATCTCGAAGGTGAATTTGCTGATCGCGACCCGGTCGCCGGAGGTCATCACCGAGGCGGACAGGATGTTGACCTTCTCGTCGGCCAGCACCTTGGTGACATCCGAGAGCAGGCGGGTGCGGTCCAGGGCCTCGATCTGAATGGCCACCAGGAACATCGACGAGGGCGAGGGCGCCCACTTCACCTCGATGATCCGTTCCTGCTGGGACTGCAGCGATCCGGCGTTGGTGCAGTCGGTGCGGTGCACGCTCACCGCTCCCCCGCGCGTCACGAAGCCCATGATCTCGTCGCCCGGCACCGGCGTACAGCATTTGGCCAGCTTGGCGACCGTACCCGGGGCCCCGGGGATCTCCACGCCCGCGTCGCCGCCGGTACGCTGGCGCAGCGGCAGCGTCGAGGGCGTACTGCGTTCGGCCAGTTCGTTTTCCACGTCGCCGACGCCGCCGAGCTGGGTGACCAGCCGCTGTACGACGTGATGCGCGGACACCTGGCTCTCGCCGACGGCCGCGTAGAGCGCGGAGATATCGGTGTAGTGCAGTTCATGCGCCAACGCGGTCATCGCGTCGACGTTCATCAGGCGCTGCAGCGGGAGTCCGGTGCGGCGGACCTCCTTGCTGATCGCGTCCTTACCGGTTTCGAGCGCCTCCTCGCGGCGCTCCTTGGCGAACCACTGCCGGATCTTGGCCTTGGCGCGCGGGGAGACGACGAAGTTCTGCCAATCGCGGCTGGGTCCGGCGTTCTGGGCCTTGGAGGTGAAGATCTCGACGACCTCACCGTTTTCCAGCTGTCGTTCCAGCGCGACCAGGCGGCCGTTCACGCGCGCGCCGATGCATTTGTGTCCGACCTCGGTGTGCACGGCGTAGGCGAAATCGACCGGGGTCGACTTCTGCGGCAGCGTGATCACATCGCCCTTGGGGGTGAACACGAAGATCTCCGGCGACTTCAGATCGAAGCGCAGCGACTCCAGGAACTCCGCGGGATCCGCGGCCTCCCGCTGCCAGTCGAGCAACTGGCGCATCCAGGCCATGTCGTCGACCTCGGTGGAGTCGCTGGAGTGTTTGCCCTTGGTCTCCTTGTAGCGCCAGTGCGCGGCGATGCCGAATTCGGCGGTGCGGTGCATGTCCTGGGTGCGGATCTGCACCTCGAGCGGTTTGCCGTCCGGGCCGACGACCGTGGTGTGCAGGGACTGGTAGACACCGTAGCGCGGCTGGGCGATGTAGTCCTTGAACCGCCCGGCCATCGGCTGCCACAGCGAATGCACCACGCCGACCGCGGCGTAGCAGTCGCGCACCTCGTCGCAGAGGATGCGGATGCCGACCAGGTCGTGGATGTCGTCGAAGTCCTTACCCTTGACGATCATCTTCTGGTAGATCGACCAGTAATGCTTCGGACGGCCCTCGACGATGGCGTTGATGCGGCTCGCGGCCAGGGTGTTGACGATCTCGGCGCGGACCCTGGCCAGATAGGTGTCACGCGAGGGCGCGCGGTCGGCCACCAGGCGGACGATCTCGTCGTACTTCTTCGGGTGCAGGATCGCGAAGGCGAGGTCTTCCAGTTCCCACTTGACCGTGGCCATGCCGAGTCGATGAGCAAGGGGCGCAATGACTTCCAGCGTTTCGCGGGCCTTCTTGGCCTGCTTCTCCGGCGGCAGGAAGCGCATGGTGCGCATATTGTGCAGGCGGTCGGCGACCTTGATCACCAGCACGCGCGGATCGCGGGCCATGGCGATGATCATCTTGCGGATGGTCTCGGCCTCGGCGGCGGCGCCCAGGTTGACCTTGTCCAATTTGGTGACGCCGTCGACCAGGTGCGCGACCTCGGCGCCGAAGTCGTTGGTGAGTTCGTCGAGCGAGTAGCCGGTGTCCTCGACGGTGTCGTGCAGCAGCGCGGCCACCAGGGTGGTGGTGTCCATGCCGAGTTCGGCCAGGATATTGGCGACCGCGAGCGGGTGGGTGATGTAGGGATCGCCGGATTTGCGGAACTGGTGGGCGTGCTTCTCGTCGGCCACGTCGAAGGCCCGCTGCAGCAGTTGCAGGTTGGCCTTCGGGTACAGCTCGCGATGCACGGTGGCCAGCGGTTCGAGGACCGGCTTGACCGCGGCGATACCGCGCTGACCGGTCATCCGCCGGGCCAGGCGGGCGCGAACGCGGCGGGAGGCGGAGGTCGGCACGGCCGCGGAGGCGCCGGGCTGGCGCGGGGGCATACTGCGCGGTGTCGGCGTGGGGGCCGGGCCGCTCGGCGGCGCGGCGGGGGCGGATTGTGCGGGAGCGGGGTCGGCGGGAGCGGGCGCGGCGGGCGTCTGGGGCATGTCACTGCCAGCAGACGATTGCTCCGCATTCGCCTTCTCCAGATGCTGAGTCATGCCACCACCTCTCACCGGCTCGATCGGACCACCCTATCCGACCGCTGCAACGGCTCAGACCACCAACTTTAATCCGGTCGACCGACTCGCGTCCGCCCGTCGCCCCGCCCACAACCCCCCGAACCGTCACCTGCGGTTTCGCCGGAGTGCGACCGGAGTTTGCGGTACGGCCTCGGTAGGCCAACGAGCGAGTGGCGCGGCGTGTTCCCCAGCCCTTCGGGCGGGGAAGTAGGGAAATCACGGGCGACCGGGAGGTAGTTCCGAGGAGGACGACGCCACGCGGAGGGCCGCGCGGGCGACGGAGACGCGGCGATGAGGCGCGGAGACGGGTGGGGCATATCTACTTCGTTTGTTCCGGCGGACCCCTTTTCTTCTGTCTTGCATCTCGGGTTGGCGCTATGTCAGGGGGACAAACGCTAAAACCTGGGAGGTGTGGGGATGCGTAGATAGACAGGACCGCGGGTAACAAGTTTATTGGGTATTGCGGGTGGAGTCGGGGCGGTGTAAACGTGCGCGAGGGGCGTGAGTTCGAATGTTCTTGCAGGGGAACAGAGCCCGAACATCGGTATCACATCGAAATTACATATATGCTCATATCCAGGCCATGTCCATCGGGCTGAATCGGCCTCGACTAGGAGTTTCGTCCTATCACCCCGTGACTCGAAAAACTTTGTGTTTCACTTGATCTCGTTAACCCGCGGCCCGCGGGGAGCGATGCAGGGTTAGACACGCTGTCGACTGCCGAACCCCGCCTCGACGCCGAACGTTCACCGTCCGAACGGACGATGGCTCGGATGTGACTCGACTCGCGATGATCCTATGGGGGGACATCCAGAGACCGGGACCACACAATGGCGTCGCGGCGGAGGGTTCGGCCCAGGGCCGCAACGCGATTCAGAACAGGGGTACCGCCAGATGGGTAGACGAGAAAAACCACTCGACACTCGATCCGGGCCCCTCGCCGCCTTCGCGGGCGACCTTCGTAAACTCCGAGCGGCAGCGGGAAATCCCTCATACAGGCGCATGGCAAGCGTGGCTTTGTATTCCCCCTCGGTGTTGTCGGAGGCCGCCAGCGGTCACCGACTTCCCACGCTGCAAGTCACGCTGGCGTTTGTGCGTGCTTGTGGAGGAGATACTACCGAATGGGAACAAAGGTGGCGAGAGGTCCGCGGTATCAACGGAATCGATCCGGCCGATGAACCGGAGGATCGATATCCCGGCGATACCGGACATCCCAGACCAGCTCAGCTGCCCATCGGGCCGCACGACTTCGTCGGCCGCACAGCGGAATTGGCGGGCGCGCTGGCCGCGACCGGTCAGCTCACCGACGCCCGCGTACCGCTGGTGATCCGCGGTCCGGTCGGGATCGGGAAGACCACCTTCGCGCTGCGTTTCGCGCATCGGCTGGTCGAGCAGTTTCCCGACGGTCAGCTGTGGGCCGATATGGGCGCGGAGGATCTGGCCCCCATGGAGGTCGTGGCGGGCTTCCTGCACGCGCTCGGCGTGCCGTGGGAGCGCATTCCCGCCGACGATATGCACCGAATCGGCCTGTACCGGTCCATGCTCGCCGAGCGACGCGTGGTCGTACTGCTGGACAACGTCCGCGACGAACCGCGCGTGCGCCCGCTGCTGGCCCGCTCGACGACCAGCCAGATCCTGGTGACCAGCCGATCGCGCCTGCTCGGCCTGGACGGGGTGCGCCGCATCACCCTGGGCCCGCTGGCCCGCACCGAATCGCTGGATCTGCTGCGGCTGCTCATCGGCAGCGACCGGGTGCGCGCCGAACATACCGCCGCGCTGCGCATCGCCGAGTTCTGCGCGCATCTGCCCTTGGCCATCACCATCGCCGGACGCAAGATCGCGGCCCAGCCGGGCCGGCGGCTGAGCGAAGTGGCCGATCGACTGGATGCGGGCGTTCAGGTAGCCAATTGGTTATGGATAGGTGACATCGGGCTCGCGGATTCTGTTCTGCCTGCCTATCTTTCGTTACCGCCATTGGCAAAACACGTGGTGCATATGCTCGCCGCCGGATGCGATGAGGTGACTCCCGCCGAACTCGCTCGGACACTGCATATCTCGATCGACTCCGCCGAATACGCGATGGACAGTCTCATCGATGTCGGTCTGCTGCACCGAGTTCCGGCGCCCGAGCGCTACGCGCTGCCCGCGTTGATCGGGCGACTGGTCGCCCAGGAGACCAGTCGCTTCGCGATGCACCGCGACGTCGATACCGTCGAACTACCCGCGGTCCGCACTCCGGTGCATCCGTTCAGAGGCTGACCGGTCTGTTCTCTTTGACGTTCGATTGTTCGGAATGCGTTCGCCGCCAGGCGATTACCCTCGGAGCATCGGTACTGTTTCCGGGGATCGAACCGTATCCCGTTTCCATCGAACGCACGAGGAGTCGCAGGGTGAGTCAGCAGAACAAGGCGGAGACGTTTCGGCAGCTGCACGCCGACGGGGTGTTGGTGCTTCCCAACGCCTGGGACGCGTTGAGCGCCGCGCTCGTCGCCGAGGCGGGCGCGGCCGCCGTCGCCACCACGAGTGCGGCGGTTTCCTGGGTGGCCGGCCGCGGTGACGGGCAGAAGCTGACCCGCGAGGAGATGATCGGCCGGGTGCGCGAGATCGTCGCCGCGGTCACGGTGCCGGTGACCGCGGATGTCGAGGGCGGCTACGGTCCCACGCCCGAGGATGTGGCCGCGACCGTCGAGGCGGTCGTGGGCGCGGGCGCGGTCGGGGTGAACCTCGAGGATTCGCATCGACCGGGCGGGCCGCTGTTCGAGATCGCCGAGCAGGCCGAACGCCTGCGGGCGGCGCGGGCCGCCGCGGCGCGAGCGGGCCTGCCGCAGTTGGTGATCAACGCCCGCACCGATGTGTACCTGTTCGGCATCGGCGCGCCGGAGGGCCGCTTCGACGATGTCGTCGCGCGCGCGTCGGCCTACGCCGAGGCCGGGGCCGACAGCCTGTTCGTCCCGGGTCTGCTCGATCTGGACGCGCTCGGCGAACTGTCGCGCAAGTCCCCGCTGCCGATCAATGTCATGACCGGACCGGGCGCGCCCCGGGTCGCCGAACTGGCCGCGGCCGGTGTGCGCCGGGTCAGTCTCGGACCGGCGCTGGCGCAGTCGGCCTACGAGCGGGTGCGCGCGGCGGCGACCGAACTGCTCACCGACGGCACCTACACCTCGCTGGCCAACGGCCTGGACTTCGGGGCCGTGGAATCGTTGTTCGCCCGAACGGCCGGGGAGGCTGAGTCATGACCGGCATCATCAGCTGGAACGGCACCGAACCGGAGAATCCGCTGGTGCCCGGCGATGCGACCGAACGCGACAGCGTGAAGATCGTCAACGCCCTGTTCACCGGCCTGGTCGAATACGATCCGCGCACGGCCGAACCGCGCCGGGCGGTGGCGAGGTCGATCGACTCGGCCGATTCGCGCGTCTACACGATCACCCTGAACCCCGGGTGGACCTTCCACGACGGAACCCCGGTCACCGCCGCGAGTTTCGTCGACGCGTGGAACTACACCGCCTACGGTCCGAACAAACTCCAGGGCGCGTCGTACCTGTCGCATATCGACGGTTACGAGGCGACCCAGAGCGGAGCGACGGACAAGCTCTCGGGACTGCGGGTGATCGACGACGCCACCTTCGAGGTGACGCTGTCGGCGCCGTTCTCAGCGTTCGTGACCCAGCTCGGTTACGCGGCGTTCTTCCCGCTGCCGCAGAGCTTCTTCGCCGATCGTGCGGCATTCGAGGCACATCCGATCGGCAACGGTCCCTTCGCCTTCGAATCGCATGTGCCCCAGCAGCACATCGTGCTGAAGCGCTACGACGCCTATGTCGGGGCGCGCACGCCGCGCGTGGCGGGCGTGGAGTTCCGGTTCTACAAGATGCTCGAGGACGCCTACGCCGACGTCGTCGCCAACAAGCTCGACTACCTCGACTTCGTTCCGGCCGACGCACTCGACGGCGGTCGCTACAAGCAGGAGCTGGCCGGGCGCTACGTCTCTCAGCCGTATATGGGCGTGCAGTCGATCTCGTTCCCGCTCTACGATTCTCGCTTCGCCGATCCGCGCCTGCGCCAGGCGCTGTCGATGGCCATCGATCGGCAGTACGTGATCGACAAGGCCTTCGACGGGGACAAGATGCTGCCCGACGGGCTGGTGCCGCCCATCGTGCCCGGTTACGGCGGCGACGCGGCCGGGGAGCTGTGCACCTACAACCCGGCCAGGGCCAAGGAGCTGTTCGACGCCTCCGGCTTCGAGGGCCCGATCGAACTGGCCTCCAACGACGATTCGGCCAACCAGGTCTGGATCGACGCGGCCTGCGAAACGATCACCGCAGCACTGGGAGTCGAGGCCAAATACGCCCCGATTCCGACGTTCGGGCAGTTCCGCAAGCTGATCAACGAGCAGAAGATGACGACCGTCTTCCGGTCGGGCTGGGTCGCGGACTATCCGTCGATCGAGAACTTCCTCAACCCGATCTTCCGCACGGGCGCGGCGGTCAACGGCTCCGGATACTCCAGTCCGGAGGTCGACGACCTGCTGGCGCGGGCCGATGCGGCGCCGTCGGAACAGGAGGGCTGGGCGCTGTATCAGGAGGCGGAAAAGCGCATCCTGCAGGACATGCCCGCGATTCCGCTGTGGTACCAGAAGGTGGAGTCGGGTTGGTCGACCCGCACGAAGAACGTCACCGTGACCCAGCTGCTGCAGCTGGATCTGTTCGATGTGACCGTCGAGGACTGACCTACTCGGCAACCGCCCCGTCGACGCGGCCGGAAACGGCTGCGGCGGCGGGGCTTTCGCATGTCCGCACCCGGCATTGTTCGTCGCTTTTGTCCGCGCTGGTCACGGGCCTCGCACGGGAGCGCCGCCTGCGGCGGCCGGATCGTTAGCCGTGAATAGTTCCGACCGGCCCTGTCCTGCGCGCGGGCTCCACAACCCGGATAGTTCCGATGCCCCCGGACGTTATCGTGATCGGCAGAATGCAGACAACCGGCCCCATATCCCGATGGCCGATGATTCGCCGCACTCCTTGCCTCCCAGTCATATTGGCCGCATCAGCGGGTATTCGGTGACAGCTTGCCGATCCCGACGATCGGTTGATGTTCGGTACGCACAGAATCTTTCGACCAACGCGCCGACGGAATTGACTGTGTCACAGCGTTATCCGAGCCCTACCAAGACTCAGGTGGAACACTGTGACCGCATATGACGTCGACGTCCTAGCCATCGGTGCGGGACCGGCCAATCTGGCCCTGGCCATCGCCCTGGAGGAATCCGGGGATGTGGCCCTCGCCCAGAACACCTTGATCCTCGAGCAGCACCCCGACGTGAAGTGGCAGCGCAATCTGCTGCTGCCCTGGGCCCGCAGCCAGGTCTCGTTCCTCAAGGATCTGGTGACCCTGCGTAATCCGCGCAGCCGCTTCACCTTTCTCAACTTCCTGCATGAGCGTCGTCGCCTCGACGAATTCGTCAACCTGGCCACCTTCAATCCCTACCGGCAGGAGCTGTCGGACTACCAGGCGTGGGTGGCCCACTCGCTCGAGTATGTGAAGGTGCGCTACAACGCCCGCGTGGAGCGGGTGGAGCCGCGCCGCGGCGCCGACCGGCGGATCGTGGGCTGGACGGTATATCTGACCAGCGGCGACCGGATCGCCTGTCGCGACCTGGTTTTCGGCACCGGACGCGATGCGCGCATCCCGGCCGAATTCGCGGGGCTGCCGACCGACAAGGTCATCCACAGCACCCAGTACGCCACCCGCATCGCCGAAATCGTGGCCGAGGGCCGCGAGGTGACCCGGCCGGTGGTGATCGGCGGGGCGCAGAGCGCGGCCGAGATGTTCATGTCGGTGCACAGCGATCTGCCCGGTTGCCGCCCGACGATGATCATGCGGTCGATCGGCCTGCAGAACTACCAGACGAGCAAATTCGTCAACGAGCTGTTCTATCCGTCCTTCGTCGACGAGTTCTATTATTGCGACGCCGAGGCCCGGCGGCGCATCCTCGACGAGGTCCATCTCACCAACTACGCGGGTCTGGCCCCGCCGTTCCTGGACGAGCTGTACTCGATGCTCTACCAGCAAAAGCTCTACGGCCATCAGCGTTCCCGCGTCATCCCGATGACCGATGTGGTGGGCGCGCAGGCCGACGGCGACGAGATTGTGCTGTCGCTGCGCGATCTGCGCAGCGGCCAGATCGATGAGCTGCGTTCGGATCTGGTGCTGCTGGGCACCGGCTATCAGCCGGAGATGCCCGCGATGGTCCGTGATCTGGGCGACCGCATCGGCGTCAGCACGATCGAGGTGAGCCGCCGCTACCGCTGGGATATCGGCGAACACGCCTGGGGCGCGGTGTATCTGCAGGGTATGAACGAGGCCACGCACGGCATCTCCGACACCCTGATCAGTGTGCTGGCCAACCGGTCGCAGGACATCGTCGACGATCTGGTCGATCGGCGCGCCGAACTCGGCGAGCGGCCCGTGGCCGAGGTGCGCACGGCATGAGAGAGTTCGAGATCCGCGGTCTCGACCGCGAGAATCTGGAGGTCGCCTACGGCGTGGCCTCGCAGCGGCTGCTGCCGTGGGAACTGCTCAACGCTCCCTTCGAGGGCGCGTGGTGCGTTCTGAGCCCCGGCCAGGCCTCCGATCCGCATTCCCATCACGAGTACGAGCTGTTCATCGCGATGAAGGGCCGGGCCGTCCTCGAGGAGGACGGCGTGCGGCGCGATTTCGTCGCGGGCGATCTGGCCCACCATCAGCCCGGCACCTACCACTACGTGCACAACGTGGGCGACGAGGACTTCGAGTGGTACGCCATCTGGTGGGACACCGACATGTCCGATCGGTTCCTCGCTCGCCACGAGCAGGAGCAGTCATGACCGGTCCCACCATCATCATCTCCCCCGCGCCGACCGCCAACGGCGATCTGCACCTGGGGCATATCGCGGGTCCGTTCCTGGCCGCGGACGTCTACGCCCGCTACGCCCGCGCCACCGGCCGCACCGTGGTGTTCGGCACCGGCGTCCAGGACACCTCGACCTTCGTGGTCACCACCGCGCGACGCCTGGGCACGACGCCCGAGGCGCTGGTGCGCCGCTCGGCCAAGGAGGTCGAGGCCACCCTCGGTGCGCTGGGCATCGGTGTGGACGGGTTCACCGGCTGGGAGGAACGGTTCACCTCGTTCGTGGGGCGCGTGGTGACGCAGCTGCGCGATTCGGGCCGATTGAAGTTGCGGGACATGAAGTTCCCGTACGCGGTGCGCACCGGGGAGTACCTCGTCGACGGACACGTCGCGGGGGTGTGCCCGATCTGCCTGGCCGACAGCTGCGGTGGACTGTGCGAGACCTGCGGGCATCCGGTCGCGGCCGCCGATCTGCTGGATCCGTTCTCCACCCGGGATCCCGACGAGCCCATCGAATTCCGCACCGCCGAGGTGCTGGTACTGCCCGCCGAGGAGTACCGGGGTCGGCTGCGGGCGCATTTCGACCGCATCTCCGGTTCGCTGCGGCCGCGCGCGGCCCAGGTCATCGACGAGATCCTGGCCAAGCCGCTGCCGGAGTTCCCGGTCACCTATCCGCTGTCGTGGGGTATCCCCGCGCCCGGACTGCCCGGCCAGGTGATCAATCCGAACGCCGAACCGGTGGCCTGGACCATGTACTGCTCCATGCTGGCCGCCGAACAGGCCGGACTCGCGCCGAGCGCCGAGGACGAACTGTGGCGGCGCGAGGCGGGCACCGAGATCGTGTACTTCCTCGGCGTGGACAACGTTCACCCGTTCGCGATCTCCGGTCTGGCGATGCTGCTGGCCTTCGGCACGGACTATCCGCTGCCGACCCGCTTCCTCACCAACGAGTTCTACGAGCTGAACCGGGAGAAGTTCTCCACCAGCCGTGGACATCTGGTGTGGGGCCGCGATCTGGCCGAGCAGGTGCCGCGCGATCTGATCCGCTTCCACCTGGCCTGTGACAGCCCGGAGTTCCAGCGCACCAGCTTCAATCGCGAGGAGTTGGACCGGCTGACCCGAATCCGGTTGGTGGAACCGTGGAATCGGATCGCCGAGCGGGTGGAACCATATGTCGGCGGCGGGCCGCTGCCGGTGACCGGGCGCTCGCGCACCTCGGCGGTGCGCATTCTGGACCGGTTCCGCTCGGCCTACGAGCTGCCCCGGTTCAGCCTGAGCCGGGCCGCGGCCATCCTCACCCAGCAGTTGGAGCGGCTCGACCGCGCCGAACTCACCGACGGGGATCTGTGTCACGAGGCGGAAGTGCTGTTGCGCTGCGCCGCACCGATTCTCATCGATCTGGGTGCGGCGCTACCGGAGCGCTCACTGGTCGGCATCGCGGTGCGCGACACCGTGACGCCGATCTCGCTGCCCCGTCTGATCACCACGGAGGGTTGAGATGGGCTCGGTCGTCATCGCCGGCGCCGGCATCACCGGACTGGTCACCGCCATCCGGTGTGTGCGCGCCGGGCATCGGGTCACCGTGATCGATCGCGGTCCCGTGCCCAATCACGGGTCGAGCTCATTCGACCAGCATCGGGCGCTGCGCGCGCTGACGACCGAGAACAGCGGCGCCGCAACGGATCTGCATCAGCGATGGATGCAGCTGCAGCAATTGCTCGGCGGCCGGTTCTACCGGCGGGTGGGTGTGGTCAGCGGCTGGTCCGCCGACCGCGTCGACACCGCCGCGGCGGCCGCCGCGCGGTCCGGGATGCGGATCGCGATCCTTGATCCGAACCGGTTGCCGCACATCGTCTTTCCGGACGGATATGTGGGCGTGCACGAACTCGACGCGGGCGTGCTGCTGGCCGAACGGGTGCTGCACGCCGCGGTCCGCTGGCTGCGCCGCCATCCGGCGGTCACGCTGCGACCGTGGACCGAGGTCGTGGAGGTCGACACCGACGGCGCGCGGCTGCGCCTGGCCGACAAGTCCTGGGTCGCGGGCGATTTCGTACTCGTCGCGGCGGGCGCCTGGACCCGGGATCTGGTACCCACCGCGACCGAGATCCACCGCCAGACCATCGTCTACGCGCGGCCGCCGCAGGAATGGGCGAACTGGTGGGAGCAGGCGCCCACCGCGGGCGGGGTCGGCGACGACGGCACCGGCTGGCTGCTGCCGCCCGGTGACGGGACCCTGCTCAAGCTCAGCGCCACCGGTATGTGCCGCACGGTGAGACATCTGGCCGAGGACGACGAACTCGACCGGGCCGCCGCGGATCGCTGCCGGGAACGTCTGCTCACCGCACCGCACCGCTATCCCGTTGTCGCCGTGCGACATTGCCACTACACCGTCGACGCACGCACCGGCGGCGCGGACCTGGAACAGGTCGGTCCCGCGGTCTGGGCGCGGGCGGCCGTCGGCGGCGACGGCTTCCGCACCGCGCCCCTGGTCGCCGACCGCATCGCCGAACTCGCGGCCACCGCCGTGGCCGCCTAGCCGAAACGCCGTACAGGAGAAGGAAGATCATGACCACCAACGACGCCCTGCTGGCCATCGGCAGCGGATTGCAGCTGTACCGCGAGTATCTCGTCCGCTCGCTGCACGCCCGGGCCCGCGCGCACGGCCTGGATCTGGTGCTGCTGAACAATATCGAGCCCACCTGGCAGCGTGAGTACTTCGACGAGTTCGCCGTCGCCAACCTGTTCGACCACGAGATCCTGGCCGAGCGCGGTCGCGAGATCGCCAAGCGCCGACGCATCGTCGGACTCATGTGCTGGGACGAGCCGCTGGTTCAGCCCGCGGCCGATCTGGCCGAGGAGTTGGGCGTGCCCGGGCTGAGCTCGCAGGGCGTACGGGGCTGCCGGGACAAGAACCACACCCGCTCGGTGCTCACCGCGGCCGGCATGCTGCAGCCGAAATTCGAGCTGACCCACAATGTCGAGCAGGCCCGCGCGGCCGCGGCGCGGATCGGCTACCCGGTGGTGGTCAAGCCGCAGGCGCTGGGCGCGAGCATGGGTGTGGTGCTGGCCGCGAACGAGGGCGAGCTCGACGCCGCCTTCGGCATCGCGGCCGGGGCCAGCACCATCGGCGACGAGCCGTTCAAAGGCACGGCCCTGGTCGAGGAGTTCGCGATCGGACCCGAGATCAGCATCGACGCGGCCGTCTACAAGGGCGAGTACACGCCGATGTTCCTGGCCCGCAAACGCACCGGACTGGAACCGTATTTCGAAGAGGTCGGGCATATCGTCGACGCTGACGACCCGTTGCTGCGCGACGAGGCGCTGATCGGGACTCTCGCCCGGGCTCATCGGGAATTGGGGGTGGACAACGGCATCACCCACAGCGAGGTGCGCCTCACCGAGCGCGGCCCGTTGATCATCGAGATCAACGGGCGCCTCGGCGGCGATCTGATTCCCTTCCTGGGCAAGACCGCGACCGGCATCGACCCGGGCGAGGTGCTGGTCGACATCGCCAGCGGCCGTCGCCCCACCCTGACCCCGACCCGCAGCGCGGTGGCGGGCATCCGCTTCGGTTATCCGGATCGCGACCGCAAGGTGCGTTCGGTGACCGTTCCCCAGCACGCGCCCGGTCTGGTGACCGCGGCGGCCATGGTCGAACCCGGCGACAAGTTGCGGCTGCCGCCCGGCGGCTACATCGCGCGGCATTCGTTCGTGGTGTGCGAGGCGTCGGATCCGCGCCGCTGTGACGAATTGCTCGACGCCGCGGCCGATCTCGTCGTCCTCGACGGTGAGCCGCTCGACCCGCTGCCCGAGGGTGAGACCTTCACCCTGCCCCACGGACTCCTGGACGCAGACGAATGATCAATTACGAGGGCCGCCGCTTCCGCAACCCCGAGGCCGATGACGGCGTGGTCGCCCGCTACCACCAGAGCGGGGATCTGGTGTGGGCGCACTTCTCCGGCGGCAAGGTCCGCCGCGGCGCGGTGAACGGCACGGTCGACGCCGCCGGGGTGCTGCGACTGGTCTACACCATGGTGCTCGTCGACGGCGAGATCATCACCGGATTCACCCGCACCACACCCGAACACAGCCCCGAGGGCGTGCTGCGGCTGCGCGAGGAGTGGGAACGCTACGGGCCCAATGGTTCTGCCGGGATCTCCTATTTGGAGGAGGTCAGGTGAGCGAGCGAACAATAGGCACAGCCGGGTGCCCGGTCATGACGGAGCCGAGCGCCAGCGAGGCGGAGTCATGAACGGGCTACAGGAGCTCGTGGGCGGCCGCCTGCGGTATCCGGGTGATCCCGGATTCGAGGCGGCCACCGCCCCGTTCAACAAGCGCTACGCCGATGTGCGGCCCAGCGCGGCGCTGTCGGTGCGCGATGTCGCCGATGTGCGCACGGCGGTGCGCTGGGCGCGCGAGTCCGGGGAGTCGCTGGTCGTGCGCGGCGGCGGGCACAGCTACGCCGGATTCTCCACCGGCACCGGGCTGGTGCTGGATCTGCGGGCGCTCGACACGATCTCCGTCGACGCCGACGCCGGGCGGATCACCGTCGGCGGCGGCACCCGCGGCGGCGCGATCTACGAGGTCCTCGAGCAGTACGATCTCGCCATCCCGCTGGGGAATTCGAATGAGGTCGGCATCGGCGGCCTCACCCTCGGCGGCGGCGTATCGGTGGTCTCGCGGGCCTTCGGGCTGACCGCCGACACGCTGGTGGAAACCGAGATCGTGCTCGCCGACGGCACCCTGGTCCGCTGTAACGCCACCGAGAACGCCGACCTGTTCTGGGCGTGTCGCGGCGGCGGTGGCGGCAATTTCGGGGTGAACACCTCGTTCACCTTCCAGGCCTGCGAGCCGGTGCCCAGTTCCACCTGCCTGCTGCTGTGGGATTGGCCGCACGCCCGCGAGGTGCTCGCGATCATGCAGGAGGTCATGGCGGCGGCACCCGATGAGTTCTCCGCCCGGATCGGCGTCAGCCGCGCCGGCGACAGTCTCGGCACGGTGTCGGTGATCGGCCAGCATCTCGGTCCCGCAAGCGAATTGCGCGATCTGCTGGCGCCCGCCATCGCCACCGCCGCGCCGCGGCACTGCGATATCTCCGACATGTCGTACTGGGATGCCAAGGAGTTCCTGCATCACGAGACCTCCGGGGATCCGTTCGCCGTGCGCACCCGCACCACGCCGAAACCGTTGACCGAGGCCGGGATCGAGACGATCATCGCGGCGCTCGATCGCTGGCCCGGCAGCGCCAATCCGGACGGCGCGGGGGTGGCGCTGTTCACCTGGGGCGGCGCGATCAATCGGGTCCCGGTGTCGGACACCGCGTTTCCGCATCGCGATGTGCTGTTCCTGATCTCCATGGACACCTCGTGGAGCATGACCGATCCGTCCCGGACGGTGTGGACCAATCTGGAATGGCTCGACGGGCTGCACGGTGAGATGGGCGCGCACGCCGCCGACGCGGCGTATGTCAATTTCACCGATCCGTCGCTGACCGGTTGGCGCTCGGCCTATTACGGGCCGAACTACCTGCGCCTGTCCGATATCAAACACCGCTACGACCCCGACGGCGTCTTCGACTTCTGCCAGGCGGTGGGATCGTGATGACCCTGTCGCAGCGCGCGGGCGAGCAGTTCGTGGAGCCCGCGGTGGCCTGGTCGGAGTCCGAATTGGACTGGGCCGAACCGAGTTCCGCTGCACCGGTGCTGCGACCGGCCGGTGCTCGGGCGGAGATCGACCTGCGCGGCGCCATGCGCAACTTCGTGACGGGGGTGGCCGTGGTCACCACCCATCGCGACGGCGCGCACGACGCCGTGACGGTCAATTCGCTGGTCTCGCTGTCGCTGGAACCGCCGCTGGTGGCGATCTCGCTGCGGCGCGACTCACGATTCGGCGCGGATCTGCTGGCCACCAGGGAATGGAACGTCTGCATTCTGCACGGCGAATCCGCCACGGTCGCGGGCTCGTTCGCGCGCGATCGCGAGACCCGCACCGCGGCCCTGGCCGCCCTGCCCACCCGGCCCGGCGTCCGCACCGGCGCGCTGCTGCTCGACGCGCCGGGCTGGCTGGAATGCGTACTCGATCGCACCTACGAGGTCGGCGACCACACCCTGTTCATCGGGGCGGTGGTCGCGGCCGGCACCGACGAGCCGGGCGCGCGACTGCTGTTCGCCAACGGCCGTTTTCACGTTTTCGACCACTCCCCCCGCCCAGGAGGCACCCCGTGACCATCGTCGACGAACCCCGTCTCACCGAGCGCGGCCCCGCGGCCGCGGAGATTCTGGCCCGCGCCCAGGCGATCGCGCCGATCGTGCGCGAGCGCGCGGAGGAGATCGAGCGGCTGCGCCGCATGCCCGACGATATCGTCGAACTGCTGCGCGATGCCGGTGTGTTCCGTATGGGCTTCGCGAAGTCCTGGGGCGGACCGGAACTCAACTCGGTCGAGCAGACCGAGGTGATCGAGGCGCTGGCCTACGGCGACGCCTCGGTGGGCTGGTGCGCCATGATCGGTTCGGATACCGGCCTGTACGCCAACTTCCTCGCCGAACCCGTTGCGCGGGAGATGTTTCCGAGCCTGGACATGGCCACGGCCGGACTGCTGTTCCCGGTCGGCCACGCCGAGATCGTGCCCGGCGGCTATCGCCTGACCGGTCGCTGGCAGTTCGGCAGCGGTATCAACCACGCCGACTGGGTCGTCTCGGGCGCGTTCATCTTCCGCGACGGCAAGCCCGAACCGGACGAGTTCGGCAACCACGACTCGCGGCTGATGATGGTGCCGCGCGATCAGGTCGAGGTGCTCGACACCTGGTACACCACCGGCCTGGCGGGCAGCGGCAGCTCGGACTACACCATCACCGACGTATTCGTCCCGGCCGAGCACAGCCTGGTGTTCTCCGAGGTGCACGTCGCGGCCGGACCGCTGGCCCAGCCCGAGGTGCATATGCGCAATATGCCGGGTGTGCCGCTGGGCGTGGCCCGCGCCGCACTGGACTACGTGCGCACCGAATCCGCCGCGCGCGCCGACGATTACCGGCTGCAGGTCACCCTCGCCGAATGCGAGGCCGACTTCCACGCCACCCGGTCCGGGGTGTACACCGCGATGCGCCGGGAGTGGGAAGTCCTGTCCGCCGGCGGCACTCTCGACGACCTGACCCCGGAAGAACGTGCCGCGCTGCCCCTTTCGCGCGTACACGCCTTCCGAACGGCGCGTTCGATAGTGTTGCGGCTCTACGATCTGCGCCAAACCTCCTCGATCTACAAACCGTCCCCCCTGGACCGCTGGCTGCGCGACACCACAACGATGTGCCAGCACGTCGTAGCCCAGGACCGCATCCTCCAATCAGCGGGCGCCCACCTCACCGGCGGCACCCCCAGCTTCCGCCTAGCCCTCGGCCTCACCAGCTGACCCCCACCCCGCGATCTCCGAACGCCGCACCCTTTCTGCCCCTTCGCACCCGTTCCAGCTGCCCGCAACGGGTGCGAGGCGCGGGAAAGGGTGCGGCGATTGGGTACGGTTTGCGGGTGTTGATTGCTCGCTCGTTGCTGTTGTTCGGATTGGCCGCGCTCGCCGAGATCGGCGGTGCGTGGCTGATCTGGCAGGGGTGGCGCGAACACCGCGGGGTGGTGTGGATCGCCGCGGGCATCATCGCCCTGGGCGCCTACGGGTTCGTCGCCACCTTCCAGCCGGATCCCAACTTCGGTCGCATCCTCGCGGCCTACGGGGGCATCTTCGTCGCCGGATCCCTGGCCTGGGGCATGGCCGTGGACGGATTCCGGCCCGACCGCTACGACGTGCTCGGCGCGCTGATCTGCCTCGCCGGCGTGGGCGTCATCATGTACGCGCCTCGTCGCTGAGATCGATCAGGCCGTCCGCGGTGAGCTCGAGTCGCCGGGTCACCCCGATCTCGTCGAGGAACCGCTGATCGTGGCTGACCACGATGAGCGCGCCCTCGAAACCCGCCAGCGCCTCGGTGAGATGACGCAGGCTGGGCAGATCGAGATTGTTGGTCGGCTCGTCGAGCAGCAGCAGCCGCGGCGCCGGATCGGCGAGCAGCAGCATCGCCAGCGCCGCACGCAACCGCTCACCTCCCGACAGCGCGCCCGCCGCCACATCGGCGTCGGCGCCACGGAACAGGAACCGGGCCAGCTGCGCTCGTACCTGCTCGGCCGAGGCGTGCGGCGTTGCGGCCGAGACGTTCTCGAACACCGAGCGGTTCTCGTCGAAGATGTTCAGCCGCTGCGGCAGCAGCCGCCACGGCACCTTCGGCGACTCGGCGACGATGGCCCGCAGCAGCGTGGTCTTGCCCGCACCGTTGCGGCCGGTGAGCGCGATCCGTTCCGGACCGGTCACCGTCAGCGACACCACCGGCCCGTTGGCCAGCTCCACCTCGTCCAGGTCGATGACGTCCTGCCCCGGATAGAGCCGGGTGCCGGGCAGATCCACGCGGATCTCGCGGTCGTCGCGCAGCAGTTCCTGCGCCTGGGCGAGGGTCTCCTTGGCCTCCTCCACCTTCGCGATATGGCTGTTGCGCAGTTTGCCCGCCGAGACCTCGGCCTCGCGTTTGCGCTGTCCCATAACGATTTTCGGCTCGCGCTTCTGCTCGTACATCTTCTGCCCGTACCGCTTGCGGCGGTCGATCTTGATGCGGGCGTCGACCAGTTCGCGCGACTGCTTGCGCACATCGCTGCGCGCGTCGCGGATGGCCGCCCGGGCGGCCTCCTGCTCGGCCTCGATGATCGCCTGGTAATCGTCGAAATTGCCGCCGAACGAACGGATCTCACCGCCGCGCAGTTCGGCGACGGTGGTGACCCGGGCGAGCAGTTCGCGATCGTGGCTGACGGTGAGCACCGTGCCCGGGAACTGACCGACCACCTCGTAGAGTCGCGCACGCGCGGCGGTGTCGAGATTGTTGGTCGGCTCGTCCAGCAGCAGCACATCCGGTTCGGCCAGCAGCTCGGCCACCAGGCCCAGCAGTACGGTCTCGCCGCCGGACAGGGTGTCCAGCCGCCGATCCAGTTGTGCCACATCACCGGCCAGATAGTGCAGTCCGAGCCGCCCGAGCAATGCCACGGCCTGCTCCTCGACATCCCAACGGCTACCGACGATTTCGAAGTCGGACTCGTCGCCCTCACCGGATTCGATGCGATGCAACGCCTTTCGGACCTCGGCGATCCCGAGTACCGCGTCGACCCGCTGACCCGCGGCCAGGCCGAGATCCTGGCGCAGATATCCGAGCCGCCCCGGGACGGTGATCGAGCCGCGGGTGGGCCGCAGCTCACCGGCGATCAGCCGAAACAGCGTGGACTTACCCGCACCGTTGCTGCCGACCAGACCGATATGCCCGGGTCCGAGCACCGCGTCGAGGCCGTCGAAGACGGGAGTGCCGTCGGGCCATGCGAAGGTGAGATCGGAAATAGCGAAAGTAATAGACATGTGCGTGCTCCTGGAGGTGGCAAAGGATGCGGCGCGCGAAAGCGAGCCACTCGGGGCTACCTCAGAACAGCAACGGCACGTCTCCGATCAACGGGGATAAGACTCGAAATAAGTTAGCGGACGAAATGACAACGCGCAACCCCCGTTGCGGCTCAATTGATTCGGAAGACCGGGAAGCCCGGGGCGATGGCGGCCAGCTCCTCGTCGGTGGCGTTCTTGGTGACGCCCTCGAAGAACTTGCCGACCTCCCAGCCCCACTTCTTCAGGTACAGCCGCAGGACCGGGACCTTGTCGGCATCGGCGAGTTCGGCGGCGGTGAACGCTTCGACCTTGCGGCCCAGGCGCAGTTCGCCGTTGCCCTCGGCGGCGCGCAGGTTGCGGACCCACTGGGTGTTGCCGCGCGGGGCCACCAGGTAGCGATGGCCGTCCGCGTCGACCAGCAGGTTGACCATGGTCGTGCGCCACTCGCCCGACTTGCGGCCGCGCACGGCCAGCAGTCGCGAACCCATGACGCTGATCCCGAACCTGGGAAGTTGATTGGCGATCTTGTTCATGACGGGATCGAGTCCGGTGGGGCCGATGTAGCGGGTGGTGCTCATAGCGTTCTTCTCCTATTTTCGAGAGCAGCGCTCTCTGTTGTGAACACAGTTTGCACCATGGCCGACCCGCTCGTCAAGAGCGGCGCTCTCTTTTAGGGGAAACCGCAGGTAGTGGCCTCGAAATCGCGCCTGCTGGAGTACCGTTTCGCACACTTGTACAAATGATCAGCGAGGTTTCGATGTCGAGCCCAGAAGCCGCCGCCCGCACCCGCCGCCCGCGCCGCCACGATCCCGATCGGCCGCGGCGCATCGCAGAGGTGGTCGAGGAACTCATCGCGGAGCGCGGCATCGAGGGCCTGAGCCACCGTGCCATCGCCGAGCGCGCCGATATCTCGCTGAGCTCGACGACCTACCACTACAAGGACCGCGAGGCGCTGATCCGGGTCGGATTGCAGCGCGCGGTCGACCGATTCGCCTGCTTCATGCGGGTCTGGACGGACAAACACGCCGATGACACCACCGAGGAGCTGATCGAGGCCCTCACCGACAGCGTCGTACTCAGCACCACCGGGCCCGGCCGGATCAACGCCGTCGTCGAATACGAGCTCTACCTCGCGGCACTGCGTCGCCCGGCGCTGCGCGAACTCGCCGCCCGCAGCGCCGCGATCACCGTCGACGCGATGACGCCACTACTCGGCCCGGTGCGCGCGGCCGCGCTGCAGGCCGCGCTCAACGGGCTGTGCCTACAGTCGATGACCGCGCCGAATCCGCCCGAGCGCAGCGATATTCGCGCGATCGTGGCACAGGTCCTCGGGGGGTGACGGAGGGCGCGCGCGAAAAATTCACGCGTCAAGCCCCCCGAACTTCCCCGGCGTGTCCGTTTCGGGCGAGGAGAAAGCGGGCACGTCCGTGGCATGTACAGATATCGCACCTATCGCGGCACTCGTGGCGGCGGCGCGGCGGCAATCATCAGCGCGGTCGGCGGGATCTTCGCCCTCATCGAGGGCGTCTACATCCTGATGCTGGTCCTGAACGCGAATCCGGGAAATCGCTTCTTCGGCTTCATCAAATCACTGGCCGAACCGCTGGCGCTGTTCTTCCCCGGCCTGTTCAACACCGGTAACGGCAAGCTCGACATCGTCATCAATTACGGTCTGGCCGCGGTGTTCTGGCTCGTGGTGACCGGATTCATCGCCCGCCTGGTGGCCCGCTTCTAGGAATCCTCAGCCGCGCGGGGTGAGGACCTCGAGGCGGTGATGGTGGAGGAATTCGAAGGCCGGCGCCCAGTGTCCGGTGAACACCTCCTCCGCACGGCCCACCGAATGCTGCGAGGCGTCGCCGATTCCGGGATCCTCGCAGACCACCCGGGCCGTGTGGCGACCCGCGCGCACCGGACCGGTGTCGAGGTCGACCGAGCCGTCGGAACCGACCGGCCGCCATGGCATTTCGATCCCCGTGGCCGCGATCCGGCACACCTGGCCGGACCGCTCACCGGTTACATGGGCCGCGATCGTGGCGCCGCCGTGCAGGGCGGCCGACGGAGAGGCCGAGGCCGTGGCGGCGCCGACGGCGAACACGACCCCCACGGAACCGATGAGCGCGACGGACAGGCGCGTGCTTCGGCGGCGGCTCATGAGGGCAGAGCTTAACGATCCGCCGGGGCGGTCACAACAGACGCGCGCACACTCACAGCCGCACGATCGAGGTGAGCGGATAGTCGCCCTGGCGCTCCCGCCCGCCCAGGAAGCTCAGCTCCAACACGACCGCCGCGGCCGCCACCTCGGCGCCCGCGGAGCTGAACAGTTCCGCGGCCGCGGCCAGCGTGCCGCCGGTGGCGAGCACATCGTCGAGCAGCAGCACCCGGCGACCCGACAGCCGCACACCGTCGGCCGGGATCTCCAGGGCGGCCGAACCGTATTCGAGGGTGTACTCGCGCGAGAGCACGGGCGGGGGCAGCTTGCCCGCCTTGCGCACCGCCACCACACCGGTGCCGAGCGCCGCGGCCACACCCGCGCCCAGCAGGAAGCCGCGGGCATCCACGCCCGCGACCAGATCGACATCGGCGGCGACCGCACCCAGACAATCGATGACCGCGTGGAATCCCTCGGCGTCGGCGAAGACCGGCGTCAGATCGGCGAAACGCACACCGGGGGTGGGGAAGTCGTCGTGCCAGCGAGTCAGCCGCTGCACGGCCTCCGAGGCGCGGCCCAGGCGCACGCCCGCGGCCTCCTCGGTATCCACCATTCCATGCTTGCTCATCTACACCCACTCCCTCATCGCGCGCCCGGGGACGCTCACCGCTGCAACACCCAGCGGTCCATATTCCAACCCGCACCGGCCTTGGTGGGGTTCGCGATGCCGTTCTCCATCCCCTCACCGAATGCGATCGTGCGCGGCGTGGCGAACAGCGGAATCGACGGCATCTCGTTCCACAGCAGATTCTCCGCCTCGCTGTCGAGGTTCAGCACGTTCGTCGAATTATCATCCGCCGCAAGCTGATCCACGATCGCATCGTAACGCCCGTTCCCGTAACGTCCGAAATTCAGTCCCTGACCGCCGCGCAACGCCGCCGCGGCCTCGATCCCGGGCAGCGATCCGGCCGGTCCCGGCGCGGCCGCCGTACCGGCCAGCACCGCGTCCACCTTGCCCTCGCCGAGCTGGGTGGGCACGAAATCCGGTGTGCCGGCGTCGACCACGGTGATACCGGCCGGTTTGCACGCGTCGGCGATCATCGCGATGGTCTGCGCGCGCCGGTCGTCGGGCTTGCGGTAGCCGATCCGCACGGTCGGATTCTGGACGCCGCCCAGGCCCTGCCGCGCGGCCGCCGCGTCACCGGTGCGGTACTTATCGGCCGGTTTGCCGATCGCCGGGTAGTACGGCGAGTCCGCCTGCACCGTCCGGGAATTCAACGGCCCGGCGCCCACGCCGTCCTTGACATCGAAGCCGGGATGGCCCAGCTTGTCGAACAGCGCCTGGCGCGGCACACACGCCGCGAAGGCCCGGCGCACATCGGCGGAGCCGAAAAGCCCGGTCGTCGCCAGCACCAGCTGCTCGGCCCCGCGGCCCGGCAGCTGATCGACCGAGAATCCGTTCAGGCCCAGATCCTTGATCGAGCCCGCGCCGACGTCGATCACGCCGACGGCCTTGTCGGAGATCTTCTTCGCCAGATCGTTGGCGCGAGTCCACACCACGATGCGCGGCGTCTTCGCGGCATTGCCCCACCACTTGTCGTTTTTCACCAACACCAGACCATCGCTGTCACTGAATGATTCGATGCGGTAGGGACCCGAGGACGGCAACAGCTTGGTATCGATGCTCCCGGGCTTCAACGCCCAGCCGGTATTCCAGAACTGCGCGAGCCGATCCAGCGGCGCGCGATCGCCGGATTGCACCACCGACACCACATTCGGAATGCCCGCGGCCTGCGCGGCGATATGCGCGGGCATCAGATCACCGGCGTTGAACAGCGTCTTCCACGCCAGGAAGTGCCGATCGGGGCGGAATACGACGGTCGCGTCCTTGGAACCGGGCTGGCATTCCACCCGCTCGATATCGGAGTAGCCGAGCGTGGACGCGGCCTCGAACTGATTGAAACGCCCACTGCGCGCGGCCCATTCGAGCACCAGATCGTCGCAGGAGGTGGGTACGCCATCGGAATACTTGCCGTCCGGATTGAGCCGATACTGGATGGTCTGCGCCTCGCCGGGCACCTCCTTGGCGGTGCCGTAGTCGGTGTCGGCGACCGGCTGTCCCTCCGGGCCGGTGTAGAAGAATCCGGTCAGCACCCGCGAGAAGACCGCGGCCGCACCGCCGTTCGCGCCGAGCGCGCTGCCGCCGTTGTAGCTGACCGGCGCCGCGTCGACCGCGTAGCCGATCGAGGGCAGCTGATTCTTACTGGAGCACCCCGCGAGCGCACCCGTGACGAGTGCGCTCGCGGTCAGCGCTGCGGCCAGCTGACGAGTGAACCGCCTGCGCATACTCAGTGCCTTCTCTTGTGCCGTTTCCCACTGGGCCGCGCCCCCGGTCTCGGTGCGCCCGAACCGGTCTCGCGCGGCGCGCGCACCGGGCCGCTGATCGCCCCGGCCCGCTCCGCCGCGGCCTCGCGCACCCGGGCCTGCGCGGCATTGGACCGCTTGGCCAGCACCCGTTTGGTGTGCGCGGCGACCGGACCGAACCGCTCCTTGATCGATACCAGCAGCGGCACCGCGAAGAAGATCGAGGAGTACGCGCCGACGATCATGCCGACCAGCTGCACCAGCGCCAGATCCTTGAGCGTGCCGACACCCAGCAGCCACACCGCGATCACCAGCATGCCGATGATCGGCAGAATGCCGATGACGGTGGTGTTGATCGAGCGCATCAGCGTCTGGTTGGCCGCGAGATTGGCCTGCTCACCATAGGTGCGCCGGGACAGGTGCAGGACGCCGCGAGTGTTCTCCTCGACCTTGTCGAACACGACCACGTTGTCGTAGAGCACGTAGCCGAGGATGGTCAGCAGACCGATCACCGCCGCGGGGGTCACCTCGAAGCCGACGATCGAGTAGATGCCCGCGGTCACGACGAGATTGAACAGCAGCGAGGCGATGGCCGCCAGCGACATATCGCGTTCGAATCGGATCGCGATGTAGACCATCGTCAGCAGGACGAACACCACCAGCGCGATCAGCGCCTTGCGGGTCACCTGGCCGCCCCAGGTCTCGCTGATCTCGGCGATGCTGATCGCGTTGCGGCTCTCCGCACCCGAGGAATCCTTCGGATGGAACGCGTCGAACAGCGCGCCCTGCACGGTGTCCTGCTGGGTGGCGGTCAGGGTGTCGGAGCGGATCTCGAACGACGCGGCCGATCCCGAACCGACCTTCTGCACGGTCACCGGGCTGTGGCCCAGCGCCTTGTTGTAGACATCGGACACCTGGGTGGTGCTCATCTGACCCGAGGCGGGCACCTGGATTCGCGTGCCACCGGCGAAGTCGATGCCGAGGGTGAAACCCTTCAGGCCGATACTCAGCAGCGCGATCAGCATGAGCGCCGCGGCGACCGCGTAGTACAGCCGACGCCGCCCGACGATCTGGAAACCGCCGGTTCCGGTGTAGAGCCGCTCGAAGAATCCGTGCTGCGGACCGCTCTGCTCGATCGGCTCGTCGACGGTGTCCAGGACGGGGCTGGAGTTGCTCATCTCACGCCTCCTTACCGGCGCTCGCGAGAATGCCCGCGGCGGCCTTGCGTTCGCGGGCCAGTTCCTGCACCGCGCCCAGACCGTTGACCGACGGTTTGGCCCAGAACGGCGAGCGCGAGGCCATCATCATCAACGGCGAGGTGACCAGGTACAGCACGATCACGTCGAGGACGGTGGTCAGACCGAGGGTGAAGGCGAAGCCCCGGACCTGACCGGCGGCCAGGATGTAGAGCACCGCCGAGGCGATCAGGCTGACGGTCTTACCCGACAGGTTGGTGCGCTGGGCGCGGGCCCAGCCGCGCGGAACGGCCGAGCGGAAGCTGCGGCCCTCGCGCATCTCGTCCTTGATGCGTTCGAAGAACACCACGAACGAGTCGGCTGTCATACCGATACCGATGATCAGACCCGCGATACCGGCCAGGTCCAGGGTGAAGTTGATCCACCTGCCCAGCAGCACGATGATGCCGTACACCGCGAAACCCGATGCCACCAGCGAGAATCCGGCCAGGAAGCCGAGCATGCGGTAGTAGAGCAGGCAGTACAGCAGCACCGCCACCAGACCGATCGCGCCCGCGATCAGACCCGCGCGCAGGGAGGACAGACCCAGTGTCGCGGAGACGGTCTCGGCCTCGGAGGTCGCGAACGACAGCGGCAGCGAACCGTACTTCAGCTGGTTGGCCAATTCCTTGGCCGTCGAGGCGTTGAAGTTGCCGGTGATGGAGGTGCGGCCGCCCAACTGCGGACCCTGCTGCACGACCGGCGCGCTGATCACCTTGGTGTCGAGGGAGAAGGCGATCTGCTTCTGCAGGTACTCCTCGGTCAACTTGGCCCAGGCGTCGGAGTTCTTGAACTCGAGATCCACCGACCACTGCGACTGCTGCGCGCTGAAGTTGGCCGCGGCGTTGGCGATGTCCTGGCCATCGATGCGGCTGGGCGCGAGCAGGTAGACCTGATTGCCGTCGGTGGAACAGGTGACCAGTGGCAGCGCCGGATCGTCGTTACCGGTCAGCGGATCGGGCTTGCTGCAGTCCAGCGAGGCCAGTGCCTGCTGCTGAACCTGCGGATCCTTGCTCTGCCGCAGTTCCTTGGCGGCCGCGATCTCCTTCTGCGTCTGCTGCGCCCGGGTCAGATTCTGATTCGGTTGCGGCGCGGGCGAAGTCGTGGGCGGCGCGGGCGGGGCCGGGGTGTCGCCGGGCGGCGGCTCGGGGGCCTGCTGCGGGAAGACGCGGTTCTGCGGGGCCTCGCCCTGCGGCGCGGATTCGGGCGCGGGGGCGGGGTTACCGGCCGGATTCGGCTGATCGGCGGGCGGGGGAACCTGACCGGGCTGACCCGGCAGACCGGCCTGCGGCTGACCCGGCTGCGGCTGGCCGCCCTTGTTGACCGGCTGACCGGCCTGCAGCACCGGGCGAATGTAGAGCTTGGCGGTGGTGGCCAGCGATTTGGCCTGTCCGCTGTTGTCCCCCGGCACCGTGATGACCAGGTTGTCGCCGTCGATGACGACCTCGGAGCCCGCGACGCCGAGTCCGTTCACTCGGGACTCGATGATCTGCTGCGCCTGTTTGAGGCTGTCCTGGCTGGGCCGGTTGCCGTCGGGAGTGCGCGCGGTGAGCGTGACCCGGGTCCCGCCCTGCAGGTCGATGCCGAGCTTGGGCTTGACGGACTGATCGGCGGTGAAGAACACCAGGCCGTAGATCACCGCCAACAGCGCGGCGTAGGCGCCGAGCAATCGCAGCGGATGCCCCGTTCCCTTGGAAGGTGGCACTGTCGTTGTCTCCTAGGCGATGTCGAGGGGAACGTGTGCGGACACGCTACAGCGCTGCTACACCGCCGTGCACGGCGGTGTAGCAGCGCTAACGGATCACTCCTTGGTCAACCGAGAGTTGGTGTCCTCCACCGATTCCTCCGTCGCGGCCGGCGCGGGCTTGTCCTGCGCGGGCGCGGCCTCGGCGGTTTCGGTGGTGGTGGCGTCCTCGGCGGCCGTCGTGGCGGCGTCGTCGGTGCGCACATCGCGGATCGCGGCGCGCAGCCAGGTGGTCACGACATCTTCGGCGATCTCCAGATCGACGGAGGTGTCGTCCACGTCGACAACGGTGCCGTACAGCCCCGACGTGGTGGTGACCCGGTCACCGACCTTCAGGCTCTGCTGCATGTCGGCGACCTTCTCCGCCTCGCGCTTCTGGCGGCGGACACCGAGGAACATCGGCACGAGCAGAGCTACCAGCAGCAGCGGAAACAGGTATTCCATCGTCGTAGTCGGTCCCTAGTCTTTGGATGCGGATGAGTGTTTACCCCCACAGTGTGCCAGGACCGGACTATGCCGCCACATCCTCCCGGCCAAAAGCACGCCGGGAGGAATTTATAGGGGTTGCACGCCGGGGATCCTGTATGGGCCCGACTCCGGGCCCACACGGCTCGCGAGCTAGGCGGCGTGGGATCCGTAGACGTAGTCGTCGAGCGGGAAGTTCGCGGCCTCGCGGTGGGTGGTCAGGGTGCTGTTCGGGCGCAGTAGGGCGGCCTCGCCGTGCTGGTTGAAGTAGTAGCTGCGGGCCGTGGCGCAGCTGCCGCCGTAGAACACCGAGGAGTCGAGTTTGCGCGTGACGTAGTCCAGGAAGCGGGTATTGGCCTGCTCGCTCACCTCGAAGACCCGCTCGCCTCGCCGGAACATCTCCGTGAACAGGCGATTCATATGCTTCATCTGGGCCTCGATGGTGGTGAAGTAGGACAGCCCGCTGTAGGAGTAGGGACTGTTGAGGCTCAGGAAGTTGGGGAACTTCGGGACGGTGATGCCCTCGTAGGCCTGGAACCGGTTGTCGCGCCAGAACTTTCCGAGATTACGCCCATCGCGGCCGATGATCTCGATGGCCGGGAAGTTCACATCCCACAGATTGAAGCCGGTGGCCAGGATGAGGGTGTCGATCTCGGTCTTGTGCCCGTCGGCGGTGACGATGCCGTCGGCGACGACATGGTCGATCGAATTGGTCTCGAGACGCACGTGCGGCAGATTGAAGGTCTTGAAGTAGGTGTTGGAGAACGTCGGCCGCTTGCAGCCGAAGTCGTAGTCCGGGGTGAGCTTGCGGCGGGTCTCCTTGTCGCGCACCTGGGCGCGCAGATGGGCCTTGGCCAGCAGCGCCGCGCCCTTGTTACCGAGTTTGGCCTGCTTGTAGTGCAGTACGCCGACCACCATCAGCAGCTCGAGCGCGCTGGTGTTGATCAACCGAGCGGCCTTCTGCGTCAACGGGATCCGCTCGAACAGCCCCTGTACGGCCTTGGGGATCGCGGTGTCGATCTTGGGCACCACCCAGATCGGGGTGCGCTGGAAGACGGTCAGCTCGGCCGCCTTCTTGGCCACCTCCGGCACCAGCTGCACGGCCGTGGCGCCGGTGCCGATGATCGCGGCCTTGCGACCGGTCAGGTCGTAGTCGTCGTCCCACGCCGTGGTGTGGATGATCTTGCCCGCGAAGGTGTCGATGCCGGGGAACGGCGGGGTGTAGGGCTGGGACAGGAAGCCGGTGGCGGCGAGGAGATACTTCGCGGTGAGCGTCTCACCACCCTCGACCGAGACGGTCCACTGCTGATGTTCCTCATCCCAGCGGGCGCCACCGACGACCTGGTTGAACCGCATGCGCCGGCGCAGGTCGTACTTGTCGGCCACGTGTTCGGCGTAACGCTTGAGTTCGGACCCCGGCGCGAACAGCCGCGACCAGTGCGGATTGGGTTCGAACGAATACGAGTAGGTCACCGAGGCGATATCCACGGCCAGCCCCGGATACCGGTTGACATGCCAGGTGCCGCCCATATCGTCCTCGCGCTCGAGGATGACGTAATTGCTCAGCCCGAGCCGGTCGAGCTGAATGCCCGCACCCATCCCGCCGAATCCGGCCCCGACCACGACGGCGTCGTACTGAGGTGCCACGCCGAACCTCCTGTGAATTCAAGTACCTGGTACAGAATGACACATCATTCCGTTCCGGAACAACGTATCATCAGCGAGGTGTCGAAGCCATCCACCCATCTCGAGCGCCGCAAGGCCGAGCTCCGTCAGGAGATCATCGATACCGCCTTCGCGTGTTTTGCCGAAAAGGGTTATCACGCAACGGGAATCGCGGATATCGCCGCTCGGCTGGGCATCGGGCACGGCACCTTCTATCGCTACTTCGCCAATAAACGCGACATCATCGACCACGTCATCGATGATCTGGCCGCCCAGATCATCGAATCGCTGAGTACCGACAACGCCCCGGACGCGGCCACCAGCCTCGCGGAGTACCGCAATCAGGTCGAGCGCATCGGCGACGCGCTGTTCAAGATCTTTCTCGACGATCGCCGGGTCGCGCAGCTGCTGCTGTTCCAGGCGACCGGCATCGACGCCGAGCTGACCACCCGGCTGTACGGCCTGCTCGACACCGCCGACGCGCTGACCGCGGCCTATCTCGAACACGGCGTCGAAATGGGCTATCTGCGCGCCGATCTGGACACCGCCAATACCGCCAAGGCGGTGACCGGCATGATCCTGGTGCCCATCGTGCACGGACTGCGCGATCCGGACACCGAGGTGGGCGGGGACATGATCGAGGCGATCCGACGACTGCTCATCGACGGCGTGCGCAAGGAGTGATTCCGGCCGGAATATCCCGGCCCGGATAACAGACCGCCCGCCCTGTTGCGAGAATGAGCAGGTGACTCCCGACGAGGTGCGGCGCAGGCGATTCGGCAGGGCCCCGTTCGGCCACCGCGGCTACGACGCCGCCGAGGTGGACGCCTTCTGCGAGCGCATCGCCCAGGCCTTCCTCGGCCGCGCGATCCTGACCGCCGCCCAACTGCGCGGGCACGAATTCACCACCGCCGCCCTGGGTCACCGCGGCTACGACCGCGACGAGGTCGACGAATTCCTCGACACCGTCTGCGTGGAACTGGAATTCGCCCGCCGCGGCGCCAAGCGCCATCCCGGCGGCGAGGCCCTGCTCACCCCCGACGATATTCAGCGCCTGCGCTTTTCGGGTCCGCCGCACGATCACGCGGGCTACGCGGCCGACGAGGTGGACGTCTTCCTCGATCGCATCACCACCACCCTGGCCCATATCGGACCGAACGGCCTGACCAGTGAGGACGTCCGGACCGTGAATTTCGGCCTGGCCCACGCGGGTACGGCCGCCTACAGCATCGAGGAGGTCGACTCATTCCTCGATGTGGTGGTTCGCACTCTGCGGGCCGAGGAGGCGGCGCGCGAGACCGCGCCGCACTGATCAGTCGAAAACGTCCAGGGTCGGGTGGGATTCGCGGCCGCGGACCTCGATGGAACCGAACACCAGATCCGGCGGGGGAACCAGGCCCAGATGCTCCCAGGCCGCGGCGGTGGCGACGCGGCCGCGGGGGGTGCGGGCGATCATGCCCGCGCGTACCAGAAACGGCTCGCAGACCTCTTCGACCGTGGTGGCCTCCTCCCCCACCGCGACGGCGAGGGTGGATACGCCCACCGGGCCGCCGCCGAAGCTGCGGACCAGCGAGGCCAGCACCGCGCGGTCGAGGCGATCCAGGCCGAGGCTGTCTACGTCGTAGACCGCGAGGGCGGCCTGGGCCACCTCGCGGGTGACCAGACCGTCGGCGCGCACCTCGGCGTAATCGCGCACCCGGCGCAGCAGGCGATTGGCGATGCGGGGCGTGCCGCGCGAGCGGCCGGCGATCTCGGCGGCCGCGTCGGATTCGATGCGCACGCCGAGAATGCTCGCGGAGCGACGCAGAATCTGTTGCAGCTCATGGGGTTCGTAGAAGTCCATATGGCCGGTGAAGCCGAAGCGGTCGCGCAGCGGTCCGGTCAGCGCGCCGGAGCGAGTGGTCGCGCCCACCAGGGTGAACGGCGCGATGTCCAGGGGAATCGACGTCGCGCCCGGACCCTTGCCGACCACCACGTCGACCCGGAAATCCTCCATCGCCAGATACAGCATCTCCTCGGCGGGCCGGGCCATGCGATGGATCTCATCGATGAACAGCACATCGCCCTCGACGAGATTGCTCAGCATGGCCGCGAGATCACCGGCCCGCTCGAGAGCCGGACCGGAGGTGATGCGCAGCGCGGAGCCCAGTTCGCCGGCGATGATCATGGCCATACTCGTCTTGCCCAGACCCGGTGGGCCCGACAGCAGTACGTGATCGGGCGTGCCACCGCGCTGGGTAGCACCGCGCAGCACCAACGCCAACTGCTCGCGCACGCGCGGCTGGCCGATGAAGTCGTCCAGCGATTTCGGGCGCAGGCTGGCCTCGATCTCGCCGTCGGATTTCAAATAGTCGGGGCTGACGGGGGATTCGGTGTCGTCGGGGAATTCCTCGCTCATGGGCCCTACCGGTTCTTACCCAGCAGCCCCAGCGCCGCCCGCAGCGCCTTGGAGGTGTCCAGCTCCGGATGATCGGCGAGTACGCCGTCGACGGCGGGTTCGGCCTGTTTGACCGGGAAGCCGAGACCGACCAGCGCCTCGATGACCTGATCGCGCACCGGCGTGACGATCGGTGCGGGCCCGGCGCCGGGCGGACCCGATTGCACGGGAACCAGATCCACCTTGTCGCGCAGTTCCACCACCATCCGCTCGGCGCCGCGCTTGCCGATGCCGGGCACCCGGGTGAGCGCGGCGATATTGCTCTCGGCCAGGGCCTTGCGCAGCGCCTCGGGTTCGAGCACCGCGAGCACCGCCATCGCCAGCCGCGGCCCGACCCCGGATACGGTCTGCAGCAGCCCGAACAGATCGCGCGCCTCGGTATCGGCGAAGCCGAACAGCGTCATGGAATCCTCGCGCACGATCATCGCGGTGTAGAGCCGCGCCTCCTCGCCGCGGGTCAACCCGGCCAGCGTCGAGGGTGTGGCATTGAGCCGGTAGCCCACACCCGCGGCCTCGAGCACCGCGTGGTCGAGTCCGATCTCGAGTACCTCACCGCGTACCGACGCGATCACCCGGTCACCGCCTTCCGTTGCTGGGCAAGTCTTTCCGTGTATTTGCGCTGCTGTTCCGCGGCGAGCGCCTCCGCCTTGGCCATTCGTTCCAGCATGGGCGCGCGCCAGCAGTGGCAGATCGCCAACGCCAGCGCGTCGGCGGCGTCGGCGGGTTTCGGGGCCGTCGCCAGGCCCAGGATCCGGGTCACCATGGCGGTCACCTGAGCCTTGTCGGCCGAGCCGTTACCGGTGACCGCGGCCTTGACCTGACTCGGCGTGTGGAAGTGCACCGGAATCCCCCGCCGGGCGGCCGCCAGCGCGATGACCCCGCCCGCCTGGGCCGTGCCCATCGCGGTGCGAACATTGTGCTGGGAGAACACCCGCTCGATCGCCACGGCCTCGGGTTCGTGGGTGTCCATCCACCGCTCGGCCGCATCGGCCACTCCCAGCAGCCGCTCAGCCAGATCCATCTCCGGCGGAGTACGGATGACGTCCACGGCCAGCGCCGTGACCTGTCTGCCGAGCCCACCCTCGACGATGCTCACACCGCACCGGGTGAGCCCGGGGTCGACACCCATCACCCGCACGAAAGCACCCCTCCGATCCGCGAACAGTTGTTCGAAGTCTAGCGGTTCCCCGCGGCCACCCCGGCCACCGACACGGGCCCCGGTCAAACCCCTTGCGCCGCTTGCAGGGAGGCGGGCAGTCCGAGCAGGGTCGGATCGGCCGCGCGGCGGGCCCATTCGACGGCCGGGTCGGCGACCAGGCGCCGGGTGCGCAGGTCCAGCAGACCGCTCAGATAGCTGACGGTGGCGGACAATTCGCCGTCGGCGCGGGTGAGGATGTGTTCGACGCGGTAGGTCTTACCCGCCGACCACAACCACGCGCACGTGACGTCGACGCTGTCACCGGCGCGCAGTTCGCGGTGGTAGCGAATGGTCGTCTCCAGATTCACCGGGCCGAGGCCGTCGGCGAGCAAACGCTCCACCGAAATGCCCGCGGCCTGGACACATTCGAAGCGGGAATGATCGGCGTACTGCTGATAGGCGGGACCGGTGACGTGCAACTGCGGATCGACATCGGAGATGCGCACGTCTATCCGGATCGAGAACGGCTCTTGCGTGTTGACCACCGGACCACCCTTTCAGATGGCACCGACAAGTTCCGGGTCAGCGCAGGCGCGCATCGAAGGCGTCGTAGGCGTCGGCGGAGAACAGTACGAATCGCACCTGCTCGACCGAAGTCTCCACCGACCGTACGGTCTGTACCGCGATACGTGCCCCGTCGTGGAGCGGCCACCCGTAGATTCCCGTGGAGATCGCCGGGAACGCGAGCGTGCGAACGCCCAATTCATCGGCGACCCGCAGGGATTCGCGGTAGCAGGCCGCCAGTTGCGCCGCGCGATCCTCCCGCGCCGAATAGACCGGACCGACGGTGTGGATCACCCACCGCGCGGGCAACTCCCCGGCCGTGGTGGCGACGGCCCGACCGGTGGGCAGGCCGTCCGGATACGCCGAGGCCCGCACCTCCCGGCACGCGGCGAGGATCGCGGGTCCACCCTTGGCGTGAATGGCCCCGTCCACACCGCCGCCGCCGAGCAGCGACGAATTCGCCGCATTCACCACGGCGTCCACTTCCTGCTCGGTGATATCGCCGAGAATCAGCGCCAGTTCGGTCATGAATCCATTGTCACCGCCGTTCGGGCGGGTAAGTTCTGCCTCGTGCGCGGGATCTCACTCGAGGCGGATCGGTGGCGCGAGCGATTGCGCACCAATCTGTGGTTCGTGCCCACGCTGGAGGTTCTGGTCGCGGTGGCGCTGTTCGCGCTGACTTTGATGCTCGACCGGCTCGCCTATCGCAACGACTACGAGATGCCCGGCTGGGTGCTCGGCGGCACGCCCGACGCCGCGCGGCAGGTGCTCACCGCGATCGCGGCCGCCAACATCACCGTCGTCGGCGTGGTCTTCTCGATCACGATCGTGGCGCTGACACTGGCATCGACCCAGTTCGGACCGCGCATGCTGCGCAACTTCATTCGCGATCGCGGCACCCAGCTGACCCTGGGCACCTTCGTGGCGACCTTCGTCTACGCGGTCGCGGCGCTGGTGGCGGTCGGGCCGGATTTCGTACCGCATATCTGCGCGACGGTCTCGATCGCCTCGCTGGTGATCGATCTGGCGGTGCTCATCTACTTCATCAATCACATCGCCGGTCAGATCCAGCTGCCGAATGTGATCGCCGATATCGCCCGCGAGGTGCTCACGGCCGCCGCCGCCAATCAGGACACCACCGCACCCGCGGCCGAACGCGGGCCGACGGTCGAACAGGTACTGGCATCGATGGCCGCCTCCGGGGGCGAGGTGCGCACCACCAACAGCGGTTATCTGCAGTACATCCGCTACGACCAGTTGGTGCGGCTCGCGGCCGAACAGCACGCGGTCATCCACCTGCCCTATCGCCCAGGGCATTTCGTCACCGAGGGTCAGGTGGTCGCGACGGTGTGGCCCGCCGAGGCGGCCGCGCGGATCGGCGCGCGGTTCGCCCGCGGCCATGTCACCGGCTCGACCCGCACGCTGGTGCAGGACGTCTCCTTCGGCATCGATCAGATCGTCGAGATCGCGCTACGGGCCATGGCCACCACGACCAATGACACCTTCACGGTCCTGACCTGTGTCGACTGGCTCGGCGATTGTCTGTCGCGAATCGCGGTGTCCTGGAATCCCGATCCGGTCCGCCGCGATCGCGACGGCCACATCCGGGTGATCGCCGCCCAGGTCAGCTATGAGCGCCTGGTGCAGCGGGCGTTCGAGAAGATCCGCCAATCCGGTCGCGGCGCGCCCGCCATCATGATTCGCCAGCTCGACGCGCTGGCCCAGATCGCCGATCGCGTCACCGACCCCGACCGCCGCCGCGTGGTGCTCGAACAGGCGGCCATGATCGAGCGCGCGGTCCCCGAGATCCCCGAACCCGCCGACCGCGAGGATGTGCTGCGCCGCTGCCGCAGCCTGCGCGCCGAACTCGCGTCGACCTGAGCTCACCGAGCCGACCGGCCACCACCGGTGCGGGAATCGCCTTGTAGGCCAGATCGGTCACGGGCGCGCCTGACGCGTGATCAGCGCGCGGGCGGCCCGCGCCACCTGGGTATAGGGGTCGAGTTGCGGTACGCCCGCGGCCCGGAAGCCGTCGAGCAGATGTGTGGCGGTCACCGCCACCGCGGCCGTCCACAGCAGCGGATATCGGGCGTGTATGCGGCGGGCGGCATCGGTGAGCATCTCCCCCTGCGGCGCGACCGCGTCATAGACGACCCACGCGATCGTGAACGCCGCGAAGGCGTGACCACCCCGAATACTCGGCATCCGGGTGATCACGCTTCGATACAAGAGGTCCATACGGAACATATTAGAGTCCGTTTGGACTTTTTCAAAGTCCAAACGGACCTTGCAAACTATGCTGTCATGGGACTCGGAGGTGGTTCACAGCCGACCTCGAGGAAACTGCTCGAGAATGACGGCCGTGTTCCCTGCGCCCATGGACGTGCCGACGACGACGCCAGCAACCCCGGCCGTGGCCCCGCCCCCGCCGCCCCGGCTGCCCTCGGCGAATCTCAACCCCTATGCCGGATTTCATCGCGGCCTGTCGCTGCTGCACGGCTGGCTGCCGGTCACCATCGAGCTGATCGCGATCGCGCTGCTGATCGTCGCGATCACCCGCCTGACCCGGCGCTGGTGGTTGATCCGGATGCCGCTCTGCCTGGCCCTGGGCGTGGCCGCGGCCGTCGGCGCGTGGCTGTATCTGACCGATCAGGGCCTGGCCTCGGATCCCGCGCCGATTCTGCTGTGGGTGGCCGTCGCGGCCATGATCGCCGCGCTCGCGGTGGCCGTCCTCGGCTGGCCGAACGGTCGCTGGTGGCAGCGCGCCGCGGCGATTTTGGCCGTGCCGATGGCCGTGCTCAGTACCGGGGTGGTGCTCAATCAGTGGGTCGGCTACTACCCCACCGTCCAATCCGCGTGGAGCGCCCTGACCGCCGGACCGCTACCGCATCAGACCGACCTCGCGGCGCTGCCGGGCCTGCGCGGGAAACCGATGGCCACGGGAGTGGTTGTGCCGGTGCGGATTCCCGATGACGCCAGCGATTTCAATCACCGCACCGAATACGTCTACCTGCCCCCGGCGTGGTTCACCGGCGACCAGCCGCCGACGCTGCCCGCGGTGATGATGATCGGCGGCGAGTTCAACACCCCCGGCGACTGGCTGCGCAGCGGCCAGATCATGCCCGAGATCGATAAGTTCACCGCCGCCGACGGCGGCCGCGCACCCATCCTGGTCTTCGTCGACTCCAGCGGCAGCTTCAACAACGACACCGAATGCGTCGACGGCCCCCGCGGAAATGCCGCCCGCCACCTCACCGAAGACGTTCCGCCCTATGTCGAATCGACCTTCAACGCCTCCCGCGACCCGGCGAACTGGGCGGTCATCGGCTGGTCCATGGGCGGCACCTGCGCGGTCGACCTGACCGTCATGCATCCGGACCTGTTCCACACCTTCGTCGACATCGCGGGCGATATCGGCCCCGCCTCGGGCAACAAGGAACAGACCATCAACCGCCTCTACGGCGGAGACGCCACCGCATGGGCCAAATTCGACCCCATCACCGTCATGACCGAACACGGCCCCTACCAGGGCCTCGCGGGCCTGTTCGACGACCTCACCCCACCCCCGCGCAGCGGAAACCGCGGCGGCGCGGGCCATTTCACCCGCCCGAAGGTCGACGAGGACCAAATCGGCTTCGGCGGCGTGGACGCCCCCATGGACACCGGCGAGGTAGGCGCCGCCGAAAAACTCTGCACCACCGGCAGATCCGAGAACATCGACTGCACCATCCACACCACGCAGGGCGGCCACACCTGGCAATTCGCCTCAGCGGCCTTCAGCTCCTCGCTGCCCTGGGTGGCGGCGAGAGTGGGCCTGCCGGTTCCGGCGAACGAGTGAATCCCGCCTGGGCCAGCGCCGCCCGTAACCGATCGGCCAGTGCGAACGCCTGCTCCCGTGACCACGCCAGCACCCCGTTCTCGGCCATCATCGCGTGCAGCTGCTGCTCCCGATAGGGCACATCCGGCGGCAGCGGGGCGATGTGCAGATGCAGATGGGAATTGCCCTGTTGGCTACCGAGACTGAGCAGATAGCTGCGCTCGACCGGGACCGCCTGTTCGACCGCGCGGGCGACCCGATGGACCATCGACATCAGCCGCAGGTAGGCGGCCTCGTCGAGATCGCGGAACAGGTGCTCGCGGTGGAGTTTCGGGGCGACCAGGACATGGCCGAGCAGGGTCGGATACCGGCAGAGGAAGGCGATGTTCTCCTCGTCCTCGGCGATGATCTGTTCCAGGTCCGAATCGTGTTCGCCCGCGACGATGGCACAGACGAAGCACGGACTGGATTGGACACGGCGGATGTAGTCGTCGACGTCGAACGAGATCCGTTCCCGCACAGGGGCTTCCTTTCGGGTCATCGAGTGGTCCAGAGTCTGCTGCCGCTCGTGTCGGCGGTGGCCAGGAGTAGACGGCCGTCGGGGAGGGTGCCCAGGCGGGCCTCGCCGGCGGTGGTGGGGAGTGGAATGTCTTGCCAGACCGTGCAATCGCGGTGGACGGACAGGAGGTGGGCTCGGCCGTCGAGGCGGGCGGTGGCGAGTATCCGGTTGTCGTGGATGAACAGTTGGGAGAGTTCGAGTCGGCTCGCGGTGGGGCCGGGGACGGGTGGGGCGGTGGGGTCGGGCCAGCACAGCAGTCGGGGGGAGGCGACGGATTGACCGGCTGTCGCGCAGCCCGCGGTGTCGCAGGCCGCGCGGGTGGCGATCGCGGCGGCGCCCGACAGTTCTCGGCGCTGCCAGGCGCGGCCGTCGGGTGAGGTCCAGACCAGGGGGATCAGGACGCCGTCACGCAAGGTGTTACCGGCGATGACGAAACCCGCTGGGCCCGTGGCGACTCCGGCCGCGCCGGTCTGCTCGCCCGGAGCCGAGGACAGCGCCGGATCCTCGGCGCTGCGCTGCCAGGTGCGGCCGTCGCGAGACAGCCAGACCGCCGAACCGTAGCGGCCGCCGGGACCGTCCCATTCACCGATCAGCAGATCGGTGCCGCCGATCGTCGCCGCGGCCGTCACGGCGATGGCGTGTGGGCCACCGAACAATTCGAAAGCCTGCGGATACTCGACCAGTGCGCCCGCGTCCCCGCTCCAGATCGTCATGCGCGGATTCGAATGTGCCCCACCGAAAGCCTGCCCCAGCGCCACCACCCGCTCCCCCACGCCCACCGAAATCAACTCGGCCGCAGGCGCGTACCCGCTGTGCGCCTCGAGACGCACCGCCCGCCAACGCTTTCCGTCGGAACCGATCCACGCGCCGGGATGTCCGCCCAGCGCCCCGCTCACCAGCACCTCGTTCCCGACCGCGACGATCGCCGACACCCGCGCCCCGGGCGCGGGCATCGACAGCTCGGTCCACGTCGACGACGTGCCCGAATCACAGGCCGTGCCAACCGCGATCACCATCAGGACCGCGACCAACCACCTCCCCATCCGCCCACCTTGGCAGACTCGGCGGCGAACCGGGCGAAGTTCTCCCCGATGCGCCGATGTCCCGCGGAATCCGGATGCAGATCATCGGGCAGCGGTAGTTCGGCGGCCTCGGCCTCGCCGTAGAGTTCGCGGCCGTCGAGATAGTGCAGATTCGGATCGCCGGTCGCGCGGCGAGCGATCAGGCGGGCGAGTTCGGCGCGAATGACGCTGAGCGTCAACCGTCCCGACCGGACCTCTTCCGGATCACCGAGGGCGTGGAAGCGCACCCGCCCGGTGGAGAAATCCGGCGCGACGGGCCCGGGCGTGTGCTCCTGAATGGGGCACAGCAGCGGGGAGACGACCAACAGCGGCGTATCCGGCTGCCCCTCGCGGATGGTGTCGAGGAAGCCGTGCACCGCGGGCCCGAACGCGCGTAATCGCATCGCGTCGGTGTTGGTCAGATTGATTCCGATCTTGATGCTGATCAGGTCGGCGGGCGTATCGCGCAGGGTGCGCGCGGTGAACTGATCCAGTAGCGCGTTACCGCGCAGCCCCAGATTCACCAGATCCACCCCGCCGAGCGCGGCCGCGACCGCGGGCCAGGTCCCGGTCGGCCGGGCGGAATTGGAGCCATGGCTGATCGAGCTGCCGTGATGCAGCCACACCGGGCGTGCGCCGGTCGGCAGCGGCCGCACCGGGGCATCGGTCCGCAGGGCGATCAGCTCGGCGGCCTCACTGTGCGGCAGCCAGATCTCGATGTCCTTGTCCGCGCCGGACAGTCCCGCGAAACGCACGGTCCCGGCGCGACCGGACTCGATCTCGACACCGTCGGCGCCCACCACCCGGCCACCGCTCGCGGGCGCGACCGCGACCGGCCGCCCGTCGACGAGCAGTTCGTAACCGCCCGCCGCGATCGCCACGCCCGGCCAGCCGACCCGCGTCGCCAGCACCTCCAATTCGATTGCGCGGCACTCGCTTCGGAATACCAGCCGCACACCCGCGGCCTGCGCCTCGACGATCGTCAAGAAGTCATCGGGAAACTGACGACGCGCACGCGCGGGCAGCCGATGCGGTATCACCCCGCGCTCGGTGGTCTCGAGGTCGAGGGCGCCACGCAGCAGCGCGAGGTCGATCGGGGTACTGATCCAGTCGTTCACGACACGGCACGCTAGACTTCCTAAAGCAATTAGGCAAACACTTTGCTTTACTAATCACATCGGGAGTACTACTCATGCCACGAGCGCGGATGACCGTCGATCAGCTGACCCACGCGGCGGCCGCGCTGGCCGACGAGATCGGCTTCGACAATCTGACCGTCGCCGCACTCGCCCGCAGCCTCGACGTCCGCGACGCGAATCTCTACGCACATCTGAAAAACGGCGAGGATCTGCGAACCAGAGTGTCCGCACTCGCCCTGACCGAACTCGCCGACCGGGTCACCGAGGCCCTGGCGGGCCGCGCGGGCGTCGAGGCGCTGATCGCCTTCGCCGCCGCCTACCGCGCCTACGCCACCGACCATCCCGGCCGCTACGCCGCGGCCCAACTCCCCGTGAACGAACACACCGCGGCCGCGGCCCGGCGGCACTCCGATCTCACCCGCGCGATCCTGCGCGCCTACGCGCTACCCGAACCCGCCGAGACCGATGCGGTTCGCCTGCTGCACAGCACCTTCCACGGCTATGTCAGTCTCGAGCGCACGGGCGGTTTCGCCCACCACACCCGCACCGCCGACGAGTCCTGGTTCCAAGCCCTGCGCGGCCTGGACCATCTGCTCCGCGGCTGGCCGGGGATTGATGACGACCGGCCGGACGAATGAGCCTGTCGCACAACGCAGAAGGCCGCCTTCCCCAGCCGAGGAAGGCGGCCTTCGAGCTACAACCGTGGACTAGGCGTCCAGCTCGGCCAGAATGTCGTCGGAGATATCGACATTGGTGTACACGTTCTGCACATCGTCGCTGTCTTCCAGCGCGTCGACGAGTTTGAAGACCTTGCGCGCGCCGTCGGCGTCGACCGCGACCGTGGTAGCGGGCTGGAAGCCCGATTCCGCGGAGTCGTAGTCGATTCCGGCCTGCTGCAGCGCGGTGCGTACGGCGATGAGATCGCCCGGCTCGCTGATGATCTCGAACGAATCGCCGAGGTCGTTGACATCCTCCGCCCCCGCGTCGAGCACCGCGGCGAGCACGTCGTCCTCCGACAGCCCGTTCTTCTCGAGGGTCACCACGCCCTTGCGGCTGAACAGATACGCCACCGAACCCGGATCGGCCATGCTGCCGCCGTTGCGGGTCATGGCCACGCGCACCTCACCGGCGGCGCGATTGCGATTGTCGGTGAGGCATTCGATCAGCACGGCGACGCCATTGGGGCCGTAACCCTCGTACATGATGGTCTGCCAATCGGCGCCGCCCACCTCTTCGCCACCGCCGCGCTTGCGGGCGCGCTCGATATTGTCGCTGGGGACGGAGTTCTTCTTCGCTGTCTGAATGGCGTCCCAGAGCGTGGGGTTTCCTCCAGGGTCACCACCACCCTGACGCGCGGCAACCTCGATGTTCTTGATCAACTTCGCGAACATCTTGCCACGCTTGGCGTCGATAGCCGCCTTCTTGTGCTTGGTGGTGGCCCATTTGGAGTGGCCGCTCATGCCCTACTTCCTTCAGTCGAGTGTCGAGGTCCAGGCAGACAACTGTTCCAGTCTACTGCCAGGGCCACTGTCGTTCACCGGTCGGCAGGCGTCAGTACCGATTCCACGAACATACGGTGCACGCGCAGATCACCGGTCACCTCGGGATGGAAGGAGGTGGCCAGCACATTGCCCTGCCGCACCGCGACGATCCGCCCCTCGGCGGGTCCGGCCGGTACCCGGGCCAGCACCTCGACCCCGTCACCGGCCCGCTCGACCCACGGCGCGCGAATGAACACCGCGCGCACCGGACCGTCGTCGAGACCCGCGAAATCCAGATCGGCCTCGAACGAATCGACCTGCCGCCCGAAGGCATTGCGCCGCACGGTCATATCGATACCCGACAGCGACTGCGCGTCCGGGCGGGTATCGAGCACCTCACTCGCCAGCAGGATCATCCCCGCGCACGACCCGAAGGCGGGCATGCCCTCGCGCAGCCGCTGCCGCAACGGTTCCAGCAGCCCGAACACCTCGAGCAGCTTGCTGATCGCGGTCGATTCGCCACCCGGCAGCACCAGCGCGTCGACGGCGGCCAATTCGGACTCCCGGCGCACATTCACCGCTTCGGCGCCGCATTCGGCCAGCGCGTGGAAGTGCTCGCGCACATCACCCTGCAACGCCAGCACACCAATGGTCGGTCTCACAAGCCGAGCATACGAGGCGCAGACCATACCCCTGCCCGCGGCGGTAATCCGTGTGGTTCTGCTCACCCACCCGTCAAGGATTCGCAAGGGAACTGTTCGGTCGTTCGGACCAGGGGAACACTCGCCCAGGTGACCGAAGTTCTACCGCGTTCCGAGCCCGTCGACGGCGGGCCGAGTGAGCCTCCGTTACCCCGTCGAGGTCTCACGGTTTCCACCGGATTGGCCGGTCTGTCCCTGGACGCGATGGCGTCGGTGGCCTACGGCCCCGAGGCGATCGTGCTGGTCCTGGCCGCCGCGGGCAGCGCGGGTCTCGGGATGACCCTGCCGGTGACCCTGGCGATCGTCGTCCTGCTGACCGTTCTCATCGCCTCCTACCGCCAGGTGATCGCCGCCTTCCCCGACGGCGGTGGGGCCTATGCCGTGGCGAAAACCCATCTCGGCCACCGCACCAGCCTGGTGGCCGCCGCCTCGCTCATCGTCGACTACATCCTCAATGTCGCCGTCTCCATCGCGGCCGGTACCGCCGCGCTCACCTCCGCGATTCCGGCGCTGCTGCCCTACACCGTCTGGATCTGCCTGGCGGTGCTGATCGGTATCACCGCCCTGAATCTCGCGGGCATCCGCGAGAGCGCGCGGGCGTTCATGGCCCCGACCGCCGTCTTCGTGGTCGGCATTCTGACCGTGATCATCGCGGGCCTGGTGCGCGATGAGCCCGCGAGCGTCACGACCGCCGCGGCCGCGGTGACCGACACCCGGACCATCGGAATCCTGTTGCTGCTCAAGGCCTTCTCCAGCGGTTGCGCGGCACTGACCGGCGTGGAAGCGATCGCCAACGCGGTGCCCTCGTTCGAACAGCCACGGGTGCGCCGCGCGCAGCGGGCCGAGGTCGCGCTCGGTGTGCTGCTGGGCGTCATGCTGATCGGACTGGCGACGCTGATCGGGAAGTTCTCGATCCATCCGGTCGAGGGCACGACCGTGCTGTCGCAGCTGACCGAGGCCGCCCTCGGCCACGGCGCGGCCTACTACATCGTGCAATTCGCGACCGTGGTGCTGCTCGCCTTGGCCGCCAACACCTCCTACGGCGGACTGCCCACGCTGACCAAGATCCTCGCCGACGACAACTGCCTGCCGCACCGCTTCGCCGTGGCCACGCCCCGGCAGGTCTACCGCTACGGCGTGCTGACCCTCGGCCTGTGCGCGGCGGTCCTGCTGATCGCCTCCGAGGGCAATATGAACGCGCTCGTGCCGCTGTTCGCGATCGGCGTCTTCGTCGGCTTCACCATCGCCCAGGCGGGTATGGTGCGGCACTGGCTCCTACGCGGCGAACGCGGTTGGCGCTTGGCGCTCAATGCCTTCGGCGCGGTGCTCACCTTCGTCGCGGCCGTGGTGACCACGGCGATGAAATTCACCGAGGGTGCGTGGCTGATCGTGCTGGTGCTGCCGCTGCTGGTCTTCGGCATGGAACGCATCCGTTCGGCCTACCGCAAGATCGACGGGACCCGCGGCGCGGGTTGTGTCCCCGCACAGCCGAGCCCGACCGGAACCGTGATCGTGGTACCGGTTTCGGAGGTATCCGAGCTGAGCCGCGAGGCGCTGTCGGCCGCGCTGTCGCTGAGCCACCATGTGGTCGCGGTGCATGTCTGCCTGCCCGGCGCGAATACGACCGCGTTCACCAAGGCGTGGGAGGCCTGGCATCCGGAGGTGCCGCTGGAGATCATCGATGCCGGTGACTGCACGGTCGGCGGCCCGGTCGCCCGCTATGTCCGCGATAATTTCCAGGGCCGCCGCAGGGTGGTGCTGATCGCCGAGGTCGATCCGCCCAGTGGCTGGGACCGCGTCCTGCCGAGCCATCGCAGCGACGAGTTGGAACGCCAGCTGCGGCGACTGCCCGACACCGTGGTGTGCCATCTGCGGGTGCAGGCGGCCTAACCCGCCTCGCGGGCGACGATGGCGGCCTGAACCCGCGATCGCACACCGAGTTTGGTGAGCACCCGCGAGACATGCGTCTTCACCGTCGCCTCGCCGATGAACAGCCGGGTCGCGATCTGCGCGTTGGACAGTCCCTCGCCCAGGCAGTCCAGCACCTCGCGCTCGCGCTCGGTGAGATCGGCGAAGCGGTTCGGATTCTGTTGTGCGGGTGGGGCGCTGGCGGCGAAGGCCGAGATGACCGACGCGGTCACCTCCGGCGCCAGCACCCCGTCCCCGGCCGCCACCGCGCGCACCGCGTCCAGAATGGCCGGGCCCGACGCCGATTTCAGCACGAAACCCGCCGCGCCCGCGCGCAGTGTGCGGAAAACGTATTCGTCCAGATCGAAGGTGGTCAGAATGAGCACCCGGGCGAGGCCGTCGGCGGTGATGCGCTCGGTCGCGGCGATACCGTCCACACCGGGCATACGCACATCCATCAGCACCACATCCGGCCGCAGCGCGTTCGCCTGGGCCACGGCCACATCGCCGTCGGCGGCCTCGCCGACCACCTCGAAGCCGTCCGCGGATTCCAGGATCAGCCGCAGCCCGGCGCGGATCGCGCCGTGATCGTCGGCGATCAGCACCCGAATCGTCATATCAACTCCGAGGTTTCGAGCAGCGGTAACCGGGCCCGCACCACCCACAGGCCCGAATCCGGTCCCGCCGTGAGGTTTCCGCCGAGCGCGGCGGCGCGTTCACCCATATTGAGCAGACCGCGCCGGGGATGATCATCCTCGGCGCGCGGCGGGCGCGCGGCCAGCGGATTGCGCACCGACACCGTCAGCGCGCCGCGTTCGGCGAGCACCTCGATATCCACCTCCCGGCCCGGCGCATGTTTCATCGCATTGGTCAGCGCCTCCTGGATGATGCGATACGCGGCCTGATCCACCGCACTGGGCAGGGTCGCATCGATCAGCGAGTTGCGCACGCGCACAACGATTCCCGCCGATCGAGCGGCGTCGACGACCAGCGGCAGCTGAGCCAGTCCGCGTGGGGCGGCGACATCCTCGGCGCCGTCGTCGCGGCGCAGCAGCCCGATCATGGTGCGCATCTCCTGCAGCGCGCTGACACTGTTGGCGCGGATCGAACCGAGGACGCCGGTGATCGCCGCATCGGCGTCGCGCGTGGCGAGCACACCGAGCGCGGCCTCGGACTGGATCGCGATGGCCGACAGGTGACCGGCGATCACATCGTGCAGATCGCGGGCCATGGTCTTGCGTTCGTCGGCGACCGCCGCGCGGCGGTCGAGTTCGGCGATCAGCGTCATGGCCTGCACGCGCGCCCGTTCGGTCTCGGCCATCTCCTTGTGATGACGCACCGACAGCGCCCACCAGATCGGGGTGGCCAGCAGCAGCGACACCACCGCGATCGCGAGCATCACCGCCCGCCATTGACCGACCATCACCGCGACCGCGATCACGAAGCCGACCGCGACCGTCACACAGGCCGCCACCACGAAGCGCGACACCCGCCGCGACCCGTACAGACAGGCCGCGTAGATCAGATCGCCGAATCCGACGAGAATCGGCGTCGTCGCGCCGAGGGTCACATCGATCGCGACGGGCACCAGTCCGAATCCCAGCGCCACCAGCGGCGTCCGCCGCCGCAGCAGGGCCGCCGCACACAGCAGGGCGAGCACGCCGAAGCGAGCGGTCAACGGGGTGTCGGTGCTCGTATCGGACATGGGATACAGGCCCGACAGATACAGCGTCGCACCGACGACCAGCAACAACAGTGCGGCCGAGGCATCCCGCGCGGCGGCGGGCAGCGCGTCCCACTGCTTCATCCGACCATCACAGCACAGCGCGCGCGGGCCCAGCGATCCGCCGAAGTGATGACGACCGGTCGATCCGATGCCCGACGCCGGCGCGGCCGCCACGGCCCGACCCTGAGGGGCATGATTCTGATCCCGGCCCTGATCGGCCTGGCGCTGGTGGACAGCACCAGCATCGGCACCCTCATCGTCCCGATCTGGCTGCTGCTGGCTCCCGATCGGCCACCCGCGCGACGAATGCTGAGTTATCTGGTCGCCATCGCGGTGTTCTACTTCCTGCTCGGCGTACTGCTGCTGACCGTCGCGGGCGCGGGCCTCGAGCGCTTCGGCGGGCTCGCGCACAGCGTGCCCGTCCTGGTGGCGGAGTTGCTGGTCGGCGTGGCACTGTTCGCGGTGTCGTGGCGCTTCGACTCCAAGAAGCGCCGCGAGCGCGGCGAACCCGATCGCACCGCGGCCTGGCGCACCCGCGCGCTCGAGCGCCAGAGCTCGGCGGGCGGACTGGCCGTACTCGCGGTGAGCGCCGGTGTGCTGGAGGCGTTTTCGATGGTGCCGTATCTGGCCGCGATCGGACTGCTGGTCGCGAGCGAGCTGCCGACCGCTGCGTCGATCGCCCTGCTGGCCGGATACAGCGCGGTGATGATCGTCCCGGCGCTGCTGCTGACGGCCGGACGGTCACTGCTGCATTCGACCATCGAGCCGATGCTGGCGAAACTGGATCGGCTGCTGTCGCGCTACGCCGACAGCGCGACCGGCTGGGCCCTGGCGATCGCGGGGATCGTCTTGGCTCGCAATGCCATCGGCGGCCTCGCGCACAATGAGGTGATCCACCGATTGCTCGCGCGTTAGATCCACGGTCGGCATTTTGTGTGGTGCACCACCCGAACCGGTGCGTTACATTCCCAATGTCGGAATTGACCGCATTCCCGAGCCGACTCGAAGAGGGGTTATACCAAGGGCAAATATGTCCCGACGCAGCGTGCTTAATCTTTCCTTTACGGCACTGCAAGCGCATGGCAACATGAGTCGCATGTGGGAAATTTGGGGTTCCGGGCGCCAGCGCCGCCGATTTCGATGGAGAACCCTGTGCTCGACGCCCCTCGGATGCATCACACCTTCGAGTCCAGCTGCGATACCGCGCCGAATGCGGTAGCACTGGAATGTGAGGATTCGATCCTCACGTACGCCGAATTGGATTCGCAGGCGAATCGTTTGGCCCATCATCTTCGTACTCTCGGAGTCACCGCAAACACACGTGTGGCAATTCTGCTGTCACGTTCCGTTCATACCTACACCGCACTGTTGGGCATCGGAAAAGCCGGTGCCACATTCGTTCCGATCGATCCGGGCGCACCGGCGGATCGGGTCGCCTATATCGTCGACGATGCGGATGTCGAGGTCGTGGTGACCTCATCGGAATTCGACCATCTGTTGAATGGACTGCGGCCCGGCATCGTTCGCGTGGACGCCGATTCCGCGGCCATTTCGCGCGCGCCGAGGACTCGTCCCGATCCGATCGAGCCCCCGGCCGATCCGGTGGCGTACGTGATCTATACCTCCGGTTCGAGCGGTCGCCCGAAGGGCGTGCTGATCGGGCAGTCGAGCATCTGCAACTTCCTCGACGTGGCGCCGGAGGTCTACGACGTGCGCCCCGATGACCGTGTCTACCAGGGCATGACCATCTCGTTCGACTTCTCCATCGAGGAGATCTGGTTGACCTGGGCACGCGGCGCGACAATCGTTGCGGGACCGACCGATTCCCGTCGCCTGGGCGGTGAGCTGGCCGATTTCCTCGAGTCCGCCCGGGTGACGATGCTGTATTGCGTACCAACGCTGCTGGCCACGATTCCCCGCGAATTGCCAAATATCCGCACGATTCTGGTGGGCGGCGAGGCCTGTCCCGCCTACCTGGTGGACCGCTGGGCCCGCCCCGGCCGCCGCATGCTCAACACCTACGGGCCCACCGAGGCCACCGTCACCGCCACCGTCGGCGAACTGCTGCCGGGCCGCCCGGTCACCATCGGCCGCGCCCTGCCGACCTATTCGATCGTGCTGCTCGACGACGATGGCAACGAAATGGGAGAGGGCGAGATCGGCGAAATCTGCGTCGGCGGGCCGGGAGTCGCCCTCGGCTATCTCGGCCGACCGGATCTGACCGCCGACCGATTCCTGCCTCACCCCGCCGAACCGGACGGAAGGCTCTATCGCACCGGCGATCTCGGCCGGTTCGACGCGGACGGCAATATCGAATATCTGGGCCGCGCCGACGCCGAGGTGAAGATTCGCGGCCACCGCATCGACCTCGGCGAGATCGAATCGGTGCTGATGCAGGATCCCGCGGTCACCGAGGCGGTCGTGGCCACCACGCCCGGAACCGACGGCCCCGAACTGGCCGCCTATGTCGTACCGGCCGCGGACACCGAGGCATTGCGCTCACGACTCTACGAACGTATGCGGGATCGGTTGCCCGCCTATATGGTCGCCTCCTACGTCGAAACGCTGCCCGCCCTGCCGACCATGCCGTCGGGCAAGGTGGACCGCCGACAACTCCCGGCGCCGACCACCCACCGCTTCGTGGGCTCCGGGCCGGTCGTGGCCCCCGCCGATCCCACCGAAGCGGCCATCCGCGACATCTGGGCCGGGGCGCTCGGCATTCCCCCCGAATCCCTTTCGGTCACAGCCGATTTCTTCACCGAGCTCGGCGGACACTCCCTGCTGGCCGCGCGGGTGGTGTCGAAACTTCGCGCCAGCGGCGCTGTCGTCCACGCCGCACTGCGCGACCTGTACCAGCATCCGACCGTCCGGGCCATGGCCGCGCACCTGCCCGCCTCCACGCCAGCGCCGGCAGCGCCCGCCTCGAAACCGTTGCGGCACAGCGACACCACCGTCGCCCGCGGCGGGTTCGCGCAGCTGGCCGTGCTGTATCTGATGCTGCTGGTGACCAGCCTGCCGGTGGTGTGGTTCGACATCGCCGACAATCGCTCGCCGACCTCGACCGTGCTCGCCGAACTGCTCGCGACGCTGCTGTTCACCTACCTCACCGTGCGCTGGGTGGTGCCGATCGTGGCCGGTCGCCTCCTGACGCTCGGCATTCGGCCCGGCCGATATCCACTGTGGGGACCGACCTATCTGCGAATCTGGGCGGCCCATCTGCTACTCGGTTTCGGCCCACTGCCCGTGCTGTCCGGCTCACCACTGGGCAATCTGTATCTGCGCCTGCTCGGCGCGCGGATCGGGCGCGGTGCGCATATCGGCACCCGCTCGGTGAGCCTGCCCGCACTGCTGGACATCGGACCCGGCGCGGCGATCGGCTATGGCGTGACGCTGTGGCCGTGGCGGGTCGAGGGCGGCTGGGTGATCGTCGCGCCGATCACCGTCGGCCCCGACGCGTTCGTCGGCGCGCACGCGATCCTCGGACCGGGCGCGCGCCTGGAATCCGGCGCGGCCCTGGGACAGCAGTCCGCTCTCGACGCGACCGTACCGGCCGGAGCGCGCTGGGCCGGTTCGCCCGCGGCCCCGACCGAACGATTGTCCGACGGCATCGAGGCGATCCTGTCCGCTCCCCCGCGCCGGGTGCCGTGGACACGGCCGCAGCTGAGCGCCTACGCGCTGGCCGCATTCGCGCTCGAGCTCGCCGCGATCATCATGATCGTGCCCGCCGCGCTGCTGGTGTCGTGGGCGCTGGTGCGCTTCGACTTCCTCGCCGGATTGCTCGCCGCGCTGGCCTCGGGTCCGGTCTTCGTGGCGACGGTCTGTGCGATGGTCGCGATCGGCAAGCGGCTGGTGCTGCCGGGCCTGCCCGCCGGAATCCATCCCGCCCGCTCCGCGCTGGGCATTCGAAAATGGGTGGCGGACAAGCTGTTCGAGTTCAGTCTGCAAAACACCCACACCCTCTACGCCACGCTCTACACGGTGCCGTGGCTGCGGTTGCTGGGCGCGCGGATCGGGCGGGGTGCGGAGGTGTCGAACGCGGCCCATATCGATCCGGATCTGCTCGAACTGGGCGAGGGCACCTTCGTCGCCGATATGGCCAGTGTCGGCGCGGCCACCTTCGGCCGCGGCTGGATCTCGTTCGCGCCCACCACGGTCGGGCGTCGCTCGTTCATCGGCAACGCGGCCGTCGTATCCGCCGGGGCGCGGGTCGGCGAGGGCGCACTGGTCGGGGTCAGCACGCTGCCGCCGCATACCGGGGTGCCCGACGGCACCGCCTGGCTCGGCTCACCGGCCATGCGCCTGCCCGCGCGGCAGGACTCCGGCGACTTCCCGGAATCCACGACCTACGAGCCTTCGGCGCGGCTGGTCCGTCAGCGGCTGCTCATCGAATTCTTCCGGGCCACCGTGCCCGCGAGTGTGCTCGCCGCGGGGTCGTATGTGTACGTGACGGGCCTGTCAACGCTGGCCGGGCGTGGTTTCGTGGTGACCGCGCTGCTGTCGCCGCTGCTGGCCGGAGCCGTCGCGGTCGGAATCGTCGGAGTGTGCGCGGCGGTCAAACGCGCGGTCGTCGGCCGCTATCGCCCACGAGTGGAACCGCTGTGGGATCTGTTCGTGCGCCGGACCGAATTCGTCACCGGTCTGTTCGAATCCGCTGCCGTGCCCGCCTGCCTCGGAATGCTGACCGGGACGCCGTTCCTGCCGATCCTGTTGCGCTGGTTCGGCGCCGATATCGGGCGACGCACCTGGATGGGCACGACCTTCCTCACCGAATTCGATCTGGTCGTGGTCGGCGACGATGCGGCCGTGGGGCATCAGGTATCGCTGCAGACGCATCTGTTCGAGGACCGGGTGATGAAGATGTCCACGGTGACCGTCGGGTCCGGCGCGACGGTCGGCACCCGGGCGATCGTGCTCTACGACTCGGTCGTCGGCGACGATGTGGTGCTCGATCCGCTGTCGCTGCTGATGAAGGGGGAACATCTCGGCGCGGGTACGCGCTGGGGCGGCATTCCGGCCCAGCCGCGCGATATCACCGTGGCCCGGCAGGCCGCCGCGTGAGCGGGCTCAGCCCTCGCGCGGCGTCCGGATCAGGCCCTCCTGCACGACCGCGGCGACCAGTTCGCCGCGCTCGTTGAAGATCCGCCCGCCGGTGAGCGCGCGACCGAATCCGGCCGAGGGCGAATTCTGGTCGTAGAGCAGCCATTCGTCGGCGCGGAACGGACGCAGGAACCACATGGCGTGATCGAGCGAGGCGTTCTGCGTGGGCTCGTCCGGATGGGTCACCTTGGACGAGCCCAGCAGCGTCATATCGCTCATATAGGCCAGCGTGCAGACGTGGAACAGCGGATCGTCGGGCAGCGGGTGGCGGTAGCGGAACCACACCTGCTGCTGGGAGGCCATTCCGTCGCGGCGGTACACCCGATCGGCCGGGACGGTTCGGATATCCCAGTGCTCCCATTCGCGCATGGCCCACAGCCGTTCCGGGGACAGGGTGACCTGGGCGTCGGGAAGATCGTGCGGCGGCGGCACTTTCGGCATCTCGTCCTGATGCACCGGTCCCGCGTCGCCGCTGTGGAACGACGCGGACATGGTGAAGATCGCCTCGCCGTTCTGCACCCCGGTCACCCGCCGCGTGCAGAACGAACGCCCGTCGCGGATCCGGTCGACCAGATAGACCGTCGGCTGCGAGGGATTGCCCGGCCGCAGAAAGTATCCGTGCAGCGAATGCACCTGATACCGCGGCTCGACCGTCCGCACCGCCGATACCAGCGCCTGCCCGGCAACCTGCCCGCCGAATGTCCGCGGCAGCTGGGTCTTGGTGGACGCGCCACGAAAGATGTTCAGCTCGAGCTGCTCGATCTCGAGCGCCTCTTCGATCGTCGCCATAACCGTCCTTCCGGGAACCAACCAGCTCAGGCTATGCGATAGCGAATACACCCGCGCCGCACCCCTCGGGCGAGTCGGCATGATGGTCGGATGCCCGCATTCACTCCCGTCACCGTCGCCGCACTGGTCGACGATCTCACCGACCGTATCCTCGCCCTGTCCGGGCGCGCGATCGTCGCGATCGACGGAGCCGACGCCGCGGACCCGCTCACCTTCGCCCACACCCTCACCGACCGAATCCGCACCCATGGCCGACCCGCCGCGGTCGTCTCGCTGCACGATTACATCCGCCCCGCCTCCCTGCGCCTGGAATACGGCCGCGACGAAATGTCCTACCGCACCGCCTGGTTCGACTACCCCGCCCTCGACCGCGAGGTCCTCCAGTCCCTCCGCACCCACGCCCACTGGCTCCCCGCCCTCTGGAACGAATCCACCGACCGCTCCGCCCGAGCCCCGATCACCCCCGCCGAACCCAACCTGATCCTCATAATCGCAGGCCCAATGCTGCTGGGCCGCAACCTGAATTTCGACCTGTCGGTGGAACTACGCCTGTCCGAGGGAGCCCTACGCCGCCGAACCGCCCCGGCCGACGCGTTCACCATCGACGCGATCCTGCACCACCGCGAGCGCCACGAAGACCCGGATCTTCTCGTGGCCTGGGATCACCGCGACCGCCCCGCCGTCCGGCGCTAGGTTATGCGCGACCGGCCGAAACCTCGGGTGGGCACACGGTCGCCAACGGCTGACCTCAACCCGTGAACAGCGCCCGATCGGCGTCCGGAACCCAGCAGTGCGGGGCTATATCGCCGTTGTAGGTCGCGCGGAAGTGGGCGATCAGGCGCGGCAGGGCCGGATGGGTGTTCGCGCGCGACCACAGCAGCGCGTGCGGATAGGCCGGAGTCGGGTCGACGATGCGCAGCCGCCGGATCGCCGGGTGCAGCGGGGTGAGGAAGCCCTCGCCGGTGAAGGTGGTCAGGTGCTCCGACGCCGCGACGCGCCGCAGTATCGGATCCATCGGCTCGGGTCGATCGCCGGTCTCGACGACAACGCCGCTGAATTCGGCCAGATTGCGGTAGTAGTCGGCCCACTCCGACGGGACCGAGGCCCCCGGAACCCACGCGGGATAGGCGCTCGCCTCCGCGAGGGTGATCGTCGATCGCGCCGCGAGCGGATGGCCACGGCCCACCAGCAGGTGTAGTGGCTCCAAATAGGCCGGGGCGGCGTCGATTTCGAGCGGTAGCGGGCGCGGCCCACCGAACGGACGCGCGAATGCCGCGTCGGCCCGTCCAGTCGCCACCGCGTCGCGAGAGGTCGCGAAGAGGTTGGACAATACGACCTCGGTATCGCAGTCCGGATTGCGATCCAGGTAGTAGCGCATCAACTCCATGGCGGGCTGCCGCTCCCCCAGCACCGCCACCCGCAGCGGCCGTCCCCGCACGGCCGCCACCGCCTCGTCGATCACGGCGAGCAGCGATCTGGCATAGGGCAGCAACCGATTTCCCGCATCGGTCACGGTGATGCCACCCGGCCCGCGATCGAACAGCGCCACCTCGAATTGGCTCTCCAGCTTGGCGATTCGCTTCGACACCGCCTGCTGCGTAATACCCAGCACATCGGCCGCGTGGCTGAACTGCCCCTCGTCCACCGCGGCGACGAAGGCGCGCACCGCCGCCGGATCCAGATCGGTCACGAAACCTCCTGCTACAACCGACAGTTGTCCACCCTAGCGTGTCACTTGTTCGACGAATACCCGACCACCTTGCTCGAATGCCCTCGTGACCGACGCTTCCTTCGTTCATCTCCACAACCACACCGAGTACTCGATGCTCGACGGCATGGCCAAGATAGGCCCGCTGTTCGCCGAGGCGCAGCGCCTGGGCATGCCCGCGGTGGGCATGACCGATCACGGCAACATGTACGGGGCCTCGGAATTCTTCCGGCAGGCGAAGACATCCGGCATCACCCCGATCATCGGCATCGAGGCCTATATCGCGCCCGGATCGCGATTCTCCGCCGAGCGCGTGCGCTGGGGCGATCCGTCGCAGAAATCCGACGACGTCTCCGGCTCCGGCGCCTATCTGCATATGACCATGTTCGCGAAAAACGCCGTGGGACTGCGCAATCTGTTCCGTTTGTCGTCGCTGGCCTCCCTCGAGGGCCAACTCGGCAAATGGCCCCGCATGGACGCCGAACTCATCGCCGAATACGCCGAGGGCATCATCGCCACCACCGGCTGCCCCTCCGGCGAGGTCCAAACCCGTTTGCGCCTGGGGCATTTCGACGAAGCCTGGCACGCCGCCGGGCGCTGGCGCGAGATCTTCGGCCCGGAGAACTTCTTCCTCGAGGTGATGGACCACGGCCTGACCATCGAACGCCGCGTGCGCGCGGAGCTGCTGGCCGTCGGCGCGAAGACGGGCCTGACGGCCTTGGCCACCAACGATTGTCACTACATCCGCAAGGAACAGGCCGCCGCCCACGAGGCCATGCTCTGCGTACAGACGGGTAAAACGCTGTCGGATCCGGCCCGCTTCCGCTTCGACGGCGACGGCTACTACCTGAAATCGGCGGCGGAGATGCGCGCGCTGTGGGACGAGGAGGTCCCCGGCGCCTGCGATACCACCCTGGCCGTCGCCGAACGCATCGAACCCTACGACGAGGTCTTCGATTTCCGCGACCGCATGCCGGTATTCCCCGTCCCCGACGGCCACACCGAGGACAGCTGGCTGTGCCACGAGGTCGACGCCGGACTGCGCCACCGCCTCCGAGACGTCCCCGCCGACTACCACCGGCGCGCCGCCTACGAACTGGAAGTCATTGCGGAGAAGGGTTTCTCGGCCTACTTCCTGGTGGTCGGCGATCTCGTCGCCCATGCCCGCGAGGTCGGCATCCGGGTCGGTCCGGGACGCGGTTCGGCGGCCGGATCGCTGGTGGCGTGGGCGCTGTCGATCACCAATATCGACCCCCTCGAACACGGCCTGCTGTTCGAACGCTTCCTCAATCCCGAACGCCCGTCGGCCCCCGATATCGATATCGACTTCGACGACCGCCGCCGCGGCGAGATGATCCGCTACGCCACACAGCGCTGGGGTTCGGACAAGGTGGCCCAAGTCATCACCTTCGGCACCATCAAAACCAAGGCAGCGCTGAAGGATTCGGCCCGCGTACACTTCGGCCAGCCCGGCTTCGCGATCGCCGACCGGATCACCAAATCGCTGCCGCCGGCCGTGGCCGCCAAGGACATCCCGGTCTCGGGCATCACCGATCCCACCCACGAACGCTACGGCGAGGCCGCCGAGGTGCGCGCGCTCATCGAATCCGATCCGAACGTGCGCCAGATCTACGACACCGCCGTGGGTCTCGAGGGCATGGTGCGCGGCGCGGGTGTGCACGCGTGCGCGGTCATCCTGTCCTCGCAGCCGCTGCTCGAGGTGGTACCGCTGTGGAAACGGCCGCAGGACGGGGCGATCATCACCGGCTGGGACTATCCGTCGTGCGAGGCCGTCGGACTGCTCAAAATGGATTTCCTCGGGCTGCGCACCCTGACCGTACTCGGCGACTGCCTGACGAATATCGAGGCCAACCGCGGCCTGAACGTCGACCTCGAGGCTGTGGCGCTCGACGACGCGGCCACCTACGCCATGCTCGCGCGTGGCGACAATCTCGGTGTCTTCCAATTGGATTCGGCCGGTATGCGGGAGCTGCTGCTGCGCATGGCGCCCACCGAATTCAACGATCTGGTCGCCTCCAACGCCCTCTATCGCCCGGGCCCAATGGGCGTGGGCGCGCACTGGGCCTACGCCGATCGCAAGAACGGCCGCGAACAGGTCACCCCGATTCACCCCGAACTCGACGAGCCGCTGCGCGAGATCCTGGCCGAGACCTACGCGCTGATCGTCTATCAGGAACAGATCATGCAGATCGCCCAGCGGGTCGCCGGATACAGCCTGGGCCAGGCCGATCTGCTGCGCCGCGCGATGGGCAAGAAGAAGCCCGAGGTGCTGGCGCGCGAATTCGAGAACTTCCGAAACGGTATGCGCGGCAACGGCTACGGCGACGACGCGGTGACCGCGCTGTGGGAGGCGGTGTTGCCGTTCGCGGGCTACGCCTACAACAAGTCCCATGCCGCGGGATACAGCCTGGTGATGTACTGGACCGCCTATCTCAAGGCCAACTATCCGGCCGAATTCATGGCCGCCCTGCTCACCTCGGTCGGGGATGACAAGGACAAATCCGCGATCTATCTGTCCGACTGCCGCAAACGCGGAATCCGGGTGCTGCCGCCGGATGTCAACGAATCCGCCGCCACGTTCACCTGCGTCGGCCCGGATATCCGCTTCGGTCTCGGCGCGGTGCGCAATGTGGGCGAACCGGTCGTCGAGGCCATTGTCCGGGCCCGCGGATCCGCGCCGTTCACAAGCTTCGCCGACTATCTGAACAAGGTCGATGCGGCCGGATGCGCGAAGAAGGTCGTCGAATCGCTGGTCAAGGCGGGCGCTTTCGACTCCCTCGGCCATCCGCGCCACGGTTTGGCGATGATCCACGGCGAGGCCGTGGACGCGGTGATGAATACCAAGAAGGCCGCCGCGCGTGGCCAATTCGATCTGTTCTCCGACGATCTCGCCGACACCGCGACGACATTCGAGATCCCCGTACCGGATTCGGAATGGGACAGCCGACAGCTGCTCGCCTTCGAACGAGAAATGCTGGGCCTCTATGTCTCCGGGCATCCCCTCGACACCGTCGCCGCCGCGCTGAGCGCCCGCTGCGATACCGCGCTGTCCACGATCGGCGAACTCCCGCACGGCCGCCGCATCCTCGTCGGCGGCATCGTCGCGGCCGTGGACCGCCGAATCACCAAGAGGGGCGAGCCCTGGGCCATCATTCGCCTGGAGGATCTGGAGGCCAGCGCGGAAATCCTGTTCTTCCCCGCCGCCTACGCCACCGCGGCCACCGCGCTCGCCGAGGATGCGGTGCTGCTGGTGGCGGCCCAGGTCACCGTGCGCGACGGCCGCACATCTCTACTCGGCGACCAGGTCACCATTCCCGATCTGGCCGTGGGCGACAGCCCCTTGGTCCTCACCATCCCCACGCCCGCGTGTACTCCGGCAGCCGTGCGCACCCTGCGCGAAACCCTCGAAAGACATCCGGGCCCAACCGAATTGCGCATCCGTCTGCTCACCCGCACCGGCCCGCGACTACTCGCGATCGACCCCCGATACCGGACAGCGCCCTCACCCGCCCTGAAGGGCGAACTGAAGGCGCTGTTCGGGGCCGGCTGCCTGGAATGATCACCAACCGCGCTCGGCCAGGCGATGCGGCTCGGGGATCTCCTCGACATTGATGCCGACCATCGCCTCGCCCAGGCCGCGCGAGACCTTGGCCAGCACGTCCGGATCGTCGTAGAAGGTGGTGGCCTTGACGATGGCCGCGGCGCGCTGGGCCGGATTGCCGGACTTGAAGATGCCCGAGCCGACGAAGACGCCCTCGGCGCCCAGCTGCATCATCATCGCGGCGTCGGCCGGGGTGGCGATGCCACCGGCGGTGAACAGCACGACCGGCAGCTTGCCGGTCTCGGCGATCTCGCGGACCAGCTCGTAGGGGGCCTGCAGTTCCTTGGCGGCCACGAACAGCTCGTCCTCGGGCAGCGACTGCAGGCGGCGGATCTCCTGGCGGATCTTGCGCATGTGGGTGGTGGCATTGGAGACGTCGCCGGTCCCGGCCTCACCCTTGGAGCGGATCATGGCCGCGCCCTCGGTGATCCGGCGCAGCGCCTCGCCCAGATTGGTCGCGCCGCAGACGAACGGCACGGTGAACTGCCACTTATCGATGTGATGCTCGTAATCGGCCGGGGTCAGCACCTCGGACTCGTCGATGTAGTCCACGCCCAGGCTCTGCAGGACCTGCGCCTCCACGAAGTGGCCGATCCGCGCCTTGGCCATGACCGGGATCGAGACGGCCTCGATGATGCCGTCGATCAGATCCGGATCGCTCATTCGCGCCACACCGCCCTGGGCCCGGATATCGGCGGGCACCCGCTCGAGGGCCATGACCGCGACCGCGCCGGCATCCTCGGCGATCTTGGCCTGCTCGGCGGTGACGACGTCCATGATCACCCCGCCCTTGAGCATCTCGGCCATGCCGCGCTTCACGCGGGCGGTGCCGGTCGTCGGGGTGGCTTCGGGCGTAGTCACGGCAAACTCCTGAGTCATCGGCTGAATCGGCTGCGTTCGGAATCGAACGCCATGATTCTAGGCCGCCGAACCAGGCCACTTGATAGCCAGTCGGACACCACTGGACTGGTCGGGCCTCAGGAGCTACCGCACAGCATCGCCGACCGGGCTAGATCGGGTTCACAACCAGCAGTTGGGCCCAGTACGTGGCGGCATCCTCGCCCAGGTAGGGCAGCAGGAAATCGTGCAGCAGATACGACATCGGCATGGGTACATCACCTCCAGGCTTGGATTTCACCGCACCGTGCGCGCGGCAAACCCGTTCCGACCATAACCGATCATGAGACATGTCACATCGTTGCGACACAAAACCTTTCGCATAGGGTCGTTGCCATGACGAAGGACAACTCGCGGTCGGTGCGGATCGAGCGCCTCAGCACCGGCCGCTACCGGGCCATCAATGCCCGCGGTGGCGAGCTCGTCTTTGGCTCGGGCGACGACGCCGATTTCACCCCGGTGGAACTGCTGCTGGCCGCGCTCGGCGGCTGCACCGCGGTGGATGTGGACGTCGCGACCAGCCGCCACACCGAACCGGACGAGTTCACCGTCGCGGTGTCGGGGAACAAGGTCGGCGATGAGCTCGGCAGCCATCTGACCGATCTCGAGGTCCGCTTCCAGGTCACCTTCCCCGAGGGCGCGGCCGGTGACAATGCCCGCAAGATCCTGCCCCGCGCGGCCCGCGCCTCGCACGACAGCCTGTGCACGGTGAGCCGCACCATCGAAATCGGCACTCCCGTAACGTCGATCGTGGAGTGACGCCGTACCGAGGAGCCGGGGAGGACGCGCCGGAATGGAATTCGAAGAGATCGTCATCGAGACCGACCGCCTGAACTTCCCCGCCCTCGCCGCCGGAACCGGTCCGGTCGTGCTGTGCTGGCACGGATTTCCGGACCACCCCGCCACTTTCGGCCCGCTGGCGCGGCGGTTGGTCGCCGCCGGGCGGCGTGTGGTCGCGCCGTTTTTGCGCGGCCACCATCCGGCGACGGCCACCGAGCTGACCTACGCGGGCGGAATCACCTTGGCCGCCGACGCCGCGGCCGTGGCGGCCGCACTCGATCCCGCGGGCGTCGACATGATCGGCCACGATATCGGCGCGGGCGCGGTGGCCCGGGTCGCCGCGGCCTGGCCGGAACGGCTGCGCCGCGGCGTCACCATGGCCGTGCCCCCGCCCGCGACGCTGCCCGGCCTGTTCACCGATCCGGCTCAGCTGCGGCGGTTCTTCTACATCTGGCTGTTCCAACTGCCCGGCCTGGCCGAACATATCGTCACCGCCGATCGCGGCCTCATCGACTACCTGTGGTCGACCTGGTCGCCGAATCTGGATCCGGGCACGCACCGGCAGCTGGTCCACGAGCTCTACGGCGACCCGGTCCTGATGACCAACGCCCTGCGCCTCTACCGCGCCAATTTCGATCGCGGCCTGCACGATCCGGAGCTGGCCCACCTGGAGACGACAACCGAAGCGCCCGCCTCGATTCCCCTGCTGGTCCTCGGCGCGACCGACGACGGCTGCATCCCGCCCTCGGGTTACGCCGCTGCCGAATCCGGCCTGGCGCCCGGTTCCCGCATCGAAATCCTCGACGACGCAGGGCATTTCATGCACCTGGAGCGCCCCGACGCCGTCGCCGACCTGGCCCTCGAGTGGTTCGGCGCGTCGTAGCGCTGCCGCATGGCCCGAGCCTATCGCCGCAGCAACTCCGCGATCAGGGCGGCGATATCGGCCGGGGCCTGTTCGGCCATGAAATGGCCTGCGCGAGTGGTGAAATGCCGCAGGTCGGCGGCCCAGGGGTGCCAGATCGCGGTCGCGTCGAAGCCCAGCTGCGTGCCCCAGTCCTGCTGGATGACCGTCACCGGCATGGTGAGGCGATTACCGGCGTCGAGGTCGGCCCGGTCGTGGACGATATCGATGGTCGCGGTGGCTCGGCAGTCCGCGACGATCGAGGGGACGGCCTGTCGGGAGGCACGCAGGTATTCGGCGCGCACATCGGCCGGTATCGCGTCGGGGCTCGCGGACCAGGTGTCGAGCAGATAGCCGAAGAACTCGTCGGCGCTGTTGGCGATCATCCGCTCGGGCAGGCCGACCGGCTGGGCCATCAGATACAGGTGGAAGGCCACCGCCGCGTCGACGCCGTGCAGGACATTCCAGGTGTCCAGGGTCGGGACGATATCCAGGATGCCGAGGTGACCGATCCGATCCGGATGGTCGAGACCGGCCCGGAAGGCGACATGTCCGCCGCGATCGTGTCCGACGAGTGCGAAGCGGTCGATGCCGAGCGCGTCGGCCAGACCCACGATATCGGCGGCCATGGTTCGCTTGGAGTAGACGTTCTCATCGACCGCCTCGGGCTTGTCACTGTCGCCGTACCCGCGCAGATCGGGGCAGACGACGGTGTGGTGTTCGGCGAGGATGGGCGCGACGTGCCGCCACATCAGATGCGTCTGTGGAAGACCGTGCAGCAGTACGACCGCCGGGCCCTGCCCGCCGATCGCCGCATGCAATGCGATGCCGTCGGCCACCTCGATCGAGGTCGTGTCGAATCCGGGAATTGCGCTGCCCATCGTGGTCGTCTCCTTACTCGGGGGCGGATCTGTGAACGACCGCAGGATCGCGCAGCCGAATCAGCAGCGGATCAGCGACGCAGCACAATGAGCACGTGGAGATTCTCGTCCGGGTGCTCGGGCCGATCACGGTCACCGACGCCGAGGGCCGCCCGATCGCGGTCGGCAGCCGCCGTCGCCGCGAACTGCTGGGTCGGCTGATCGCGGCGGGCGGTCGGGTCGTCTCCCTACCGCTGCTCGTCGACGATCTCTGGGACGATCCCCCGCCCACGGCCGCCGGAACCGTCCGCACCTTCGTCTCCGAGCTGCGCCGCGCGCTCGAACCCGATCGCGGGCCGCGCACCTGCTCGCACACCATCGAAACCGTCGGCACCGGATACGCCCTGCGGATTCCGCGAGCCGCCATCGACGCCCACCGCTTCGAAGACACCCTGCGAGCCGTGCGGGATCAGCGCCGCGACCGGGTCGCCGCCGCCTTGACCGAAGCCCTGTCGGAGTGGAAGGGCGAACCGTACGCCGATCTCGAGCCCTCGCCCTGGCTGATGCGCGAACGCGCCCGCCTGACCGAATTGCACAGCCGCGCGGTCGAACTGCGTGCCGAGGCACTGCTGGATCTCGGCCGCGGCGCGGCCCTGGTCCCGGAGTTGGACGCCTTCACCACCGCGCATCCGTGGCGGGAGTCGGCGTGGGTGCTGCTGTGCCACGCCCTCTATCAAGCCGACCGCCAGGTCGACGCGTTGACCACGCTGCGCGCCGCGCGCACCCGGCTGCTCGATCGGTTCGGACTGGACGCGGCGGACAGCCTCGACCATCTCGAACGCGACATCCTCGGCCGTGCCCCGCAACTGCGCCCCACACCCCGCGACGAGGACCGGCTGCGCCTGCTCACTCGCACCGAGGCGACGGGCATCTACACCCGCCTGCGCTCGATGACGACCGTGGCCGGGGCGGCCGCGCTGACCGGCGGCACCAATCTCGTACTGGCCCAACAGCAACGCGCCGCGGCGGTCGCGGAGGCGGAGCGTTCCGGCGATCCCGACCTCACCGCCCGCGTCATCGCCGCCTACGACGTCCCGACCATCTGGACGCGCGTCGACGATCCCGAACGCGCGCGGGCCCTGGTCGCCACGACCCGGCGCACGCTGCGACAACTGGGAGCTGGGGCCCCGACCGCCCTGCGAGCGCGTCTGCTGGCGACCCTCGGCCTGGAACATCGCGGCACCCGCGACCACTGGGCGGCCGAGGCGGCGATCGAGGCCGAACGCCTCGCCCGGGAACTGTCCGATCCCAATGTCTTGGCGCTCGCGCTCAATGCCCGCTTCATCCAGTCCTTCCAACACCCGGCGCGTACCGGCGAACGCGACGAGATCGCAAGCGAACTCATCGATCTCTCGGCGCGACACGATCTTTCGACATTCGAGATCCTCGGTCATCTCATCAAGATCCAGGTCGGCGCGGCCCGCGGCGATACCGACACGGCGAATCACCATGCGGCGGCGGCCGAACGGCTCGCCGACCGCCAGGAGGCCCCACTGGTCCATGTTCTCACCGCGGCTTTCCGGACGATGCGACTGGCACAGCGGTCCAACGATCCGGCCGAGGTCGCACACGCGTATCGCGTTGTGGCGAACGATCTTTCCGGTGCGGGCATGCCCGGGGTCGAAGCGGGCCTGTTCCCGCTGGCACTGCTCGCACTGCGGCTACGGCATCACCGCCCCGCGCCGACGGATCCCGAACTCGATTGGGGCCCTTACCATCCCTGGGTCCAACCCCTCATCGACCTCGCCCGCGACAGTTCGGCGGCGGCCCGCCGAGCCGCCGCCGACATACCCACACCGCCCGCCGATCACCTGTACGACGCGCTCTGGACCGTCAACGCGCACACCGCGATTCAGCTGGGAGACGAATCGCTGGCCAGCCGGGCGCGCACGGCCCTGGAGCCCTTCCGCGGCGAGATCGCGGGCGGCGTGACCGCCATGATCACCTTCGGTCCGGTCATCGATATCCTGGCGGCGCTCGACGAGACCTTCAGTCGCTGAACACCGCCGCGGCCACCACACCGATCTGATCGACGGCGCGTTCGACCGTGCCGGTCGGCTGGAACAGGTGGCTCAGCGCCAGCCGGACGATGATCTCCATCCTCGATCCCAATCGCGCGTCGTCGAGCCGGTCGAGTCCGTACTGTGCGCGCATGGTCGCGGTCACCGCCGAAATCGCCCGTCCCAGTACGGGTTCGGGCTCGGTCATCAGCACCGGCAGCAGGGTGGTGTCGGCCGCGGTCCGGCCCGCCAGCACCGCTTTCAGCAGCGCGTTGTCCGCACCGGCGCGCAGCGTGTACTCCGCGGCCGCGCGCACGCCCGCCACCGGGTCTCCCGGATGGGCGGCCAGGCTCCGGGCAATGCCGATCAGGAACGCGTCGACCTCGTGGCGGACCACGACATCGGCCAGCTCCTGTTTGGTGCCGATCTCCTTGTACAGCACCGGGCGGCTGACGCCGACCTCCTTGGCCACCCGCGACATGTTCACCGCACCCCAGCCCTCGGTGCACACCAGTCGGCGGGCGGTGTCGATGACGCGTTCGCGCAGCAGCTGACGCATCTCGGTCTGGAAGTTCGGCGCTTCGACCACGATCCGATCGTACATGATCGCCCCGAACGTTCCATCGTTGACAACCAAGCATGAACTGTCTTCAATGAATACAACTCGCCAGAAAGTGTAAACGGGCGAGGTCGATGAGGAGAGTTCGGCGATGACGACATCCGAAACCTGGCACGACCGCAAGCGCTACCTGTGGCTTTTCGGCCTGGTCCCGCCCACCGCGATTCTGCTGGCACTGGCCCTGGTGTGGGCGTTCAACCAATTCGGCTGGCACAGCGCGGCCGCGGTGTGGTGGTGGATCGGCCCGCTGCTGGTCTACGTGCTGTTGCCGATCCTGGACCGCTTCTTCGGCCCCGACGGGCAGAATCCGCCCGAGGAGCTGATGGAACAGCTGGAGAACGACCGCTACTACCGCTTCTGCGTCTACGCCTACATCCCGTTCCAGCTGATCAGCCTCGTGCTGGCCGGATATCTGTGGACCGCGCCGAATCTGTCCTGGCTCGGCATCGACGGCGGACTGAACCTGGTGTCGAAGATCGGCCTGGCGTTCAGTATCGGCGCGATGGGTGGCGTCGGCATCAATGCCGCGCACGAAATGGGCCACAAGAAGGACGAATTGGAACGCTGGCTGTCCAAGATCACCCTGGCGCAGACGTTCTACGGCCACTTCTACATCGAGCACAATCGCGGCCATCACGTCCGGGTGGCCACGCCGGAGGATCCGGCCAGCGCCCGGCTCGGCGAATCGTTCTGGGCGTTCCTGCCGCGCAGCGTCTTCGGCAGCCTGCGCTCGTCGTGGTCGCTCGAACGGGCGCGGCTGCATCGAATGGGTAAGCGACCGTGGGATATTCGCAACGATGTACTCAATGCCTGGCTGCTGTCGGTGCTGCTGTGGGGTGCGCTGGCGGTGGTATTCGGTCCGGGCGTGCTGCCGTTCCTGGCGCTGCAGGCGGTCTACGGCTTCTCACTGCTGGAGACGGTGAACTACCTCGAGCACTACGGCCTGCTGCGCCGGCGCACGGCCTCGGGCCGGTATGAGCGCTGCACCCCGGAGCACAGCTGGAATTCTGATCACATCGTCACCAATATCTTCCTGTACCACCTGCAGCGCCACAGCGACCATCACGCGAATCCGACTCGGCGCTACCAGATTCTGCGCAGCATGGACGGCGCGCCGAATCTGCCCAGCGGTTACGCCAGCATGATCACCCTGGCCTATCTGCCGCCGGTATGGCGTCGGGTGATGGATCACCGCGTACTGGCCCACTACGACGGCCATATCGCGCGAGCCAATATCCATCCGCGCCAACGGGATCGGCTGCTCGCGAAGTACGAGGTGCGGGCATGAGCGCCTATCGCTGCCCGGTCTGCGCCTACGTCTACGACGAGCGCTCCGGCGCGCCCCGGGAGGGCTTCCCCGCCGGAACCCCGTGGTCCGCGGTCCCCGACGACTGGTGCTGCCCCGACTGTGGGGTTCGGGAGAAGGTCGATTTCGACACCGTGACAGGAGATTTCCGATGACCGACTACAAACTGTTCCGCTGCCTGCAGTGTGGATTCGAATACGACGAGGCCCTCGGCTGGCCCGAGGACGGTATCGACCCCGGTACCCGCTGGGCCGATATTCCCGAGGACTGGTCGTGTCCCGACTGCGGCGCGGCCAAATCCGATTTCGAGATGGTGGAGGTCAGCCGGGCATGACCGGACGCATCGTGATCGTGGGCGCGGGTATCGCGGGCGCCACCGCCGCGCGAACCCTGCGCCGCGAGGGCTACACCGGTGCGATCGTGCTGATCGGCGCGGAGACCAGTCTGCCCTACCGCCGCCCGATGGTGTCGAAGGAACTGCTCGCGGGCACCGCCTACGAACGCCGCATGCTGATCGAGACCGCCGAGGCGTGGCGTGCCCACGATATCGATCTCCGCCTCGGCATCCACGTCGACGGCCTCGACACCGCCCGCGCCCGAATCGAATTGGCCGACGGTTCCACCCTGGGCTACGACGCCCTGCTGCTGGCCACCGGGGCCCGTGCGCGCCGCCTGCCGAATCCGCAGCGGCATATCCACACCCTGCGCGAACTCGGCGATATCGCGCCGCTGCGCGCCGAGCTCCGCGACGGCGGCACACTGCTGGTGATCGGAGCGGGAGTGCTCGGTTGCGAGACCGCCGCCACCGCCCGCGTACTCGGCGCGCAGGCGACCATCGTGCACGCCGGACGCGCGCCACTGGACCGGATCGCCCCGCCCCTCGTGGGCGACTACTTCCGAAACCTGCACGCCGCCAATGGCGTAGCCATCCACGACGACATCACCCTCACGCGCCTCGCGGGCACCGCGGACGGCGTCACCGCGACCGCGGCCGACGGTCACACCTGGGACGCGACCGCCGCCCTGGTGGCCATCGGCTCCGAACCGAATACCGATCTGGCCCGGGCGGCGGGCCTGGCCGTCGACAACGGCATCGTCGTCGACGATCATCACCGCACCTCGGCCCCGGCCGTCTTCGCCGCCGGTGATGTCGCCAACCGCCTCGGCGAACGCACCGAACACTGGAACAGCGCCCAGGAACAGGGCAGCTCCGCCGCGAAAGCCATACTCGGCCAACCGCTTCCCCCACGCGAAACCCCGTGGGGCTGGACCACCCAGTACGGCCGCAACCTCCAATTCGCCGGACACTTCCACCCCGACGACACGATCATCCTGCGCGGCGTCCCCGAAGCCCACGACTTCACCGTCCTGGCCATCCGCGACGACCGCGTCACCGCCGCCGCCACCCTCGCCCGCCCCGCCGAATTCCGCGCGGCCCGAAACCTGATCTCCCGCAACGCGATCGTCGACCCCGACCGCTGCGCCGACGAAGCGACCGACCTGCGCGCCTACGCGGCCGCTATCGCTCCGGCGCATCGCGCGCCGGTCGGCCTGTGATATCGAACAGAGTCAATTCCCGTGCGGCCGAACGCAGTTCGGCGCTCTCACGCACCGCACACGTGGGCCCGATGCCCTGCACCACCGACTGCGGCGACACCAGCCACCCGTGACACCGACGGCAATGGGTGACGAGCCTGATCGTGGGACGGTCGTCGTCGGCCATATCGTTCCCCTCCGGCCGTAGGGCTTGTGACAATCCCAAGCTTGGCACGAGGGTCCGACAAGTTCGCCCTACCGAATCGAGCGCACCTCGGGCTCGTCGTCGCCGCCCGTGGCCGTGACGGCTTCGGGGAGCAGGCGGTCGAGGTGATACGGGTAGACCGTCTCGCCGCTCGCGTCCAACTTCACGATGTCCTCGGGCGTGCACCACTTGTAGGCGCTGACGCAGCGGCGTTCCCAGACCGTGGGGTCGGCGGCCTTGGGGTCGAAGGACTTCTTGGCGCGGGCGACGAAGAACAGTTCCTCCGAGCGGATCAGTTCGCCGTCGAAGGGGAAGACCGCGACCCGTCGCCAGATCGGGCCGCGTAGATAGGTCGAATCCAGCGCGTAGCCGGTCTCCTCCCACAGCTCCCGCACGGCAGCGGCGCGCAGGCCCTCGCCGGGTTCCACGCCGCCACCCACGGTGAACCAGAACGGCATGTCGGGGGTCTGCGGGTCGTGGCCGCGCATGAGCAGGATGCGGTCCTGCTCGTCGAGCAGGACCACGCGCGCCGAGGTGCGCACGGTGTCGACCTCGAGGCCGGTGCTCGCGGCGGGGGTGACGCGCTCGGCGATCTCGAAATAGGTGGGCAGCGGGGCGGTGCCGCCCAGATGCAGCAGCCGCACCGGGCGGCGGGTGCGCAGGGCCAGGGTGTCGCGGACGGCGTCGTTGTGGAAGCGGCGGGCGATCAGCACCCGGGCCTCGGCGTCGGCCAGTTCGGCCACCAATTGCGGTGGCAGCAGCGAGATATCGATCGCGGCCAGCGCCACGGCGAGTTGATTCTCGGCGGTCTCGCGATCGGACCATTCGGTGCGTTCGGCCCGATCGGCCAGGGTCTGCAGGCGTTTGGCGGGATCGGCGGACGCGGGATCGGCCGCGCGCACCGTGAGCGCCACCGAGCGCGCCACCACGGCCCGCCGCGCCAGCGCCGCCTCGAGGGCATGGCGGGCCTGATCGCCGCGCACATGCAGTCGGTCGAGCCGGTTGGCGGTGGAGTAGGCCCACACACCGGCCGCGACGACGAGCGCCGCGACGAGCGCGAGGACCAGGATCGTGGTCGCGGAGAATGTGATCATCCGGCGACCCGCACCCGGATGTCGCCCACGGTCACCGTCTCGTAGACCCGCAGGATCTGTTCGGCCACCACCGGCCAATCGTATTCGCCGACGACCTGATTCGCGGCCCGCACCAGCTCCGCGCGCTGCGGCGGATCGGCCAGCAGTTCATTCAGCGTGCGGGCCAGGGCCGCGGAATCACCCACGGGCACCAGCCGTCCCGCGACGCCGTCGCGCAGCACCCGCCGGAAGGCGTCCAATTCGCTGGCCACCACCGCGGTGCCCGCGGCCATCGCCTCCACCAGCACGATGCCGAAACTCTCGCCACCGAGATTGGGCGCGCAGTACACATCGGCACTGCGCATGGCCGAGGCCTTCTCCGTATCGGAGACCTGCCCGAGGAATCGCAGATGCCCCGCGTGCGTACCGGCCTCGCGGCGCAGCCGCTCCTCGTCGCCGCGCCCGACGATCAGGATCTGTACCTCCGGATTGCGCCGCACCAGTTCCGGCAGCGCGCCCAGCAGCACCGCCATCCCCTTGCGCGGTTCGTCGTAGCGGCCCAGAAACAGCACGGTCCCCCCGGCGCGCGGATAGCCGTCCAGCAGCGGGGCGTGTGCGAAGGCGGGCACGTCCACGCCGTTGGGGATTTCGACCGCGTCGCTGCCCAGCGCCTCGACCTGCCAGCGCCGCGCCAGCTCCGACACCGCGATCCGGCCCTGGATCTTCTCGTGATACGGCCGCAGCACCCCCTGAAAAGTGCTGAGCACCAACGACTTCGTGGTGGAGGTGTGGAAGGTGGCCACAATCGGACCGTCCGCGATCTTCAGCGCCAGCATCGACAGACTCGGGGCGTTCGGTTCGTGGATGTGCAGCACATCGAAATCGTTGTCGGTGATCCAGCGCCGAATCCGGTTGTAGGCGGTGGGCCCGAACGACAACCGCGCCACCGAACCGTTGTAGGGAATGGCCACGGCCTTGCCCGCGGACACCACGAAATCAGGCAGCGGCGTCTCGTCGGAGGCCGGGGCCAGCACGCTGACCCGGTGCCCGCGCTCGATCAGCACCTGCGCCAGCTCCACGACGTGCGACTGCACCCCGCCCGGCACATCGAACGAGTACGGGCAGACCATGCCGATCTTCACCGGGCCTCGCCTCCCAGAACCGCTTGGGCAGCGGCGATCCGGTCACGGCGAGCCTGCGACAGATCGCTCTCCCACAGCGGTTGCAGCATATGCCAGTCGGCCGGATGCTCGGCGATATTGGCGGCGAACCGATCGGCCAGGGCCTGGGTCGCGGGGGTCACGCCAGCCGAAATATCCAGCGGCGCTTCGACCTTCATCCCCCAGCCCTCGCGGTCCTGCTCGTCGACGGTGAACCACACGTGCACCGGCAACAGGGCCGCGCCGGTCTCGCTCGCGAGCTTCGCCGCGCCGGCGGGCATCCAGGTGCGCTCGCCGAAGAAGGTCACCGGCACGCCCTTACCGGTCAGATCGCGCTCGCCCATCAAACAGACGACCTTGTTCTGCGACAGGCGATCCGCGAGCTGACCGAACGGCGGCTGCTCCCCGCCGGTCAGCGGGAATACCTCGAAGCCGAGACTCTCCCGATATTCGACGAACCGCTCGAACAGCGATTCCGGTTGCAGCCGTTCGGCGACGGTGGCGAAGGCGCCGTAATGCTGCACCAGCCAGACCCCGGCCATATCCCAGTTGCCGGAATGCGGCAGGACGAGCACCGCGCCGCGACCTCGCGCCAGCGCCTCGTCGAGATTCTCGATGCCCAGGGGGCGCGGCATCCGCGACGATTTCACCAACGCGGCATGATCCATCGTCGGCAGCCGGAACGCCTCGCGCCAATAACGCGCGTAGGAGCGCATACTCGCCCGAATCAGCTCGTCGGGCACGTCCATCGGCTCGACCCCGAGCACCCGGGACAGATTGCGGCGCAGCTGATTCGGCTCACCGGTGCGATGCGCGGCCCGATTGGCGCGTCGCCCGGCCCAGTCGCCGCCGCGGTCGAACCACCGCCGCGCCGCCGCCTCGGGCAGACCGCGGACCAGCCGCCAGCCCGCCGCGTATGCCTTGTCGGACACAGCGGATTTCAGATCCGTCATGCGGCGTCCCCTAGTTCGTGGCGCCGGGCTCGGCCCGGCCCGCCGGGGTGATCACATCACGGGCGCCGGCCGAATTGCGCACCGCCAGTACCCGCTGGAACACGGTGACGATACTCAGCACGGCCAGGATGTACATGGCGACATAGACGGCATAGCTGAGCCATTCGATACCCCAGTATCCGCCGATACCGGTGAATCCCGCGCCCACGAGCACGATCACCAGCCGGTCCGGACGCTCGATGAGGCCGCCGTCGGCCGAGAGCCCGCTGGCCTCGGCCCGCGCCTTGGCATACGAGATGACCTGCGAGGTCACCAGCACCACGAGCGTCGCGAGGAACAGATGCTTGCTGTGCTCGGTGTAGACCGACCACCACGCCAGCGCGCCGAAGATCGCCCCGTCGGCGACGCGGTCGCACGTGGCGTCCAGTACCGCACCGTATTTCGTGCCGCCGCCGCGCGCGCGGGCCATCGCACCGTCGAGCATGTCGAACATGACGAACAACCAGATCACCATCGTTCCCCAGAACAGGTGATCGGTCGGGAACAGCGTCACCGCGGCCGCGATCGAGGCCGTGGTGCCGATCAGCGTCATCGCATCGGGCGTGAGCCCGGTACTCACCAGCGCTTTACCCAGGGGCGCAGTCGCTTTGGCGAACGTCTCACGTCCGAAGAAGCTGAGCACGCTACTCGATGTCCTTCCAGGCCTCCGCGAGCAGCGCCCGCGTCTCCCGCAACAACTGGGGCATCACCTTCACCCCGCCGACGACGGTGATGAAATTCGCGTCGCCACCCCAGCGCGGCACGATGTGCTGATGCAGGTGGTCGGCGAGCGAGCCGCCCGCCACCCCACCGAGATTCAGGCCGACATTGAAACCCTCCGGCCGCGACACCCGCTTCATCACCCGGATCGCCTGCTGGGTGAACGCCATCAGCTCGGTGCTCTCCTCGACGGTGAGGTCCTCGAGGTTGGCCACCCGCCGATACGGCACCACCATCATGTGACCGGGGTTGTAGGGGTACAGATTCAGCACCGCGTACACCCACTGCCCGCGCGCGATCACCAAACCGTCCTCGTCGGACATCTTCGGGATCTCGGTGAACGGATGGCCGCCCTTCTTGGGCTCCTCACGGTCCTTGACCGCACCGGTGATGTAGGACATCCGGTACGGAGTCCACAACCGCTGCAGGCGATCCGGATCTCCGGCGCCCGTATCGACGATCTGCTCGCTCGAATCCTGGTCGGACACAGCCTCATCCATGATGCTCATGCTCCACCTGTCCGGATACCGAAACCGTCCGCGGTGGGCGAGGCGTTCTCACGCCGCCGAATCCAGTCCACGACGGTGGCGACGGCATCGGCGACCGGTACCCCGTTGACCTGGGTGCCGTCGCGGAATCGGAAGCTCACCGCGCCCGCGTTCACATCGCGCTCACCGGCCAGCAGCATGAACGGCACCTTCTGCGCGGTGTGGTTGAAGATCTTCTTCTGCATGCGATCGTCGCTGCGGTCGACCTCGGCGCGCACACCGTGATCGCGCAGCCGCTCGATCACCTCGTCCAGATGCGGTGCGAAGGTGTCGGCGACGGGGATGCCCACCACCTGCACCGGCGACAGCCACACCGGGAACGCGCCCGCGTAGTGCTCGGTGAGCACACCGAAGAACCGCTCGATGGAACCGAACAGCGCGCGGTGGATCATGACCGGCCGCTGCTTGGTGCCGTCGGAGGAGGTGTACTCCAGCTCGAAGCGCTCGGGCAGGTTGAAGTCGAGCTGAATGGTCGACATCTGCCAGGTGCGCCCGAGCGCGTCCTTGGCCTGCACCGAGATCTTCGGGCCGTAGAACGCGGCCCCGCCCGGATCCGGGACCAGCTCGAGACCCGAGGCGTGGGCGACCTTTTCGAGGGTCGCGGTCGCCTCCTCCCAGATCTCGTCCGAGCCGACGAACTTCTTCGGATCCTTGGTCGACAGCTCCAGGTAGAAGTCCTCGAGGCCGTAATCCTTCAGCAGCGACAGCACGAAGTTCAGCGTGCTGGTCAGCTCCGCGTGCATCTGCTCCTTGGTGCAGTAGATGTGCGCGTCGTCCTGGGTCATACCGCGCACCCGGGTCAGGCCGTGGATCACGCCGGACTTCTCGTAGCGGTAGACCGAGCCGAATTCGAACAGCCGCAGCGGCAGTTCCCGATACGACCGGCCGCGGGCGCGGAAGATCAGGTTGTGCATCGGGCAGTTCATCGGCTTGACGTAGTAGTCCTGGCCGGGCTTGCGAACGCTGCCGTCCTCGTTGTACTCCGCGTCCAGATGCATCGCGGGGAACATGCCGTCGCGATACCAGTCCAGGTGGCCGGAGACCTCGAACAGGTGGCCCTTGGTGATGTGCGGGGTGTTGACGAATTCGTAGCCCGCGTCGACATGGCGGCGGCGCGAGTACTCCTCGAGCTCCTTGCGGATGATGCCGCCCTTGGGGTGGAACACCGGCAGGCCCGAACCGAGTTCGTCGGGGAAGGAGAACAGGTCCAGCTCCAGGCCGAGCTTGCGATGGTCGCGCTTTTCCGCCTCGGCCAGCAGGTGCAGGTACTCGTCCTGGGCCTCCTGCGATTCCCACGCGGTGCCGTAGATGCGCTGCAGATCCTCGCGGTTCTGATCACCGCGCCAGTACGCGGCCGAGCTGCGGGTCAGTTTGAAGGCCGGAATGTATTTGGTGGTCGGGCAGTGCGGGCCGCGGCACAGATCGCCCCAGATCTTCTCCCCGGTGCGCGGGTCCAGGTTGTCGTAGATGGTCAGCTCGTTGCCGCCGACCTCCATGACCTCCGGATCGTCGATTCCGGACTTGTCGGAGATCAGCTCGAGCTTGAACGGCTCCTTCGCCAATTCGACCCGGGCGTCCTCGACCTCGACCACCCGGCGCGAAAACCGCTGCGCGCCTTTGATGATCTTCTTCATCCGCGATTCCAGCTTGGCCAGATCCTCCGGCGTGAAGGGGCGCTCGACCTGGAAGTCGTAGTAGAAGCCGTCCTTGATGTAGGGCCCGATGCCGAGTCGGGCCCCCGGGAACTCCTGCTGCACGGCCTGGGCCAGCACATGCGCGGCCGAATGCCGGATCACATTGCGCCCGTCGGGCGAATCGGCCCGCACCGGCTCGACCTCGACATCGGTCTCCGGCGCCCAGGACAGATCCTTGAGATTGCCTTCCGGATCGCGCACGACGATCACCGCTTCGGGCCCCTTGTTCGGCAGGTCCGCCTCGCGCAGCGCGGCACCCGCCGTCGTCCCGGCCGGCACCCGAACGAGGGCGGCTGGGGTCATGCGGGCTGAGGTGGTCACGGCTGCGCTCTCCTTGGCTTACTCGGCGGGCTCTCACCCGCAATGTCTAGGTGCGGGCTGCTCCCTCCCGCGATCCGGACGTGCGTCCGAGCCGGTCGCACGAGTACTCCGGCGCGACCATGCTATCGGGACACCCCCGGCCGCGCGCCGATGGACCGGGCTACCTCACTCTCGGGTGGCCAACTCGGTCAGCAGGGTGTGCCGCTCGGCGGCGGGGCGTTTGGGGCAGCTGGTGCACATTTGGCAGCCGGGGACCTCGAAGACCAGGCAGCAGGAGATGCGGCGGACGAAGGTGCGGTCGGCTATGTCCATGAAGCGGGGTACCGGGAGGCGGCCGGCCACCTCGTGGGCCAGGCGGGATCCGGCCTCGGGGTTTCCGGCGTCCAGGGCGCGGTTGCCGATGGCGTCGGCCACGATGGCCCACAGGGATGGGATTCCGGCGCCACTCACCTGCGCGACGACCGGGATTATGCGGCCCAGCGTTTTCCGCAGCGCCGGCCCGACGCCCCCATCCGGCATCGGCTCGGCAGCGGCCGCTTCATCCCATCGCACCGGCAGGACGCGCTCCACGCCCCCATCGGGACGGATCTCGCACAGCAGCCGTTCCAGTTCGGGATTCGGCGCGGGCAGATCCCGCGCGTAGGCGCTCGCGATCGGGTCGACGAGCGAGGACGCGGCCATACACCACCACAGCGTCCCCGAAACCCGCGAATCACCGGTCCCCCACGAGATCCCCATATCGGCGATCCGCTCGGCCAGCCACCGCGACTCGGTCAGCATGGTCCCCGGTACAAGCGTGCCCGTCACCACCGACCCCGCAGCCATTTCCATCCGACTCCGATCCCTGATTACCACCCTGACACGCCCCAGGCCGGGCGGCCAGCAGACATCCGTGACCAGTAGGTTTACCGGCGCCCCAGCGTATGTCCTGTCCTCGCGCACGCGCCGCAGGCACGCCCGGCCGTATCTCCGACTGCCGCCATGGAGCAATCGAACAAGGCGGGCCGAAAGCGCGACGAGGCGCGAGTCCGGTTGCCGAACAACCGAACTCGCGCCTCGTCGCGGATATCAGGCGTGGATCGCGACCGCGCGCTCACCCGCGTCGGTGATCTCGGCGATGCCGTCGGTGGTTACCTCGAGTACCCGGGCAGTGCCGATATCGAAGTACAGACCCGATACGGTGATGCCCCGCTCGGCCATGACCTGCTGCACGACCGGGTGGCTGTACAGCGTCTCGAGCTGAACCGCGACATTGACCATGGCCAACTGGGCCAGCTCGTCATAGCCCGCCGCGGCCGCGGCCCGCGCGACCGGATGGCCCGCGTGGAAGCGCTGCAGCGTCGGCCGGGCGTGGGCGAGCCAGTCGTCCAGACCCGGCCCGAGCGGGCCGCCGGACTTCAGCGCCGACATGGCGCCACAGCCGGAATGCCCGCACACCACCACATTTCGCACGTCCAAATTCTTCAGCGAGAACGCGATCGCGGCCTCGACCGAGGAGTCGGAGCGGTCGGCGGGAATCAGATTGCCCACATTGCGGACGGTGAACAGATCACCGGGACCGCTGTTGGTGATCACATTCGGCACGATGCGCGAATCGGCGCAGGTGAGGAACAACGAATGCGGATCCTGCCGGTCGCGCAGCTCGTCCAGATGCGGGCGCACCACGTGTGCATGGCTGCGGTGATATTCGGCCACGCCGTCCTCCAGCGCGTTCTCGCCGCGCTCGGGCCACGGGCCGAGCACACTGTCGAGCATGCCGCGGGCGGGACCGCGCTGCGGCGGACCGGCGACGGCGTGCTCCATGCGAGCGGTGCCGATCTCCACGAATTCCACTGTGCAGCCGGTGCTCTCGTGCTGGCGCGCCCAGTCGTGGATGGCCTCGTAGGCGGCATGGTCGAGGAAGTCGACGGTCAGTTCCACCAGCACATCGGTCCCCGCGGGCACCTTGGCCAACTGCGCCGACAGCTTGGGCAGCGCGAGGAAGGTGCAGGTGCCATCGATGCTGACGATCCAGCGATCGGTACCGGTCACCGGACCCGCGACCACCGAAACCTTCACAACCCGCCACAGCAGCAGCGCGAACGCCAGCGCCAAGCCGATGAGCACGCCCTCGAGCAGATTGAGGAACACCACACCGGCCACGGTGACCGTGTACACGGCCAGATCGCCGGTGCGCCGCGCCAGCCTGATATGTCCGACCTTCACCAGCTGCACGCCCACCACGATGAGCAGACCAGCCAGCGCCGACTTCGGAATCTGTTGCACCACACCGACGAGCGCGACGGAGAACACCAGAATCCACACACCGTGCAGCAGCGCCGAGGCCTTGGATTTGGCGCCCGCCGCGACATTGGTGGAGCTGCGCACGATCACGCCGGTGACGGGCAGGCCACCGAGCAGACCGGAGGTCATATTGGCCGCGCCCTGCGCCATCAGCTCGCGGTCGAAGTTGGTGCGCTCACCGGAGTGCAGTTTGTCGACCGAGACCGCCGACAGCAGCGATTCCACGCTGGCGATCAGCGCGATGGTCAACACCGCCAGTGCGATCGCACCCCAACCGCCGCTGGGGATCTCGGGCAGCCCGATGGCGTCGAACAGCGAACCCTCGATCTTGATGCGTTCGGGATCGCCCGGGCCGACGATGGCCAGGCCGGTGCCGACGAGCACGGCCACCAGCGGCCCCGGCACCAGCCGAAGTCGTTGCGGCACATACTTCCAGCCCAGGATGATGGCGATGACCACGGCGCCGATCAGGAAGTCGTCGCCGTGCAGATTCAGCAGCTGCTCGGGCAGTCCGGTCAGATTCGCCCAGGCCGAGCTGCGCGAGGATCCGCCCAGCAGGACATGGGCCTGCTGCAGCGCGATGGTGATGCCGATACCGGCGAGCATGGCGTGCACCACGACCGGCGCGATGGCCAGGGCCGCGCGGGCGATCCTGCTCAGACCGAAGACCAGCTGCAGCAAGCCGGCCGCGACCGTGATGAAACACGTTGTCTTCCAGCCGAACTGATGGATGGTCTCGGCGACCACCACCGTCAGACCGGCGGCCGGACCGCTGACCTGCAGCGGCGAGCCGCCGAAGATGCCGACCACGATGCCGCCGACAGCGGCGGCGATCAGACCCGCGGCGATGGGCGCATCGGAGGCGACGGCGATGCCGAGCGAAAGCGGTAGGGCGACAAGAAAAACCACGAGGGAGGCGGGTAAGTCGTGACGCATGATCGAGGACAACCGGTCGGATATCGACGGCCCCGGCGGAGCGGCGTGACGCGGCCTCGTGTCGGTGTCGGTGGACATATTTCTCCTTCGCCGGAACAGGTGGGGCTGATCCGGTGGGTCGAACATGTTCTCCAGGCATCGAGCTCAACCACCGAGACGGCACTGTCTCGGTAGGCACCCGGAAGTGAGGGTCAGATTAATAGTAAAGACTTAGCAAAGCCTGAGGAAAGTTTATTTATCGATGCTTACTTCCGACACGCCGAAGTGTGAGTACTCACAGGCAAGTCGTCCCACGTATAGCGACGCCCCGGGAGCTCATCCCCGGGGCGTCGCCCGACCTGCCGCCACCCGGCCGTCGCCCACGGCCGGGTGTCCCCCTAGACCGGCAGTGCCGTAACCGGCCTGCTCGCGACGTCCGGTCCGCAGGCGCGGCCCGCATCGTCGATCTCCGATATCCCGTCCACCCTGATCCGGATGACCCGCGCGGTGGCGATGTCGAAGAACAGTCCCGACAGCACAACCCCCCGCTCGACGAGGGCGCGGCACACCAGCGGATGCCGGGCCAGCGTCTCGAGCTGCACGGCCACATTCACCATGCCCAGCTGATCGATCTCGCCGAATCCGGCTGCCGCGGCGGCCGCCGCCACCGGATGTCCGCCGCGGAACCGCTTCAGCGTGGGCCGCCCGTGCGCGAGCCAGTCGTCCAGACCGGATCCGGTGACATCGCCGCGATACAGCGCGCCCATCGCGCCGCAACCGGAGTGTCCGCACACCACCACCGAACGCACCCGCAGCACGTCCAGCGCGTAGACCAGGGCCGCCTCGACCGAGGTGTCGCGCCCGTCGGCGGGAATCAGATTGCCGATATTGCGCACGGTGAACAGATCCCCCGGCCCGCTGCTGGTGATCACATTCGGCACGATCCGCGAATCGGCGCAGGTGAGAAACAGCGCGTCCGGATTCTGACCGTCGCGTAGCTCACCCAGATGCGGGCGCACGACATGGGCGTGCCCGCGGTGATAGGCCGCCACTCCGGCGACGACCGGATCCACCCGCGCGGTGCGCCGCCACGGACCCAACGCGTCGTCGAGCAGCCGCCGGGCGTGACCGCGGGTGGGCCGCCCACTGGCCAGATCGGCGATGCGCACCGCGCCCATCTCGACGAATTCGACCGTCCCGCCGCCGGTTTCGTGCTGCTGCGCCCATTCGCGCAGCGCGTCGGAGGCGGCGTGATCGAGAAAGTCCACGGTCATCTCGACTGTCACCGTGGCGGTCGCGGGCACCCGGGCGAGTTCGGCGCTCAGGCGCGGCAGGGCCAGGAAGGTGCAGGTGCCGTCGATGGTGACCAGCCAGCGGGCGGTCCCGGGCACCGGCGCCGCGGCGATCGCCACCCGCACGACCCGCCACAGCAGCAACGCGAACGACAGCGCCAGACCCACCAGCATGCCCAGCAGCAGATTGGCGAACACCACCACCAGAACCGTTGCGGCATAGACGATCAGATCGCCGGTACGGCGCGCCGAACGAATGTGGGCGAGTTTGACCAGCCCCATGCCGATCACGATCAGCAGTCCGGCCAGCGCCGCCTTGGGTATCTGCTGCACCACGCCCACCAGGGCCACCGCGAAGATCAGCACCCAGACCCCGTGCAGCATGGTCGAGGCCTTGGTGCGCGCCCCCGCGTTGACATTGGTGACGCTGCGGACGATCACCGCCGCGATCGGCAGCGCGCCGATCAGGCCACAGACCATATTCGCCACACCCTGTCCGACGAGTTCGCGATCGAGATCGGTACGCCGTTCGGGCCGCATCCGATCCACCGCGACCGCCGAGAGCAAGGTTTCGACGCTGGCGATGAGCGCGATCGTCACCATGGCCAGCCCGACCGCCAGCGGGCCGCCGCCGGGTAGGCGCGGCAGCGCCAGTTCGTCGAACAGCGAGCCGTGCAACGCGATTCGCGCCACGTCGGTGGGCAGCACCATGGCCAGTCCGGTCGCGAGTACGACCGCCGCCAGCGGCGCGGGCACCCTGCGCACCGCGGAGGGCAGATACCGCCAGCCCAGCATGACGACGATGACCACCGCGCCGACCAGCGCGTCGCCGCGGCTGACCGAGGTCAGCTGATGCGGCAGCTGCACGATGCTCTGCCACGACGAACTCAGCGACTTCCCGCCCAGCAGCACATGCAACTGCTGCAGCGCGATGACCGCGCCGAGTCCGGCCAGCATCCCGTGCACCACCACCGGCGCGATGGCCAGCGCGGCCCGGCCCAGCCGCCCGAATCCGAACAGGATCTGCAGTACGCCCGCCCCGAGCGTGATGAAACAGGTGGCGGCCCAGCCGAATTGGTTGATGCTCTCGGCGACCACCACGGTGAGACTGGCCGTGGGACCGCTGACCTGCAGGGCCGAGCCCCCGAGCAGTCCGGCCACCAATCCGCCGACGACCGCGGCCAGCAATCCGGCCGCCACGGGCGCGCCCGCCGCGACGGCTATACCTATCGATAGTGGTAGCGCGACGAGAAAGACCACCACGGAGGCGGGTAGATCGTGTCGGAGCACGACGGCGAGACCAGTTGGCGTGGTCCGTCGGGCCGGATCGGTGTCGGTCGACATATTTCTCCTTCGCCGAAACGCCGAGCGGTTCGGTTCATCGGTGGAACATGTACTGGCATCGAGCGGGCGGGTACAGCGACGAGCAGCTGCAAGCGTAAAGAATGAGCAAAGATCTTGGAAAGCATTTGCAGTAAGATCTTCAGTGAAGCTATCAAATTGTGATCTACATCACAAGAGGGGCAGACCCGGCCCGCTGACCTCGACACCATCGGAGACCATGCAGCGGTGACCGAATCCGCGCATCGGAGCAAGCACCCCGCGGCCGAGTGGCGTTCGATCGATCTGGCTCGCCTCGCGGGCATCTCCACGCAACAGGTCCGCAACTATGTCGACGCAGCCATCTTGCCCCCGGTCGCCCGCACCGCGTCGGGTTATCGCCGATTCGGCGACGAACACGCGGCCGCCCTGCGCACCTACCGCGCCCTGGCCGCCGGTTACGGGCCGGTCGTCGCGCGCGAGATCATGCAGGCCGTCCACGACGAAAATCGCTCGGCCGCACTGGCTCTGGTCGATGCCGCACACGCCGCGCTGCACGACCAACGCCGCGCGCTGGACGCCACGGCCGAGGCACTGGAAACCCTCGCGGCCGAACCGACCGCAGCGGCCGAACGCTCGGGTCTGCGCATCGGCGAGGTCGCCAAACGTCTCGGCGTGCGCACTTCCGCACTGCGACTGTGGGAATCGGAGGGCTTACTCACACCGCGCCGCGAGCCCGGAACCCGCTATCGCGTCTTCGATCCCGTCGATGTCCGCGACGCCCGGGTCGTCACCGTGCTGCGCCGCGGACAGCATCCGTTCGAACGCATTCGGCAGGTCCTCGACGAACTGCGCCGCACCGGCGGCAGCGCGGCCCTGAACGCGGCGATCGCGCGGCGGCGCGCCGAACTGACCGACCGTTCCCTCGCGATGCTGGCCGGTTCCGGCCAACTGCACCAATACCTTTCGCGACACCGCTGACCCCGGTCGCCGAAGGAACGCCGAACCCTCCCCTCCTCGGCACGACTCGCCGCACCCTCGACAACACGCTCGGGTACGACGCTGTACCTCTGGGAGCCAACGACATTCGATCATCGGCTCATGCGCAGAAATCTACGGCCGGGGCGTAGGCAAGTCAAGACATTCGTGTGCATTCATGTGCATGAATGTGCTCGCCCGAGGCGCAGGCGATATGATTCGCCCATGGACGGGGAGTTCGAATCGCAATGGCAGCCGGAATCGACCGGACAACGATTCGGAAGACAGATGAAGGCCTTTCGGCAACGGGATCTGCCCGACCGGCTGCTCACTCATCAGCAGATCCACGAGCTCGGCGGACCGACCCGCAATGTCCAGTCCCGGATCGAAAGCGGTCAGGTCGACACGATCAGCGCCACCACCGAGGCTAAATACAATCGCGCCCTCGAGGCACTGGGTCTGCCGCCGGGCAGCGCGACCGACGCGCTCCACCATGGCGGCGCGCTCGATCCGACGCGCGCGGAAGTGTCCGGTCCGGACACCCACGACGAGGTGGAGAGCGGAGTCGACGCGCTGCGCCGACTCCATCGCGACCACCGATCCGTCGCCAACCTGGTGACCGAACTCGACCGCCTCGGCATCGAATTGCGCCGAGCCCGCCGCCACGACGACGGCTATCAGCTCACCTTCCCGCGCGCGGGCATCGACCAGTTGCTGCACGCCCTGCAAACTCGAACCGCGCGCGACGATCACACCTGATCGGCGGCGCGAATGACGAAGTGACGCAGATCGGCTCGAACTACCCCGCTACTGGACGATCGAGGAGTTCCACGCCACGGTCGCACGCGGCCGGGGCCGACGCATCGTGCGACTGCCGTTACCGCCCACGGCGCCGATCGATCTGTGCGGCCTGTGGCTCACCTGCGACGACCACGACATCATCGCGCCGGGCCGGGCAATGCGGCCACCCCGATCCACGCCGGACTGCACGAGATCGGCCATATGCTGCTCGACCACGGCGGCGAGCGCACGGTCTTCAGCTCAGCGGCAGTTCGTAGCGGTGGAATCGGGCCGCTATGTCCAGACCCGCCAGCGCGAGGGCCGAACGGGCCACGGTGTCGTCGTATTCGAACACCCGCAGCACCAGCACATGCGGCAGTTCGTCGTGCAGTTCGCCGATCAGCGCGCCGATCAGGGAAGCGAGCGTACGGGCGTCGCCGATGCGATAGGAGAAGCCCTCGCACACATTGATATAGGCCTCGCTGCCCACGATCGAGGTGGCGATCGTGGCGATCGGATCGGTCAGGGTGGGGCCCGGCAGCGCCACGACCATCACCTGGCCCAGCGGATCGGCGGATTCGGCCAGCGCCTGCAGGACGCAGTCCAGCGGTCCCGCCGACAGCAGCTGCTGGGGAACCGTCCAACTGCGCGGCTCGGCGGTCCACAATCGCGCGTATTCACCGGTCATCCGCGCGCCGAGGGCCACCGCGGCCAATCCCTCCGGCCCGACGTCCGCGCCCTCCCAGCTCAGCATCTCCAGGCCCGCGACCCGCGCCTGCTGGGCCGCGCCCGCGATCAGCGTGCGCACGACCGACTCCTCCTCACCGGTCGCGGCCTCGAAATCGTAGTGGCCCAGCCGAATTCGCCGCACGTAGCGGGCCGCGTACAGCACCTCGGCCCAGCCCCGGCCCGCGCCGTCGTGGCGCAGTTCGGCCCAGCCCGCGAGTTCGCCGCCCCGCCGGGCCGCCACGATCCCGATCAACTGCGCGTCCCGACCATTGGGCGCGATGTCCTCGAGCTCGGGCTCGCCCGCCATGCCGGCGAGTTCACAGGCCAGCCGCAACCCCGTGCCGGGGTGTCTGTCCCATTCGAGCGCTAAGTCCACATCCGCACCCTAGACGGAAAATAACCATAAAATTGCTCAACACGACGAAGCGCGCGTCGTGCCAATCATCTGGTTGCGCGTCGCGCCGTCCCGTCACCAGTTCGTGAGCGCTGGTACGGGCAGGATTCCGCCGAACACCGCCGCCACGCTGCACTCGACGTGCGCGGCGCTGCCCGCCACGTCGAGCATGCGGGCTGTTCGCAGGGCTCGATAGCCGCCGTTGAGGCTCGTCGCCCGGGACAGGCCGAGGGCGCGCAGCGATAGCGCGGCCCCGGCGGAGTCCGTCCCGGACGAACACATGAGCACCCATTCGACGTGCGGATCGCCCACCCACGACAGTCGCGTGCCGCTGCGCGGATCGAGGCGATCGGCCAGCAGTTGCCGCTCGATGGCCAACGCGCCCAACAGCGGACCGTCGCAGGTGCGTTCGGCCTGCGGGCGGATGTCGACCACCCACCCGCCGCGCGCCAGCGCCCCGGGCAATTCGTCCGGGTGGATCGGGTCGGCGTTCACCTGCGCGCGCGGGCCAGGATTTCGACGACGGCGAGCATGCGATCGATCTCCGCGCGGGTGTTGTAGAACGCGAACGACGGACGCACCGTCGCCTCGACCCCGAACCGGCGCAGGATCGGCTGTGCGCAGTGATGTCCGGCGCGCACGGCGATTCCCTTCTCGTTCAACGCCTTTCCGACCTCGACCGGTTCGTATCCGGCGAGGGTGAAAGACAGCACACTGGCCTTGTCGGGTGCGGTGCCGATCAAGCGGACACCCGCGATCGCGGCCAGTCGCGGCGTGGCATAGGCGAGCAGTTCGTGTTCGTAGCGCTCGATATTCTCGAGTCCGAGCGTCTCGACGTATTCGATGGCCGCGCCCAGCCCGATCGCATCGGCGATATTGCCGGTACCCGCCTCGAACCGCCCCGGCGCGGGCTGGAACAGCGACCGCTCCAGGGTGACATCGCTGATCATATTGCCGCCGCCCTGCCACGGCGGCATATCCTGCAGCACTTCGGATTTGCCGTACATCACGCCGATTCCGGTCGGCCCGAACAACTTGTGACCGGAGAAGACGAAGAAATCGGTATCCAGCGACCGCACATCCACGCGCATATGCGGTACCGACTGCGCGCCGTCGACGACGGTCACCGCACCGGCCCGCCGCGCCTGCGCCACGATCTCGCGCACCGGCGTGATCGTCCCCAGCGCATTCGAAACCTGAGTCACCGCAACGAGTTTGGTGCGGTCCGACAACAACCGACCGTATTCGTCGAGCAGCACCTGCCCGCGCTCGTCGACCGGGATCACCCGCAGCACCGCACCGGTCTCCGCGGCCAGCATCTGCCAAGGCACGATATTCGCGTGATGCTCGAGATGGGAGATGACGATCTCATCGCCCTCCCGAAGATGTCTGCGACCCCAGGTTTGCGCGATGAGATTGATGCCCTCGGTCGCGCCGCGCACGAATACGATCTCCTCCGCCGACGAGGCGCCCAGGAATCGCGCCACCGCATCGCGCGCCTTCTCGTAGGCGTCGGTGGAACGCGCCGCCAATTCGTGTGCGGCACGGTGGATATTGGAGTTCTCGTGCTCGTAGAAGTAGCTCAGTCGATCGATGACCGACCGCGGCTTCTGCGTGGTGGCGGCATTGTCGAACCACACCAGCGGATATCCGTTCACCTGCTCGCGCAGGATCGGGAAGTCACCCCGCACGGCGTGCACATCGAACGGCGGATGCGCCCCGGCGGCCATGCCGTGGTCGGCGGAATCCAGGAAGTAGTACGGCGACCCGCCGCCCGCCGCGGGCGCGGGCCGATCCAGGAAGTAGTACGCGGGCGCTGCCGCGCCCGGCCCCGCGGCGAACCGCGAGGGGGCGAGCGGTAGATCCAACGACGGCAGCCCCGGCAGCAGCGGATCGACGTGCGGCGCGGATGCGGTACCGGCCGGAACGTTCATCGGCACCTCCGAACCCCACTGCGGCACAGTGGGTTCCGGCGTCGGCCCGCCGGGCGGCACCGCACCGGAAGCAGCCGACGGCACCGTGCGCGAACCGCCGGGCGGCATGGCCTCGGGAATTTTCGCCGACTGGGAGGCGGACCCACTGGGCGGCAGCGCCGCGGGAACGCCCGAGTACGTCGGAACGGACCCGGCCGACGGCATCGTCGCGGGAATCCCCACGGACGTCGGAACGGACCCAGCCGAAGGCATTGTCGCGGGGGCCACCACGGACATCGGAACCGACCCGGCCGACGGCATCGTCGCGGGGACCTCCACAGACATCGGAGCCGATTCGGCCGACGGCATCGTCGCCGGAGTCTGCGAGGGGATCTTGGCGGACTGTGCGGCGGGCCCGCCCGGCGTCGCCGCCGCGGGGATCTCCGAGGTCATCGAAGATCCCCCCGACGGCAGAGCCGAGAATATTTGCGCGGCAAGGCGATTCAGATACGCCTCATCCGGCAGGGCCGCCCCGTCCGCATTACTTGCGATAGGTCGGGGCGTAGTCATGGAACTTGTTCACCTCGGCTCCCTCGAGCACTGCCACGGCATCGTCGGTCAGAATCGCCAACGAGCAGTACAGCGACACCAGATACGACGCGATGGCGCTGCGATCGATACCCATGAACTTCACCGACAGCCCCATGCCCTGCTCACCGGCCAGACCTGGCTGGTAGAGGCCGATCACGCCCTGTCGGGACTCGCCCGGCCGGATCAGCAGGAACTTGGTCTTGCCGCGATCCACCGGCACCTTGTCCGACGGAATGATCGGAATGCCTCGCCAGGTGATGAACTGCGAGCCGAACATGCTGACCGTTGCCGGCGGCACACCGCGCCGGGTGCACTCGCGGCCGAACGCCGCGATGCCCTGCGGGTGGGTCAGGAAGAAGCCCGGCTCCTTCCACACCTTCGTGATCAGATTGTCCAGATCGTCGGGCGTCGGCGGCCCGGCGATCGTCGAGATCTTCTGCTTCGCCGCGGTATTGGCGATCAGCCCGTAGGTCGGGCTGTTGATCAGCTCGCCCTCCTGATGCTCCTTGATCGCTTCGATCGTCAGGCGCAACTGTTGAGCTATCTGATCGTGCGGGCTCGAATACAGATCCGAAACCCGCGTGTGCACATCGAGAATCGTGTTGACCGCCTTGAGGCGGTACTCCCGCGGATCCTTCTCGTAGTCGATGAAGGTCTCGGGCAGTGGCGACTCGTCGGCGTTATCGCATTTGATGTCGACCGTGTTCTCGTGTGTCACCCGGTTGCGCCGGTAGATACCGGCTTCCACGGGCACCCAGTCCAGCAGATGGACCAGCCACCGAGGGGTGATGGACTCCATCTGCGGAGTGGATTTCGTCGCATTCGCAAGGGTCCGGGCAGCATCATCCCCGAGCGCCATGGGCTGCGGTACAGCTTTGGTCATGGAACCGCCTTCACGATTGGCAAATCAACCGCTACCAGTGGCGGCCATCCTAGCCACAGGGTTCCGCGGAAATTTCGATCGTTCGTTCGCGTGGGCGTGTCCGGTACGCCGGCGGCGCGACGGGGTCGAGACGCTGTCCGGTTTGCGGTAATCGCGAGGCAACCATACGGTCATCGTCAATATCCCCGGCGCTGTGGAGTGTTCGTGTTCGTTCTATTGGGTGTGGCCCTGGTGGTCGCAGGGTTCGCGCTTCGGCTCAATCCCATGCTCGTGGTGCTGGTTTCGGGGGTGGTGACGGCGCTGCTCGGCGGGCTGACGCCGATACAACTGCTCGACAGCATCGGCAACGGCTTCGCGGGCAGCCGATCGGTGACGATCTGGGTGGTGACGCTGCCGGTCATCGGACTACTGGATCGATACGGCCTGCAACAGCAGGCCGGGCGACTGATCGCGAAACTGCGCGTGCTCACCACCGGTCGCCTGCTGGCCGGATACATGCTGCTGCGGCAGGGCACCGCGGCGCTCGGATTGACCGGCATCTTCGGCCAGCCACATACCGTGCGACCGCTGATCGGGCCGATGGCCCTCGGCGCGGCCGAACAGCGATTCGGCACGCTCACCGATCCGATGATCGAACGGATCAAGGCGTTCTCGGCCAGTGCGGACAATGTCGGCCTGTTCTTCGGCGAGGACATCTTCATCGCCGTCGGCAGCGTCCTGCTGATCACCGGATACGTCAACAGCTCCTACGGCCTACAGCTCGATCCGCTGCAGCTGGCCCGCTGGGCGGTGCCGACCGCGGTGTGCGCGTACGTGATTCACGCCGGACGGCTGATCTGGCTGGATCGGTGGCTGGCCCGACGCGGCGCGGCGGTGGTGGCGGCGCGATGATCAACGCGGAATGGCTGTACTGGACGCTGGGGTTGTTCTTCGCCGCGAATGCCGTCTTCGCGGCGTTGCAACGCGACAATCCGCGCCGCGCGGGCGCGGCGACGTTCTGGGGTCTGCTCGGATTGTGTTTCTGCTATTCGACTTTCGTCGTCGACAAGGTCGCACCCGCCTGGCCGCTGGGCGTCGCGGTACTGGTCGTGGGCGGGCTGGGCGGTCTCGGGGCACTAGGCAACTCCGAGATCTCGACCACGACCGTGCCCGAACGTGAGTCCGCCGCAACGAAACTCGGTAACAGGCTGTTCGTTCCGGCCGTACTCATCCCGGTGGTCGCGCTGGTCTTCGCGACCATGGTGGCCTCGGTGAAGATCGGCGGAAAACCCTTGCTCGCCACCGGAACTCCCGCGCTGACCGGACTCGGCGCGGGTGTGCTGTTCGCCCTTGCCGTGGCGATGGTGCTGCTGCGCCCGGCCGGACCGACCGGACCGGGTCTGGCGTTGCGGGAGGGTTCGCGGCTCGCGCAGTCGATCGGCTGGGCGCTGCTGCTGCCCCAGCTCATCGCGGTCCTCGGACTGCTGTTCGACAAGGCCGGGGTCGGCAGGCAGGTGGGCCGGATCTTCACCGCGGTGCTGCCGCACGATTCGCTGTTGCCCGCGGTGCTGCTGTACTGCGTCGGCATGGCGGTGTTCACGATCGTGATGGGCAATGCCTTCGCCGCGTTCCCGGTCATGACCGCGGCCATCGGGTGGCCGGTGCTGGTCACGCAGTTCCACGGCAACGCGACACTCGTTCTCGCGGTGGGCATGCTGTGCGGGTTCACCGGAACGCTGTGTACGCCGATGGCCGCGAACTTCAATATCGTGCCCGCGATCCTGCTGGAGATGAAGGACCGCTACGGCCCGATCAAGGCGCAGATTCCGACCGCGGTCGCGATCCTGGTCTGCAATATCGCGATCATGTATCTGTGGGGGTTCTGATGCGACAAGTACTGATCACCGGTTTCGAACCGTTCGACGGCGCCGAGGCCAATCCGTCCTGGGACGTCGCCGCCGAATCGGCCCGCCGCCCCGCGCCGGACGGTGTCGCGGTCACGGCCGTGCGGCTGCCGTGTGTCTTCGATACCGCGCTGCCGGTACTTCGGCAGGCGATCGCCGAATCCGATCCGGCCCTGGTGATCTGCCTCGGATTGGCGGGCGGGCGCACCGAGATCACCCCCGAGCGGGTCGCGATCAATCTCGACGACGCCCGCATCCCGGACAATGCGGGCGCACAGCCGATCGATCGCCCGGTCGTCCCGGGCGGCCCGGCCGCCTATCTGGCCGATCTGCCGCTCAAGGCCGCGGTGGCCGCCATGACCGCGGCCGGTGTCCCCGCCGCGATCTCCTACACCGCGGGCACCTTCGTCTGCAATCACGTGTTCTACGGCCTGTGCCATCTCATCGCGACCGAAAGGCCCGGCCTGCGTGGCGGATTCGTGCACGTACCGCCGAATCTGCCGATCGATCGGCTCGCGGACGGACTGACTCAGCTCGTGCGCATCTGTCTGGACACCGAGACCGATCTGGCCGTGCCCGCGGGCACGCTGCACTGATCAGCGATCGGCCCGCACAAGCCGGGTCAGCGCAGCCACCGGTCCGCCGATGCCGTGCAGTAGCACGCTGCCCAGGACGGTCACCGTCATCGCCGAGATCACGGTGAGACCGTCCTCGATCGCGAGCACATTGAAGGCCAGCAGCCCGAAGACGATCGAGGTGGTGCCGCGCGGTCCGAGCACTCCGAGCAGGAGGCGTTCGCGGCGGCCGAAGCGTGAGCCGATCATGGCCAGCAGCACCGGGACGATGCGCACGAGGGTAAGCGCGGCCAGGCAGAACAGCGGCATGCGCCAGTCGGGTCCCTCGGCGATCGCGTAGACCGCGACGCTGCCGAAGACGAACCACATACCGACGGTGAGCAGAAAGCCCAGATCGTCCAGCAGTTCCAGCTCCCGCCGATACACCGCGGACTGCCGCACCACATTGACCACCAGCCCGCAGACGAACGCCGCGACGAAGCCGTTGCCGTGCACGGCCACCGACGCCGCATACGACAGCAGCGGCGCGGCGACCAATGCGATGCGCTGGGACTGTTCGGTCGAAAGTTCCCGTCGCTCGGCGATATTCATCGCATACGCCAGCACCAGTCCGACCACCAGTCCGGCCACTACCGCCTTGACCGCCGACGGGACCGCGGTCTGCAGCGCGCCGCCCACGGATTCGGCATGGGTGTGATCGCCCGCCAGCACGAGCGCGGCCAGGAAGATGGGCGAGACGATCCCGTCGTTGTAGCCGCTCTCCACCGTGAGCAGATCCCGCACCCGCGCCGGAATCCGTTCGTCGCGCACCAGCGTCGCCGCCGGGGCGAAATCGGTGGGCACCACCACACATGCGATCACCAGCAGCACCGCCCAGGACGCCCCCGGCAGTAACCAACCGCCGAGCAGCACCGCGAAGGCCAGGCTCAGCGGCAGCGCGATGAACAGGATGCGCAGCGCCGACTTCGGATCGCGCCCGAGCAGTCCCCCGCGCACCTCGGTGGCGTCCACGAACAACAGCACCGCCAGGATGATCTCGGCGACCCGCAGCGCGACCTGGGTATTGAGCGTCTCGGCGATGGAGTTACGGGTCGTGAACCCCATCGCGATCCCCGCGAAGACGACCAGCACGGGCGCGGCGATCCGCCACTCGTGCATCCGCGCCGCACACAGCGCCCACAACACCACCACCACGGCCACGACAATGATCGAGTTGATCACGAGAGCATCCTGCCAGCATCCGGGCCGGAAGGCGTGATCGGGCGAATAGGACAAGCATTGGATTCAGGCCGAGCGGGACGGCAGACAGCGGCCCGCTACTCGCCTAGCGTCACGAAAGTTGTTCCGGCCCCTGAGTTTCCAGGGCGCACCGGAGGTCCTTTCCGGAGGTGAGGAAAATCCCCATGTCTTTCGCCCGTACCAGTCGACGGCGTGTCTTCGCATTGTTCGCCAGCGCCGCCGCCACGACGCTGCTCGCCACGGCCTGTAGCGGCGGGGATGCCGGGGGCGGCGATCCGAGCGGGCCGCCCCGGCCCGGCGGCGTCCTGCGTTACGGGCTGTCCCTCGCCCCGACCTGCGCGGATCCCGCGCAGTCCACAACCAATCAGACCCTCTACGTCACCCGGCAGATCGTCGACTCGCTGACCGACCAGAATCCGTCGACCGGCGCCATTCAGCCGTGGCTGGCGCAGAGCTGGGAGATCTCGCCGGACGCCAGGAGTTTCACCTTCCACCTGCGCCCGGGGGTGACCTTCAGCGACGGCACCCCGCTCACCGCGGCGTCGGTGCGGCAGAACTTCGACGCCATCGTGCACACCCTGACCGGTGCCAAGGCCTCGCTCGCGGCCAGCTATCTGACCGGCTACACCGGCACCGCGGTGCTGGACCCGACAACCGCGCGCGTGGACTTCGACCGGCCGAACGCGCAGTTCCTGCAGGCGGTTTCGACCCCGCAGCTCGGCATCCTGGCCGAGGCCACGACGGCGAAGGCGGCCGATCAGCGCTGCGGCGGCGATGTGATCGGCAGCGGGCCGTTCGTGTACACGGAGTACCGCCAGGGCGCGTCGGTCACCCTCGCCAAGCGGACCGGATACGACTGGGGCTCCGCGGTTTTCGGGCATCGCGGCGAGGCGTATCTGGATCGCGTCGAATTCCGCGTGGTGCCCGAGTCCGGCGTCCGCACCGGCAGCCTGGGCTCGGGACAGCTGGACGCGGTCAGTGACGCACTGCCCCAGGACGTTCCGCAGATCGAGGCGGCCGGCGGCAGGGTCCAGGTCACCTCGAATCCGGGCGTCCCCTTCGGTATTCAGCCGAATCTGACGCGCGGCCCGCTGCGTGATTCCGCCGTGCGGGCCGCCCTGCTCCCGGCCATCGATCGCAAGGAGCTCATCGATACGGTGCTCGGTCCGCAGTTCCGGCCCGCCACCAGCTCGGTGGGCTCGAAAACTCCCGCCTACGTGGATCTTTCGGCGCGACTGGGACACGATCCCGAGGCGGCCCGCCGCATTCTGGACCAGGCCGGGTGGCGGCCGGGTGGTGACGGGATCCGGGTCAAGGACGGCGCGCGGCTGTCGTTCGGGATTCTGTTCGGGCGGTCGTTCGCCGGGAATCAGGCCATTCTGGAACTGATTCAGCAGCAACTGCGCTCGGTCGGGGTGGAGGTGCGGCTGGAACCCGCCTCCGACGGCGAGTACTCGGCGCGTCAGGCCGCAAAGAACTTCGACTCGCTGTACTACAACATGACCCGCGCCGACGGCGACATCCTGCGCACCACCTTCGGACTCGACGGCGCGAATCTCAATGTGCGCGCTCCGCTTCCGGAACTGGATCGGGTGCTCTCGGAGGAGCAGCAGAGCACCGACACCGCCGCCCGCGCCCAGCTGATCGGCGCGGCCCAGGGGCAGGTGCTCGACAATGGGCTGTGGATTCCCACCATCGAGCTGTCCCAGGCGATCGGGGTGTCGGCGGCGGTGTCGGATCTGAGATTCGAGGCGTCGGCGCGGTTGCAGTTCTTCGACGCCTGGCTGCGCGGCTAGCGCAGCTCGAAGCCCTGTCGGTGGAAGGTGTTTCGAATCCCCTGGCGGCCGTGCAGACTCTCCGGGGTCGAAATGCGGCCCGCCAGGCGATTTTTCACCCAGTCCTCGGGCAGTTCCTGTTCGCGGTAGTAGGCGTTGATGCGGTCGAGATAGTCCTCGACATCGCCGTCGGTGGGGGCGGAGTAGGTGTTGCGATGCACCACCACGCTCTGCCCGTACCGGGGTTTGATATCGGCCGGATCCGCCGGATCGGGGATGCCGATGGCCAATCCGTACACCGGGAAGGTCCACTGCGGCAGCCCCAGCGCCTCGATCACCGCATCGATGCTGTTGCGCAACGCCCCCACGAATGTGATGCCGTAGCCGAGGGATTCGGCGGCCACGGCGGCATTCTGGGCCGACAGCGTGACGTCGACAATACTCGAGACCGTGCTGTCGAGGTAGGAGGTGGCCTCGATACTGTGCCCGTGAGCGCGGGCCAGTGCGATATTGCGCGACCAGTCCGCCACCCAGACGAGGAAGACCGCCGCATCGGTCACCAGTCGCTGCCCGCCCGCGAGCTCGGCGAGGCGGGCCCGCAGATCCGGATCGTCGACGACGATCACGCTGGTGAATTGGAAATTGGCCGAGGTCGAGGCCGATTGCGCCGCGGCGAGAATCAGCTCCAGTTCGCGCTCGCTCACCTGTCCGGGCAGATAGCGCCGCACGGTGCGATGTCCCAGCAGCACCTCGAGCGTCGCGTTGTCGATGCCGTCGGCGCTGGGCGCGGCCGGGCCGTAGCGCTTGTCCAGCTGCCGCTGTAGCGCGTTCGTAATCACTTCGGTCACTGCGTCTCTCATCTCATTCGGTCGGTGGTTCGTCGAAACTGGGTGGTAGATCGGGGGTTCGGGTGAACTGTCCGGCGGCGTGCCGGTAACCGGCCCAGGGGTTGTCCTCCCACCAGGCACGCAGGACGAAGACGAGTTTGGGATTGTGTTCCTCGTCCTCGAGCCACGCGCGCCGGGCGCTGGCCTCGAAATCGTCCAGGGCGTGCGGATTTCGGTCGGATCCGCGGTCGGCGTACAGCGCCGCCAGTTCGCGCAGCTTGTCCGCCCGGGGGATCTTGCGTTCGGCCGCGGCGATGATCCGGGCACCCGCCCAGTACAGGTCGTAGATCGCGGCCGTGGACTCCTCGGCATCCAGGGTCGAGGCGATCACCTCGAGCGCGAACAGGGATGTGATCAGGTGCAGCACAACGAAATCGCCGGGCACCGCCAGGTACAGCAGGGTCACGGCCCGGCGGACCGCCTCGCGTCGTTCGTCCGCCGTCAGCGTGTCGAGCCAGTCCGGGGACCCGGCCAATTCGGGAATTCCGCTGAGCGCCACACCCGCCACCCGCGCCTGCAATCCGGACCGGTTGAGCTCCGGATGCAGTTCGGTGAAGGCGTCGGTATCGCTGATCACCGATTCGACCGCGGCGCGGAACGCGGCGTCCTCGGCCCAGGCCTGACTCAATCCCACCAGCGACGCGAGCGGATCCGCGCCCACGGTGTGCCCGCGGTCCGCGCCGCGTACGCGGACGAACGAGAAGGCCAGATACGCCAGCGCTTCCGCGGTCATGCCCGGGTGATCGGCCCAGATCGCCCAGCCGAGATGGATCGTCGCGTGGGTGAACGCGCCGATCCATCCCGGCAGCAATTCCGGAGCGTAGGCGGCCACCGCGCCCGCCGCGCCGAGCCGCTCGATCTCGGCGTCGAAGAAGGCGACGTAGGCGGTGAAATGCGCTCGCTGGCCGATGAATTCGCGCCAGTTGCCGCCGTCGATCACCTGATCGGATTCGCGTCGCGGCTCGAGCGGGAAGCCGTAGGCGGTGAGTTCGGCGTAGTCGGCGTAATACTCGCGCACGAGCCGCTCCGGAGCCCCGATCGCGGCCAGCGCGACCACCGCGTGTTTGACGTGATTGGTGAGATGTCCGTTGAATTCGATGTGGTGGCCGCGGTCGTCGAGAAGATCCCGGACCGCCTTCAGCGTCGTTTCCGCTGACATGGCTACGCCTTTCGTTGTACGGAGGGAGCGGGATCGCCGACGGCGAAGCCGAGGATCAGCTGGGCGACGGCCGTCACCAGCAGCACCGCCAGCGGCAGCGTCCAGCCCGAGCTGAGATCGCGGAACAGCCCGATCGCATACGGACCGATCGCCGCGAGGAGATAGCCGACGCCCTGCACCGCGCCCGACACCCCGAGCGCGTTCTCGGCCGAGGCGCGCAGGGTGACCACGGTCAGCGCCAGCGAGAATACCGACAGCCCGACGCCGAGGATCAGCGACCACAGCAGCGGCGCGGCCCCGGGCGCAACCAGAAACGCCAGCACGCCGAGCACCGTGCACGCACTGAATCCGCCCAGCCACCGCGATGGATGCGCGGATCGGGCCACCAGCGGCGGCACGATCAAACTGATCGGCACGCCCAGGAAGGTCAGGATCCCCAGATAGCCGCCCGCGGCCTGCGCGGACACCCCGGCATCCTCGAGAATAGAAGGCAGCCAGCCGATTACGACGAAGGCCACCAGCGCCTGCAATCCGAAGAACAGCGCCAGCCCGACGGTCCCGGTCCGCCGCAGAATCGCGATCGGCCGCACCGACGTTGGAGATGTCGCGGCGGGCGACGCAGCGGACGGCGACACAGCGGGCGACCCGGCGGATGACGTAGCAGACGGCGGCACAGCAGGCGATCCAGCGGATGACGTAGCAGACGGCGGCACAGCAGGCGATCCAGCGGACGGCGACACAGGCGACACAGCAGACGGCGATGCTGCGAGCGCCGGGACCGCCCGCACCGCGAGGATTGCGATCGGGGCGAGGATTGCCCATAGCGCCGAACCCCACTGCCAGCCGCCCACTGCGCGCGACAGCGGCACCACCGCCGCGAATCCGATTGCGGCTCCGGCCTGTAGCGCCGTGGTGAAGGTCGTCACCAGCGCGCTTGTACTGCCGACCGAGCGGACCACGACCGGCAGCAATACGGCGAGCAAACCGATTCCCAGCGCGGCGAGGAAGGTGCCCGCGACGAATCCGGCGAGATCGCCCCACGGCCGCAGCGCCAGGCTCAGCCCGATCAGCGTCAGCGCGCCGCACAGGCCCGTGCGCACCGAGATCCGCGCGAACAGCAGCGGGGCCGCCGTACTCACCAGCGCGAAGGCGATCACCGGCAGTGCGGTGATGATTCCGCCCGCGACCGAACCCGCCCCGAAATGCGCTGTAATGGTGTCCAATTCGGGCCCGACCGTGGTGACGCCGGGCCGCAGGTTCAGCGCGACGACGGCGACGACCGCCACCAGCACCGGCAGGCGCGCCGGGGCCGCCATCAGTAGTTCGGGACCCGCAGCAGCGGGTTGTCGGCGGGGCGTTCGGTGATCAGCGGACCGTAGATCCGCTCCTGCCACCGCTCGGGGTCGACGCTGACCAGTCCGATCGACACCGCGTCGGTCGATACGCCGAATTCGGTGGTGATCACCGCGACGATCGCGGCCTCGAGCCGCGCTCTGGCCTCCGGTGACAGGATCGCGGGAAAGTGGGCGATCTCGACGTGCGGCATATCAGACCAACTCCCTGTTCATACTCTGTTCCAGGACCGCCGCGGCGATGTCGAACGCACCGGCGGTCACGATCTCGTAGTGGTGATAGGGCAGATTGCTCACCGGGGTGCGGCGGCGGCGCAGCGGCGGAACGGGAATATCGGCGAAGGCGGGACCGTCGCCGCGGGCCCGCAGATACAGGCTTCGATCCAGCAGGTCCTGATCGATCCCGTTGGGCGCGTCGCGGAATCGGTACGTGTGCTCGACGACGGCCACGATGCGTTCCACGGTCTCGCGGGCGAAGCCGGGCTCGCCGGAGGCGACCAGATCGATGAATCCGGCCCGATCGCGCACCCGTTCGTCGAGTTCCGCGGCGTAGCCGGGATCGACGCGTCCGCTGAACACCGAGGCCAGCACCCGTTTGAAATACCTACTGTCGTAACGGACCTCACCGGAGTCGGGCATACCCGCGATAACCGGTGAGCCCGGCGCGATCAGCACCAGATCCTCGACGTCGTATCCGGTCGCGATCAGACGCTGGGCCACCTCGGCGGCGACGCGGGCGCCGAAGGAGTAGCCGACGATGCGAAACGGTTGCGGCAGTCGCAGTTCCAGCAATTCGTCGAGGTCGTCGGCGATCAGGGCGGCGAGGGTGGTGTGCGGCGTCTCACCGGCGTCTAGTCCGCGCGCCCGCATGCCGTAGACGGCATGGCCGTGCTGCGCCAGTTCACCGGCCAGCGCGCGCAGGCTCATCGGATAGCCGCCCAGTCCCGGCCACAGCACCGTGGTTCCGGCGTCACCCTCCCCCGCCAGCCGCAGCAGCCGCGACTCGCGCGCCGCGACACCGAATCGTTCGGTGGCCGCGGCCAATTCGGCCAGCGTCGGGGCGCGGAAGATGGTCTGCATGGGCAGCGCGACGCCGAGTTCGTCCTCGACGGCGCGGATCAGCCGTAACGCGGACAGCGAATTGCCGCCCTGGGCGAAGAAGTCGTCGCCGCGATACACCGGTTCGTAGCCCAGCACCCGCGACCACACCGCGGCAACCGACGCCTCGCGTTCGGTGCGCGGCGGATCGTGGCGGCGGCCGCGCCGGGCATTGTGGGCGGCGGCCAGGGCCGACAATGCGGCGCGATCCTGTTTCCCGTTCTGCGACAGCGGGATCCGATCCAGCACCTGAATGGTGGCCGGAACCATATAGGACGGCAGTACCGCGCGCAGATCGTCCTTGAGCAGTTCCTCGGGACCCTTCATGTGGACGGCGTCCTCGCTCATATCCGTAGCCGCCACCTGTTCGGCCGAAATCCGTCCCGCCAGCGCGAAATAGCTCAGCCGCCGCGTCGACGCGATCTCGTCGAAGCGCCGCGCCGACGGTAGATCGCGTCCCGTCGCCGAGGAGTATCCGGCCGACATCAATCCCAGCCGCGCCGCCGCGCCGACCTGCTGCAGCCGGGCAAGCGCCCGGCCCAGCGCGGTGAAACCGTCCCATCCGGCGGCGGGATCGGCGGCCAGGACGACGCCGAAGGAGGACTGATCGTAGGAGCGCTGATTGATGGCGATCACGTGGCGGCGTTCGATCTTGTCCTCGGTCACGAATTCGAGTCCCGTCGGAGTGCACCGGTATAGCCCGTGCAGTGCCGGGGTGTTCGCGCCGTGGAACTGCGCCCACGCCGTCACCTCCGGCGAAAGATGTTCGGGGACACCGCCCGACGTGTCCAGCTCCACACTCGCGGTCACCACGCCCTCGTCCACTCCGGCCACCGCGGCGGCCGGAAACGTGCGGATCCGCCAGCCGTACTCGGCGGCGACCTCGTCGAGCACCCCGAGAATGTGACCGGCTTCGAAGTGCAGTACCTCCCGCACATTGGTCGAATACACCGACTCGATCACCCGCGCCAGCCCGACCAGATGCAGGCGGATCCCCGGGCGCGCGGAAACGGCGACCCGGTACAGCGCGTGCCGGACGGGATGGAAGTAGTACACACCCGCCGCGAGACCGTCGATCCCGGCGAGCTCGACATAGATCTGCGTGGCGTTGAGCGCGCCGGGTGAGGCGTAGGAGTACTTGGGCAGCAACCGATCCGGGCTGTGGAACGGACCGAACCAGCGCAGCAGTTCGCCCAGTATCCGTTCGCTCGGCGCGGTCGGGCGGCGACGGATGCGCGGCGGGTCGGACAGGGTGTGCAGCAGTGCGGCGATCTCGTCGGGTTCGACGGGTTCATCGGTGAAGCTGCGATAGGTCTTGCGCGCGAATACCCGTCGCCGCTGCTCGGCCGTCGCCTCGGATCCGGGCAATGCCACCCCGGGCTCGGTGGTGAGCGCGCGCAGGCCCAGATCCGCCAGCTGGGCGGTGACCTGGGTGCGGCTCGTCTTGGACCGATGGTGGCGACCCGCGCGCTCCTGATCCATCAGCGGGGCCTCGGCGGGATCCAGTTCGATGAATCCGGCCAATCGGGTCACACCCCGCTCGGATACCCAGGGCACCACCGCGGCGGCACGCACCCAGTGATGCGCCTCGATCCAGACCCTGACCTCGTTGGACTCGATCCGGTGACCGTTCACCTTGACCTGTTCGTCATTGCGCCCGACGAATTCCAGTATTCCGTCGGACCGTCGCCGTACCAGATCGCCGGTGCGATAACGACGTTCGACGCCGCCGGTCGGCAGTACCGAGTCGATGAAGCGTTCGGCCGTGACGTCGGGCCGGTCGCGATAACCGTCGGCGAGCTGGATTCCGCCGATGAGCAATTCGCCGATTCGACCGTCACGCACGACCCGGCCGGACTCGTCGACGATCGTGGCGGTGCAGCCGGTGACCGGACGGCCGATCGGGACGGTGACCGCGTGGGTCAGATCGGCGTCGGTGAAATCGAACCAGGTGGCGTTGATGGTGGTTTCGGTCGGACCGTACAGGTTGATCATGCGCGCGCCGGGCAGCGCGGCGCGCAGGCGTTCGGCCAGATTCACCGGAAGCGCCTCACCGCCGCTGGCCGCCGTCCGCAGGGTGGTGGCCGCACCGATTCCGGGCAGGGCCGCCAATTCGGCCCACATCGTCGGAACGCATTGCAGCACCGTGATCGATCCGCGCACGAGCAGGTCGAGGATGCGCTCGGGCGCGGTATGGGTTCCGGCCGGTGCGATGACGACGGTCGCGCCGCAGGCATTGGCCAGCAGTTCCCACTGGGCCGCGTCGAAGCTGACCGGCGTTTTCAACAGGATCCGCGCACCGGGTCCGAGCCCGAGTTCGGTACCGAGCCAGGACATCTGGTTGGCGATCGCGGTGTGGGAGACGATCACGCCCTTGGGTTTTCCGGTGGTGCCCGAGGTGTAGACGGTGTACGCGGCGGCGGCATCGGGAATCGGCGGCGGCTCCGATCCGGTGTCGACCAGGTCGGTCACCCGCAGGGTCCGGACCGAACCGGACAGCGTCCGGTGGGCCGACTCGGCGGTATCCGCATCGGTGAGCACCAGTGCCACCGAGCTGTCGGCGACCATGTGGGCGAGTCGCTCGGCCGGATAGTCCACCGCCAGTGGCAGATACGCCGCACCGGCGCGCAGCACGGCCCACACCGCGACGACCAGATCGATCGACGGCTGCGCGAGGATCGCGACGGTATCCCCCGACGCCACCCCGGCGGTGCGCAGGGCCCGCGCCGCCGCGTGCGAGCGTCGGGCCAGCTCGGCATAGTCGATGGTCGCCGAATCGTACTCACAGGCAATGTCATTCGGCGCGCACCCGACCTGCGCGTCGAACATGTCCAGGAGATTCACTTCTGCTCCCGCGCCGCTGGGACCTCGGCGACCGTGCCGTGGAACCGGTCACCGAAATCTCCGATGCCCGGCAGCATGAATGCCTGATCGGTGAGGGTGCGGTCGATATGCGAGGTGATGATCCGGATATCGGGCCGCCGGGTGAGCACCGCGGCCAGCGCCTCGGGGCAGGTGAGCACATTGACGACGATGATCGCCCGCTCCTCCACACCGGCGGCGATCAATTCGTTGATCGCGGTGAGCAGCGTGCCCCCGGTGGCGATGGTGGGGTCGAGCAGCAAGACCTGCCGGCCGGCGATTCCGGGCGGCAGCTTGCTGTAGTACAGGGTCGGCTTCTTGGTGGTCGGATCGCGCTGTACGAGGATCTTGCCGAAGCGGGCGTCCGGCCGGATCTCGCGCAGTCCGCCCTCGAGCGCGTCACCGGCGCGCGGGATGGACACGGCGTAGAGCGTGGGCTCGACCGGCTCCACGCCCTCGTAGACGAAGCCGGTCGGGGTGGTGACCGATCGGGGCCGGTACTCCAGATGCGAGAGCGCGGTTTCCAGCAGCAGCCGGATGATGCGCTGGGTCGTGCGCACGAAGCGCTCGTGGCCGGTCCGGGCGTCGCGGGCCTCGGTGTGCAACGCGATCAGGCTCGGGTTGATCGGTAGCGGAAAGACATTCACGCCGAGGTAGTCGTCGAGTTGGCCCGGGTCGGTCGTCGGGCGGGTCCAGGTGGTCATGGCCGGGGCTCACTTTCCGATTCGATGGACGAGCGCGCTGGTGACGTCGTCGAAGCGCAAGGCGACGAGATCCGGTGCCGTCGCGGTGATCTGGTCCGCGGTGGACACGCCGTAGGCGACACCGACGGTGTAGGTTCCGATCGCCTTGCCCAGACCGATATCGGCGGCGGTATCGCCGATCACGGCGCCGCCGGGTCCGGCCTCGGACAGTCCCAGCGCCGCCAGGGCGGCGTCGGCACTGTCGCGATGCGGCTTCGGATGGGCCACGTCATCCGCGCCCACGACGATCTCGAAATGTTCGGCGATACCGGCGGCGTCGAGGATGAGTTCGGCGCTGCGATGTTTCTTACTGGTGACCACGGCCAGCCGTAATCCGCTGCGCGCCAGCCGTTCCAGGCCCTCGCGCACACCCGGGAACAGCAGATCGGTGGCCTTCGGCACAATGATCTCCCGGTAGCGGGTCAGATAGTCGGCCGAAATCGCCTGTGCGATATCGGAATCCGGTGCGGTACCCGACAGCTGGGCGGCCATCCGCTCGAGCGGCGCGCCGACCAGGGCGCGGGCCCGCTCCTGTCCGGGATTGTCGCCGGTGACCGCCTCGACGGCGAGGGCGAACTGTTCGGCGATGGCGCGGGGCGTATCGAGCAGCGTCCCGTCCAGATCGAACAGCAGGGCCGAGCGGGTGAGGTCAAACGGCATGGGAGACTCCTTGTTCGACAACGCTGCGGGCCGCCTCGATCTCGGCGGCCGCGTGGGCGGTACTGACCAAGACGGCGCGATTGGCCGCGGCCGCATCGCCGCCGGTGGCCGCGTCGACCGCGCGCAGCACGAAGGTGGTGACCGCGGGCCCGATGATCCGCTCGGCCTCGGCGCGGGCCAGCGCCTGGCGGATCGCCGCCTCGATCCGCTCGCCGTCGAGCGCGTCCTCGACCGGGATCGGATGGGTGATCAGCACCGAACCCGATCCGCCGAGCTCCAGGTGCAGCCTGGCCACCCGCGCGATCCGCGCGGGATCGTCGAGCCGCGTCTGGGTGCGGAAGCCGCTGTCGCGGCAGTAGAACGCCGGGAACTCGAGGTGCCGATAGCCGATCACGGGTGTGCCCTGCGTTTCCAGGAATTCCAGGGTGAGGCCGGCGTCGAGGATCTTCTTCACCCCGGCGCAGACGACGATGAGCCGGGTCCGAGCGAGTTCGGTGAGATCGGCGGAGATGTCCATCGAAACCTCCGCGCCGCGATGCACCCCGCCGAGTCCCGCCGACGCGACGGTGGTGATGCCCACCCGGTCGGCGATGGCCATGGTGGCCGAGATCGAGGTCGCGCCCGCCGCCCCGCGGGCCAGGGTCACGGCGATGTCGCGGCTGGTCACCTTGGCGACATCGGCGGCGGTGGCGAGGCTTTCGAGTTCGTCGGCGCTCGCTCCGACAACGATCCGGCCGTCTGCGATCGAAATGGTCGCGGGCACCGCGCCCGCCGCGCGTACCGCCTGCTCGACCTCGAGGGCGATCGCGACATTGTCCGGATAGCGAAAGCCGTGCGCCACCACATTCGATTCCAGGGCGACGATGGGTCCGCCGCGGGCGAGCGTCTCGGCAACCTCGTCGGAGAAGCGAAACAGCGGCGACAAATTGGCGACTTCGGGCACGTGAGTGACGTCCGTTCGTAGAAGTGCGTGGGTTGAAGCGAAACCCCCTGATCCGTCCGCCATCGTGCGGCGGCTCGGACGTGGTGTAAACGGTTGGAACCGCTGTGAGTGAATATCTTTCAGCAAACCTCTTGGCCCAGTGAATATTTGACAGCACAGGTCACGACGAATGGGGTGTGGATGGGTTCAGTCGACGGTCTACAGCAGCGCCTGGCCGCGATCGCGGAGGTGATCGCCGGACTCGGCGAGGAGGCGGTGGCGCGAGACGCCGAGCACAAGCTGCCCTCGGATCAGCTGTCGCGATTACTCGAGGCCGGAGCCGGCGCGCTGCGCGTACCGGTCGAATTCGGCGGGCACGACGCCTCGGTTCGGGTGCTCGCCGAGGTACTGATCGATATCGCCGCCGGGGATTCGAATGTGGCCCAGATCTTTCGCGGACACCTCGGACTCACCGAGATCCTGCGCTTCGCACCCGCGGGCGTCGCCCGCACGCGTCTGCTCCGTGCCGCCGCCGACGGCGAGTTCTTCGGCCCGGCGGGCGCGGAGTTGGCGACGCCGAATCTGACCGCGCTGGTGACCGGCCTGGTGCGCGACGGTGATCGGTATCTGCTCTCGGGCCGCAAGTACTACACCACCGGCAGCCTGTACGCCGACTGGCTCAATGTGCTGGTCCTCGACGACGGCGAATTCGTCTCCGCGATCGTGCCGCGCCGCAGCGCGGGCGTCACCATCATCGACGACTGGGACGGCTTCGGACAGCGCCTGACCGCCAGCGGCACCGCGGTCTTCGAGGCGGTCCCGGTCGATCCGGATTATCTACTGCGCCACCACAATCCATTGGCCAACGACTATATGGAGGCGTTCTACCAGTTCGTACACTCGGCCACCCAGGCCGGGATCGCGCGCGCCATCGCCACCGATCTGGCCGCACTCGTGCGCGGCCGCACCCGGTCCTATCCGCTCGCGCCGACGCAGGAACCGGCGGCGGATCCGCAGGTACTGCAGATCGTCGGAACGGTGTGGAGCAAGGCGTACTCGGCCCGCGCGAACGTCCTGCAACTGGCCGACACCCTCGACGCCTTCCAGGCCGCACCGTCCGCGCGCCGCGCCGCGCAGGCCCTGCTGGAATCGGCGGCGACGCAGGTGGCCAATACCGAATTGGTCGGCGCTGCGGCCTGGCAGTTCTTCGACGCGGGCAGTGCGACCGCCGTGAAATCCGGTCTCGGCCTGGACCGGCACTGGCGCAACGCCCGCACGGTGTCCTCACACAATCCCGCCGCCTACAAGGCGTCGCTGATCGGCGATCACGCCGTCAACGCCCGCGCCCCGCGCAGCTTCCTCAACAGCGCCGCACAGGCCCGCGCGGACGAATCGCGATGAGCCCATGACCGAACCGCGGCTGATCCGAATCAGCCCTGCGCGGCCGCCCAGATACCGCGGACGTGGCCGATGTGGCGGCGTAGGAACTGTTCGAGCTCCTCGGGGCGCTCGGATTCGATGAGGTCGAGGATGGTGTGGTGTTCGCGGGCGGAGCTTTCCAGTTCGCCGCGTTCCACCAGTGCGGCCAGGCCGAACAGGCGGGTCTGGGCGCGTAGGTCGCTGACGATCTGAGACAGGCGCGGATTGCGGCAGTAGTCGAGGAGCATGAGGTGGAATCGGCGGTCGGCGTCGACGTATTCGACGAGATCGCCGCGCAGCGCGGCGTCGACGATCTTCTCGGCCTGGGCCCGCAGGCCGGGGAAGTCGGCGGCGGGAATGGTTCCGACAATGCCGCGTACGCTCGGCGGTTCCAGCAGCATGCGGATCTTCGCGATCGAGTCCAGATCGTCCTCGGAGGTCTCGGTGACCCGGAAACCCTTGTTGGGCACCGAGATCACCAATCCCTGCCGGACCAGATCGAGCATCGCCTCCCGCACCGGGGTCGCCGAAATCCCGAACCGTTCCGACAGGTTCGGCGCGGAGTACAGCTCACCCGGTTCGAGTTCACCGGAAATGATCGCGGCGCGCAGCGCGTCCGAGACGTGGTCGCGTAGCGTCGACCTTCTGCCGCTGTCCAGCCGTTCGATCATCCGCACTCCGTATTCGTCCTGGTGGGCGCGTCGCCCCGTCCCCCTCCAGAATAGTTAGGCCGCACCGGCGTTCAGTTTGGAGTGCCGGTGGCCGAAGGTGAAGTACAGCACCAGGCCCAGGACGAGCCAGACCGCGAACCGCACCCAGGTGACCCAGGTCAGGTGGCCGATGAGCCAGACCGAGAACGCGATCCCGATCAGCGGCACCACCGGAACCCACGGCGTACGGAAGGGCCGTTCGGCCTCCGGACGCGTCCGGCGCAGCCGCATCACACCCAGCGCGACCACGATGAAGGCCATCAGAATGCCGACATTGGTGAGTTCGGCGGCCTCGCGGATCGGCAGGAATCCGGCGATCAGCGCCGAGACGATGCCGACCGGCCAGATCACGCGGGTCGGGACGCGTCGCCGCGGATTCGGCGCGCCGAAATAGCCGGGCAGCAATCCGTCTCGGCTCATGGCGAATCCGACCCGGGTGACGGCGAGCATATTGGCGAAGGCCGAGGTGGTGACGCCGACGACCGCGCCGACCGCGATCACCAGGCCGAGTACGCCCAGTCCGATGCTGTCGAAGGCGCTGGAGAAGGGCGCGGAGACGGCGATATCGGTGTAGTTGACCATCCCGACGATCACCAGACACACCAGCAGATACACCACCGACGCGATGCCCAGGCTGATCATGATGGCCTTCGGCAGCAGCCGTTTACCGTCGGTGGATTCCTCGGCGGCGGCGCTCATGGCGTCGTAGCCGTAGACAGCGAAGAAGGCCAGGGCCGCACCAGAGACCGCGCCGCCGAGTCCGAACGGGAAGAACGGATCGTAATTGCCGGTCTTGATGCGGAACGCCCCGGCGAGCACCACGATCGCGACGATCGCCATCTTCAACGCCACGAGTCCGGTTTGCACCCGGGCGGATTCGCGGGTGCCGCGCGAGAGCAGGAAGGCCAGCAGCAGACACAGCAGCACCGCGAACAGATCGACCCGATGCCCGGATCCGGTCCCCGGCGCGCCCAGCGCCCAGGCGGGCAGATCGAATCCGAAGTAGTGGGTGATGTAGTTGAGGTATCCGGAGACCGCGATCGCCACCACCGACACGATGGCGGTGTACTCCAGCAGCAGATCCCAGCCGATCAGGAAGCCGATGATCTCACCGAGGGAGACATAGGCGTAGGTGTAGGCCGAGCCCGCGCGCGGCACCATCCCCGCGAATTCCGCATAGCACAGACCCGCGGCCCCGGAGGCGACAATCGCGATGGCGAACGAGACCAGCACGGCCGGACCGGCGATATCGTGGGCGACCACCCCGGCCAGGGAGAACACCCCCGCGCCGACGAGCCCGCCGAGACTGAGCGCGACCAGTTGCCACAGCCCCATACTCTTGGTGAAGTCGCCGGTGTCGACGACCGTTACGGGCATCCGCCGCAGCAGGGTGCTTCTGGTCGGTCGGGGCCGGGGCGCCCGGGTGTCGACGGGTTTCATGCGCGTATTCCTCGGTACTAGAAGACGAATCCCTCGGGAAAGGGATCGGTGGGGTCGAGCAGATAGTTGGCCGTCGCGGTAACCCAGGCGCGGCCGGTGATCTCGGGAACGATGGCGGGATATCCACCCACGACGGTCGTTTCGACCGCGCGGGCGTGAAAGGTGGTGCCGATGAACGAATCGTTGCGCAGCACCTGATCGCCCGAGAGCAGCCCGCGCGCATGCTGACGGGCGAGTAGCGCGGACGTCCCCGTGCCGCAGGGTGATCGGTCGAACCAGCCGGGATGGATGACCATGGCATTGCGGGTATGGGCGGGTTCGGCGGCCGGATCGAGGAACTGGACGTGTTTGCAGCCGGTGATGCGGCGGTCCATCGGATGCACCGGGGCGCGGAACTCGTTGATCGCGGCCATGATTCGCAGCCCGGCGTCGAGTACGCGGTCCTGATGGCCACGATCGAACGGCAGGCCGAGTTTGCCGAGGTCCACGATGGCATAGAAGTTGCCGCCGTAGGCCATGTCGTAACGCACCATGCCGAGCCCTGGGACGTCGAGATCGTTGTCGAGGCTCTCACAATAGGCGGGCACGTTGCGCAATGTGACCGAATTCGCGTGCCCACCAACAACTGTCACCGCGACCACCACCCGCCCGGCCGGAGTGTCCAGGCGAATCTCGGTCACCGGCTCGACGACCGGCACCATTCCCGCCTCGACGAGCGCGGTCGCCACGCCCATCGTCCCGTGCCCGCACATCGGTAGCAGCCCACTGACTTCGATGAACAGCACACCGTAGTGGCCGTCGTCGGTGGTGGGCGGCTGCAGGATCGCCCCGCTCATCGCCGCGTGGCCGCGCGGCTCGTTCACCAGCAGCCTGCGCAGTCCGTCCAGATGTTCGGCGAAATACATTCGCCGCGCCGCCATCGTCCTGCCCGGCACCGTACCGACGCCCCCGGTGATCACCCGGGTCGGCATGCCCTCGGTATGGGTATCGATCGCGGAAATGATTCGGCTGCTGCGCATTACGGAGTCCTTTCGCGGTCGCGACGATCGTGCCGCCCGGGCGGGTCGGATCAATCCACCCGTGGGCCGGTCGGCTGCTGGGCAGTGCGGGGACACTCGCCGTCGAGGGCGGCCAGTTCGCGCAGGCGGACGGGGGCCGCCAGGGGGCGATGCGCCGGGGCCGCCGCGGCCAGGCCGGGCAGCGTTCGATCGGCTCGAATCTCGTCGGGGTGCAGGTGGTCGCGCAGGGCCTCGACATCGGCCGCGCACAGGCGACCCTGACAGGGCCCCAGACCGGCGCGGGTGGCGAGTTTGACCGGGCGGTCGACGTTTCCGATGGACCGTGACCAGGCGTCGGTGAGGGCGGCCCGGGTGGTGCCCTCGCAGCGGCAGATGACGGTGTCGGGGGCCGACCAGCTCAGCACGCCCGATCGAATCGGATGCGCCGCGGCGAGGCGGGTGACGAACTGGCGGGCCGTGCGCTGGCGGGCGCGCAGTGCGCGGTCGGCGCTCGGATCGGCCCCGGCCGCCGCCATACCCGCCACAACGCCCTCGATCGCGGCGACCTGCGCGCCGCCGATACCGGTGATCTCCCCTGCGGCCCAGACCGATTCGGCGGTCGTGCGCTGCGCGCGGTCCACGCGAACGAATCCGTCCGAGCTCAGCTCCGCCCCGGCCGCGACCGCCAATTCGATCTGCGGGGTGAACCCGTGGGTGACCACGACCGCGTCCACCGACACCGACACCCGGCTGCCGGGAATCGGCGTCCAGTCGGGGCCGAGCCGGGCGACGACGGCCTCCTCGACCCGCCGATCCCCCGCTACGGCGATCACCGCGCGAGAGGCGCGCAGCGGAATACGTTGGCGCACACCGCAGGCGAGGTACTCGACCAGTTCCGCGGCCTTATCCGCGCTGTGCCGCAATTGCCAGGGCCGAGCGCTCCACTGCCGCAGCAGGCGCGGACCCGCATTGGCCTCGAGCACCGCCCGCACCCGAGCGCCACCGTCGGCCAACGCCCGCGCGACCGGCAGCAGGAACGGCCCGGTTCCCGACACCAGCACCGACCGCCCCACCAGCAGCCGCTGCGTCTTCGCCAAGGTCTGCGCCGCGCCGCCGGTATACACGCCGGGCAGATCCCACCCCGGAAACGGACACACCCGGTCGTAGGCTCCGGTGGCGAGAATCAGTGCGTCACCCCGTATTTCGTGAGCCGTGCGCTGTTCGCCCTCGATCCCCCGCAGCAGCCCGACCACCGGCGGCCCGCCCCCGGGTGCCGGTTCGAGGCGATAGACCGACGCCCAGGACAGATATTCGCACCGCGGATGCTCGGCGAGCCGCCGCGCCCGCAGATCGGCCGCCGCGTACCCGTGCCCGATCCGCAACGGACGACGAACCCCGTATGCCATCGGAATCCGCCGGTTGTACTGCCCGCCGAGACTCTCGTTCGAATCGACCAGGGTCACCCGCGCCCCGTACCGCAGCGCCGCATCGGCGGCGGCCGCACCGGCCGGACCACCACCGATCACCACCACATGACGAGTCATCGCATACCCCCATCGGTTGCGGGACAGCGGTTTTCCCGAGACTGGGTGATCACGACATCCCCGTCCCGCGCGGGCCGACGGCACAACCGGATATCGGGTACGCCGTTGACCGTGGCCACGCAGTCGAAGCAGACCCCGATCCCGCAGAACACTCCGCGTCCTCCCCCACCCGGCGCGGTCCGCCACATCGTCCGATCGGCGGCCAACAGCACCGAGGCCAGCGTCTGCCCCGCGATTCCCGGAATCCGAATCCCGTCGACCGTCACCGCCAACGGCCGATCGCACCGACCAACCGGATCGCGGTCCGCGGGTATGAGATGCGCGCTCATCCGGCCACCATGTCGACAGTCGAGGCCAGCGGAGCGAGAACCGCCGGACGATCGATCCGGAAGGGCGTGGGATCGAGCGCGGGCGGTCGACCGGTCAACATCTGGGTGAGCAGTTCGGCGGTGGCCAGGGACAAGCCGATACCCGCGCCCTCGTGACCGGTGGCATGCCACAAACCGGGAAGACGAACATCCGGACCGATCACCGGCAGATGATCGGCGACATACGGCCGAAAACCACCGTAGGCGCGCATGATCGCGGCATCGGCCAGGGTCGGGAACAGCCGGATCGCCTTGCGGGCGATGGCCGACAGACTGTCGAGGCGCAGACGATCGTCGAATCCGCACCGCCGCCGCGAGGAGCCGAGCAGCAGCGGACCGCCGCGGGTGGCCTCGACGACCGCCGACGCCCGCAGGCCGGTGTCGTCACTTTCCACCGCACCCACATAGTCCGCGTCGTACACCTTGTGGAACACCGTCGGCGGCATCGGCGCGGTGATCAGCACGTCACCGCGCCGCGGGCGCACCGCGATCGGAGCCCCGAACGTGCGCGACACATCACCGGACCACGGCCCCGCCGCGAGCACGATCGCATCGCCGTATCGCGGCCCCCGCGTTGTACGCACTCCGACCAACCGGCCATTGCTCAGGATCGGCCCGGTCACCGCGCATCCGGTCTCGACCGCCGCCCCGGATCGGATCGCCGCGGTGAGCAAAGCCGTTGCGGCACCGGTCGGTTGCACCTGAGCGTCGTCCGGATAGTGCATCGCCGCGCACACGTCGCGGGTCAGCCAGGGCTCGGCCGCCGCCAGCCGATCCCCGTCCAACTCCGCCACGCGCACCCCGGCTCGACGCTGTGTCGCGGCGAATTCTCGCAGCGCGACGGCCCCGGCATGGGTGGTGGCGACGACGATGCCGCCCTTGGCCTCCCATTCCACTGCGGCCGCCGCATCGGGCACTCGCTCGGCGAGCCGGTCGAGCATCTGGGGCCACAACCGCCGAGACAGCCCCGCCAATTCGAGTTCCGGTCCCGGACCCTTGTCGGAGACGAGGACGTTGCCCTCGCCGTGTGCGGTCGTCGCGGACGCCACCGCACCCTGTTCGCATACCAGAACCGATACCCCTGCCCGCGAAATCCGTTCCGCCAGTGCGCATCCGATCACGCCCGCACCGATGATCAGCACCTCGCTCATCGCGGCCGGGCCCCATCGATCGATCGGGGCGCGCCCGATGGGTTGTCCGAGCGCAGTTCCGGCGGCAGCAGCTCCTCGGGCACCTCCTGATACACCACCGGCCGCAGGAATCGCGAGACGGCCGCGCTGCCCACCGAGGTCGCGGCCGGGGCGGTGGTGGCCGGATACGGACCGCCGTGCTGCTGGGCGTGGGTGACCGAGACGCCTACGGGCCAGCCGTTCCACAGCACCCGACCGGCGGCGGCCGTCGCGGCGGCGATCAGGGCGCGAGCGGTGTCGACGGCGCGGTCGGCGAAGACCGATACCGTCAGCTGCCCGCCGACGGTCCGGGCCAGCTCCAGCAGCTCATCGGTATCGCGATAGCCCACCAGCAGCGTTGCCGGACCGAACATCTCGTGCAATAGTGCGTCGGGTCCGACCAGCACCGCCCGCGCGGTCGTCGCCAGCACCAGCGCCTCCCCGGGCCCGCCGCCGGTCAGCACCCGCACATCCGGATGCGAGCGGATCCGGTCGACGGCGTCGGTGAAGGTCGCGGCGATATCCTCGTTGAGCATCGGACCCGTGGGCATCGGGCGGTTCCTGGCGAGTTCGATGATCTCGTCGAATATCGGTGCGTCCAAAGGTATTACGACCATGCCGGGCTTGGTACACAGCTGTCCGGCACTCGCACTCACCGCGGCCAGCAGGCCCGCCGCGATCTCGGCCGCGCGCCCATAGGCGGCCTCGGCCGTCACGAACACCGGATTGATCGAACCCAATTCCCCGAAGAACGGAATCGGCACCGGCCGCCCGCAGGCGATGTCGTAGAGCGCCCGCCCGCCCGCGGTGGATCCGGTGAAGGCCGCGGCGGCCACGGCCGGATGGGTGAGCGCCCGCACCCCGGCCGCGCGACCGAACAGCAGCCCGAATGTCCCTGTCGGAGCTCCGAATTGCTCGACCGTCTCGCCGATCAGATCGCCGACCCGTCGAGACAGCCGCGGATGGCCCGGGCTGGCCTTGACGATCACCGGACACCCCGCCGCCAACGCCGAGGCGGTATCGCCACCGGCGACGGAGAACGCGAACGGGAAGTTGCTCGCCGCGAAGTTCAGCACCGGCCCCAGCGGCACATTCATCCGCCGCAGATCCGGGCGCGGCGCGCCCATCGGCCACTGCGGGTCGGGCGGATCGATGCGCAGGTCCAGGAAGCCGCGGTCGAGCACGACCCCCGCGAACAGACGCAGCTGGAAACTGGTCCGCCGCAGCTCACCGGTCAATCTCGGTGCGGCCAGACCTGTTTCGGCCATGGCCAGGGCGACGAGTTCGGGTCCGTACGCGTCGAGCCGATCGGCGATGCCGCGCAGCACGGCCGCCCGATCGGCCAGGTCCAGACTCGCCCACCGCGCCGCCGCGGCGGCCGCCCTCGCGACCACCGCCTCGACGCCCTCGATCGTCGTATCACCCATCGGTTCGATCGCGCTGCCGGTCATGGCTCACCGATAACCCTTGGCCAGTACCGCTTCGGTGGCCTCGGTGACGGCGGCGGCATCGCGTGGGGACAGCGGGACCCGCGGTGGGCGGCAGCCGCCGCCGCGCCGACCGGCCACATCCATCGAAAGCTTGACCGCCTGGACGAATTCGGTTTTCGAATCCCACCGCAGCAGCCGATGCAGGTCCCGATACAGCGGCAGCGCCTTGTCCAGATCCCGGTTCACCGCCGCGTTGTACAGCTCGACCGTCACGCGCGGAATCGCGTTGGTGAAGCCCGCGATCCAACCGACCGCGCCCGCGATGCCCAGTTCCAGCAGCACATCGTCGGAGCCGACCAGCACATCCAATCCCGCTGCGAGCTCTTTGATTTCGTAGAATCGCCGGACGTCGCCGGTGAACTCCTTCACCGCGACGATCAGCCCCTCGGCATACAGCTCCGCCAGGATCTCGGGTGTCAGGTCGATACGGGTGGCGATCGGATTGTTGTAGGCCACGATCGGCAGGCCGACCGCGGCGACGGCCCGGTAGTGCTCCAGAATCGACTCACGCCCGCCGCGATAGGCATTGGGCGGCAACAGCATCACCGCCTGCGCCCCGGCTTCCCCGGCCTGTTCGGCCCAGGCCCTGGCCTGCAGCGCGCCGTAGGCGGCGACCCCGGGCATCACGGTGAAGCCCGGCGGGGCCGCGGCGACGGCGGTGCACACCACTCGCGCGCGTTCGTCGTCGTCGAGGGTTTGATACTCCCCCAGCGAACCGTTGGGGCTGATGCCGTGACATCCGTTGTCGGCCAACCAGCGCACATGTTCGGCATAGGCGTCGTGATCGACCGAGTGGTCGTCGGCGAACGGCAGAGCCGTCGCGACCAGAACGCCGTGCCAGGGCCGGGTTTCGGCGGCGGAGATCGTTTCGGACATACAAGCCTCCATCGAAGGACGAGCCGCGAATACGAGTGATATGTGATGTGTGACATTGCACAGTACTCGCCGAGCTCACCCCCGACAAGGTCTTGACAGCGAAAGAAGTTGGTGGAAAGCGGCTTTCGAGCAGCTAGCGCGCCTCGAGCCGAACCCGCACCATGGGCAGCGTGTCGACCGGCGCGCCGGTGGCCCGTTCGATGATGGCGCGCAGGTTCTTCCACGCGCGCGGATGTTCACGAATAACGGCTCGAACGGACCGATCTCCACCCGCATCGGGCCTGATCGCCGACACCCGCGACGTCACCGCGACCTCGATCAACAGGCGCACGAGGTCGGATTGACACCGGCCCCAGCATCAACTGGGGCTGCGCCACCACAGCGTGGTGGGCCTGATCGACCGCGCGGTGGAATCCGGTCTGGTGAACCGGGTTCCGGATGCGGTCGAGCGCGCTGAGCCATATGCACCCAGCCCAGCTGCGCCGGTCGGCCCCGATCCTCGAGCAGGTGACCGCCGCGTTCGAGTCGGAGATGCGACCGGCCCGATCAGGGCGAACGACGCGGCACCGAGGTGAACAGGCGCACGCCGTACAAACCCGGCATCTCGGTGACCTCGACGCTGGCCGTGTACGGCTTCCCGGTGTCGGGATCGAAGCGCTGCAGCAGATTCCCCGGCTCGCGGGTGTAGGCCACGTCGATACCGCCCTCCCAGACGGCCACGAATCGGTCGTTGCGGCACAAGAGTTCGAACAGATGGACCGCTCGCGGGGCGTCGCGGTGCCGACCGAACGCCGCTCGGGCCAGGGCCACCCGCATGACGGTCTCCAGGCTCAGATGCGGTTCCGGATACCGCTCGTCCATCGCCGGGGTGCCGCCGGTCGGCGGGAAGGCCCACAGCAGCAGATTCGCGCTGCCCTCCTCGATCACGCCGGGTACGGCGTCGGCGTAGGAGTTGTTGTAGGCGAGGACGTTCTGCAGCGGGTCGATGTACATGGACTGGATGCCGATGCGATCGAGCTGTTCGAGATTGGCCAGTCGATCGGGGGTGGCGATCAGCTTGCGCAGCACCTCGAGCGGGGGCAGTTCATAGGGCGGCTCGCACAGCTCGCGGGTGAAACGGGCCTGCGGGTCGTCCAGTTCGTACGCGGAGATGAGATGATCGAGAATCTGCCGTCCCGGGATCAGCTGTTCGTTCTCGATGCGCCGGATGTAGGAGACGCTGACATGCGCGCGTAGGGCGGCCGCCTCGCGGGTGAGGCCCCGAAAGGTGCGCACACTACGCAGCCACCCGGCCAAGCTGGGCATTTCCAGCGCCACGGCCCTCTCCTCCCGTCTCGTCCCGCCCCGCCTCGGCGGCCAAGGACTTTGACACTTCACCGAAGATCATTGCGCGGTAGCCATTCTCGCGGTTTGGATAGTAGGGCAGAGCAGACTTCGGTTCCCAAACGCGCTGCGGCGCGTCCGGGCGCCGCTCCGGTCCGATCTTTGGAGGGGGCTGATCGGCACGGCGTGGCGCCCGGGTAGCGGTGAGATCGCCTCCGCTCCCAGGTTCAGGGCCCTTGCGCCCCTGTCTCGAGCCTATGTGTCGTCGTACACTCTGGCCAGCCATGCACCCGAGGGATAGGGGGCTGTGCCCATGGGTTCGCGCTGGGATCCCGCGCACGCGCTGGAACGAATCGAGAACGCCCATCGTGATCTGCCGCCTCCCACCGTGGCGGATGCGTCGACATTGGCTTGGCGCGCAGAGCATTTCGCGTCCGCGATGCGCTTCGCGCTGGATCGGCCCGACGCGGTGCGCGAACTGCACCGCCTGACCGAACAACTCTGTGACGTGTCCTCCGTCGGCGCGCTGCTGCCCAGGGTCCTGGACGCGGCACTGGGTTTGACGGGCGCGGATTTCGGCGACGTCCAATTGGTCGACCCGTCCACCGGCGCCCTGCTGCTGATCACCGAATACGGGTTCGACTCCGAATTCTCGGAATACTTCGCGGTGGTGGAGGACGAGAGCTCGGTATGCGGCAGCGCGGCCAAGGCCGGTCAGACAACGGTATTCGACGTCGCCGAGGAGCCCGGCTTCGCCCCGCACCGCGATATCGCCGCCTCGGCGGGGTTCCGGGGCGTGCAGTCCACGCCGCTGCTGGACTATTCCGGCCGGGTCATCGGGATGGTGTCGACCCATTTCCGCGATCCGCATCAGCCCGCCGACGAGCAGTTGCGCCTGCTGCGGCTCTACGCCGATTTCGCCGGTGAGGCCATCGCCCGCAGTATCGGGGCCACCTCCGATATCGGCTTCGACCCGATCGGCCGCGCGCTGGTGGCGGCCCTGCTGAGTCCCGGCCGTGCCGGGCCGTTCGCGATCGATCCCGAGGCGCGGCAGCGGCTTTCGTTCGATCCCGGGCGCGATCTACTCGGGGTCGAATCGGCCTTCGCGATCGCCAGCGATCGCCTGGTCCGGCACCTGTTCGATATCGGCCTGCAGCTGCATACGCTGCGGGCCGTATTCGATCAGGCCGCGGCGGCGCCGGAGAACATCCGGGCCGCCGGGGAGGCGGTCGGCGGGGTCCTCGAGGATCTGGACATGCTCACCCGCGACGCGGGCCTGGCCATGCTGGCCCTGGCCCGCACCCGATCCGGCCCGCCCGCGGCCGAACGCCGTGCGCCCCGACGGCGACAGCGCCGCTAGGGCGCCCAGCCCATCGGCATGAGCAGCGATTTCTGTTCGCAGAACGAATCCAGACCCTCCGGGCCGTTCTCGCGCCCGATACCGGAGTTCTTGTAACCGCCGAACGGCGAACCGGGGTCGAAGGCGTACCAGTTGATCGCGTAGGTACCGGTTCGCACGCGGGCCGCGATCGCCGCACCGCGTTCGATATCGGTGGTCCACACCGAGCCCGCCAGGCCGTACTCGGAGTCGTTGGCCAGGGCCACCGCCTCGTCCTCGGTGTCGTACGGAATCACCGCCAGCACCGGGCCGAAGATCTCCTCGCGCGCGATGGTCGCGGAGTTGTCGACATCGGCGAAGACGGTCGGCTCGACGAACCAGCCGCGATCCAGATCCGCGGGTCGGCCGCCGCCGGTCACCACGCGCCCGCCCTCGCGCTTACCGGTCTCGATATAGCCCTCGACCCGTTCGCGCTGGCGACGCGAGATGAGCGGTCCCAGTTGGGTTTGCGGATCGTCGGGACAGCCGACGCGCATCGAACGCACATGGTCGCCCAGCGCGTCGACGATTTCGGTGTACCGCCCGCGCGGGGCCAGGATCCGGGTCTGAGCGACGCAGGCCTGACCACTGTTCATCAGACCCGCGAAGGCGAGGCCGGGAATCGTCGCGGCCAGATCCGCGTCGGGCAGCAGTATCGCCGCGGATTTGCCGCCCAATTCCAGCGAGACCCGCTTGAGCTGCCCGGTGGCAATCGCCCCGACCTTCCGACCGACCGCGGTGCTGCCGGTGAAGGTGACCTTGTCCACGTCCGGATGCCCGATCAGATATTCGGCGACCTCGGCGTCGGCGGGCAGCACCGACAGCACGCCCTCGGGCAGCCCCGCCCCGGCGCAGATCTCGGCGAACAGATTGGTGGACAACGGCGTCAGCGGCGCGGGCTTGAGCACCAACGTGCAACCGGCCAGCAGGGCCGGGGCCAATTTGTTCGCCGCCAGGAACAGCGGCACATTCCACGCCGTGACCGCGGCGACGACGCCCAGCGGTTCGCGCGAGACCCTCGTGGTGCCGAACGGCCCGGTGCGGGTCTGCGTCCACGGGTACGACTTGGCCAGTGCGGCATAGGAATCCAGCGCGGCGACGGCCGGAATCTGATTGAGCGTGATCGCGGTGGCGGCGGGCGCACCGGTTTCGGCCGACAGCGCGGCGATCAGATCCGCCGAACGCTCCTCGATCCCCCGCGCGATCCGGGTGAGCACCTCGGCCCGCTCCTCGGGCGGCGTGGCGGGCCACGGCCCGGAGTCGAACGCGCGCCGCGCCGCGGCCACCGCGGCGTCCACATCGGCACGGGTCACCACCGGGACGCTGCCCACCTGTTCCTCCGTGGCAGGCGAAATCACCTGCAGGCGTTCGGAACTGGAGGGTTCGGCCCAGGTGCCGCCGATGAACAGTTTCGCGTGGTCCATGGCGACAACGGTACTGATTTCGGGCACTTCTGTAACGTGTTGCAGAAAATCCGCCCGGTCACCGAGACAGCCGGTGCTATCAGTAGTGGGTGCGGATCGAGATCAGTGTCGAAACGATCACCGGCGTGGACATCGCGGCGCGCCACGGAGTGGATCGGGTGGAGTTGTGCGGCGCCCTGGCCGAGGGCGGCCTGACGCCGAGTGCGGGATTGCTCGAACTCGCGGTCGAGCGGGCGGGCGCGACCGAGGTGCACCCCCTGATTCGCCCGCGCCCCGGCGATTTCCACTACACGGCGAGCGAGATCGAGCTCATGACACGCGATATCCGGACCGCGATCGGCTCCGGCGCGCACGGGGTGGTCGTGGGCGCGCTCGACGCGGACGGCCTGCTCGACACCGCGGCCTGCGCGGCAATGATCGAGGCCGCCCAGGGTGAACAGGTCACCCTGCACCGCGCCATCGATGCCTCCGCCTCCCCCGACCGAGTCCTGGATCAGGCCATCGAACTGGGATTCACCCGCGTGCTCACCTCCGGCGCACGACAGTCGGCCGTCGACGGCGCACCGGCCATCGCCGCGCTGGTCGCCCGGGCGGCCGGACGAATCGCCGTCATGGCCTGCGGCGGTATTCGGGCGGCCAACGCCCGTGCGGTCATCGCCGCCACCGGCGTCGGGGATATCCACGCAGCGGTGCGCGCGCCGGTGCGCGGGGCCGCGTCCGGTGCGGTGTCGTTTTCGGGCGTCGGCGTACCCGACGGCTTCGATCACTTCGATACCGATGACCGTGGGGTCGCCGATCTGCGCGCCGCCGTATCGGGCGATACCGTCCGATTCGAGTAGTCCGCTACTCGTTCCCTCGCGGTCGCCGCCGAGCAGTATTCGACCTTGTGACCACGACGAAACCCACCGCGCCAAGGCGCACTCGACCGCTGATCGCCTCGGCCTCGTATTCGGTTCCGAGGTCCACGACCACCGCCGCACCGAGCTCACCCGCCCGACGAACCACCACCCACGCGATCATCTGCGCCGCGCCGAAGTGACCGTCGCGGCGGAACATCCTGTGGTTCCATGGTTTTGCGGAGTTTGTCGACGCTGACCTTCGGAGTCGCGGATGCATGACGATCGGATGCTGGTCGAGGACCGAATCGAACGGATGCTGGTGGAGCGCATTCGGCCCGCGGTGTACCCGGTGACGACGCCGGTGCGGGTCGAATGGTGGCACGCACCCGGCGAGCCGGTGCCCGTGGCCGAGGCCCTGGCCGCCGACTATCGCGAGACCCGCAGCGGGCAACCCTGGGGTCCGGCCTGGGCGACGACCTGGCTGCGGATCACCGGGGAGGTACCCGCGGCCTGGGCCGGGCGGACCGTGGAGGCGGTCATCGATCTCGGATTCGACGGCGCGATACCGGGCTTTCAATGCGAGGGCCTGGTCTATACACCCGACGGCACGGTCGTCAAAGGGCTCAGCCCGCGCAATGCGTGGGTGCGGATCGCCGCACCGGCCGCCGGTGGCGAACAGATTCAGCTCTATGTGGAGGCGGCCGCGAATCCGGTCATTCTGGACGGTCGTTCCCCGCATCCGTTCGGTCCGACGCCGCTGGGCGATCCGGCGACCGCGGGTGACCGGCCGCTGTATCGGCTCGGGCGGATCGAGTTGGCCGTACTCGATACCGAGGTGGCCGAGCTGGTCGCCGATATCGAGGTCGCGACCCAGCTCATGCGGGAATTACCCCTGACCGGTTCGCGCCGATGGCAACTGCTGCGCGCGCTCGAACACGCCATGGACGCGCTCGACGTCCACGACATCCCCGCCACCGCCAAGGCCGCGCGCGCCGAACTCGCCGAGGCGCTGTCGCGACCCGCCCACGCGGGCGCGCACCGGGTTTCGGCGATCGGACACGCGCATATCGACTCGGCCTGGCTGTGGCCGCTGCGCGAAACCGTCCGCAAGGTCACCCGGACGGTCGCCAATGTCACCGCGCTGATGGACCAACATCCGGACTTCGTCTTCGCGATGTCGCAGGCCCAGCAGCTGGCCTGGATCAAACAGCACTCCCCCGCGCTGTTCGCCAGGGTCGGCGAACAGGTCGCGGCGGGCCGGTTCGTACCGGTCGGCGGCATGTGGGTGGAATCGGATACCAATATGCCCGGCGCGGAGGCGCTGGCCCGCCAATTCGTGCACGGAAAGCGTTTCTATCTCGACGAATTCGGCCTCGAGACCCGCGAGGTGTGGTTACCGGACTCCTTCGGCTACACCGCCGCGCTGCCACAGCTGATCGCGCAGTCGGGCTCGCGCTGGTTTCTCACCCAGAAGATCTGCTGGAACCAGACCAATAAATTCCCGCATCACACCTTCTGGTGGGAGGGTCTGGACGGGACCCGGATCTTCACCCACTTCCCGCCGGTGGACACCTACAACTCCGAGCTCTCCGGCGCCGAATTGGCCCACGCGGAACACAATTTCGCCGACAAGGGCGTCGCGACCCGCTCGATGGTCCCGTTCGGCTACGGCGACGGCGGCGGCGGGCCGACGCGCGAAATGCTCTCCCGCGCGGCGCGTCTGGCCGATCTGGAGGGTTCGCCGCGGGTCACGGTGGAATCGCCGGGCGAATTCTTCCGCACCGCCGAGGCCGAGTACGCCAGCGCCCCGGTATGGGTCGGCGAGCTGTATCTGGAACTGCACCGCGGCACCTACACCAGCCAGGCCAGAACCAAACAGGGCAATCGGCGTAGCGAACATCTGCTGCGCGAGGCCGAGCTGTGGGCCGCCACCGCCGCGGTGCGTCTGGGCGAGGAGTACCCCTACGACCAGCTGGACCGCATATGGAAGACGGTGCTGCTCAACCAGTTCCACGATATTCTGCCGGGCAGCTCGATCGCCTGGGTATATCGCGACGCCGAACTGGCCTACGCCACGGTGGCTTCGGAGCTGACCGAGATCATCGACCGGGCCCAGCGCCGACTGGCCGGAGCGGGCCCGACACCGGTGGTGTTCAACGCCGCCCCGCACGCGCACGAGGGCGTTCCCGGTATGGGCGCGGGCCCCCGGGCGCACACGCTGGCGGGCCCGGTCACCGCCGAGGCGGCCGACGGCGGCTTCGTACTGAGCAATGAGGCGTTGCGAATCGTCCTGGACGCCAATGGATTACTGCGCTCGGTGCGCGATCTCACCGCCGACCGCGAGGTCATCGCGCCCGGCCTGCGCGGCAATCTGCTCCAACTGCATCCGGATGTGCCGAATCGGTGGGACGCCTGGGATGTGGATCGCTTCTACCGCAATACCGTCACCGATCTGGTCGGCGTCGACGAGATCGTCCTCGAGGAATCCGGCCCGGATCGGGCCGCGGTCCGCCTGGTGCGCCGCTTCGGATCCTCGACCGTGCGCCAGCGGCTCGCCCTGACCGCAGGCGGGCGCGGCGTCGAGATCGACACCGAGGTCGACTGGCACGAAACCGAGAAATTCCTCAAACTCGCCTTCCCCCTGGACGTTCAGGCCGATCGGTCGACCGCGGAGATCCAGTTCGGACACATTCACCGCGCGACCCACGTCAACACCAGCTGGGAGGCGGCGCGTTTCGAGATCTGCGCGCACCGCTGGGTGCTGCTGGCCGAACCCGGTTACGGCATCGCCCTCACCAATGACGCAACCTACGGCCACGACGTCGGCCGCGCGGCCCGCGACGGCGGCGGCATCGTCACCATCGTGCGAGCCTCGCTGCTGCGCGCGCCGCGCTTCCCCGACCCCGATACCGATCACGGCGTGCATCGATTCCGCCACGCGCTGGTCCCTGGCGCGGAGGTGAATACCGCGGTGCGCGAGGGTTATCGGATCAATCTGCCCGTGCGGGAGATCCTCGGCGCGGATGCCGCGGTGCCGCCGCTGATCGAGATCGACAATCCCGCTGTGGTCGTGGAAGCGGTGAAACTCGCCGACGACCGCTCCGGAGATGTGATCGTGCGGCTCTACGAATCCGGCGGCGGCCGCGCCGCGGCGCGACTGACCACGGGCTTCACCATACGCGCGGCCGTGGCCACCGATCTGCTGGAACGGCCCTGGGACGAGACGACGCACTACGAAATCACGCAGAACGGTATCGATATGACATTGCGCCCCTTCGAGATCCGCACGCTACGGCTCGCCCGGTGATCATGGGGGCCTGCCGTGCGAAGACGAACCGGACTCCTGACCCTCGTGGTCACGTCGTGTCTGCTGCTGACCGCCTGCCTGGGCCGACCGGCCCGGGTCAGCGATCCGCGACTCAACGCCGATGCCACGAGCGTGACCCTGACCATCGCCTCCAATGCGATCGCGGGCGGTAAGAACGCCGCGATCGCCAAGTGGCTCACCGATTACGTCATCCCGCACTTCGTCGAGCAGCAGCGGGCGCGGGGCGTCACCGTCCGGCTGAAGTTCCAGGGCAGCGGTGCGGGCGACGGCGCGTACCAGCAGAAGCAGATCCTGCAGCTGCGCACCGGGGGCGGCGGTGACATCCTCGATATCGACGGCACCGATGTCGGCAATTTCGCCCAGAGCTATCTGATCAAACCGCTCGCCGAGGTGGTCGGCGCGGAGACGGTCGCGAACTGGGACGGCTGGAGTCAGATCTATCCGTCGGTGCGCCAACTCGACCGATTCCACGGTCAGGACTACGGCATACCCAAGGGCACCGACGGCCGGGTGCTGTTCTACAACAGGGATTTGTTCGCGCGGGCCGGCCTGCCGACCGACTGGCAGCCGCACAGCTGGGACGATATCCTCACCGCCGCAACGGCTCTGGCGAAGCTGCCCGGTATCACCCCGATCCAGCTGGCCGGCGGTACGGCCATGGCCGAGACCACCACCATCAACGGTTTCCTGCCGCTGCTGGCCGGGGCGGGCGCGCTGATCTTCGCCGACGGCAAATGGCAGGGCGATACCGCGGCCATGCGCGCCGCGCTGGGTTTCTATCAGCAGATCTTCACCCGACGCCTGACCGATCCGAATTTCGACCTCGAGGCCCAGGGACGGGATCGGTCCTTCGCCGAATTCGCCGCCGGGCGGATCGGCATCTATCCCGAGAGCGACTACATGTGGCGCTCGATCCTGTCGCCGACGGTCGGCGCCGACCCGATGCCCAACCGCGACAGCGCCGTCGGCTACGCGCTGATTCCCGCGATGCGCCCCGGCGCGGGGGTGAACGGGGTGGACCATCTCACCTTCTCCGGCGGGGCCGTGTGGCTGATCAATCCGAATACCGCCTATCCGCAGCAGGCGTGGTCGCTGCTCACCTTCATGAGTTCGGCCCCGGCGATGGAAGCCTACGAGCGCGACTATCTCGGCTCGTCACAGATCATGCCGCGCACCGACGTCAACAACGCGCTGCTGGCCCGGGAGCCGCTGATGAACTACATCGCCGCCAATGCCCTGCCGCACACCTACTTCCGGCCCTCCGAGGGCGCCTACACCCGGGTCTCCGCGCTGATCCAGCAGGCGACCGCCGATGTGATCGGCGGTCGCACGCCCGACGCCGCGGCGGCGGCCTATTCGCGCAAACTGGCCGACCTCGTGGGCAGGGATAACGTTGTCGACAACTGAGGCACGAGATTCCGCCGGACTCGGCGCGCGGCGGGCGCTGGCCATGCTCGCGCCCGCCGTACTGGTGATCGGGATCTTCCTGATCTTCCCGGCGCTGTGGACGCTGTACATCGGCGCGACGAATTACGAACTCGCCGGGCCGAATTCGGTGCATCCGAACACCGTCGGATTCGGCAATGTCACCAAGGCGCTGGGCGATCCGGACTTCCGCAACGCGCTCCTGCTCACCGTGATCTATGTGGCGGGCTCGGCCGTGATCGGGCAGAACCTGCTCGGCTTCGGACTTGCGTGGGCGCTGCCGCGGGCGCCGAAGGCGGTGCGCACCGGAACACACGGGCTGGTGCTGCTGGCCTGGATTCTGCCGAGCACCGTGGTGGCGTTCCTCTGGTTCGCGCTGCTGGATCAGAAGTCCGGCACGCTGAACGCCCTGCTGGGCAATCACTCCACGGCGTGGCTGATCCGCTTTCCGATGCTCGCGCTGATCGTCTTCAACACCTGGCGGGGTACGGCGTTCTCGATGATGCTCTACAGCTCCGCGCTGGCCACGGTGCCGCCCGCGCAGTTGGAGATGGCGCGACTGTGCGGCGCTCGGGGATGGCGACTGCTCGGAGATGTTGTCTTCCCGCATATCCGGGGCCAGGTGCTGACCAATACGCTGCTGATCACGCTGTGGACCGCCAACGACTTCACGCCGTATCTGCTCACCGCCGGTGGCCCCAACCACGCCTCGGAGGTACTGCCGGTCTTCATCTACGACCAGGCGCTGGTCGGCGACCAACTCGGTTACGCCGCCGCGGTTTCGGCGATTCTGCTGGCGGTCAACCTGGTGATCGCCGTGCTGTATCTGCGACTGCTCAGGAGGCGGACATGACGCCGCGGTGGGTGCTCGGCCGGATCGGTTTCTACACGCTGATCGCGGTGGTCATGGTGTTCTTCGCGCTGCCGCTGTTGTGGCTGGCGTCCGCGCCGTTCGATCGTGATCCGGGACTGACGGTGCGCTGGCCGCACTGGACGACCGCCAATCTCACCGCCACCCTGCGTAATCCGAATGTGCTGCCCTCGCTGGCGAATTCGCTGATCCTGTGCGGGGTGAGCACCGCGATCACCGTGGCGCTGGCGGCGCTGGCGGCGTACGTGCTGGCGCGCGTGCGGATTCCGGGACGCGGGGCGGTGCTGTATGTGCTGCTGTTGCTGTCGAGCGTGGTCACCGGGACCGCGGCGATGGTGCCGATCTTTCTCATGATGTACCAACTGGGACTGATCAATTCGCGGTTGGGCACCGCTGTCGTGCTGTCGGGCGGACTGCTGCCCGCGGCGATCTTCATGCTCAAGGATTTCATCGACTCGATCCCCTCGTCCTACGAGGAATCCGCCCGGGTCTTCGGCGCCTCGGCGCGGCAAGTGCTCGGCCAGGTCGTGCTGCCGATCGCCCGACCAGGACTGGCCACGATCCTGGTGTGGTCGTTCGTCAACGCCTGGGGCAACTTCCTGCTGCCGTTCCTGCTGCTGCAGGACACCGGCAGACAACCGGCCGCGGTGATCGTCCACACCATGCAGAACGAGGGCGGGGCCGCGGATCTGCGTGCGCTGCCGATGTTCTCGCTGCTGTACTCGATTCCCGTGGTAGTGCTGTTCCTGCTGGTGAACCGGCGCTACGGATTCCGCTTCCACGGAGGTATCAAGGGCTGATGGCTGGCATCGACATTCACGGCCTGTCGGTGGTGTACCCGAACGGGGTCCGCGCGGTGGACGAGCTCTCGCTGACGATCGCCGACGGTGAGTTCTTCGCCCTGCTCGGTCCGTCCGGCTGCGGTAAGACCACCCTGCTGCGCACCCTCGCCGGTCTCGAGCGCGCCGAGGGCGGCAGTGTGCTCGTGGGCGATCGGGATGTGACGACCGTCGAACCGGCGCGGCGCAATCTCGCCATGGTGTTCCAGGATTACGCGCTGTTCCCGCATATGACCGTCGCCGAGAACATCGGCTATCCGCTGCGCGTGCGCCACGCTCCCCGCGCGCGGCGTCGCTCGGTGGCGGCGGAAACCGGCGCCGAACTCGGCCTGGCCGGGTTGCTCGAACGCCGTCCCGCCCAGCTGTCCGGCGGCCAGCAGCAGCGGGTCGCACTGGCCCGGGCGATCGCCATGGGCGCGGATGTTTTGCTGCTCGACGAGCCGCTGTCGAATCTGGACGCCCGATTGCGTTTGGAGACACGGACCTTCCTCAAACGCCTGCAGCGCGAACTCGCGGTGACCACGGTCTTCGTGACCCATGATCAGGCCGAGGCGCTCGCGGTCGCCGATCGCATCGCCGTACTGGACGCCGGACGCATCCGGCAGATCGGCACGCCTCGCGCGGTCTTCCAGCGCCCGGCCGACACCTTCGTCGCGAATTTCATCGGATCCACGCCCATGAACCAGTTTCCCGGCCGCGTGGTCGCGGGCGGCGTGGCCGCCGCGGGCGCGACCCTGCCGGTGACACTCGAGCGGGCCGAGGGCAGTGCGGTCACCGTCGGAATCCGTCCGGAGTATCTGAGCCTGCGGCCCGGCGAACCGCCGGACGGCATTCGCGGCCGGGTGTCGGTGGTGGAAAACCTCGGCGTCACAGCCCTGGTCGTACTGGACTGCGCCGAGGGCATCCATCTCGGCGTGACCGTCCCCGAGGCGAATCAGCCCCGTATCGGCGACGAACTCACCGCGGTTCCCGAGCCCGGCCGCACGCTGCTGTTCGATCCCGACTCCGGGATGCTGCTGTGAAGCTACCGCCCGGTACCACCGACGGACCCGCGCTGATCTGGGACGATTCCCAGGGTGGACCTGCGATCCATCACCAGCGCCGCCCTGCTGGTGCAGTACGCGGCCGGACGCGACCTGGTGATACCGGATGTCTTGCGGCACACCGGTATTCGCGAGGAGCAACTGCTCGATCCGAATGCCGAGATCCGCGCACGGCCTCGGCGTGCGCACCCTGCGCCGTCGACTGTCCGACGAGGGCACCACCTTCCGCGAACTCGCCAATGAGACCATCGGCATGCTCGCCGAGGAACTGCTGATCGCGGGTCTGACCGTCGAACAGGTCGCCGACCGCCTGGGCTAC
>NZ_BDBS01000037.1 GCF_001613105.1 Nocardia pseudobrasiliensis NBRC 108224 | reverse complement strand
CGCCGCGGCGTGCTCACCGCCACCCTGCCCGCCGACGCGCTCGACGAGCGGGTCGAGGCGGTGCTCGCCAGGCTGAGCACCGGCCCGCGCCGAGCCCTCGAACTCACCAAACGCGCCCTCAACCAGGCCACCCTGCCCGCCCTCGACCCCGCCCTGGCCGCCGAAAAGGAGGGTCAGACAGAGCTTTTGGCCTCACCGGACTACCTCGAGGGCGTCACGGCCATGCTGGGCAAGCGCAAAGCGGTCTTCGGCTAGGCGATGTCACACTCGCCCGCGCTGCGTCGTCACCCTGACGAACCGAGTGGAACAGGAGTACGACAATGCGAATCGCGGTCATCGGAGCGAGTGGGCGAATCGGCGGAGCGGTGGCCGAGGTGCTGAAAGATCGGGGTCACGAGGTGGTTCCGATCACCCGCGGCGGTGGGGTCGACGTGCATTCCGGCGAGGGTCTGGCCGCGGCGCTGCGCGGGGTCGACGTGGTGGTCGACGCGGCGAATGCGGCCACCACCGAAACCGCCGCCGTCACCGAGTTTTTCGGCACGGTGGCCCACAATGTGCAGCGCGAGGCGGCCGCGGCGGGTGTGCGGCATATCGTGCTGGTCTCGATCATCGGCATCGACCGTTTCAGCGGCGGGCACTACGCGGGCAAGCTCGCCCACGAGCGCGCCTACCTCGAAGGTCCGCTGCCGGTCCGCATCCTGCGCGCGGCCCAGTTCCACGAGTTCGCCGGAATGATGATCGACTGGACCACCCGGGGCGATACCGCCTACATCCCCAAGGTGCGCACCCAACTGGTGGCCGCCGCCACGGTCGCCGAGCGGCTCGCCGATCTCGCCACCGCCGAAACCGCCCCCGCGCGAACGGAAGTGGCGGGCCCGCAGGCGCTGAACCTGGTCGACGCGGCCGCCGCGCTGATCGCCCGTCGCGGCGGACCGGCCCATGTCGAGGAGATCGTCGACACCGCCGATCCCGATCACGAGACGCAAGCCGGTGACGCCCTGCTGGCGGGTCCGGACACGATCATCGCGGGTCCGACCTTCGCCGAATGGCTCGACCAGCAGTACCCCGCGCAACCATCCCACTGATCTTGCTGGCTCGCCAGGCGATAGGCTGTTGCTATGGCTTACCTGGTGACCGGGGCAACCGGGTGGATCGGGCGCTTCCTCATCCCCGAGTTGCTGAAGCGTAGCGACGAGGTGCACGTTCTGGTGCGCCCCGGGGCCGACTCGGCCTATCGGTTCGATCGGTGCGCGCGCGAATGGGCCGGCGGGGATCGGGTGCGGGCGGTGCGGGGCGATCTCGAGGCGCCCGGACTCGAGATCGATCCGGATTGGCTTGTCCGCCACCGCGGTTCGATCGAGCACATCTTCCATCTGGCGGCCGGTTATGACGCGGGCGCGCCGGGCAGCGCTACCCGCAATCTGGTCGAGATCGCGGAGCGGCTGGAAGCGGGTGCGCTGCACCATGTTTCGACCGTCGAGGTGGCGGGTTCGGCCGAGGGGCTCTACACCGAGGACATGTTCGACGTGGGCCAGGTGTTGCTCACGCCCTATCAGCGCGCCTCCTTCGAGGCCGAGCGAGTGATTCGCGATCAGACTCGGGTGCCGTGGCGAATCTATCGGCCCTCCATCGTGATCGGCCACTCCCGCACCGGCGAGATCGATCGCATCACCGGCCCGTACTACTTCTTCCGGCTGCTGCGCATGGCCGCCCAGCTGCCCCGGCTGTTACCGCTGGTGGTGCCCAAACTCGGCGAAACCAATATGGTCCCGGTCGATTTCGTGACCCGCGCCCTGGATCACATCGCCCATCTGCCCGATACCGGCGCCACCACCTACCATCTGGTCGATCCGCGCCGCCAGACCGCGGCCGATGTGCTCAACCTGTTCGCCGATCAGGCCGGGGCGCCGCATCTGCTGGAGGTCATGCCCAAGGAGTCGCTGGACGTGCTCATGCGGGTGCCCGGGGTGAGCTGGGTGCTGCCGCGGCTGGGTGTGCCGCGAGATGTGCTGGAGCACAGCGAATTCGGCTGCTGGTTCGACTGCCGCAATACCACCACGGCCCTGACCGGCACCGATATCAGCGTGCCGCCGCTAGCCGCCTATGCCCCGATCGTCTGGAAGTATTGGATCGAGAACTGGGTCTGAGGGCGCGTATTCGTAACCCACCCAGCGATTGCGATTGGCCCAACCCACCAGATCGAACCGCCAGCGGAACGGCCAGGTGCGCGCGACCGTCATGAACAGCACAGCCCCGAGCGCCGCGTAATCGTCGTGCGCGGACAGCAGCGCGCGTTGCTGGCGGGGGGAGGCGGTGAAGAACGCGTCGAACATCGCCGTCGACTGCGCGGTGGTGAGCCTGCCCAGTCCATACAGCCCACGCTCGCGCATCCAATACACCAGCCGCGCCCGCGGGGGCCACAGCAGCCGGATCGGATCCTTACCCGCGCGCACCGCCTCGATCGCGGTGTCGACCAGGGCCAGCGAATCGGCCACGCTGTAGCCGGTGCACGGATGCATCATTCCGCCGCGCGAGCCGAAGGGGACGGCCATCGATGTGCCCGGCCGCGGCGGCGGTTGATCCAGCGGATAGTGCGCGGCTTCGGTCGGCTCGTCGCCGGTGAGCCGAATGCCGTGCGCGGCGAGCCGGTTCAGCGTGCGGCGGCGCAGTTCGCGCTGCGGCATCCCGCCGCGCAGGCCGAGGCTGGTCTCCTCGAAGATCACCGTGCCGTCGCCCAGCGGCACCGCGTACAGGAACGACGGCGGTTCGCCGGGCCCCGCGCCGTTCTCGTTGCGCCAATCCAGCAGCAGCCCCTCGCCCTCGCCGATCATGGGCGCGGCCCGCTCGGCATCGACGAAGATGCCGTGCGCGCTCGCGGTGCGGCGCGCGCCGGGGACGGGCAGCCCGCGGGTGTCGAAGACGGTATCGGCGGTGACGACCGTATCGTCGTTCAACTCCACCCGATGCGCCCCGACCGCGGTGGCCCGCCCGGTCAGCACGGTCGCGTCGTCGAGCGGCAGCGCCTCGCGCAGACCGGCTTTGGACAGGACACAGTACGGCCGCCTGATCCGGTGCTCGGCCCCGGTCCACACCGTGGGCGCCTCGATCCGAGCCGCGATCGCCGACTGCGGCAGCCACCGCGGCAATTCGTCGACCCAGCAGGAATAGGTGGGTACCCACGGGCGCTCGGGTCGCGGATCCACCACCGCCACCTCGAACCCCGCCCGCGCCGCGCGATGCGCCAAGGCCCGACCCGTGGGCCCGAGCCCCACCACACAGATATCCACCCGGACCCGCCGACCTGTCATGCGTGACATTCAATCAAGACCTTCTGATCGTGTTTGTACCGCCTCGTGTTACGCCCCGAAAAATCTTGTCCCAGCAAATTCCGTCGTGAAATCCGTTGGGCGCGTTCATAACCTGATTCCGGACGCCGAGGGGTGTTCCGTGCGAGTGTGGGTACGCCCTGGAGAGTAGATATGAACGACGCTCGCTGTGGGCGTAGGCGGCGCTGGGCCGCCTGGATGGGAACAATGGCCGCGGTCGTCGCGGCCGCGAGTGTGCTGGTCATACCGGTCGCGGATGCCCAATCGGATGATTCCGCGATCCTCGCGGTGAAAACCGATGACGCGAGGCATCAGACATTGACCGTGCATTCCGCGGCCATGGCGGCGGATATTCCGGTGGAGGTGCAGCGGGCCGCCGATCAGAGCGCACCGCGTCCGGTGCTGTACATGCTGCTCGGCGCGGGCGGCGGCGTGGACGGCGCGACCTGGGCGTCGAAAACCGATGCCTGGCAATTCCTTTCCGATAAGAACGTGAATGTCGTCACACCCATCGGCGGCATGTTCAGTTATTACGCCGATTGGGAGCGCGACGATCCGCGGCTGGGCCGCAACAAATGGCGCACCTTCCTGACCCAGGAATTGCCACCGCTGGTGAATCAATATCTGAACGCCAACGGCCGCAACGGCATCGTGGGTTATTCCATGTCGGGCACCACCACCCTCGCACTGGCCGCCACCTCGCCGGAGCTGTATCAGGCCGTCGCCTCCTACAGCGGCTGTGCGCAGACCAGCGATCCCGTCGGCCACGAATTCGTCCGGCTCACCGTCGAGGAGTGGGGTCTGGCGAATGTACAGAACATGTGGGGTCCGCCCGGCGATCCGAATTGGGTCCGCAACGACCCCTATGTTCAGGCCGAGGGGTTGCGCGGTAAGGCGATCTACATCTCCAACGGCAGCGGGCTGCCCGGCGGCTACGACGTCTACAACGGCAAGTACTCGCTGCAGGGCCCTTGGGGGTACGCCAATCAGCTCGTGCTCGGCGGCATCATCGAGGCCGGCACCGATTTCTGCGCCCGCAATATGCAGAAGCGGCTCGACGGCCTGGGCATCCCGGCCACCTACAACTTCCGTCCCACCGGCACCCATTCCTGGGGTTACTGGGAGGACGATCTGAAGGATTCCTGGCCCGTGCTGGCGGCCGGACTGGGGGTGTAGGGATGCGTCGCATCGTGCGGCGACTTGCCGCGGCGTTGTCGATCCTGGTCGCGGCGATGATCGCGCTGGTTCCGGCCGCGGCCGAGCCCCTGGAGCTCCCGGAGGTGCCGGGCGCCAACGACCTCTCCTGCCGTCCCGCGCCGGATAAGCCGAACCCCGTTGTGCTGGTTCATGGTTCGGCCACCGACGCGGTGAACAGCTGGACCACGCTCGCGCCCGCCCTGCGCAAACAGGGATACTGCGTCTTCGCCGCCAATCTCGGCCGCGCGGCGGTGCTGACGACCAGCGCCAGCGCGACCCCGAATGCGGCCTGGCCGGGTCTGGGTCCGATCGGCGCGGCACTGTCGGGCCGCACGCTCTACGGCGTCGCCGATATCGCCACCTCGGCCGCGGAACTGGCCGGTTTCGTGGCCACCGTGCGCGCCGCGACAGGTGCGGAACGCGTTGCGCTGGTGGGGCATTCGACCGGCGGCACGATCGTCCGGGCGTTCCTGAAGGCGCATCCGGCCGAGGCCGACACCGTGGTGACCCTCGGCACCCCCTATCGCGGTTCGGATTTCGCCGAACTGCCCGCGAAGTATCCGGACCTGGCCTCGCTGGGTATGGACGGACCGCATATCGCGGCGCAGGTGTTCGGCAACGCGGGCGTGCAGCAGACCATGGGCTCGGCGGTGCTGATGCAGCTCAACTGGCCGGTCGAGACCGTGCCGGGAGTGCGCTTCACCGCCATCGCCAGCCATGACGACGAGGTGATCACCCCGCCCGACACCGCCCTGCTGGCCGTGCCGCTCGGCGCGGACCGCAATGTGTGGGTGCAGGACGGCTGTGCCGCCCACACCGTCGACCACGGTCATCTGCTGGTGGATCCGCACACCACGGCCCTGGTCGCCGCGGCGCTGGCCGGTACGCCCTTCCCGGCCTGCTGAGGCGGATCGCTACTTGGGCGTCACCCAGGTGGTGATGTCCGCGTGGACCACCTCGCGGCCGGTCTTGTCGTAGATCGCCACCGGAACGACCAGATCCCGGCCTTCGGTGATCTGGTCGAAATCCGGCACCTCGGCCAGTTCCGCGATCGCGCGCAGACCGGTGTCGGCCTTGGTCAGGTACTGCACGTTCATCGCCTTGGGGATCCAGCGGTGGGTGGTGGGAACCGTTGCCTCGCTGAGCATTCCCATGGCCACCTCGGCCAGATTGCACGCCGCGATGGCGTGGAAGGTGCCCAGATGATTGTGGATGCCGAACCACTTCGGGGCGGTCACCTCGCACAGCCCGGGCTCGAGTCGCACGACGGTCGGCAGCACGGTGCCGAAATAGGGCACCCGGGCGACCATCCCCAGCGAGAACAGCGTGTGGCCCAGCCGGTTGTCGGGCAGCTTCTTCCAGCCGCGGAAGGTGCTCGTATCTTTCGTCATGAGCGTATCTTACTTCGGAGTAAGTTCCGGCGCGATCTTCCGGCAATTCGGGCGGTGGCGGGCGCTTTGTTCTGCTACGTTGAGCGCGCACGCCGAGGGGGCGTCGCCGGGGGGCCGACGCCGATCAGTCGGCGTTTTTGGAGCTCGAATTCTCATGCGTATCCGTACTGTCGTCGCGACGCTCGGGACCGCTGTGGTCGGCGGGGCGATCGCCGCGACCGTCACCGCGGGCCCGGCCGCGGCCTTCAAACCGGTCATCAACGATCCCAGCGGGATCATCGTGGGTGTCGGCCTCGACCACAACGAGACCGTCGCGGTCGCGAACAGCCCGATTCCCGCCGTGCTGAAACAGGTCTTCCCGCACACCCAGTACTGGATGGATCCCGCATCCCAGCTGCCGCAGGACGATTACTACGTCTATGCCGATCTGCCCGCGGTGTTCACCGAGGCCGCCCGCGCCCCGCACGGCCAGATCGGCTTCGCCGTGGTGAATCCGGCCATGTACCAGGGTCACAACGCCATCGTCGTGCAGGGTCTGGGCTGACCCACTAGAGGGAAACCCCGAATCCCCGCGAGCGGCAGTCACTCTCGCGGGGGAGTCGGAATCACCTCGCGGTGTGATGTCCGGCGGTCGGGTCGGTTCCTACGATGAGGCCGTGACCGCTGCCAGACGAATCGTCCGACGCGGCCTCGTCTTCGCCGCCGGTCTCGTCGTACTCGTCGTGGGAACCCCGGTGGCCGTGGCCGATTCGCCGTCCTTCGGCGGTGACGTGTCGGTGGCCCAGACGCTCGGGGACCGCGAACTCACCGTCGTACTGCGCCGGATCACCTCGCTGCCCGGGCCGTTGCGCGTCGACGTCGTCACCCATGCGGGCACTCCGGCCGGCCGGCTCGCGGTGGCGGCGATACCGTTCGGCGCCGCGAAGAATCGGCCCGATCCGGGTGTGCCGTCCGCGCGCGGTGCGATCGAACTCGCCGCCGCGACGGGTATGTACTCCACCGATCTCACCGTCGACCGCCCGGGACCGTGGGAGCTCACGATCGATGACGGCTCCCGTGTCGCGCGCATTCCGTTCGCGGTGCCCGCGCAGGTCACCTCGCCGCCGGAGCGGCTGGTCTACGGGGGATTCCTGATCGCCGGTGTGCTGCTGCCGATTTCGGTGCTGGTCGCGGTCCGGGCCCGCCGCACGGCCTGGGCGCTGATCCCCGCGGGCGGCATGGTGGCCGGGGTCGCGGTGGCGATCACCGCGGCGCTGCTGTCCTCGACCCTACCCATGCCGCCGCAGCCGGGCGCACAACTCGATCCGAGCGTCGCGAATCTCACCGATCCCTACGATCTCGGGCAGCCGCAGCAGGCGGATTATTCGCGCCCGCCGGTCATGCTGCGCGTCGGTGGTGAGCCGTTGATCGCGGGACGGCCGGGTGAGCTGCGCCTGGACGTCGTCGACGCCGCCACCGGTGCGGCCGTGGACGATCTGACGATCCACGACAGCGCCCTGATGCATCTGCTGGTCGTCGGACCGGGCGGGGAACTGCGGCATCTGCACCCCGTGCGCGTCGCACCCGGTCGCTACGAGGCGCATCTGACACCGTCGACGCCCGGCCGCTACGCATTGTCGGCCGAACTGGCCCGGCGCGGGGGCGGTGTGCAATCGGTGCGCGCGGCAACCGGTTTCACGGTCGGTGGCGGTCCCGCCGGGGCGACGGTGAATCCCGTTCGGCTGGGCGCGAATACGACGATGGGCTCGACCGTCGTCGGCGACGTCCCGATCACCGTCACCGCGACATCGGGGCACGCCGGGTCGCCGATCACGCTGTCCGCCCGCTTCGGCGACCACGCCGAACTGCAACCGTGGCTCGGCATGGTCGGTCACATGATCGTCGCCGGGCCGATCGGTGGCGACGCCGATATCGGTGCGGCGGTCCAGGATTCGCCAGTCTGGGGCCACGCGCACTCGATGGGCGGGGCCGCGCCGATGCCCGGTGGCCACGATATGGCGGGCATGCACGATATGCCCGGCATGGCCGGACACGCCTCCGGCGGGGCCATGTTGATGCCGCCGGTCAACGGCGACAGCGCACCCGATGAGACCGTCGCCGCCTACGGCCCGGATGTGCCGTTCACCTACACCTTTCCCGAGCCCGGCCGCTACCGCGTATGGATCCAGGCGGAGCGGAACTACACCGTGCTCACCGTGCCGATCGTGCTGGAGGTTCCGCGATGACCACCGACGCCGCACGCTGTACCTCGATGCGCGTCGCCGCCCTCGCCGCCGTGGTGATCCTCGTCCTCGCGGGCATTCTCTGGCTGCTGTGGCCCAGTCCACCCGGCTCGCTGACGTTGCGCTCGGGCACCGCCCGGCATCTGGTGACGGTGACCGTCGCCCATCCCCGCCTGGGCGACAGCGCGCTGGACATCGACCTCACCGATCACGACGGCCGCGTGGTCGACACCATGGTGCATCTGCAGGTGATCGATCCGCGCATGGGTTACGCCGCACCGGTGGTGATGGCGAAACCCGTGCGCCCCGGGCGGTTTCACGTCCCGGCGGTGTCGTTCATGTCGACCGGGCCCTGGGAGCTGCGGCTGACGCTGAGCCCGGCCGATGGTGACGACGACCGAATCGGCCTGCCGCTGTGGATATCCGGATGAATCCCGCTGCGCGCATCAGGAAGGAAGACACGCCATGAGCACCATCACGTCACCCGCACCGCTCGCCGTGGCCGAGACCACGGGCACCGTCGATCGCCTCGGCGCCCTTGTAGTCCTGCTCGGCACCGTCGTCACCACGGTCGGGGTGAGCTGGGACATCCAGTGGCACGACGAGGTCGGCCCGGACACCTTCTTCACGCTGCCGCATCTGTTCCTCTACTCCGGCAGCGCGATAGCCGGATTCGCGAGCCTTGCCATGGTGATCGCGGCCACCGCGGCCCAGCGCGCGGGACGGCCGATACCGCGCGGCGGCGGCGCTCCCGTCCGGGTGTTCGGGGGCGCGCTGACCGTGCCGCTGGGCTATATGGTCTCCGGCGCGGGCGCGGCGCTGTTCCTGCTCTACGGCCTGCTGGATCTGGAATGGCATTCGATCTACGGCTTCGACGCGGTGCTCTACACGCCCTCGCATGTGGCGCTGTTCCTATCGATGACCATCACGATGATCGGCGGCGTCATCGTCTTCGCCGCGCATCGTGACGAAATATGGGGTCGGCTCGGCTTGCTCGCCGCGCTCGCGGTGCTGGTCTCGCATATGCCGATTCCGTTCGTGGCGCTGCAGAAGCTGCAGCTGCCCGTACCGCCGATGCTGTGCGGAGTGGCGCTCTGCTCGTCGATGTTGTTGATCATCGGGGCCCTCGTGCTCGCCCGACCGGGCGCGGCGATCGCGGTCGCGGCCGCGGTCGGTGCGTTGCAGGCCGCGCTGTGGTGGTTCTCGCCGTGGGCCGCGGAGGCATACGCCGCGGCGACCGGACTGCCGCTGCGGGACGGGCTCGACGGGATCGTCCCGGGTTTCCCGAGTCTGATGCCGATGTTCCTGGGCGTGGGCGCGCTCGTCGTCGAGGCGGTGTTCTGGTGGGCGCGCTCGCGCGAGCGCGATGTCCGCAAGGTGCTGCCGCTGCTCGGCGCGGTCGTCGGCCTGCTGGTGGCCGCGAGCATGCCGGTGCAGTTCGCCCTGGTCGGCGGCGGCCGGATCGATATCACCGGACTCGTCACCCTCGCCCTGATCGGTATTCCGCTCGGCCTGCTCGCGGGATTGCTCGCCGCCCGTTTCGCCGTCATGCTGCGTACCCTCGCCCCCGCCAAGGAGATTCGCTGATGTTGCGCCGAATCGTTCTCGCCGTCGCGGCCGTGGCCGCGGTGTCGCTGCTCACCGCGGGTCCGGCCGCGGCCTATGCCCCCGTGGACATCGTGCACACCGAACGCGTGCAAGCCGGGCCCTACACCGTGACCGTCGGCTTCTCCACCTGGCCGATTCGGGCCATGCGCTCGCTGGATTTCGTCTTCATGCCCGAGGGTGGCATCGCCGGTAAAACGGGTGAGCTGACCGTGAAGGGCCCGGGCGTATTCCGCGGCGAGCGGACCAATCCGCTCGTCCGGCACCCGCGCAAACTCGATTCGTGGGGCCTGGATGTGAAGGCCTACGACAATCCGGGCGACTACAGTTTCGGCTTCGCCATCGACGGGCCGCAGGGGCACGGCGAGGGGACACTGGCCGGAGTGCGGGTACTGGATCAGCCGGGGCCGCCGCTGCCGTTGAGTTGGACCATCGGGCTGCTGCCGCTCGCGGGGTTGATCGTGTTCGTCGCGGTAGTGTGGCGAAAGACCCGGCCGGGGCGCGCGGAACTGCGCGTCTGAGCCTGCCTCTCCCACGTCATCTTTGTCCTCGCCCGCTTTTGGCGAGGGTCACACGGACCCCGATTTGAAGTCGTAGGAGCCCGTCGGGCATACTGTTCGGGTTGCCTGCACCGGGTGGCGTCTGTCCATTGGATATACGACCTGATCGGAGCGGGCGAGCAGTACCCACTTTGTATCCCGTCGAGTCCGGCGCGGGTACGTCCGGGACACCGTTCCGAGGCCAATGGAAGTTATTCCGAGGCCGAAGAATGAGCGGCGGCGCGACACGCCCGACCGCGTGGACCGGAAGAACCATGACAGATGAACAGCGGCGATGGATCGGGTCCATGTTTCCCCGGTCGTTGGTTTGAGACGGATTGCGTCTGCTGTGACTTCTTCGGGTTCGGGCATGCAAATGAGGGTGCTTCGGGAGGCGACTCCCGGAACACGACGAAAGCGGAGAAAAGGACACTCAGCGTGGCGGGACAGAAGATCCGCATCAGGCTCAAGGCCTACGACCATGAGGCGATCGACGCGTCTGCGCGCAAGATCGTCGAGACGGTGACCCGCACCGGTGCCCGTGTCGTCGGGCCCGTGCCGTTGCCGACCGAGAAGAACGTGTACTGCGTCATCCGTTCGCCGCACAAGTACAAGGACTCGCGCGAACACTTCGAGATGCGCACCCACAAGCGGCTGATCGACATCCTCGACCCGACGCCGAAGACGGTTGATGCCCTCATGCGCATCGACCTGCCGGCCAGTGTCGACGTCAACATTCAGTGACGGGGACTTCGAATATGACTGACAACAAGAGCCGTCCGGCCGCGGGCATCCTGGGCACCAAGCTCGGCATGACCCAGGTCTTCGACGACAAGAACCGCGTCGTTCCCGTGACCGTCGTCAAGGCGGGCCCGAACGTCGTGACCCAGATCCGCACGGTCGAGCGCGACGGCTACTCCGCCGTCCAGGTCGCCTTCGGCGCGATCGACCCCCGCAAGGTGACCAAGCCGGTCTCCGGACAGTTCGCCAAGGCGGGCGTCACCCCTCGTCGCCACGTCGTGGAGATCCGCGTCGCCGACGCCTCGCAGTTCGAGGTCGGCCAGGAGATCAGCGCCGATGTGTTCGAAGAGGGCGCCTACGTCGACGTCACCGGCACCTCCAAGGGCAAGGGCTTCGCGGGCACCATGAAGCGCCACGGCTTCCGTGGCCAGGGCGCCTCGCACGGTGCGCAGGCCGTGCACCGCCGTCCGGGTTCGATCGGTGGTTGCTCCACCCCGGGTCGCGTGTTCAAGGGCATGCGCATGTCCGGCCGGATGGGTAACGACCGCGTCACCACGCAGAACCTCTCGGTCCACAAGGTGGACGCCGAGAACGGTCTGCTGCTGATCAAGGGCGCGATCCCGGGTCGCAAGGGCGGCATCGTGATCGTCAAGAGTGCAGTGAAGGGTGGTGCCCGGGCATGAGCACCGAGACCAAGACCAACCTGACGCTTCCGGTCAAAGAGCCGGGCGGCAAGACCAACGGCACCGTCGAACTCCCCGCGGAGATCTTCGACGTGACCGCCAATATCGCGCTGATGCACCAGGTCGTCGTGGCCCAGCAGGCCGCGGCTCGCCAGGGCACGCACTCCACCAAGACCCGCGGTGAGGTCTCCGGCGGCGGCAAGAAGCCGTACCGCCAGAAGGGCACCGGTCGCGCCCGTCAGGGTTCGACCCGCGCACCGCAGTTCGCCGGTGGTGGCACCGTGCACGGTCCGAAGCCGCGCGACTACTCGCAGCGCCTGCCGAAGAAGATGAAGGCCGCCGCACTGCGTGGCGCCCTGTCGGACCGCGCGCGCAACGAGCGTATCCACGTGATCACGGAACTGGTTGCGGGACAGACTCCCTCGACCAAGTCGGCGAAGACCTTCCTGGCCGAGCTCACCGACCGCAAGAAGCTGCTGGTCGTGGTGGGCCGCGAGGATCTCGCCGCCTGGAAGAGTGTCGCGAACCTGCAGAACGTGCACCCGATCGCGCCGGACCAGCTCAACACGTACGACGTGCTGAACAGCGACGACGTCGTGTTCAGCGTGGAGGCCCTGAACGCCTTCGTGCACGGGCCCGCTGAGGCTGCACAGGAGGAGAGCAAGTGACTACGATCGCCGACCCCCGCGACATTCTGCTGGCGCCGGTCATCTCGGAGAAGTCCTACGGACTGATCGAGGAGGGCACCTACACGTTCGTGGTGCACCCGGACGCGAACAAGACGCAGATCAAGATCGCCGTCGAGAAGGTTTTCGGCGTGAAGGTGACCAGCGTCAACACCGCCAACCGTCAGGGCAAGCGCAAGCGGACCCGCTTCGGTTACGGCAAGCGCAAGGACACCAAGCGCGCGCTCGTGACCCTCTCGGCCGACAGCAAGCCCATCGAGATCTTCGGAGGCCCGGTCGCGTAAGCGGCGGGGAATCCAGAAAGTAGAGAAGAACTCATGGCTATCCGTAAGTACAAGCCGACTACGCCGGGCCGTCGTGGCGCCAGCGTCTCGGACTTCGCCGAGATCACCCGGTCGACCCCCGAGAAGTCGCTGCTGCGCCCGCTGAGCAAGTCCGGCGGTCGTAACGCGCACGGCCGCATCACGACTCGTCACCGCGGTGGCGGTCACAAGCGTGCCTACCGCATCATCGACTTCCGTCGCCTGGACAAGGACGGCATCCCGGCCAAGGTCGCGCACATCGAGTACGACCCCAACCGGACCGCGAATATCGCGCTGCTGCACTTCAAGGACGGCGAGAAGCGCTACATCATCGCGCCCAAGGGCATCAAGCAGGGCACGGTCGTCGAGTCCGGCCCCGCGGCCGACATCAAGCCCGGCAACAACCTGCCGCTGCGCTCGATCCCGACCGGTACCACCGTCCACGCGGTGGAGCTGCGTCCGGGCGGCGGCGCCAAGATGGCCCGTGCCGCCGGCATGAGCATTCAGCTGCTGGGTAAGGAAGGCTCCTACGCCGTCCTGCGTATGCCCTCCGGCGAGATCCGTCGCGTCGACGTGCGCTGCCGCGCCACCGTCGGCGAGGTCGGCAACGCCGAGCAGTCGAACATCAACTGGGGCAAGGCCGGCCGTATGCGCTGGAAGGGTCGCCGCCCCACGGTCCGTGGTGTCGTGATGAACCCCGTCGACCACCCGCACGGTGGTGGTGAGGGCAAGACCTCCGGTGGTCGCCACCCGGTCTCGCCGTGGGGTCAGCCCGAGGGCCGTACTCGTAAACCCAACCGTCCGAGCGACAAGCTCATCGTCCGCCGCCGCGGCAAGAAGCGTTAAGGAGGAGGTTAAGACATGCCACGCAGCCTGAAGAAGGGCCCGTTCGTCGACGAACACCTCCTCAAGAAGGTGGACGTCCAAAACGAGAAGAACACGAAGCAGGTCATCAAGACCTGGTCGCGTCGTTCGACCATCATCCCCGATTTCATCGGGCACACCTTCGCGGTGCACGACGGTCGCAAGCACGTGCCGGTGTTCGTGTCGGAGAACATGGTTGGCCACAAGCTCGGTGAGTTTGCGCCCACCCGTACGTTCAAGAGCCACGTCAAGGAAGATCGGAAGAGTAAGCGGCGATGAGCACTGATACTCAGATCACCTCCGCGCGTGCGACCGCGAAGTTCGTTCGCGTGACGCCGATGAAGGCTCGCCGGGTCGTGGACATGGTCCGCGGCAAGCGGGTCGAGGACGCGCTGAACATCCTGAAGTTCGCGCCGCAGGCCGCGAGCGAGCCGGTCGCCAAGGTCGTCGCCTCGGCGGCGGCCAACGCGCAGAACAACTTCGGCCTGAACCCGGACACCCTGGTGATCTCGACGGCCTACGTCGACGAGGGCGCCACCCTGAAGCGGTTCCAGCCGCGTGCGCAGGGCCGGGCGTTCCGGATTCGCAAGCGCACCAGCCACATCACCATCGAGGTCGAGAGCGTCGCCAGCGCCGCCCCGGCTCGTAGCCGCCGGAAGGGAGGGGCTAAGTAAATGGGACAGAAGATCAACCCCCATGGCTTCCGCCTCGGTATCACCACCGACTGGAAGTCGCGTTGGTACGCGGACAAGCAGTACAAGGAGTACGTCAAGGAAGACGTCGCGATCCGCAAGCTCCTGGCCACGGGCATGGAGCGGGCCGGCATCTCGAAGGTCGAGATCGAGCGCACCCGTGACCGCGTGCGGGTGGATATCCACACCGCGCGTCCGGGCATCGTGATCGGCCGTCGTGGCGCCGAGGCCGACCGGATCCGCGCCGAGCTGGAGAAGCTGACCGGCAAGCAGGTGCAGCTGAACATCCTCGAGGTCAAGAACCCCGAGTCGGATGCGCAGCTGGTCGCCCAGGGCGTCGCCGAGCAGCTGTCCAACCGTGTCGCGTTCCGTCGTGCGATGCGCAAGGCCATCCAGTCGGCCATGCGTTCGCCGAACGTCAAGGGCATCCGCGTGCAGTGCTCGGGCCGCCTCGGTGGCGCCGAAATGTCGCGCTCGGAGTTCTACCGCGAGGGTCGGGTGCCGCTGCACACGCTGCGCGCCGACATCGACTACGGCCTGTACGAGGCGAGGACCACCTTCGGTCGTATCGGCGTGAAGGTCTGGATCTACAAGGGCGACATCGTCGGTGGCAAGCGTGAGGTCACCGCCAGCGCTGCCCCGTCCGGTGATCGTCGCGAGCGTCGTGAGCGGCCGAGCCGCCCCCGCCGTTCCGGTGCCCAGGGCACCACGGCGACCAGCACTGAGGCCGGGCGTTCGGGCGCCGCGACTGCGGTGGCCGACGCTCCGGCAGAGAAGCAGGAGGGCTGACCCATGCTGATGCCTCGCAAGGTCAAGTACCGCAAGCAGCATCACCCGGGCCGTTCCGGCATGGCCAAGGGCGGCACCTCGGTGGCGTTCGGCGAGTACGGCATCCAGGCTCTGGAGCCGGCCTACGTCACCAACCGTCAGATCGAGTCGGCGCGTATCGCGATGACTCGCCACATCAAGCGTGGCGGCAAGATCTGGATCAACATCTACCCGGACCGCCCGCTCACCAAGAAGCCGGCCGAAACCCGCATGGGTTCCGGTAAGGGTTCGCCGGAGTGGTGGGTCGCGAACGTCAAGCCCGGTCGGGTGATGTTCGAGATGTCTTACCCGAACGAGGAGACCGCTCGTGAGGCCCTGCGCCGCGCGATGCACAAGCTCCCGATGAAGTGCAGGATCGTGACAAGGGAGGAGCAGTTCTGATGGCTACCGGAACTCCGGCCGCAGACCTGCGCGAGCTCACCGAAGAAGAGCTCGTCGCCCGCCTGCGTGAATCGAAGGAAGAGCTGTTCAACCTGCGCTTCCAGATGGCGACCGGCCAGTTGCAGAACAACCGGCGCCTGCGTGTGGTTCGTCACGAGATCGCGCGCATCTACACGGTCATGCGCGAGCGCGAGCTCGGTCTGGCCTCGGCCCCGGCGGACAAGGGAGATGCGGCATGAGTGATGCTGCCAAGGGCCCGGCCAAGACGCCGGCCAAGCAGGAGGAGCGTAACCGCCGCAAGGTGCGCATCGGTTACGTCGTCTCCGACAAGATGAACAAGACCATCGTGGTGGAGCTCGAGGACCGGGTGCGGCACCCGCTCTACGGCAAGATCATTCGCACCACCTCGAAGGTCAAGGCCCACGACGAGAACGAGATCGCCGGCATCGGCGACCGCGTTCAGCTGATGGAGACCCGCCCCCTGTCCGCCACCAAGCGCTGGCGGCTGGTGGAGGTCCTGGAGCGGGCGAAGTAAGCCCACCCCACGGCTGACAAGTCGAGTAACGAAGGCCCGCTTCCCTTTCCGGGAGGCGGGCCTTCGCCGTATCCGCCGGTGGTAGAGGTTCGCCACGACTGGCGTGCCCGGTCCTTTCACCACCGATTCCTTTGCCGCGGTGGGTGGTTCGAAGAATGTCCGGAGGACCGCGAGGGAAACCGGACTGTGTGCGTACTCCGCCCGGGGCCGCCGGTGAGCTCGAATGAGACGAATGTCACAAATCGCCGAACGACGCGTGACGGCGAGAACCGTTACGGCCCAGCGGATATCGCATTCCGCGCGGAACAGCCGTCGATGAACCGCCCGAAAATCGCTGTGCTCCAAGCACTTCATGCGCGTATCTTCGTCGGAACGCAACCTCGACCGAAGCGAGCCGGGGAGCTATCCGGCATGACGCGGATCGCGATCGCGTAACCCTCGTGAGCGCCGACACGATACCCACACCGTATTGGCGCGCAGGGTGCTCGATTCGCTACCGTGGTCGGGCTATGAGTGGGGCAGCAACGATGACTTCCGGGGCCTGGAATATCAGCGATGGGACGGTGGTGTCCTTTCGGGACGCGACCGTGGCGTGGGCATTGGCCGCGCATGAGGTACTTGTCGAAACCGCCAGGGATTACGGGCATTTCGTGACCATCAACGAGTTGGCGGCACAGGTTCAGGAGATGTCGGGGGTGCGGACGAGCGCGCCGACCCGCACCTGGGTCGACGCCGTGCTACGCAAGGTCGCGCGCCGCTGCCACTCCGCGGGTGAGCCACCGCTGACGTCGCTGTGCGTGCGGCCCAATCACACCGTCACCGACAGCTACAAATACGTCCTCGAACTCGCGGCGCTGCCGATCCCCGAAGATATCGAAATGCACGCCGCCTACGCCCGCTGGGCGTGCTACGCCACCCACGGCACCGATGTCCCCGCGGGCGTCCCGCCGCTCACCCCGAAGGTCGCCGCCCGCCGCGGTCAGGTTCCGGCCCGTCCGGAACCGAAGCCCGAACCCGTGCGCGCCCGGGTGTGCGACGAATGTTTCATCCAGCTCCCGGCCAGCGGAGTCTGCGGCTTCTGCAACCCGTCCCGCTAGGCGTTCCGGCACCGTCGGCAGCCCGGGTGTGGGTTGTGTGGACGAATTGTGCCGACGCGCTGAGGCACAGGCGTTTCGGGGCAGACTGGCGGGGTGGACGGGACGTGGGAAGCCTGGGGTGGGGTGGTCCTCACCGCGATCGCCGCGATACCGGTGGCCGCATCGGCGGCATGGTGGTTCGCGAGACGATACGGCTGGCGGATCGCGCTGTGTGATGTCGGGATGGTGGTGGGAACCGCTCCCTGGTTGTGGATGATCCTCACGCCCAGCGGAAGTGGGCGTTCGCGCAATCTCGTGCCGCTGCGTGATCTGGCCGAACAGTGCGGCGGCGGCCGGGTGCTCGAGCAGTTCGGCGGGAATCTGCTGGTGTTCGCCGCGCTCGGATTCCTGTTGCCCGTGCGGTGGTCCCGGTTCACCCGGTCGTACCGCGTGCTCCTGGTCGGCGCGGGTGCTTCGATCGTGGCGGAGACGGCGCAGTTCGCGCTGGCGATCGGCCGTCACTCATCCGTGGACGATGTGCTGTTGAATGCGGCCGGTGCGTACCTGGCGGCCCAACTCTCCCGCCCGTGGTGGGCAGGTTCGATAGACACCGGGCGATACACCGACGAGCTCGGTGAATCGAATCTCGAAGCTACGTTGTGACGAACAGCCGATCGCCGCACGCACCTCGTCGACCTCGAGATCCCCGCACCGCAGCAGTTCCACGGCCCGCTCGATGCGGCGGGCCATGAGATACGAGTACGGCGACACGCCGTAGGCGAGTTCGAATCTATGCCCGAGCTGTCCGCCGGACAGCTGCGCGTCGCGGGCCAGCGCCTCGACATCCAGCGGCAGCGCGTACTCCCGATCGATCCGATCGCGAATCGCGCGCAGTTGGACGAGTTCGCGAAGATATTGTGCGGCAGCGGCATTGAGGGCCATGCACATGATCGTTTCTCCTGGACGCGGCGAAGGTGTCGATCTCGACGCTAAGCCCGGTTCGATGACGTCCGCTTCTCGATTCCTGACCGTTCTGCCCGATCGTGATCACGGCACAGCCCGATCGATCTCCGCGCGCACCGCGGGCCAGGCCGGGGAATCGGGATCCATCAATTGAAAGTGGTCCACCCCGGCCAATTCCACCAATTCCGCCCCGGTCTTCGCGCAGTAGTCGCGTGACATCTCCACCGGCACTCGTTGATCGAGCTCGCCGTGCACGACGATCACCGGAACCGGGACGGGCCCGAGGGTGATCGGCTCGGCGACGGCATAGCGATCGCCGAATCGGTCCGGCCCGCCGCCCAGGAATTCCGCCACGGCGTCCTCGCCGCTGCCGAGCCGATACGCCTCGGCGAGATCGGTGACCGGGGCGAGGGCCACGATTCCGGCGATCGGCGGCAACTCCTCCCGAAACCAGGAATTGCGGCTGGGCAGGCGATGTCGCAACATCGCCCAGAGGGCGAGATGTCCGCCCGCGGAGTGTCCGACGGCCACGATGCGGGTGCGATCGATCCGACCCGGCGCGGCCGTCTCGACCAGCTCGGGCAGGCTGTCGAGGGCCGCGGCGACATCGGTGAAGGTCAGCGGCCACCCGCCGTCCCCGCCCGCACGCCGATATTCGATATTGGCCACCGCCGCGCCGCCCGCCACGAGGGCCCGCGCGACACCCGTCGCGTACTCCCTTCCGACCCGCTGCCGCCAGAATCCGCCGTGCAGCAGCAAAATCAAAGGGGCGGACGCGTTTTCGGGTAGATACAGGTCGGCCACCTGATCCGGATGGGACCCGTAGGCGAGGGTTGTCGTCGTCACGCCTATAGACTGCGCCGAGTTCTCTCTCGGCAATGCGCTTTCGAAATACCTGTAACCCCCGAAACGAACGGATGGCGATGGTATGGCTGATGAAACAGTGCTGGTGACCGGTGGTACGGGCTTTCTGGCCACGCGATGCCTGGCCCAGGCCCTGAACGAGGGCCATCGGGTCCGAACCACGGTACGGAATGCGGCTGCGGCCGAAGGGATTCGGGAACAACTCGCCGAAGCGGGCGCGTCGGACGCCGCCGCGCTCGAGGTGGTGACGGCCGATCTGACCGCCGACGCGGGCTGGGCGGAGGCGGTCGCGGGCTGCACCCGGGTGCTGCATACCGCCTCGCCCATGCCGTGGGTTCAGCCGCAGGATCCGGACGAGGTGATCATCCCGGCCCGCGACGGTACGATCCGCGTCCTGCGCGCGGCCCGCGACGCCGGGGTGCGCAGGGTCGTCTTCACCTCCTCCTTCGGTGCCGTGGGCTACGGCCACAAGGACACCAAGCGGCCGTTCACCGAGGAGGATTGGACCAACCTCGACGACCCCACGACCCCGCCCACCATCCGATCGAAGACCCTCGCGGAAATGGCGGCCTGGGATTTCATCGACCGTGAGGGCGGCGATCTGGAGCTGACCGTGGTGAATCCGGCGGGCATCTTCGGACCCGTCCTCGGTCCGCGGTATTCGAGCGCGATCTCGCTGCTGCTCAAGCTGATCGACGGCACCTCCCCGGCGGTGGTGCCGGTGTCGTTCTCCGTCGCCGATGTGCGCGATGTCGCCGATCTGCATCTGCGCGCCATGGTCCATCCGGCCGCCGCGGGGCAGCGCTTCATCGCCTCGGGCGGTGACGCGATCGGCTTGGACAAGGTCGCGACGATGTTGCGCAAACGGCTCGGCTCCGACGGCGACCGCGTGCCGACCAAGCAGATGCCGATGTGGATGTTCAAGGCCGCGGCCAAGATGGCCCCCGGATCGGGTGAACTCGCCGCCAATGTGGGCAAGGTACGACGGCTGACCAATGCCAAGGCTCGCGAAACATTCGGCTGGACACCGCGTTCCATGGACGACACCCTCGTCGAGACCGCCCGCAGCCTGCTCGATCGCGGTCTGGTCGGAGCGCCGCTGATCATGGGATAAATCCGTGGCGTCGAGACGGGTATCCGTGCCAAGCTCACACGAATGCGGTCCTATCGGGAGGTCCTGAGTACCGCGGCGGTGCGTAATGTGCTGCTGCTGGGAGCGTTGGTACGGATCCCGTTCTTCGCCGGCACCGTCATGCTGGCCCTTCATGTGGTGCAGACGCTGCACGGCTCCTATGCCCAGGCCGGGCTGCTGAGTACCGTCGTCACCCTCTGCACGGCGGTGAGCGGGCCCTGGCGCGGGCGGTTGCTGGATCGGTTCGGGCTGCGGCGCACGATCGTGCCGTCGATCGTCATCGGTGCCGTCTGCTGGTCGGTGGGGCCGTTCGTCGGCTATGTGCCGTTGCTCGTACTCGCCGCTGTCGCAGGGCTTTTCGATATTCCGATCTTCACCGTGGTGCGGCAGGCGGTGATCGCGGCCACCTCGGAGCGGACCCGGCAGTCGGCGCTGGCGCTGGAGTCGGTGTCGGTGGAGGCGGCGTTCATGGTCGGCCCGGTCGTGGGCGTCGCGGCGACCGCGGTCGGGTCGACCTCGCTGGTGCTGTTCTGCGCGCAGTGGGCCCACATTCTCGCTGGAGTGCTGGTGTGGGTGCTGAATCCGCCGCTGCGCACCGAGGCCGAGCGGGCCGCGCGGGCGGTGCCGCGGCGGGAATGGTTCCGGATCGAATTCGTCGCGCTGTGCGTGGGCGCGAGTGCGGCGGTGGCGGTGCTCGCCGGATCCGAGCTCACTTTCGTCTCGGCGCTGCGGGAATTCGGGGCGCAGCGGTGGCTGGGTCTGGTGATGGCCGTATGGGGGTTCGGCTCGTTGGCGGGCGGGCTCGTCTACGGTGCGATGCATCGGTCGGTGTCGACCTACATCCTGCTCGCGGGGCTGGGTGCGGTGACGCTGCCGATGGCCTTCGCGACCGGGCCGCTCGCACTGGGGATCACCGGATTCATCGCGGGTGTGCTGTGCGCGCCGACCCTCACCGCCTCGGTCGACCAGATGAGCCGGATCGTGCCCGAGGGCGGGCGCGGGGAGGCGTTCGGCTGGCACGGGGCCGCGCTGACGCTGGGCAATGGCATCGGCAGTTCGCTGGCCGGAGTGGCCATCGATGCCGGTGGATTCTCGGCCGCATTCGGGGCGATGGCGGCGCTGGGAATAGGCGCGGGCGTCGGGTTGGCGGTATTGGTCCGGCTGGTCGCGCGGTCGCGTACCCGAGAGTATGTGTCCGCGTAGTGAATTGCATGACCTCCGATTTGTTTCGAGTGGCGCTTTTCGGGGTATAGGGGTGTCGACGCGCGGATACCGGAGCGTGGGATGGGGTTCGCCGGGCGTTAAGATGGCCCGACTCGAGTGGGGCCGAGATCGAATCGAGATCTGCCAGGTTCGGGCTGTGTCGTTTTGTCCAAATTTTCGGCGCGTCGACCGCGCGTAGCGGTAGCAGGATGCCACTCGGTCGAATACGCTTCGCGCGGAGAAACCGCCTATTGGAGGGATATTGACCACCACCCCGAGCACGCTCGAGCGCGGCGACGGGGGAACCGATGGCCGGCGAACGGTGCCCCTGACGCAGCTGATCCACCTCATGGCCGAGTACGAGAAGCTGGGCGCCCACCGGCAGACGTTCCAGCCGGCGCCGATCAGCAACGACACGGTCGTGCGTGGCTGCGCGCTGGTGGCGGGCGGTCTGCTGGTCGTCGGGGTCATCTGCGCGGCAGCGGGTTCGCTCGTGGGCAGTGCGGTGATCGGCGCCCTCGCGGTGGCTCCGCTCGTGGTCATGGGCCTGCGCAGTCAGCACAATCGGCACAGTCGCGGGGCCCGCCTGGATCTGTTCGATCACGGTATGACGGTGTACCAGCACGGCGAGGAGATCGTCGCATTCCGTTGGGACACAGTCGAAGTGCGGCAGCTGGTCATCCCGTTCCGCCCGGCCGACGCCGCGGCGACCGACTATTCCTTCAGCGTCAGCGGGCCCGGCGGTATGCGGGCCGAATTCGACGAGCACCTGTTCGCCGACGCTCGCGAATGGGGACCGCACATCCAATCCGCCGTCACCGCAACGCAATTACCGCGCGTGGTCGCCAGCATCGACTCCGAACATACGGTGAATTTCGGTGAAATCGCCGTATGTCTGGAGGATATCCGGCACGCGGGCGGGGCGTACGCGTGGGAACGGGTGCAGACCATCGACTCCCGTGACGGGATGGTCCGCATCAAGGTCGACGGCCGGTGGGTCTCGCTGGCCCCCGTGGGCACGATCCCCAACTTCTACATTTTCAACGAAGTCGCCGAGCGACTGCGGATCGCCGCCGCGATGGACCAGGTGGCGCTCGAGGCGGTGGTCTACGAGGACGAATCCGACACCGCCGCTTCGGATGTCGAGGGCGAGGGTCGCGCGCGCGAGGTGTCGTAGCCCCGAGCGGTATTGCGGCTCAACGCAGTACGGGCAGCACCGGGATCGTGGAACGGCCGGTAGCGGTCTCGATGAAGGTGGCCGGATCCGGTACCGCCGAGAGGATTTCGACGGTGCGGCGTAGTGCGGCGGCGGGCGCCTGATCACCGCCGACGGCCGCGATCAGGTCCAGCAGATGCGTGGTGGCCTCGACGATGATGACCTGGATCAGCGCGCCGAAGCTGACCGTGCCGATCGTCGGATCGGGATGGGCGACACCGGCATTCGGATCGACGCCACGGAATTCGGCGATCACCTCCGGCCCGTCGGTGACGAAACGCCCGATGAGCGTCTCGGGTCCGGCCGCCGCGGCCTCCCGGGCCAGTTCGGCGTTCTGCTCGGCCGCGGTATGGGCGACCCCGCCCGGCAGATTGTAGATCCGCAGCATCTGAGCCCCGCTGATCACCGTGGGCGACTCCACCCGCGGTCCACGCAGCAGTTCCAGCACCCGCTTGTCCGGTGCGAGATGCGCGACCAGATCCTGAACGCTCCACCCCGGCAATCTGGTCGGCGCGGCCCACTCCTCGGGCGTCAGCGCCGCGACCCGCTCACTCCAGGCGGCGAAGATCTCCTGCAATACCGTGCTGTCCATCGCCTACCCCTCATGCGCTGGAAATCTGCCCGATCCCAATGCCAGCAACCCGGGCGGTCGGCCACGCAAGCGGTTATCGGCGTTTCGGATCGATCGGGGTCAGCGCGGCGGTCGCAGTCGCACCGGAAGTTCGGTGAGCGTGGGGAATCCGAAGTTGTGATGCCAGATCAGCTCCGATGCCGGACGCGCCAGGCGCAGGTCCGGGAAGCGCTTCAGCAGCGCGGAGAATGCGACGGTCACCTCCATGCGGGCCAGGGGCGCGCCCACGCAGAAATGGGAGCCGTGGCCGAAGCCCAAGTGCTGACCGGCGTCGCGGTCGATGTCGAGGCGGCCGGGGTCGGCGAAACAGACCGGATCGTGATTCGCGGCCGCCAGGGCGATGTGCACGAATTCGCCCGCCGGAATTTCCGTGTCGCCGATTCGGACGGGTTCAGCGGTGTAGCGGATGGTGGAGAAATGGATCGGTCCGTCGAATCGGAGGAACTCCTCCACGGCGGCGGGCAGGGCCGCGGGGTTCGCCTGCAGCGCATGCATCAGGGATTCGTCGCGCAGTAGCGCGAGGGATCCGGTGGTCAGTAGATCCACCGTTGTTCCGTGCCCGGAGATCAGCAGCAGAACCGACATGTCCGACAGCTCGTTCGCGGTGAGGCGGTCGCCGTTGTCCCGCGCGTGGACGAGTTCGGAAAGTAGATCCGTGCCGGGATGGACGCGCTTTTCCTCCGTCAATTTTCGAAGGTAGGTGCGTATCTCGCTAATCGCCTCTGCGCGTTCTTCTCCGGTGATCCTGAACATTTCTGTGGCCCAGTGCTGGAATTGTATCAGATCGGTTCGGGGTATTCCCAGCATTGCGCAGATCATTCGGACCGGAAGTGGTACGACGAATTTCTGGAGGAGGTCTACTTCATCGTGCCCGGACATTTCGTCCAGCAGGGAATGAGTGGTTGATTCGATATGCGGTTTCAGGGTGGCAACGGCTTTGGGGGTGAAGGCTTTGTTGACGAGTTTTCGCAATCGGATGTGCTCGGGTGGGTCGCTGTTGACCATATTGTGGTCGAGTTTGGTCAGCGGCGCATTTTCCGAAGCCATCGGGCATTTGCGGCGAAAGGTCCGCGCGATTTCGTCCGCGCTTTTTCGCAATCGCGAATCGCGGAGTGCGGCCCGCGCCTCGGCGTAACCGATGATCAGCCAGCTCACCACGCCCTCGGGGGAGTGTATGCGCAGCACCGGACCCCGCTCCCGCCAGCGCCGATAATATGCGTGCGGATCCGCGTAGAAGCCGCTGTCCAGCGTCTCGATCGAATCCTGCGTCCCGGTATTCACGATTTCCCCCTCGCCGTCGTTCGCGACCATGCTCCGAACAATTCGGCATGGTACGGGTGGGGACATCATTTCCGCATCATTGCGGTGTAACCGGCCGCATCTTCTCGAAAACCACCCCTCGACCGGTGTGACTCACATACGCTTCACAGACGCCTGAGACCCAGGCGAAATCAAAGGACACACTCACAACCGGAGGTGGAGTCATGACACTTGTACGCATGGTCAAGCGAATGAAGCAGCAGAAGAGTCTGAAGAAGTACGCCTGGTACGGGTGGATCTGACCCTTTGTTGCACTCGCGCCCGAGGGTTCAACCTACCGGGCGCGAGTCCCATTTGCCATCCGGGAGATCGTCATGTCCACACGGCACGCCGCGGAGAGTGCGCGGTCCATTGTCTTCGCTCCCCGAATCGCCGAGCTTTTCGAGAAATACCGTGGCCAGGACCTGTTCCGTCTGGAACCCGACACCATCGGAATCGCGGGCGCCGACCTGATGGACGCGGTGCTCGCCGCCAGACCCGCACGGCCCGACGAACGCCCGACCTTCAAACCGGTACACCGGCGATCGGTCAGCCGCACCGACGCGTCCACATTCATGCGGGCCGTGAGCGCCGATGTGCGAACGGCTTTGAAAACCCCGCTCGAAACCGATGACCGGTTGACCGGAATCTGGCCGCAGAAGGCCCACGATTACATTCGCGACCTGGTGTTCGGTCATGAAGACGTCCGCTTCCGCATCCTCGTGGACCGCCGACTCGAGCTGACCCCGAAACTGACCTGGTCGGCGGTGACCTCGGGCGCCGCCCTCATCGGCAGAACAACCTCGGACCGTCCGCTGTCCAAGTTGGCGACCCAGGTCTTCGGGGCCGACAACTTCCGCGACCGCCGCTACGCCATGTACCTCTACCGCCGAGTCGCGGCCCCCGTCTGCTTCACCGTAGCCGCCCTGGCCACCAGCGCCCTGTGGCTCGCATCCCCGCTCTCCCCGGAAATCTCGAACCGCAATATTCTCCTGGAAACCCTGCGTCTGCTCCCGCCGTCCTGGAATCTCCTGCGCCTGAAGGGTCGCGAATTCGAACCCCTCCATCCCCGGATCAACCCCACCGACGACCTCCTACTCCTCCCGCTGCTGAGCCACCGCGACCCCCGACTCTGGCAGTCCCCCAACAACTTCCACCCCGACCGCTGGAACACCCTCGACCCCGAATCCCACCCCGGCTACCTCCCGTTCGGCCCCGCCTCGGAACGCTGCTGGGGCCGCCATATGGTCATGCCGCTGGCCGAGAGAATCCTCGACATCGTGCGCCGAGACGGGCTTCGGGTCAGCGCGGAGCAGACGGTGGGCAAGGTGGAGCTGGACGGCTTGCTCGAGATCGCCTCGGTGCGTGTGTGCGCGCCGGATTCCTCAGTGGCGTAGCGGTATTCGCGCACGACCGTGGGGGTTCGCGTGTCGATGTACGCCGGAATCTGTCGGTGCCCTGGATTAGTGTCCGGGCGGTGAGCAATCGCATGGCCGGATTCACCTACGCGCGGGTGCGAGTGGGTGAGGTCGCGCTCAATGTCGCGATGGCCGGCGCCGGAACGCCGGTCGTGCTGCTGCACGGTTTTCCGCAGACTCATCTCGCCTGGCGGCATGTCGCGGCGGACCTCGCGCGGGATCACCTGGTGGTCTGCCCGGATCTGCGTGGGTACGGCGACAGCGACAAGCCGGTAGACGGCGGCCGCGGGGACGCCTATACCAAGCGCGCGATGGCCGCCGATGTCGTCGCCATCATGCGCTCGCTCGGCCACAGCCGGTTCGCGCTCGCCGGACACGACCGTGGCGGATTGGTCGCCTTCAGAGCGGGTTTGGATCACCCCGAGGCGATTTCGCACCTCGCGATCCTCGATGTGCTTCCGGCGGCGGACATGTGGGCCGCCCTGTACGGAACCTCCGGCATCTTCGCATTCCATCTGTATCTGCTCGCACAGCCGAACGACCTCGCCGAACGCATGATTCGGGCCGACCCCGACCTGTTCTTCGGCCACTTCCTCGACACCTGGACCCAGGCGCCCGACGCGATCCCCGACCCCATCCGCCGCGAATACCTGAACGCCGCCCGCACCCCGGAGGCCATCGCGGCGATCTGCGCCGACTACCGAGCGGGCGCGTACGCCGACAACCATCACGATGAAATCGACCGCGCCGCGGGCCGACGGCTGCGCATGCCGGTCACCGCGCTCTGGCAGGACCCGGGCGAGGCCGTCCTCCCGTTCGACCCGGTCGCGATCTGGTCCGGCTGGGCGGACGATCTCCGCACCGCCACGGTGACATGCGGTCACTTCCTGCCGGAGGAACGACCCGCCGAGGTCATCGGGGCACTGCGGAACCTTTTGCGGCGTGGGTAGCGGTGTTCGGCAAGCCCACGCGGCGGTTCGTTCGCGCTCCCATTCAAGCCTCCGAGGCGGAGCCGAGCAGATCCCAGCGGTTGCCCGAGATATCGAGGAAGACGGCGACCCGGCCGTAGGGCTCGGTGCGCGGCTCGGTCACGAATCGCACTCCAGCGGAACGCAATCGGTGATAAGAGGCGGCGAAGTCACCGACACGAAGAAAGAACCCGACCCGCCCGGCCGTCTGATCACCCACCGCCCGCCGCTGCTGAGCCCCATCCGCCCGAGCGAGCAGAATCCCGGTAACCGCCCCGGGCGGCCGAACAACCACCCACCTCTTCGCCCGCCCATCATCGGTCAACGCGGGCGAGTCCTCGACCAACTCGAATCCGAGTGCCCCGACGAAGAACTCGATAGCCGTGTCGTACTCCTCGACGACAATCGTGACCAGTTCCAGATGCACCCGGTGAGCCTAGGCTGATGGTCGAGGTTCACGTAGGTCAGCAGCCCATCGTGTTGCTCGCCGAATGTCATCGTTCGTACGGCGGCATCGGGATTGACGGCATTGATGGAGGCCCCGCTCCATGGGCGGACAAGGCTTGCTTGGGAAGTGAGTCGAGGCTTTCGCGGGCCGTGGTCAACGCGTCGGAATAGGACTGGTCGAACAGTTCGCGGTCTTCGCGGAGCAGCGCCGACCGTATGTTTTGTGGTGACGCGCCGGGGCGCTGCGGAACGGGCCTGCGGTGTCGGTCAGCTGGGGATCGCGGTCAGTTGGCGGATTCGGCGGGCGGCCTCGAGGATGCCGAGGATTCGGGAGCCGGGGAGGCCGATGGAGGCTCCTATGGCGGCGGGGGTCCAGGATTCGTCGGCGAGGGTGAGGACCTCGGCCAGCTGTTCGACGGGGAGTTTGGACAGGCGGCGTTCGGAGATTTCGCGAGCTACCGCCCAGACTTCCACATCGTCGATATCGGCTGCGAAATCCTCGGTTTCGTCGAAGGAGGGTTCCGGGTCGAATTCGTCGTGGGCGTCGTCGAGGTCGGGAGCGGGGGCGCTCACGGGATAGCGGCGGCGGGTTTGCGGGGCGTCCACCGGGGCGTCCTCGAGGGACAGTTGGGTGGCGCGCTCGATCGCCTCGTGGGTGCGGGATTTGGCCGCGGGCTCGGCCGGAGTGGTCGGGCGGCGAGTGTAGGGGTGTTCCGCGCCGGCTGTCCGTTTACTCGAGGAACGGATCTGCGTGGGCGCCGGTACTTTTCCCGCGCCGCCGGTGTCGGGTGTGGGATCGGCGTCCTCGGCGTCGAGCGCCTCGACGCGGCGGATGTGACCGTCTCGGTTGGTGGGCTCCACGGTGTCCCCATGGACGTGGCCGCTGTGCGGATCGATCTTCATGGGATCGGTTGCGGCATAGCCGTTATGGGCAGCCCGCTCCGTCGTCTCCTGTGAGTGGTTCGCGTCGAGCTGGGCGTCCCCATAGGTCGTGCGGCCGTTGCCAACGACCGGGCCCGCGACCGTATAAGGGTGGCCATTGTGAGTGCCTTCCGCGGGATCGGTTGCGGCATGGCCGTTGTAGGTCGCAATCCGTCCCAGGGCCGCCTGCGAGTCATACACGCCGGCGCGAGCGGAGTCGGCGGGATGTGAGTGACCATTGCGGCCCTCGGCGGCCGACGGGCCATCGCCGTTGCCGGAGATGGGTTCGGCTGTGGGATGCGCGTGGCCGTTGCGGGTTTCGGGCTGCTCGGTGATCGTCCAACCGCCGTTGCGGGTGGGCGTCTCGGCGGATTGCCCTGTCGCCGCGCGGAAGTGGTTCACGTCGAGGTCGGTGGCGTCGGTGGTGGGATGCGTGTGGCCGTTGCGGGCTTCGGGATGTCCGGCGATCGTCCAACCACTGTCGTGGGCGGCCGTCTCCGCGGGTTGGCCCGGCGTCTCCTGCGGGTGGTGCAGGTCGAAGTCGGTGGGATGCGTGTGGCCGTTACGTCCTTCGGACTCTCGCGTGGCCGACGGGATGTCGCCGTCGTGGGCGACGGGTGCGGAGGTGGGATACGGATGGCCCTTGGCATCGGGCTGTGCGGGGATGGAATGGCCGAAGCCGTTGTGATGTGCGGTGGGATGGATGTGGCCGTTGCGCGTTGTGGCCTGTGGCGCAAGGGGATACGTGTAATCCAGGCTGGTGGTGGGCTGCGACGCGTGGGGATACCCGTGACCGTTGTGGGTGGACTCGGGGGAGTAGGTGTGGCCGTTGCGCCCCGTGGATTCGGGCGCGTGGGTATGCGTGTGGCCGTTGCGAAGGGCGGGCTCCGACGCGTCGGAGTACTGGTGGCCGTTGTGGATGGTAGGCAACGAGTTCGAGTGGGCATGTGATGCGTCGAGTGGTGTCAGCGGGTGACTGTGCGGCGAAGTCGAAGACAAGGCACCGAGGGAGCGAACGGCGAACTCCGAATCCGTTGCGGTGATGGCCAGATCGCCCCGTTCGCTGGGCATCACCCTGGTCCCGGGCGAATCCTCTTCCTGGATCGGCACGCTATCGATCAACTGCGCATACCGCGCCGAAACCCAGGCGTGCAACCAGATCACAACCCCGACCATCACCGGCGCCACCGCCGCCTCGGCCGCGCGGGACGGGGCGTGGGCGACCAGATGCGGGCCGGCGTTCAGCGCTATGGTGACGCCGAGTAGGGCGGCCTCCAGGAAAACGACCTTGCCCCGGGCGATTTCGCGGCCCCAGCGGGCGGCCGTGGTGGCCACCACCATGATGGCGATGATGGGGATCGAGATCATTGCCTCGAAGCCGTAGCTGAGCCAGTAGAGCGGATCACGCAGATCGCCGCTGGGGACCAGATTGTGCTGGACATTGACGCCGGACCAGAGCATGCCGAGGATGACCACGCCGATCAGGGCGCGCGAGGTCCACTCGGCGCGGCGGTACAACTGGGCAAGGCGCGCATCGGGATTGGAGACCCGGCGGCGGGCCGCGAGGGCGCGGCGGTGCCAGCGCAGGTCGGCATCGTCGGCGCGGCGCACGGACAGGGAGACGCGGCGGTCGCGCTTCTCGGCGGACAGTTCCGCCACCACGGCCCGGCGGCGCTGACGGCGGCGCTGGGCGCGAATCCATTCGGCCAGTTCGCGTTCGGCGGTGATCTCCGCCTCGGACAGCTCGTCGAACAGCGCCGGATCGGTCTGCAGCGGCAGTTTGCCGCGCGCGGTCGCGACCCGCTGCGCCAACGCCTCGATCTCGGAACTACCGGACTCGTATTTCATGGCCTCGCTCCGCTCGGCGGTGTGGGTGCGGTTTCCGCGTTGCAATGCCTGAGGTGATTACTCGAACGTATGTGTGATCGAGGTGAGAGTAATCCGTGACCTACCCGTGGTCAATGCTGCAACCGAACATCAGTTCGGTGTCGCACCCGAAAATGCGCCGCTACCGGCAATTTTGGATTTTCAGCGAAACGCCGTATGCCACGCCAGCGCGGCGGCCAACGCACCCGCGCCGTTCAGTGACCAATGCAGCGCGATCGGCGCGAGCAGACTGCCGCTGCGTCGCCGCAGCCAGGTGAATACGGCCCCGGCCGCCGCGGTTGCCGCCACGGCCAGCGCGATTCCCGCGATCTGTCCGGCGACGCCCCCGCCGAGAATGCCGCTCAATCCGCGATTACCGCTGGTCAAACCGAGTGACGAGGCGATATGCCAGAGGCCGAAAAGCAATGACCCGGCCGCGAATACGCCCCGCACACCGGACGCGCGGTCGAGCGCGCCGTGCAACACGCCGCGAAATGCCAGTTCCTCGGGAATGGCGGTTTGCAGCGGAATGACGATCATCGAGGCGACCAGCGCCCCGGAAATGGTGGCATAGCGGTCGGCCAGAAAGAACGGCCGCGTGACGGGCAGTAGTGCGCCGATCGCGACCGCGGTCAGCACGATGCCCACCGACGCCACCGCGTACAGCGTCCCGCGCCGCCACTGTCGCGGCGACAGGCCGAGTTCGGCCCAGCCGAGCCCGCGCCGACGCATCATCACCACCAGCGTCACCGCCGCGAGCGGGACGGTGACGATATTCGCCCACGCGGAGGTGAAGTGGGCGATCAGATTCGTGCACGCCAGGACGAGGACAACGACCGCGACGTCGATCCAGGCGTGCAACCGGTGCGGCGTCGTGCCGTTATCGGTTCGAGACATCGCGGCCAGTCTACGTTCATTCGCTCGAAGTGTGCGGGCTCGATCGATCACACCCCCGAAAACTGGGCCTTGCTCTATATGTATACGTCTACGTATAGTCGTCATCGGAACGGGATGACAGCCCAATGACGGGTTGCCCTCGACGCAGCGGGCGGTTCACCGGCGTTCCGGCGCACGGGACCCGCGTGCGGCATCGATCAATGAATGCGCACTTGCGCAGTCCTGCATGAATGGAGAAATCATGACCACCGAACCGCAGCAGCCCACCGTGCTCGACGCCGCGGCGATCGAACCGGGATTCGGCGAGGTCGTCCTGAAGGACGGTCCGGGTGGCCTGCGCGCCAAGCGCTTCGTCGGCCGTTTCCTGACCGAATCGAAGGATTACGCCAAGGCCGGTATCGAGGTGACCAAGGTCTACCGCAGCCGCAAGGGCAAATTCGTTGTGCAGCACCAGGTCGCCGAGTGGGCCGAATTTCCGCAGCGTTCGGATCTGATCTCGGAGTTGAAGGCGGATTGGCGCAGCTGGCGCAACGTGTTCGGCGTCGGAACCGACGAGCCGGAGTGGGGCGACTACACCGTCGAGATCGTCGACACGGTCGACGAACTGCGCGACAAGGTTTCGCCGAAGCTGTACCGCCGCGTCGCCGCCGCCGTGGAAACCCCGAGCACCGAAGACCTGGATATCTGAGCGGGGATCCGCGCGGAAAGGTAACCCGATATGTTCGCAGGCCTGGGCCGCCTGGTCGTCCGCCATCCGTGGTGGACGATCGGCCTGTGGGTCGTAGGTATCGTCGCCGTGCTGGCGACGGCGCCGAAACTGACCTCAACCACCGACCAATCCGACTTCCTGCCGACTCATTACGAGTCGATTCAGGCAATGCAGTTGCAGGAGAAGGCATTCCCGCAGAGCTCCGCCCCTGCCGCCATCCTCGTCTTCGAACGGGCCGACGGGGCGGCGCTCTCCGATGCCGACGTCGCGAAGGTCGGGGCCGTCACCACCGCGCTGGCCGACGCCCATCTGGCCGATGTCACCGCGATCCAGGCGGTACCGCCGTCGGACAATCGCCTGATCCAGATCGCGGCGGTGCAGATGACCAAACTCACCGGCGCCGGTGACACCCGGCAGGGCGATGCGGTCAAGGAATTGCGAAACGCCCTGCGCCCCAAGCTGGAAGGCACGGACCTGCGAGCAGGCGTGACCGGACAGGCGGCGCAGGGCCTGGACGCACAGGAGTCCTCGACCAAGGGTCTGGCCATCATCGGCATCGTCACCGTACTGCTGATTCTGGCGCTGCTGCTGGTCATCTTCCGCAGCCCCATCATCGCGCTGCTGCCGATCGTGGTGATCGGTGCGATCACCGGCGTGGTGAACGGGTTGATCGGTTGGGTGAGCAAGGGTTTCGATCTGAAGATCGACAGTTCGATCAGTTCGATACTGCTCGTCGTGCTCTACGGCGTGGGCACCGACTACATCCTGTTCCTGATGTTCCGCTATCGCGAAAGACTGCGTGCCGGAGAGGATCCCAAGACCGCGATGATCAGCGCGGTCACCCGGGTCGGCGAGGCGATCACCTCGGCCGCGGGCGCGGTGATCATCGCCTTCATGGCGCTGACGCTGTCGACGCTCGGACTGTTCCGCTCCCTCGGCCCGGCCCTGGCGATCGCGGTGGCCGTGGCGCTGCTGGCGGGGCTGACCCTGGTTCCCGCGGTGGTATCGCTGTTGGGCGCCAAGGTGTTCTGGCCGTCGAAGGCGTGGAAGTCGGAACCGCGCGGGACGCGGTTCGCGGGTCTGGGTTCGGCGCTGGGTCGGCGGCCCGCGGCGTTCGCGCTGGTCTCGGGTCTGGTGCTGATCGGCCTGGGCGGATTCGCGTTCGGATTCAATCCGACTTTCGATCTGACCTCCGGATCGACCTCCAATGCCTCCGAATCCGTTGTGTACAGCAAGGAATTGCTCAAGGGTATGCCGGCGGGCGTCACCCAGCCCTCGGACGTTCTGTTGCGTTCGCCAGGGCCGCTGACCCAGGAGCAGCTGTCCGCCTACCGCGACTCGCTACAGGTGTCAGGGGTCGGTCAGGTCGCCGAACCCATTGTGTCCCAAGACAAAACGGTCGCCGACTTCAAGGTCACGCTGGCTACCGCGCCGGAATCGGATGCCGCGATCGATACGGTGCGAGGTCCGCTGCGCGACGCCGCGCATGCGGCCGCGCCACCCGGAACGACCGCCGCGGTAGGGGGTTTGACCTCGGTTTTCGTCGATTTCCAGGATGCGATGAAACATGACTACACGATCGTGTTCCCGGTAGCGGCGATCCTGATCATGATCGTGCTCGCACTGCTGCTGCGCAGTCTGGTCGCGCCGTGGTATCTGATGGCCTCGGTATTCCTCGGCTTCGCCGCGACTCTGGGTGCGTCGGTTCTGGTATTCCAACGGCTGCAAGGGCAGTCGGGGCTGATCTTCACGCTGCCGGTGATCATGTATCTGTTCGTGGTGGCGCTCGGCACCGATTACAACATCCTCATGGTGGCCCGGTTGCGGGAAGAGGCGCGCGAGGGCAATGAGCCGAAGCGCGCGGCGGCGCTCGCGGTGCGACATACCGGGCCGACCATCGCGGCGGCGGGCGTCATTCTGGCCGGTACCTTCGCGTCGATGATGTTGGCGGGCAATACGGTGTTGTCGCAGATGGGATTTGCCATTTCGGTCGGGATCGCGATCGCGGCCTTCGTCATGGCGATGTTCTTCACACCCGCGTTGACCGCGCTCATCGGGCATCGGGCGTGGTGGCCCGGGCATGGCGACGCGGTGCGAGAACCCCGGCGGGAGAGGAAATCTCAGCCGGTGGCGTGAATTCGCTGATGCGGGTCGTCCGAATGGGCGGCCCGCATCGTCATGTTCCGGGTCCGGCCCAGCCCTCTGGATCGGTCCACGCCTGCAGCGTTCGGGTGGTATGGAAGGTACGCGGTTCGCGGCTGATCGGGTCGATGAATCGCAATGTGGCGGCGAGTAATTGGAGGGGGCGGGTGAAATCGTCGATCGGGCGATCGGTGATTTCGGGATAGAAATCGTCGCCGAGGATGGGAATGCCGAGGCCGTTCATATGCAGGCGCAGTTGATGGGTACGGCCGGTGTGCGGAATGAGACGGTAGCGGGCCGATTCGCCGCGATGCTCGAGTAGTTCGATCCGGGTTTCGGCATTGGGCTCGCCGTCGACCTCGAAGGCGCGCAGGACATTGCGCTCCTTGACGATTCGACTGCGGACCGTGCGGGGGAGTTCGAGGTCGGGATCGTAACGGGCGATCGCCTCGTATTCCTTTTGTACGCGCCGCTTTTGGAACATCGTCTGATACGCGCCGCGCCGGGCCGGATTGACGACGAACAGCACCAGTCCGGCGGTGGTGCGGTCGAGGCGGTGGGCCGGGATCAGATCGGGCAGGTCCAGCTCGCGGCGCAGCCGGACCAGGGCGGTCTGCAGGATGTGCCGGCCGCGAGGGATGGTGGACAGGAAGTGTGGTTTGTCGACGACAAGAAGATCCTCGTCGCGGTGCACGATGGTGATCGGGAAAGGGACCTCGGTCTCCACCGGCAGATCGCGGTGGAACCAGATCGCGCCGCCCGGGACGTAGGGCGCGTCGGGTGCGATCGGGCCCTCGAGGTCCACGATCGCGCCCTCGGCCAGCATCTGATCGATCCGCTCGGCCGGGACGCGGGGCAGTCGCTCTACCAGGTGGTCTCGGATGGTCGGCCAGACGCCGTCCTCCGGAAGCCGCAGCCGCGCGGGATCCAGTCCGTGCCGCTTACCCAGTGGCGGCTGCTGCCTGCGTCTCATCGGCTATGACAGTAGCTGGGCGGTAGCGCTGGTCAGAATCCGCGCAGGCGTTCGGGGGTGATGCGGATCAGGGTCGAGTAGTCGGGGTAGAACCCTTCGGGTGTGTAGCCGATGCGCGTCATCGGCTCGCGGTACTTCTTCGTGTACGCGTCGAGTTCCGCCGGGCCGAGACCAGCCGCGTCGATACGCGCCCGTCCGGTCAGCACGGCCACCTCGCCGCCCTCGCCGGTGCTGTTGAGATTCAGCGAGACCCGCGGATTGGCCGTGACATTGCGCACCTTGGCCTGGCCCGGCTTGCTGAGGATCAGCACCTCATCGCCGTCCCAGAGAAACCACACGGGATTCGGCTGCGGCGTCCCGCTGTGGCCGACCGTGGTGAGCCAGACGACCTCTTCCCGATCCAGCCGCGCGGCGACATGCGCGCCGAATTCGGTTCCGGTATCGACCACCTGTGCCATGACCGCCTCCTCTGTAGAAGATGTCCGCGAGCGACAACACCCCTATCGCGGAAACCATTCCACCCCTGCCCCGGGCCTGGCGGCCCGGGGCAGGGGATATTGAGGAGGCGCTGCCGGGGGTGTTGGGGAGGCGCTGCCGGGGTGTTCAGGAGTGCTGTCGCGGGCGTTGAGCAGTGTGTTGTCGGGAAACCCTGGGGCGCGCTGTTTGAGGGCGTCGTGGCGTTCACCCGGGGACCTCGTCCCTTATTCCCCGGGTGAACTCCGCGGTGCGCCGGAATTCGTTCCGCGGTAAGCGGTTAGACCGTGCAGGGGAGGACTGCGATGCTGGCGACCACGCATTCGGCCTCGCGGGTGAGCTTCCAGGTGCCGTCGATCTGACGCCAGGTGAGCTGGAAGTGCCAGGGCTCGTAGCCGTCGACGGAGGTCTGCAGGCCGGCGGTGAGGGTGTCGCCCTGGACGTCGACCGGACCCTGCAGTTCCCAGCGGAAGCTGGGCGGGGTGGCGGCCATGACCGTGCCGACCTGGTCGACCAGCGGGAGGCCGGCCTCGCCCGCCTCGAGTTCGTTGGCGCGCTGGGCGCGGGAGGCGCCGGTATCGAGGACCAGCTGCAGTTTGGCGGTCAGTTCACCGAGGCCGGGGGCCGCGGCGTGCACCGGCGCCATGATCGGCGCGGCCGCGGCCGGGACGGCGGTGGCGGTGGTGCCGGCGAAAACCGCTGCGGCTAAAGAGAATGCCGCGGCGGCGGCGCGAAACTTGCGCGAATTCATGGCTCTGTCCAATCCGTTGCGGGCGTGGTGAGCGCCACCCGGCTTTCGGTATCGACCGGCTGGCACCTACCAGCAATATAAGGTAAGCCTATGCAAATGTAGGTAACGCTTACTCGTTATCGGTGGCTGGAATCACAGGATGGGAGCACCCGTGGACACACTTCTCGTGGTCGGCGCCGGGCCGAAAGCCATGGCCGTCGCGGCGAAGGCCCAGGTACTGCGAGAAATCGGTCTGCCCGCCCCGCGCGTGATCATCGTCGAATGCCATGCGGTCGGCGGCAATTGGCTGCCCACCGGAGGCTGGACCGACGGCCAGCACCGTTTGGGGACCAGTCCGGAAAAGGATGTCGGTTTCCCGTACCGCTCCACCTGGGCGCGCGGCCACAATCGCGCGATCGATGCGGCGATGACGGCCTACAGCTGGACCTCCTTCCTGGTCGAGAACGGGACCTATGCCGAGTGGATCGATCGCGGCCGCCCGAATCCGCAGCATCACGTGTGGGCCCGCTATCTGCAGTGGGTCGCCGCCAAATCGGGTGCGGAGCTCGTTATGGGCGCCGTGCGGCGCATCGCCCCCGCCGCCGACGGCTGGCTGGTCTCGGTCGACGAATCCGGCGGCGGCAGTGCCGAATTCGACGTAGACGGCCTGATGATCACCGGCCCGGGCAACAGCGGCCGCGCCCTGGCCGACCATCCGAAGGTGCTCAGCATCGCCGAGTTCTGGGATCTCGCGGGTAAGCGCGGCCTGCCCGCCTCCTCGCGCGCGGCGGTGATCGGCGGCGGCGAGACCGCAGGGTCGGCCATGGACGAGCTGATCCGCCACGACGTGCTCACCGTGTCGATCATCTCGCCGAATCCGACCCTCTACACGCGCGGTGAAAGTTATTTCGAGAACGCGCTTTTCAGCGATCCCACTACCTGGGCGGGGCTGAGCGAATCCGAACGTCGCGATGTGATCCGGCGCGCCGATCGCGGGGTGTTCTCGGTTCGGGTGCAGGAAAGTCTGATGAGCGACAACCGGGTTCACCATCTGCGCGGACGGGTGATCCGGGTGACCGAGCGGGGCGACGCGGTGGCGCTGACGCTGCGGTCGGACGGTTCGGGGACGAAACGTGCCGATCAGATCCACGCCTTCGACTTGGTGATCGACGCCACCGGCGGCCAATCCCTCTGGTTCCTGGAACTTTTCGACTCCGACGCCGCGGATTTGCTGGAACTTGCCGTAGGCGGTCCGTTGACCCCACAGCGCCTGGAATCCGCGATTTCCTACGACCTGTCGGTCAGAGGTCTGGACGCTCCTCTCTACCTGCCGAATCTGGCCGCGATGGCACAGGGCCCGGGCTTTCCGAACCTCAGCTGCCTGGGCGAATTGTCCGATCGCGTGCTGCGGCCCGCGCCTCGGCGGCCCGTCCGGGCGCAACGGAGCTCACACGAGCGGGTTGCCCTCGACGGGCATAGATAGGTTAGGCTCAGCTTAGTTAACTGGAGGTTGTATGCGTATCGTGTCGTTCGGCTACCAGACCTGGGGCCGCAAAACCCTGCAGGCTCTGATCGATTCGGACCACGAGGTGGTGCTCGCCGTCACCCACCCGACGAGCGAGCAGTCGTACAAGGCGATCTGGAACGACTCGGTGGAGGAGCTGGCGCGCGAGCACGGCATCCCGGTCCACCTCACCGAGCGGGCCGATGCCGAGACCATCGACCTGGTCAAGCGCGCCGAACCCGATCTGATCGTGGTCAACAGCTGGTACACCTGGATGCCCGCGGAGCTGTACAACCTGCCCCCGCACGGCACCTTGAACCTGCACGATTCGCTGCTGCCCAAGTTCACCGGATTCTCGCCGGTGCTGTGGGCGCTGATCAGCGGTGAAACCGAGATCGGGCTGACCATCCACCGCATGGACGAGGGTCTGGACACCGGCGACATCCTGGTCCAGCACGCACTTCCGGTGCCGCCCAAGGCAACCGGAACCGAACTGGTCGAGGCCGGGATGGAGCTCATCCCCGGCGCCCTGCACGAAGCCCTGACCGCGATCGAATCCGGCACCGCGCGCTGGCGGCCACAGCACAAGGCCGAGCGCACCTACTTCCACAAGCGCTCCGACCGCGACAGCCGCATCGACTGGTCGTGGCCCGCGGTCGACCTGGAGCGTTTTGTGCGGGCGCTGTCGGAGCCCTATCCACGCGCGTTCGCCTACTACCGCGGCGAGCGCATCGAGGTGCTCGAGGCCGCGATCTCCGAGGCCCGCTACGGCGGAACGCCCGGACGGGTGATCGTGCAGGAGGGCGGCGGCGCTGTCGTCTGCGGTCCCGACGCCTATCGGGGAAACAATCACGGCCTGCTGATCCTGCGCGTGCGCACCGCAGACGGGCGCGAACATCGGGCCGCCGAATTCTTCACTCGCGGTGGATATCTCACCGCCACACCCGAGTGATCTGACCGACCGCAGGAGTTTCCCGTCATGCCAGCACCACTCGGCTGGGTCCGGCAGTTCCACAAGCCGGCGTCCGCCGATCTTCCGCCCCTGTTGATCTGCCCGCACGCGGGAACCGGCGCCTCGGCCTACCGGACGTTCTCCAAGGCGCTCAGCGCGCACTTCGACGTCGTCGTCTTCCAATACCCGGGCCGTCAGGACCGCGCTCGCGAGGCGGCCTGTGCGACGGTGCCCGAGATCGCTCAGGGTGCGTTCGCGGAATTCATTGCCTCCCAGCATCATCGAGGTCTTCCGCTGACCGTGTTCGGACACAGCCTGGGTGCGATGGTCGGCTTCGAACTGGTCCGCCTCGCCGAGGCCGCGGGCGTGGAGGTCCGGCTGCTGGCGGCCTCGGCGGCGGTCCCCCCGATGCGGGCCGCGGAACTGCCGCCGCATCCGACCGATGACGAGCAGGTGCTCGACCATATGGGGCGGCTGGAGGGCACCGGCCAGGAGGTCATGGCGAACCGCGAGGTGATGCGGATGGCGCTGCCGGTGATCAAGGCCGACTATCGCGCCTTCGACGCCTATACCTGCTCGCCGGATGTCAAGGTGCGCAGCGCTATTCACGCACTGGGCGGTGTGGAGGACCCGCTGGTCACCACGCGCGATCTGTACGCGTGGGCGGGGCACAGCGAGCGCGAGATCGAGGTGACCGTCTTCGACGGCGGGCACTTCTACCACAACGACAATGTCGAAGGCATCGTCGAACTGCTGGTACCCGAGCTCGATCCGGTCCGATGACTACGCCCGCGGACGACCCGATCGTGGTGTCGGGCATGGCGATCGAGGCCCCCGGCGGTATCGAGACCCCGGACGGGTTCTGGTCGGCGTTGGCGGCCGGTCGTGAGCTGATCGGGCCGTTCCCCCGCGATCGCGAATGGCCGGTGGACCGGCTGCTGTCGCTGCATCGCCGCGAGGGCTGGAGTCGGGTTCGTGACGCGGGCGGATTCCTCGACGGCGCAACGGAATTCGATCCGATGTTCTTCGGCATCACCCCGCGCGAGGCCGTCGCGATGGATCCGCAGCAGCGGGTCGCGATGCGCGTGGCATGGCGCGCCCTCGAACATGCCGGAATCAATCCGGGCCTGCTCGACGGCGCGGAGGTCGGCTGCTACATGGGCGTGTCCATCGCCGAGTACGGTCCACGCGCCGCGGCGGTCACCGAGTTCAGCGGCTACCGGGCCACCGGCTCGGCACTGGGCGCGGTGGCCGGACGAATCTCGCACGGGCTCGGCCTGATCGGGCCGTCGCTGTCCGTCGACACGGCGTGCGCCTCGGCGCTGTCGGCATTGCATCTCGCCGCGAACGCCATTCGGGGCGGGGAGTGCGACTGGGCATTGGCCGGTGGCGTCTGCGTAATGGGTTCACCCGCGGCCTTTTTCGAATTCTCCAAGAACAATGCCCTGGCCACCGACGGCCACTGCCGCGCGTACGCAGCGGATGCGACCGGCACGTTGTGGGGTGAGGGCGCGGGTGTCGTTGTGCTGGAACGCGAGTCGCGGGCCCGCGAACTCGGGCACCGCGTCTACGGCCGGTTGCTGGCCAGTGGCATCAACCACAACGGCAAGGGCGCGCCGCTGGCCGTGCCCAGCGCCGCGGCGCAGCGGCGGCTGATCAACAGAACCCTTGCGGCGGCCGGGATTCCGGCCGATCGGGTCGGCCTGATCGAGGGCCACGGCACCGGTACGCCGGTCGGCGACCCGCTGGAACTGGCCGCGCTGGCGCAGGTGTACGGCGCGCCGGAGCGTACGAACGGCCCACTGCTGGGTTCGGTGAAATCCAATGCGGGCCACGCCCAGGCGGCCTCGGGCGTACTCGGTCTGATCAAGGTGCTGCTGTGCGGCCTGCACGGGCAGATCGCCCCGAGCCTGTTCGCCGACAATCCCACCGACGCGGTCGATTGGGAGGCCACCAGTCTGCGCCTGGCGACCGAGTTGACGACGTGGGATCCGGCCGATGGTGTGCGCTACGGCGCGGTGTCGTCCTTCGGCGTCGCGGGGACCAATGCGCACGCCGTTGTCGCCATGCCCGTCGCGGAGGAGTCCCATGTCTGAGTACCGGCTCCCGGATGACACCGTTCCGGTGCTGCTGACCTCCGATACCGCCGCCGGGTTACACGCCGAGGCGACGCGGCTGTCGGCCTATCTCAGCGAGAACGACCGGGTGACGCCGGAGCGGGTGGCGGACATGCTGTTCCGCACCAGAATCGCGCGGCGGCAGCGCGCGTTGATCATGGTGCGCACCCGCGAGGAGTTGCTCGCCGCGCTGATCGCCGTTGCCTCGGAGGTGGAACATCCGGCCGTAGTCACCGGTACGGCGTCCGCACGGCGCATCGGATTCGTCTTTCCCGGTCAGGGCAGTCAGCGCCCGGGTATGGGCAAGCTGTATTACGAACTGTCCCAGGCGTATCGGGACGAGGTACGAGCCTGTGCGGCCGTGCACGAGGAGCGCTTCGGACATGCGCAGCCCCTGCACTACCTGCTCGGCGAGCAGGGCCGTTACGAGGACGCGGTATGGGAAGTACAGCCCGCCTTGATGTTTCACATGTCCGGGTTGGCCGCCATGTGGCAGGCCGCGGGCGTGCGACCCGCGGCGACGGTCGGCCACAGCCAGGGTGAACTGGCGGCCGGGCATATCGCCGGTGTGATGACGCGCGGCGATTCGGTCTACGTCGTGACCCACAGATCCCGACTGGTCGATCAGCTTTCCCCGCGCGGCATGTCGATGGCCGTGCTGGGCATGGACCGGGACGCCTGCGAGGTGCTGCTGGCCCGCCGATCGGGCTGGGCGGAGCTGGCCGTGATCAATTCGCCGCACATCCTCGCCATCGCGGGTGATCGGGACGCCATTGTCGAGATCATCGCGGAGGCAACCGCGAAAGGGCAGTTCGCCAAGGAGATCCGGGTTTCGTACCCGGCGCATACCTCGCTGGTCGCCGAGCTGCGGCGCACCTTCCAGGAGCGAATCTTCGACGGTATGAGCGGCTCTCACTTCGCCGACAGCGAAATACCCTGTTACGGAGCGACTCTCGGTGAACGCATCACCACGGAGCTCGAGCACGAAGAGTACTGGTATTGGAATCTACGCAACCGCGTCCGCTTCGACCTCGCGATCGTGGCCGCCGCTACCGACGGCATCGACACGTTCATCGAGGTGGCCGAACATCCGACCCTGCAACTGGCGCTGCAGGAGAATTTGACACTGGTCCCGCGAAATCCGGAGTTGCCCCCGCGTGAGTTCGCGGTACTGGGCACCTCGCTGCGCACCGCCGACAGCCTGCGGGAGTTCACCGCCAACCTGGCCGCCGTCGCCGTATCCGACCTCGGTTACGACTGGCAGGCGCTGTGTGTCGAGGACACGGTGTGTCCGCCGCTGCCGGACTTCCCGCATACGGTGATGAAATCGCAGCGGCTGTGGGCTGCGGCGGGATCGTCGGCCGCGGAGGCATGCTCGGAGGCCGAGCCGGTCCGTCCGCTGCGGCTGGCCGAATCCTGGACGCGACTGGAGCGCCGCTCCCTGGTCCCGCCGCGCGATGTGCTGGTCGTCGATCACACCGGGCGCTGCCCCGAATTGGCGGCCGCCCTGTGCACGGCCACCTATAACCACGGCGGTTCGGCCCGGCTGTATTCCGACGGTGGTGTGGGTGACGCGGATACGGTGGTGGTCCTGCTGCCCGAGTCCCCCGATCTGGACGTGACCGCCGCCATCGACGAGGTCGCCGCGTTTTTCGGCGATCCCGCCTGGCTGCCCGACCTCGACGGTGTCCGGGAGTGCTGGCTGGTGACCGTCGGCGGCGAAGCGGTCGTCGACTCCGATCCCGCCCCGAACCTGTGGCACGGCGCGGTGTCGGCCGGATTCCGTTGTCTCGCTGTCGAATACCTCGGGCCCAACTTCCGGCATGTGGACCTGGCCGTCGGGCAGGCCGATGCGAGCGTGGCGGCGGCGCTGGTGCGCGCGCTCCATGTGAAGGCTGAGCCGCAACTCGCCCTGCGCGGCAACGGCGTCTACGCCAAACGCCTGGATGTCGATACGGCACCGCATCCGGCGTCCGGGCCGCGGAACCCGGATCACGTCGTGATCACCGGCGGCACCGGCGCGCTCGGCATGGAGTTCTGCGATCACTACGTACGACAGGGCGCGCGGCGAATCACACTGCTCAGCCGGTCGGGCGAGACCTCGGCGGTCGCTCGGCGCATCCGCGCCCTGCGCGCCGCCGGTACGACCGAGATCCAGGTCGTCGCCTGCGATATCACCGACCCGGCGGCCGTGGCGGCGGTGACCGACGACCCCGCGAATCTGATCGTGCACGCGGCGGTGAATTTCGTCCACGCCGACCTGGCCGAGATCACGGCCGAGAAGACGCGGGAACTGGCCGCCGCCAAGATCTTCGGCGCGGATGTGGTGCTACGCGAACTCCCGCGCACGCCGGACTGCCGGGTGGTGCTGTGTTCCTCGATGTCGGCCACCTTCGGCGGTCGCGGGCAGCTGCTCTACGCCGTACTGAACCGGATGCTGGATGTATTGGCCCTGCGACTGCGTGCCGAGGGCATCGACGCGGTGGCGGTGCAGTGGGGACTGTGGCGGCTACCGGGGGAGGCGTATTCGACCAATGCCGATTCGGTCGAGGCCACCGGTGCGGTGACGATGACGGCCGTAGACGCGATGACCACGGGTTTGAGCGAACACGCCGATCGGCCGGGTGCGGCCAACCGGATCGTCGCCGCGGCGGACTGGCCCGCCATGCGCGACATCGTCTCGGTATCCGGCTTCGAACCGTTGCTCGAGCGCGTGGTGCGGTACGCGGAATCCCTTGCGGTCGAGACGATCGCCCCGCTGCCCGCGCCGACGGTGACATCCGATCCGGTGGTCGCCGTCGCCGTCGCCGACCCGCCCGCCATGAGCCTGGCCGAACAGGTGCGCCGCGAACTGGGCAAGGTGATCGGCGCCGACGGGCCGAACACACTGGACGGCTCCGTGCCGCTGGTAGCGCTGGGACTGGATTCGTTGCAGGCGTTGGACTTCCGTAAGCGGGTGCAGTCCGAACTGAATCGCGACCTGCCGGTCGCGGCGATCCTGGGGGGCGCGTCGCTCGATGACGTCGTGCGTCTGATGGCGACCGAGCAGGCGTGACGCGAATGAAAAACTCAGGGAGCGAGATGACCGACAACTCCGTCCTCGAACGTCGGCGCGCGCTGCTGCTGCGGCGCATGGCCGAAAGCGGTGTCGCCGCCGCCGAATCCGCCGCGCCGGCGGTGCGCGGCCATGTCGGTGAGCGGCTGGCGCTGTCGGCCGGCCAGCGGCGGCTGTGGTTCTTGCAGACCCGTGATCCGCAGGACGTCACACTCAATATCTGCGTCGGCTATCGGCTGACCGGCTCCCTGGACCCGCAGCGGCTGCGGCGGGCGTTCGACACCGTCGTCGCGCGGCACGAGATCCTGCGCACCACATACGGTGTCGGGGAGGACGGCGAGCCGTATCAGCTCGCGCACGCCGAGCTCGCTCCGCAGTGGCATACCCACGATCTGAGTGAACTGCCCGAGAGCAGCCGCGGCCTGCGACTGGAGGTGCTCGCGCGCCGGGAGTTCGGGCGGTCGTTCGATCTGGCCACCGAATCTCCGGTGCGCGTCCTGCTGATTCGCACCGCGGCCGATGAGCACGTCCTTGTTCTGGTCGTGCACCACATCTGCTGGGACGACGATTCCTGGGCGGTGCTGTTCCGCGAACTCAACGTCGCCTATGGTGATGGCGAATTACCTACCCTGCGTGGCCAATTCGCCGATGTCGGTGATATCCCCGGCGACGAGGCGGATCTGGACTACTGGCGGCGGACACTGCGCCCGCTGCCCGAGCCGCTGGAGCTACCCGGCCGCGCGGCGGCCACCACCGACAAGGCCGCCGAGCACTGCCTGCGTGCGGTGCCGGCCGAATTGATCGAGCGGGTGGAGGCTTTCGCGCGCGAACAGTCGGCCACCCCGTTCATGGTGCTGCTGGCGGCATGGAGCGCGGTGGTACACCGCTACACCGCAGCGACCGACTTCCTGGTGTCGGTCCCGATCACCCTGCGTCGCAACGTCATCGCCGAGGAAGCCATCGGCTATTTCGGCAACACCCTGCTGCTGCGCGCGACGCCCGGCCCGGCCGACACCTTCGCCGAACTGGTCGCGAGGATACGCGAAACCGCCCTGGGCGCGTTCGCCCACGACGGCGTCGGCATCGATCGCGTGGTGCGCGAGGCGAATCCGGAGCGCCACGGCGGCCGCGACGGCCTCGAGCAGCTGGTCCGCCTCGGCTTCAGCGTCCGCAAATCCGCCGACGGTTTCGATCTGCCCGGCGTCGTCTCGGCGGCGCTGGATCTGCGCAGCCCGGTCGCGCAGGTGCCGCTCGGCCTATCCGTCGCGCTGGAATCCGATGGCGCGCAGCTGGATATCGAGTATCGCACCGGCGCGATCGAATCCGAACTCGTCGAACAGCTCGGCGAACACTATGTGCGCCTGCTGGACGCCGCCCTGACCGATCCGCGTCGCCGCCTCGGCGATATCGATATGCTCGGCGCGCGGGGCCGTGCCCGCGTGCTGGAGCTGTCGCACGGGGAACTGGCGCCCGCCGCGCCGACCACCATGGTCGAGCTGTTCGAACGCCGCGTCGCCGCCGATCCGGCCGCGGTCGCGATCGTGGCCCCCGACCGCGATATCGAACTGAGCTACCGCGCGCTGAACGAGCGCGCCAATCGCCTGGCGCACTGGCTGATCGGCCACGGCGTCGGCGCGGAGGACATCGTCGGACTGCGGCTGTCGAATTCGGTCGAATTCGTGGTGGCGGTGCTGGGCGTGCTCAAGGCGGGCGCCGCGTATCTGCCGATCGATCCGGCCTATCCGGACGAGCGCATCGACTACCTGGTCGAGGACGCGCGTCCGCGCATGGTGTTGGGCGGGGTGGAACTGGCCGCCGCCGAGGAATCGGCCGAACGGCTGTCCGTCCTGAATCCCACCGAAGCCGATCGCCCGCTGCGGCCCGGCAATCTGGCCTACGTCATCTATACCTCCGGTTCGACGGGCAAACCCAAGGGTGTTCCGGTGCCGCACAACGCGATCGCCGAACATCTCCAGGGTTTCGCCGCACAGTGGGGGATGACCGCGCGGGATCGGCTGCTGCAGTCGTCGTCGGTGAGCTTCGACGCGTCGCTGCTGGACATCTTCGTCACCTTCACCGTCGGCGCGCGGCTGGTCGTGCCGAAACCCGATGCGTTCCGCGATATTCGGTATGTGGCCGATGTGATCACCCGCTGCGGGGTGACCGTGCTGCACATGGTTCCGTCCATGCTGAGCACCTTCCTGCTGCTGCCGGAGGTCAACCAGTGGCGCGCGCTGCGGCATGTGCCGGTCGGCGGCGAGGCGCTACCGGGCGAGATCGCCGACAAGTTCGCCGGTGTCTTCGACGCCGAACTGCGCAACCACTACGGGCCCACCGAGGCCGTGGTGTGTTCGACGCATATGACCGTCGAGGGGCCGCAGGGCACCCGCATCGTGCCGATCGGCGTGCCGAACCGCAATGTCTACGCCTATCTGCTGGACGAGGCGCTGCAGCTGGTGCCGGCCGGGGTGGTGGGCGAGATCTATCTGGGCGGTGCGCAACTCGCGCGCGGCTATCTGGGCAGGTCCGGGCTGACCGCGGAGCGATTCGTCGCCGATCCCTTCGGCGCTCCGGGAGGCAGGCTGTATCGGACCGGCGATCTGGCCCGGCGCAATGCGGCCGGTGAGATCGAATTCGTCGGTCGCGCCGACGAACAGGTCAAGGTGCGCGGGTTCCGGATCGAACTCGGCGAGGTCGAGGCCGCCATCGGCACGCATCCGGAGGTGGCGCACTGCGTGGCGGTCGCGGTGCGCGACGATGCCGTGGGCGCGATGCTGGTCGCCTACGTGGTGCCCGAGGCGGGGTTGGACATCGACCTGGAATACGTGCGCGCGCACGCCGCCGCGACGCTGCCCGAATACATGGTGCCCTCGGCCTTCGCCGTGATCGATGAGATCCCGCTGACCGTGCACGGCAAGCTGGATCGCCGCGCCCTGCCGCGGCCGCAGCGCGCGGTCACCCATCGCTATCGCGAACCCGCCACGGCCACCGAGGCCCGCCTCGCGCGGCTGTTCGGCCGGATCTTCGAACGCGATCGGATCGGGGCCGACGACTCGTTCTTCGAACTCGGCGGGCACTCGCTGCTGGCCACCCGCCTGATCGTGCTGATCCGCTCCGAATTCGACGTGACGCTGGATGTGCGGGCCCCGTTCGACACCCCGACCGTCGCGGGGCTGGCCGCGCTGATCGAGGCGACTCCGGCCGCCTCCGCGCCCGCGGTGCCCGCACTGTCCAAACAGCCTCGCCCCGAACGCATTCCGCTGTCGCATTCGCAGCTGGCGACCTGGTTCCACCGCCGGATGGAGGGACCGACGCCGGTCGGCAATATCCCGTTCGCGATCCGCGTCGACGGCGCGTTGGATGTGGCCGCGCTGGCCGCGGCGGTCGGTGATGTGATCGCCCGGCACGAGGCGTTGCGCACCGTATTCCCCGAGGCCGACGGCCTGCCCTATCAGTCGATCCGCCCGGTCGAGTCCGTCGAGGTTCCGGTCACGGTGCTCGATGATCCGGATCTGCTGCGCGAGGTGCTCGCCACCGAGGCGCGGCACTGTTTCGCCGTGGAGTCCGAACTGCTCATTCGGCCCCGAATCCTATTGCTGGGCAACGACTCCCATGTGCTGTCGTTGTTGGTGCATCATCTGGTGGTCGACCATTGGTCGTTCCGGACCATCCTCGGCGATCTGTGTCGGGCCTACGCCGCGAGATCGGTGGGCATGCAACCGGAGTGGGCCGCGCTGCCGATCGACTACGCGGATTACGCACTGTGGCAGCGGGATACGGTCGACGCCGAACCCGCCCGTCTCGACTACTGGCGTGGCGCACTGGCCGGACTGCCGGATGAGATCACCGTGGCCGCCGATCGCCCGCGTCCGGCGATACTCGGCAAGAACGGGCATGTGACTCGGTTCGCCGTGCCCGCGGGGCTGCGCGCCCGGTTGCGCGAGGTCGCCGAGCGCGCGGGGGCCACGGAGTTCATGCTGTACCAGGCCGCGGTCGTCACCCTGCTGCACAAACTCGGTGCGGGCGTGGACATTCCACTGGGCACACCGGTCGCCAACCGCGTCGATCCCGCCGCCGCCGACCTGGTCGGCCTGCTGGCGAATATGGTCGTGCTGCGCAACGATCTGTCCGGCGACCCGACGCTGGCCACCGTGCTGGAGCGCTCGCGCGCGGTCGCGCTGGACGCCTACAACCATCAGAGCGTGCCGATCGAGCGGGTCGTGGAGGCGTTGAATCCGCCACGCTCGCGCTCGCGCAATCCGCTGTTCCAGGCGATGATGCATTTCCGCGAGGCCGATTGGGCCGCCGACGATATCCGCCTCGGCGCGGCCGCGGTGCGGGTGCTGCCGCTGGATTTCGACATCTCACTGCTGGATCTGTCGATCAACTTCTTCGCCGAGGGCGACGGGGGGCTGAACGCCAGCGTGATCGTGAACGCGGATCTCTACGACGCGCGGAGCGCGGAGGCGTTCGCCCAGCGCATGATTCGGGTGTTGGAGGCGTTCGCCGACCGGCCCGAGACGCCGCTGGCCGAACTGGATCTGCTGTCCCCGCAGGAGCGGCACCGGCTCACCGGCGAGTGGGCGACCGGCGTCGAACCGGCCGATGTGCTCAGCGTGGCGCAGCTGCTGCGCCGAGGCCGCGAGGTGCCGCCGGTGCGGACCGCGGTGCGTTGCGGTGGTGCCGCGCTCACCTATCACCAGCTTTTGGACGGGATCGACCCCGTGATCGACGACGCGTCGGTGCACGGGCTGAAGGCGATCGTGCGTCGGCTCGAAAAGGACTGTGCGAGCGGCGAGGACAACCGGCATGTTCAGGGCGAGGTGCGATTCGGTGCTGCCGCGCTGGCGGCCGCGGTCGCCGATCGGCGCGCACTGGCCGCCGAGCGGCGCACGGCCTCGGTCGATCCGGCGCTGGGCTCGGCCGATGTGCGGCTCATCGCTGCCCCGTGGGGCGGGCTGGAGGTCACCGTCGAACTGCTGGCGGCCGTTGCCGACGGCGCGACGCTGATCGTGGCCACCGAGGCGCAGCGCGACGATCCGGTCGCGCTGGTGGATTTGGTCCGCACGCACGCGGTGACCCATGTGGTGGCCGATCCGAACACCCTGGCCCGATTCGTACAGACCGGGGTGTCGATGCTGCCGTCGGTGCTGCGCTGGGATGTTCTCGGAACCTCGTGGCCCGCAGCACTTCCCGATCTGCTGCCCGCATTGTCGACCGGGTCGCTGGCCACCTTCTCCTACCGGACGCCCGGCTACATGGGTCCGGTCGCGCGCGGACCACTGGACGGCGAGGGCCTGGCGCGGCCGATTCCCGGTGCGCGCGTGCTGATTCTGGACGAGAATCAGCGGCCGGTGCCGCCGGGCGTGATCGGCCGGGTGTACGTGGGCGGCGCGGCCGCGGGCGTGGACGGGGGCGATCGCCTGTACCGCACCGATGATCGCGCGCGCTGGACCTTCGACGGCCGTCTGTCGCTGGTCTCCGACGCGCCCGCCGCGCCTCAGCGCCGCGCATCCACCGGCGCGTCCGGCGGCGAGACCGAGCGTCACCTGATCGCGCTGCTCGAGGAACTGCTGGAGATCGAGGACGTCACCGCCGAGGACAACTTCTTCGCACTCGGCGGCGACAGCGTCATCTCCATTCAGTGGTCGGTGCGCGCCGCCGAGAACGGCCTGCCGATGACCCCGCAGATGGTCTTCGAGTACATGACCATCGCCGAGCTCGCCGCCGCGGTCGATGCGGCCCGGGCCACGCCGCCGGTCGAAATACTTACCACTGCAACGGAATCCGAGCCGATCGCCCCCGAGAATCTGTCCGGTCTGGACAACAGCGCACTCGCCGCCCTCGGTGCGGCCTGGAAGGCCGCGCGATGACGTCGGTGGATCGCTCGGCGCCGCCCGAGATCGAGGATGTGCTCGCCCTCAGCCCGCTGCAGGAGGGCCTGTTCTCCCTGTCGCGGCTCGCGGCCGACGGCGTCGACCTGTATTCGATGCAGTTCGTCGTCGATATCGGCGGCCCACTGGATGTGCCCCGACTGCGGCGCAGCGTCGAGGCCATCCTGGTGCGGCATCCGAATCTGCGGGCCGCGTTCTGGGATCGCGATCTACCCAAGCCGGTGCAGATCGTGCCCACCTGGGTCGAGCTGCCCTGGACCGAGATCGACGCGCTCCCCGAGGAATTCGACGCCATCGCCGAGGGGGATCGGCAGCGCAATTTCGATCTGGGCCGGGGGCCGGTCCTGCGCGTCACCCTGGTCACCCTGCCCGACGGGCGGCGGCGACTGATCCTCACCGCCCATCACATCCTGATGGACGGCTGGGCGATCGCGGTGTTCTTCCAGGAACTGATCGCGGTCTACGAGGCCGGGGGCACGGTCGAATCCCTCCCGCCGCCGCGGCCCTATCGCGACTACATCGCCTGGCTCGCCGCCCAGGACGCGGCGGCGGCCGAGCGGGCGTGGCGGGACTACCTGCGGCCGATATCCGGTCCGCTCATGCTGGCCGAGGCCGGAGCCGAAGTGGGCGAGGCGATTCCGCGGCGCACCCGGCTCAGCCTCGACGCCGATGACACCGACCGCCTGGTGCGGTGGGCGCGCGCCAACGGGCTGACCATGGGCACGGTCGTGCAATTCGCCTGGGCCACTGTGCTTTCGCGGCTCAGCGGCCGCTCGGATGTCGTATTCGGCACGACCATCTCCGGGCGGCCCGATTCGCTGCCCGGCGTGGAGTCGATGATCGGGTTGTTCATCAATACCGTGCCCGCGCGGATCGTGCTGGACCGCACCGCGCCGGTGGTCGAGCAGTGCCGCGACGCGCAGCGTGAGCAGGCCGTCATGCGCGACGCCGGATATCTGAGCCTGTCGACGATTCAGCGCGCCGTGGGGCAGGGCGCGCTGTTCGATGTGCTGTTCGTATTCGAGAATGCCCCGATCGGCGCGGCCACCGATCCGATCGTCACCGGCGACGGCGCGCGATTCCTGCCGATGGCCATGGAATCCCTGGTGCACTACCCGCTGTCGGTGGTGTCGCATCTGCACGACGGCGTGCTGGTGGTGATGTTGGAGGCGGTCGCCGAGGCGCTGCCGCATTTCGCACCGGCCGATATCGGGGCGCGCGTGCTGTCGGTGCTGCGTCAGATGCCCGAAATCGGTGAGCGGGGCGTGGACGCGCTCGAGGTCTTGCTACCGTCCGAGCGCGCGGTGTCGGGTGCGGCGGTGCGCGAGTCGGTCGCGGTCGGCAATGTCGTCGAGCTGTTTTCGCGGCAGGCGGCGCGGACGCCGAACGCGATCGCGCTGTCCACGGCCGCCGAGCGTTATACCTATCGCGAGCTCGAGGCGGCCTCGGGGCGATTGGCCGCCGAACTCGCCGAGCGTGGGGTCGGACCGGAAACGGTTGCGGCGCTGGCTCTACCGCGCTCGGCCCGATCGATCATCGCGATTCTGGCGGTATTGCGGGCGGGCGGCGCGTACGCGCCGGTCGACGTATCGGCCCCGGTGTCACGGATCGAATCCATTGTGCGCCAATCCGACCCGGTACTGGCGCTCACCGATTCCGCGCACGTCGATCTGATGGCCGCCGCGGGTGTGACCGCGGATCGCCTCCTCGTCCTCGACGATCCCGAAACCGAAGGCCGGATCGCGGGTCGCGATGAGGCGCGGCCGCGGATCGTGCACGAGCTGGCGCGTGCCTATCTCATCTTCACCTCCGGCTCCACCGGAGAACCCAAGGGTGTCATCGGCACCCACGCCGCACTGGCCAGTTACTTCACCGATCACCGCGACCGGGTCTATCGTCCGGCCGAACAGCGGCTGGGTCGCAAACTGCGGATCGCGCACGCCTGGTCGCTGAGCTTCGACGCGTCCTGGCAGCCGCTGGTCGGACTGCTGGACGGGCATTCACTGCATCTGTTCGACGAGGTCGAAATGCGGGATGCGCAGGGCATTGTCGACGGTATCGTGCGGCATCGGGTGGATATGATCGACACCTCGCCGTCGATGTTCACGCAGCTGTCGGCGGCCGGACTGGTCGACGGCGATCATCTGACCGTGCTCGCGCTGGGCGGGGAGGCCATCGGTCCGGTCATGTGGGATCGGTTGCGGGCGCTGCCGGATACGGCTGTGTACAACTGCTACGGGCCCACCGAGACCACCGTCGAGGCCGTGGTCGCCACGGTGAACACCGGTGCGGGGCAGTCCGATTCGTCGCAGATCCCGGTGATCGGGCGGCCGGTGGATCGCATGTCGGGGTATGTGCTCGACGCGCTGTTGCGGCCGGTGCCGCACGGGGCGATCGGCGAGCTCTACCTTTCCGGTGACCAGGTGACTCGGGGGTATGTGGGCAAGTCGGCGCTCACCGCTGACCGTTTCGTCGCCGACCCCAGGTCGGGCGGGCGGATGTACCGCACGGGTGATCTGGTTCGCCGTCTGCCGTCGGGTGAGCTGTCCTATGTCGGGCGCGCCGACGACCAGGTCAAGATTCGCGGCTATCGCATCGAACTCGGCGATATCGAATCCGCCCTGCTGCGACTGTCTTTCGTCCGGGAGGCGGCGGTGGTCGTCGTGCGCCGCGAGAGCGGGCCGTGCCTGATCGGATTCGCGGTGACCGCCGAGGAAGTCGACGGCTGGTCGGTGCGCGGGGAGCTGTCCGATCAACTTCCCGGCTATATGGTCCCCGCCCGCATCGTCGTCGTGCCGGAATTGCCGCTGAATGCCAACGGCAAGTTGGACGTACGCGCCCTGACCGAACTCGGACAGCGCGAGATGGCGAGCGACGGCGGCGGCGTCGCACCGCGCACCGACACCGAACACGCACTGTGCCAAGCCTTCTCGGAGGCGCTCGGCGGCCGCGCGCTCGGTATCGACGATGATCTCCTGGATCTGGGCATCGACAGCATCGTCGCCATCTCCCTGGTCAACAAGGCCCGCCAAGCCGGACTGTCGGTCAGTCCCGCCATGGTGCTGGCCACCCCGACCGTCCGCGATCTGGCCGCCGCCATCGATACCCGCGCGGCACAGCGGATCTCGTCCGGACCCGCCGAGTTCGGCGAGGTGCCGACCACGCCGATCATGTCGTGGCTCTACGAATTCGGCGGCTTCCGTCGCCTCACCCTCTCGACCCTGGTGGCGCTGCCCGCCGAAATCGACCGTGCCGGGCTGGAAGCGGCCCTGCAGGCCGTGCTCGACGGTCACGATATGTTGCGCGCCCAGCTGATCGAATCCGAGGATGGGCGGCGGTTACGGACCCGCGCCCCCGGAAGTGTCACCGCCGCAGAGGTATTGACCGAGGTGACTGTCGACGGCGACCTGGGAGCCGCCCTGGCGACCGAATCGCGCATCGCGATCGACACCATCGATCCGCACGCGGGCCACATGATTCGCGCCGTGCGATTCCTGCGCCCCTGCGGCGACATCCTGCTGCTGTCGGTGCACCACCTGGCCATCGATCCGGTGTCCTGGCATATTCTGCTGGCCGATCTCGCCGACGCGTGGACCCGGATCGCCGCGGACGTTCGCGATCCGGAGCTTCCGCCCGAGCACACCACCTATCGTCGATGGGCGCAGCTGCTCACCGCTCGCGCAGATACCCCCGAAGTGCTTGCGCAGCAGGAATTCTGGGACGCTCAGGTTGCCGAACCGGATGCGCCGATCGGCCACCGCGCGCCCGATCCGCGCCGCGACACCTGGGACTCCTATCGCATCACCCCGTCGATCGTGCCCGCCGAGCAGACCCGGTGTCTACTGGCCGTCACCGGCCGCGATGGACAGATCGGCCTGCCCGAACTGCTGCTGTCCGCCCTCTGCGCGACCCTGTCGACCTGGCAGTCCGGCCACGGCCGCGACACCGAGGCGGGCACCCTGGTCGCGCTGGAGGGGCACGGCCGCGAGGATGCGCTGTTCGACGCCGACACCACCCGCACGGTCGGCTGGTTCACCACCGTGTACCCGTTGCGGCTGGCGGCGGGGCTGGAACCGGATGTGGCGACGCTCGAGGCCGATTCGGACGCGGCTCGTCAGCTGGTGAAAACCGTTGCGGCGCAATGCGAAGCGGTGCCCAACAAGGGTCTGGACTACGGTCTGCTCCGCTACGGCGGCGGGCTCGCGCCGGTGGCCGAACCGCAGGTGATGTTCGACTATCTCGGCCGTCTGGATCTGGCCGCCGAGGCCACGGGCGCATGGTCGCCGATTCCCGATCTCACACTGCACCAACACCTTCCGATCGCGCCGGAACCGGATATGCCGCTGCGCTACGCGCTCGACGTGATCGCGGGCGTTCATCCGGGTCCGGACGGTCCACAGGTGGTCACGCTGTGGCGGTGGAGCGCCGAACTGTTCGACCCCGCTGATATCGAGAGGTTGACCGAGATCTGGCAGCGAGCTGTGGCCGCTGTGACGGCCGCGATCGTGGAGCACATGTGAAACCAATGGTGAGGACGGAGATCCCGGTGTCGGAAACCACGGATTCGGCAATCGTCGTCGAATCGGTCGAGAAATCGTTCGGCGAGGTGCGGGCCTTGCGGGGCATCAGTTTCCAGGTCCCGGCGGGCAGTGTGCTCGGCGTGCTGGGGCCCAATGGCGCCGGGAAGACCACCATGGTCTCGGTGCTGGCCACGCTCACCCGGCCCGATGCCGGGCGGGCGCTGGTCGCGGGTCATGACGTGGTGCGCGAGGCGGCGAAGGTGCGCTCGTCGATCATGTTGACCGGACAGTACGCCGCCCTCGACGAGGTGCTGACGGGCCGGGAGAATCTGGTGCTGTTCGCGCGGCTCATGGGTCTGCGGCCCCGGCAGGCCAAAGAGCGTGCGGCGCAACTGCTCGAGCAGTTCGAACTCACCGATGCCGCCGATCGCCGGGTCGGCCAGTACTCCGGCGGTATGCGTCGCCGCATCGATATCGCCTGCGGCCTGGTGCGCTTGCCGAAGGTGGTGTTCCTCGACGAGCCGACCACCGGCCTGGACCCGGTCAGTCGTCAGCGGCTGTGGGCGCTGATCCGCGAGCTCAAGGGCCAGGGCGTGACGATTCTGCTCACCACCCAGTATCTGGAGGAGGCGGATGCGCTCAGCGACAACATCATCGTGATCGATCAGGGCACCGTGATCGCCGAGGGCACCGCCGATCAGCTCAAGGCCCGCTCGGGAGCCAGCTACTGCGAGGTCGTTCCAGTCGATGCCGGTGATGTCGACCGGATCGTCTCGGCGCTGGGGGGAATGGGTGAATTGACCGTCGCCGAATCCGCCGATCGCGTCTCGCTGCCCGCGCCCGACGGCGCGGCCACCCTGGCCGCGGTGCTGGCCCGGGTGAACGAGGCCGGTATCGAACTGATCGATATCGCGCTGCGTCGCCCGTCGCTCGACGAGGTGTTCATCAAACTGACCCGTCCGCAGGGCGAATCGGTGGGTGCGAGCGCATGAGTGGGGTGGAGGTCCCGCCGGAGCTGCGTGTTCCGATGAATCTGCAATGGCGGGCGCTGAGCGGGCGCACCATTCGCGCGGCGGTCCGTGAGGGGGATCTGCTGTTCGGCTTCTTCGCGCCGATGATCTTCTTCATCTGTTTCTATGTGCCGCTGCGGCATTCGATGGAACTCGGCGGCGGTGACTACGCGCAGTATCTGCTGCCGGTGATCGTGGTGCAGGGCATGTTCTTCACCGCCATGTCGGCCGGTGACCGCGCCGCCCGCGACACCTTCAGCGGTATGGGCACGCGGTTGCGCTCCATGCCGGTGCGGGTGTGGCTGCCGCTGGCCGCGCGAATGTCGGCCAATCTGGTGCGCGCGGTGGCCGCGGTCGCCGGTGGGCTGGTCATCGGCAGCGCGTTCGGATTTCGCTTCCACGATGTGGCCGGGGCGGCGGCGTTCATCGCTCTGGCGCTGGTGTTCGGGGTCGCGCTGGTGATCGGGGCCGATGTGCTGGGTGTGGCCACCGGTAAGCCGGAGGTCGGCGCGAGCGCGCTGCTGGCCCCGCAGCTGCTGCTGATCATGATGTCGACCGGATTCGTTCCCGCACAGGCCTTTCCGGACTGGATTCAGCCGTTCGTGCGCAATCAGCCCGTCTCCCAGGCCGCGGCGGCGCTGCGCGATCTGGCCGGCGGGAAATTCACCGCGGCGCTGGGTATTTCGCTGGCCTGGGTCGCGGCAATGATCGTGGCGTTCAGCGCGGTGTCGGTGCTGGTGGAAAGGCGGCGCTCATGAGGACTCTCGTGGACCAGAGCCTGGTCGAAGCGGGGCGGTTGATGCGGCGCTGGCCGCGCGAGCAGGAGGTCATCACCTCCACGCTGGTGCTGCCGATCCTGCTGCTGCTGATGTATCAGCTGGTGTTGAACAAGGTGCTGACCGTCTCCTCGGGCACCGACGCCATCTATGGTTTCGTGCCGATGATCGCGGTGACGGGTGCGATGTACGGCGCGATGGGCACCGGCCTGTCGCTGCACGCGGAGGTCGAAAGCGGTCTGCTGCGGCGCTTCTGGGTGCTGCCGGTGCACCGCGGCGCGGGCCTGATCGGCCGCCTGGTCGCCGAATGCGGCCGCACCCTGGTCGCCACGGCCCTCGTGGTCGCCCTCGGCGTCGCCCTGGGCCTGCGCTTCCACGCCGGCTGGCCGGGCCTGCTCGGAATGCTGCTGGTTCCGGTCGTGCTGATTCCCGGATTCGCCACCATGGTCATCACCGTCGGCGTCGGCAAGGCCGGAGCCAAGGTAGTCCAACTATTCGCCGCCATAACTCTGCTGGGCATGTTCTTCAACTCCGGCTTCGTCCCGCTGGAGAACTACCCGGGCTGGCTCCAACCGATAGTTCGAGCCCAACCCATGAGCTGCGCCATCGAAGCCATGCGCAACTTCACCCTCGGTGGCCCCACCGCGGTCCCCTTCCTGCAAACCCTGGCCTGGTCCCTCGGCCTGGCAATAGTCTTCGGCGCGTTGGCCGTCCGCGGCTACCGCAAGGCCGCCCAGGGCTGACCGAAGCATCCTCACCCCAGCCCCGCGGCCAGTATCGGCCACGAATCATGCAGGGGCTGTTGCCAATACGGCCAGGAGTGGGTGCCTGTCGGGTAGTACTTCACGGTGGCGGGGACGTGGTGGGTGCGGAGTTCGGCGTCGAAGGCGAGGGTGCAGTCGTGGGCGCCCTGTTCGATGGCGACGGCCTCGGTTTCGGTGGTGGGCCAGCTGTAGAGCGGATCGAAATCGAGGTCGGGGGGACCGGGTATGCCGGAGGCGACGGAGACGAACACCGGCTTTCCGCGCAGGGCGTCGGTGTGCAGGGCCACGTCGTGGGCGGCCCATTGCGGGTTCAGCGCCGTGCCCCACATATTGTCGGCGTTGCCGCCGCGTTCGGCCACGGCCGTGCGTACGTAGGCCTGGCCGATGGAGCCGGTGAACAGGCATCCGCTGTAGGCCGCGACCGAACGGTAGAGCGTGGGATTGCGGGTGGCCAGGGCCATGGCGGCCTGCCCGCCCATCGAGACGCCGGCCACCGCGTCGCGGCCGTTGCCGTGGAAGGTCGCGTCGATCAGCGGCGGAAGTTCCTGGGTGAGAAAGGTTTCCCACCGGTTGTGTCCCAGCCCGCGGTCATCGCGCAGCCAATCGGTGTAGAAGGTGCCGCCGCCACCGACGGCCAGCACCACGTTCACCTGCTTGTCGGCGAAGAAGTTCACCGCGTCGGTGCGCAGCGTCCAAGTGCTCTGGCCCGCTGCGGCATCCGCGCCGTTACCGTCGAGCAGATACAGCGTCGGATGCGGTGTGGTCGCGGCGGCCGGGGTCAGTACGTCGACCTGTACGACCCGTTGCATGGCCGGTGAGCGCACGAAGACCTGTTGCCAGCGATCGGTGCGCTGGGCGATGTGATCGATCTGGGCCTGCGCCGATGCGACCGGTGGCGCGACGATCAGGCCGATGAACAACGCGCCGATCATGGTGAGCACGGCCGTGGTCCGGCGGAGCGGCATACTGCGTCCTAGCCTCGAAAACTGAAGGAGACCAAGGACATTAACGAGGGTCATGCATACGGAATGCCCGATTCGGCGGCCGACCGCTCCTAGAGTTCCGGTCGGTTTCCCACCGAATCGGGCCGGTCCGCTACTTCGCCGCGTTCGGCAGCGCGGGGGCGATCTTGTCCAGCATGTAGGGCAGCGACAGAACGGTCGGTTGGTTGATCGCGCTGATCTCCTGGACCGTCAGGAACACCACCGCGTCCTTCTTCACCGCGGTCAGTTCGCTGTAACCCGGTAGCTGGCGGTACTTTTCGTCCATGCCGGGGGAGTAGCCCGCGACGAGCAGATCGGTGTCGAGTTCGTTGAGGCGTTCGGTGGACAGCTGGGCGCGGCCCTGATTGGCGGGCAGGGCGGCGATGCGCTCGGGGATCCGCAGGCCGAGGCGGCCGAATACCTGGGCGGAGCCGTCGTTTCGGTCGGTCAGCACCATCAGCTGGGCGGGGCTCGCGAGCCAGGTGCTCACGAACGTCTTACCCTTCAATCCGGGGTTCTTCGCGGCCAGGCCGTCGATTTTCGCGTTCACCTCCGAAATCACCTTGTCGGCGGTGTCGGTGTGGTGCAACACTTTTCCGAGCGCGGTCACCTCGTCCTGCCACGGCGTAATGGTCGCCGAGCCGAGCGCCGGAATGGTGGGCGCGATTTTCGACAGCGTGTCATAGGTTTTCTGGTCGGCCGCGAAGCCGTCCACCAGAATCAGATCCGGATTCAACGCCGCGACCTGTTCGTCCAGTTTGCCCGTGGTCTCGAGTTTCTTTGCGGCGCTGAGGGAATCGGGGAGCCACGGCGATGGAGTGCGCGCCATCGCCGCGACATTGTCGATATACCCGACAGGTGTCACGCCAAGCGCTACAGTTGTGTCGAGCCACTGGCTGCCCAGCGCGACGATGCGCTTCGGGGTGCCGTGGACCGTGGTGGCGCCACGCGCATGGTCGATCACCACGGCATCGTTGCCGGAGCCGGATTCAGAGGAACCCGAATCACATCCGGCCAAGGTCACGGCGAGTGCGCCGGCCAGGGCGAGGACCGCCGCGCGCGCCCAGCGGTACCGAGACGTCCGGGCAGGCTTCATTGTGGAACTCTCCTTCGTCGAGGGCCTTTCCGTGCTGTCTGGGCCACCACAGAAGTAGGTCAGCTTAGCCTAAGCTACCGTACTCGGATTTCGATCTTCCGATGGACGCGACGGTTGCCAGTATCGGCACTCTGCCCCACTGAGTGCTGTCGGTTTGTGCCCCAGGAGGAAAAGGGTCATGAGCGCAGAGTTATCGGCGCATATCGCATCCATCGAAACGGCCGATCGCATTGGCGAGCAGTTCCGTATCGCGATGATTGTTCCACCGTATTTCGACATCCCACCCCGGGCCTACGGGGGAGTCGAGGCCGTTGTCGCGGATCTGGTCGACGCTCTGGTCGAGCGCGGTCATCACGTCACACTGCTGGGTGCGGGCGAGCCCGGCACCCGGGCGCAGCGGTTCGTCCCGGTATGGGACGAAATACAGGCCGACCGGTTGGGCGATCCGTTTCCGGAGGTTGTGCACGCGCTGAAGGCCCGGCGCGCGCTCGAACGGATTCTGGCCCGCGATCGGATCGATCTGGTCCACGATCACACCTTCGCGGGCCCGCTCAACGCGCCCTTCTTCCGGGATCTGGGTCTGCCCACGGTGGTCACCGTGCACGGACCGGTCGACGGCGATCCATACACCTACTACCGCGCGCTCGGCGACGATGTGTCGCTGGTCGCCATCAGCGATCGTCAGAAGTCCCTTGCGCCGAACCTGAATTGGACCGGGCGGGTGCACAACTGCCTGCGTGTGCAGGATTGGCCCTTCCGTACCGAGAAAAGCGACTACGCTTTGTTCCTGGGTCGGTTCACCGCATGCAAGGCGCCACATCTGGCGCTGGAGGCGGCGCACGCGGCCGGTTTGCCGCTGGTGCTCGCCGGAAAGTGCAGCGAACCACCCGAGAAGGCGTATTTCGATCGGGCGGTGCGGCCGCTGTTGACCGAACGGGACCGAATGTTCGGCATGGCCGATTCCGTCGCCAAACGAAAACTGTTGTCCGAAGCCAAGTGTCTGCTGTTCCCGGTGCAGTGGGAGGAACCGTTCGGAATGGTGATGATCGAGGCGATGGTGTGCGGCACGCCCGTGGTGGCGTTGCGCGGCGGCGCCGTCGCCGAGGTGATCGTCGACGGGGTCACCGGTCGCATCTGTGACGATCCGGCCGAGTTGCCCGTGGCCGTCAAGGAAGTCCAGGACTACGACCCGCAGGCGTGCCGCGATCACGTGGCGCGCAATTTCGGCGCCGACACCCTCGGGCGCGGTTACGAGGGCGTCTACCGCCGGGTGCTGCGCAAAGTTCGTCCCGGCAGGGGTATCACCACGATCAGCACCTGGACCGCATCCGGCCGCGCCGCGGTGGGTTCGGTTGCGACCGGGCACGTTCCCGCGATAGTTCCGGAAACGACGCCTGCCCGGCCGCTCGCCGCGACGCTGCGGGTGGCCGGTGCGGCAACGGCAGACACCTCCGATGCCATGGAAGGAGATAGTGCGTGAACGGAGCGCCCGCCGCATTCAACGCCGGGGAACCGTCCACCGTGGGCGGCCCCGGTGGGGCGGTCACTCTGGTGGAGGGGAGCACCTTCTGCCTGTCTGACCGAGTAGGTGATGTCGAACCGGGAACGGCGCACGGGCTGTTCTATCGCGACGCGCGGGTGGTGTCGCGATGGGAGTTGCGCGTGGACGGGCAGCGGCCGGAACCGCTGTCGGTGCTGAGTCCGGAGGCGTTCACCGCTCGATTCGTGCTGCGCCGGCCCCCACGGGCCGGCGCGGCCGACAGCACGCTGCTCGTGGTCCGCGAGCGCCTGGTCGCCGACGGGTTGCGCGAGACGGTCACGCTGGAGAATCTCGGGCGCGAGGCCACGGCCGTCGCGCTCGAGCTGCACGCCGACGCCGATTTCGTGGATCTGTTCGCGGTCAAGGAGGGTCGCGCCGGGCACGGCCGGGCCGAGGTGCTGGTCACCGATAACGAGTTGCTGCTCAACGATCGTTCCGATCGGGCCCGGGGTTTGGCGGTGTCCTCCTCGGAACTGCCGGTGGTGCTGCCGGGATCGCTGTCGTGGCGGGTGGTGGTCCCGGCCGGTGGTCGTTGGCAGACCGAGATTCTGGCCCAGCCGACCACGGCCAATCAGCGCGTACATCTGCCGCTGCGCCCGGGTGAGCACTACGAATCCAGCGAACCCGGCCGCAAGATCGAGGCGTGGCGGGATACGGCCACCAAACTCACCACCGGCGATCCGCTGCTGACCGCGGTGCTGCAGCGCACCGAAAGCGATCTGGGCGCGTTGCAGATCCACGACGGCGAGCGGGAGGGTCGCACCTTCGTCGCGGCCGGCGCGCCGTGGTTCATGACCCTGTTCGGCCGCGACAGCCTGCTCACCGCGTGGATGGCGCTGCCGCTGGATGTGGGCCTGGCGCTGGGCACCATGCAGCAGCTGGCCGAGATGCAGGGCCAGCGGGTGGATCCGCTCACCGAGGAGGAACCCGGGCGGATCATGCACGAGATCCGGCGCGGGCCGTCCAACAGTATGGTGCTCGGCGGGGAGGTCTATTACGGAACCGTCGACGCCACACCGCTTTTCGTCATGCTGCTGGCCGAGGCGCGGCGCTGGGGCGCGCCGTCGGACGCGGTGCACGCACTGCTGCCCGCGGCCGACGCGGCGTTGGATTGGATGGCGCACTTCGGCGATCGCGACGGCGACGGTTTCATCGAATATCAGCGCGCCACCGATCGCGGTCTGATCAATCAGGGCTGGAAGGACAGCTTCGACGGAATCAACGACTGCGGAGGGCATTTGGCCGAGGCGCCGATCGCGCTGTGTGAGGTGCAGGGCTATCGGTATGCCGCGCTACAGGCGCGGGCGCAGCTGGCCGACGAATTCGGCGAGGGGCAGCTGGCCTCGTCGCTGCGCGATCAGGCTTCGGCGCTGCGCACCAAGTTCACCGAGGCGTTCTGGTTGCCCGAACACGGTTGGTACGCGGTGGCATTGGATCGCAACAAGCGGCGTGTCGACGCGTTGACCAGCAATGTGGGGCACTGCCTGTGGTCGGGCATCGTGCCCGACGAGCACGCCGCGCAGCTGATCCAGCGCATGGCCACCCCGGAGATGGATTCCGGATTCGGCCTGCGCACACTGGCTTCCAGCATGGGCGCGTTCAATCCGATGAGCTACCACAATGGTTCGGTATGGCCGCACGATACGGCCATCGTGGTCGCCGGGCTGCTGCGCTACCGACACATTCCCGGTGCGGTCGAATTGGCCACCCGCCTGGCCGACGGTCTGCTCGACGCGGCCGCCGCCTTCGGTGGCAGACTCCCCGAATTGTTCTGTGGTTTCCCGAGATCCAGATTCCCCGCCCCCGTGCCCTACCCCACCTCCTGCTCACCCCAGGCCTGGGCCAGCGCGGCCCCGCTGCTGCTGGTCCGCTCATTCCTCGGTCTGGATCCCGATGTCCCGCAGCGCTCGCTCACCGTGCTGCCCCATCTGCCCAGTCGTTGGGGCAGAGTGGAATTGACCGATATGCGCCTCGGCGGCACCCTGCTCGACCTGGCAGTCGACGGCGATCGGGTGGTGGCTTCCACGCTGCCCGACGATTGGCGGCTGATCACGCACTAGGACAGCGGAACGGCCGGGGTCGCGCCCCGGCCGTTCTCGCGTGGCGGACCTCAGTTGGAGTGGCTGTGCGGCGGGACCGTCGGTCCCTCGCTGGCCTGGACCAGGACGAAACCCTGGCCGCGGAAGGCCAATTGGGCCGCCTCGCCGCTGCCGCGGCCGATCAGTGCGCCCACCTTGAACGTGCGGTTGACGCCCACCTGGAGGCTGGTGCTCCAGGCCACCGCGGATTGACCGTCGGCGAAGGTGGGCGCGCGGCTCGCGTCGAGCATCACGGGAGCCCCGTGCGTGGTGACCGCGACCCAGCCGGTGCCGTGCAGCGTGGTGTTGAACAGCCCGCCCGCGGCCATGCCCGCGCCCTGCACCCGCGCGATATTCGAGGCCAGCTGCGGTTCGTAGGCCAGGACGTTCTCGCCGTTGACGGTGATGCCCTCGTTCTCCAGATAGAACAGGTGGATGTCGTGGGCGTCGTGGGCGAGGAACAGCGAACCCTGACCGGTGACCCGCATCAGCTGCACGCCCTCGCCGGTCACGGCCTTCTTGATGAACTTGCCGATCCCGCCCGCGCCCTCGTAGTTGAAGTCCATCTGGCCCTGGAACGCGACCATGGAACCCTGCCGGGCCAGCACATCGCCGTTGAGGTGCACGCACAGCATCTTGGAATTCTGCAGGGTGAATTGTCCGGGAGGTTGCTGTCCCTGCTCCAGATTGCCGAAAAATGAACTGCGCATGCCGGAACTCTCCTGAGTGCCACGGGTTTTCGAAACACCGATGCTAGCCGAGCGCGCGGGTGTCGGCTGCCCCGGATTCGGTGGGTCCTGCGGTGCGACGCCGATCACAATTCGGCCGAAGAGGGCGAAATCACAATACGGCCGAACGTTCACCTCCCGCGCTCGTCATCGTGGGTGCGGAGATCGTTCTCGACCGGAATTAGCAACCGTTCGGTTTGCGCGAACCTCGGGGTGCGCGTTCGACTGGTGCGATGGCTGGCGAGGTTTCGACACTGGGCAGACGCAGGAATTTCCTGCCCCGGCTGCGCCGCCGCAATCTCGACGGCTACGAGATCGTCATCTCACCGCCGGAGCGGCCGACGCGCGACGAGTCCCTGAGCGCGCATCGCAATGTGCTGATCGTGGCGCTGTTCGCCGCGCTGGGCGGCATGCTCTACGGCTACGACACCGGCATCATCTCCGGCGCGCTGCCGAAGATGTCGGCGCAGTGGGGCATCGACCATCACTGGCAGGAGATCGTCACCGCCGCGATCCTCGCGGGCGCTGTGGTCGGCGCGCTCGTGGGTGGCACGCTGTCGAAGGCGCTGGGCCGCCGCAAGACGATCCTCATCATCGCCTGCGTGTTCGCCGTGGGCGTGGTGGCCTGCTCGCTGGCGGTGAACGAGTGGATGATGGCGGGCTGCCGGTTCTTCCTGGGTCTCGCGGTCGGCGGTTGTTCGCAGATCGTGCCGACCTATATCGCCGAACTCGCGCCGCCGCGGCGACGGGGCGCGATGGTCACCTTCTTCAATATCGCGATCGGCGTCGGTATCTTCCTGGCCAATCTGGTCAGCATGCTGGCCGGGGACGCGTTCGAGGCCGGGGACGACTGGCGGTGGATGATCGGCATCGCCGTCCTCCCCGCGCTGGTCCTCGCCGCGGCCATGCTGCGACTGCCCGAGACGCCGCGCTGGTTGATCGAGAACGGCACCGTCGGCAAGGCCCGGGTGGTGTTGCGCAAGCTGCGCCCGAATCGCTCGGTCGCGGTGCGCGAAACCTTGGAGATCTGGGCGATCACCCAGCAGGAGCGCAGCGAATCGCGCGGCGGCTGGGCCAATCTGCGCCAGCGCTGGGTCCGTCCGGCCCTGCTGGCGGGCCTCGGCATCGCGGCGTTCACCCAGCTGTCCGGGTTGGAGATGATGATCTACTACTCGCACACCATCCTCGGTGACGCGGGTTTCGACTCGAAGCTGGTCAGCTGGTCCGGCCTGGGCATCGCGACGGTGTACCTGATCTTCACCGCGGTCGGCGAGCGCCTGGTCGACGTGATCGGCCGCCGCCGCCTGATGCTGATCCTCATCCCCGGCGCCACCCTGTTCCTGTTCGGTTTCGGCGCACTGTTCGTCCTCACCCCCCACCCGGACCGCTACCTCACCCTGACCCTCATGCTGGCCTATATGGCCTGCAACGCCGCGGGCCTACAGGCCGTCGGCTGGCTCCTCGGCTCCGAGCTCTACCCCCTGAGCATCCGCGACCGCGCCACCAGCCTGCACGCGGTAGCCCTGTGGGGCTCCAACCTCATCCTCACCCTCACGGCCCTCACCACCATCGACGCCCTCGGCATCGGCCCCGCCTTCATCCTCTACGCGGGCTTCAACGCCCTGTCCTTCATCTTCGTCTTCTTCCTGGTCCCGGAAACCAAGGGACATTCGCTCGAGGAGATCGAACAGTCTCTGCGGGAGGGGACGTTCCTTCCGCTGCGGGGCAATATCTCCAGCGAGGTTTCGCGGTAGCCGCTGGGTAAGCTGCCTGCATGACCATCCAGGCGGTGGACTCGCTTCCGCACCAGATGTCCGAGGAGCAGTATCGTCAGCTGCCCGAGGACGTCGCCCGTGAGATCGAGGTGGTCCACGGTCATGTGATCGTGTGCGAATCGCCTACGCCCGAACACAATCGGATCGCCCGCAGGCTGGCCGGCGAACTGGAACGGCTGCCCAGCACCGAACCCTGCGTGCGCGCGGAGACCGATATCGATGTGGTGCTCTGGCGGGTTCCGAAGTTCACCTTCCGCCGCCCGGACGTGGTCGTCTACCGCTGCCTGGACACGCCCGGCGCCAAAACCGAGGCCGGGGACGCACTGATCGTGGTCGAGGTGTCCTCGCCGTCCACCGCGGCCGAGGACCTCCTCGACAAGAAGGCCCAGTACGCACGGGTCGGCATTCCGCTCTATCTCGTCATCGTCCTGAACGACAAGTACGAGATCGAGGACGTCCTGGAATTCCGTCTCGACGCGCACGCGGGCGAATACCGCCTCCACCAGTTCCACCGCAGCGGGGTGCTGCGGCTGGAACATGTGGTGGTCGGCGAGATCGTGCTGGCGGAACTGGCCCGCTGAGGCGGCTGCTCACCAGGCGCTGTCTACGTCCAGTAGGACCGCCGGGTCAATGCTGATCGGGAACGGCGATTCGAGGCTCAGCACATCGCCCGCGTGAACGGTTGTCGGCGAACCATATTCGCCGTCGATCAGGACGTGGACCTCTATGCGTGGATGTGGTTCCAAGTCGATGATCCAGTATTGGCCGATTCCGGCGTGTGCGTAGTCATAGATCTTGTCGACCCGGTCGACATGCTCGCTGCCGCTGCGACGTGAGACCACCTCCGCGACCAAGAGCAGGTCACGGCCGTAGAAGGTGCGGGTATTCGCTTCGTGCGCGGTTCGTGCCGCATCGCGATCGATCACGCCCACACACTCACGGCATCCTTCCTTCCCGGCCTACCTGCTGACATCCACAGAGTAGCCGGTCAAACGGGTCAGAGGCTGACTCGCTGGTTTTCCGGGAGGAACAGTTTGTCGGATTCCTTGACGGCGAAGGTGGCGTAGAACTCCGGGAGGTTGCGGACCACCTGGTTGCAGCGGAATTCGCCGGGGGAGTGGGGGTCGTTGGCGATCTGCTGCTCGAGGTTCTGTTTGGTCTGCTTTTCGCGCCAGTTGCGGCCCCAGGCCTGGAACATGGGGGTGTAGTCGGGGGTGTCGCGGCCGTTCTTCTTCTCCTCGATGCGGAAGGCCGACAGCGAGATCAGCAGGCCGCGCAGGTCGGCCAGGTTCTCACCGACGGTGAGTTCGCCGTTGACGTGCTGGTCGGGGGCCAGGCCCTCGGGGACCAGCGCGTTGTACTGATCGATGAGCTGTTTGGTCTTGGCCTCGAAGGCGGCCTTGTCCTGCGGGGTCCACCAGTCGCGACGGTTGCCGTCGCCGTCGTATTTGGAACCCTGATCGTCGAAGCCGTGCCCGATCTCGTGGCCGATGACCGCGCCGATCGCGCCGTAGTTCACCGCGGGTTCGGCGTCCTTGTCGAAGAACGGGGCCTGCAGGATCGCGGCGGGGAAGTTGATCGAATTCGAGGTGGCCTCGTAGTAGGCGTTGACCGTCTGCGGCGACATACCCCATTCGCTCTTGTCGACCGGGGTGCCCAGCTTGTCCATCGCGCGCTGCGCCTCGAAAGCCTCGACGGCCAACAGGGATTCGACGAGCTTGCCGCGGGTGATCTTGACCTTCGAATAATCCACCCACTTGTCGGGGTAGCCGATCTTCACCGTGATCTTGTCCAATTTCGCGATCGCGGCATCCTTGGTCTGCGGCGACATCCAGGTGGAGTTGCGGAAGTTGTCCCGGTAGGCCGACATCAGGTTGTCGACCAGCGCCTTGGCGCTGTCCTTGGCCTCGGGCGGGAAGTACTTGTCCACGTACAGCTTTCCGAGCGGTTCGCCCAGGCTGCCCTCCACGACGCCCACCGCCGACTTCCACAGCTCCGGCCGCTGCTGAATTCCGCTGGTGGCCTTCAGATAATCGAAGTTGGCGTCGGACAACTCCTTCTTCATGTACTTGGCGTATTTGCGAAGCAGGCTGAGCTTCAACCAATCCCGCAGGATCGTGATATCGGTATCGGTCCAGATCTGCCCCGCCGTGGTGACGAACGACGGTTCGCCGACCACGATCGTCGCGAACAGATCCTTGGGCCGGTTGGTGCTGCCCGCCAGCCACGGATCCCAGTCGAAAGTCGGTGCGAGAGCGACCAGATCGTTCCAGGACTTCAGGTTGTAGGTGGCGTCGGCGTCGCGGGTCTTCACATTGTCCCAGTACGCCGCGGCGATGCGCGTCTCCAGATCCAGGACGCGCTGCGCCGAACCCTTCGGATCGGGGAAGCCCGCGCCCGCCGAGAGCTTCTCGAGCAGTGTGTGATAGGCCGAAAGGTATTCCGCGAATTCGGGTTTGCGGTAATACTGCTCGCTCATGCCGATGCCGGACTGGCTCACCGAAGGCAGATACGCATTGGAATTCTTGCGATCGATGGAGATGCTGAGTCCCATCAGGCCGCCCAGCGGCAGCGCGCCCATCACCTTCGCCAGATCGGGTTTCGTTGCGGCGCCGTCGATCTGGGAGAACATGGGCTGCAGCGGCGTCATGCCCAACTTCTCGATGGCGTCGAGATCCATTCGGGCGTCGTAGATATCGCGGATCTGCTGTCCGGTCGTGCCGTCCTTGGGATCCTTGATTCCGTCGATCACCGTGCGCAGCTGATCGAGAACCCGATCGCTGACCTCGTCGAAGGTGGAGAAGCTGGTCTTGTCCGGCGGCAGCTGATAGTCCTTCAGCCATTTGCCGTTCATATGACGGAACAGATCGTCCTGGATCCGGACCGTATCGTCCACGCCGGACAGATCCGGCCCGTGCAACTGCTTGGGCGCGGACTCCTCTTTCGAGCAGGCCACGAGCGCGGTCGCGACGGGCACCGCGCCCAAGGCGAGCAGGAACGAGCGGCGATCCAGGCGGGCCCGGCCATGAGACGTCACAGACAACCTCTTCCCGACGGCTTGATGATCTTGTTCGGCCATACTGTTGGCCTGAGGCTAATGCAATCGGCTGAGGAACGGCTGAATTAACGCGACGCCCGCTCCCTGGTCGTCGGCCGCCCGGCCCGATTTGGGTACGACCTGGCCCTTCGCTACACTGAACCGGTTGCCTGCGGGACAGCTGTGCCCGCACTCAGGCCGTGAACCCCCAGTGGTCGATCCTCGGATCAAGCAAAACCGCTGGCAGGCGCGCGTTCGGAGGGCAACTGACCATGCCCGTCGGGTCGGTAATCCGGCGTGCATATCGTCCAGGTCCAGGAGGAGAGCTGAAGTGATTCAGCAAGAGTCGCGACTGCGCGTCGCCGACAACACGGGTGCCAAGGAGATCCTCTGCATCCGCGTGCTCGGCGGTTCGTCGCGTCGCTATGCCGGTATCGGCGACGTGATCGTCGCCACCGTGAAGGACGCCATCCCCGGCGGCAACGTCAAGAAGGGCGATGTCGTCAAGGCCGTCGTCGTGCGCACCACCAAGGAGCGCCGCCGTCCGGATGGCAGCTACATCCGTTTCGACGAGAACGCCGCGGTGCTGATCAAGGCGGACAACGATCCGCGTGGCACCCGCATCTTCGGCCCCGTCGGCCGTGAGCTGCGCGACAAGCGTTTCATGAAGATCGTTTCGCTGGCCCCGGAGGTGCTCTGACATGAAGGTGCACAAGGGCGACACCGTGATCGTCGTGTCCGGTAAGGACAAGGGCGCCAAGGGCAAGGTCATCCAGGCCTACCCGCAGACCGAGAAGGTCCTGGTCGAGGGCGTCAACCGCATCAAGAAGCATGTCGCGAACTCCGCGAACCAGCGTGGCGCCAGCTCGGGCGGCATCGTGACCCAGGAAGCGCCCATCCACGTCTCGAACGTGATGGTTGTCGACTCCGACGGCAAGCCGACCCGCGTGGGTTACCGCACCGACGAGAACGGCAAGCGGGTGCGTATCTCCCGTCGTAACGGGAAGGACATCTGATGACCACCGTGGAAAACTCCGAGAAGATCCAGCCGCGTCTGAAGCTGCGCTACCGCGCGGAGATCAAGGACGCGCTGAACAGCGAATTCAACTACGCCAACGTGATGCAGATCCCGGGCGTGGTGAAGGTCGTCGTGAACATGGGTGTCGGCGACGCCGCCCGTGACGCGAAGCTGATCAACGGCGCCGTGGCCGACCTGGCCCTGATCACCGGTCAGAAGCCGGAGATCCGTAAGGCCCGCAAGTCCATCGCGCAGTTCAAGCTGCGTGAGGGCATGCCGATCGGCGCCCGCGTCACCCTGCGTGGCGACCGCATGTGGGAGTTCCTGGACCGCCTGGTGTCCATCGCCCTCCCGCGTATCCGCGACTTCCGCGGCCTGTCGCCGAAGCAGTTCGACGGCAATGGCAACTACACGTTCGGCCTGTCCGAGCAGTCGATGTTCCACGAGATCGACGTGGACAAGATCGATCGTCCGCGCGGTATGGACATCACCGTCGTGACCACGGCGACCAACGACGAAGAGGGCCGCGCCCTGCTGCGTCACCTCGGCTTCCCGTTCAAGGAGAACTGAGCATGGCTAAGAAGGCTCTGATCAACAAGGCCAACGCGAAGCCGAAGTTCGCGGTTCGCGCCTACACCCGCTGCCAGCGCTGCGGCCGCCCGCACGCGGTGTACCGCAAGTTCGGGCTGTGCCGCGTGTGCCTGCGGGAGATGGCTCACCGGGGTGAGCTGCCGGGCGTGCACAAGGCTAGCTGGTAAGTCGACGCATCAGTCGGTGACCCGGTACAGCTTCGGCTGTGCCGGGTTGCCGTCGTTGTGGGGGTGTCAGTAGCCTTCGGGCATGAGTGACAGTGGGGGGAGTCCAGAGCTCGTTGTCGTTCCCGACGACGTCCAAGCGGTCGGCCAGTATGTATACAACATCGCCGACACGATGAAGCAGGCACTCGACTCCGCCGCTCGTGAAGTTGATTCGCTGCTCACATCCGGCTGGACCGGCGATGCGGCCGACGAGTTCGGCACGGGTTGGAGCGAAACCCACGACGGTGGCAGCCAGCTGATGCAGGCCCTGACTTCCCTGGCCGAGAAGCTGGGCGTCACCGCCGCCAACTACCGCAAAACCGATTCGGACAGTGCCGAGTCGGTCGGCACCCTGGATATGTCATGAGCTCCGAATTCAAGGTCGATCTCGATGAGTTGGATCGAGTCGTATCCCGGCTGAATGCCCTGTCCGCCTTCGTCTCCGAGCATTTGGACGGCCTCGACGACAAGGTCAAGGCCCTGCACAGCGGCAGCTGGGAATCTGCGGCGGCCACCGCCTACGCCGACGCTCACGCCCAATGGCTCGCCGCCGCACGCGAATTCGCCCAGGGGATCGCCGATATGAGCGAGGCGGCGCAGCAGGCGCACGGGCGCTACACCTCGGCCATCGATGTGAATCGACGAATGCTGCAATCGGGCCAGCCGTGATCGTCGACTGGCAGGTGTACTACGACGCGGCCAAGAAGTGCCAGGATCTCGCCGATGAACTGCGGCGCGCGGACAAGCCGGTGCACGAGGCGGTCAAGGGCGAATGCGTGGGCATGGCCGGGGACGCGCCGGGCTGCCGGCAGTGGGGCGAGGCGTACGACAAATCCGCGCAGCAGACGATGCAGGTCTGTTCGAGTCTGGCCAACGCCCTGACCAATTACGGTGCCGTGCTGTACGCGATGGGTTACAACTACGGCATCGCCAACAAGAGCGATCCGCCCCCGCCGCGCCCGAATACCAGCCAGGTCGGCGAGTACAAGGTCTCGATACCGAGTTCGGTGGGCGACAACGGAATCGGCTTCGATCACGACCACGGCGGCGTCAAGGAATTCTTCGACAAGCTCATCGCCAAGGTCCTCGCCGCCTTCGGCAAACTCCCCAACGGCGACCGGTCCAAACTGGACAAGGCGCATACCACGTGGAACACCTTCGCCAACCACGAATCGGTTGTCGGGGCGGCGGGACGGATCGCGACGATCTCCGCCCTGTTCGACGGCATGGACGACGCCACCAACAGGCAACTGCTCCAGGACCATTTCGCAACCCTGAAAACCGGCGCTGACACCGTGGCGACGGCGGGCCAGAAAATGGCCGCCCCGGTGCAGGAGTATCACGACGCGACGGTGGCGCTGGGTAGCGAAACCTCCAGCACCATCAATACTTTGGAGCTGTCGATCGCGGTCACGGCGGTACTGGGCGGGGCGCTGGCATTGTTCAGCCTGGGCACCTCGGCCGTGGCGGCCGCAGCGGCGATCGACGCGGACGTTCTGGCCACGATCAGTGCGATCCAGGCGTCCTATCGTGCGAGCCAGATGGTCCGGGTCATCGGGCTCACGTCACTGGCCGCCGGCGCGGTCGGCATCGTCGACGCTTTCCACGCGGTGCCCTCGATCGACCTCGAGAAGGCGATCAACAATCTCGCCTCGATCATCGCGATGAAGGTCATTGTCGCTGCCGACGGGGTGATGACGGTGGCGACCAAGTATGAGGATTTGACTCCGGCGCCCGGTATTCCGCTGGAGGACTTCACCGACGAGTCCGAGGACTACATCAGACGCAGGCACGTCGAGGGCGGGCCGGAAGCCACGTCGGACAAGAGCACATTCGCGAAGGGCACGGATCTCGAAGCACTGGCCGAGGCAGCCCGGGAAGTCGAGGCCCGAGGGCCCAACGACTACGGGAATTACGAACGTGAGGTCGACGCTGGTCGGGATATCGGCAACCGATCACCGGACAACGGTGGACAACCGACACGGCGGTACAAGGTGATCACCGACCGCTGGGGGACCATCATCAACATGTATCCGATCTAGGAGGATCCTTGGGCATCGCAGTCGTAGTTCAGGCCATCAACCACAAAGAGGTCGAAACCATCACCGGCCCACTCGCGCAGTGGCTTTCCGATTCGGTTCTGGATGCTCCTCTGGGATCGATGATGCGAGGCATCCACAAATACGCGGATACGATGTTCAACTCCTACCAGCTCAAATTCTTCCTGGAGGAGCTGGCGGGTATGACGCCGAAGAACGACGATGAGTCGGAGATGTTCGATGCCCTCCGAGCAGCCGCGGAGCAGGCCATTCGCATACAGGGCTACCTCTGGTTCAGCGGCGACTGAACCGGCGATCGGCGAACTCCCGACCTCGATCCCCGTTCGCAGGGGAATATCACCTTCGGGCATGGGGTGAGACTAGGGGGAGCCCAGAGCTCGTCGTCGTTCCCGACGGGGTGTCGGCTCTGGGCAAATACGCCTACGACCTCGCCGACATCCTCCGGACGGCACTGTCGGCAAGCTCTACATCCGCGCGGTCAAGGACGTCTATTCCAACCGGATTGTCGGCTACTCCATCGATTCCCGGATGAAATCGGCGCTCGCTGACCGTGCTCTCAACAATGCGTGTGCGCCGCGGCGAGGTGGCCGACTGCATTCTGCACACCGATCGGGGGTCGCAATTTCAAAGCCGAAAGTTCGTACGCTCCTGGGGTCGTCACCGCGTGGCCGGGTCGATGGGCCGTGTCGGCACGGCTGGTGACAAAGAGGCCATGGAGAGTTTCTTCGCGCTGCAGCAGAAGAACGTCCTCGACCGCCGATCCTGGTGCAGCCGTGAGGAATTGCGCATCTCGATCGTCACCTGGATCGAGGGGATCTATCGCCGCCGCCGTCAAACCCGCCCTCGGCCGTTTGACGCCGGTCTAATACGAATCCATCCCGACCTCACCGGCCAGTCAGGCCGCGTGACCGAAACTTTCACTTGATCTTGCAGCAGTCCCGGCTTCACGGCGTCGCCAGGCGCTTGTCCTCGGCGTACTTCGGTGCCAGTACCGTTGCTGTCGGAAGTCATTGCGGCGCTTGATGTTCGCTGAGGCGAGAGCGTCCGGCACGCCCGAAGTTGTCGGCTCCTCGACGACGGTCGGATCGGCGGCGTGACTCGTTGAATTCGGGTGCTCGTGGCGTCACCTCAGATCGGTACCACGGTCAGTAGTGGATCCAAGCCTCCGTCGACGGTGCGGGTGAACAAAGGGCAGATCGTTCACCGAGGCGCTGGTGGTCTTCGACGGTTCGGCCGATTGTGTGGTGCATCGGTCGGTGGGAGCCTAGCGGTGTCAGCCCGGGCAGGTCAGAACTCGAGATCGGTCCACGGGATGTGGATCGGGAAGGGTAGCGCGGCCACGATCGCGTCGGAACTCTTCGGTGTCCACTTGCCGGTCAGCAGGTAGTTGGCGGGATACAGGGGATGGACGCCGGGGGGGAGTTTGCCGTGGTCGGTTTCCAGAGCGTAGGCGCGGACCATGGCTATCGCACTTCGCCCACGTTCGAGTGTCACCTCCCAGTACCAGGGGATGCCTGCCGTGGCGTAACGCGCCTTCTTTTCGTCGATGTCGGTTTGAGTGTTCGACGGAGACAGCACTTCGCCGGCCAGGAGGACGTCGTCGGCGCGGACGTCCTGGTACGGCTGGGGGAGGCAGCGGTGGACGAGGAAGTCCGGCGTCACGAAATCGTTCTTCCCCGACCTGCCGAGAAACACATTCGTTTCCGTGTGAACCCGCCAGCAGTGCTCCGGAGTCCGCGCCATCTCCGCACGAGCACAGCGACGCAGGCCGCTCCACATCAAATTGGTGAATTCCTGATGTTCGGCCGGTCCGCGGCGAACCCAGACCACTCGACCGTTCCACAGCTCGATCTGCCCGGCGACCTCTTCGGGCAACTGCTCGAGCTGCTCCCAGGTCATATATTCCGGGAGGTCGGGCCGCTCCGCGGCTGGACTCGACATGGTGTCATCGTAGGCGCGTCCTAGGCGCAATGGATCAGGAAACGCACCGTGGCCGGTTCGCCCGGCTTCACATCCGCCGTATCGCTTGCCACCTCGTCGGCCTGGCACCCCGAGGGGACCGTCGTCACCGTCGCGCGGTAGCAGCCCGCCGCGACCGGTTGGGTGGCGTTGCCGTCGCGGCCGGTGGTGATCGTAGCCAGTTCGGTGTCGTTCGCGCACGAGGTGATGCGGACGGCTACTCCGGGGACCGGGAAGCGTTCGGTGCCCGTTCCGGCTTGGACGGTCAGTTTTTCCGGCGCGTCCGCTGCGGGGGTGGTCTGGGAGGCGGCCGCGGGGTGGGGTGCGGGAGGGTTGTCGCTTGCGCAGGCCGAGGTCGTCGCCCAGGCCGCGAGTGCAGAGAATACGAATACCGCCGGACGCACCGCTGGTCTCCTCTCCGCGGCCGGGGGTCGGCCGTCGCGTGCATCACACCTTAGGCCCACCTGCGTGATCAGGGGCGGTCCCGATTTTGCCCTGCTCGGCGGCGCCTCTACACTAGAGCGGTTGCCTGGGGAGCTCTGTGTCCGCACGTGAGCCCCGGTGACGTGCACTCAACCGATCGGCCAAAGCCGGTTGGACCAGCCGAATTGCTGTAGGCCCACGATTCGCGTGTCGCGAGACATGCGGGTGCTGCATGGGAACCGCGGCGAGAAAGGTGAGTGGTCTACCCATGACCATGACTGATCCGATTGCAGACTTCTTGACCCGTCTGCGCAACGCCAACTCGGCGTACCACGATCAGGTGAAAGCGCCGCACTCCAAGCTCAAGGCGAATATCGCCGAGATCTTGAAGCGTGAGGGCTACATCGCCGACTACCGCGTCGAGGACGCCACCGTCGGCAAGACCCTGATCGTCGACCTGAAGTACGGACAGAGCCGCGAGCGTTCGCTCGCCGGTGTGCGCCGGGTGTCCAAGCCCGGTCTTCGGGTGTACGCGAAATCCACCAACCTGCCCAAGGTTCTGGGCGGCCTCGGCGTGGCCATCATCTCCACGTCGCAGGGCCTGCTCACCGACCGTCAGGCCAAGCAGCAAGGTGTAGGCGGGGAAGTCCTCGCCTACGTCTGGTAAGGGAGGTAGGAGCAATGTCGCGTATCGGCAAGAAGCCGATTCCGGTGCCCGCCGGCGTCGAGGTGAACATCGACGGCCAGAGCGTGTCGGTCAAGGGTTCCAAGGGCACCCTGTCGCACGTGGTGGCCGAGCCGATCACCGTCGCCAAGGGTGAGGACGGCCAGATCGAGGTCGTTCGCCCGAACGACGAGCGTGAGAACCGCTCGCTGCACGGCCTGACCCGGACCCTGATCGCCAACATGATCCAAGGCGTGACCCAGGGCTACGAGAAGAAGATGGAAATCTTCGGCGTCGGTTACCGCGTGCAGGCGAAGGGTTCGAACCTGGAGTTCGCCCTGGGCTACAGCCACCCGGTTCCGGTCGAGGCCCCCGAGGGCATCACCTTCAAGGTCGAGTCCCCCACCAAGTTCTCGGTGTCGGGTATCGACAAGCAGAAGGTCGGCCAGATCGCCGCGGTCATCCACGGCCTGCGCAAGCCCGACCCGTACAAGGGCAAGGGCATCCGGTACGAAGGCGAAGTCGTTCGCCGCAAGGTCGGAAAGACGGGTAAGTAAGCCATGGCACAAACCGAAACTCAGAAGGCCGCGCGTAAGCCGATCGGCAAGGACGCCTCGACTCGTCGTCGTATTGCCAAGGGCCACCGGCACTTCCGTCTGCGCAAGAAGGTCCTCGGTACCTCCGAGCGCCCGCGTCTGGTCGTGTTCCGCTCCGCGCGGCACCTGCACGCCCAGCTCATCGACGACTCGGTCGGCAAGACCCTCGCCGCGGCCTCCTCGATCGAGGCCGATGTGCGGGCCGTCGACGGCGACAAGAGCGCCAAGGGCGCCAAGGTCGGCGAGCTGATCGCCGCCCGCGCGAAGGCCGCCGGCGTGGAGACCGTGGTGTTCGACCGCGGTGGCCACGACTACCACGGCCGCATCGCCGCCCTGGCGGACGCCGCTCGGGAAGGCGGGTTGAAGTTCTGATGACCAACAGCAAGCGCAACGGAAGGAACGTCTGATGCCGGGACGTCAGCGGCGTGACGGCGGAAACGGACCCGCCGGACAGAACGGAAGCAACGACGGCGGTCGCGGCGAGCGTCGGGGTCGTCGCGACGATCGTCGCGAGCAGACTCAGGCCGAGAAGAACCAGCTCGAGCGGGTCGTCGCGATCAACCGCGTCTCCAAGGTCGTCAAGGGTGGTCGGCGCTTCAGCTTCACCGCCCTGGTGATCGTGGGCGACGGCAACGGTCTGGTCGGCGTCGGCTACGGCAAGGCCAAGGAAGTTCCCGCGGCCATCCAGAAGGGCGTCGAAGAGGCTCGTAAGAACTTCTTCCGCGTCCCGATGATCGGCTCGACCGTCACCCACCCGGTTCAGGGTGAGGCGGCGGCCGGTGTGGTCATGCTGCGTCCGGCCTCGCCCGGTACCGGTGTGATCGCCGGTGGTGCCGCGCGCGCCGTGCTGGAGTGCGCCGGTATCCACGACATCCTGGCCAAGTCGCTCGGTAGCGACAACGCCATCAACGTCGTGCACGCGACGGTGGCGGCCCTCAAGATGCTGCAGCGTCCGGAGGAGGTGGCCGCTCGCCGCGGTCTGCCGATCGAGGATGTTGCCCCGGCGGGCATGCTGCGTGCGCGTGCCGGACAGGGAGCCTGATATGGCACAGCTCAAGGTGACCCAGATCAAGTCCAAGATCGGCGCCAAGAAGAATCAGCGGGAGTCCCTGCGCACCCTCGGCCTGCGCGGTATCCGCCAGACCGTGATCCGCGAGGACAACGCGCAGAACCGCGGGCTGATCAACGTCGTGCGCCACCTCGTAGTCGTTGAGGAGGTCAACGCATGACCATCAAGTTGCATCACCTGCGTCCGGCCCCGGGCTCCAAGACCGAGAAGACCCGCCTGGGTCGCGGTGAGGGCTCCAAGGGCAAGACCGCGGGCCGCGGTACCAAGGGTACGAAGGCTCGCAAGAACGTGCCCGCCCGCTTCGAGGGTGGCCAGATGCCGATCCACATGCGCCTGCCGAAGCTGAAGGGTTTCACCAACCCCTTCCGCGTCGAGTACCAGGTCGTCAATGTGGGCGACATCGCCCGGCTGTTCCCGCAGGGCGGCGCGATCGGCAAGGACGAGCTCGTCGCGGCCGGTGCGGTGCGCAAGAACGAGCTGGTCAAGGTGCTCGGTGAAGGCGAAATCGGTGTGGCCGTTCAGGTTACCGCCGACAAGTTCTCCGGCTCCGCCAAGGAGAAGATCGCCGCTGCCGGTGGCACCGCCACCGAGCTGGGCTGACAGTAAGGGTAAAGACAGAGGTCGCCGGACGGGTGAGAGCCCGTCCGGCGTCGCTGTTAGAGTTCAATTGTTGTCTGCCACCGCCCCATGTCGTTAGCCAGGAGGATCTGTGCTTTCCGCCTTCGTATCGGCTTTCCGGACCCCGGACTTACGGCGGAAGATTCTCTTCACGCTGGGCCTGATCGTGCTGTACCGGATCGGCGCGACGCTGCCGTCTCCCGGTGTGGATTACAAGGCGGTCCGGCACTGTATCGACGTCGTCTCCGGCGGTGATTCGGCGGGTATCTACCAGCTGATCAATCTGTTCTCCGGCGGCGCGCTGCTGCAGCTGTCGGTGTTCGCGATCGGCATCATGCCCTACATCACCGCGAGCATCATCATCCAGTTGCTCACGGTGGTCATCCCGCGCTTCGAGGAACTGCGCAAGGAAGGCCAGTCCGGCCAGACCAAGATGACGCAGTACACGCGCTATCTTGCTGTCGCCCTTGCCATTCTGCAGGCCACCGGCCTCGTGGCGCTCGCGGCTCGCAAACAGCTGATGCGCGGCTGCCCGCAGGACATCCTCGCCGACACAAGCGTTTTCGGCATGATCATCATCGTGCTGGTGATGACCGCCGGTGCGGCACTGGTGATGTGGTTCGGCGAGCAGATCACCGAGCGCGGCGTCGGCAACGGTATGTCGCTGCTGATCTTCGCCGGTATCGCGGCGCGAATCCCCGGTGAGGGCAAGCAGATTCTCGACACCAAGGGCGGATTGATCTTCGGCCTGGTGTGTTTCGCGGCGCTGCTGGTGATCGGCGCGGTGATCTTCGTCGAACAGGGTCAGCGCCGAATTCCGGTGCAGTACGCCAAGCGCGTGGTCGGTCGCAAGATGTACGGCGGCTCCTCGACCTATCTGCCGTTGAAGGTCAACCAGGCCGGCGTCATCCCCGTGATCTTCGCGTCCTCGCTGCTGTATCTGCCGAATCTGGTCGCGCAGCTGACCCAGTCGAATTCCGGCTCGGGGAGCTGGTGGCAGGAGATCATCCAGAAATACCTGGTCAATCCCGGTAACCCCGCGTATATGGCGATCTACTTCGCGCTGATCGTGTTCTTCACCTACTTCTACGTCGCTATCACCTTCAATCCGGAGGAACGCGCGGACGAGATGAAGAAGTTCGGCGGTTTCATTCCGGGGTATCGTCCCGGTAAGCCGACCGCGGATTATCTCCAGTACGTCCTGAGCCGAATCACACTGCCCGGTTCGATCTATCTGGGTCTGGTGGCTGTGCTGCCGAACCTGCTCCTGCACATCGGGGCGGCCGGCGGCGGGTCGAACTTCCTGCCGTTCGGCGGTACCTCGGTGCTGATCGTGGTGAGTGTGGGCCTCGATACGGTCAAACAGATCGAGAGCCAATTGATGAACAGAAATTACGAAGGGTTCCTCAAGTGAGACTCGTACTGCTCGGACCGCCGGGTGCCGGCAAGGGCACGCAGGCAGAACTGCTGTCGGACAAGCTGGGTGTCCCGCACATCTCCACCGGGAACCTCTTCCGCGCGAACATCTCACAGCAGACCCCGCTGGGCCGCGAGGCGCAGCAGTATCTGGACGCGGGCAATCTGGTGCCCAGCGATGTGACCAACCGGATGGTGGAGTCGCGTATCGCCGAGCCCGACGCCGCCAACGGCTTCGTCCTGGACGGTTACCCGCGCACGGTCGATCAGGCCGAGGCGCTCGAGAAGATGCTCAAGGAGTCCGGTCGCGAGCTGGACGGCGTCGTGAGCATCGTGGTGCCCGAGGATGTCGTGGTCGAGCGGATGCTCGGCCGTGGCCGCGCCGATGACAACGAGGACATCATCCGCAACCGCATGCGGGTCTACCGCGAGGAGACCGAGCCGCTGCTCGAGCATTACGACGGGTCGGTCGTGTCGATCGACGGCGTCGGCTCGGTGGACGAGGTCAACGAGCGCATCCTGCGGGCGCTGGGTCGCTGACGGGAATGGTCTTCGGCCGCAAGAACAAGAAGGTGGTGCCGTTCCGCACCGCCGGGGAACTCGACGCCATGGCAGCCGCCGGCGCGATCGTGGGCAAGGCCCTGGTCGCGGTTCGCGCCGCGGCCAAGCCCGGTGTGTCGACGCTCGAGCTGGACGAGGTCGCCGAGCAGACCATTCGTGACGCGGGCGCGGTGCCCTCGTTCAAGGGTTACCACGGCTTTCCCGGTTCGATCTGCTCGTCGGTGAACGACCGTGTGGTGCACGGGATTCCGTCGAAGGACGAGGTGCTGACCGAGGGCGATCTGGTGTCGATCGACTGCGGCGCGATCCTCGACGGCTGGCACGGAGATTCGGCGTGGACCTTCGGCGTCGGCACCGTCATCGAGGCCGACCGCCTGCTGAGCGAGGCCACCCGGCTGTCGATGGAGGCCGGAATCGCGGCCATGCTGCCCGGCAGCCGCCTCACCGACATCTCGCACGCGATCGAACTGGGCACGCGGGCCGCGGAGAAGGCGCACGGCCGGGCCTACGGCATCGTCGACGGCTACGGCGGGCACGGTATCGGGCGGCAGATGCATATGGACCCGTTCCTGGCCAATGAGGGCGAACCGGGTCGCGGGCCGAAGCTGGTGGTCGGTTCGGTGCTGGCCATCGAGCCGATGCTGACGCTCGGCACCACACAGACCCGGGTGCTCGACGACGACTGGACCGTGGTGACCGAGGACGGTTCGCGGGCGGCGCACTGGGAGCACACCGTCGCGGTGACCGAGGACGGGCCGCGCATTCTGACGCTTCGGCCGGAGTAGGGCAACCCCTAGCTTTCGCCTGTTAAGTCTCGTCTGAACGTGACGCATTGATTGCGTCAAGGTGGTTTGGGCGACCCGTCGGCGTGGGCATGATTCGGGAATGACGGCGGAGCGCGAACAACTCGGGCGGCAGGTGGCGGTGTATCTGCCTGTTGTTCCGGATCTGCGGCGGCATGTGGTGATCGGGGTTGTGACCGCGGTCGGCGTCGGGGCGGCGGTGGTCGGATTCGCGGTGGGAGCCGCGGCTCTGGGGATTGTCGGGCTCACGGTCGCGCTGGTGTGCGGGGCTCGGCTGCTGATCGGTCTGGGGTGGCTGGGATTCGTCACCGCGCGCAATGCGGGGACCCGGCTGGATTTGTTCGAGCGCGGGCTCGTGATCACCTGTCGGGGGCGTTCGCGCGTGGTTCGGTACGACAGCACGCGGGTGCGGCGCAAGATCGTGCAATTGGCGAAGAATCCTGGGCCGCAGCAGATTTCGTATAGCTACACGGTCACCGATGTGACGGGTGCGCCGGTGGCGCTGCGGCACGGCATCGGGCGGCCGGAGCAGTGGGGGCCGATGATCGAGCGGGCCGTGACCGAGGCGCAGTTGCCGGGGGCCGGTGCGGCGCTGGATGCGGGGGCGCGGCTGGATTTCGATCGGTTCTGGATGAGCCGGGACGAGATCGGGGCCGGGCGCGAGGCGGTGGCGTGGTCGCGGGTGGCGGGGCTGGAAGTGGTTGGGGGATGGTTGAGCGTACCGGTGGTGGGGTGGTCGCAGCCGTTGGAATCGTTGCCGGTCAGTCAGATTCCGAACTATCCGATCTTCCGTGAGCTCGTCTATCGGATGCGGGCCGTGCGTCAGGAATCCGTCAACGAGGCGTGAGCGGTGGTAGGTCCGCGACCGGCCGTGATGTGAGTTCTGCGAGATTCGGTGCGGCGCAGAGGATGTCAGGACGTCGTTAAATCGGATTCCGCGATCTTCTGCGGGTGGTCCGGGGTGTGTGATCGTCGTAGCCGTTCTCTCGGAAGGGGATGGTGGTGGCGACGAAGGTCGAGGTGACGCCCGCGCAGTTGCGCGGCGCCGCGGCGCATATGGGTGAGTTGCGGGATCGGGTGGGTGCGATTCTGTCGAATCTGGAGTCCTCGCTCGCGACCAAGGGCGCGCCCTGGGGTGATGACGGCTACGGCCAGCCCTTCGCCGACGGATCCGGTGGGCAGCCTGGTTACCTTGCCGCGCGGGAGAATCTGACCACCGGCATGGGGAATGTGCGCACGACGCTCGACTCCTACTCCGACGGTCAGTACCGCGCCGCCACCTTGTTGGAGCGGCAGGACCGGTTCTGAATCGGTAACGGCGTTGTCATTGGATCTGCCCGCCGAGCTGCGCTGGCTCGGCTGGGTCGCCGGTTCGGCCTGGCCGGAGGGCGATGAGGACAGGATGTGGGCCGTCGCCGCCGACTGGCGCAAGGCGGCCGCCGAACTGCGCGATCTGCTCCCCGATTTGGCGGCGGCGCGGCGACAGACCATCGCCGCCTATCCATGGGGTGAGGGTCGCGAGGCCATGGTGGCGTCGCTGGACAAACTCGGCAGCGGCCCGCAGTCGATTCACCATCTCGCCGAAATCCTCGACCAGGTAGCCGAATCCGCCGACGGCGTGGGCACCGAGATTCAGTACACCAAGTGGCTGATCATCAGCACCCTCGGGCTGCTTGCGGTGGAAATCGCTGCGGCATGGGTCTTTCCACCGACCGCGCCCGCCGTGGAGGCCGCGGCGACGGTCGCGACGAGGATGGCGATCCGGCTGCTGGGTGAGCGGGCGGTGAGTTTCATCGCGCGCTACGCGGCCAGGTTCGGCGAGCACGCGCTGGTGAAATTCCTTGCGCAGCATGTGGTTATCGGGACCGCGATCAGTGTGGGGCAGGACTTCGTACTGCAGGAGGTCCAGGTACTGCAGGGTCATCGCAAGGGGATCGACTGGAATCGCATCGGCGCCACCGCCTATACGGCCGCTGTGGGCGGCGCGATCGGCGGGCCCGTGGGCGAACAGTTCAGCAAGTTCGGCACGAGGGTGACGCTGCCCGGTGGACGGTGGGGCGAGGCGTTCAAGGGCGCGGTCATCGGCACCGGGGCCGGGATGATCGGTGCCGTCGGATCGTGGGGCATCGGGGCCTGGGTCAATGGCGGGGCCTGGGATCCGCGGGTGCTCACCAGCAGTGCGAGTTTCGGCGCGCTCGTCGGCGGTGGCAAAGGATTCCGGCATGCCGGTGCCGGATCCGCACGGCCGGGGACGAGCCGATACGAGGCGCCGGAGGCCGGACCGATGGGCGGCCCGGAGGGACCGCGTGCCAGGGTGGCGCCCGATGAGGGTGGGCGTGCGACGAACGGCGACGGGTCGCATCCCGCACAACGTCCCGACGGCTCCGGTGATACGGGGTCGTCGGACAATCGCGCGCCCGGCGCGCGGCCGAGTGGCGATGAGGGCCATTCGGGTTCCCGCGACGCCACACGGCAACGGGCGGCATCCCCCGGCGACGAGTCGAGCGGTGGTACGTCGCATCCGGTCCGCGCGGAAGGCCCCCCGCGCGACCACTTGTCCCCGCGCCCCGAGGACACGGCGGAAGTTCGGCCGAGCAACTCGCGGGCTCATAGGGCATTGCCTTCGAGCGATGAGGTGTTGTCGCGTTCTGAGGGTTCGGGGGCTGTGTCGCAGGGGCGGTCTGGTGAGGGGCCGGGTTTGTCGCGGGCCGATGGTGAGTTGTCTTCGGGTGGTGAGGTGTTCTCGCGCCCTGAAGGCGAGGGGGAAGTGAGGCAGGGGCGATCTGGAGATCGGCCGGGTTTGTCTCGGGCTGAGGAGGTGGTGCCCTCGGGTGGTGAGGTGTTGTCGCGTTCTGAGGGTTCGGGGGCTGTGTCGCAGGGGCGGTCTGGTGAGGGGCCGGGTTTGTCGCGGGCCGATGGTGAGTTGTCCTCGGGTGGTGAGGTGTTGTCGCGCCCTGAAGGCGAGGGGGAAGTGGCGCAGGGGCGGTCTGGTGAGCGGGCGAGTTTGTCAGAGGGGGAAGGGGTGTTGTCTTCGAGGGGAGAGTTGTCGTCCGAGGGGTCTCGGGACCTACCGCGGGGGCGGTCTGAGGAGCGGTCGGGTTTGTCGGAAGGGGTTGGGGGTTCGCTTTCGGGGGGTGAGGTTTTGTCGCGTCCCGAGGGTTCGGGGGACGTGGCGCAGGGGCGGTCTGGGCAAGGGGTGGGGCGTGATGCTGTTGTGCCGGAAGGGCGTTCGGGTGCTGGTGTGGCTGGGCGGGGTGTGGGGGATGGGTCTCATTCTGTGCCGCAGCGGGTGGGGGTGGAGCGGCATAGCGGGGAGAGTGCGCGTGGTGGTGAGGTGAAGGCCTCGCCGGTGGAGCGGGATGGTCATTCGGCTCGCGGAGGGGTGGTCGCCGGTGGGCAGGCTCGGTCGGGGGCGACGGGTTCGGGCGAGGCGGGTTCCGGTGGGGCGCGGTCGCTGGCGGCCGAGCATGGTCGGGCTGGGGGCGGCGCCGAGGAGAGCGGGGCTGCGGTGCGGGCCGGGCGGAAGGATTCGGCCGTGGGGCGTGTGGATGAGGGGCGGTCGGGGCTCGAGCGTGCGTCGGGGGTGCGTGAAGAGGCGGAATCGTCGGTGTACGAACATGATTCGCGTGGTATGGGGGACTCTGCGCGAGAGGTGGACGGGACTCGGCGGGCTGTGGGGGAGCGGCGGCGGTTCGATATGGCGGACGAGGCTCGGGAGCAGGTCGGCGGATTGGCTCGGGAGCGGGAGGCATTGCGCCGGGAATTGCCGCGGTTGCGTGCGGGGATCGAGGACGCGGCGGGGCGGGAGCGGTTGGCGGCCGATGCGGCGGAGCTGGTCGGGCGGGGGCGGGACGCAGAGATCGAGCGGTTGCGGGCGCAGACCATGCGTGTGGACCCGACGCCGGAGGAGGTGGCCGCAGGGCGCGGCTCGGAGATGCAGCGCAAACAGGCCGCTATCGATGAACTCGACCGGGTCGCGGGGGAATTTCACGACCAGCGCGAGCGGGTTTTCGCCGTCACGGAGGAGATCACGAAGGTGGCGGGGGAGGATTATCTGCGTTCGGAGGGGGCTCGGGTGGTCTCCGATCGAGTCGGACTGGCCGAGGGCGATCCGCCGAAGGTGATCGTCGTGGGCCTGCGATCGGATCGGGCCGGTGATTCGCCGCACGAGGCCGCACTCACCGCCGCACTGGGACGGTCGCCGGAGTTGGCCGAGGCGCTGGCACGTCCCGGCGCGACGGTCGAATATGTTCGGATAGCGGTGGATTCGGCGGGCCGCGCGCATGCGCAGTCGATGGAATCGCCGTCCGCCCGGGATTTCGTGCCGGAACGCGTACCGCAGACCCAGCCGCGCCCGGCGAGCGACGAACCCGCACCGCCCCGCATCCCCGAGGAGGAACGGGAGATCGAAATTCCCGACATGTCCTCGAAGGTGCCTTACACCCCAAGGTATTTCACTCCATCACCCATCTCCGATTACACCGCTCCCCAGCCACCGGACAACTCCGTCTGGGGCGACCCGCACCCGGAACATGTGTTCGTCCGACCCTTGACGGGATTCGGCGAGTACTCCGAATTCAATTGCAGCAGCGGAGAATTCGCCCCGGCAACGACCGATGTCGGAGCGCATATCGGCGGAGTGTACGCACCGCTGGGAGATGTCTCCGTGGTGTTCTATCGCGAGCGCGGAGCGTTGATGCTGCGAATCGACGATGTGGTGATCGGACTCGATGGAGTCGAGACGGACTGGGACATGGGCAACGACGGCGTCGCCCGATTCCGGATTCTGATGAACGGCGCCACGATATGGGAGCGGAGGTACGACGCTGTCCCGGCCGATGGGGACATCGGCCGGTTCGTCTACGAGGTGATGGGCAATGACCTCAGGCGAGCTCGGTTGTTCGCGAAACCTCGCTGAGCCGGTCTCAGGGCCGAGGGCGGCCGCTGCGGCCGCCGCGTTCGGTCATGGTGGTCAGGGGTACCAGGCCGGTCCAACCGCAGGGGCGGTCGCATGAGGCGTGGGCCGTGCCTGCGTCGTGCGGATTTGTGGAAGCCCTTGCGGGATAACCGCATTCGGGACACTTTCCGAAGAAATTGAGTATCTCGCGGGTTCCGAAAGCCGCTGGGCCGCGGCGCTTGGTCATGGGGTGTCTCCTCCCCCGGTCGAGCCGTACTGCAGATGGGGTAATACCGAACGGTATTAGGTGTGCAGTAGGCTACGGGTCTTTACGCGCGCTCGCTGGAGATTTCACAATGAGGGCTTGTTCGCTGAGAGCGGAGCGGGCCTCACGCCTCCAGCAGCAGCGTCACCGGCCCGTCGTTGACCAACTCGATATGCATATGCGCGCCGAAGCGCCCCATGGCGACGGTCGCGCCGAGCTCGCGCAGGGTCGCGGCGAAGCGATCGACCAGCGGCTCGGCGACCGGACCGGGCGCGGCCGCCGACCAGGAGGGCCGACGACCCTTGGCGGTATCGGCGTAGAGCGTGAACTGGCTGACCACCAGGATCGGCGCGCCCAGATCCGCGGCGGAGCGTTCACCGTCGAGGATCCGCAATCGGAAAAGCTTGTCGGCCAGGGCTTTCGCCGTCGCCTCGGTATCGTCGTGGGTGACCCCGACCAGGGCGAGCAATCCGTGCGGAACCCCGGCCGCGGCCGGATCGATACTGCCGACGGCCTCCCTGCCGACGCTCACCCGCGCCGATGACACCCGCTGAACCAGTACCCGCACGGTTGTCCATCCTCTCAGCTCCGTCGAAGATCATCTACCGTTCATGTTCGATGAACCGGCTGTTTGCCCTCACTCGCCATGGTCGAGCGTTGCGTAGGATCGCGACGATCGCAGCCGAGGAGGTGGATGTGCAAGTCACCTACTGCCGACGGTGGAGTTTCCGCATGGGTCAGGCGACGGAGCCGCTGTCGCAGGCGCAGGCGCGCAGCCTGGACCTGGCCGGTGAGTGGTACACGGTCGTATACGGCGAGCCAGCAGCGCCCGCGGCGATTCTGCAGGTCGTGCGCGGTAATCGCCATATCGACGTCACCTTTCCCGACGATCACGGCCGCCCGGTGCTGACCTTCGACTTCCGGCAGATCGACGACGATCGCATGTTCCTCACCACCGTGACCCGCTGGGAGTACGGCGCCGACAGCGCCCGCAGCATGTCCGATGCCGATGTGGTCGACAAACTGTCCTACCGCGAGGACGGCACTGTCCACCGCGACCTGCGTGACCAGCGCACCCACGAGCGCACCACCACCGATTTCGCCGAGGTCGACGTGAACGGCAACTGGGAACCCGTCCCGGTCTTCGGCGACTGGGCCTCCATCGCCCGCCGCGACCGCTGAACTAACCGACAGTTTGCCGGAAACGGTTACGGCAGCGGCTGTTCACATCCGCTTAAGAACAGATTCGAACTCGGGTGCCATCGTCGTCGGATGGGAGCGGGGTGCAGCCCGCGGGGAACACTGGAGGAACCAGCGCGATGGCCGACAAGTTGGAAGTCGACGCCCAGCGTTTTCGCACGGCCGCCACCAAGACCGGCGATGTCCGCGACAAGGTGACCACAATTCTCGACACCCTGCAGCGGGCGATCGATTCGCGTGGAACCCCGTGGGGCAACGACTCCATCGGCGATCAGTTCGCCAATGGTGAGGGCGGTAAGGGCGGATATCTCGCCTCGCGCACGAATATGATCACCGGCGGACGCAATGTGGCCGGCACCATGGGCAATTTCCATGACGCGCAGACCAAGAGCGCCGACTACCTCGAGCGCATGGACCACGGCAACGGTGACGGTTACCGCTGATCACATGACGAACGAACGAGCCAAGGCCGATCTGGCCACCATCATCGACGGCGTCCAGGAGCAGATGCGGACCATCGCGCGCCTACAGCTCGAACGCGCCGAACTGGTCGCCAGCGCCACGGTGCGCAAGCGGGTGACCGTCACGGTCAACGCCGACAACACCGTCGTGGAAACCACTTTCGGACCGGATGTCGAGGATCTGACCTTCGCCGAGATCGCGCGGGCGGTGACCGAGGCGGCCCAGCAGGCCTCTGCCGAGATCGCCCGCAAGACCCGAGACCTGTTCGCCCCCCTGCAGACTCAGCGTGACCAACTGCCCAAACTGACCGAACTGGTCGAGGGCATGCCGGATCTGCGGATTCCGGAGCCGCCCCGCGCGCCGACCACGCCGCCACTGCAACGGCCCGTCTCCGACGGCAGTATGCGCTTCACCGATGTCGAGGCCTACGACCATGAGAACGACCGCGGTCACCGGGCCACCGACTCCGGTTGGTGATATCGGGCTGTCGACATGATCGAGCTGCCCGGTCCGCTCGAATACCTTGCGCCCCTGGTCGGTATGGAATGGCCGAAGGGCAACGAGGACGAGATGTGGGCCCTGGCGGGGGATTGGCAAACCGCCGCCGCCGCACTGCGTGAACTGGTTCCCGATATCGAGGCCGCGAAAGGCGCGTCGCACGACGCCTATCCGAGCGGTGAGGGCGCCGAGGACCTGATGAAGGCCTTCGACAGCATGCTCGTGCCCGGTTCGGGTAAGGATGGCGATCAGACGATCGTGCACCTGGCGAGCCTGTTCGAGGAGGTGGGTTCCTCCGCGCACGGCGTCGGCACCGAGATCGAGTACATGAAGCTCATGTACTGGTCGTCGCTGGCGATGCTGGCCGGTGAGCTGGCCGCGGCGTGGATCTTCCCGCCCACCGCGCCCGCGGTGGAGGCGGCGGCGATCGCGGCGACCCGGATCGCGGTGCGCATCATCGGTGAGCGGGTGGTCGCGGCGATCATCCGGCAGGTCGGCAAACTGGTGGCGTCACGGATCGTGAAGTTCCTGCTGCGTCATGTGCTGCTGAATACGGTGCTGGCGACGGTGCAGGACTGGGGGATTCAGGAATATCAGGTCACCCGGGGCCATCGCGACAAGGTCGATATGGACCAGGTGCTGCGGACCGCGCTGGCCGCGGCGGCCGGTGGCGCGGCGGCGGCCCCGGTCGGGCATTTCATGGGCAAGTGGCTCAATGCCGAGGAGCGGGGCTGGGCGCGCAATCTCACGCATGTGGTGTCGGGGGAGGTGAATGCCTTCACCGGCCTGGTCGTGGCCAATGGCGGGATTCCCGAGCATTTCGATTGGCGGATGTTCACCGCGGCGGGCGCGACGCCGGTGATCTCGGGTAAGAATCGGGAGTCGGCGCAGAAGTTCTACAACGGGCGGACCTCGGAGTACTTCAATCGCGAGAGTTTTCCCACGCGGCTCAATGATATTTTCACGGATAATGTTGTGCCGGAGCGGCGTTCGGCCCCGGACGGAGTGACCAGGCCCGCCGGGGACGGGTCGGTTCATCGTGGTGGTCCGGATGTCGGGGCGAATGGGCGGACCGCGGATGGGGATATTCGGGTCGGGTCGCGGCCGGAGGGTGGTGGGCAGGTCGGGACCGTGGGGCGGGCGGGGGATGTCGGCGGTGGCGGGAATGGGCGGGGTGGGGAGATTTCGGGCGGTCGGTCCGGAGACGCCGGGACGAATCATCGTGCTGGAGAAGTAAATTCGAGTCCGCAGGACAATAGGCAGGCCGGGCGGGATTCCGGTGGCGGGCGGTCCGGGGGCGATCGTTCACCCGAGCCTGCGGGGCAGGGAAATGCGCGTGCGGGGGCGGGTGACGGTGGGGATCGCGGTTCGGTTGGGCCGCAAGCGCGTTCGACCGGTGAGGCGGTGCCTCAGCGCTCGGAGGGCGAGCATGGGGTGGTCGAATCGTCGCAGGCGCATTCGGATGCCGTTCGGCCCGATGTGGACGCAGTGGGGTCGGTGCAGGCGAAAATTGATGCCGAACAGCATATTTCGTCGTCAGAACGCGGGACGGTCGACAGTGTCGAGCCGCGGCAGGACGGCCCCGGTCCGGTGCGTTCGGAGTCCGAGACTGTTCCGGGCGGCAAGAGCGCCGCCGAGCAACCGCATGCGGATGGGTCCGCTCCCGTGGTTCATCCGGGCTCTACCGAACCCACGACCTCGCACTCGACCAACGAAACAACCACCCGCCCCACCGAATCGAGCGCCAACCGGCCGGGACCCAGTGACATCCGGCCCAGAACCTCTCCGCTGTCCGACGCTCCCCGCGGCGAGCCCCGCCCGACCACCGACTCGCGAGTCGCCGAACCGCGAGCGAGCGCGCCCGACAGCCGCGTGCGCGACGGCAGCAGCCCGATGTCCCGTGCCGCCGAGGAGCAGCTACGCGCCCCGAGCGCGAAACCGGAGAGCCGCGTTCCGGGCGAGGCCCCGGCTGCGCGCAGACCCGGCGAATCCGGTGGCGAACGTGTTCGGGCCGGAGAGTCCGATGGCGCGAACAACCGCCCCCGCGCGGGGGACTCCGCCGCGGACCGTGCACGAGTCGGCGACGGTCCGAGCGATCGTGTTCGGGCCGGGGACGCCGCCAACCGTGGGCGAGTCGGCGACGTTTCGAACGATCGCGGCCGTGCCCGCGAGCGGGAGCATCTGGTCGACGGCAGGCCGGAGGAGGCGGGCCGCAGGCTCGTCGGTGACAGCGAAAAATTCTCTGGCACTTCGGAACGGGACCATCACGGTCCCTCCGAACCGGCCGGTGACGTCCCGATGTTCCTACTGGGGCACGAGATTCGCCCCGGGGACGATGCGCGGCCGACGGCTCGCATCGGCAGCCGAGACGAATCAACGCCGGAGCATATCGATATCGAAGAGGAGATGCCCACGCCGCGGGCCGACGCCATGCGGGCGAATCGGCCGGAGAATATGCCGGAGTCGTTGTGGGAGAGGCTTTGTGAGGGAGTCGCGCTCGACGAGCGGCGGGCGCATTACTACCGCGAGCGCGGCGGTGGCAGTGAGATCAATCTGGGTAATGGCAAGCGACTGGACTCCTATGTGCCGGACCAGGAGATCGTGTCGCGCAAGAACACTCAGCTATTGGCGGTCGAACCGGAGACCGCGGCCGGGTACCTCGCCGAGCTGGCGGGTAAGTACCACCCGGGTGAGACGATCAAGGACACCCCGCACAATCGGCAGGAGTTGCCCGAGCTCGATCTGGCCGATCCGCTGCGTGGCGATCTGATCCTCGAGGTGCCGCCGCAGCTCAACGAGCCACCGCGCGCGGTGCTGGAGCGCGCCGCCGAACTGGGCATCACGATCCGCGACACCGAGGGCAGGATCTACGAACTCGGCGAGCCGCATCCGGTCGACGACGCGATCCCCGATTCCGCCCACCGCGGCAAATGCGCCGATTTGGCATTGCGCCTGATCAAACAGCTGACCGGCAGCGAGTGGATCCGCCCGATCGAACGCGAGGTCGGGCTGGACGGTATGACCGTCCGGGAGGTGGAGGCGGCCGCGCAGGGACAGCTGCGCGGCTTCGACGGTCACGACGATATCGCGCGGCAGCTGCTCGATATGGGGCACGGCTCCTCGGCGCTGGTCGTCGACGAGTACGCGGGTGCGGCGGATCGCCACGGGGTCGGCGCGCATGCCTATGTGCTGGTCAATGATCACGGCGTGCTTCGGGTCCGCGATCCCGGCGCGGGCCTGGACCATGGCTATCCGCCCTCGGTGCCCCGGGAATCGGCCGGAACGCACGGCATCCTGTTCGATCCGCGGGGCAAGCCGGTGGATTCGGTGGATTCCGGCGCGCATCCGTCGCTGGATTCCCGGGTCGGTGAGCAGCCACCCGCTCGGCCCGGTGAGGTGCGTCAGCACATCATCGAGGTGGACGGGCAACGGCTGCGCGTCGAGCTCGTCGCCGATGACAAGGGTGGTTGGCATATCCGCGAGGCGGAACCCGTAGCGGCGCAGCGAGAATCGAGCGCGGTGGAGCCGAAGACGGCCCAGCTGCCGGAGAAACAGTCCGCGCTGCAGAAGACGTGGCGTCGGCTCACGGGCGGTTACGAGGGGCACAATCCGAAGTACCCGTCGGGGTCCGGTAAGGACGGCGACTATCAGAAGCAGATGACCGAATTCGTCGGCGCGGAGACCCATCATCAGGAGCTCGCGCATCTGCCGAAGGAATTGAAGGTCAATCCGATTCGGGCGGTCAAGGAAACGGTTCTGCTCTATCAGAACCGGGAGCTGCTGCCGCTGTTGAAGCATCTGACCGCCCGCGTGGAGCCCGTCGCGGGCGAGCACGCGCCGATGTTGCGTCGTGACCGCACCGAGTACGAGCCGTGGTACACCGAGATCACCCGTGAGCAGTGGCGCGAGATCGAGCCGATCGCCCGGGCGCTGGGGCTGCCCGATCCGTTCGAGCACACCCCGACCACCCACGAACTACCGCCCGCCCACGAAGATCAGCCGGGTGTGAATTCCCATGAGGCGCTGCCCGATTGGGCACATGATCTGGCGGACCCGCTGCGCGAGCGGGCCGCCGAGGCCGAACGACTGCGCGGGCTCGCTCGCGATCTGGGCATCGATCTGCCGGATCTGAGCCACGAATCGCTGCGGCGCGCGGTCGATACCCTCGACTATCTGAATCTGCGCAGGGGCGGGGTCATCGAGGCGCTGGCCGATGTGGCGCGCCGGTACAACGCCGAGGATGCGGCGATTCCGTTCAGCAAGCAGGTCAGCTTCTCGGACAAGGATCCGCTCGGCCGATTCCTGAAGGAGCTGATCCGCGCCGATCCCGACAATCCGAACGGGCGTGTGGGACTCCAGGATTGGCGCGGAGTGAACAATGGCTCCGAGGGCGGCCGGAACTGGCCGGATCTGCACGAGATCGATCCCCGGCTGCGCGATGTGGACGACGGCGAGGACGGGCCTGTCCTGGATCCGGAGCGGCGCAAGCTGTTCGAACACGCGCTACTGCGCGATCAGGTGCGCGATGAGCGCTCCACCTGGGCGCATATGGTCGAGGCGGCTCTCGACGAGTTGGCCGGCCGACCGCTGGACGATCTGTTGGTCCGACTGCAGGACGGGGTGCGCGGACGTGGTGAAGCGATATCCGACTTCGCCTCGCGGGTCGACGATTTCGTGCGCGCCGATCCGGGTGAGCGAATTCGCTATGTGGACGGGGAACCGCCGCGGCTGATCGTGATCGACGGCCAGGGCAATCACGACGGGCTGCTGGCGCGGGAGTTGGCCGCCGATCGGGATCTGGCCGAGCGGGTGAATCGCGGTGAGGTGCGGGTCGATTACCGCGGCGCGCTGGTCGATCGCCAGGGTCGCGTGCATATCGTGGAGCTGGGTGAGCCGGAGGTCGGTCACGTCGGTCGTGAGGTCGGCGGGCGGGAGTTGCGGGCCACGGTGGTGCGCGACGGCGAGGGGAACTGGCACCTGGTGCGCGATCCGGTGGCCGAGTCGCCGATAGCGTTCGATCGCGCTGGATCCGCCCGGCCGTCGCATGAAATCGTCTCCGCTCGTGACGAACTCGCGCGTCGACTGGGTATCGAGGATTCGCGGCGGCTGGATCCGGAGCGCATCGCCGATACGATCGCCGACCTGCGTCGCGAAAATGGTCTGCGGGCAATACAGATCGAGGCCCTGGTCGATTACGCGCGCAGCACCGATGCCATCGATCTGTTCCACGATCTCGGCGGTGCGCGCGACGGGCTGGCCCATGTTCTGGGTATCGAGCCGCACGAATTGACCCCGCGCGCACTGGCCGAGGAGATCGCCGACCGGTCGAATCGAAATGCCCTGCGGCGTCAGCAGTTGGAACACCTCGTCGACTACGCCAAACAGCTGCGTGGCGTCGATTCGGCGGCGGCCGATGCCGCGGCGAACCGGCTGGCCGAGCGATTGGGCACCGATCGGGAGGATCTGTCTCCGGGCAAATCGCGGCGCAATCCCCGGACCGGCCAGCCGACCCTGCGCATGGAACCGGATCTGAAGAAGCTGGATCCGGACAAGCTGCATCGGGCCTTGACGAAGCTGATGAAGCGCGACCCCGCGGCCGCGGTCGACGCACTCGCCGAGTACTCGCGGGCGCTGGGGGAGATCGATCCGTTCACCGAAGGGCTGCGGCGGGATGCGCGCAGCGATCCGCGCGTCGCCGATGGTGAAGTGCCGATGCATGATTCGGGCGCGTTGGATCATCTGCGGCGTGTCGTCGGCGATCCGCGGCTGTTCGCCGAACCGCGTTCGGGGCGGGAGATTGCGACGGTCGAGGAACCACGAAATACGCCGGAGGGCAAGGACAAACCGGTCGCCAACAGCGATTGGGCCCGTGTACTCGGGGTCGACATCACCGATGCGAGTGTCGAGCGCGCCGCGAAGGTGTACGAGGTCTATCGCGACGGCAAGATCGATAAGCATGAGCGGTTGACGCCCGAGGAGTTGTCGCGGGTGCACGCGGAGCTGCGCGAGGAGGTGCTGCGTCGCGCGGAGGATCTGGATGCGCTGGCGGCCGTGGCGGACGAGCATCAGCGCGCGGTCGAACACGAGGCGGCGCAGGCGATTCGGGAGCGGCTGGAACGACTCGCCGAGGACCGCGATGCGGCGCTGGATGATCGGGCTCGGGCTCGGCGGGAATTGGATCGAGCGCTGGATGAGATCGCCCGGGAGGGTATCGGCCGCGATGGGGCCGGGCGTAATGGGCGGGTCGGCGTCGGGGAGGAGGAGTTGCGTCTGCGGCGGGATTCCGACGCACCGCAAGCCCGGACGCTGGACGAGACGCTCGAGTATCTGCGTTCGCGCACCAAATCCGTGGAGCTGCAGGAGGGCTGGCATCGGAAGGTGAACGAGCTCGAGGATGCGGCTCGGGCATTCCATGAGGCCGATACGCGGGCGGGGCGGCTGGACGAGCAACTGACGCGGGCTGTCCGCGACGATCCCGAGCTGCGGCCGCGGACGCCGCAGGGGCGGCGCGCGATGGTCGATGTGTTGTCGCGTGATCATGCCGAGGCACGGCGGGAGGTCGAATCCGCCCGGGATGCGTTGGATCTCGCGCGCGACGGTCTGAATCGTCATCGCGAGGGTGTGTCCGATGCGGAACTGCGGCCCTTCCGCGGCCCGGATGAACCGACCGATCCCCGGCATCCGGATTATGTTCGGACGCTGGAGGAGACGATCGACCACCTCTTCACACGCACGCGACGACTGGACGAGCAGGACGGCTGGCATGCGGCCGTCACCGAGTTGGACCGGGCGGCAAGGGAATTCCACGCGGCGGAGGCAGAGGCCGCGCGACTGGGGGCTGCGGTGGAGCGGGCCGTGCGGTGGGATGCGGAGCCGGTGGATCCGGTCGCGCCGCGTGAGCCGGTCGGCGATCCCGCCGCGACCGCACGGCGGGTGGAAATCGCGGGGCTGGAGGCCAAGCGGGACAGGGCGTTCCGTGCTCGCGCCGAGGCCGCGCGAAAGCTTCAGGACGCGCTGGCGGGGCTGCGCCGGACCGGGTTGCGTGTCGACGAATCCGAGCTGCGTCCTCGTCGCGCGGCCGGGGAGCCGAGCGATTTCCGGGCTCCGGATTATGTTCCGACGCTGGACGAGACGATCGAGCATTTGCGTAACCGGACCGGTCGGGTGGACGAATTGCCGCTGCGTCAGGAACGGATCGATGCGCTGGAACAGGCCGCTCGTCGATACAACCGGGCGCATGCGGACGCTGTGCGGCTGCAGGACTCTGTGACCAAAGCCGTTGTGCGGCATCGAGAGTTCGACAATGCACGAGATGCGGAGATCGCGCGGCTGCGCGATGAGCGCGACGAGGCGTTCCGGGCGCGGGGGCAGGCGCGTGACGAGCTGGATGCGGCCCGGGCGGGGATCGCGGTGCATCCGGCGGAATTGGGTCTCCCACCGCATCCCGATAATCCGCCGCCGGAACGTATTCGACCGCTTTCGGAGGTCATCGAGGATCTGCGCGCCAGGACGATGCGGGTCGACGCGCAGCAGGGCTGGCAGGACCGGGTCGACGCGCTGGAGCAGGCGGCTCGGGCGTTTCAGGACGCGGACGTGCGGGCCGGGCGAAGCGACGACGCGATCGAGGCCGCGGTGCGGGAGCATCTGGATCGGCGGCATGAGGACGCGGCCGCGCGGCGGGCGCGCGACGAGCTGATCGCGGGGCGGGAGGCCGAGGTCGAGCGGTTGCGGGCGGAGCGTGATCGGGTTCGCGGGGACCGCGAGCGGGCGCGGGCGGATCTCGAGGATGCGCGGCGGGGCATCGGCGTGAGCGATGCGGAGTTGGGGCTGCGGGAGGATCCGCGACATTCGGACCGATCGTTGGATCGGGTCATCGAGGATCTACGGGCGCGGACGACGCGGCTCGACGAGCAGCAGGGCTGGCAGGACCGGATCGACGCGCTGGAGGAGGCGGCGCGACGGTTCCACGCGGCCGATGCCGCGGTGCGCCGGTTGGATTCGGCGGTCGAGATGGCCGAGCGTTGGCATGCCGATCTGCTCGAGGCGGAGGGTGAGACCGCGCGGGGGGCCGATGCCGCGGAACAGATTCCGCGTCCGCGCGATGGGGAGGATCCGGACGAGGGCGGCGGCCCGGCCGGTGCGGCACCGCCGCAGGGCCCGCCGACGAAGCCGCCGACCGGTTCGCCGGGTGCGGCCGAGCCGCCGGAGGGGCGGCCTGGCGATCATTCGACGGGTGACGAGGGCGCGCGGAGTCGGTCGGAGGGTGGCCGCGGGCAGCCGGCTGAGGACGGGAGGAAGCGCGCGGCTGACGGGTCGGGCGATCCTGTTGAGTCGGGTGGGCGGAAGCGCGCGGCCGGTGACGATCCGGAGGATCCTGGCGGGCAGTCGAAGCGAGTAGTCGCAGAGGGCGAGGATTCGGACGGTGCAGGCGGCCACGGTGCGCCGGAACCCCGGGATTCGTCGCAGGCGCGGCATGATGCGTTGTTGCGGCAGCGGGCGGAAAAGGCTGCGGAGCATCAGTTCTGGCGGGCCAAGCGTAATGATCGGGCCGAGCGGCTGGAGTTGGCCGATACCGAGGGGCGGCCGCTGCGGGATGAGGCGGAGCTGGATCGGGCGCTGGGGCATGATCGTCTCGAGGCGACCATCATGGCCTTGCGTGAGCGGATCGTCGGGCAGCGGGATATCGGAGCCATCGGTGAGGATGTGCCAGCGCGTGGGCATGAAGCGGTCAGTAGCGTCGAACATCAACGGCGCGAACGGAATATCTTCAAACTGCAGGATGCGGCGGAGAAGGTCAATGAGCTGCATACCGAGCTGGGGGAGCTGGATCGGCACATTGTCGCGCTGGAAACCGCTGGGGCGCAGCGACGTATTCCGGAGGAGGTTCGCGCCGAATTCGAGCGTTTGCGCGCCGAGCGTGAGGCGGCCGTCGAGGCGTTGAAGGACAAGCCGAAACTGTTGTTGCGTGATGAGCTCACCGGAAAGCGGTGGATCGCGGAGCTCGACCGCCGGATCGCTTCTTTGGAAGCTGTTGTGGTGCAGGATCATCCGCTGATCTCGCAGATGGTGCGCGCGGAGCTGGATCGGTTGGGTGGTGAGCGGGCGGCCGAGGTGCTGCGGATCAAACCCAGGGAGGCCATGCTCGCGGATCTGGCGCGGCGGTTGCGGATCGATGAGAGCAGGCTCGGGGCGGAGCATCTCGATGAGGCGTTGCGGGAGGTCGCCGGGCGTACGGTGCGGGCCGAGGAAATGGCCGAGCATGCCCGGCGGATCCGATTGCTCGACGAGGTCGCGCGCGCGGTCGACCAGGCGCGTAATCGGATCGGGCGAATTCAGGACCGGATGGCCGAATTGGCCGGGGCCGGTAAGGAAATCATCGAATCGGCCGGGGCGCGGCGGATCACCGAGCGGGTCGGGTTGATCGACGGGGAGCATCCGCGCATCATCGTGGTCGGTCCGCGTGACGAGCTCGGACGTCCGCGAGGCGATCATGACGATGCGCTCGTCGATGCGATTCTCCGCGATTCCGGTGTGGCGCAGGCGATGATGCGGCCGGAGACGGTGATCGAGTATCACCGGATCATCGCCGATCGCGATGGCAGTTGGCGTGGTGAGCAGGCGCGCGGGCCGCAGCGGGAGTATCTGCGGGCGGGGTGGAACAACGGCCGTCGCGGCCTGGAGCTGGTGCGGTGGCGCGATGCCGAAGGGCGCTGGCACGATGTGAATCCCAGTCGGCCGGAATGGACTACGGGTCGGTACAAGCAGACGGTGCCCAAGGGTTTCGAGCCGCGTGTACTGCCCGAGGGGGTCAGCGGGTGGGCGGTCGATCCGTTCCAGTCGGCGGTGACCGATCCCTTCGTGCACGGGCCGCCCGGTGCGATCGATGAGGAGTTGCTGCCGCGCATTCCGGGCATGGATCCGGTGGATCCCGGTGTGCCGACGTATGAGCCGCCGTTCGCGGGCGTCTTCTACAACACGATGCGGTTGATTCTCGAGTCGGCGAAGCTGTCGGGTTTCACCTGGTACGCCGACTCCGAACATCCCGGGCAGGTGCATCCGGGATTCAAGAAGCATCCATGGTTCCGGGCGCAGCGGCCGGATGTGCAGCCCATGGCCAGGGAATGGGATCCGCGCGATCACGTGGGGAATCGGGAGCAGCTGTCGGGCCATTTCGACGAGCGGGAGTTGCAGAAGGAGCGGGACTGGGCGCGCGTACAGCGCTGGGCCGATGAGGAATACACGCGGTTTCGGGCCGACGATTCCGATATCGATGCCGTTCACGACCATCTGGCCGAGCGGCGGGCGGCACAGCGGTCCGCGCCGCCGGAGGAATCGGCGGCCGAGCGTACCGGCCGGGCGGAGAAGCTGGTCGATCGGGTTCGCGAACGTTTGGTGGCGGCGCCGGACAGTGCTGCCGACCGCCTCGCGCGGGATACCGCGTCGGAGCTGCCGAGCGAAAGGCGCGGTTCGGCAAGGGAATTCGTCGATGAGATCCGGCAGGAGCTGGAGCGCGATTCCGACGGCGACCACGGCGAGCTCGTGCGGCGCGTGGCCGGGGTGCTGGCGCACGGTGCGGAGCCTTCGACCGAACATGTGGTTCGGGCGGATCGGCTGGTGGAGCGGATCCAGGAGCGTCTGGTGTCCCGGCCGGATGCCGAGGCGAACCGGATCGCACAGGAGCTCGCACCGCATTTACGCGACGAAAACGACAGCTCCGCACGTGCTTTGGTCGACGAGGTGCGCGACGTTTTGGCCGACCGGACGGATGCCGGGGAGCTGGCGGGCCGGGTGGCCGATCGGCTCGCGGCCGGGGATCCGGTGTTCACGCGCGAGCAGATCGAACAGATCAAGAACCATCTGATGCGAGACCGACACCTGGTGCGCGATCCCGAGGACGGTGTACTGCTGCGCCGCCCGCTCGACGCGGTCGCCGATGTGGCCGAGGCGTGGAATCGTCTGATCGCGGGCGAGCCGCTGCCCGAGGATGTGCTGCTACTGCAGGACGCACTGGCCGAATCGAACTATCTGCGCGCCAACCCGACTGCTACCTGGCGTGATGCGAACGCGCACGCGATCATGGAGGGCTACGACTGGGATGCCAAGCGGCCCAAGCGAACCGAATGGCGGGCTGATATCCCGTATCGGCCCGCGCGGCCACAGGTCACGGATATCCTTCCGCCTCGTCTCGGCGGCGATGTGGACGCGCTTCCGCCGGGAGCTGGGCCGCGGCCTTTGCCGCCGGGACGTTCTCCGGTGGATCCTGCTGGAGGGCAGGGGAAGTCGGAGCAGGTATCGGGGGTCGATGAATCCGGCCAGCCCGATGTAGCTCCGCAGGAGCAGCCGACCGAAACGGTTCGGCTGCCCGAGTCGGTGCCGTCGGATCGGACGCTGCCGGGTGGGCCGGAGGCGCTTCGTGGGCGGGAAGTGTCTGCGGGAGAAGGGGAGTCGGGGTCATCCGGTGGTCGGCGCGTGCCGCCGGTGGATGGCGTGAATGAGCATTCCGAGAGCCCAGCGCCGGAGCGGATTTCGAAGGAGTCATCGGAGGAGGGGACCGTCATTTCCGAGCGGCCGATCGTGCCAGAGGAGATGGATAACCGGGAGACTTCAGGGCGGCCGGTGGCCAATTCGACTGTGGATGAGGGAAAATCGCGGACTTCTGGGCGTCCGTTGGAGACGCCGGAGCAGTGGAATGCCCGGTTCCGTGCTGAATCGGCTGACTGGGACGCGCGAATGGAAGCCGAGCGCGCCGCATGGCTGCGTCGGTTGGCTGAGGAGGACCACGGGGACAGTCGGATCGGTAATGCGTGGGCGGCCTGGATGGAAGTCAAACAGGCCGAATGGAATGCCCGGATGGTCGCTGAACATGCTGACTGGCTGTGGGATCTGGCGGGTGGTCGCCCGACTGACCATGCGACGTGGCGGAATTCAGCCGGGCAGGGCGAGCGTCCGGTCGACGAGGCCGGGTATCACAACAGCGATCCCTCGGTGCGGGAAGACGCGCTCGATGACGCGGATCCCTCGGTGAGAGGTACGCGACACGATGATGTTCTGCCGCAAGCAGATCCGGGCGACCCACAGCAGTCTGGTGCGAAGCATGGTCGGCAGCTGCCGCAGAGTGGTCCCGATGAGCTCTCGCAGGACGGCATGGGGCTGCCGCGTGATGGTTCCGATGTTCGGGAGTCGGGCGCGCGGAATGGGGAGGTTGATATCCACTCGCGGGATCCCGGTGATCTGCGCTCGGGGGCGCGGGAGGATGCGCCCTCGCATGATCAGAAGTCCGGCGTGCGGCATGAAGATGATGCCGATTCGCGGGATTCGGGGGATGGGTCTTCGGTCAGGGGGGATGGATGGTCGGGGCGGAATCCGTTCCCGGGGTCTCGGATTCCGCATATTCAGCATGAATTCGAGGTCGAACTGCCTGACTATCGGCCGCAGGGGCCGTTCGCTCCGGGACCGTGGACCATGCCGCAGCCCCCCGAACCGCCACCACACCGCCCGACGCCGCCACAACCACCACACCGCCCGGCCACACCTCAACCGCCGCGCGGCCCGGTCGCGCCACCGCGCCCACCGACACCGCCCCGCCCGCCGGTGCCCCCGACCCCACCCACGGAACCGCAACCACCGACACCCGGCCCGGTCCCGCCGACCCAGCCCAACCCGATTCCACCGCTACCGAATCCGCCGGATACTCCGCTGCCTCCGGGCGGGAACTGGCCGCCGGGGGTTCCGCCGCTTCGGAATCCGCCGGATACTCCGCCGCCTCCGAGTGGGAACTGGCCGCCGGGGGTCCCACCACTTTCGAATCCGCCGGATATCCCGATGCCTCCGGGCGGAAATTGGCCGCCGGGGGTTCCGCCGCTTCGGAATCCGCCGGATACTCCGCTGCCTCCGGGCGGGAACTGGCCGCCGGGGGTCCCACCACTTTCGAATCCGCCGGATATCCCGATACCTCCAGGCGAAGATTGGCCGCCGTCGTGGCCGCCGGGAGTTCCGTCACTTCCGAACCTGCCGGACATTCCGACGCCTCCGGACGGGAACTGGCCGCCGGGTATTCCGTCAACTTCGAATCCGCCGGACATTGCGGTTCCTCCGGGTGGAAATTGGCCGCCATCCGTCCCGCCGTTGCCGAGCCCTCCGGATGTTCCTATGCCCCCGGTTGATTCGCGGCCACCGGGCCCGCCTGGAATATCGACATTTCCGTCGGGAGCACCGGATATCCCTGTGCCGTTGAATGATTCACGGCCGTGGTCACAGCCGGGAACATCCGGCGGGTCGTCTCCGACTGTCGGCTGGCAACAGTCGGGCGATGCCGTCGAGCAGGGGTCGACGGGGCAGAGTTCGGAAGGTGCGAGCGGCGGTGGTGTGAATGGTGTTGTGCCGCATCCTGTGTCGCAGACGCCTGACCATGCGAGACCGATCGAAGCCGATGCGTCGAACCAGGTGAATGGCCCCGGTGGTGCGCCCATGAGTGGGATGCCGATGGGTGGGACATCGGGGAGTGCGGGCGCTGTGCGGCGGGGTAGGCAACGGTTTCCGCGGGTTGGGGAGAGTTCGGCTGGGGTGGGGACCATTTTGGTGCGGTCGCAGACGGGGTGGGGGGAGTATGCGCGATTTGATCCGGAAAGTGGGGTGTTGCAGGCGGTTTCGGTCGGCGGTGAGGGGTTGGGTGGCGTTTATGGTGAGTTGGGTGGGGAGCAGGTGGTGTTTTATCGGGGTGGGGGTGGATTGTGTCTGCGGGTGGGCGGTCGGGTGATCGCGTTGGATGCGCCGGGGGTGGAGGTGCGGTGGCAGGGCGATGCTCGGGTGGCGCGGTTCGTGGTAGCGGTGGGGGGTGTGGCGGTGTGTGATCTGCGGTATGGGGCGCGGGGGATGGATGCTGATCTGGGGATGTTGGTGCGGGATGTGCTCGCGGATCCGGATCGGCGGCATCGGGTATTCGGGCGGTGACGGGTTACCACCAGGAGCGGGGGCGTAGGGAATTGGCCAGGTCTACCAGGGCGTAGCGGTGGATTCGGCGGGGGCTGGTGCGGGCTATGGTGCGTAGGACCGATTCGAGGCCCTCGCGTAGGCCCGCGTCGGTGTAGGGGGAGCCGAGGATGGTTGCGGTGGGGTGGGTGGGGTGGCCGCCGCCGCGTAGCCAGGCCAGGGCCGCGCCCAGGACGATGGCCTGGAATTGGAGTAGGCGCGGTTCGTCGGGGAGGGTTTGCAGGCGGGCGGCCGCTTCGTCGAGGTCGGCCTGGGTCGTTTCGGGGGCGGGGCGCGAAACTCGCAGCAGACAGCCGGTGAGGACGGCCGCGTTGTGGTGGCGGGAGGTTTCGGGGACCTGGCGGAGGGTGTCGACCGCGGCGGCGGTATCGCCGTCGGCGGCCTGGCGGCGGGCCAGTCCGAACGCGGCGCTGGTGACGCCGCGGTTGGTGCGCCAGACGGCGCGGTAGTACTGCGTGGCGGAGAGGCGCCAGCGGTCGAGTTCCGCTGGCTCGTTGGCGATTTGGAGGAGCAGCTCGGAGGTGGCCGCGAGCGCCAACTGGGGCGCGATCTCACCGGGGATGCGGGAGTGGACGAGATCGAAACGCTCATAGGCCTTTTCGAACTGCCCGGTCACCAGATCGGCGATTCCGGAGTACCACTCGATTCGCCAGTCGTTACGGTACTTCTCGGCGATGGCGGCCAATTTCTCACGGGCGGTGGCTGTTTCGCGCAGGTCCAGATGGGCCCGGACCGCGGTCAGCGAACCCTCGAGGGCGAAGGTCTCCGGTTCCTCGATGGTGCCCGCGCGCATACCCGCGCGGCTCTGGCGCAGCGTGTCCAGCGCCAGCCGGGGATCGCCGTGCAGCAGCGGCGACAGCAGTTCCGCGCTGGGATCCTCACCGTCGATCGACGGAACTGGAAGGGCCGCAACCACACTCGTCGCATCCAGGGTGAGCTGGCGGTGTCTGCCGTCGATCAGGCCGTCGGTCTGGCGGATCAGCGTATCGATGCCGAATTCCCCGCGCGGTGCGCCGAAGGCCGAAGACACCTGGGGATATTCGCGCCCGGTCTCCTCGGCCAGCACCCCGCGCAACACACCCGCCAGCTGCCGATACATCGAATAGGCCGAGGGAAACCGCTGTGCCGGATCGGAATCGGTGGCGCGCAGCAGCAATCGCCGGAATGCCGGATAGCGCCGCAGCACCGGATCGTCCTCGGGCAGGCCCGCCCGCTTGTGACCGTCGCGGTCGGTGGGCAGCGCGAGGGTGAGGGCCGCGAGGGTGCGCCCGACGGTGTGGATGTCGGAGGCCACGGTCGGCCCGGTCTTGGTGAACTCCGGCGCCTGATATCCGGGCGTGCCGTAGAGATTGCCGCCGGATTCGCGGGCCGCCACCGCACCGAGGTCGATGAGTTTCACCTCGTCCTCGCCGATCATGATGTTGTCGGGCTTGAGATCGTTGTAGGCCAGACCGAACGAGTGCAGATAGTCCAGCGCGGGCAGCACCTCCATGATGTAGGTGATCGCCTCGGACACCGAAAGTCGTTCGGGCGCGCACAGATCCAACATGGTCTTCAGTGATCGACCGCCCACGTACTCCATGACGATGAAACCGGTCTGGGTGCCGTCGGCGATACGGTGCTTGACGAAGTTGAAGATCTTCACGATCCCGGGATGGGCCATCTCCGAGAGGAATTGGCGTTCGGCCAGCGCGACGACGTGGGCCTCGAAATCCATCGGATTCTGCAGACCCTTCAGCACCACCCAGCGGTCGCTGACATTGCGGTCGCGGGCCAGATAGATCCAGCCCATTCCGCCGTAGGCCAGGCAGCCCCGCACCTCGTACTGTCCGGCGACCAGTTCGCCGTTGGCGAGCAGCGGACGGAAATTGAAGGGGGAGTTGCAATTCGCGCAGCGACCCGAGATGGGGCCGGGCTTGCCCTCGGCGGAACGGCCGACGGGTTTCAGACATTTCCAGCAGAACCGTTTGGATTCGGGGACCAGCGGATCGGGCAGGACCGCCTCGGCCGGATCGACCGGCGCCACCCGCGGCAGGTTGACCAGACCCGCGCCGAGCCGGCGCACACTGGGCCTGGAGCGGACCGTGCCGCCTGATCCCGGGTCGCCGTCCGGTGCGGTCGGCGCGCTCGGGTCCGGTGTCCACGGCCGGGTATCGGAGATCGCGCGTCGAGTGGCCCAGGCCGGCGCGTTGCCATTGGGTTCGGGCTCCCGCATCCGCCTGGTGGCCCAGGTTTGCGGGCGTGGGAGATCGGATGCGCTGGAGTTGTCCGGCATCCTCACCCTCTCAGACCCACAATCCGGCCACGTGGCCCCGATAGTCGCACCGCTCCGCGGCACGGGTGGGTGTCCGTGCCGCGGAGCGGGGATATCCGGCCCGGGGGTACCGGGCCGGACGGGCCGTTATCGCGATTGTGCCCCATCGTCGCGACCGGACGCGGCCGGATCCACCTGCGGCTGGTCGCGGTGTTCCATCGGGCGCTCGGCCACGACCGGGAACTGACCGGTGTACCCCTCGCGCAAAGTGGCCATCTGCAGAACCCGGCGACGGGCCAGGAACCACCCGCCGACCAGGGCCGGAACCATGATCACCACCATCGCGATGACCGCGCCGCGCTGCACCTCGCTCTTGCTGAACAGCATGAGCAGCACCACCGCGGCCAGGAAGATCAGCGTCGCGATGCCGGTGTAGGGCGCGCCGATCAGCCGGAACTTGGGACGTTCCATGCGGCCCTCACGAGCCCACTGCCACAGCTTGAGCTGGCACAGGATGATGCCCGCCCAGGCGGTGATGGTGCCCAGCGCCGACATGTTCAGCACGATCTCGAACGCCTTCTGCGGGACCACGGCATTGAGGCCGACGCCGACCAGCGCGATGGTGCCGGTGGCGAGGATGCCCACGTAGGGCACGCCGCGCCGCGACATCCGCGCGGCCAGGGACGGTGCGCTGCCGTTCATCGACATCGAGCGCAGGATGCGGCCGGTGGAGTACAGGCCCGCGTTGAGGCTCGAGAACGCCGCGGTGAGTACGACCAGGTTCATGACCGTGCCCGCGCCCTCGATACCCAGCTTGGCGAAGAACGTGACGAACGGGCTCTCACCGGATTTGAAGGCGTTGTAGGGCAGCAGCAGCGACAGCAGCACCAGCGAGCCGACGTAGAACAGCGCGATGCGGGCGATGACCGAGTTGATGGCCCGGGGCATGATCTTCTCCGGGTTCTCGGCCTCACCGGCGGCGGTGCCGATCAGCTCGACCGCGGCGTAGGCGAAGATGACGCCCGTGGTGCACAACACCAGCGGAATCATGCCGTTGGGCAACAGCCCGCCGTGCTGGCTGATGACGCTGAAACCGGTGCTCTGGCCGCCCACGGTGAACCGTCCGGCCAGGAAGATGGTGCCGATGATCAGGAAGCTGACCAGTGCGACGACCTTGATCAGCGCCGCCCAGAACTCCATCTCGCCGAACCACTTGACCGACACCATATTGATGGCCACCACGAGCACGAGTGCGATCAACGCGATCAACCACTGCGGGATGACCTGTAGCGAACCCCAGAAGTGCACATAGGTGGCGATCGCCGTGATGTCGACGATGCCGGTCATACACCAGTGGAAGAAGTACATCCAGCCGACGACGAAGGCCAGCTTCTCCCCGAAGAACTCACGGGCGTAGGACACGAACGAGCCCGACGACGGGCGGTGCAGCACCAGCTCGCCCAGTGCCCGCAGGATGAAGAACACGAATACGCCGCACACGGCGTAGGCGATGAACAGACCGGCTCCGGCGTCCTTGAGTCGACCGCCCGCTCCCAGGAACAGGCCGGTACCGATCGCGCCGCCGATCGCGATCATCTGTAGCTGACGGGGTCGAAGCGCCTTGTGATAGCCCGCATCCTCGGCATGCAAAGCGCGTGCCGCCGCTTGCTCCGCTGCCTCCGGCGGTCGAACTGTCGTCATGACGATGGCCTTTCATGTGATGGCGATCATATCGACGATTAACGTACCGCTACTTAACGGTACGTTCAACAGCTGTGCATGGTTGTCATCTCATGTTTTTCGGATCGCAGCGACCGCCGAGGTCGGGCCCCGCCCATGTTGCGGTGTGGTTTCCTTGAGATATGTCAGCGGGTGCGGAGTTCACGATCGACGAGCTGGCACGCGAGGCCGGAACCACCGTGCGCAGCGTGCGGGTCTACCACGAGCGCGGGGTGCTGCCGCCGCCACAGGTCAAGGGGCGCACCGGGTTCTACGGCCCGGAACATCTGAACCGGGTACGGACCATCAGCCGACTGCTCGATCGCGGCATCAAGCTGAACGGCATCCGAGAGTTGCTGGAGGCCTGGGATCGTGGCGACGACCTGGGCGACATCCTCGGCGTGGGTGAGCACGAGGACGTCGTGCAGGCGGACCTCACCGATCGGCCCGATATCGCCTTCCCGGCCGAGGTTTATCGCGACGCTGGCGAAATCACCATTGCCGCAACCGAACTCGCGCAGCTGTATCGCGATGTGCCCAACGGTCTGGCCCGGGTGATCGCCGCGGGGATGTACGAACCGGTCGACGCCGCCACCTATCGAGTGGTCGATCGGCAGATCGTCCGGGTGGCCGAACAGCTGGCTGCCGCGGGTTTGCCACAGGCTCAGGTGCTCGACGAGTTGGAGCGTCTGGTCGCCGACTGCGATCGCATCGCGCGCCGGTTCGTCGACCTGTTCGAGCGCACCGCATGGCAGTCGTTCCAGCAGTCCGAGCGTGGCAGCGCGGATGTGGCCGAACTGGCGTCGCGGCTGACCGAAGCGCGCGTCGCGCCCGGTCGGGTGGCCGCCGAACTGGTCGATCGGTATGTGGGGCGCTATCTCGAGCGCGATACCGCGGAACTGTCGGAGATCCTGCCCGATCGGTGAGTCCGGCGGCATCGTCCCGTTGTTCAGCGGCGTATACGGCCGCCGCCTCGTGGTCGGCCACTCTTAACAGTCCCTTAGGGCATTGACCCCTCGTAATCGGGACGGATCGGCCTCTCGCCGTGCAGGATTCGGCTCGAAGGACGAGCTCGACACCCGCCGTGGTAGACCCGGGGGGCCGGGGATGTGCCGAACCGCCGGATGCCCGCAGCAGGGAGGCATTCACGTGACGGTGGTTCGGCACATCGCAGGGCTCGGATCGGATACTTAACAATCCCTTTGGCTTTCACTGCCGATAACCAATTCGTGGTCCGGTGTTCGAATGCCAGAATCGGCGGTAGCCGGGTTTCCGGTCGTCCCGGTATCGGGCGGAATCCAGGTCGCTCGACGGCGGTCGCACTGGCCCCACATTCCTCCGTCGTCGTTCGCTCTGGATTCCGCCCCGTACCGGGAACCCGTTGGACGGCAACGATATTCGACGACAGGACGGCGAGCAGGCAATGAGCGACCGCGACGGTTCCCGGCGATCCGCACAGCGGTTCGAACCCGAACCGGCCGATCTGCTCGCCCTGGCCGATCTGCTCGCCCTCGCCCCGCCGGACTGGCGGCGGCTGGACGCGAGTTTCGCGCTGACGGTGCTCACCGAGTCGGCGCACGCGGTATTCACCACCGGCGACCGCTCGGTACCCGTCGACGTACCGGTGTCGGTGCTGGCGCGGGTTCGTCAACTGCGCGCGAAGGCCACGGCCTCGCCCGGCGGCCCGTGGTGGCGGCTGCTGGTGCGCGCCGAGGCGGGTGGCGGCGTCGAGGTCGATTACGACTACGGGGACGAACCATTTCCCGACGGCCCGCTGTTCGGACCCGAGGCCTATCGCGCCGATGTCGCGGCGCATCCGCGACCCCGGCTGCCGGTATGGCTGGCGGCGTACATGTTTCACGACGGGCGTCAGGAGCGGTCGGCCCCGACAGCCACCGCCGCGGCCCTGGCGGATCGGCGCGCGGGCGTTCAGGCTCGCACCGTCGAGGCCGAACTGCCGTCGCTGTCGCAACTGTGGGCGCGCTGGGCGGTGCTGTCGGCGGCGTATGCGGCGACGGGATCGGCGCGGGGCCCGCGGGTCGCGCGCGGACGGGCCTGGTTCGAACACGATGGCAGCGGCGCGAGCCTGTTCGTCCGGCCGGACGGAACCGCCGTGCTCTCGGGCGGGGTGTGGGACGCGCCCGCGCTCAACGCCGCCTACAACGGTGGTATCGACCTGCCGAATCTGTATGCGGGAGCGCCGGACTGGCTGACCGCCGAGGTGGTGGACGAGCGCGCCTCGGTGGGGCTGCTGTCGTTCTGCTTCTGGTGGGACGGCGCTCGTTGGTATCGCGGGGAGTCGCCCTCGGTGGCGCAGTGCGGTTCGGCGCTGCCCGAGATCTGGGCCGATGAGTCCACGATCGGGACGGTCGTGCGGCTGCTGTCGGCCCGGCAGGAGATGGGGCGACGGATGGCGGTGGCGGGGTTGTTGCGTGCCGCGCACGCGGGCGAGGTCACCCGACCGCCGGTGGAGGCGGCCTTCGGTCGCGATCGTGAGATCGACGCGGCGCTGGCGCAACTGGCGGCGGCCGGATTGCTCGCACGCGGTGCGCAGAGTTTGCCCGGACCCCACCACACCGCCGACGACGATCGCGACCGGCGGATTCCGGACGCCCGTCGACGGTGCTGGAGGGTGGCCCCGAGTTCCAGCGGCTTGCATTTTCACCGCCGCCGGGGGGACGGTGGGTAGTCAATGGTTCGGATAGTTGCCGGATCGTGCCGGTGTTACGGTAATCGGATCAGTTCGGGCGTGTCGGCCGGATGCGGAACCGGAGCGGACACAAGCGAATCCACGGCCCGGGGTGCGCGCGTTCCCGGGTCGGCAGTGCAGGAGAGGGGTGCGTGATGGGGACCCAGAAGTGGGAGATCGACCCGGAGTCGTTCATCAAGGCCGCGGGTAAGACACAGCACGTCGCCGATCGGATCAGTCAGGTCTGGCAGAAGCTGGACTCGGGCACCTCGGCACTGGGCAGTCCGTGGGGTACGGACAAGACCGGTAAGCAGTTCGCGACCGGGGACGGCGACAACGGCTACATCAAAACCAAGGAGAATGTCGGCAAGGGCCTCACCGGTCCGGAAGGCATGACCAAGAGCGTCGAGAATCTGGCCGACGGTCAGCGCGAGACCGGTGAAAAGGTGCGCAGCGAGCTGGAGGCTCGGAACCGTCGCAGCTTCGAAACGCGGAAGTAGGCGGCCATGGCGGGAGCATTCGGTCCGGAGAGTCATCCGGATCTCATGGAAGACATCCAGTCCACGCTGGCCACCATTTCGCGATTGCAGCGCGAGCGGATCCAATTGGTGGGCAAGGCCTCGGTGCGTCGCGGCCGGATCACCGCGGTGGTCAATGCCGACGGCGTGCTGGTCGACCTGAAATTCGGACGCGATATCGAGGATCTGGAATACGCCGATCTGGCGCGGGCGGTGCTCGAGGCGGTGCAGGAGGCGACCGCCGATGTCGGACGTAAATCCCGGGAGTTGATGGCGCCGCTGGAGGAACAGCGCTCCCGGTTGCCCAAGCTGTCGGATCTGGTGCCCGGCATGCCCGATCTGCGCTCGCAACTGCCCACGCCCGAACGCGCTCCGGTGACCAAACCCGCGATACAGGAAATCTTCGGAGACGAGGCCGGGGCGAAATCGGAGATGACCTACGACAATGTCGAGGTCGTCGACCAGCGCGACGCGCGAGAGCCGGGTGTCACCGATTCCGGTTGGTAATCGGGGATTGACGTCATATGGAGTTGATGGACGCACTCGGCTGGGTGGCCGGGGCGGAATGGCCCAACGGCGATCCGGGCCAGATGCGCACGCTCGCCGGGCTGTGGCGCGAGGCGGCGGCCGAACTCCGCGAGATCGAGCGGGATGTCGACGCCGCCAAGAAAGCGGCGCTGGACGCGTATCCGGCCGGTGAGGCGCGCGACAAGATCGCCGCCGCCTTCGATTCGATTCGCGACGCTCCGGGAATGGCGCTCGACGATCCGAAGAACGGTTCGGTAGCGCGACTGGCCCACGATTTCGAGAGCATTGCCACCGGCGCCGACAGCACCGCCGACGAGATCGAATCCGGGCAGTGGATGGTCGAATCCTCGCTCGGACTGCTGGCGATCGAGATCGCGGCGGCCTGGGCCTTCCCGCCGACCGCGCCGGCGGTCGAGGCCGGTGCGATCGTGGCCACCCGCTTCGCCATTCGCGCGTTCATGATGGGCGTGCGCGAGCGAATCCTGTCCTGGGTGCGCAATCGGATCGCCAAGATCGTGCTCGACTTCGTGCTCAAACACGTCTTCATCAACACCCTCATCGGCGCGGGCCAGGACGCCGCCATTCAGCTGATCCAGATTTCGCAGGGGCATCGCAAGGGCGGATTCGACTGGGACAGATTCATTGTCACCACCGTCTCGTCGGCCCTCGGCGGCGCGGCGGGCGGCAAGTTCGGCGAATTCGTGCACGGGAAGCTGGACGATATCGCGCTGCGGCCGCTGATGAAGGACATCATCATGGCCAAGGCCGGCGGTCTCGTCGGCGGCGGCGTCGGCTGGGCGGCCGGGCTGGCGACGCAATTCGGTTTGGATCTCTATCATTCCGGCGGCGACTGGGACAAGGCGGTCCAGAACCTCGAGCGCGGCATCAAGGAATTCGATCCGCGCATGTTGACCGGCGGCATGCTCAGCGGCTCGATCACCGGCATGTTCAAGGGGTCGATCACCCGGCATTACGAGATGTCGGAGCACTGGGGCCGGGGCGTGGGGGCCGGTATCGATCCGCGTGCGGCGCGGGTGGGTCTGACCGGTTCGATCGATACGAATATCAACGCGGGTCGCGATCTCGGCGTGACCGATGGCCCCGGCGGTCACGAGGGCGGCCGAATCGTCAACGAAAATCCCTCCGGCACAGGCGGTTCCACGGCCGGTGTGCGCGGTGGCTCGGAGGGTGGCGGATCGCGGGCCGGTATCGCGGAGTCGCGTACCGACACGAATTCGCGGACGGGTGGGTCGGATACGACGGGAGCCCGGTCGAGTGAGGTTTCCTCGCGGCCGAAGGCCGGTGACGGTTCCACGCTCGAGACCGGTAACTCGCGTCTCGAAAATACCTCGGGCACAGGGGAAAACACGACTACCCGGCCCCAGGCCGGGCTTTCCTCCGATCAGTCGACGACCGATTCGCGGACTGGCTCCAATACTCAGGGTGCGGATCGCTCCAGCGCGTCGAATTCCGCTGCTGCACAGGCACGCTCGGACGCGGCTGGCGCGCCGGTGCGTTCGGACGCGGCTGGCGCGCCGGTGCGTTCGGATGCGAGCGCCTCGCCCACACGGACGGACGCGCCCTCGAGTTCGGATACCGGTCGGAACGCGAGCGAGACCTCCTCGCGTCCGAATAGCGCGGGAGAGCAGTCGCGCCCCCAGGCCGGTTCCTCCGAGGCGCGGCCCGGTGCGGATCGGCCCGCGGCGAATACCCGCGCCGGTGTCTCCGACTCCAACAGCCCTCGCCCGCAATCGGATTCGTCGCCGCGAGTGCGTGCCGATTCGACCGGTAACGAGGCCCCGCGCGCGGGCGTTCGCCCCGCGAGCGAAGTCGGCGAGCGTATGCAGGCGCGGTCCAACGTCGGTGAGGCGACCGCACGCCCGGAACGCGCCTCCAATCTCGCCGACCGCGCGGGCTCGACGAATGAGCCTCGCGTACATGGAGATCGGGAAACGGCTCGGCCGATCGGTGACCGCGATCGCGCGGCCTCGACGAATGAGGCCCGCCCACAAGGCGATCGGGATGGGGCGCGCACGTCCCGCGACGGTGAGAACACCAGCCGGCCCGTCGGTCAGCGTGATCGTGCGGGCGTGCCGGAGGAATCTCGTCCGCAGACCGATCGAGACGGTCGTCCGGTGCGCGACGAAGGCGCGAAACAGCCGATCGGACAGCGGGATCGGGCCGGTATCCCCGAGGCGGACGGCTCGCAGTCGGTCCGCGCCGGTGATTCCGAGGAGGCCGGAACCCAGCGGGGACGAGGCGACGAGGACAAGCCGCTGCGGCCCTACGAGGAGGGCATGCGGCGGCCCGGCGAGGACTCCGACCAACCGGTCCGTGACGAGGACGTCACGCATACACGGCCCGGCGATGACGACATACCCGCCGATCGCGATGGGCCGCAACAGGATCCGGCGCTGGTCGGCGTCGTCCCTGCCGCGGCGGCGCACGAGGGCGGTACGCATACGCGCCCGCCGCGAGCCGAGGCGGGCGACGGCTCCATACCGCCGCGCGATCCGGACGCCGGGGACACCCGGCGGTCGGGGCCGAAGGGTGACGACAATCGCGGCCGCTGCGGCGTGCTCGCGGTGCGGGAGCTGATCAACCGATTCCCCAAGCGGTCGTTCCGGCTACCGGAGCGCGAGGTCGGCGCGGAGGGGATGAGCACCGGGGAGCTGGTCGCCGCGACCGGCGGCCGGTTGCGCGAATTCACCGGTGGGCACGCCGAAATCGCGGCCCTGCTGCTGAAGATGAAGGACGGCGTCTCGGCGCTGGTGGTCGACAGCTATCGCACGCCCCGGGACAATCACGGTGTCGGCGCGCACGCCTATCTGCTGGTCCGCGAGGGCGACAAGATCGTGGTCCACGATCTCACTCGGGGCGAACCGCACGGCTTCCCACCCCGCGTACCTCATGAGCTGGGCCGCACCCAGGCGATCGTGCTCGACCACAACGGCCGCCCGCTCGACCGCGTCGGCAACGGCGCGCGCAAATGGCTCATGCGCGAGGGCGCCGAATCCGCCACGCAGGCACGCGAACTCGGCCAGAAGCTCGATCTGCGCACCGAGCAGATTCGCAATATCCTCGGCCAGACCGCACTGGGCCGCGAGGTACTGCACGCCCTGGGCCCCGACGGCGATCCGGCCGCGCTGCACCAGATTCGAGAACTGCTGTCGCAGACCGACTCCGGCCGCGCCATCCTCGAAATCCTCGGCGATCGTGGCGGTTTCGGCCCGGTCGACGAGCCCACCGGCCGCTGCGCCGCCCTGTCGCTGGCCGAATTGCGGCGCATGTACGGCCCCGACTCCGAGATCGGCCTGCCGAACCGGGTGGTCGACGAGAACGGCATCAGTGAACACGAACTGACCGCCGCCGCCGGCGGTAAACTGCGCGCCTTCCCCGATCACCAGGCCATGGCCGACGAACTGCTGCGCCTGGGCGACGGCGCCTCGGCCCTGGTGGTCGACGCCTACAAGGGTCACACCGACGAACACGGCGTCGGCTCACACGCCTACCTGCTGGTCAACGAGGGCGACAGCATTGTCGTGCGCGATCCGTCCACCGGTGAGCAGCACGGCTTCCCGCCGCGGGTTCCACACGATCTGCAGGGCCGCCCGCGCGCGATCGTCTTCGACGGCGAGGGCCATCCCACCGATCGGCTCACCGAATCCAAGCGCACCGAATCGGCGCAGAAGACCTTCGACCCCGAGTCGGCCGGACGCATCGGCCGCGCCCTGGACGCCGCGCCCGACCAGGTCCGGGAGATCCTGCGGCAGACCGAAACCGGCCGCCGGGCCATGGCCGCCATGGAGGGCCTGCCCGCGCGGGAGCGGTTCGACGATTCGGAGGGAACCCAGACCCGGGCCGGATACTTCGACAGCCACGGACACGATCTGGTGGTCCTCACCTCCGGGCGCGGACATGTGGATCAGGCGCAGACCTTCGTGCACGAGGTGGTGCACGGTCGCCGCTCGCTCGAGGGGTCCACGGCCATCGGCCGCGAACGGGAGCTGCCGCGCGACGAATACGTGCGCGCCATGATCGACGAGGAGACCGAATGTTTCCTAGAGGAGGGCAAACTCGCAAAGGAACTGCGCGACCTCGGCTATCGGGCGCCGGATTCGCCGGGCGTCAAGGAATACGAGCGCGCCTACGCCCAGACCGCCGAGCGATTGGGCCGCGAATCCCCGCAGTTGTCCGAGACCCAGATCCACGAACAGGCGCACGAGGCCGGATTCGCGGCGGCCCGCGACGTGGTCGCCGCGCACAGTGGCGGGGACGGCAAGAGTTATCGCGAGTACTACAACGAGGCTTGGGACAGCGCGGCCGCGCACGCGGCACAGCATCCGGCGCCCGCCCCGCACTATCAGCGGATGTCGCCCGAGATCGCCGAGCGGCTGCGCGTCGACGCGATGCATTGGAGCAATGACGCGCTGCGGGTTCGGGAGCTGGAGACGCGCCTGGACACCCTCGTCGGCGAGCGCGGTCTGACCGTTGCCGACCGGTCCGAGATCCGCGACCGCGTCGGTGATCGGCTCGCCGAACTGGATCGTGCCCTGGCCGATCCGGCGACCACCCCGGAGCAGATCCGCGATCTGCGCCGCGAACAGCATCGACTGCGCGAACTGTCGGATCTGGCCGACCGCTGGCACAACGGCCGGGCGGGGCTGATCGAGCAGCATCGGCAGATCCACGATCTGGCCGCCTCCGATCAGATCGATGCGATCGTGCGCGCGAATCCTGGGGCACAACGGATTTCCGATCACGCGGTGCTGATACCCGGTCCGCCCGAACGACTGCTGATCGTCGCCCCGCGCGGCGGTCAGGATCATGTGCTGGCCGATCCCCGCGTGGGCCAGGAGATCGGCCGCCTCGGCCTGGACCGGGTCGACTACAGCCGCATCGATGTCGATCGCGACGGTCGGGTCGAGGTCACCCGTGCCGGGCTCGCCGAACTGAGCGCGCCCGTGGAGCGATACCAACCGGTCACCCCGATGGATGCGGCGACGGTCGCGACCAACGATCGGGTGGGTGGGATTCGCGCCGAGATGGCCCGCACCGAGGTGGGCCGGTGGGTCGACGAGGTGCTGCGCGATGTCGAGATCACCCACACCGCCGATCCCGACGGGCAGGGCTACCAGCCGTATCGTGATCGGCTGGTCCTCGACGCCGGTCTCACCGATGCCGAACATATGGCCGCGCTGGTCCATCACGCCATCCACGTCGCGGCGGCGCGCGGACACGAGACGCCGCTGGGTCGGCACGACCGGGTCACGCCGCAGGAGCGGATCGCGCTCGAGCGCGAACCCTACATCCGCCGCATGCTGGACGAGGAGACCAGGGCGCACGCGCTGGAAATCGTTGCGGCACTGCAGTTGCGGGCGGCCGGACATCCGGTGCCGGAACCCGTCGGGGCGCGCGCCTATATCGACGAGTTCATCCGGGCGCGCGAGGTCGCGAGCCAGACCCGCGAAGGACTGCCGACGCCGGAGCCATTGCACGCGGTTCTCGACCGGATCGCCAACGACGCCGCGCTCGCGGTGCTGCGGCCGGAGGTGGAGGCCTACGCGCCGCACGGGCGGACCTACGAGGAGATCTACGGGGCCGCCTGGGACGAGGCCCATGTCCTGCCCTTCACCGATATCGTGAACGTCGCCCGGGCCTCCGGCGAGGTGTCGGTGGAACGCCTGGATCAGGGTGGCATCCAGGGCCTGCGCCGGGTGGAACTGGTCACCTACGGCAATGGTGATCAATACATTCGCAAGACGCTGATGAACGCGCGCCTCGCGGATGCCGAGATGCTGTCGGGGGCGGTGGCGCATGCCTTCGGCGTCTGGATGCCGCGCAGCTTCGCCGACGGCAATGTCGTTTATACGGAACGGGTTACCGATCGCTTCGAAAGTCAGGCGAACCCGCCGCCGGGCGAGCGGATCATCGGCGGCGTCGCACTGCACGAACTGCTGACCAATCACCGCGCGGGCGGCGACGATCGGGTGATCACCGGGCCCGACGGGAAGCTGCGCTGGGCCAACTACCACCGCTCCTACGAAACCGCCACGCTCACACCGGAAGCCGTCAACCGGCACACCGAGCGCTACGTGCGGGTGGGCAAGGACGGAACGGTCGAGTTCATCGATCACGACCTCACCCGGTCCGAGGTCGGCTGGGTGCGGCGCACGGTCGAGGCGCTGCGGCCCGAATTCGAGGAAGCGGGCCGAGCGAGCTGGCACGATCAGATGCTGCGGCGGGTGGATGAGCTCGCGGCGCACGCTCGGCCCGACGGGACCTCGCCGAATACGGCGGCCCCGCGGCACGCGGACACCACGGCCCCCGAACAACCGCGCAGCGGCCGCCCGGCCTATGGCGACGGATCGCGACCGCCGGAGTCCGGCCCGGCGCGCGCGCCTCGGCTCGAGGGCGCGGTCGCCGAATTGCCGCGTCCGCCTTGGGAAGACCGCGCCGGCACGCACCCGGCGCTCGACGCTCCCGCCGCGCAGGAGAAGACCTTCGGCGGCTTCAGGGAGTCCACGCCTGCCCGCGAGGGCTGGGACGGAACTCCCGAGCCGCGGGGCCGCCACGCCGAGGGTCCGGTACACGACGGCGCGACCGAGCCGCACACAGCACGTCCGGAACCGGCTGCCGCGGAACCGGATTCGGCGCCCCTCGAACTGCGTCGTGCCGTGGATTCGGTGCTGCGCGAGGTCGCGGAGCAGGGTCGCTGTGGCGAACTGTCGCTGTGGGAGTTGCGGCGGATATTCGGCGCGGGATCCGGAATTCGCCTGCCGGAGCGCCTGATCGGCGTCGAGGGTATGGCGCGCGAGGAGCTCATGGCCGCCGCGGGCGGTCGGCTGCATTCGTTCGAGGACCATGCCGCGGTCGCGGATCGGTTGCGCGCGTTGGGCGATGGCGCGGCGGCTCTGGTGGTCGACACCTATCGCGGGGTTCGTGACGAACACGGCGTCGGTGGTCACGCCTATCTGCTGGTGAACGAGGGCGGCCGGATCGTGGTGCGCGATCCGGCGATTCGGATGCCGCACGAGGATCTGGCTCGGCTGGGCCGGGGTGTGCGCGAGACCGAGGCGATCCTGTTCGACCGCGAGGGCAAGCCGATCGATCGGCTCGACGACGCGACCCGCGAACGCCTGAACACCGAGGCCGCCGAACGATTCGGCAGGCCCGAATGGGAGGGCGTCGGCCGATCGCTGGACGCCGCGCCCGAACAGGTGCGGGAGCTGTTGCGGCAGACGCCGACCGGGCGGGACATGCTCGAGCTGGCGGAGCGGCTGGGGATTCGGCAGGTATTCGAGCCGATGAGCCGTGACGTGTACAACCAGGGCGAGTTCCGCTCGCTCGAGCACGCCGCGGTCGTGTTCACCTCCGGCTTCGACCATGTCGGCCAGGCCCTGACGCTGGTGCACGAGCTGCTGCACGCGGTGCGTTTCGTCGAGGGTCGCGCCCCGGACGCGCGGACCACGACCCTCGAGGACTACATCCGAGCCGGTGTGGACGAGGAGTTCGACTGCATCCTGCGGGAGATGAGTCTCGCGCGCGAAATCCGTTCGCTGGAAGGCGAATACGCCATACCCCCGAATGCGATCGAAACGAAGTACACCGGGGTGTACGACCGTGAGATCGCGCGGCTGAGCGCGGAGGGTCACTCACCGGAGCAGGCGCACGCCGAGGCGGAGCGGATCGCGCTGCGGGAGGCACGGGAGTTCACCGAGACCTACCGGTGGGAGGACGGTAGTTATCGCGATATCTACCGTCGGGCCTGGGAAGCGGTGAATCCCAGCGGGGAGCTGACCCCCTCGGAGGGGCACCGGGTGCAGGATCCGGCGCTGGCCCGTCGAATTCGCGAGGAGGCGCTGCGCTGGCACCTCGAGGTTCGCCACGCCCAGGAATTCGGCGGCGGCGTCGATGAGCGCATCCAGGCGCACAACGACCTACCGGGCGTCGGTCACCTCGACTTCGAGGCCGAGCACCCCGAGATCATCGCGCAGGTGCGCCGGGAGCTGGCCGCCGTCGACGCCGAAATGGCCGATCCGGCAATCGGTTCCGAGCGTCTCGCCGAACTGCGCGCCATGCGGCAGCGGCTGCACGAGATCGGCGATCTGTCCGATGCGTTGCAGAACACGATGGCCCGGATCGACCATCACAAGGTCGGCGCTCATATGCTGGCGCTGCGCGATGTGGTCGACGCCATTCAGCGCGATCATCCGGGTTCGCGGATCATCGACGACTACGCGGTCCTGATCGAGGGCGAGCCGCCCGAACTCATCGTCGCGGCCATGCCGGGCGAGCACGAGCGGCTGCTGAACGGCGGCGAGCTGGCCGAACTGGTCGAGCGCATCGGCCGCGAGCGGATCGAATACCGCAATGTCGAGGTCGATCGCGATGCGCTGGTCGACGTGAGCACGGTGCACGAGCCCGACGAACCGATGCCGCGCCACGCGGAGATCGAACCGAACCACTTCGCGGATATCGCGAAAGAGGAACGGCTGCAACCGGTTCGGGAGCGCATGGACGATACCGATGTCGGCGCGTGGGCCAATCGCATGCTGGCCGATGTCACCGTCGAATTCCGTGCCGACGGTGAGCACGGTTACGAACCCGCCTCCCAGCGCGTGGTGCTCGATCCGCGGGCGTCCGACGGTGAGATCGCGGCCGCGCTGGTGCATCACGCGATTCACGTGGAGATGGCCAACTTCCGCGATCTGCCCGGCGGTTTCCGGGATCGGATGACGCTGCCGCGCGCCGATTACATCGAACTCATGCGCGGCGAGGAGGCGTGGGCGCACGCGTGGGAGATCGTCGCCGCGGGCACGCTGCGCGAGGCCGGTGGCTTCGACATACCCCCGCTGCTCGGCGAGGAGAGCTTCGCGACCGCCTATCACGCGGCCGTCGAGGAGGCGCGACTGCGCGGGATCACCGACGAGGAGCAACTGCAGGGCATCGGATTCGAGGCCGGGCTCGAGGCGTTCCGGCCGGAGCTCGAACACTATGCGCCACATGGTGAAACCTATGCCGATCTCTACGGCGCCGCCTGGGACCGGGCACACGGCGAGGGCGAGTTCGCCCATCCGAACGATATCGACGCCGCCGCGGAGCCGGGCGTGCCGAAACCCGCCCTGGCCGAGCACGCCGTCCCGCGCGCGGCTAGCGAGGGCCGCTGCGGTGAGCTGACGCTGTGGGAGCTGTTGCGCGAACTGGGACCCGAATCCGGAATCCGATTGCCGGAGCGCCTGATCGGGCCCGAGGGGATGTCACGGGCGGAGCTGATGGCCGCCGCGGGTGGACGCCTGCACGAATTCGCCGACCATGCGGCGCTCGCGGATCGGTTGCGGCAGTTGGGTGATGGATCCCGTGCGCTGGTGGTGGACATGTATCACGGCCCGCGGGATGCCAATGGCGTCGGCGGGCACGCGTATCTGCTGGTGAACGAGAACGGGCGCATCGTGGTGCGCGATCCGGCGCTCGGCGCGGAGCATACCGATCTGTCCCGGCTGGGCCGCGATGTGCGCAGCGTCGAGGCGATCGTATTCGAGGGCGGCAGTAAGCATCCGGTCGATCGGATCGACGATCTCACTCGGGAGCTGCTCACGCGCGAAGCGCTGGAACGGCTGGGCGAACCGGAATGGGTCGGTATCGGCCGTTCGCTCGACGCCGCGCCGGATCAGGTGCGGGAGTTGTTGCGCAACACCGAGACCGGGCGGCGGATGCTCGAATGGCTGGACACCGTGGCGGCGCACGAGGTGTTCACGCCGCTGCCTCGATCGGGAACCGCCTCCGGCGAGTGGCACGATCACGCGCACAGTGCGAACATCTACACTTCCGGCAGCCCGCATGTGGATCAGGCCATCACTCTGCTGCACGAGATGGTGCACGCCGAGTACTTCCTGCGGGGTCGGCAGATCCCGAACAATCCGGCCGCGATACCGCGCGAGGAGTTCATCCGGCTGCGCGTCGACGAGGAGACCGAAGCCTTCCTGCGACAGGGTCAGCTGTCGGAAGAACTACGCGCACAAGGCTTCTCGGTGCGCGAGTCGATCACCGAAAGCACCTACAAGTCGGCATATCAGGCGGAACTCACGCGACTGGCCGCGGAGCGGCCGGGCTTGCCCTCGGACTGGGCCGGTGAGCTCGCCCATCAGGTGGCCCGGGAGGCCGCCTACGTCACGACCCGCGACTTCCGGTGGGCGGACGGCAGCAGTTACGGCAAACACGCCGCCGAGATCTGGGATCGGGCCAATGCCACGACGAACTCCGGTCCGGTCCCGCAACAGCACGCCGGTCCCGTCCCGCCGCCGCATCCGCGCGCGTACAGCCTGACCCCCGAGGGCATCCGGCGGGTGCGCGAGGTGAATCTGCATCGCAATCACGACGCAGTCCAGTTGCGGGAGATGGACCACGAGCTGACGAAGGGGGCTCGGACGTCCGGTGTCACCAATGCCGACACCGGGCTGATGCGCGATCAGATCAACCGCAAGCTCGCCGCGCTCGACGCCGAACTGAATACCGCTTCCGCCGAGCGGCGTCCGGATCTGCTGCGAGAGCAGCATCGGCTGCGCGAACTGTCGGATCTGGCCGATCGGCGCGACGCGCTCGAACACGCGATGATCTGGGATCGGACCGCGCAGCTGCACGATGTCATCGCCGCCGATGTCATCGACCGCGTGGTGTGGGACAACCCTGGGGCACAACGGATCTCCGACCACGTCGCGCTGCTGCCCGGACCGCCGCGGCGTATGGTGGTCGCGGCCGCGCCGGGCGAACATCACGCCGTGCTGGCCGATCCGCGGGTGGTCGCCGTTCGCGCCGGCGCGGAGGTCGAATTCCGGGCGGTCAAACAGCAGGACACCGGTGAGCTGCACGTCTGGTCGCCGCCGCGGCTGATCGAACCCGAGACGCACGCCGTGCCGACCCCGCAGCGGTTGGCCGAGGAAGCGACCCGGCGGCGCCTGGAACCGATTCTGGAGCAGTTGCGCGGCACCGAGATCGGGGAGTGGGCCGACGGCGTGCTGCGCGATGTGGAGATCGTGCACACCGCCGATCCCTCCGAACACGGCTTCAAGCCGTCACTGCGTCGTCTGGTGATCGATGTCGGGCTGACCGACGAACAGCATCTGGGCGAGCTGGTGCATCAGGCCATCCACGCCGAGCTGGCCGCCGCCCGCGATCCGGTCGAGGTCCTGCGTCAGCAACTCGCGCTGCCCCGCGAGGCCTACATCAATCAGATGATCGGCGAGGAGACCCGCGCACACGCGATGGAAATCCTCGGGGCGCTGGAACTTCGGGCGGCCGGGATCGATGTGCCCGACCCGGTCGGCACCCGCGCCTATGTCGACACCTACGAACAGGCTCGGGCACGGCTGGCCGAGAGTATGGGCGTGGCCGGGCGGCCGGAGCCGCACGAGTTGACGTCGACGCTGGATCGGCTGGCCAGCGAGGCGGGGCTCGTCGCCCTGCGGCCCGAGGTCGAAGCGCATCTGCACGACCACGTCTCCTATCGCGATTTCTACGGCCGGGCCTGGGATGCCGCGCACGGGGTGCAGAGCTTCGGCGAGCAGGTGCTGGCCGCGCGTGCCAGCGGCCTGCGCAATGCGGTCGATCTGGGCGAGCATTCGGCCACCACGTTCGATCTCGGCCGGGTCGGCTACAAGGTCGAACTGGTCACGTTCAACAACGGGCGCGAGTACTACCGCATGACGCTGCCGGACCCGCGGGCCGCGCAGGCCCAGGAGGCCTCGTCGTTGCTGGCGCGGGCCGCGGGCATGGCGGTGCCGCCGATGAAGGCCATCGGAAACGACGCATACGTCGAAAAGGTCCCCGCGGAAAGGATTTCCGCGCTGTTCGGGCCGAACGGTCGCGACGCGGCCACCGCGCTGCACGATGTGCTGACCGGACTGCCGCCCGGTGAGGTCCGGGTGGTGCACGATGCGAGCGGACAGCATGCGTGGGTGCTGCACCATCGGGCCTTCGAATCGTCGATTCTGGACCGCGCCCACATCACGCACTTCGCGGAACGCTTCCTCCGGGTGCGACCCGACGGCCGGGTCGACGTCGTCGCTCACGATATCGACCGCTCGGCGCTGGAGCGTCTCCGTGATCGGGTGCGTTCGACGCGACCGGATTTCGAGGCGATGGGCCGCGGGCGCTGGCACGACGAGGCAATGGCCCGGCTGGACGACCTCGTGGCCCACGCCCGCCCGGACGCCATGCGCGACGATGTGCTCGATCTGCGTCGTCGTGCCGACGACGGGCTCGAGGACACTCCGACCGGGCCGACCCGGCGGCGTACGACCGAGCCGGACGATCCCTCGACGACGCCGACCAGGCGACGCACGGACGAACCCGACGATCCCTCGACGACGCCGACCAGGCGACGCACGGACGAACCCGACGATCCCTCGACCGCGCCCACCCGGCGACGCACGGACGAGCAGAGCAGTGACGTGCCGGAGGATCCGCCGACGCGGCCGACGCGGCGGCGCACCGATCAACCGGGGAGCGAAGCGCCTACCCGGCGTGCGGATTTCACCGAGGAGCCGGAGGATCCGCCGACGCTGCGCACCCGGCGCGACGGGCATATTCCGCAGGGCGACGGGTCGGGGCAGCAGCACGAGGGCGGACCCCGTGCGGACGAGCCGATGCGGTTGCAGCGCAGCCGGGACTGGGACGTGGCGCGCGGGCAGTCCGACGGCATCGGGCGGGTGGGGCACGACCAGACCGTCGACGGGTCCCGGCAGTCGCAGCTGCGGCCGGTGGAAACCGATGTGCCGCAGGTGGATCGGGCCGCGGAATCGCCGCGACGGGACGCGGTCGTCGACACGCGCGGTCGCTGCGGTGAGCTGACCCTGCACGAACTGCTGCGAATGTACGGCCCGGACAGCGGAATTCGGCTGCCGGAGCGACTTATCGGCCTCGAGGGTATGGCCCGCGAGGAGCTGATGGCCGCCACCGGTGGGCGTCTCGAGTCGTTCGGCGACCACGCCGCCGTCGCGGATCGGCTGCGGCGACTGGGCCACAATGCCTCGGCGCTGGTGGTCGACCACTATCGCGGCCCGGCCGACGCGCACGGCGTGGGCGGCCACGCCTATCTGCTGGTCAACGAGCACGGCCGAATCGTGGTGCGCGATCCGGGGACTCGGGTGGAACATGCGGATCTGTCCCGGCTCTCGCGTGATGTGCGCGAGGTCGAGGCGATCGTTTTCGACGACAGGGGCGTGGCCGTCGATCGCATCGACGACCTCACCCGCGATCGCCTGGCGCGGGAGGCGGCGCAGCGACTGGGCAGCGGGGACTGGGTGGGCGTCGGCCGGTCGCTGGACAGCTATCCCGATCAGGTGCGGGAGTTGGTGCGGCGCACGCCGACCGGGCGTGCGATGCTCGAACTGCGGGAGCGGCTGCCCATCGAGGAATCGTTCGAACCGGTCGACCGCGAACATCTCGTCGCGGGCAAATTCAGCGGCGTCGAGCAGACCACCTTCGTCTTCACCGCCGGTAATTCCCATGTGTCGCAAGCGATGACGATGGTGCACGAACTCGTGCACGCATCGCATTTCGTGGACGGTCGGGCCGGTGACGCGCGCACCATGAGCCGCGAGGACTACATCCGGGACCGGGTCGACGAAGAGGTCTCCTGCTTCCACACCGAGATGATCTTCTCGCGGGAGCTGCGTGCACTGGACGACGGGTACGAGGTACCCGAGACCCGCTACGAGCACGCCTACAACGAGCGCTATCTGGCCGAGATCCAGCGGCTGAGCCTGGATCCCCAGCTGTCGCCCGAACGGGTGCGTGAGCTCGCCGACGAGCAGGCGCGGCTTGCCGGGCGAAAAGAGGTGGAATTCGGTCGCTGGGCCGACGGCACCACCTACCACGACTACTACGGCAAGGGCTGGAACGAGGCGAATCCCTCTGGTACACAGTGGCATTCGGATTCGGATCATCGGCCCACCAGCGCCGAGGTCGCGGAGCGACTGCGGGTCGGTGGCCTGCACTGGGGCCTGGACGTGCGCCGTTCGCTGAGCTCCTACTCCGAATTCGCCCGGCTTGCCGAGCAGGTGGGTCTCGAGGCGTACTCACCACGGGCACGCGAACAGATCGCCGATCGGCTCGCCGATCTCGGAACGCGATTGGCGGATCCGTCCCTCGATCCGGACGCCGCCGTGGGTCTGCGTCGTGAGCAGCACGCCCTGCGCGAGCTGTCGGATGTGCTGGATCGTCGCGAACATTACGACTATCGACTCGACCAGCACCTGGCGGCGATGCACGCGCTGGGGATCGACGATGTGCTGGCCGCGACCCTGCGCGACCATCCGGATGCGACGCCGGTGGGTGACCGCGCGGTGCTGCTGCCCGGATCGCCGCCGAAACTGATCGTCGCGGCCGAACCGTACGGACACGACGCCCTCCTGTCGCGCCCGGAGATCGCCGAGCAGATCGCCCGGGTGGGCGGGGATAACGTCGAATACCTGACCGTCACCGTCGACGCCGAGGGCAATGTCTCGGTGCGCCGCGCCACCGAGTCGGAGTCCGCACCGCTGCAACAACATCCGGCCGAGGATGTCGCCCAACGGCATCTGGCGGACACCGCGAGCCGGGAACGCGCGGCCCGCATCATGGAACAGTTCGCCGCCACGCCGGTCGGGGACTGGGTCGCGCGCGTGCTGTCGGAGCACGGCGTCGAGATCACGCATACCGCGGATCCGAGCGCTGCGGGCTACCAGCCGTCGCAGCGGCGGGTGGTGCTCGACGCGGGCGCCACCGACGCCGAACAGGCGGCCGCACTGGTCCACCACGCCATTCACATCGAGGTCGCGGGCGCGCGGGAGACGCCGGGCGCGGGCCTCGAGCGGTCGACGATGCGGCGCTGGGACTATGTGGAGCTCATGCTCGCCGAGGAGACCCGGGCGCATGCCATGGAGATCATCTCGGTGTCGCAGCTGCGCGGGACCGGACTCGACATTCCGGACCTGGTGGGGGAAAGGGCATTCCGGGACGCGTACGCGAACGCGGTCGCCGAGGCGCGCGATCGCGGTGTCGCCGAGGCCGAATGGCCCCGCATCGGGGTCGAGGCCGGTGTCGCGGCGCTGCGGCCCGAGATCGAACGGTATGCCCCGCACGGTGAGACCTATGCAGAGAGCTACGGCGCGGCCTGGGATCGGGCGCATGCGGTCCAGAATTTCAGCGACAAGGTCGATGTCGCGCGGATGACCCGGGTGCGCGACGCCGTCGACCTGTCCGAGGGACGTGACCTGCCGCCCGGTATCGCGAAGATCGAACTGGTCGACTACACCAACCAGACCAGCCTGATCGAGGTCACCACGCGCGATGCGGCCACCGCCGATGCCGTGGTGCTGGCCGCGATGGTCGGGCAGGTGTTCGGGCGCGATATCTCCGAGGCCTACGCCCACGGCAATGTGGTGTATCTCGATCGGCTGCCTCCGGCCACCGTCGTGGAACTGCACGAGGACGAGTGGAGCGCGCGCAGTATCGGCATGCACGACGCGCTCGCCGGTGTCACCGCACGCGAAGCGGATCGGTGGATCTTCGATCCGCTGGACGGCCGCATCATCGGCCAGTTGAGCACGCGCGCTTTCGATTCCGCCGCCTGGACCCGCGATACGGTCAGTGCGTACGCCGAACACTTTTTGCGCGTCGGCGAGGACGGCAGCGTCGAATTCCGCGAACACGAACTGGATCCGGCGACGCTGTCGCTGTTCCGCAACGAACTCGCCGGTCTGCGGCCCGAATTCGCCGCCCGTGGCCGCGAGGACTGGCACGACCTGATGATGCGGCGCTTCGACGAGATCGCCGCGCATGCCCGCGCCGAGGATTCCTACGATCCGGGCGAGGGTCCGCGGATCGGCCGATCGCTGGATCCGGTGCCCGCGCAGCTGCGGGATCTGTTGGGGCGCACCGAAACCGGTGTCGAGATCTTGAAGGTGCTCGACAGCGGTCTGATCCGGGAGCGGCTGGAAACCACGGGGAATGCGGAGCTGTACGGCCAGTTCGAGGCCGCCGACCTGACCGCCACGGTGTACACCGAGGGCCTGACACATCCTGAACAGGCACTCGCGCTCGCACACGAGGCGGTGCACGCGGAGTACTTCGTCCAGGGCAAGACGGCGTATCTCGAGGACCGGATCTTCGAACTGGGCCGCGAGGAGTTCGTGCGCGCGGTGCTGGACGAGGAGACCGACTGCTTCGTCCGTGGATTGCAGCTCGCGCGGGAACTGCGTGCCCTGGGCTTCGAGATGCAGACCTCGCCGCCGGAGGTCGAACACGCCTACGCCGAGCGCTACGACCAGATGCTCGAGTACTACCGCGACGATCCGTTCCTCACCCCGGAACAGGCGCACGCCCAGGCCGACGCGATCGCGGCGAAGGCCGCCCGTGCGGTGATCGAGCGGTACCGAGACGCCGCGGGCAAGACCTACGTCGATATCGCGCGGGAGATGTGGCAACAGGTCCGCAGCGAGGGTTCGGACAGCGGCTACCGGCCGGAGGATCCCAGCGTCGCCGAGCGGCTGCGGATGGAGGCGGTGTACCGGCACGCCGAGCACCTGCGTCTGCAACAGCTGGTCACCGAAATCGACACCCGTGCAGCGGATCACGATATCGAGGCCGGACAGGATCACCTGTCGATGCGCCGCGATGTCATGGAGCGGATCGGGGAACTCGACACCGAACTGCGTGATCCGGCCACGCCGCCGGAGCGAGCCGCCGAGATCCGTCGCGAACAGCACGAATTGCGTGAATTGATCGACCAGCGTGTCGATTTCGATCAGCGTCGGTCCCGGCTCTACGCCCTCGTGGACGCGGTGCACAGTATCGCCGTTCGCGATGTCCTCGCATCCCTGCAGCGCGACTTCCCGCATACCGAGCTGATAGGCGGGCGCGCGGTGCTGATCGAAGGCCCGGGTCCGCAGGAACGACTCGTGATCCCGGCGCTGCGCGGCGACCATCACGCTCTGCTGCGGCGGCCCGAAATCGCCGACGAGGTGGCATATCTCGGGCTCGAGCGCGTCGAATTCGTCAATGTCGACGTGGACGGGATCGGCCGCATCCATCTGGAGACCGTCGACGAGCCGGGCGAACCACTGGTGCGCGCGGAGAGCATGTTCCCCATGGAACTCGCCCGTACCGCCTCCGCGGCGAAGCTACGGGAGATCACCGAGGCCCTGGCGCGCACCGAGATCGGCGAATGGGCCACCGGCATCCTGCGCGGCACCGAGATCGTGCACACCAGCGATCCCGCCGAGCACGGTTATCAGCCGCTGCGGGACCGGCTGGTGATCGATATCGGTCTGTCCGACGCCGAGCAGATGGCGGCGCTGGTACACCACGCGGTGCACGCGGAAATCGCGCGGACGCGCTCGTCCCGTGGCAGCGCCGAAGAACTGTTGCGCCTGGATCGCGAACCCTACGTCGAGCGGATGCTCGACGAGGAGACCCGGGCGCACGCCATGGAAATCCTTGCTGTGCAGCAGCTTCGAGCCGCTGGCCATGATGTGCCCGAGCCTGCCGGGACCCGGGCCTACACCGAGGCCCTCGAGGCGGCGCGCCGCGCGGCCGGGCCGGGGGATGCCGCGGAGCTGGATCGCGTCGCGAGTGAGGCCGCTGCGGCGGCGCTGCGACCGATTGTGCGCGAGCATGAGCTGCACGGGATTTCGAACGAGGAGTTCTACCGGCGGGCGTGGGACGAGGCGCATGCGCGGCAGGACGAGTCGTCACTCGGGTCCGGCCGCGACCTCGAGCCCGGGCACGGGCCGAAGTTCCGCGCGGCCGATCCGGAATGGTCCGGGCGCGGCGAAGGCGAGCAACTGCTCGAGCGACTGATCTCACCCGAGGCCCGCGCGCTGCTCGAGGAGCTGAACCGGGGTCGCTGCGGCGAACTGTCGCTGCGGGAACTGCTGCGGCTGTTCGGGGACGAATCCGGAATTCGATTGCCCGAGCGCGTGATCGGGCTCGACGGCATGACCCGCGGCGAACTGGTCGCCGGGGCGGGCGGGCGGCTCACCGAATTCGCCGACCGCGCGGCATTGCTGGCTCGGCTGGAACAGCTGGGTCCGGGGGCCGCGGCCCTGGTGGTCGACATGTACCACGGTCCCGCCGATCGCCACGGCGTGGGCGGGCACGCGTATGTGATCGTGCACGAGGGTGACGGCCGGTTCGTGATCCGCGACGCCTCGACCGGTGTGGTGCACGACGATCCGTCCCGCCTGCCGCACGATGTGCGCAGTACCGAGGCCGTCCTGTTCGAGCCGAACGGCCGCCCGCACGAACCGGTGGACGAGGCGACCCGGCAGCGGCTTGCCGACCAGGCGCGAGAGGTGTTGGCGCGCAAGGGCGAGGACACGGTCGGTCAGAGCCGCGAGGAGGATCTCGAGCGTGCGGTGCGCGAGGCTCGCGAGCGCGCCGAACAGCTGCGCGACGAGGCGGATGCCGATCCGGACGACTCGCTGAAGCGGTGGCGGGCCGAACAGGCCGAGCAGACCGTCCGCGAGCGTGTCGAACTGCTGGAATGGCTGCGCGATCACACCCGCCCCGGTGATGAATCCGAATACATCCGAAGGCAATTCGATCGGGTGGTTCGCGAGGCGGGCGAGGCGCGCGAACGCGCCGAGCAGTTGCGCCGCCGGGCCGAATCCGAGGTCGACGACTGGTTCACCCGGCAACTGGCCGAACACGAGGAGTGGGTGGCGCGTCAGCGTGACGAGATGGCCGCCTGGCTGCGCGATCGCGTCGGCGTCCCGGGGGAGCAGCCGCGACCCGCCGCCGAACCCGCGCCGCAGCCGCGCACCGGCGACCCTTCCGATACGGCCGCACGTCAGGCCGCCCGAGAGCAGTTGGCGCG
>NZ_BDBS01000036.1 GCF_001613105.1 Nocardia pseudobrasiliensis NBRC 108224 | reverse complement strand
GAGGGATCCGGTTTGCCGTGCGTGCGGGCGTGTGTCGCCAGGTTGAGAAGCGCAATTCCGCTGGGGCATTGTCCGTTGGTAGCGAGACGAATGCGAAAGACCTTCTGTCCCAAGGCGGGCGGGTCTGAACCGCGTGTGGCCGGGTAGGTGGATTCCCTGGCATGGTCCGAGTGGGATGGGCCGTCGGGGCGCTAGGGGGTTGGGAAAAAAGGTGTGCCCCTCGCAGGAGGTGGAGGGGCACACGTTCAGGGGTGGGGGTTACCACTGTTGGACTACAACCAGTCTCGGGCCGGGGGCCACTACTACGGCGATGTGGCCGTTGGGGCGGGTGGCGGCTTCGCCTGCGATATCGCGCATGGAGGCCATCACGCCGTTGCCGCTGCGGGGTAGCTGGGAGTCCGGGCGGATGCCCACGCTGATGTTGTCGCCGGGGAGGTATTTGTCGATCAGGGCCGGGACGGGGCCGTTGGCGAAGGCTTGGGTTTCGGGGTTGGTCAGTTCCAGGCCGACCGCTCCGGCCTGGGGGTAGGCGACCGGGGCTGCGGCATTGGCCGTGCCCGCGCCGATCAGGGCGGTGGCGGCCGCACCGGTGAGCATGGTGGTGAGGGTGAGGGTACGAGCACGCACGAGATCCCCGCTTTCTCCTGGAACCGCACATCACCGCGCGATTGCTGTGTAATAGCTAGGAGACATCAGCACGGTTGCGGGGGCAAGGGTTCGGGGTCCGGATCACATATGCGCGAATATGTGACCTGGATCACGGAAGTTCGATCGGCGACGAGGTCCGCGTAGCCGGAGCGGCCCGGGCGGGTGGGTGACCGCACAGGGTTATGCCCCGACCATGCGTCGCCCGAGGTCGTCGAGACTCGCACCCCGACAACGGATCCGGGAAAAAACCTGAGAATTGCATATGTATTCGCCTGACCAGTGCCGATCAGCGGTAACCTGAAACATGTGAGCGGGGTTTTCGGTGTCCCTCATCCGCCGAAAACCCCGCTCTGCTGTTCTCCACTCCCAATGGCGCGCCCCGTCGTCGGGGTCGCAGCCTCAACTCCTTAGAATCTCACGGTGACCAGCGCAGCCCCTGAGAACCCACGTAATCGTGCCGACGCCCTCCCCAAGAGCTGGAATCCCAGCGAAGTAGAGGCCGACCTGTACGAACGTTGGGTAACCGCTGGATACTTCACCGCCGATGCGACCAGCGACAAGCCGCCGTACTCCATCGTGCTACCCCCGCCGAACGTCACCGGCAGCCTGCACATGGGCCACGCGCTCGACCACACCCTCATGGATTCCCTCACCCGCCGCAAGCGTATGCAGGGTTACGAGGTGCTGTGGCTGCCGGGCATGGATCACGCCGGTATCGCCACTCAGACCATCGTGGAGAAGCAACTCGCCGTCGACGGTAAGACCAAAGAGGACTTCGGCCGCGAGCTGTTCATCGACAAGGTCTGGGACTGGAAGCGCGACTCCGGCGGCCAGATCCAGGGCCAGATGCGCCGCCTCGGCGACGGTGTTGACTGGAGCCGCGACCGATTCACCATGGACGACGGCCTGTCTCGCGCGGTGCAGACCATCTTCAAGCGCCTGTTCGACGCGGGCCTGATCTATCGCGCCGAGCGCCTGGTGAACTGGTCGCCGAACCTGAAGACCGGCATCTCCGATCTCGAGGTCGACTACAAGGACGTCGAGGGCGAGCTGGTCTCGCTGCGCTACGGTTCGCTCGACGACGACGAACCGCACGTGATCGTGGCCACCACCCGCGTGGAGACCATGCTCGGCGACACCGCGGTCGCGGTGCATCCCGACGATGAGCGCTACCGCAAACTGATCGGCACCACGCTCTACCACCCGATCACCGGCCGCCAGATCCCGGTCGTCGCCGACGATTACGTCGATCCCGAATTCGGTTCGGGCGCGGTGAAGATCACCCCCGCCCACGACCCCAACGACTTCGAACTCGGCCTGCGCCACAACCTGCCGATGCCGACGATCATGGACGAGACCGGCAAGATCGCCGATACCGGAACCGAATTCGATGGTATGGACCGCTTCGAGGCCCGCCTGCGCATTCGCGAGCGGCTCGAGGCCGAGGGCCGCGTGGTGGGCCGCAAATTCCCCTACGTCCACAGCGTCGGCCATTCCGAGCGCAGCGGCGAGCCGATCGAACCCCGGCTGTCGATGCAGTGGTGGGTGAAGGTCGAGCCGCTGGCCAAGGCCGCCGGTGACGCGGTTCGCAACGGTGACACCGTGATTCACCCGACCAGCCAGGAACCTCGCTGGTTCGCCTGGGTCGACAATATGCACGACTGGTGTATCTCGCGGCAGCTGTGGTGGGGTCATCGCATCCCGATCTGGTATGGCCCCGAGGGCGAAATCGTCTGCGTCGGACCGGATGAGCAGGCCCCCGAGGGCTACGTGCAGGACCCGGACGTGCTCGACACCTGGTTCTCCTCGGGCCTGTGGCCGTTCTCGACCATGGGCTGGCCCGACGCGACCGACGAACTGGCCAAGTTCTATCCCACCAGCGTGCTGGTCACCGCCTACGACATCCTGTTCTTCTGGGTGGCCCGGATGATGATGTTCGGCACGTTCGTCGCCGACGATCCGGCCGTCGCGGCGGGTAAGCCCGCGGGCGGCGCGAAGGTGCCGTTCCGGGATCTGTTCCTGCACGGGCTGATTCGCGACGAATTCGGCCGCAAGATGTCCAAGTCCAAGGGCAACGGCATCGATCCGCTGGCCTGGATCGACGAATATGGCGCGGACGCAACGCGATTCACCCTCGCGCGCGGTGCGCTGCCCGGCGGTGACCTGTCGGTGGGCACCCCGCACGTGCAGGCCTCGCGCAACTTCATCACCAAGCTGTTCAACGCGACCAAGTTCGCGCTCATGAACGGCGCTGTGGTGGGCGAGGTTCCGGCGCGTGAGCAGCTGACCGATGCCGACCGCTGGATCCTCGACCGGTTCGACGCCGTGCGCGCCGATGTCGACGCCGCCTTCGACCGCTACGAATTCGGCAAGGCATGCGAGGCGCTGTACCACTTCGCCTGGGACGAATTGTGCGACTGGTACCTGGAATTGGCGAAGGTGCAGTTCGCCGAGTCCGAGCAGCGCGCCGAACGCACCCGGGTGGTGCTCGGTACGGTGCTGGATTCTGTGCTGCGCCTGCTGCATCCGGTGATCCCGTTCGTCACCGAATCGCTGTGGCTTGCGCTGACCGGCGGCGAATCCATCGTCATCGCGCAGTGGCCGCAGGCCAGCGGAGTTCCCGCCGACGCGACCGCGGATCGCCGCGTCGCCGACGCGCAGCGGCTCATCACCGAGATCCGCCGCTTCCGCAGCGATCAGGGTCTGACCGACAAGCAGAAGGTCGCCGCCAAGCTGATCGGCATCGACACCGCCGATCTGACCGGCCTGTCCGGCGAGATCGCGAGCCTGGCGCGGCTGACCGATCCGGAGCCGGACTTCGCGGCCACCGCCTCGCTCGAGGTGCGGCTGTCCGATGCCACGGTCACGGTGGAACTCGACACCTCCGGCACGGTCGACCTGGACGCCGAGCGTCGCCGACTCGAGAAGGATCTCGCGGCCGCGCAGAAGGAATTGGCCGGCACCACCGGCAAACTCGGCAACGAGGCGTTCCTGGCCAAGGCGCCCGACGATGTGGTGGCCAAGATCCGCGGCCGCAAGGAGGTCGCCGAATCCGAGGTGGTCCGCATCGGCGCCCGCCTCGAGGAGATCGCGAAGATGGCGGCGAAGAAGTGACCGAGGAACCGCAGCACGGCAGCGCCGAGCGGCTGCAATTCGGTCCGTCGCCGGTGGAACTGGCCGAAATGGCGCTGGTCGAGGCCGAACTCGACCAGCGCTGGCCGGAGACCAAGATCGAGCCGTCGCTGGCACGCATCGCCGCGCTGATGGATGTGCTGGGTTCGCCGCAGCGCGGTTATCCGACCATCCACATCGCGGGCACCAACGGCAAGACCTCGGTCACCCGCATGATCGACGCGCTGCTGACCGCGCTGCATCGGCGCACCGGCCGCATCACCAGCCCGCATCTGCAATTGGCGACCGAGCGCATCGCGATCGATAACGCGCCCATCACCCCGGGCCGCTACGTCGAGATCTACCGCGAGTTGCAGCCCTATATCGAGATGATCGATAAGCAGTCCGAAGCCGCGGGCGGGCCGAAGATGAGCAAATTCGAGGTGCTCACCGCCATGGCCTACGCCGCCTTCGCCGAGGCGCCGGTGGATGTGGCGGTGGTGGAGACCGGGCTGGGCGGTACCTGGGACGCGACCAATGTCATCGACGGCCAGGTCGCGGTGATCACCCCGATCGGCTTGGACCACACCGAATTTTTGGGTCCGGATCTGACCTCCATCGCGGGGGAGAAGGCCGGGATCATCAAGAAGGCGCCCGCCGACGCGCTCGTGCCGCGCGAGACCGTCGCGGTCATCGGGGAGCAGGAGCCCGAGGCGATGGAGGTGCTGCTGCGGCGCGCGGTGGAGACCGATTCCGCTGTGGCGCGCGCGGGTTCGGAGTTCCGGCTGCTGTCGCGGCGAGTGGCCGTCGGCGGTCAGGTGCTGGAACTGCAGGGGCTGGGCGGGGTTTACGACGAGATATTCCTGCCGCTGCACGGGGAGCATCAGGCGCAGAACGCGCTGCTCGCCCTGGCGGCGGTCGAGGCGTTCTTCGGTGCGGGCGCGCAGAAGCAGCTCGATATCGACGCCGTGCGAGCGGGTTTCGCGAGCGCGGTCAGTCCGGGCCGGATGGAGCGGATGCGCAGCGCGCCGACCATCTTCCTCGACGCCGCCCACAATCCGGCCGGGGCTCGGGCGCTGGCCGCGGCGCTGACCGACGAATTCGACTTCCGCAAACTGGTCGGAGTGGTCGCGGTCCTCGCGGATAAGGACGCCGCGGGCATTCTCGACGCGTTCGAGCCGATCTTCGACGAGATCGTCGTCACCACCAACGGTTCCCCGCGCGCCCTGGACGTCGACGATCTGGCCAATCTGGCCGTGCAGCGCTTCGGTGACGAACGCGTCGTCACCGCACCGACTCTGGCCGATGCCGTCGAGACGGCCATCGCCATCGCCGAGGAGGCGGGCGACGGCGGCGAGCCGGTGTCGGGGGCGGGCATCGTGATCACCGGATCGGTCGTCACCGCGGGCGCGGCCCGCTCGCTGTTCGGAAAGGATCCCGCATGAGTGATCAGCCCGTTCCGCCGCCCGCCACCGATCCCTGGAAGGGACTGCGCGGTGTGATGGCCGGATCGCTGGTGCTCGAGGCCATTACGGTGCTGTTGGCACTGCCTGTCGTCGGAGTGGTCGGCGGCGGGCTGGGCTGGTGGTCGACGCTGTATCTGGTCGGCATCGCGATTCTGATGATCGTCGGGGCCGGTATGCAGCGGCGGCCGTGGGCGATGGCCTTCAACTGGGCTATGCAGGTTCTGGTGCTACTCGGCGGGCTGATCCACGTATCGATCGCGGTGATCGGCATCGTCTTCGTGGCGGTCTGGGCCTTCATCCTGATCCTGCGTTCGGACGTCAAGCGGCGCATGGACAAGGGTTTGCTGCCGAGTCAGCGCGTCCAGCAAGACAACTAACCGGCTTCGGTTCGGTCTCCCGGTGGGGTGGCGGTTACAGTTGCGCCGTGACTGAGCAGACGTTGGTACTCATCAAGCCGGACGGCGTTGGCCGGAACCTGATTGGTGAGATCATCACCCGCATCGAGCGCAAGGGCCTGAAGTTCGCCGCTCTGGAACTGAAGCAGGTGCCGCAGGAGCTGGCCGCGGCCCACTACGCCGAGCACGCGGACAAGCCGTTCTACGGTTCGCTGATCGAGTTCATCACCTCCGGCCCGGTCGTGGCGGCCGTGCTCGAGGGCCCGCGCGCCGTAGCCGCCTTCCGGCAGATCGCCGGCGGCACCGATCCCGTCGAGAAGGCCGTCCCGGGCAGCATCCGCGGCGACTACGCCCTCGAGACCCAATACAACCTCGTCCACGGCTCCGACTCGCCCGAGTCCGCCAAGCGAGAAATCGCCCTCTGGTTCCCTGACTTCGCGCAGTAGTCGGTCTCGCCCGGTACTGCGACTTGTTCGCGGCCGTCTCGCCGTTCAGCGATCGAGAGGCAGGGCCGCGAACAACGCCGGGGCGAGGCGGAGGCCATCGAACACAGCGTCGGTGGCGAACGCGTCGGCTCATCTATGGGATACTGGCCTTGGATGTGATCGTCGCCCACCGTTTGCGCGGGTGACGGACGCAACCGATGGCACCGCGGTTCGACGCCGATCATCGCTGCCCCGGACGGTTACCAAGACTCGGCTGTTCGGCGGCACGCTGGATGAGCGCTCGAGCCCAGGTGTTGGAAGCCAACAGCCAGGCGCCGCGTGACCAGTTAGCCCGAACGACGAACGACATGGTGGTAACCGGGCACGCGGGGCGAGACCACTGACCTCGCGCCCATCGGGCGTGAGGCGTACGGACAGTGCCCCCGCGTCGGCCGCGTCACACTCGATACGTGTGGGACGCGCCCGGGGGCCCGAGGAGATTTCGTGGCCGATCAAGAGCCGCTGGAAACGTCGCAGAGTAATGGTGATCACGCTTCGAACGAGGCGATAGGGCAGGGGGAGGCGGCGCAGTTGCCGGAACGTATCCGGGTCCACGCGCTGGCGAAGCTGCTCGGCACCACCAGCAAGCGCATTCTGGCCCACCTGACCGAACTGGGCGCCGAGGCGCGCAGTGCCCAATCGAGCCTGGACCGCACGGTCGCCGAATCGGTGCGCGATGCGCTCACCCCGGCCGAACAGGCCGAGACCGAGGAGACCCCCGCGGCCGAGGTCGCCGAGGCGCAGAGCCCGGAGACCCCGAAGGCCCAGACCCCCGCGCCCGAGCAGCCCGCGGCCGAACCCGCCGCGCAGCCGGTTCCGGCGATGGCCTCCGCCACCCCCGAGACCGGCACGCCGCCCGCGCGCACCCCGTCGCTGTTCACCAGCCCCTTCCACGCCGAGGCGCAGGCCCCCGAGCCCGTGGTGTTCGAGGCTCCGGCCGTCGTCGCGGCCCCGCTGTTCCTGCCGCCGGACGCGGCCCGCGCCGAGGAGATGCGCCGGCAGCGGCGCGCCGAGCGCGAGGCCAAGGTCGAGGAGAAGGACGAGAAGCCGGACCGCAAGCCCGAGAAGAAGGTAGAGGACAAGGTCGCCGAGCCGCCCGCGGCCGAGACCGAGACCGACGACTCCGATTCGGACTGGGACGACGATCAGGAGCACGGCTCCGATGAGCGCGGTGAGGACGGCGGTCGCTCCCGTCGCCGCCGGCGTGGCCGTCGTGGTCGTGGTCGCGGCCGTGGCGAGCAGCACTCCGACAGTGACGACGATTCGGACGACGGCGACGATCAGTCCGCGACCGACGAATCCAACGCCGACGCCGAGAACGCCGAGGGCGACAACGCGGACGCCGAGGACAACGAGGACGATTCGGCCGTGCCCGAGGGTTCGAGCCGCCGTCGCCGTCGCCGTCGTCGCCGCAAGTCCGGTGAGGACGGCGAGCCGGAATCGGCTGACGACGATCCGCCGAATACGGTTGTGCACGAGCGCGAGCCGCGCAACAAGCGCCGCGTGGTCGACGAGGTGCAGGGCATCAGCGGGTCGACGCGCCTGGAGGCCAAGCGTCAGCGCCGCCGCGACGGTCGCGAGGCCGGTCGCCGCCGCCCGCCGATCCTGACCGAATCGGAATTCCTGGCCCGCCGCGAGGCGGTGGACCGGGTGATGGTCGTGCGCGAGAAGACCTTCGCCGAGCACCCCAGCGCCACCATCCAGGTCGCCGTGCTCGAGGACAACATCCTCGTCGAGCACTTCGTGACCAGTACCGGTCAGGCGTCCATGGTCGGCAATGTCTATCTGGGCAAGGTGCAGAACGTGCTGCCCAGCATGGAGGCGGCCTTCGTCGACATCGGTCGCGGCCGCAACGGCGTGCTGTACGCGGGCGAGGTCAACTGGGAGGCCGCCGGGCTCGGCGGTAAGGAACGCAAGATCGAGCAGGCGCTCAAGCCCGGCGATACCGTGCTGGTTCAGGTCAGCAAGGATCCGGTGGGCCACAAGGGCGCTCGCCTGACCACCCAGATCAGCCTGGCGGGCCGCTTCCTGGTCTACGTCCCGGGCGGCACCTCGACCGGTATCAGCCGCAAGCTGCCCGATACCGAACGCAAGCGCCTCAAGGAAATCCTGCGCGATATCGTCCCGCAGGACGCGGGCGTGATCATCCGCACCGCGTCGGAGGGCGTCAGCGAGACCGAGCTGGCCCGCGACGTCGAGCGACTGCAGGCCACCTGGAAGACCATCGAGGAGCAGTCCCGCACGGGCTCGAACGCGCCGAAGACGCTCTACGAGGAGCCCGACCTGCTGGTCAAGGTCATCCGCGACCTGTTCAACGAGGACTTCTCCAAACTCGTCATCGAGGGCGAGCGGGCCTGGACGACCGTCGAGAACTACATCCGCACGGTCGCGCCGGATCTGCTGGTCCGCATCGAGCGCTACGAAGGTAGCGGGGTCGACGTATTCGGCAGCTTCCGCATCGACGAGCAGCTGGCCAAGGCGCTGGACCGCAAGGTCTGGCTGCCCTCGGGCGGCACCCTGGTCATCGACCGCACCGAGGCGATGACGGTCATCGACGTCAACACCGGCAAGTTCACCGGTGCGGGCGGCTCGAACCTCGAGGAGACCGTCACCCGCAACAATCTGGAGGCGGCCGAGGAGATCGTGCGTCAGCTGCGGCTGCGTGATATCGGCGGCATGATCGTCGTCGACTTCATCGATATGGTGCTCGAGTCGAACCGGGATCTGGTGCTGCGCAGGCTCACCGAGGCCCTGGGCCGCGACCGCACCCGCCATCAGGTCTCCGAGGTGACCTCGCTGGGCCTGGTGCAGATGACCCGTAAGAAGCTGGGCACCGGACTGGTCGAGGCGTTCTCCACCACATGTGAGCACTGCCACGGCCGCGGCATCGTCGTGCACAACTATCCGGTCGAGACCGCGCCCGCCGAGGAGGGTGTGGGCCGCCGCGAGGGTCGCCGTCGCCGCAAGGAGAAGTCCGGCGCCCCGGCCACGGTGACGCCGCAGCCCCAGCAGCAGCCCGAACATTCGGAGGAGGATGCCGCGGTCAAGCGCGCGCATCCGGTCGCGCTGGCCATGGCCGCCCATCACACCGACGAGGTCGACGACGAGGCCGAGGTCACCTCGGATGCCCCTGCGGTGGATACGGCGACCGAGCCGGAGACCGCCGAGACCACGCGGCCGACCGGTCGTGGCGGCCGAGCCGCGCGCGCGGCCCGGCGGGCGCAGCGTCGTGAGGCGCGTGCCGAGGTAGCGACCGCGGACGAGACCGAGTCGGACACCACGGCCGATCAGGAAGCGGTGACCGAGGCCGAGACGGCGGTCGTGAGCGACGTCGAGCCGGTGGCTGTCGCGGACACTCCGGCCGAGGAGCCCACCCCGGCCGAGGAATCCGCGCCCGAGCCCGAAACGGCCGACGCGACACCGCAACCCGTCGAGGAGGTCGAGGCCGCGCCGGAGCGGCCCGCGACCGACGGCGTTCGCCGGGGACGCCGTCGGGTGGCCCGCACCACCGCCGCGCCCAACACCGACAGCAAGGGCGCGGTATTCGTGCTCAGCAGCGCCGACCGGGACGAGACGCCGAGCTTCTCGGTCGCCGATGCCGCCCCGGCCGAGGTGACGCCGCGCAGCCGTCCCCGCCGCCGGTCGGCCGGTCGCGCCGCGGGGGCTCCGGAGCATTCGGACTGATCGATCCGACGCCGGTGCCCCGTCAGCTCGAGCCGACGGGGCACCGGTTGTTTCGGGGAGAGTCCGGCAACCCGGTTTGGTTGCGGAGCGGGGTGTCCTGTAGCCTTGGACAGTCGCTGCCCGGTGACAGCAGTCTGCTGCTCGGCCTGGACGTCGAAAGACGAAGGCCCGGTTCGATCGAGAGCCACCAGGCGCTGAGGCGGCGGTATTACCAGACCAACTTGCGGCGGTCTCCGGTGCGAACCGGCAGGCGCGCCGCGCGAAGCCAAGTGCCGAGCACTAGTAGAGAAAAGAGGGCAGCCGACCGATGGCAACGTACGCGATCGTCAAGACCGGCGGAAAGCAGTACAAGGTCGCGGTCGGTGACCTGGTGAAGGTCGAGAAGCTCGAGGGTGCGCCCGGTACCGCGGTGTCGCTGGAGCCGGTGCTGATCGTCGATGGCGCCACGCTGACCACCGACAAGGACGCGCTGGCCAAGATCTCGGTGTCCGCCGAGGTGGTCGATCAGACCAAGGGCCCGAAGATCCGCATCCACAAGTTCAAGAACAAGACCGGCTACCACAAGCGTCAGGGCCACCGTCAGAAGCTGACGGTCCTGAAGGTCACCGGCATCAAGTAAGTCCGACCGGACACTGCACGAGGAGTTCTGAGACATGGCACATAAGAAGGGTGCATCCAGCTCGCGCAACGGTCGCGACTCGAATGCCCAGCGGCTCGGTGTGAAGCGTTTCGGCGGCCAGGTCGTCAAGGCCGGCGAGATCCTGGTTCGCCAGCGCGGCACGCACTTCCACCCCGGCGTCAACGTCGGCCGTGGCGGCGACGACACGCTGTTCGCCCTCGCGGCGGGTGCGGTCGAGTTCGGTTCCAAGCGGGGCCGCAAGACCGTCAACATCGTGGTCCCGGAGCCGGCGCAGGCCTGAGCCGCGCCGGAGCCGTCCGACACACTTCGAAGCGGGTCAGGGTGACAGACACCCTGACCCGCTTCGCTGTTTCCAGTACCGACCGATTTCGTTGAAGGAGGATGATCAAGGTCGTGTCCAAATTCATCGATCGCGTCGTGCTGCATGTCCGCGCGGGCAAGGGCGGACACGGGTGCGCCTCGGTGCACCGGGAGAAGTACAAGCCGCTGGGTGGTCCCGACGGTGGTAACGGTGGCAACGGTGGGGATGTGATCCTCGAGGTCGACCCGAATGTGCACACCCTGCTGGACTTCCACTTCCACCCGCACGCCAAGGCCGGTAACGGCAAGCCGGGCGAGGGCGGTAATCGCAATGGCAAACAGGGTGAGGAACTGCTGCTGAAGGTGCCCGACGGCACCGTGGTGATGAGCGCCGACGGCGAGGTGCTGGCCGATATGGTCGGCGCGGGCTATCGGTACATCGCCGCTCAGGGCGGCCGCGGCGGGCTCGGCAATGCCGCGCTGGTGTCCAAGGCGCGCAAGGCCCCCGGTTTCGCCCTGCTCGGTGAGGAAGGTCACGAGCGCGACCTCGTCCTCGAGCTGAAGTCCGTGGCCGATGTCGGCCTGGTCGGCTTTCCGTCGGCGGGTAAGTCCTCGCTGGTGTCGGTGCTGTCGGCGGCCAAGCCGAAGATCGCCGATTACCCGTTCACCACACTGGTGCCCAATCTCGGTGTGGTTCAGTCCGGTGAGACCACCTTCACCATCGCCGATGTGCCGGGTCTGATCCCGGGCGCCAGCGACGGGCGCGGACTGGGCCTGGACTTCCTGCGGCATCTGGAACGCTGCGCGGTGCTCGCGCATGTGGTCGACTGCGCGACCATGGAACCCGGCCGCGATCCGATCTCCGATGTGGACGCCCTCGAGGCCGAATTGGCCGCCTACCGGCCCGCGCTGGACGCCGATTCCGGCCTGGGCGATCTGGGCGATCGCCCCCGCGTGGTCATTCTGAACAAGGTCGATATCCCCGATGCCGACGAACTCGCCGAGTTTTTGATGCCGGAGTTCGCCAAGCGCGGCTGGCCGGTGTTCAAGGTGTCGGCGGTCAGCCGGGAGGGCCTGCGCCCCTTGACCTTCGCACTGGCGCAGCTGGTCGGCGACTATCGCGAGGCGCATCCGAAGGCGGAGCCGAAGCGGCAGATCATTCGTCCGGTCGCCAAGGGCGACAGCGGTTTCCGGGTCCTGGTCGATCCGGAGGTCGAGGGCGGCTTCATCGTCACCGGCGAACGTCCGGAGCGGTGGGTGGCCCAGACCCAGTTCGACAACGACGAGGCCGTGGGCTATCTCGCCGACCGCCTGGCGCGCCTCGGGGTCGAGGAGCAGCTGGTTCGGATGGGCGCGCAACCCGGTGCGCCGGTTACGATCGGCGACGTCTGCTTCGATTGGGAGCCACAGATTTCCGCGGGCGTCGAGGTCATGATGACTCGTCGCGGTGTGGATCCGCGTCTGGATCAGACCGACCGCCGCAGCGCCGCCGAACGCAAGCATTCCTCGCGCGTGCGCCGTGGTCTGGTCGCGGAGGACGAAGAATAGTAGCGCATCGCGAATTGGGGTGTGGCGCAAGTGGATTCGAGCACGACCGGAGTAACGGCCGAGATGGCCGACGAGCGGAACGGGCTCAGTGACGCCCGGCGGGCGATCGCGACCGCGCGCAGTGTCGTCGTCAAGATCGGCTCCTCGGCGCTGACGAGCCTCGAGGGCGGCCTGGATACCGAGCGGCTCGACGCACTGGCCGATGCGGTGGAGGCGCGGATGCGCGCCGGATCGGATCTGGTGGTGGTTTCCTCGGGTGCGATCGGCGCGGGTATGGCGCCGCTCGGATTGTCCAGGCGCCCCAAGGATCTCGCGACCAAACAGGCCGCCGCGAGCGTCGGCCAGCTGGCTCTTGCCCATGCGTGGGGCACCTCGTTCGCGCGCTACGACCGCGTGGTCGGACAGGTCCTGCTCAGCGCGGGCGACTTCGGCCGCCGCGAACATCACCGCAATGCCCAGCGCACCCTGGACCGGCTGCGCTCACTGCACGCCATCGCCGTGGTGAACGAAAACGACACCGTCGCAACCGAAGAGATCCGCTTCGGCGACAACGACCGGCTGGCCGCCCTGGTCGCCCATCTGGTCGGCGCGGACGCGCTGATCCTGCTGTCGGATGTGGACGGCCTCTACGACGGCGACCCGCGCAAGGGTCCGGCCACCTTCATTCCCGAGGTCCGCACCACCGCCGATCTCGACGGTGTGATCGCGGGCAGCGGCGGTGCGCTCGGCACCGGCGGTATGGCCTCCAAACTGTCGGCGGCGCGACTGGCCGCCGACGCGGGCGTCCCCGTCCTGCTCGCCGCCGCCTCCGACGCCGCGACCGCCCTGTCCGCCGCCACCGCGGGCACGGCCTTCGCCGCACGTCCGGTTCGGCTGTCGGCCCGCAAGTTCTGGGTCCGCCACGCCGCCGACAGCCGCGGCGCGCTGATTCTCGACGAGGGCGCGGTCCAGGCGGTGGCCCATCGCCGCCGCTCCCTGCTGGCGGCGGGCATCACCGAGATTCGCGGCACCTTCTACGGCGGCGATGTGGTCGATCTGCTGTCCCCCGACGGCGCGGTAATCGCCCGCGGCGTGGTCGAATACGACAACACCGAGCTGCGGACCATGATCGGCCGCTCCACCAACGAACTGCCCGAGGGGCTGCATCGCCCGGTCATCCACGCCGACGATCTGGTGAAGGTGTAGGCGGCGCTCACGAACGCGCGGACCGCCGCACCCGCGCCGCCTCGCGGGTGAGGTGGTCGCGCTCGGGCAGACTGGTGGCCGCGTCGGCGGCCTCGGCGTACAGCCGCGCGGCCTGCGCGAGATCGCCCGCGCGTTCGAGCAGATAGGCCCGCACCGCGGTGTATCGAGGCAGATCGGGCTCCACCTTCTCCAACTCCGCCAGACCCGCCCGCGGCCCGTCGGCCTCGCCGACCGCGACCGCGCGGTTGAGCCGAACCACCGGGCTGCCGGTGAGGTGCAGCAGTTCGTCGTACCACTCCACGATCTGCACCCAGTCGGTCTCGGCGGCGTGGCGGGCATCCGCGTGCAGCGCTGCGATCGCGGCCTGCGCCTGATATTCGCCCAATCGGTCGCGGGCCAGCGCTGCCTGCAGAATCACCACCCCCTCGGCGATAAGCCCTGTGTCCCAACGGGTTCGGTCCTGTTCGGCCAGCGGTATCAGCCGACCGTCCGGGGCGAGTCGGGACGCGCGGCGGGCATGGTGCAGCAGCATGAGCGCCAGCAGACCCGCGACCTCGGGTTCGTCGGTGGCCGCGGCGAGTTGGCGGGTGAGACGGATGGCCTCGGCCGCCAGATCCACATCGCCGCCGTAACCCTCGTTGAAGACGAGGTAGAGCACACGCAGCACGGTCGCCGGATCGCCGGGCCGGTTCAGCGGCAGTCCCGTGATGCGCCGCTTGGCCCGGCTGATCCGTTGTGCCATGGTCGCTTCGGGCACGAGGTAGGCCTCCGCGATCTGACGCGTCGTGAGGCCGCCGACCGCGCGCAGTGTCAACGCCACGGCCGAACTCGGCGACAGCGACGGATGCGCGCACAGGAAGTAGAGCCACAGTGAGTCGTCGGTATCCGGCACGGGTCCGGTCGTCGGCTCGACCTCGACGGCGAGTTCCCTTCCCTGCCGTGCGGTTTCGGACCGCGCGGCGTCGAGGAACTTGTGCCAGGCGGCCGCGACGAGCCAGGCCTTCGGATCGTGCGGTGGATCGTCCGGCCAACTCCGCACCGCGCGAATCAGGGCCTCCTGCACGGCATCCTCGGCCGCCGCGAAGTCGGCTCCGCGGCGGACGAGGATGCCGATCACCGCGGGTACCAGCTCCCGCAGCAGCGCTTCGTTCACTCGGTCGCCCGGAGCGTCGCGTCGAGCAGCGGCCGTATCTCGAGCCATTCCTGAATCGGCTTTCCGCCCGCGCCGGGGGCCGCGGACAGTTCGGCGGCCAATTCCAGTGCGCGCTCGTAGGTTTCGACGTCGATGATCATCCAGCCCGCGATCAGGTCCTTGGTCTCCGCGAACGGTCCGTCGGTGACCGGTGCGCGGCCCTCGCCGTCCGAGCGGACGAAGGCGCCCTGCGGGGAGAGGGCTCGCTCGTCGACGAATTCACCGGTGTCCACGAGCCGCGTGGCGAAGTCCCGCATGTACTGGATGTGGGCGGTGAACTCCTCGGGGGTCCACTGGTCCATGGGTACGTTGTTGGTCGGAGCGGGTGCGCCCCGGTAGTGCTTGAGCAGAAGGTACTTGGGCATCGGGTTCTCCTCGAGGTAATGAATTCGATCTTGCCGAATCGATCTCAGGCGTGCTGGCGTTCGGCGCGTTCGCGGATCAATTCCTCGACCGCGGAGGGCAGCGTGGTCTCGAAGTCGATGAGTTTCGCCCAGGTCGGGGTGACGACGATGCGGACCATACCGTCGTAGAGCGAGCGGACCTCGGCCTCCCACTCGACGCGCTGTTCGGGGGTCATCTCGTAGCTGCCGTTCATCTGGAGGTATTCCTCCGGGATCCCGTCGACGACGTCCAGTTCGACGCGCCCACGAATGAGCAGGATCTTCGGCGGATGGACCTCGGTGTCGATGGTCAGGGCGACCATCGGATTCTTGCGCAGCGCAGGCAGTTTCGGGGCGTTCTTCGTGGTGCACAGCACGATCTGCGAGCCGTTCCAGGCGAACGCGATCGGGATACTGCGCGGTGTGCCGTCGGTGGCGACATAGGCCAGCCGGGTCAGATCGCGGGCCAGCAGTTCCCGGCTGACGGGGCGGTTCAGGATCTCGGTGATCTCGTTCTGTTTCATACCCCTGGGACGGAGCCGCTCGGACGTTCTCGACATCCGGAGCGAAGGAATTCTCCAGATTTTTCGACGACTAATTCTCGATGGGAGGTTCGATCGGCTCCAGGCCGAGTTCGGCGGAGTATTGCCGGTTCAGGTCGCGCCAGCCGTAGTCGAGGGCCTTGGGGCCGACGATGGGACCGATCGGGGTTCCGGCCAGCAGGAGCGCGGCGACGTCGAGGCACAGGTGCCAACCCGCGGCCATCATCGCGCCCTGGGCACGGTCGGGGAGCTGATGGGTGAGGCGTAGGCGGGTGCCCGTGGAGGTTTCGGTGAGGGCCCAGCAGAGCGCTTGGTCGGCCCAGGTGTATTCGAGGAGTGTGGGCCGTTCGGCGCGGGAGATCCGGCCCGGCAGTTCCTGATTCGTATCGCCGTCGAGCATGATGAGGGTGACCGGGCCGGGGGAGGTCAGCGGGCGGTCGGCGGTGTAGGGGGCCCATTCGCGCAGTTCGTCGGGTTCGGTGAGGGCGGACCAGACCGCCTCGGGCCGCTGCGGGAACTCGCGGGTGAAGGCGAGCGACCATTGGCCGCCGTCGTCGACGAGTTCGACCGGATGAGCGGGGCTCGGTTGGTAGGAACGAGTGGTCATGATGAACGGTCCTTTCTGTCGAGGTGCCGCCCGAGGGCGTCGAGATGGTGATTCCACAGCCGCAGATACGGCGACAGCCAGCTGTCGAACTGCTCGAAGGGCCCGGGCGCGAGCCGATAGATCCGCTTCTGGGCCGCCACCTCGCAGGTGACGAATCCCGCGTCCCGCAATACCTTCAAATGCTTCGACACCGTCGGCTGGGAAAGCTCCAACCGGTCCACCAGTTCACCGACGGTCGCGTCCCCACCTCGCAACTGCTCGAGAATCCGCCGCCGCTGAGGTTCGGCCACCACGGTGAAGAGATCGGCTGCCATGGACTCAACATACCGCTATACGTATATACGCGCAAAGGCATGTTCGAAGCGGGCGCGGAGCTACCGCCCCGGCGGCACCACGCCCGGCTGGTCCGATGTGCTCGGGGTGGTGGACTGGTTCGGGATGGGTCCGGTGACGCCCGGTTGGCCGCCCTGATCGTTGAGCGGCGGCCCGGCCGGTGGGGGTGGGGTCGGTGCGGGCGGCGGTGGGGCCGGGGGAGGCGGTGTGGGAGAAGGGGTTTGGGGCGGCGGTGGTGGGGTCGCGGGCGTGGGGGAAGGGGATGCCGGAGGCGGGGGAGGGGGTGCGGGAGTGGAAGGTGTTGTGGGCGTTGGTGTTTGGGGTGCCGGGGTGGGCTGTGGCGGTTGGGGTGCCGGGGTTTGCTGGGGTGATTGCGGTGCCGATGGCTGGGGAGTCGGAGGCACTTCCGGTGCGGGTGGAGTCTGTGGCGGCACCGGAATCTTCTGCTGTGGTGGAACCGGTTGGGGCGCAAGAGGTTCGGGATGTGACTGTCCGGGCGCGGGCGCACCCGGCAGCGCCGGGGGTTCGGGCAGCGCCGGAATCCCGCTGCCCGCGGCCGAATACGACGGTTTGTAGATCATATTCATGGCCAGCACCGCCTCCTGGCGCATGGCCTCGGCCGCTATCTGCGCGTCGATGACGTGCACGGCCTCGAGTACGCGGGCGATCGCCCCGATCGGCCCGACCCCGCCGGGCGGAACCACGGCCAGCTTCACCGCCTCGGCCGCCGCGGCCACCGCGCCGAGCCGCGCGCCCACCTCGCCCATCACCGCGGCCAATTCGTCCAGCGATTCGGCGAAACTGCGGGTGCACGCGGCGGCCGCATCGGCGGCGGGTCCCACCCACTGCACCGAATCGATGATCCGATCGGCGTTTCCATGGGTGAGCGGCATCGAGGCGGCCAGTGTGGCGGCCCCCTCCAGCCATGCCAGCGACGCCTGCACGATCGCGCCCGCGTCGATCCGCTGGGTTCCGGCGTAGATCTGCTCGTGCGGCATGGATTCGAAATGCTCCATGGCGCTGATGTATTCGGGGTCGGTGCGCCGGGGCTGGGGCCCGTATCGGAATTCGGTCGTCATCGCGGCTGCCTCGGCGCGACCGCTCGTAGCGCGGCGGCGTGCGCCGCGTCGGCCTCCTCGTACAGGCCGGCGCTGACCAGGAACGCCTCCTTCAGCCGATAGGAGGCCGCGATGTACTGGTCGAGCAGTTGCGCGGCGTCGCGGGCCTTGCGCCCGAAACCGGCCTGTAGCTGTTCGGCGGAGAAGAAACCCCCGAACCCGTCCGTCCGCGCCGCCGACTCCAAGCGCTGCTGCAACTGCCGTAGCCGGTCGGCCTGCTGCTCGTAGATCTCGGCGCAGCGGCGAGCCGCGGCCGGATCGAAGCGCACGGTGCCGCTCTGGGCCGCCTGCAGAAACCGTGCGATATCGGCCTGGCTGGTCTCGATCGTCATGCCTACCCCTGGGATCCGGTCGGTAGTGACTCAGCCTAATCGGTCGGCGATGTCCGGACAGTACGTCTTGCCGGTATCCGCGGCGGCCGAAAGTCAGTGCGGAATACGTTTTTGCAGGTGAACCGCGATCTGCTGCGGTGAGGCCGGGACAACGTGCACAGTGTCCCCGGCCCGGATCAGATAGCGGCCGTCGCCCGCGACATCGATCCAGGTGTAGTAGACCGCAGGCGGCGGATCGCCGCGGTCCAGCCGCGGTTCGATCCGGATATGGCCCTCGGCGGTATGCGGTTTCACCAGCAGCCGTCGGATTCGCGGGGCGAGCCCGGCGGCCAGTACGGTCTCCTCGTCGCGCACCTGCTCGGCGGGCGCCGACCGCGCGGGTTCGCGACCCGCGGGCGTATCGGGCAGCAGCGCGGCGATCCGGGCGCCCAGTTTGCTGCTGTGACCGATCGAAATCGTCACCCGCCCACCGAAATCCGAGGATCGTCCCGGCTCCTGCACCGCCAGCACCGCATGGTCGTAGACCGCCGCGCCGAGCACCCGGATCTCACTGCCCGGCCCGTGCGCGCCACCGATGGCGACCACCCGGGTATGCGGCTGCGCCAGAATGCGCAGGCAGGCCGATAGATCGGGATCAGACCGCAACGGCATCCGCGCCAGCAGACTCTGCCGCAGCGCGGCCGCCTCGTCCTCGGTGCGCGGGGATTCCAGCACCCGGATCGGAAACGGGTGCCGATCCAGATCGGTCTCCCGCCAGATATGTGCGAACTCGTCCGGTGTGAAAGACCAACTCACGCCGCCAAACACCCTTCACCCGATCGTCCCGAGCCTGAACGTAGCGTAACCGGGTACCGGGCGGTCGGCCAGGCGACGGGAAAACCACTGCGCTGGGTCATCGGAAGGCCACCGAAAGGGCAGTGGGAGGGCCGGGCGAAGCGAGCATCCTGGAACTGCACCCGGCGCCGCTTAGAAGATGTCCCCTTCGCAGATTGCGGTGCTCCGGATCCGGTGCGGTCCGCCCTTGCCGCACCGGGCTCGCGGTCCGGTGCCCGTGCGCGGCGCCGGGTGCGCCCGATCGCCGCCTTGGAGGTACACGATGTACGTACCGCATCAGGACGGCTGTGCGCAGGCGCCGCCGTCCGGACCCGTCCTGTCGAGACGAACCGTCGTCTCGACACCGCCCGACTGGCACGAGTTGCTAGCGGCGTTCTGCGGGCATATCGGCGATCAACCCGAAGACCATCCCGTCACCCGGTGGGCGCGCGGCCTGGCCGAACTCCATCTGACCCGCCGCGAACACCCTCTCAACGCCGCCGAGATCGACTGTCGTCGTAATGAACTCGTCGCCCGCATCGACGACTGGATCGGCGCGCACACCACCCGTCGCCCGCGCTCGCAGTCGCTGGGCGCGGTGGTCGACGGCATGGCCGCCGCGCAGGTCCGCGCCAGCCACCTGCTGCGCAGCGTCGACGATGTCACCGACGAGCGCGTGCACGCGGCCTGGTTCCTATTGGCGTCGATGGCCGACAGCTGGACCGATCTGGTGCACGAGGCCTTCGGCATGCTGCCCGGCATACCCCGCGCGGTGCGCGGCGCCTAGCGTCGCCGACGCCGGGCCGGACGGCCGTTCACGGTGGGACGCACCGGTTTCGGCCGGGCCGGATCGGGCCGGACGGCGAGCTCGAGCATGGTCAATCCGGCGTCGCGAATCAGGATGTCCAGATCGTCGAGTACCTCGAGCACCCGCCCGCCGGCCGCGCGAATCTGCTCCGGATCGGCGGCGTCGTCCTCGAAAACCGTTCGCACCGAATGCAATCGGAGTCCTATGTCGAACAGGTGGCGCACCAGTCGATCGTGGGATTCGGGTATCGCCGAGGGCACGCCGAGCGGCACGATCTCGGAATCGAAGGCGGTGGCGACGGGTTCGACGCTGCTCGCCGCGGGCTCGGCGAGCATACGAGCAGCCTGATCGGCGGACATGGTGGCCTTCCTACGTCGAGGAGAGGACCCCAGCCGCGCTACTGGACTCGGGAGACAGGTACGTCAGCAGTGTAGCCTCCCCGCGGGGTCGCCGGAGTATCCGCTCGATCAAGAATTGCGCCGAACTCGTTTCGGCCGCGTCGGAACATTGAAATGCGGTGGTGTCGGATCGTTTCCGGTGACCGCGCGAATGACCTGAGCGGCCACCACGACCAGTTTGACGTTCTCGCGCTGGGAGGCCGCGCGCAGCACCTCGAAGGCGGCGTCGCGATCACAGTGCCGCTGCGCCATGGTGATTCCCAGGGCCTGATCGATGATCGAGCGCGAGGCCAGCGCGGACCGCAATTGCGCGGTCAATTCGGCCTGACGCGCGGAGTTGATCGCCGCGGACAGCAGGATCGCGGTGTGCGCGCTGGTCAGCATGATGGCGCGCAGGGCCGCGGGCCCGAAGGTTTCCGGCCGCGGCGAATACAGATTCAGCGTGCCGACGGCCGCGTCGTCGACCAACAACGGTTGCGAATGCACCGAGTGGATGCCCTGTGCGAGCATCCGCGCCGGATAAGCGCCCCACCGGGTTTCGGTGCTCATATCGGTGACGGCCACGGGCGTGGCGGTGTGCAGCGCCTCGAGGCACGGTCCCAGGCCCTGTCCGCGCTGCAGTTCGTCGATGAGCGTCGCGTGCGGACCGGTGGAGGCGACCGTGATCGCATCGCCGTCGCGCCGCAGGGTGATCGCGACCATCGGATGTTCGGGCAGCATTCGGGAGGTGATATCGGCGACCTCGCGCAGCGAGCCCTCCAGATCCGGAGTCGACAAGACCACCGCGGTCAGCTCCGACAGCCCGACCGCGAATTCGTCGAGATGGAAGGGTTCTTCGGCTATCCAATATTTCTAGCACCGCCGGGTTTGGTCGGCAGCCGATCCGGGAACCTGGATATGAACCGGGGGCCATCCGGTGCACAACGATCGGGGCAGACAGGGTAATGACCAGCCGAGCCGACGAATATCCGCGGTTCACGCGCCCGCCACACTCGGTCCAGCAGGTCACGCGGGATCTGTCGACGGCCGAGGCTTTCCAATTGCTGAGCCGAGTCGGAGTCGGACGCATCGTCTACACCCGCTACGCGCTCCCGACGATCCGACCGGTCAATCATCTGCTCGACGGCGAAACGATCGTCATCCACGCCCATCGCGGCGCGACCCTGACCGCCGACCGGCAGGTGGTGGCCTACGAGGCCGACACCATCGACGAGCGCACCCGTCACGGCTGGTGTGTGATCGTCACCGGCACCGCCGAACCGATCACCGATCCACAGCAGATCGCCCACTACCGAACCCTGCTGCGCCCCTGGCTGCCGGGTCCGCGCGATCAGCTCGTGCGCATCGACCCCGACATCATCACCGGCGTCGAATTCGTCGATCCCGATCCGGTCTGAGGCGATCAGTACCCGGCGGCGACGTCGATCCGGGCATTCAGCTCGCGCCCGGCGACGAAGCGCGCGACATTGTCGGCCACATGTTCGGCGAAGGCGACGGTGCGCAACTGCGGCGGATTCGAATCATGCGGCGTCACAATGGCATTCGGCAGATCCCAGAGCGGGTGGCCGTCGGGGAGCGGTTCGGGCTCGGTGACGTCGAGTCCGGCCCCGCCGATCGTTCCGTCGCGCAGGGCGTCCACCAGGGCGTCGGTGTCGATCAGGCTGCCGCGGGCGATATTGATCACCCAGGAGGTCGGCTTCAACTGGGACAGTTCGTTCTTGCCGATCAGATGGCGGGTGTCCGGGGTGGCGGGCGCGGCCACGACCACATGATCGGTGCGCGGCCAGATCTCCGAAAGCCGTTGCGCCGGAACCGTTTCGATCACCGCGGAATGTGAGATCGGCCGACCGGAGCGATTGACGGCGATGACCCGCGCGCCCAGCGGCGCGAGTAGGTCGATGAGTTCGCCGCCGATGCCGCCCGTGCCGATCACGGCCACCGTCGCCTCGCGCAGGGTGCCGATGCGCGGAAAGAATTCCGCCTGCCGCCAGGCGCGGGCGCGCAGCTGTTCGGGTAGATGTCGCACGCCCGCCAGCAGCATCGCCAGCGCGTGTTCGGCCACGCTGCGGGCGAAAGCGCCCGCGGCCGAGGTGAAGACGATATCGGGATGGCGTTCGAACACATCGGTGTCGAACCACTCCTCGACCCCGGCGGAGAACAGCTGCACCCATTCGATTCCGACGGGCAGCCGCTGCGGGAATCCGGCCGGTCCGCCGTCCCATACCAGAGCGCGCGCGTCGTCCAGCTCCGCCAGCGTCGCGCCGGCGCGGGTGATCGCCCGGCCGAGCAGTTCGGAAGTCTTGGGGCCCACTGCGATTCGTACGGGCTCCGGGGTCATGCGTTCTCCTCGTTCGATACTTCCTCGTCCAGATCGACCTCGACCTTGTCGCGGTCGGCCCATTCCACCAGTGTGGCCAGATCGAAGACCGTGTCGTCGATGCCCGCGTGCAGATCACCGAGTTGGGCGTAGCGGGCGGGCACGGTGGCGATGGTGAAATCGCGCGGATCGACCTCGTCGATCTCGTCCCAGCGGATCGGCGTGGATACGGTCGCGGCGGGATTGCCGCGCACCGAATAGGCGGCGGCGATCGTATGGTCGCGGGCGTTCTGGTTGTAGTCGACGAACAGAAGTTTCGGATCGCGGTCGCGCCGCCACCAGGTGGTGGTCACATCATCGGGGGCGCGGCGCTCGACCTCGCGGGCGAAGGCCAGCGCGGCGCGGCGCACATCCTGGAAGCCCCAGTCGGGCGCGATGCGCACATATACGTGTAAACCGTTGCCGCCGGAGGTCTTCGGCCACCCGACCGCGCCGAGTTCGTCGAGCACCTCGTGCACCACACCGGCCACCCGTCGCACCCGCGACCACGGGCAGTCGGGCATCGGATCCAGATCGATGCGCCATTCGTCGGGCTTCTCGGTATCGAAGCGGCGCGAGTTCCACGGGTGGAACTCCACCGTCGACATCTGCACGGCCCAGATCACATCGGCCAGCTCGGGCACGCACAGCTCATCGGCGTGGCGGCCGTAGCGGGGAAAGTAGACCCGCACGGTCGGGATCCAGTCCGGCGCGCCCGCGGGCAGCCGCTTCTGATGCACCTTGCCGCCCGGCAGGCCCTTGGGGAACCGATGCAGCATGCACGGACGATCCCGCAGCGCGTTGACGATCCCGTCGCCCACGCTGAGGTAGTACCGCACCAGGTCGATCTTGGTCGCCCCGGTCTCGGGGAAGTACACCCGATCGGGGTTGGATATCCGTACTGTGCGGTCGCCGACGTCCAATTCGATCGCCGGCGCCGCGGACTTGCCGGCCACCCGTCCGACGATAGCGACTCATCCGAGCACTCGTCGCCCGACCCGAGAGCCCGTGGCCTGCTCGCTGGTCGATCAGCTCGACAGCCGCACCGGTCCGGTGACCGTGAATTCGACCGGGGCGGCGTCGTCGATATCGAGTTCGCTGTGATCGCGCGAATTCGCCGCAACGGCACATCCGAGCGGCGCAGTCGGGCGATCCGGCGCGCGAGCGGTAATCGCGCGGGGGAATACCAGCGATAGTCGGTCTCGGAATCGACCCGCTGCGGCGGCGGCAGACCGGAGTCCGCGTACGACCGCAGGGCCTTCGGGGACAGCCGAGCCAGCCGGGCGAAGGCGCCGATGGTGAGTAATTCCACGGCTTCAGCCTGCGCCCGGCGTCAGGGGGAAGGTCAAGCGGTTCAGGCGGGCTGGCTGCGATAGCGGGCGGGCGGGCCGTCGATGCGCAGCGCCTTCCAGATCAGCCGGGCGGCGGGATTCATCAGACCGGCCTTCTCGACCAGCATGCGCACATCGGCGAAACCGTGGGTGAGCTGCCGTCGCGATTCGGGCCTGCGCCAATACACATCCTTGAAAACCGCGGCCGGAACGTCGAATTCGCGGCGGAATCGGCGCGGCGGCACCGCGATCAGCCACAGCGCCACCCGCATGGTGATCGGTGTCAGCACCGACAGCGCGAATCGGCTGATCGGCGACAGCTTCGGCGCGTGATGTTCGACGTATTCGTGCGCGAAGGAGATATGGCGGGCCTCCTCGGCCACGTGGATCTGCATCACGCGGGTGATCATCGGATGCATTTCGCCGTCCGACCGCAGAATCGCCTTCTGGGCGAAGTCGATCGGCTCCTCACCGGCCAGCACCATGACGAAGAACCAGGTGGGAAAGGCGATCGGCACCAGCGGGATGATCGGGGCGAGCACCCTGGTGAGGCGATTCATGCCCGGCACGTCCATGCCGATGCGGTTGACCACCTCCTGGAACATCTGGGTGTGATTGCACTCCTCGGCGGCCTCGTGGGTGCTGTAGCGGAATTCCGGCGATCCATTGGGCAGCGTGAATACGTGCTGCATCAGCCCGCGGATGAGAATGTTCTCGAACTGCAGGCCGACCTTGGCGACATTGGCCTGCCGCCACATCCCGATCCGGATTTGCTGCTCGCGGGGGAGCGCGCGATACCAGGGATGCGCCCCGAACGGGTCCGCGGTGGGCAGGATCCAGCGCTCGTCGTCGGGTCGGACGGCGAAATCCGGGTCATCCCAAGGGATATCGAGAAATGGATCGAAACGGCGATGTACCGACCCCTCGGACAGCATCGCCAGCGTTTCGGTGTAGTGCTCAGTCGTCGACGTCATCGTCTGCCTCCTCGAAACACCTGATCGCGACAGCGCGTCGCGGTCATAAGAGCACGGTAGCGCCGCGGAGATGGTCGGACAAGAGGTAAATGCGACTTGGTGTCACACTCAAATCGCGAGGGTGCTCCCCGCCAGCAGTTCACCGAGCGGACGGTCCGGATCCACGGTGATGCCGCGGGTGCGGGCATGCCCGTCCACGAGGAACCACAGCGATTCGGTCAGCATCCGGCTCACCCCGTCCTCGTCCCAGCCCTCCGGCCGGGTGTGCAGCCAGCGGGTGACCGCGCCGTCGACCATCGAGACGATCGCGAACGCAGCGACCTCGATACCGGGATCGGAGTAGCCGACCGCCGCCGCGCCGGTTTCGAACAGGTACGAGATGCGCTTGGCGATGGCGGCTTTCGTGCCGGTCACGATCGCCTGTCCGGACGGATCGCTGCTGCCCGGGCCGCGTTCGATCCACTCGTGCGTGCGCGGATGCGCCGCGACCAGCCGCACGTAGGTATCGATGAGGCGGAAGATCGTCGCGCGCAGACTGTCGGCGGGATCCAGGGTGGGCATGACCTCGTCCACATAGGACTCGACCACGAATTCCCGCGTACGGGCGTCGAGATCCCTGCGGTCGGCGAAATGCCGATAGATCACCGACCGCTTCACCCCGGCCCGGTCGGCAATGGCCTGCAGCGGGATCTCGACGCCGGGTTCGCACTCCTCGATCAACTCGAGCAGTGCGGACATGATCGCCCGCCGCCGCTCGGCATTGTGCTCACCCCATCGCCCGCCGCTGTCCGCCACCATCCCCACAGCATCGCATCCCGATCGCCGACCCGGATCGGCACATTTCGATACGCCGGCCGCTGTGCTTATTCTCGGGGGATGAGCCTCGACCCCGGTCTCGACCGCAGCCGCCTGCCGCGCGGCACGCACGGGCTGGATCGATCGGCCGTGGAGAGCTCGCAGCGCGGCCGCCTGCACTACGCGGTGCTGGAGGCGGTCAGCGAATTCGGGTACACCGCTACCACGGTGGCTCACATCGTGGCGCGCGCGAATGTCTCGCGCCGCACCTTCTACCAGTTCTATCGCGACCGCGACGACTGTTTCGCCGACGCCTTCACCGCGGCGACCGAATTCGCGATCATCAATCTGGATCTCGCGGTCGCGGGGGCCGATCGCGGCGAGTGGCGCGCACTGCTGCGCACCACCCTCACCGCATATCTGCACCTGCTGGCCGACAACAGCAGCTGTGCGCAAGCGTTGCACGTCGAATGCCTGGTCGCCGGACCGGTTGTGGCGCAGCAGCGAATGGCCGTGAAGGCCACCCTCGCCGACCGCATGCGCGCGGTATTCCGCATCGGCCGCCGCTGCGGCGATATTCCCGTCGATATCCCGGCCGGGGCCTTCGATGCCGTGATCGGCGCGATCGACGACCGCATCCGAGACTGTCTCAACGGCCCGGGTTCGGCGGCGCTGCCGGATCAGGCCGCCCTGCTGTATCGGATCACGCTGGCGCTGTTCGGCGTGCCGGACTGGGAGCGCTGAAATCCCTTCTCACCGTGGGGTATTGCCGAGCGCGAGAACCGCGCTCGCGATCTGCGCACCGGCGTCGAGGACGAGCCGGAACACATCCACCGGAACCGGTTTGTCATTACACCACAGGATGTTGCACCGGGTGGAGGCGTAGGGTCCCACGCCCAGGACGATGGCGGCGGCGGTGACCGGATCGATCAGCCTGCCGATGTCGTCGAGGTCGTGGATCGGCAGCGGTGGGCTCTGCAGACGGTAGGGATCGACGTACGGCTCGGCGGGCATATCCGACACCGCCGCGGTGATGCGGTGGTAGAGCTCTCTGTTGTCGGGATTGCCGCTGCCGGTGAGCATTCCGACCGGATTGGCGAGATCCACGCGCAGCGGAACACCCATTCGGACGATGACCATATCCCGGCTCGCAACGATGGTGACGAACTGTCCGAGCGCGCCCTCGAAGGAGTACATATCGCGCGGCGATCCGGGGAACTGCGGATGGTCGTAGCGCACGGCCGTGGGCACCTCGGTGCCCCGGTAGGTGTCGCCGGAGTTGAGCCAGGTGAGAAAGCCGTAACCGGGGTTGGCCTCGGTTCCGGTGGTGGCCTGGCGGATGTAGTCGGCGTCGACGAGTTGCCGGTCGCCCCAGCGGCCGTCGCGGAGCATGAGTCGGCCGAGCCGGGCCAGATCGTCCGGGCGCATGGCCAGGCCGCCGTTGACGGCGGTATTGCCGCTGCGGTCGCGCAGCCACACCCAGCTGTCGCGGCCTATGCCCAACGGCTGGAACACTTCTCGCTGCGCGAAGTCCTGAAAGTCGGCGCCGGTGGTGAGTTCGATGATCTTCGGCAGGACGGCGATGACGTTCTGGGCGTACTGGAAGGTGGTGCCGGGGGCGTAGTCCGCGGGTTCGGCCAGGGTTTGCAGCACCGAATCGGTTTGCAGCCCGGCGATATCGGCGGGCCAGCTGAAGTGCAGGCCGGTGGTCTGGGTGAGCACCTGGCGCACGGTGAGATTCGCGTGCGCCGGGTCGGCCCGCGGGAAGAATGCGCCGAGCGGATCGTCCAGGCCGAAGTAGCCCAGCGTGATCGCGCGCCCCACGATCGCAGCGGTCACGCCCTTCGTCGCGCTGGCCAGTGGCAGCGGCAGATTTCCGGTCGGGGTGCGGTCGCCGACCAGGCAGCCGTGCCGGTAGATCTGCACGGCGAATCCGCCCGCGTGCGTGCCGAAGTCGAGCGCGGCGTCCACCGCGGCCGAATCCATGCCCACCTGTTCGGGATTCGCGCGTGGCAGCGGCTGTCCGGGAGCGGGTTCGGCGCAGCCACGCTCGGCGATCGGCGCGGCGGTGGCGAGCGGGGCGGCCGTGGGCAGGACGGTGAGCACGGCGGCGGTCAGGCCGGTCAGCCAGGCGGGCATAGCGTTCCTCATCTCAGGGCGTCGGCGCGGGCATTGCGGTCGACGCTGAAGTAGGTCTTGTCATCCTTCAGCCGCCAATCCGGGCCGACGAAGAACTCTCGCGCTGTCGGATCGTCGAAGCCGATGTATTCCAGCCAGGCCAGCGCCGCGCCGGCGGAGAGATATGCGCCCGGCCCGTCGACGGGTGAGAAGTGGCCTACGCCACGGGCATTCGCGATCCAGGCCGGTGCGTTGAAGGTGAGGTTGTACTGCCACCAGCGCACCCAGGCGAAATCCGGTACGACGAAATCGTTGTAGCCGGTGAGGAACAGCGTCGGCACGCCGATCAGGGAGCCCACCCCGATGGGGCCCGGCTCGATGGCCAACGCGCCGATGACGTGGAACTTGGGATCGACCAGCCCCGCGGCGGGCGGGAACAGCGCCGCGGCCTGAAGTGTGGCCGCGCCGCCCGCGGAATGTCCGGCCAGCACCGTGCGGCCGAGGTCGATCTTGCCGAACAGCGGGGAATTCGCATCCCGATTCTGCGCAACGGCCACCGCCAGGCCCCATGCCGGAAGGTAGGCCAACGAGTTGACGAAGTCGTAGGCGATGACCACGACGAATCCGTGCCCGGTCCACTGCCGCGCCAGCGTGTCGTACATCCCCGGATTCGCGGTGATCCCGCCCTCGAACAGGATCAGGGGAGCGTCGGACATATCAGCGATATCGGCCGGGTAATAGGTATTCACGCCCACCGGTGATTGCAGGCCGTACGGAAACGCCTGCGTGCACCGGGCATCATCGCGATTTCCGAAGATGTGCACGGTGATATGGGCAATCATGCCCGCGACCGATTCCTGGCAGGGATTGGTGACCGTGGGCGTGGCCACCGGATGCGGTCCGGTGTCGGCGAAGACGCTCTGCGCGGTGGTCTCGTCCGCCGCGGCGGACGTCACGCTCAGCCATGTGCTCGCGGCGAATACGACTGCCGCCACGGCGGCCGCGAATACGCGCGGCCGCCCGATGATCCGCCTCGTCATTGAGGTCCCCCGGGGGAAGAAGTGATACTGACTGGTTTCAAATGGGGAGACTAAACCAAGAGTGGTGCAGGACACAACAGTCGGTTTCAGTCATGGGTCTTGCCGAATTCGGTAACCATTCGGTCTCACATAGTGCAATCTCACAACCTGCTCAACACCTGTTGTGCGGGTTGGCGATACGGTCCGTGCCCGCCACGTCGGCGCGCGGAACCGTCCGCAACGGGAATGGGGGTGCGCGTGGCGGCTCGAGTTCGGTGCGCGGGATTAGCATGGCCACAAGGGGATGGTCTGCGTGGGAAGGATGTGGGTGGTGGCCAATGGTATTGGTATGCGGATCGCGCACCTGAGGGCGCTCATCGAGCAGCCGGCGACCGGTGGCGCTGAGCGAGCGACGGCGCTGCGCATGCTCGATCGGTTGCTGCGCGAGGAACAGCGGGGCAGACCGGGCGCCGACCGACGCTACGGCAGGCATTACGACCGGGTCGCGCGGCATGCGGGTCTGGCGGAGATCGCGGATCGAATTCGCGCGGATATCGCCTTCGCGCAGACGTTTTCCGCGCCGGGGCTGCCCCCGGAACTGGAAATGAGTAATCCGGTGCGCGATGCGCCCTCGGGGATCTCGTATTCGGTCGATGTTCCGTTCGACGGTCGAATCGTCATCACGATCATGGATGTGCCGCCGGGCTGGGGTTGGGTTCTGGATGAAGGGTGTCGGACGGTCAGTCCGGCGCTGCGGACCCTCGCCGGCGAACTGGCCGAGATCCTGGCGGCCTACAACCACGACGGCGCCGATGTCGGAGCGCGATTCTTCGGCGGCGTGCGTACCGAGGACGCCACGCTGGTGTGGTGAGCGGCGCGAGTTGCGCCCTCGCCGAACGAAATTCGGTTCGCCAATCGCGACATGCGCTGCTAGCTTGCGGCCGTGGAACTCTTCTCACGCTCCTGGACAGCGCTGCGCTCGGCGGTCGCCGAACTGGCGGACGAGGATTTCGAGCGACCCTCCGGCTGCACCGGCTGGCTCGTGCGAGATCTGGTGTGCCACTTGATCATCGATGCCCAGGACGTTTTGATCACCCTCGTGACGCCCACCGACGCCGAACCGACCCGCGACGCGGTCACCTACTGGGAGGTCGCCGACACCCCGCCCACGGGATCCGACCCCCTCGACGCCCTGATCGTCCGCCTCGCCGCCGCGTACCGGGATCCGCAGCTACTGAAGTTCCACCTCGACGACCTCGGCGCGGCCGCGGGCCGCGCCGCCGAACTCGCCGATCCGGCAAGGCATGTCGCCACCCGCGATGTCGTCCTCACCGCGGGCGACTATCTGTCCGCCTACGTCCTGGAATGGACCCTGCATCACCTCGACCTGATCGCCCATCTTCCCGACGCCGTCCAGCCGCCCGCCGAAACCCTCACTCGCACTCGCGAAATGGTGGAACGGATTGCGGGAAGGCCTCTCCCGGCCACGCTGTCGGATCGCGACGCTCTGCTCATCGGCACCGGCCGCCGCGCACCTACCGATGCCGAAAGGGCCGAATTGGGCGCGCTTTCCGCGAAACTCCCGCTGATCCTCGGCTAGCGTGCAGACATGAACCCCTGTGCCGAATGCGGTTTCGAGTACGACCTGACCCTGGCCGAGCAGGTTCCGGCACTGGCCACGGAATACGCGGCCGAATACGGCGATCTACTGAAGGTCGACGACTCGGCCCTGCGCAAACGCCCCGCGCCCGAGGTGTGGTCCCCACTCGAATACGCCTGCCACATGCGCGATGTCCTACTCGTCCAACGCGAACGAATCCTGGCCGCCCGCCGCACCACGACGCCGACCGTCGAACCCATGGGCCGCGACGAACGAGTCGACCACGACGGCTACAGCGAGCAGGACCCGGCCGACGTCACCCGTCAACTGCGTGATGCGACCCTGCTGTTCACCGGCGACCTCACCCGCCTGACCGCCGAGGACTTGGAACGCACCCTGATCTTCCCCTTCCCCGAACCCACCGAGCACTCCCTGCGCTGGATGGCGATGCACACCCTGCACGAACTGCGTCACCATCTCGTCGACATCCGCCGCCAGCTCGAACCCGCGTAGTTTCTCCCTCCTTCCGGAAACTCCGGGACAGGACCGAGGATCGATGCCACCATTGCTGGTGGTTAACCGAACGTGCTGACGGTCAAGGATTTCCGCGGAAAGGGGCGGAATGGCGCGGGTGTTCCTGAGTCATTCGAGTCGGGACAGCGCGGAAGCCGCCGCGCTGGTTCGGTGGCTGAGCGAACAACAGCCCGGGCTGGCCGGAGACATCTTCCTGGATGTGGACGAGCGCGCCGGAATCGTCCAGGGCACGCGGTGGCGCGATGCTTTGCGCCGCGCCCTGACCCGCTGCGAGGCCGTGATCTGCCTGACGTCTCGGGATTGGCACGCCTCCACCGAATGCGTCGCCGAATATCTGACGGCCGTCTATCTGGGCAAGCGGATCTTCTGCGCGCGCTTGGAACCGACCACCGATGCCGACAAGACTCGCGAATGGCAACGATGCGATCTGTTCGGCGACGGCCCGATCGCGGAGATGCGGGTCGAGGGCCGCGCCGAGCCCGTGCGGTTCCGGATCGAGGGTCTGCGCCGACTGGCGGCGGGGCTGGCCGAGGCCGGGATCGGGGCCGAGAATTTCATCTGGCCACCGCCGGGCGAGCCGCAGCGTTCGCCGTATCGGGGCTGGCAACCGTTCGATCCGGTCGACGCCGCAGTGTATTTCGGCCGGGATGCCCAGATCGCGCAGGGCCTGGAGCGGCTGCGCGGAATGCGTTCTGCCGGTGCGGAATCGGTGTTCGCGGTGGTCGGTCCCTCGGGGGCGGGGAAATCGTCGTTCCTGCGCGCCGGTCTGCTGCCGCGATTGCTGCGGGAGGATCGACAGTTTCTCGTGCTGGACATCGTTCGCCCGGAGCGGCACGCGCTCAGTGGAATTCACGGTCTGGGCGTTGCGGTCCATACCGCTCGCGTGCGACTCGGACTGGCGACGCCCGCGCTGGGGGAGATCAAGCGCGGGCTGCTCGACGATATCGATACCGTGCGTACCTGGCTGGGACAGATGCGCGAGGCAGCGCGGGAACAGTCGCCCGAATCCGATAGCGCCGCACCGACAGTGCTGCTCGGGGTGGATCAGGCCGAGGAGCTGTTCGCCGCGGACGCGGGCCCCGAGGAGACGATCTCGCCGGATATCGACTACCTCGAGCTGTGCCCGGGCCTGCCGATCGACCCCGAGACCCGATGAAAGCCACGGATTCTCAATCGGATTCCGATTTCTCGGCATTCACATCGATCCAGCCGACGTTCTCCCTGCTCACCAGATTCTCGATCCGTTCGGCGAGTACCGCGCGGCGATCGGCGTTGCGATACGGTCCCGCCTCGGCGAGGTAGAGGAACTGTTCGTGCTTGAGCGCCTCGGCGGTCGCGCGATAGCTCACCCAGTTCGTCTGCCACTGGAACAGCTGCTGCGCGCCCTCGGCGACCACCACCGCGGCGGCGAGGACCGCGGTCACGACGGCCGGGGCGGACAGCGCCACCACGGGTACCACCGCCCCGACCACGATCTGACCGAGTTTGACCCGCTTGTAGGCCCGTTGTGCCGTAGTGCCTTTCGCGCTGTACCAGTTCAACTGATCGATCAGCCGGTCCCAGATCGGATCGATCTGCTCCGCACGCATGAATCGCAGTGTAGGGGGTCCGCTACGTCGCGAGCGCGGATTCGATGCGGTCGAGGACGTGGTCGGCGGCGAAGACGACCGAGCCGACCTCGACGTCGTCGAACCAGCCGAATGAGCGGATGGCGAACAGGTCGTCGGATAGTTGTCCGACGGCCGCGCGTTGCAGTTCCTCGACGCCCTTGGGTTCCGGTGTGTCGACGGCGAGGAATGTCTCCCAGTCCCATTTGCCGTGTTCGAGGCGGCCGAGTACCAGCGCGCTGTCGCCGCGGGTGATCTCGAGGGCGGCCGGGAGCTCGTTCGGCGAGGCCAGTTCGATGGCTCCGCCGAATCGGAGTTCGTCCGCATCGCCCTCGAGTTCACGGTCGTAGCGTTCGCCGTGCGGAAGTTCGACTCCCGACTGCTCGAACGAGCCCCACAGGCGGTCGCGGCGAGCGAGATATACGGCGAGTCTGCTCTGACGCGAGACCGGTCTGCCGACGGCCGTCAACCGGAGCTCACCGCCGTCGGTCGCGAACAGCGAGTCGAGTCCGGCGGCCAGCGATCGGGCCGCCTCGGTTACCGCTGTCGACATGGGTTCCGAGGGCTGCCGAGTGACGATCACCGACAGCGTGCCGATCTCGGCCGACAGCTCCATGCCAGCGAAAAGCGGCCGGTCGCGTGCCGATTCGCGTGTGATCAAGACTTTCCTTTCCTCGGTCGTAATGCGCCGGAGCGCCCTTCCCGGGCCACCGGTCCGTCCCCGGGCGCGTGACGACTGTGCAGTAACGGCGACCTGCAAGCAAATTCGGGCGAATGGGATATTCCCGAGACGGCGATTTGCGCTCCGCATCGGCAACGCCTCTGCTGAACGCGAAAAACTTTGGCGGTAAACGTCTTTCGCGCGCCGCCCGCTCGGTCCGGTCGAAGTGATTCGGGATGGAAGTAACACAAATTGTGCCGGTAGGCGTTCAGCTAACCCCCGCGTCGACCCCCAGCACCTGTTTGCCCACCTCCGTCGCGATCACCTCGGTCGAATAGGCCATCAACTGACCCGCCTGGGCGTCGCGCAGATGTCGTTGGATGGGTGATCGTTTGAGATATCCGGAACCGCCGCCGATTCGGACACCCAGTTGGGCCACGTCCACGGCGACCTTGTTGGCGAGGTACTTCGCGCGGACGAATGTGCCGAAGAAACTCGGTACGGCATTGTCGGCTTCCCAGAGGCCACGCTCGTAGAGCGAATGCGCTGCCGCGAGCCGGATTTCGGCGTCGGCCACCTCGTGCTGCACCCATTGCTGATGCGACAGTGGCGCACCCAGGATTTCCCGCGTGGTCGCTTGCTCGACAAGGGCCGCCAGCGCGGCGTCGGCGATACCGAGCGAGATCGCCGGGAGTCCGGCCGGGATGATCTCGAACTCGCCCTGGCCCGGTGCGCGCCCGCGATATTCGGCCCGCAGCACGGTGTCGTCGAAGGACAGCAGTTGGCTGCGTGTCGCGCGCAGGCCCAGGGTGTCCCAGATCGGCACGATGGATACGGTCTCGTCGGGTACCACGGCGAAGAAGGTCGGCTTCTGGTCGACCAGCGCGTTCACCAGCAGATAGTCCGCGATCTCGACGCCGGAGACGAATCGCTTCGCCCCGCTGAGCGTCCAGTTGCCCTCGACCGGGACGGCCTCGTGCTGCGGATTGAGAAAGCGATTGCCGCTGGCCGGTTCCGACAGCGCGTTCGCGAATCGCTTGCCCGCCAGGAACTCATCGGCGAAGAAGGAACCCGCCGCCTCGCGGGTGAGTTCGGCGAGGCCGACGCCCGCGCCCGCGTGCATCGTCCAGATGGTCGCGATGGATGGATCGGCGCGGGCGAGAATGCGTACGATCGCGCCGAAGGCGAGATAGCTCAGGCCGGTTCCGCCGGCGTATCGGGGCAGCGCCGCGGCGTCGAGACCGACGTCGTGCAGCGCGGTCAGGGCCGCTGTCGGGATTTCGGCATGTTCGTCGTGATAGGCCGCCTGTTCGCGAAAGCCCTCGGCCAATGCCGTGATTCGATCGACCAGCTGTTGTTCGGCGGCATCCGGTGGAAACGTCAACTGCACGGGGTCCAGTTTGAATGTTTCGCGGCAGATCCCGAGGTGTTTCGGCTCGAAGTCTTCACCGGTAGTTCAACGCTAGCGTCGAAGGTGGTGAAAGCGGCGACGAAAAGGCGGAGGCCATGGCCGAATACGAGGAGATAGCGCTGAGCGTGGCGGACTTTCGCGCGGTCACGGCATGGACCATAGCGTCCGCCGAGCGGGTGCTGCCGCTGTTCGAGGCGAGGGCCCCCGATGACACTCGGCCCCGGGAGGCGATCGAGGGCGCTCGGGAGTTCGTGCGGGAGGGTAAGCGGACGGCTCGGATGCGGGCGCTGGCCTGGGCGGGTTTCGCGGCCGCGCGCGAGGTGGGGGATCCGGCGGCCGCGGCGGCGGCTCGAGCCGCACAGGTCGCGGTGGCGGCGCCCTATCTGCATCCGCTGGCCACGCCGCATCAGTCCAAACACATTCTGGGCGCGGCGGTCTATCAGGTGTTGGCGCGAGAGTTGGCGGCGGGCGGCGATACCGGTGTGGCGGAGGTCGAGATCCGGTGGGCGCTCGATCGGGTGACCGCGACGGTTGTCGATGTGCTGCGACGCTTCCCGCCGCGCGAACCGGGGCGTACTCGGCAGGAGAGGCTGTACTACCGGCTGGATGTCGCGCTGCGCGGCTGAACCGATCGATCATGCGGTTCTGCTCTGAATTACCTGGTGCGAGAACCGATTACGATGCGGGAAAGATCAGATGAGGAGCGGTTTGGTGGAAACGACGTTCGACGCCTCCGAGTTGGTAGGGCATCGCTATCGTGTCGACGATTACTACGAGGTCGGCCGGGAGAAGATCCGCGAATACGCGCGGGCGGTCCAGGATTACCATCCCGCGCATTGGAGCGATGACGCCGCTCACGACCTCGGCTACACCGGTCTGGTCGCGCCGACGACGTTCATTTCGATCGCGGCGATGCTGGCCAACCGCCGGTTGCTCGAGACCGTGGTGACCGGCTACGACGTATTCGTGCAGACCGATCAGGTTTTCGAGCTGTACAAGCCGGTGGTCAGCGGGGACCGATTGGTCAGCGATGTCGAACTGTCCGCGGTGCGCCGGATCGCGGGCAAGGATCTGCTCACCATCACCAACACCTTCACCGATCAGACCGATGAGGTCGTGCTGATCATGCACACCACCGTCGTCGGCGCGACAAGTGACGACGTCGACGCGGGTATCACCGACACCCTCGAGCGGGTGGTCATGCACGGCATCGAATTGCCCACGCGCGCCGCATCGTCCGGCCGATCGGCGGTCGAGCCGAGCGACGCCGATTCTGTCGCGCAGGATGTGCCGACCCTGTCCGCGATCGCGCGAACTCGGGTGCCGCGCACCGCGATTCGATTCGACGACATCACCGTCGGTGACGAGTTGCCCGCTCGCACATCCCAGCTCACGCGCGGCGATCTGGTGAACTACGCCGGTGTGGCCGGTGATGCGAACCCGATCCACTGGCACGACGATATCGCCGCCCTGGTCGGGCTGCCGGATGTGATCGCGCACGGGATGCTGACCATGGGTCTGGGCGCGGGGTTCGTCACCGAGTGGCTGGGGGATCCGGGCGCGCTGATCAGATACGCGGTGCGGCTGTCGAATCCCACGGTCGTCGACGCCGAATCCGCGGCGAGTATCGAGTTCACCGGGCGGATCAAGTCGATCGATGCCGAGAACAGGACCGCGGTCGTGGTCGTCGTCGCGAAATCCGGCGGGCGCAAGATCTTCGGCCTCGCCACCGCCGAGGTCCGACTCGCATAGGTCTCGTCCGGGGTCACTCACTCAACGACGGTGACCCCGGCCCGTCGCAACTCGGCGAGCGCCGCCCGATCCCCGTCGGGATGGCTGTGTACGAATGCGGTGGCCTCGACCGGAACCGTCACCGCGTAGCCGAGTCGCACCGCGTCGCGCGCTGTTGCCGCCACGCAGACATCGGCGGCGATGCCGACGACGGTCACCGAATCGGCCCCGCAGTCGCGGACCGACCGGACCAGCGGTCCCAGACTGCCGCCGCCGTAGGGCTGCTGCGGTTCCAGCACCGGAGCGAGGACGAAGCCGGAGAAGCCACCGCGTTTCCCCGGACCCTTGTCGACGACGACGCCCCGGACGTCCAGGCCGGGATGCAGTGCGGTCCGATTCTCCGGATCGCCGTCCGGAAGATCGATCGGCGCGAAGTCGCGGGTGTAGAACACCGGGCGGCCGCTCGCGACGGCCGCCGCCACCTGCCGGTTCACCGCGGCCAGGACTCTGGGGCCGTCGGTTCCCACCGCATCGACGAACAGGTTCTGCATATCGACCACGATCAGCGCATCGCTCATGGGACCGACCCTAGAAACACAACCATGGTTCAGGTCAATGAGCGGTGAGCCGAGCCAGTTCGGCGGTGAGGTTGGCGCGGGCCGCGGTGGCGTAACGCGCCTGGGCGGTCGGGGTGCGGAACAGCCGCTCCTGGTCGAGCAGTCCCCGCAGCACGGCGGCGCGTCCGGAGCGGAACAGTTCGTCGGGGATGTGGGCGTATTCGGCGCGGACGGCGGAAGTGTATGCGGCATAGGTGGATTCGTCAGCCGCCAGGATGGCCAGATCCGCGTCGCACAGCACCGCGCCGTTGCGGTCACCGGGAGCGGGGTCGTGCCTGCTGGTGAGCCGGACCAAGCGGGCCACCTCGGCCACGGTCTGCGGCGGTAGGCCCAGGCCGGGCAGTACGGATTCGGCGAGTCGGGCGCTGGCTTCCTCGTTATCGGCGCGGTCCACGGCGTAGACGGCGTCGTGGAAGAAGGCCGCGTACCGCACGGCATCGATATCGGTTGCGTCCGTGGCCAATTCGTCGATCACTGCCAGCATGGCCGCCAAATGGTCCACCGTGTGATACCGCCGATGCGCTTCGCTGTACCGCCGCACCAGATCCTGTCCCACTGCCCGCGCCGCCACCCCGGCCAACCGCGCCCACTGATCCATAAGCTGCGCCTCGACATTCGTTCCCATCCCGGTAGTCTCCCGAATTGTTCGAGGCGACAAAAGTCTTCACGGCCGACTCGCGGCGAGCAGGCGGCCCTCGTGCAGTACCAGGGTGTGGTCGGCGCGCAGCGCCTCCTCGTGGTCGTGGGTCGCCTGCACGACGGTGACGCCGTCGTCGGCGATCCCGCGGATGATGTGCGAGATCTGCTGGCGCGCTTCGGTGTCCAGGCCGGTGGTGGGCTCGTCGAGCAGTAGGAGATCCGATTCCTGCGCCAGCGCCTGTGCCAGCAGCGCGCGTTGGCGTTGGCCGCCGGACAGCGTGGCGAAATGGCGGCGCGCCAGATCGGCGATTCCGAGGCGCGTCATGCAGTCGTCCACGATCGCGGTGTCGGCGCGGGTGAGTCGCCGCCAGGGGCCGCGATGTGCCCAGCGGCCCATGGCGACGGCGTCGCGGACGGTGATCGGCAGTGTCGGCGGCACCGCGCTGTGCTGTACCACCAGGGCGGGGCGGCATGCGCTGGCTCGCTCGAGCGTGCCGCCGCTCGGTTTCACCACGCCCGCGATCACGCTCAGCAAGGTGGACTTTCCCGATCCGTTCGCGCCGACGAGTGCGGTCACCCGGCCGGTGGGGATCGTGGCCGAGATCGCGTGCAGCACGGTTCGCGACCGGTAGCCCGCCGAGAGTTCGTGGATGCGGACCGCTCGCGCCTGCCGTTCATACATGCCGTCACCCTACTTGTTTTGACAATCATTTTCATTATAAGGTCTCGGCCCATGGATGTCCTGTTTGCCCCGTTCGAGGTCTCCTTCGTGCAGCGTGCGCTGTGGGGCGGACTGCTGGTCTCCGGTATCTGCGCACTCACCGGTACGTGGGTCGTGGTGCGCGGCATGGCGTTTCTGGGCGATGCCATATCCCACGGGATGCTCCCCGGGGTCGCCGCGGCCGCGCTGCTCGGCGGTGACCCCCTGCTCGGGGCGGCGTGTAGCGCGGGGGCCATGGCCCTGGGTGTCACCGCGCTACAACGCAATTCGCGGTTCGGCACGGATACCGGGATCGGACTGGTATTCGTCGGTATGCTGGCGGCCGGTGTCATCATCGTGTCCCGGTCGCAGTCCTTCGCCGTCGATGTGACCGGATTCCTGTTCGGCGACGTGCTGGCCATCCGCCCGCACGAGCTCGGCTACCTCGCTGGGGCGCTGATGGTTTCGATCGTCGTCGCCGCGCTCGGACACCGCGCGTTCGTCGCGTTGGCCTTCGATCCCCGCACCGCGCACACCATCGGCCTGCGGCCGCGTTGGGCGCAGGCGGTCCTGCTGGGGTTGCTGACCCTGGCGATCGTGGCGTCCTTCAACGTCGCGGGCACGCTACTGGTCTTCGGCCTGCTCATCGCGCCGCCCGCGGCGGCGCTGCACTGGGCCGACCGGATGCCGGTCGTCATGCTGCTGGCCGCGCTGTTCGGTGGGTTCGCTACCGTGAGCGGGCTTGTGGTGTCCTGGCATGCGGGTACGGCGGCGGGTGCGACCATTGTCGCCGTCGCGGTCGCGGTGTTCTTCGCCTCGGTGGCCGCGGCGTGGCTGCGCGAGCGGCTGCGGCGTCGGGCCCTGGCGGCCGTGCTGGTCGCGGTGCTTCCGCTCGCCGGATGCGGTTCGGGCGCAGGCGATTCCGCGCCGATGCCGCATGGCTATGTGCCGGGCGCGGAGGAGACCGACGCGCCGCGGACTCGACTCGTCGTCGCCGACACCGCGGGCGCTGTCCGGGTGGTCGATCTGATCGACGGGACGACCACCGCGGCGGCGCGAGTTCCGGGTGTCACCGGCATACGCGGCGATGATCGGTTCGCCTATCTCGGCGACGGCGCGGCGGTGCGCATTGTGGACGCGGGCGCGTGGACCGTCGATCACGGTGATCATATGCACTACTACCGCAGCGGAATTCGCGACGTCGGGTCGATGGGCGCAGGCGTGCCGATCGCCGCGCACAGCGATCCGGCGGTCACCGCGGTCGTCACCGATACCGGCACGACCCTGGTGGATCGAGAGGCGTTGCACGCGGGCAGGATCGTCGAGCGCCGGACGATTCCCGCCGCGATCGCCCTACCGTTCGCCGAGCACGTCGTGGTGGCCGCCACCGGCAGTGGGCGAGTGGAGATCCGTGATCGCGACGATCGCGTGATCACCGCCTTGCCGCACGCCTGTCCCGTACCGCGCGGCAACGCGTTCACTCGCCGCGGGATCGTATTCGGTTGCGCCGACGGCGCTTTGCTGGTGACCGCGAACGACGGCCGATTCGATGCGGTGAAGCTCGCCTACCCGCAGCCGGTTCCGGAGGCCGAGCGCGCCACCGATTTCGAATATCGCCCGGGCGCTACCACGCTGGCCGCCCGTGCCGGTGATCGCGGAGTGTGGCTGCTCGACATCCGCACCGGCGCCTGGCGATTGGCGGAGATCGGGCCGGTCGTAACGGCTGCCAGCACGGGCTCGGCACTGCTGACCCTGACCCGCGACGGCGTGCTGCATTGCCACGACCTCGCCTCCGGCGCGCCCACCGCGCAGGTTGCCCTGTTGACCGGCCCGGTTCCGGACGGTGTGCCGCCGACCATCCGGATCGACTCCGACCGGGCCTATGTCAACGATGCCGCCGCTCGCGCGGTGTACGAGATCGACTACCGCGACAATCTGCGCAAGGCACGTACATTCACCCTCGACCTCGCGCCGGTGCACATGGTGGAGACGGGCCGATGATCTCCTCGGCCCGCGCGTGGGTTCTGATACTCCTGCTGACGCTCGCGCCCGCGTGTGCCGCGCGCGACGACGGCCGCGCCCACATCGTCGTCACCACCAATATCCTCGGCGACCTCACCCGTGCCGTGGTGGGCGACAGCGCCGAGGTGACCGTGCTGATGCCGCCGAACGCCGATCCGCACCAGTTCGCGATCTCGGCTCGGACGGCCGCGCGGATCGAGCGGGCGGATCTGCTGGTGCACAACGGACTCGGACTCGAGGAGGGAATTCGACGGCACATCCGCTCGGCCGAGGACGCCGGGGTCGCGACGCTGGCGGTGGGTGAGCGGGTCGATCCGATCGCCTATCGCGGCCTCGAGCGAGGCGGACCGGATCCACACTTCTGGACCGACCCGGTACGGGCGCAGCGCGCGGTGCAGACCATCGGCGATCGGATCGCCGGTATTCCGGGCGTCGACGCGAATGCCGTGCGCGCCAACACCTCCCGGTATCTGGCCGAGTTGCGCGGCCTCACCGACTGGATGACCGAACGATTCGCCGCCGTGCCCGCCGAACGCCGCAAACTGGTGACCAACCACCACGTCTTCGGGTATCTGGCACAGCGTTTCGGCTTCGAGGTGATCGGGGCGGTCGTTCCCAGCGGCACCACCCTCGCCTCGCCGAGCGCGGCCGATCTGGCCGAGTTGGCCGAAACCGTCCGCGCCGCCGGGGTACCCGCGATCTTCGCCGATGCCTCTCAGCCCGACCGGCTCGCCCGGGTACTCGCCGAACAGGCGGGTCTGCGCATTCGGGTGATCGGCCTGTACTCCGAATCGCTGACCGCCGCCGACGGCGGCGCACCCACCTATGCGGCCATGATGCGCGCCGATACCGAGGCCGTCGTGGGTGGCCTGATGACATCGTGATCGCTTTTCGCACAAAAGGAATGGAGAACCATATGCGGATGACCAACCGAGCCGCGGCCTTATCCGGCATGCTCGCGTCGGTGGTGGCCCTGAGTGGCTGTGGCACACAGGATTCGACCGCGGGACACGATTCCGCGCGCGCGGCGATCGTCGACCCCGTCGCGGTGACCTACGACGGCGGCATCCATCTGCTGGACGGGAAGTCGCTCGCCCTGTCCGGGGAGGTGAAGCTGGCGGGCTTCAATCGGCTCAATCCGGCCGGGGACGATCATCACCTCATGGTGTCGACCAAGGACGGCTTCCGCGTGCTCGACGCGGTGCACGGCGAGCTGACCGACACCACGATCGCGGCGGTCGAGCCGGGACATGTGGTGCGCCACGGCGGGCGCACGGTGCTGTTCGCCGACGGCAGCGGCGAGGTCACCGTCTTCGATCCGCGACAGCTCGATCGCGGCGCGCCCGAGACCGAGGTGTATCGCGCCGCCGCACCGCATCACGGGGTGGCGATCCGATTGTCCACCGGTGAACTCGTGGTCACCCTCGGTACCGCGCAGCAGCGCACCGGCATCGTCGTACTCGACAGGGACCGCCGGGAGATCGCACGCAACGAGGACTGCCCCGGCGTGCACGGCGAATCCACCGTGCGGGGCGAGGCCGTCGTAATCGGTTGTCAGACCGGCGCTCTCGTCTATCGCAATGGTGTCATCACCAAAGTGGCGAGCCCAACGCCATACGGGCGCATCGGCAATCAGGCCGGTAGTGACCTTTCGACGGTGGCCCTCGGCGACTACAAACAGGACCGAGACGCCGAACTCGAACGTTCGCAACAGGTCTCATTGATCGATACCGCCGACGCCACCCTGCGCTTGGTGAACCTCGGCACGAGCTATACCTTCCGCTCCCTCGCGCGCGGTCCGCAGGGTGAGGCACTGGTGCTCGGCACCGACGGCCGAATCCATGTCATCGACCCGGCGGCGGGTGCGGTCGTACGGACGATCCCGGTCTCCGGGCCCTGGGAGGAATCGCTGCGCTGGCAGGACGCGCGTCCGGCGATCTTCGTGCGCGGCAACGACATCTACGTCTCCGACCCCGCCGCGAAGACGGTGCGCCGTCTCGACCTGACGACCGGCGCCACGCTCGCCTCCGTCACCCTGCCCGACAGTCCCAATGAACTCAGCGGTGTGACAACGAATTAGGAACGACCGTGCACTCGCCGGAGGGCGTCGAGGGTGGTCTCGGGGGACGTGCTGAAGCAGAAGCGAATTCCCGGGGCCGCCTCGGCTGCGGCATTGATGATGCGCTCGAACAGTTACGGTATTGAGAGCCTATGAGCGGGCTGTCGCCGAACGCTGAGGACCGGTGCGAGAGGGTCTGTGCCGTGGGTGAGTGGGCTCACAGCGCCCATGCCGCATCTATGGGTAGGTTCTCGGATATGGAGGATGACGGACCGAGCCGGACAGCGCTGGTCACCGCGTACGCCCGGGCGTATCACCAGATCGCTGATCGACCACGGATCTTCATCGACCCCTTGGCGGCGTCACTGCTCGGCGTCACCCCAGCTCAATTGATCGAACTGGGCACGCCCACAACCGATCACCCGGTCAACGCCGTCGCCGACCGCTCGCGCCGGTTGTTCTTCGCCACGCGCGCCCGCTTCGCCGAGGACCGCGTGGCCGCGTCCGTCGCCGCGGGCGTGCGGCAGGTCGTGATCCTGGGCGCGGGCCTGGATACCTTCGCCTACCGCAATGCGCGTCCGGATGTGCGCGTCTACGAGGTCGACCATCCCGCCACCCAGGCGTGGAAACGCGAACGCCTCGCCGCGGCCGGGATCGACCGCCCGGATACGTTGGCCTTCGTGCCGGTCGACTTCGAAACTCGCACCCTGGCAGCGGGTTTGGAGGCGGCGGGATTCGATCGCGGCGACCCGGCGGTGTTCGTGTGGCTGGGTGTCGTCTTCTATCTGACCCCGGACGCCGCTCGCGTCACCCTCGAATACATCGCCGGTCAGGCCCGGCCGGTCGAGGTGATCTTCGACTACCTTCAGCCCGGCGACACCGACGAGGACCGTGTGCAACTGCGAGCCCGCGCGGATCGGCTGGCCGCCGCGGGCGAACCCTTTTTCAGCTACTTCACACCCCATGACATGGCCGCTCGGCTGCACGCGCTCGGTTTCACCGACATCGAGGACCATTCCGCCCCGGATCTCATCGCCCGCTACCTCGACGGGCCCACGGGAATCGAGGGCGAAGCACAGCGTGCCCTGCGTGCGAGCCGCGTACTGCGTGCTAGTCGCTGACTCACAATCGAGATTTCAGTACGGCGATCTCGGGCGCCGGGTCGAAGCCGTGGTCGACCAGCCAGCGGATCGCGCGCAGGCTTCGCAGCGACCACCACGCATGGATCACGTCGAGGTCGACGTCTTCGCCGTAACCGGCGAGGACATCGGGCAGGTGTTCGCTGTGGCCGAGCGTCAGGGTGGCGAGGTCGAACAGGGCATCGCCCGGGGCGGCCTCGGACCAGTCGACCACGCCGGTGACCTCGTCGCCGTCGACGAATACGTGGGCGACCTGCAGATCGCCGTGGATGAAGGCCGGTGCCCACGGCCGTAGCGCGGCCTCGGCGACGCGGCGATTGCGTGCGACCACATCGGCGGCCAGGACGTTATTGGTGACAAGCCATTCGCATTCGCGCTCCAGACGCGATGCGGTCTCGTCGAGGCCGCGCCCCGGCCAGGGCGGCAGCGGTGCGGCATGCAGTTCGCGCGCGGCCGCGCCCGCCGCGGCCCAGGCCGCCGACGACGCGGTCGACGGCTCGCCGAGGCGACCCAGTGCCGTTCCCGGGAGGGCGGCGAGCGCGAGCACGGGCGGCTTGCGCCACAGAACCTTCGGCGTCGGGATCGGCGCCAAGGCCATCGCCTCGACCTCGACATCGGTATTGGCCTGATCGGTGTCGATCTTCAGGAATACCTCGCCGACGCGCAGAGTAGCGCGCTCATGATGCGCGACGACGACCTCAACCCGTTCCATACCCGCCATTGTCGATGCCCCTGCGTCCCATGGGGTTCCGAGCCGAAGCTATACAGGTTCGCCTGCTTCGATGCAGGTCGTCACAGTGGTTCGCCAAGGCGGGGAAATCGTTGTGGGACACAGTGTCCAATCCAGTTGGATATGTCCGCCGGAACCGAAGCTGGCGTCGAGCGTCAGGTGATTGGTGCGCCAGATTCGTTCGCCGGTCCAGCCGCGGAAGTCGGCGGCGAGTCCGTCGAGAAACTCGAGCAGACCCCGAGACCGCAGAACCGGCTGGCGCGGGTGGTGTCTTGCGGCCGGATGGGCGCGAATTTGGTCTCGGGGGCCGCGCCGCGGAATCCATGGCGGCGCTGCGAAATTGTCAGGTCGGGGTGGCCAGGGCGAAGGGGAGGACTGCGGGGGCGCCTGCTTCTCGGAGGGTGCGGGCGGCGAGGGTGAGGGTCCAGCCGGTGTCGGTGAGGGTGTCTACCAACAGGATTGGGGCGTCCAGGGGTGGAAGGGCGGGGGGTTGCCAGGAGTCGAACAGGGCCGCTACTCGGTGGGCGGAGTTGGCGGCCGAGACCGGCGGCCGACCGGGGCGGGGGTGGAGGGTGCCGAGGTCTTGGAGGCGGCCGACCTTGGCCAGGCGGGTGGCCAGGTCGGCGGTGAGGATGGGGTGGGTGGGGGAGGACATGGCGATGACCGAGGTGGGGCGGTGGCTCCAGTTCCAGTCGCGGAGGACGGCTATGCAGGCGTCGAAGACGGCGTCCGGCAGCGGGCCGTCGGGGCCGTCGAGCAGGGCGCGCAGGCGGGAACCCCAGCCGAGATCGCTGAGGCGGCCCAGGACCCGGCCGGTTTCGGGGCCGTCGGTTATCTTGCCCGACAAGGGGATTCCCAATTTGGCCATACCGGTCGGCCACTGTTTGCGAGGAGACAGATCGATGCCGGGGCGGTCCAGGCGGGTACGGATGGCCGCCAGATCGTCCTGGTTCACCGCGGCGTCGGGGCGCAGGCCGGTGCAATTGTCGCAGCGGCCGCAGCCCTGCTCGGTCAGGCCCGGGTCGTCGAGTTGGCGGCGCAGGAAGTTCATCCGGCATTCGGTGGTCGTCTGATAGTCGAGCATGGCCTGCTGCTCGGCCTCGCGGGCGGCGGCGAGACGCTCGTAGCGTTCGGACTCGTAGTCCCAGGGCTCGCCGGTGGCCAGCCAGCCGCCGCGCACCCTGCGTACCGCGCCGTCGACGTCGAGGACCTTGAGCACCATCTCGAGCCGCGAGCGGTTGAGCTCCACCAGCGGTTCCAGGGCGATCGTCGACAGCGGGCGGTCGCGGTCGAGGGCATCGAGAACCGCTCGCACGGCCGGTTCGCGCGGGAAGGCCACCGAGGCGAAGTAGCTCCAGATCCGGCGGTCCTCCGGGCCTGGCAGCAGGACCACTTCCGCGCGTTCGGTGCCGCGGCCCGCGCGGCCCACCTGCTGGTAGTAGGCGATGGGGGAGGAGGGCGCGCCGACATGTACGACGAAGCCGAGGTCGGGTTTGTCGAAACCCATGCCCAGCGCCGACGTGGCCACGAGCGCCTTCACCTCGTTGTCCAGCAGGGCCGTCTCCAGCGCCTCGCGTTCGGCGGGATCGGTCTGGCCGGTGTAGGCGGACACCCGATGACCGTGCGAGGCAAGGACATCGGCCAGATCGTGGGCCGCGGCGACGGTGAGGGTGTAGATGATTCCCGAGCCGGGCAACTCGTGCAGATATCGGCTCAGCCAGGCGGTGCGCTGCACGGCATCGTCCAGGCGCAACACCGACATGTGCAGCGACTCGCGATCCAGCGTGCCGCGCAACACCAGGGCATCGTCGCGACCCAGACCGATCTGACCCGCGACGTCGGCGACCACGCGATCATTGGCGGTCGCCGTGGTCGCCAATACCGGGATATCGCTGCCGAGGTCGGCGATCAGGGTTCGAATGCGGCGATAGTCCGGCCGGAAATCATGACCCCAGTCCGACACGCAGTGCGCCTCGTCGATGACCACCAGTCCGGCGTCGGCGGCCAGTTTGGGCAGGACCGAATCGCGGAAGTCGGGATTGTTCAGCCGCTCGGGGCTCACCAGCAGCACATCGATCTCCCCGGCCGCCACCCGCGCGTGGATCTCGTCCCACTCGGTGATATTGCCCGAATTGATCGTCGCCGCAACGACTCCCGCCCGCTGCGCCGCCGCCACCTGGTTGCGCATCAACGCCAGCAGTGGCGAGACGATCACCGTCGGCCCCCGCCCCTGCGCCCGCAACAGTTTGGCGGAAATGAAATACACCGCCGACTTACCCCAGCCGGTGCGCTGCACCACCAGCGCCCGCCGCCGCCCCACCACCAGCGCCTCGATGGCGGTCCACTGATCCTCCCGCAACCGCGCACCCGGCCCGGCCAGCTCGCGCAGCAGCTCCTCGGCAGATCCTCGCAGGTCGGTAGTCATGGCGCCCATCGTGCCCGAACCCACCGACATCCGACTACGGCGAACCCCGGATCCGCACCCTTTACGAATGAGACGAACGCCACCCCCAGCCGCAATCTCTTGTGCCCATGACGAATTCGATCGGTCGATTCGCCGCTGGGAATGTCCGAATTGACTACTGTCCGAGGGAACCCCACGCGGATCGTCGCGGGCCTGCCTCTCGATCGGAGAACCCGTTGAGACTCGACAGAGTGACCTCCCTCGCCCTCGCGGCGCTGCTGACCGCCGGCCTCGCGCTGACGGCGTGTTCATCCTCGGACAGCGGTGACGACGCGAGCATCGTCACCGCCAACCTCGCCGAGCCGCAGAATCCACTGCTGCCCGCGGACCCCAATGACAACAACGGCAGCCGCGTGCTCGATCGCGTATTCGCCGGTCTGAAGTACTACGACGCCAATGGTGTGGCACACAACGACATGGCGAAGTCGATCGAGACGTCGGATCGCAAGAACTACCGGATCACCCTCGAGCCGGGCCGGAAGTTCACCGACGGCACCGAGGTCACGGCGAAATCGTTCGTCGACGCGTGGAACTTCGCGGCGCTGAGCACCAACGCCCAGATCCAGGGCTACGTGTTCGGCTCGGTTGTCGGCTACGACGCCGTGGCCGCGAAAAACCCTACGGCGCAGACGATGTCGGGATTGAAGGTGGTCGACGACCATACCTTCACCGTTGAACTGACCAGCCCGTCGATCGACTTCGAGAACGCGCTCGGCTGGTCGCCGTTCTATCCGCTGCCCGCGGTGGCCTTCACCGATATCAAGGCGTTCGGCGAGAATCCCATCGGCAACGGTCCCTACAAATTCGCGCGCACCGGAGCCTGGGAACACAACGTCAAGATCGACCTGGTGCCCAATCCGGACTATCGGGGCGCTCGTCCGGCCAAGAACAAGGGGCTGCGACTGGTGATGTACCAGTCCATGGACACGGCGTACGCGGATTTGCAGGCGGGCCACCTGGACGCCCTCGACACCATTCCCAACAGCGCGCTGTCGAGCTTCCACTCCGATCTCGGCGATCGCGCCATTACCAAGCCGACCGCGCAGAACCAGCAGCTCGGCGTGCAGCCGACGCTGGCGCACTTCGGTGGACAGGAAGGCGTGCTGCGCCGCAAGGCGATGTCGATGGCGGTCAATCGACAACAGATCTGCGACAACATCTTCCACGGCGCTCGCATTCCGTCGCGTGATTTCACCGCCAGCACGCTGCCCGGATTCGACGCGAATCTGCCCGGGGCGGACGAGCTGAAGTTCAACCCGGACGCGGCCAAGAAGCTGTGGGCCCAGGCCGATGCGATCTCGCCGTGGTCGGGGACCTTTCAGTTCGCCTACAACTCCGATGGCGATCACCAGGCGTGGGTCGACGCGGTGGCCAACAGCATCAAGAACACGCTGGGCATCGATGTCGTCGGCGCGCCGTATCCGACATTCAAGGACATTCGATCCGCGATCACGGACAAGACGATCGGCAAGGGATTCCGTTACGCCTGGCAGGGCGATTACCCCACCATGCTGCAATTCCTCACCGCGAACTTCGTCAGCACCGCCGGCTACAACAACACGAACTACGTCAATCCGGAATTCGACCGTCTGATCGATGCCGCGCTGGCCGCGCCCACCGACGCCGATTCCTACAGGCTGGTGGGACAGGCCCAGGCCCTGCTGCTGCGGGATATGCCGAGCATTCCGCTGTTCGACTACGTCGCTCAGGCGGGCCGCTCGGACAAGGTCCGCAATGTCGCCCTCACCTGGAACGGGCAATTCGACTTCGAGAACATCGAGAAATAGCGCCGGATCCGGTCAGTAGCGCAGGGGTCGGAAGAAGGCGTGGATGTCGGCCGTCAGCTCGACCGGGGCTTCGAGTGCGGCGAAGTGGCCTCCGCGGTCTTTCATTTCGGTCCAGCGGGCGATGGTGTGCGAGGTCTCCGCGACCCGTCGGACGTCGGAGGGTGCGACCGTCGGGCAGGCCGACGGTGGATAATGCGTTCGTGGTCGAGAGGCGGCGGATCTCGGTGGTGGGCACTTCGGGGTCGGGTAAGAGTTCGTTGGCGAGGAGGATCTCCCGGCAGCTCGGTATCCCGCATATCGAACTCGATGCCATCCACCATCGGGCGGATTGGACGCCGATGCCCGCGGACGAATTTCGCGCTGCGGTCGCCGAGCGAATCGCGCAGAGCGCCTGGGTGATCGATGGCAACTATCACGGCAAGCTCGGTGATCTGGTGTGGAGTCGCGCCGATACAGTGGTCTGGCTGGACCTGCCGCGGCCACTGGTCATGCGGCAGATCATCACGCGAACCGTCGGCCGCGCGCTCACCGGGCGCGAGTTGTGGAACGGCAACCGGGAGGATTGGCGGAATATGTTGTCGCTCGACCCGGAGCGATCGGTGATCATGTGGGCGTGGACGACCCATGCGCGGAATCGTGCACGTTACCTCGCCGCCCAGGCCGATCCGGCGTACCGGCACCTCGAATTCATCCGAGCGCGCTCACATCGCGAGACCGCGGCTTTCCTCGCTGGTTGTGCGGGGCACGAGTAGTCGCCGGGACACTGCGGGAACCCATGACCGACGAACTCGACGACCGGCTGGATCGGATCGGCCAGCACCATTTCCGTGCGAAGTTCCGGCTGCGCGGGCGCGACCGCGCTGTGGTCGACCTGCGGGGCATCGCGATCGTGCGCAAGCACGCCGAGGATCTGATCGCCCGCAGGCTGGCCCCGGCCGAACCGCTCAACGACGGCCGACAGACGCCCTACCGCGGACATCCCGTTTTCGTTGCCCAGCACGCCACCGCGACCTGCTGCCGTACCTGCCTCGCGCGCTGGCACGACATCCCCGCAGGGCACGCGCTCGACGACACGGAGAGGGCTTATGTCGTGGAAGCGATCTGCCGATGGATCGTGAAGCAGTACGCTCCCAACCAACCTCCTCCCTGACGGGCGCCGAGAAGACGACACGGCGAATTCTCGAACATATGTTCGAGATTGGGGTAGGCTCGCCCCCGTGAATACACATTCGACTGCAGTGGCATCGGATGCTCCGGCACGCAGGTGGTCGGAACTGGCCGATGTCGACTTGTTGCGCACCCTCGTCGAAACCGAACGCCGCCGGCGTCGACTGGGTGCGGCCATGGTCGCGGCCGTCGCCGAGGCCGAGCGTCGCGGTCTCGCCGCCGACACCGGCTACCGGGATACCGCGGATCTACTGAGTGATCTGCTGCGCATCACTGCCTCCGAGGCACGTCGGCGAATCGAATATGCCGCGCCACAGGTCCGTTCGCGCTCCAGAAAGGCGTGGCGGGTGCTGACGGCGGCGAGTTGACCCGCGGCGGGTGGCGGCTGTCACGGGCGAAATGATTCGGTCGATTCCTGGAAGTCGACGAGTTCTTCGCCGTGTGTCTGTGCCCACTCCGTCAGCATTGCTATCGGCTCCTGGAGTGTCCGGCCGAGTGGGGTCAGGCTGTATTCCACTCGCGGGGGTACTTCGGCGTACCGCTGTCGGTCGACGAGGCCGTTGCTCTGTAGGCGACGCAGCGTCTGGGTCAGCACCTTTCGGGAGATTCCGCCGGACAGGGCGACGAGTTCGCTGTGCCGCTTGGGGCCGTCGATGAGCGCGTACAGGGTGACTACCGACCACTTGTTCGCGATGATCTCGATCGCCGTGCGCGCGGGGCAGTCGGACATGAACATGATTCCGGCTGGGGGACTCACGATCCGTAGGTTACCAAAAGGTACCTATCGGATTTCTAGCGTTGCCGTCATGCATATCGCAACGTTGATCTTGTCCGTCCTGCTGGCACTGGCGATGCTCCATTCCGGAGTGATGAAGTTCGTCCGCCCGGCGTGGATACGTCGATTCGCCGAAGCCGTCCACCTCACCACCCCCCAGCTCGCCGTGCTCGGAAGCCTGCAGATCGCCGCGACGATCGGTCTCCTCTGGGGAATCTGGTTCCCGCCCTTCGCAATCGCCGCCGCGATCGGGCTGGTGCTCTACTTCGTCGGCGCGATCGGCGCCCACATCCGCAGCGGCGACCGGAATATGGTGGGGGCCACGGGATTCCTCGCGCTCTCGATCGCGACGTTGATCTTGCTCGGTCTCGCTCCGGTAGGGAACGCATGAAATCGACTACCTCACCCACCCCGATACGTAGTGATCCGGGCCCCGACACCCATTCGCGCAATGGCTTCGGCCCGCCTCTCGACGCCTCACCAAGTTCGTAGCCAGTGCTCGCCGCGCCACCGGGACCTGTTTTCAGCCGGGTGGCAGGGTGGGGGCGGGGCCGGGCAAAGGTGGGGCGGGTCGGTTGCGGGGCGCCGACGATCGATCCGGCGTCGAAGGGATTCAGGACGTTGTGGACGGCCGGGGAGGGGATGTACATGTTCTGCCGGTATACGCCCGCGCCGGGGATCGGATCGAACCGCTGCATGACGATATTGGCTTTGACGCCCTGGTATTTCGGGTCATAGGTGTGGGTGTCCAGGGCATCGGCCATGCGCCAGTCGTTCTCGGATATCGGATCGCGGTGGTAGACGGCGCGGAATGCGGCGATCTCGTTGGCGCGGCGGTCGAGTTCGTTTTCGTCCGGCGCGCCCGGCGGGGTCAGCGGCAGCTGTCCGTCCGCGCCCCGGATCAAAACCGCGAGGTTCTCGTCGAAGCGTGTGGCGTCGGCGACGACATTGTTCACCCGGGCCTGCAGATTCGCGATCAGCACGTGCCGGGAATCGGTGAACGGCCCCAGCATTGTCTCGGTGACCGTTCCCGTGACGGGATCGACGGCGAGGTGTGCCGCCGCGGCTTGCCGCTCACAGTCGAGTGCTTCCTGCTTCAGCGAAACCCCCTCCTCGTAGCAGTCCAGTGCGGCCGCACCGACCTGGGACACCTCTTGGCCGTGACTGTCGATGTCCACCCGGGTCTTTCCGACGGAGTCTCTGGCGACCGTCGCCGCCGGGCCGTTCCAGGTCTGCAGCGTATTCAAGCCGTGCAGCGTATCGCGCGAATCGGTGCACGAACCCCTGGCCGAGTCGCAGATGCGGAATATCTCCTGCAATTGCTCCGGGTCGAAGCCGAGCACGTCGCCGAATGTGACCACCGGTATCCAGCCTGCCCCGAGACTTTTGCGACATCCCCCTGCGCATTGCCGTCCGCAGCCCGGTATTCGATCGCACTCGAATGCAATTTGCGACCGTGACTGTCGACGGTGTGCAGTAATCCCGTGGTCCGCGCACGCCAACCTTCGACCTTGTCCATGAGCGCCGCGCGGGTGGTGGTGAACACCGTGCCGGAATAGTCGTCCAAGTCGGTGTGGTACCTGGCGAATTCCTCGACGGCATCGGAAGCCGCCGTCGTGAACCTGTGGCCGATGACGTGGAGATCGTCCGGGTCGACCTCGATCGTCCCGTCGTCACAACAGCCCGATGAATTATCCCCCACCCCAACCATTTCTGGTCGCCTTTCGTCGAAAAGTCTTCTCCCGCTGAGCAATCCTTCCGGCAAGTCATTTTATAGAGTCGTCCGATACTCAAATGCCCCCAGAACCACTGGTGCGTATTCCGACCGGTCCGCGTTTTCCCGCCCGAGTCCTCGGGATGATCGGTTCGGTTGGGGTTAGGTTGTCGCCACGGCGATGATTCCGATGAGCGGAGGCGATCGTGAAGGTTCGAGGCAGCGATGTGATTGTGTTTCGGCTCGGAGCACACCATCTCACGAAACGGCAGGCCGCTCGGGAGTTGGGGAAGGTGGTGGGGGCGTGCGGCATCCAGAACAGTCCGCCGGGGGCGGCGTTGCTCGCCATGCATGCTCGTGCCGACGGGGTGACGTCGGAGACGGTGGACAAGGCGGTCGCCGACGACAAGGAGTTGGTGCAGAGCTGGTGTATGCGGGGTGCTCCATTCTTTTTTCCGCGTGCGGACGCGGGGGTGTTCACCGCGGGGGTTTTGCCTACCACCGAGGCGGGGCGGTTGCACATGATCGGCGGGGTCGAGCAGGGACTGGCCGTTCTCGGAATGGGGCTGGATGAGGCTGTGGGGTATTGCGGGGATGAGATCGGGGAGGTGTTGTCGGGGCGGCGGTTGGCGATCAATGAGTTGGGGGCGGAGTTGGCCGGGCGTATCGCGCCTCGACTGACTGCCGTACAGCGTAAGGACTGGAAGGCGGCGGGGCCGTATGGTCGGGGGCTGGCGTTGGGGGAGGCGGTTGTGCATTTTTGTTTGCGGATTCTGACGTTGGAAGGGCTGGTGTGTTTCGCCCCTCGCGAGGGGAACAAGGCTCCGTTCGTATTGGTCGAGGAGTGGTTGGGGGAATCGTTGGGGGAGTTGGCTTTCGGGGCGGCTCGGGCGGAGTTGCTGCGGCGGTATCTGCATTGCTATGGTCCGTCGTCGCCGAAGGATTTCGCGGCGTGGTTGGGGGTGGCGGTCTCGGATGTCGATCCGTGGTGGAAACCGTTGGCGGGGGAGATGACCGAGGTGGGGTTCGACGGGCGGAAGGGGTGGCTTCTCACCGAGGATCTCGAGGCAATGCGGTCGCCGGAGGAAGTGCGTGGGGTGCGGTTGTTGCCGCCTCGTGATCCCTATACGCAGTTGCGGGATCGAGAAACCATTGTGGACAAGAAGTTTCATGGGGAGATGTGGAAGACCGTCGGCGAGCCGGGGGCGGTACTCGTCGATGGGAAGATCGTCGGGATCTGGCGGCCGCGTAAGAGTGGTAAGAAGTTGTCGCTGACGGTGACCGCATTCGGGGCAGCGGGTAAGTTTCGGTCCCGGTTGGGTGCGGAGGCGGAGCAGGTCGCGATATTGCGGGGTGCGTCTTCGGTGGAACTGACGGTGGAAAGCGGATAGCGCCCCCAAACCGACTGTCACCCAATGGCTTCGGTGTGAAATCGATGTGCCCGGATAATTCTCGAATTCCTCATGGACGCTCCGAATCGGTCGTAAAGTTGTGGGTGCGCCCGGGTTCCGTCCCGTCGGCATAGGTCATCGGGGTGGGGCTACCTCTTCCTTCAAATCCCTCCCGGGCGCTGCGTAAGCACAGCTCGAACGTGGTCTCGGGGCAAGGATTCGGCTGAATTCGTGTGTTCTCCGAGGTCGTGATCCGGAGCTGCCGAGACGAAGATCCGGAAATCGGATGAGTCTCATCCACAATTCGCGGATTTCATCCATAGCCAGGAGGGTGCTATGCCGGACAACGATCCCGCCCATCCAGCCGACGGGCCTGCCATACCCCGGCGTCAGCTGGGGCGATTGCTTCGCGATCTGCGAGCCGGCGCAGGGTTGACGATCGCGCAGATAGCTAGGCTCATAGAGAGAGGCACGACGACTGTCCAGCGGATGGAGGCGGGCACGACGGCCCGTGTCGATCTTGATGCCATCGAGGCGTTCTGTCGGGTCTGCGGCGCGGACGGTACTACGACGGAGGCCCTGAAGGGGCTGGCGCAGCAAGGGAACTCGAAAAGTTGGTATCACAAGTATGGCGATCTGATACCCGCGAACTTCGATGTCTACCTGGGGCTGGAGGCCGAGGCTGAAATGTTGACGTCCTTCCAGGAACGGATTCCGGGCCTGCTTCAGGCCGCCGACTACGCTCGCACCCTGTTTCGGCACGGGTATCCGAACGAGTCTCCGATGGACATCGAGCGGCGGGTGGAGATGCGAATCCGACGCCAGCTCTTGCTCACTCGCAGGGATCGGCCGGTACGCCTCGACCTCATCCTCGAAGAGACAGCCATCCGTCGAGTGATCGGCAGTCGTCGGATAATGCGGGCCCAATGCCGTCACTTGGCGGATATGAGTACCCGACCGAACATCACCATTCGAATCCTGCCCTACTCCGCAGGCATACCGTTGGGAGAGCTGACCGGACCCCTGATCATTATGGACTTCCCGAAAGGGCCTATCGGAGAGCCGATTGAACCAGCGCTGGTGTATGTGGAAGGCTACCGCGGCGCAATATATTACGGGGAGGACGATGACGTCCGCGCTTATCGGTCCGCGCACCAAGCTTTGGCGCGTGTAGCGTTGAGCCCTGAGGCCAGCAGGGCACTGTTGAGGCAGGTCGCAAGGGAGTATGAGCGTGAGCGTTGATCTATCCGAGGCGGATTGGTTCAAGAGCAGTCACAGCGGTGCCAGCCAGGAGTGCGTCGAGATAGCCTTCCTCCCCGGCGGCACAGTCGGCGTCCGCGACTCCAAAGACCCGACCGGCCCGGCTCTGACCTTCACCGCCGAGGACTGGGACACCTTCATCGTAAACATCTGAGCACGGCCCCGGGCGAGTCCCCGGGGCCGCTGCCGTCAAAGCTGTACCACGTACTGGATAAACCCCCGATTCACCCCGACCTGGTCGTACAACCGCCGCGCCGTCGCATTGCTCTCATGCGTATGCCAGTACACCCGCGCGCAGCCATGCTCCCGGGCCCAACTCTGCGTGGCCGTAATCAGCGCCCGCCCAACGCCTTTGCCGCGCACCGTCGGATCGGTGAACAGGTCCTGGAGATAGCAGACGTCCGCGGTCGTCGTGCTCGGGTGTACGAGGAAATGCGCGATGCCCACCAGCTGATGGTCTATCCGCGCGCCGAGGGCGTGGATGCGGTCGGCGCTCTGGATTTCCTTCCAGGCTCGGTCGGCGATGTCGAGGGTGAGGTCTCGACCGTAGAAAGTGTTGTATCCGGCGAAAAGTCGCTCCCAGGTGGCGCGGTCGCCCGCGTGCAGCGTTCCAACTTCGATCACCCGCTCATTCTGGAACAGGAAGGGCGACGGTGGCACGGAAGGCCGCGCAGTGATCGAGGGAATTCCCGTGCGGGCACTCGAGTAGGGACCGCAGGTAGGCGCGCGCCGTATTCAGTTGGGCCACATCGGATTCGATGGCGGCTATTCGGGCGGTGACGATCTCGCGCCAATCCTCGGTGGCGAGGGCGGTGGCGATCTCGTCGATGGGGAGTCGGCCGGTGCCGCGCCAGCGTTGGATCAGCGCGATGCGGTAGACCTGGTCGCGGTCGTAATACCGATGCCCGGAGCGACGGCTGGCGGTGATCAGGCCGCGGCGCTCCCAGTAGTGCAACGTCGAGACGGGGACGGCGAAGTGATCGGCGACTTGCCGGATGGAGGCCAGTTCGTTCACCGCAACAGTTGAACTCAACCGGGGTTGAGAAGGCAAGATTCGACTTACCGGATCGAGAGGATGAATATGCCGATATCCCTGGGTGTTTCGCTACCGACCGTGCCGTCGCCGGGGGCGATGATCGGCGATATCCCCGCACTGGCACGACATGTCGAGCAACTCGGACTCGACGCGATGTGGACGGCCGACTATCTGAGTCCCCGAGGGGCCCTACTGGAGAGCACGGTCGCGCTCGCCGCGGCCGCCGCCGTCACGACCCGCGTACGGCTGGGCTTCGGTGTGATGCTGCTGGCGTTGCGACAGCAGGCGTGGGCGGCGAGACAGCTGGGCTCGCTGCAGTATCTGTCCGGCAATCGGATCATGCTCGGTGTCGGGACCGGTGTTCATCGGCACGAATGGTCGGCCGCCGGAAGTCCGTTCGCCGATCGCGGCCGCAGGACGGATCTCATGTTGAGCGCGTTGCCGGACCTGCTCGCGGGCAGGCCGACGGCCCTGCTGACCGAGCCGGGCGCGCCGACCGTGACGCTCGAACCGGCTGTACCCATGCCGGAGATCTGGGTGGGCGGTATGTCGGATCGCGCGTTGCGCCGCGTCGTCGAGCACGGCGCCGGCTGGTTGGCCTCATTGCTGACGCCCGCCGAACTCGCCACTCGCGCGGGCGCTCTGGAAACGATGGCGGCCGATGCGGGTGCGCCCATGCCCGAACTCGCCACGACCGTATTCGCCGCGCTGGGCGCGGACGCAGAAAGGCGGGGTCGCGAACGCGTGGTCCGCTTCCTGTGCGGGCTGACCGGGCTGGCCGAGTCGCGCGTGAGTCCCCTGGTGATCAGCGGGTCGCCCGAGAAGCTCGCCGAACGGCTCGACGACTATCTGCGCGCGGGCGCGAGGACCTTCGTGGTCAATCTGTCCGGACCGGATCTGCCCGGCCAATACGACCTGCTCGCCCGCACCCGCGAACTGCTCGGCTAGGCCGTCTCCGCCGCCAGATCCAGCAGTTTCCGCCGTACCAGATCCGGCCGTTCCTCGGGGATGAAATGGCCGCAGCCGGACACGTATTCGATCGTGTAATCGTCCGCGTCGGCGGTTTCGGCAGAGGCCAGGGCATGGTGGATGGCGCTGTCGTTCTTGCCGAACAGGGCGCGGATGGGCAGGGTGGCGCGGGGGCTGCGGGTGCGGCCGAGGGCAGGGACCTCGCGCAGGAGGAAGGTGCGGTAGGTATCGGTGGCGGCGCGGGCGGTTATCGGGTCGCGGAAGCGTTCGGTGTAGGCGCGGATCACCTCGGGGGAGAATTCCGCGTGGTTGGTTACGCCGCGTTGGAATACCTGAGTGAGGAATGGGGTGCGTTGTTGCAGCGGCATTCCGAGTCCGGCGACCAGCGGTTGGTACAGCAGGAAGCGCCAGGCGTGCGGTGCGAAGGTGCGTGGGCTCTGCCAGGGGTGGGCGATATTCAGGGGTATGAAGCCGGAGAAGCGCTCCGGCTCGCGCAGGGCCATCAGGAAGCCGACGTAGCCTCCCCAGTCGTGGCCGATCAGCAGCGCGCGTGGCAGCTCCAGCGAATCGAGCAGGGCTAGAACGTCGCTGGCGATCTCGTCCTTGAGCCAGCGGTGCGGGGGCGGGCCGGACCAGCCGTAGCCGGGCAGGTCGGGTGCGATGACGCGCAGGCCCTCGGGTGGGTCGGCGAGCAGGTGGCGGTAGGTGTAGTGATGTTGGGGCCAGCCGTGCAGGGCGACGACGGGGCGACCGTCGGCGGGGCCCGCCTCGGTGACATGGAAGCGCACGCCGCGCGCGGTGACGGTGGATCTGCGCACCCCCTCGATCCGCGGTGGTTCCAGGGCCGTTCCGGTACTCGCCATACCGCGATGCTAACCAGCGGATAACGCGACAGGCGCGCCACGCGAACGATTTCCGCCTGTGGGCGGACAATTCTCCGACCGTGGCATGACAATGGACGCGGCAGAACGAGGAGGAGCGGGGCGATGCCGAACAAGTTCGAATCACCTGCGGGGTGGTCTCCCCCCGGGGCGGAGTTCCAGAGCCGCGGGGTGACCGCAGGCACCTGGGCGGGGGTGCTGTTCAGTCTGGTGGTGACTCCGATCGGGATCGCGCTGGCGGCCAAAGGCGGCGCCGACATCCGCTACTGGGTGATCGTCGGCGCCGTCACCGATCGCGCGACCGCCTCGCTCGAGATCATCGGCGGGTCACTGCTGTTGCTGCTGGTGGCGGCGTTGGCGACCTTCACACCGGCGGGCACGATCGTCGCGAGTCTGGTGTGGGGGATCTTTCCGGGAGTGCTGCATCTGCTGTTTCCCGATGACACGTTCCGGTTGATCGGAGATCTGCCGTTCCTGTCCAGTGCGATGAAGGTGGCCGTGCACGCCTGGGTCACTTACGGTTTCGCGCTGATTTCCGGATTCATGCTGCTGGGGGCGGGATTGGTCGGGCTGCTACGGCGGCGATGACCGGCTATTCGCAGACCTTGGTTCCGGCGACCTCGGGATGCTCGAGGTAGTGGACGACGAAATCGTCTCCGCAGCGGTTGATTTCGTTGAAGACGAAGGTGTGACCGTCGCCCTCGCGGATCAGCAGCGGGCTTTCGAGGTACTGGGCCATGCGTTCGGCGTTCTGTACGGGGGTGGCCGGGTCGTGCCGGGTGCCGATGAACAGTACGGGCGCCGAATCCTTCGCGCGGTGTGGCCGGTAGGTACGGGCGGTGCCCGCGGTCGGCCAGAAAGCGCAAGTGTCGAGCGGGAATTCGGCCGGGCGAGGCTGGTAGTCGTCGTAGGTCGCCGCGTCGTAGATCTTGGCGGCGTCGGCTTGCGCTGTTGCTCGGTCGGTGGTCGGATCGGCGATATCGGCGCAGGTGATCGCCTCCAGCGCGCCGCTTCGGGGAGCGCCGGAGTCCCGGTACGCCAGTCGGTACATGGCGGTGCCGTCGCCGTATCGGACGGCGGTGAGCGCGTTCAGGAAGGCGGTCCAGTTCTGCGGCCACGGGAAACTGGCGGCCAGCGCTGCCAATATGGTGTCCGGCCCGACCGGATCCCACGCGTCCGTCGGCGCCGGACCCTTCTCGACGGTGCGCAGGATATTGTGAAAGACGTTCTGCGCCTGGGCCGGATCATTGCCGAGTGGGCAGGGAAAACGTCCACCCTCGCGATAGGAGGTCGCGCAGTAGGCGGCTACTCGATCGAATGTGTCCTGGTGGCCGCGGTATTGGCCGGCCCGCATTTCGACACTGTTCTCGGTGACGTCGACGACGCCGTCGAGTGCGGCGGCCCGGTAGCGGCGTGGATAGCGGTCGATGTACATCGCGGCGATCTGGGTTCCGTATGACATGGCGAGCAGATTCAGCCGCTGCTCACCGAGCACCCCGCGAATGATGTCGAGATCGTCGGTGGCCTCGTCGGACCCTATGTGCCGCAATATCTCCGAGCCGGTGGCGCGCACGCACGCGTCGACGAAGACACGGCTCGCGGCTTCCATGGCGGCGGCCGTGACCGGTTCCTCGGTGAGTTCGTCGCCGTTGGAAACGCATCTGATCGCGGGGGTCGACTGGCCGACGCCGCGCGGGTCGTAGGAGACGATGTCGTAGTGCTGGCGGATCGGTTCGGGGAAGGGCATATCGAGCATGGACAGCCCCGGATCGCCCGGGCCGCCGCTGATCAGCACGAGGGTGCCGTGTTTGGCCGCCTTCGCCGGGAGGCGCGCGATGGGGATGGAGACCTTCTTCGCCGATGCGCCGGTATTTCGATAGTCGAGCGGGGCGAGGATGCGTGCGCAGGTACTGCCCGCCGGGGGAGTGTCCTGGAACCAGTCAGGGTTGTTGCTATCCGAGCAGGGACTCCACCTGATCTGCTGGTGGTAGAAGGCGTCGCGGTTCTGCTGCGTCTCGGCCGCGCAGCCGGAGAGCAGCAGCATCGCGGCACACAGCGGGACGAGCGCGCGCATGGATCCGAAAATATACCCTCGGTCGCGACCGTGAAAAGTTCGGGTGCGCAGTGATTTTCGTGGTCTGGTACATCGAGCGGCCGCTGGTACTGTGATCAGCTCGGTTGCTTCAGGCGGCGTGCGGCTTCGGCCAGGGTGGCGTCGCGTTTGCAGAAGGTGAAGCGCACCAATGTTTTCCAGGGGGCGGGATCGTCGGCGAATACATGGACGGGGACCGCGGCGACGCCGATTCGACGGGGCATGGTGCGGCAGAAGCTCAGTGCGTCCGGCTCGCCGAGCGGCGCTACATCGGCGCACAGGTAGAAGGTTCCCGCGCCGTGGCGGACACCGAATCCGGCCTCTTCCAACGCTTTCGACAGCAAGTCGCGTTTGATCGCCAACTCGTCACGCCAGTGGGTCACCCAATCCCGCTCGTCGTCGAGGGCGTAGGCGACCGCCTGCTGGAACGGGCCGCCACCGGCGAAGGTGAGAAATTGTTTGGCGGCCAGGACGGCGTCGATCAGCGGTCGCGGCGCGCAGGCCCAACCGATCTTCCAGCCGGTGACGCTGAATCGCTTGCCCGCACTGGACACCACGATCGTTCGCTCCCGCATACCGGGCAGCGTCGCGAGGGAGATGTGGTCGACGCCGTCGAAGGCGAGGTGCTCGTACACCTCGTCGGATAGGACGAGAAGGTCTTTATCGCAGGCGATCTCGGCGATGGCGAGCAGGGTGGCGCGGTTCAATACCGCGCCGGTCGGATTGTGCGGGGTGTTCACCACGATCATTCGGGTCGCGGGGGTTATCGCGCCGCGCAGGCTGTCGATATCGAGTGTGAAGCCGTCGCCGTCGGATACCAGGCGCGCGGTGCGGCGCCGAGCGCCGGCCATGGCGATCGCCGCCGCGTACACATCGAAATACGGTTCGATCAGCACGACTTCCTGATCGGGCTCGACCAGGCCCAGAATAGCCGCGCTCAATGCTTCGCTCGCGCCGACCGTCACCAGCATTTCGGTGTCGGGATCGTAGTCCAGACCGATGCGCGCGCGGTCGCGGGCGATCGCCTGCCGCAGCGCCGGTAGGCCGCGGGCGGGCGGGTATTGATTGAAGTTGTGCGTGATCGCGTCCCGCGCGACCTCGAGCATGGCGGCGGGGCCGTCCGAATCCGGAAAGCCCTGACCGAGATTCACCGCGTCGTGGCGCAGCGCCAACTCGGTCATCTCCGCGAAGATCGTCGAGGCAAACGGGCGTAGGCGCCGCACGGTATGTGATGAGGCCACACAGACAGGCTAGGTCCTTGGGCGCGAAATAAAGTGGACCTCGGTCCGGTTACCCGGAAAAGGTGAAGACGCCCCGGGGGTTTCGGCTCTAGGGTGGAGCGATGTCTTCGGTCAAACAGGTTCAGATCACATTCGATTGCGCGGAGCCCGAGCGCGTTGCTCGATTCTGGTCCGAGGTGTTGGGGTACGAGCATCGGGGCACGGCGTGCGTCGATCCCACGGGAGTGGGTCCGCGGTTGTACTTCCAGCGAGTTCCCGAAGGAAAGGTCGTGAAGAATCGGGTGCATCTGGATGTGCGCGTCGGGACCGGGCTCGTGGGTGCGGAGCGGCTGGCCGCGCTCGAGGCCGAATGCGCCCGGCTGATTCCGCTCGGTGCGGTCCGCGGGCAGTTGCTGCTCGCCGACGAGGAGAACGAGTCATGCCTGAACATGCAGGACATCGAGGGTAACGAATTCTGTCTCGACTGAATGGCTGCTTCGACGCGTGATACGGCCCGACTCCGAAGCAGGAGTCGGGCCGTTGCCATGGATCCGGAAATACTCAGCGGCATACGTTTTCGAGCCGATCGAGGGCCTTGTTGTATTCGGAGTTGTCGTCGGTCGAAGCCGTGCTGAAATCATCACTTTTCCTTCACGGCGGAGATTTCGACGAAATACGTGATCCATACCGATTCCTCAGAGTTGGCTCACCGTTCCGTCACCTGTGCGGCGGAAGAATCGTCCAGATGAGTGTTGTGACGGATGCGGAGATCCTGGTCGCGCTTCTTCCGCTGTATCCCCTTGTCGCCGAGCGTGAGGCGATGATGCGGGCGGCGGAACGCGGGGATCGGATGGTCGAGCTGGACAACGAGATATTCCGTACGGCGGCCGAGGCGCTGCGCGGGATCGGACTCGCACAGGTGGCGTGGGCGGTCGAAGCGGTGGCGGACAATCGCTTGCGGCTCGGCACGGCGTCAGGCCCGCGCATGCGGGCGTAAGTCGGGTGCAAGGGGCGTGCAACCCGGGCGGGGAACCGTTGTGGCGTGACCGAATACATAGAGCGGCAAAGTCATTCAGTGGCGATCGTCGGCGCTGGGCTCGGCGGGCTCGCGCTCGCCCGGGTTCTGCATCTGCATGGCATCGCGGCCACCGTCTACGAGGCGGACGCCTCGCCGGCAGCGCGTGCGCAGGGCGGATTGCTCGATATCCACGACTACAACGGACAGCGGGCCCTCGAGGCGGCCGGGCTCATGGCGGAGTTCCGCGATATCGTCCTGGAGGGACGGCAGGCGTTGCGGGTGCTCGAGCCGGGCGGCAGGGTCGTGCTCGATCACGCCGACGACGGCACGGGCGGTCGGCCCGAGGTGCATCGGGCCGAGTTGCGGCGGATTCTGTTGGAGTCGCTCCCGGCGGGCACCGTTCGCTGGGGGCGCAAACTCGACGCTGTTCGCCCGCTCGACGCGGGTCGCCATGAGTTGACCTTCGCCGACGGCTCCACCGTCGTCACCGATCTGTTGATCGGTGCGGACGGGGCATGGTCGCGCGTGCGGCCGCTGTTGTCCACGGCCACACCGGAATACACCGGCACGTCGGCGGTCGAGACCTACCTGTTCGATGCCGATGTCAACCATCCCGCGGCCGCGCGAGTCGTCGGCGGGGGATCCATGATCGCGCAGGCATCGGACCTGGCGATCTTCGCGCATCGGGAAATGGATGCGACACTGCACGTTTACCTGCTGCTGCAGCGGCCGCTGGAGTGGTTCGCCGATATCGACTTCACCGACGCGACCGCCGCCACCGCGCGGCTCGTGCGGGAATTCGACGGCTGGGCACCGGAACTCACCGCACTGCTCACCGACAGCGATACCGCGCCGTCGCTGCGCCCGCAGTACAGGTTGCCGAACGGGCATCGCTGGGATCGAGTCGCGGGCGTGACCCTGCTCGGCGACGCCGCCCACCTCGCGGCCCCGACCGGTGAGGGCGCCAATCTGGCCCTGCTCGACGGGGCCGAACTCGGCAGGGCGCTCGCCGAGCACCCCGGCGACATCGAAACCGCACTCGCCCAATACGAACAGGCCATGTTCGCTCGCGGCGTCGAGATGCCGCCGGAGGCCATCGACTACTTCGAGAAGCTCATGCTCTCGCAATGAGCCGTACGGCTGGTACTCTACTATCGAACGTATGTTCGAGATTTGTGGTTCGGTGCCGTTCGAGGAGGCGCTGAGGCTCTCCCTCGTGCATGCTACGTGAGTACGCGAATTCTCAGTCTTGTCCGGAGTGCACTGTGCCATCTCATCGCACCCAACCGAAACCGTTGTCCGACAGCGAGATTCGGCGCATCGCCGCCGATGTCGAGGCGGGGCGTCGACGCACCGTGTGGTTCACCGCCGATGCGGTGGGCATGACGGAAGGGCGTTCCGGCAAGGTGGTCGCTGTTGCCGATCGGTCCGAACCCGACTATCTACGGGTGCGACCGAGCGGCTCCAGCGACACACTCGCGTTCTCGCCCGCCGAGTTGACGCTCACCAGACCCGAGCGGCAGGCCGCGCCGAAGGGGTGAACGAACCTCGGCTATGTCGCCGATCCGATTCGGCTGTCCGCCAACTGCTTTCGATCGCCGACATGCCGCATCGACGGCAGCACCACGAGTTTTCCGGTGGCTGCGTCGTTTTCCATGTGCCGGTGGGCGGCGACGATATCGTCGAGGGCGAAGACGCGATCGAGATGGGGACGGTAGCGGCCGGATTCGATTTCGCGAATGATCCGCTGCAGGGTCGGCGCACCCGCAGCGCCCTTGACGGTGTCGCTGTGGAAGGCGGTGAGTCTGGTTCCCGACGGGATCATCGCGATCGGTTCGAACTCCCGGATCGTCCAGCCGCTGAGTGAGCCCGCGACGCAGACTGTTCCGCCGCGGCGGACCAGGTGCAGCGAGTCCACCGCGGTCCTCGCGCCGACGAGGTCGAGGACGTGATCGGGGCCCTCGGGCCAGATCTCACGCAGCTTCGGGGCTCGGGATTCGCCACCGTCGAGCAGGACGTGGTCGACGCCCGCGGCGGTCAGGGCCGCCATCTTGTCCGGTCGCCTCGTCGTGGCCGCGATCTCGATGCCGCGACTCGACGCGATCGAGGCGGCGGCCATCCCCACCGACGAGGAGCCGCCGCGAATCAGTAACCGCCCCTTGCCATTCGGATCGATGCCCAGCGCGTCCAGCGCGCCCTGCGCGGTCAGATACGTTTCGGGCAGCGCGGCCAGGATTTCCCACGGCAGCGTGGTCTCGATCGGCATCAGCAGCGAATTCGGCAGCAGCGCGTATTCGGCGTAGCCGCCGTCGAATTCCCGGCCCATCTCGCCCATCACGGCGGCGACGGTCGTGCCCTCCGGCAGGGCGGGATCCGTCGACGCCGCGACGGTGCCCACGCATTCGATCCCGAGTACCCGGGGAAAACGCACATTCGGGGAGTGTCCCTGCCGGGTTCTGAGCTCCGATCGGTTCAGGCCCGCGGCCCGGACACGGACCAGACTCCAGCCCTCGCGAAGCGCGGGGACGGGTATTTCGCGGATCTCCAGGACCTCCGGGCCGCCCGCCCGGACGCAGACCGCCGCTCGCATCGTGTCGCACATGGGTTCACTGTCGCCGCGAACCGGTGCGGCCGACTACCGATAGAATGCCAACTTATGCCCATCGGCCGCCAATCTGCCGGGACGGGTGTGACCTCGCGCCTGTGGCCGTCGGGTGGGGTGCACCTGTGGCCCTCGGGTGGAATGAGTACGGCGCATGCCCATTCGCGGGGGCATCTGGTGTACGCGGCCCGGGGCGTGCTGTCGGTGTACACCGAGGGCGGCGTCTCGATCGTCCCGGCCAACCGAATCGCCTGGACTCCAGCGGGATTCACGCACCACCACCGCTCGCACGGGCAGATCGACATGCGGATCGTATTCCTCCCCGCGTCGCTGGCCCGCCTCGCTCCGCCGCGTCCCGCCGTCTTCGCGGCGACCGGTCTTGCCCGCGAACTTCTCCTGACTCTCACCAGCGCACGCGATTTCGATCGCGGCGCCCGCGCCCGACTGCATCGCGTCCTGCTCGATGAACTGCGCGAAGCGCCCGAGCAGGCGCTGCAACTGCCGCAGCCGCGCGACGACCGGCTGCGGGCCGTGACCGATCGACTCTACGAAAACCCCTCGGAAACAAAATCATTGGCCGAACTCGGCCGGGCGGTCGGAGCCAGTTCCCGCACCCTGAGCCGACTGTTCCACGACGAACTCGGTATGACCTTCTACGAGTGGCGCACCCAGCTGCGCATCCATCACGCCCTGATCCTGCTGGCCGAGGGGCACGACACCATCCGCGTCGCCCACGCCTGCGGATGGGCCAATCCCAGCGGTTTCATCAAGGCCTTCACCGATATCGTCGGCACCACGCCTGGACGCTATATACGCACATCGTATTTCGAGACCTGAGGGCAGGCGAAGGCCCGGCGCTCGGGCCGGGTCGTGGCCTAGGAATCCCATGTGACCGGAAGCTCATGTACGCCATAGATGTTCATATCGGTCCGCAGTTTCACCTCCGCGGCGGGAATGGCCAGTGCGAGGGTTGGGAAGCGGCGGATCAGCCCACCGAATCCGGCGCGCATTTCGATACGGGCCAACTGCTGGCCCAGGCACTGATGGATGCCGTGGCCGAAGGACAGATGGCCGCGGGCCTTGCGGTGGATGTCCAGGGCGTCGGGGTTCTCGAAACGCTGGGGGTCGCGGTTGGCCGCGAGCAGTGAGACGACGACGGTCGAGCCCTCGGGGATCGTCTCGCCGCCGAGTTCGATGTCTTCGGTGGCATAGCGATAGAAGATGTCGGCGACGGACAGATAGCGCATGAGCTCCTCGACGGCGTCGGGCATCAATTCCGGGTCGGCGCGCAGGGCGGCCAGTTGGTCGGGATGTTCGAGCAGGGCGAAGGTGCCCAGCGACAGCATGTTCGCGGTGGTCTCGTGGCCCGCGAGCAGCAGCAGGAATGCGATGCCGACCAGTTCCTCGATGGTGAGGTCGTCCTGGCGGGCCAGATCCGACAGCAGGTCGTCGCCGGGTTCGGCGCGTTTGCCGATGACCAGTTCGGCCAGATAGGCGTTCATCGCGCCGAAGGCGGCCATCTTCTCCTCGAGCGTCTGATCCTTCACCAGGAACTGAGCGGAGTTGACCTGGAAGGTCTTCCGGTCCGCGTAGGGGACGCCGAGCAGTTCGCAGATCACCAGCGAGGGCACCGGCAGCGCGAAATGCTCGACCAGGTCGACGGGCGGGGTCAGGCGGGCCAGCTCGTCGAGTTGCCGCTCGGTGATCTCGATGATGTGGTCCTCGAGCTGCTTCATGCGGCGCACGGTGAAGGCGCCGATCAGCTTGCGCCGCAGGCGGGTGTGGTCCGGCGGGTCCATGGCGATGAACAGACCCGGAAGCTGCGGGGAGGGTTCGGTCGCGGCGGGCATGCCGGGGGTTTCGTAGGGCACATGGACGATGCCGAGGTCCTGGCGGGAGCTGAACCGGGTGTCGGCCATGAGTTTGCGGACCGCCTCGTAGCCGGTGACCAGCCAGCCCTCGTGACCGTCGGGGAAGTGCATGGGACTGACCGGGCGAGCCGCGCGCAGCCGGGTGATCTCACGCGGCGGGTCGAACGGGCCCGCGTCGCGGTTCATGGGCAGGCCGTTGGGGACGGAAACTTGCTGGTTCATGGGTTTTCCTTATAGATCGTCTAGTGAATGGTGATCGCGCCGGACGGGCACAACTGGGCGGCCTCGCGGACCGCCCGCTCGTGTTCGGGCGCGGGGACCCGGCGCAGCGGCAGGACGCGTCCGTCGTCGCCGTCCTGGTCGAAGACGTCGGGAGCGGTCAGCGCGCACATACCCGCGCCGATGCAGCGCTCCCGGTCCACCTCGATACGCACGGTCCTGTCTCCGTGGACCTTTCGCGGCTCGGCATTGGCTGAACTGTTCACCCCCGAACTGTCGCCGGTGCGGCTGATACCGGCCTGATACCGGGCTGACATGGGAGGGCAGAATGGTCCGGTGCAGATCGGAATGCTCGGACCACTTGAAATCCGAACAGATGAGGGCGGATTGCTCGAGGTGCCGGGCGCTCGGCTGCGGGCGCTGCTGATCGCCCTCGCGCTCGAACCCGGCCGGGTGGTGTCGAAAGGCAAACTCGTCGACTGGATCTGGGGTGAGCAACCGCCCGCGGACGCGGCGAACGCCCTGCAGGCGCTGGTGTCCCGGCTGCGCCGGGCGCTGCCGGACGGATCGCTCGACGGGCAGGCGGGTGGATATCGGCTGACCGTGCGACCGCACGACGTCGACGCGGTGCGCTTCGAACAGCTGCTCGACCAGGCTCGGGCCGGGTCGGACGGACAGCAGGCCCCGCTGCTGCGCGAGGCGCTCGATCTGTGGCGCGGCGAGCTGATGCAGGACGTCGAGGTGCGCGACAGCGAGGCCGTCGAGGCGGTGATCGTGCGATTCGAGGGGTTGCGGCTGGCGGCCGCCGAGGATCTGTACGAGGCGGAGCTTCGGCTGGGTCGGGGTGCGGAGCTGGTCGCCGAGCTGACCGAGCTGGCGGCCCGGCATCCGGTGCGCGAGCGCCTGGCCGCCGCGCTGATGCGAGCGCTGGCCGCCGCGGGCCGGGGTGCGGAGGCGCTGGTGGTGTATCAGAACGCGCGTGAGGCGCTCGCGGATACGTTGGGTGTGGATCCCTCGCCGGAGCTGTCGGATCTGCATGTGGCGCTGCTGCGCGGTGAGGTGGGCGCGCAGGAGAAGGATCGCAGGACCAATCTGCGCGCCGAATTGACCCGGTACGTCGGCAAATACCCCGATATCGCCGCGGTGCGCGATCTGCTCGCGAGCCATCGGCTCGTCACCCTCACCGGACCCGGCGGCACGGGGAAGACCCGGCTCGCCCTGGAGACCGCGCGGACGCTGCTCGACGATCTGCCGGACGGGGTCTGGCTGGTGGAATTGGCGCCGCTCGGTGCGAATGGCGATGTGGCGCAGGCGGCCCTGGCCGCGCTCGGAGTTCGGGACGCACTGCTCGGCGGCGCGCCGAATGCGGAGCCGATGGATCGGCTGATCGCGGCGCTGCGCGAGCGCGAGACACTGCTGATCCTGGACAACTGTGAGCATGTGATCGAGGCCGCGGCGGCGTTCGCGCATCGGGTGCTCGGGGAATGTCAGCGGCTGCGGATCCTCGCGACCAGCAGGGAGTCGCTCGGCATCACCGGTGAGGCGCTGTGGCAGGTCGAGCCGTTGGCATTGCCCGCCGCGGTGCAGCTGCTGCGGGATCGGGCCGAGGCGGTGCGCAAGGATCTCGGCGAGGACGACCGCACGTCGGCGACCATGGAACGGGTCTGCCGGGCGCTCGACGGGATTCCGCTGGCGATCGAGCTGGCCGCGGCGAGGCTGCGAACCATGTCGCTGGATCAGCTCGCCGATCGTCTCGACGACCGGTTCCGATTGTTGACCGGCGGCAGTCGGACCGCGATACCGCAGCATCGGACGTTGCGCGCGGTGGTCGACTGGAGTTGGGAGCTGCTCGGCGAGGCCGAGAAGACGGTGCTGCGCAGGCTCGCGGTGTTCTCCGGCGGTGCGAGTCTGGATGCGGCGGAACGGGTTTGCGTCGGCGACGCGGTCGAGCAGTGGGAGGTGCTCGAGTTGCTGACCGCGCTGACCGAGAAATCACTGCTCGTCGCCGAGGACGAGGGGCCGCGGTATCGGATGCTCGGGACGATCAAGCAGTACGCCGCGGACCGGCTCGCGGAGTCGGGGGAGGCGGATGCGGCGCGGCGGGCGCATCTGGCGTATTTCGTGGCGCTCGCGGAAGCCGCTGAGCCGCAGCTGTTTCGCGCCGAACAGGTGCGGTGGCTCGCGACGCTCGAGGCCGACCACGACAATATCGTGGTCGCGATGCGCGGCGCGCTCGCGGCGGGCGACGCGGAGCAGGGGATGCGGCTCGCGGCGGCGGCGGGCTGGTACTGGTGGCTCGCCGGACACAAGGGTGAGGGCGCGGAGCTGATCACCGCGGCCGCCGAGATGTCCGGTGCGGTGGACGATCAGACGCGGGCCATGGTGTACGCGATGGTCGTCCATTTCGTCCTGAGCTCCGGGCGCAATGACGAACGCCGCGTGGGGGATTGGATTCACAAGGCGTATGAGCTGAGTCGGCACGGCCGGGCGCGCTCGCCGCTGCTGGGCCTCGTCGGCGCGCTGGAACGGATGCTGCGGGGGCCCGAGGCGTTCCTGTCCGCATTCGAACCGCTACTGGCCGACGAGGATCCGTGGGTGCGGGCGCTGGCCCGGCTGCAGATGGGTAAGCAGCGGATCATGGTCGGCCAGGCCGGACGGGAGGTGGACGGATACCTCGAGAGCGCGCTCGCCGAATTCCGGGCCCTCGGCGAGCGCTGGGGCATGTCGTTCGCGCTGACCGAGCTCGCGGATCGAATCGCCATGCGCGGCAAGTTCGCCGACGCGTGCGAGCTGATCGAACAGGCGGTCGCGGTGGTCACCGAGATCGGTGCGATCGACGATGTCGTGCGGATGCGGTCGCGGCAGGCTCAGCTGTACTGGTTGCTGGGCGATGAGGGGGCCGGCGCGGCCGCCCTGGCCGACGCGCAGCGGTGCGCGGAGCAGGTGGGTTGGCCGAACACCCTGGCCGAGGTGGCGTTGGCCCGGGCCGTGCTGGCTCGCTGGAGTGGCGACACCGAACAGGCGTATCGCCAAATCGACTCGGCGACAAAACTGTTGGGTAGCGATGCGGAGCAGTTGAATGTCAAGGCGTTGATTCACGATCTGCTCGGCTATCTGTCCGACGATCTCGACGAAGCGCGTGAGCAGCACGCCGCGGCCTTCCGGGAGGCGGCCGAGGCGGGACATGCGCCGGCGGTGGCCCAGGTACTGGTCGGGATCGCGGATCTGGCGCTGCGGGCCGGACAGGACGAGCAGGCCGCGCGATTGCTCGCGGCGAGCGCGGCGGTGCGCGGACTGCCCGATCTCTCCCAGCCGGATGTGGCCCGGATCGAGGAGGCCGCACGCCGTCGCCTCGGTGACGCGGGCTTCACCGAGGCGACGAGCGAAGGGGCGCAGGCGGATTGGCGTGAACTGGCGGAGGTCACGCTCACCCGTTAGGCGGCGGTGGCGTGGCGGATGACGATGTTGCCGCAGGCGTTTCGGGCGTAGACCCGCACGGTCTCCCTGTCGTCCTGCGCCACCGGTCCCATCTGATTGTGGACCGCGCCGTTCTGAGCATTCACCTCCAGTCGCGCCGCGCTGCCCGCCGCGATGCCGATTTCCAGTTCGCCGGTGGAGGTTTCCAGCCGCAGCACGCCGCGGGCGGCCTCGCCGATGCGGATGTCGCCCTTGGCGGCTGTCGCGGTCACCGAGCCGAGCGGGCGTTCGACGGTGATATCGCCCACGGAGACCTTCAGCTCGCTGTCGCCGAGTTCGCCCAGGCCCAGTACGCGGCCCACGCTGGTGCCGGCGTTGAGCCGGGATCCGGCCGGGACCTCGATGGTGACCTCGATCGACGGGTTGCCGCCGAAGGGGGTGTAGGTCCGCCAATCCTTCGGCGTGGTCACGGTGAGGGTGTCGTCGGCGAAATCGACCAGGGTGTGTTCGGCGGCGCGCACATCGGCCTTCTTGGACTCGTCGGCGGGCAGGATCGTGACGACGGTGTCGGTGCGGTCCGAGGCGATCACGGTGATGTTGCCGGAGAGCACGTCGGCGGTGACGGTGATCGGGTTCGGGGTGGTGAAAGTGGTCATGATGTTCATCCTTCGAGGTGTGTCTCGGTTGCTGATGTGAATACATTCGCCGGTTCGGCTGATACCGAACTGATGTCGCCCTGATACGGCACCTGACACCGGGGATGGAAATCAGGGATCTCCCGGAAGCGGTGCGCGGGCCCGATTCCGTAGCGTCGATCGGCGAACGGCGACCGAGAGGAGAACGGTGTGAGCGCCGATGCGGCCCGGCGAGGGCTGGCGGTTTATCTGGGTCTGCTGATCGCGCTGTCGGCCCCGGCCACCGTCTACATTTTGGTCGCGCGCAATCCGTTGGGGATCTGGGCGCTGATGTGGGCGCCGGGGATCGCGTCACTGCTCACCCGCCTTATTCGACGAGAGGGGTTGCGCGACATCTCATTACGCCTCGGCGGTGCGCGCGGCTGGCGCGGGCTGGGGCTGGCGGCGCTGTATCCGGTCGTCATCGGATTCACCGCCTACGGACTGGCGTGGGTCAGCGGGGTGGTCGAGTTCGTGCCGAACCCCGAGGTGTTCCCGGCCGGGTCGAACCGGATCGCGATGGTGGCGCTGCTGCTGGTGACCGGTCTGGTGACGGCTCTGGGCGAGGAGCTGGGATGGCGCGGCTACATGCTGCTGCGGCTCATCGATGCCGGAGTTCCGCGGCCGATTCTGGTCAGTGGATTGATCTGGGCGACTTGGCATCTCCCGGTGATCATCGGCGGGGCCTACCTGAGCGAGAGCGGTTCCCTGCCCGTGATCGTCGTGCTGTTCGTCATCCAGATCACGGTCGGTTCCTACCTGTGGGCCTGGCTGCGCCTGAACACCGGCAGCGTCTGGCCCGCGGTGGTCCTGCACGCCTCCTGGAACATCGTCATCCAGGACGTCCTCGAGACCCACACCTCCGGCGCGGGCTGGTTGTGGCTCGACGAACAGGGCATATTCATGCTGGCCGCCAATATCGTCGGCGTGTTGGTGATCTGCCGCGGTCCGTGGCGGATGTTGCGGACGCCCGAAAGATCAAGCGGGCGAGGGCAGGACCAGGGTCGCGAGGACCGGGCGGTGGTCGGTGCCGGGAAGATCGAGGACCTTCAGATCGCGGATGCCCAGGCGGCGGTCGGCGAGGATGTGGTCGAGGGTTACCGCGGGGATCGGGTCGCCGTCATAGGGTCCCCAGGTGCCGGTGAGGCCCTTGCCGAGGGTGGCGGCGGCGTCGCGGTAGCCGGAGGCGATGAGGTCGCGCAGGGGTGAATGGTCGAGGGTGGCGTTGAAATCGCCTGCGAGGATTCGGATCGGGCCGTCGGGGGTGGCTCGTTGCTGGCGGTGGAAGCTCTCTCGCCAGGGTTCGGTGGCCTCGTGGCCGTAGGGAGCCGCGGGGTGGACCGATTCGACGAGGATGCCGTATTGGGACAGCTCCGCGATGGCCTGCCTGAAACCCCAGGGGTTGTTGCGCTGGCCCGCGTCGCGCAGCGGGAGGCGGGAGAAGATGCCGGAGCCGCCCGCGCCCGGTGCGGGATAGCTGACGCCATAGGGGAAATGCCGGGCCAGAGCTGTCGCGAATTGCGGTGTGAGTTCCTGTACCGCAACGACATCCGCGTCCTCGGCCAGCCGCGCGAGGCGGTCCACATCGGCCCCGCCCAGACGCACGTTCACCGACATGACGCGCAGCTGTGGGCCGTGCGCGCCGTTGAGGGGATCGCTGTCGGCGAACCAGCGTGGGGCGACGCTGATCGCGAGCGCGGTGGCGGCCAAGGCGGCGATGACGGCCGAATAGCGTTGCCGCAGAACAATGGTCAGAATCAACGGCAGAATCGAAAGTGCCGCGACATACGGGGTGAAGGCGATCAGCTGCACCATGGGGAACCACGAATCGAAGCCGGAGATCCGGATCAGCGCCCAGATCGCCACTGGTACAACGGCTGTCCACGCCAAGATCGTCTTCCACCACACCGCATCGAGCCTAGCCGGGCGAACCCGGCCGGAATGTGGCCGTCCGGTGGAGATCGCGCGATGATTTCGTGCGGCTAGGACTGTGCGGAATACCTGCTCGGGGCCTGACCGGTGACGCGCTGGAACGCATCGCTGAAGGCCCCCGGTTTGCGATAGCCGACGGCGCGGGCGGTGGCGCCGATGGACGCGCCGCGGGCGAGGTGGGGCAGGGCCGCGCCGACACGGACGTGAGTGCGCCAGCGGGCGAAGGTCATTCCGGTCTCGTTGGAGAACAGGCGGGTCAGGGTGCGTACGCCCGCGCTGACCTCATGACCCCAGGCGGCCAGGTCGCGCTGGTCGGCGGGATTGGTGAGCAGGGCGTCGGCGATGGCTCGGATGCGCGGGTCGGTCGGTAGCGGTACGGGCAGGCAGCAGGAGGGGGCGGCCTCGAGCACGTCGAGCAGGACCGTTTCGATGCGGGTTCGGGTGGCATCGGAATCGGTGTGGGTGTCGAGGTAGGCGATGAGTTCACGGACCAGCGGGGTGATCAGCAGGCCGGTGGGTTCGGTCCAGCGGCTGGATCTGCGGGCGTCGACGGCGATCGAATAGGTGTGGCCGGAATGGACCACATCCACCGCATGTGCCGTCGCGGCGGGCACCCAGAGGCCGTGGGTCGGCGGTATGAGCCAGTTGTGGGTTTCGGTGCGCATGATCACCGTCGCGCCCGGCGCCCAGGCGATGAGGTGGTGGGGATGCTGATGGAAGGCCATGTGGTGGCCTCGATCGAGCCTGCCGTGCTTGACGTACAGCAGCGGAAGTCCTTCGCCCGCAGCCGTTTCCGGCGAGAGATCGGAATGCACCCGTTTACTCCTCACCCGGCCGTTACGCGGTCATGGTCGGCCACCTGCCGTCGATCAGCCACATTAACCTCCGCACCGCCGAGAATCACGACCGCATCGCCGCTCGGATGCCGATCACCTACTCCCACTACCGGGCCCTGCACACCACACACACCACCCGTCACCTCGCGGATCGTGTAATCGAATCGGATACCACCGGTCCTTATCGGCTGGCGGAAATCGTCGACGATATAAGAAATTATCAAAAGGTTTAGTCACCCCCGCGTCGTTGGCTATGGCGTCTGAAATCCGCCGGACTCGGGTGCAGAAAGTCGGTCTACTGGGAGGTGGCGCGCCACTCGAGCCAGGATGACCGGAAGGAACGATGTGTCCGAAACATTGCGACGTTGGGTCGGTGTGGTGTGCCTGTCGGCAGGGATATTCACCATTGTCACCAGTGAGATACTGCCGATCGGGCTGTTGAATTCTATTGTGGGGGAATTCAAGGTTTCGGCTGGGACCGGTGGGTTGTTGTTGACGCTGCCCGGGTTTGTGGCGCTGATTTGCGCGCCGGTGGCCGTAGTGGTGGTGGGGCGGTTCGATCGGCGGGTGATTTTGGCGGGGTTCATGGGGGTTCTGGCGGGGGCGAATTTGCTTGTCGCCGTGGCGCCGAATTATGGGGTGGTGTTGGTGGGGCGGGCCTTGGTGGGGGTGGTGATCGGGGGATATTGGTCGATCGGGGCCGGGTTGTCGCCGCGGCTGGTGAAAGCGGCGGCGGTGCCGACCGCCACGGCGATCGTGTTCGCGGCGGTGCCGATCGGGTCGGTGCTCGGGGTTCCGCTGGGAACACAGCTCGGGCAGGGGGCGGGCTGGCGGGTGCCGTTCGCGGTGCTGTGCGGGTTGTCGGCGGTGGTGGCCGGGGCGCTGGTGCGGGTGTTGCCGCCGCTCCCGGTCAGTCGAACCACCAGTGCGGCAGTGCTTTTCGGACTATTGCGGGAGCCCGGGGTGCGCAGTGGATTGGTGGTCACCGCGTTGGTGGTGGTCGCGCAGTTCGGTGCCTACACCTATGTCGCGCCGCTGCTGCGCGATGTCGCCGGAATCGGTTCGGTCGGCGGATATCTGTTCGTGTACGGGATCGCCGGGGTTGTCGGAACGCTCTGTACCAGTAGGACTTTGGTGCGCGGTCTGCGTGGCACGTTCGCCGTCAGCGCGGTGGCGATCGCGGTGGCGGTGCTGTTGTTGCCGGTGCTCGGGCGCTGGCCGGTCGGCGCGCTCGCGCTGCTGGTGGTGTGGGGCATGGCCTACGGCACCGTGCCGGCGTGCTCGCAGGCGTGGTTCGCGCGTTCGGCGCCCCGATCGGCCGAGGGGGCGACCGTGCTGTTCACCGCGTCGTTCCAGGCCACGTTCGCCTCGGGAGCGCTGCTGGGCGGACTGGTCGTCGACGCGACGTCGACGAGTGCGGTGCCGATGTGCGCCGGTGCGGTGGCGTTGCTCGCGGCCGCGGCGATCGGCCTGCTGCCCGCGCCGGGAATCTCAGTCGGGGCTGCCGACTCCGCCGCCGGGCGGGCAGTAGATCATGCCTCCGTCGGGTAGCCGCGCCGACCACGCCTCGAATCGCGGATCCGGCGGGCAGACCAGCCGAGCCCCGGTATCGAAGGCGAATTCCAGCTCCCACTGATCGACCCGGGCTCCGGACACCCGGTGATGCAGCAGACCGAGCACCGGCGCCGCGGTGCTCGGATCCTGCTCGACACTCACCTCCGACTTACAGCCCTCGGCATCGGTGAACATGAAGTTGGCGAGGTCGACGAAGGTCGCCGCCGCCCCGGCCGAGCCCACCTCGAACACGAGCCGAAGCGACCACGAAACTCGGACCTGCTCCACCTCGAGGCCCTCGAACGCAGAGAACATGCCCATGATCCGAGAATTCTACGACCTGCCCGCGCTCACCGGTCCCGATGCAGGCGCGCGCGTTGCAGGGCCCACCAGAGCTCCAGGGCGACAACCGGTTTGCGGGGGTCAGCGTTGGTGACGGCGCGGAAACGGTCGATGCGGTAGCGAACGGTGTTGGGGTGGACGATCAGTTCGCGGGCCGTGGATTCGATGTGCTGGCCGTTGTCGAGATAGCGGCGCAGCGTGTCCGTGTACAGCTCGGGGGAGTCGAGGCGGCGCAGAGGGTCGAGGCGCGACTGCGGTCATATGCCGATGTGGGACAACTCCGCCCGGGTTGCCCATACGATCTTGGATGGCGTATCGACCCGTGATTCGGATGAGATAGGCGCATGAGCACTTTCGAGGAACTCCGCGGCCGCCTGACCCTGCCGCTGATCGCCGCGCCGATGTTCCTGGTGTCGGGTCCGGATCGCCGCGGCGGAGGCGGGCGTCGTCGGGGCGTTTCCGACCGCCAATGCCCGTACCAGCGACGAATTGGCCCGATGGCTCACCGAGATTCACATCCGGCGCGCGGGCGGTCGCGGCGAATCTGATCGTGCACCGCACCAACAGCCGGATGCGCGCGGATCTGGCCGTGCTGTGCGAGCAGCCGACCGAGTTGGTGATCACCTCGGTCGGATCCCCCGCGCCGGTCGTCGATGAGTCGCACGGGGTCGGCACCCTGGTCTTCGCCGATATCGCGAGTTTCGTCGAGTCCGTGGCGGAACTTCTTCAGCGCCGGACATTCCGCGAGCGGCGTGCGCGACGTATCGCCCGTGGCCGAGCTGGTGACGCGAACCGAACGCGAATACCGCGGTGTCGCGGGCTGATCAGCAGGTGCGGCGCAGGTAGCCGCTCGCGCCCGCGGGAACCACGTCCTCATCGCGCTGCACGATGCTGATCCGCGATCCGACCTGCTCGCACGCCGCCGCGAGGCCCGCGTCGGTGTATTCGACATCGATGACATTGTCGGAGAAGGCGGTCACGTAGTCGCCGCACTCCCCGGTGTCGCCGCACTGTTCGGCGACGGCGAAGTCCAGGCCGTTGCGGGCGTGGTTGTTCGACAGTTCGGCGGCGTTCTTCTGCGCCACGGCCAGACCCTTGTCGTGGGCGTGGCCGGACAGGCGGCGTATATAGGACTGCGCCTGATCGGTGGTGAGCAGTTTCTTCGAGCGGTCGTAGCTGTCGTAGTTGTCGAGTTCGACGGCCTGATAGCGCTCGGCGGCGCATTCGTCGATCCAGCCGTTCACCTTGTCGGCGATGCGGGTCTGCTTGTCCACGGTGCGGATGTCGAGCAGGGTCTCGCCCCACTTCTCGTCGACGACGGGCCGGCCGTCGGCGTCGCGCAGCAGCAGGTCCGGGTCCCACTGGTCCTCCCCGCCCGGTTGGGTCTGGAAGGCATTGACATAGCAGATGTTGTAGAGCCCATCGGCGGGTGCGACCTTGTGATCGCGAGTGACGATACGCACGCCCTCGGGCGGGGCGTACGGGCCGCCGATCTGGTAGTCGACGCCCGCACCGCGCGGCGGTAGGACGACCGCGTTGGGCTGGGCGGCGCAATTGGCGGGAACGACGAGTGAGAAGGCGGCGGCGAGCAAGGCTGCGAGCCGCGGCAAGGCTGCGATTTTCATCAACCAGCAGCCAAGCGAATCAGGGCATTTCCGTCAAGAAGTAATCGTTCGCGATGTTCACCGGCCGGTCGTCCGGGCGTCGCCTGGCCACGATAGACAGCGCGAGTGAGTGTAAATCGCCGTATCAGTTTCGTCGTTCTCGCCGCCGCGGTGGGCGCGGCGGCCGCCTGTTCGTCCGGGGGCGACGCGCAGGGGCTGCGCACCGACAAGGGCCATCCGCTGGTCATCAGCGCGGACGAGCTGCTGAAGCAGACCGGCGGCACCGCGGCCGTGGGCGTGAGCGCCCCGCGGCACGGCAAGCTCGAACGACGCGGCGACGGCTCGTACGTCTACACCCCGCAGGCCGGATACACCGGTGACGACACCCTCACCGTCACCACCACCGACGCCGTGCGGCTCTACACCACCGATATTCCGCCGCTCGGACAGTACGGCGGAATCACGGTGCAGGCCAGCGGTTTCGGCTCGGCCTTCACGCCGGTGCCGGGTTCGTCCGACGAGTTCTACGGCCTGACCGATCGCGGACCGAACGCCGACGGGCCGAAGAAGAACGAGAAGATCACCCCCACACCGGATTTCACGCCCAAGATCGGCAAGTTCAAACTGGCCGGGACCAAGGCCACCCTGGAATCGACCATCGAGCTGAAGAACAAGGCGGGCGTCAGGTTCAACGGCCTGGTCGACACCTCCGCGCCGACGGGAGAGACCATGCGCGGTCTGGACGGCAATCCGCTGCCGCCCACCGATCACGGCCTGGACACCGAGGGCCTGGTCGCGCTGGCGGACGGCACCTTCTGGATCAGCGACGAATACGGCCCGTTCCTGGTGCATTTCGATGCGAGCGGCACCGAGATCGAGCGGCTCGCGCCGGGTAACGGCCTGCCCCAGGAACTTTCGCTGCGCACCCCGAATCAGGGCATGGAGGGCCTCACCGTCACCCCCGACGGCAAGACGCTGGTGGGTGTGATCCAGAGCGGTCTGCAGGCCCCCGGCGCGGGTTCGGCGCGCGAGGTGCCGATGACCCGGATCGTGACGGTGGATCTGGCGAACAAGGCGGTGCGGGAGTTCGTCTATCCGCTCGAGGATCCCAAGAGCCAGCTCGCGGTCTCGGAGATCACCGCGACCGGGGCGAACACCTTCGTGGTCGACGAGCGCGACGGCAAACTCGCGCCCAAGGCGAACAAGAAGCTGTGGACCATCGACCTGTCCGGCGCGACCGATGTCGGGCCCCGGTCGAGCGTGCCCGACGCGCATTACGACCCCAAACTCGGCCTGCTGGTCGACGGTAAACCGCTCGAGGTCTACGTCGGCGCGGTGTCGACCGCCGACGGCGTCGCCGCCCTGCGACGCGCCGGGATCACGCCGGTGGCCAAGAAGTCGAATCTGGATCTGGCCGGACTGGTCGACAAGCTCGCCGCCGACGGGACCTTCTTCGGCCACGACAAGATCGAGGGCGTGGCCACCCGCGACGGCGGCAAGACCCTCTACATCTCCAACGACAGCGACTTCGGCCTGGCCGGAATCACCGGGGACAATCCGCCGTTCGGCCTGAAGGCCAAGACCCTGCCCAACGGTACCCAGGACACCGGGGAGATCCTCGCGGTCGATACGACCAAGCTCCCGGCCACCACGAAAACGGCGACGGTGAAAATTTCGGTGAAGTGATGTCGATTCCGCGTGGGCTCGTTCGACGGTCAGGTGAGAGGCCGAAAACGGCCTGGAGACCGAGAGGATGAGCCCATGCGGAAATTGGTGGCTTTGGAGCACGTCACAGCGGACGGATATGTGTCGTCGGGGCAGGGGATGGGGTTCGAATGGACCTTCCGCGCCTACAGCGACGAACTCGCCGCCTACGGCGACGAGCACATCCGAGCCGATGTCGATACCGCGGTCTACGGCCGCGCGACCTATCTGGGCATGTACGAATACTGGAGCGGGCTGCCCACCGCGGAGACCTCGGGACATGAACGCGCCCACGCCGAATGGGTGAACGCCGTGGACAAGATCGTCTGCTCCACCACGCTGGAAGCAGCCGAATGGCAGAACACGCGGCTGATCCGCGGCGATCTGGCCGATGAGTTCGCCGCGCTGAAGGCGCGACCGGGCGGCACGATGTCGATTTACGCCAGCCCGAAACTGGTGCACTCGTGCCTCCAACTCGGACTGATCGATGAGTTCCGGATCATCGTGCATCCGGTGGTGATCGGGTCCGGGACGCCGCTGTTCCCGGACAAGTCGGCGCTCGAGCTGGATCTGGTCGAATCGAAGAGTTTCGAATCCGGCGCGGTCTACCTGCGCTATCGGGTCGAGCGGTAGAGGAGGATCTCATCATGCGCTATCTGATGCTGATCCGGATCGATCCGGCCACCGCACCCGTCCAGGGCCCGGACCCGCGGCTGGAAGTGGAGATGGGCAATCTCATCGAGGAGATGACCAAGGCGGGCGTACTGCTCGACACCGCCGGGCTGCGGCCCATCGAGGAGGCCACCCGGCTGCGGCTCGCCGGCGGAGAGCAGACCGTGCTGGACGGGCCGTTCACCGAATCGAAGGAGATCATCGGGGGCTACTTCCTGCTGCAGACGCGCTCGCGCGACGAGGCGGTGGAATGGGCCTCGCGGTTCCTGCGCGTGCACGGACCGGACTGGGAGATGGAACTCGAGATCCGCGAGCTGGACCACGGATGAGTCCGAACCGCGGATGAGTGCCGAGCATCGGGCGGTCGAGGCGGCGTGGCGGATCGAATGGCCGCAGCTGGTGGCGGGACTGACCCGGTTGGCCGGTGATATCGACACCGCCGAGGAACTGGCCCAGGACGCCCTCGTGGCTGCCCTGGAACAGTGGCCGCGCGAAGGGATTCCGGCGAATCCGGGCGGCTGGCTCATGCGCGTGGCCAAGCGCCGCGCCGTGGACCGGATCCGCCGCGATGTGACCTTCGCGCGCAAACTGCCCCTGCTCGGGCACGATCTGCTCACCGAACAGCATGGTGGCGCACGGGATTCGGAGATCGACTCGGGAATCACCGACGATCTGCTGCGAATGGTGTTCACCGCCTGCCATCCGGCGCTGTCGCGGCAGGCCCAGGTGACATTGACGCTGCGGATGGTCGGCGGCCTGACCGCCGAGGAGATCGCACGGGCCTATGTGGTTCCCAAAGCGACTGTGTCGCAACGGATCGTGCGGGCCAAGCGGGTGATCAGGGCTGAAGGGCTGCCGTACGAGGTGCCGGGCAGCGATGAACTGGCCGGTCGATTGACGGCGGTGCTCGAGGTGATCTACCTGATCTTCAACGAGGGTTATGCCGCGACGTCGGGCCGGGACTGGGTGCGGGTCGAACTCTGCGAGGACGCCCTGCGCCTGAGCCGCATCCTCGGCGGGCTACTACCCGGCGAACCCGAGGTACACGGGCTGTGCGCGCTGCTGGAATTGCAGGCCTCGCGCATCCGCGCCCGCAGCGACGAGGCGAATCGCCTTGTGCTGCTACCGGATCAGGACCGCACCCGATGGGATCGGCTGCTCGTGCGGCGCGGCTTCGCGGCCCTGGGCCGGGCCCACGCCCGCGCTCGGGAACGCGATGTGCTGCCGGGGACCTACGCGCTGCAGGCGGCGATCGCGGCCGTGCACGCGATGGCCGCCACCGCCGAGGAGACCGACTGGCGTCGCATCGCGGGCCTGTACGCGCAACTGGCCCAGCGCTTTCCGTCGCCGATCGTGGAACTGAACCGGGCGGTGGCGATCGCGATGGTGCACGGGCCCGCGGCGGGGCTGGAACTCGTCGACGCGGTCGCGGCCACCGGCACCCTGGACGGATATCACCCGCTGCACGCCGTGCGCGCGGATCTGCTCGCGCGGCTCGGGCGCTCGGCGCAGGCACGGGCGGCATTCGCGCGCGCGGCGGAGCTGACCGCCAACGACGCCGAGCGCTCGCTGCTGCGCGATCGCGCCGAGGCGTGCGCTCAGGAGTAGTCGCGGAAGGTCAGGACGAAACCCACCAGACCGATCGCCACCAGCGCGATATAGCCGAGCACGCGCAGCGCCGGATGCGGCAGCTGCTGGACCGCGAAGCCGCCGAGCATGGCCACGAGGAGCATGAGCACGCCGTAGAACGGCGTGCGCTGGGGATGTCGGCCCATACTGGAGGGATAACCCGGTTCGCGGGAATCATCGGTGATTTCGGGCACCCGGCGTGTCGTCACGGAACCGGCGGGGGTGAACGGGCACGGTGACGGTATGAACGTAACCTCGGGGTCGTTCCAGCGCATCTACGATCCGAGCGTGGGGGAGGTGCGCGAGTGGTATATCAACGACCACACCGTGATTCGAGCCGCGGACGGGCAGTGGCATCTGTTCGGCATCACCCATCCGGAACCGGCCGATCCGGAGAACGAGATCGAATTCGCCCACGCCACGGCCGATGAGCTGTTCGGCCCGTGGACCAAGCGCGCGCCCGCGCTGGTGGTCGATCACTCCTACGGCGAAACCCATCTGTGGGCCCCGCATGTCGTGCACGACGGCGAGCTGTACTACATGTTCTACGCCGGTGGCGGCGTCGACCGGACCGCCGCCGCGATCAATCTCGCCGTCTCCACCGATCTGTGCGACTGGCGGCGTCATCCCGGCGGCCCGTTGTTCGTGGACGGCTACGACGCCCGTGATCCGATGGTGCTGCGCGTCGGGGAGCAGTGGGTCATGTACTACTGCGCGACCGCCGAACCCGGCGGCGGCAATCATATTGTCGCCTATCGGACCAGCGCCGATCTGGTGGAGTGGAGTGAGCGCGAGATCGCCTACACCGATCCCAGCGCGGGGACCTTCGGCGGGCCCACCGAATCGCCGTTCGTGCTGCCGCACGACGACGGGTGGTATCTGTTCATCGGTCCGCGGCCGGATTATGTGGGCACCGATGTGTTCCGCAGCGACGATCCGCTGGCGTTCCGAATCGAGGATCAGGTCGGGCATATCGCCTCGCACGCGGCGGAGATCGTCGAGGACTGCGGCACATTGTGGATCACCAGCGCGGGTTGGGGGCAGGGAGGTGTGTCGATCGCGCCCTTGATCTTCGATCGGTGAGGGATGCTGGTGTGGTGATGTTTCTCGGTATCGACATCGGCACGTCCAGTTCCAAGGGTGTGCTGGTCGACCAGGACGGCCGAATCGTCGCCAGAGCCGAACGGGCACACGGGGTCTCGACACCGCATCCGGGATGGGTCGAGCACGATGCGGAAACGGTGTGGTGGTCGGAGTTCGTGGGGCTGATCGGCGAACTGGTGCGCACCGACGAGGATCGGGCCGCGCTGGGCGCGCTCGCGGTGAGCGGTATCGGTCCGTGTCTGCTGCCCGCCGACGAGCGCGGCGATCCGCTGCGGCCCGCGATCCTCTACGGCGTCGACACCCGCGCGACCGCCGAAATCGCCGAGCTGAACTCCGAACTCGGGGCGGAAGAGGTGTTGCGTCGGGCCGGTTCGCCGCTCACGAGCCAGGCCGTCGGGCCGAAGCTGCGCTGGCTGGCGCGGCACGAATCGCGGGTGTACGAGCGCACGCGAATGCTGTTGATGGCCAGTTCGTTTCTGGTGCACCGGCTCACCGGACGGTATGTGCTCGATCATCAGTCGGCCAGTCAGTGCGTGCCCATGTACGACCTGCATCGGCGCGAATGGTCCACGGACTGGGCGCAATCCGTCGCGCCGGGCCTGCCGCTGCCCGAATTGGCCTGGCCCACCGAGATCGTCGGGCGGGTGACGCGAGCGGCGGCCGCGGCCACCGGACTTCCGGAGGGCCTGCCGGTCACCACCGGAACCATCGACGCGTGGGCCGAGGCCGCCAGCGTCGGGGTGCGCGCGCCCGGCGACGCCATGGTCATGTACGGCACCACCATGTTCCTGGTGCAGGTGCTCACCGATCCCCGGCCGCATTCGGGACTGTGGGGCACGTGTGGAACCTGGCCCGGCACATACACTCTCGCCGCGGGAATGGCCACCTCCGGTGCGGTGACCGACTGGCTGCGGCGGCTGGTCGGGGGTGAGTTCGCGGATCTGGTGCGCGAGGCCGACGCGGTGCCGGTAGGCAGCCGCGGCCTGATTCTGCTGCCGTACTTCGCCGGTGAGCGCACGCCGCTGTTCGATCCCGACGCCCGCGGGCTGCTGGCGGGGCTGACCCTCGGACACGAGCGCGCCGAGATCTATCGGGCCGCGCTCGAGGGGATCGGTTACGGGGTGCGGCACAATCTCGAGGCGATGGCCGCGGCCGGGGGCGGGGCGCGGCGGCTGGTCGCGGTCGGCGGCGGGACCAAGGGCGGGTTGTGGACGCGGATCGTCTCCGATATCACCGGTCTGCCGCAGCAGCTTCCGGCCGAGACCGTCGGCGCCTGCCTGGGTGACGCGCTGCTGGCGGCCGAGGCGAGCGGTGTGACCACCACCGAGTGGAATCCGGTGGTCGCGAGCGTGACGCCCGAACCCGCGCACACCGCCGTCTACGACGAGTTCTACCGGCACTATCGGCGGCTCTACGAATCCACCCGCGAGACCGCCCACTTCCTGGCCGACCAGCAGCGCCTGGCGGCTCGCTGACGCGACACACCGATTCGTGGATAATTCGAAACATGTCCACGCAGGTATTGACCGAGCAGACCTTCCAGCGGACAGTGGCCAGCGGGGCCATCGTGCTGGTCGACTACTGGGCCGATTGGTGTGGCTGGTGCGACCGATTCGCCCCGATCTTCGAGGAGTCGTCGAATCAGCACCGCGATATCGTGCACGGCACCGTCGACGCCGAGGCCGAGACCGGCTTGGCGGCGGCCGCCCAGATCACCAGCCTGCCCACGCTGCAGGCCTTCCGCGGCGGTTTGATGGTGTACTCGAACCCCGGCTTCCAGACCGCCGCCCAGCTGGAGGATCTGATCCAGCAGATCATGTGGCTGGATATGGACGCCGTTCGCCGCGAACTGCAGGAGCAGATCCCGGGTTTCACCGATCCGCTCGCCGACCCGGCCCCGACCGGGCCCGCCCCGACGGCCGGGCTGGCCGCGGGGGGCTCCGCCTACGGCTGGCCCGGGCTTCGTCTGCGTTGAATCACGCGTGGGCAGTGGGCTTTTCGTGAAAGGCCCAACCCGCGACGGCGGCCAGCAGGCCGGTGGCGGCCATGTAGTACCAGCCTGCCCGGTAGTCGGACAGCCCCGGGACGGCCGCACCCGCGAGGATCGCGGTCAGGATCGCGACGCCGAGAGCGGAACTGGTCTGACGGGCCATCATCAGCATTCCCGAACCCAGCGAGAGCTGTTCGGCGGGCAGTAGCGCCGAGGCGCCGAACAGCGGGGGCTGCAGCAGTGAGGTGCTCACGCCCGCCAGGATCGCGCCGGGCAGGAAGGCCAGGGCGTAGGAGGCGCTGTGGGCGGACAGCACGATCCACCACAGCGCGCCCGCGGCGATGGTCATCCCGCCGAGGGCGGCCGAGGCGCGGGCCCCGATGCGGGCGACCACGCGGCCCGACAGGGGTGAGGACAGCAGGCAGCTCAGGCCGATCGGGGCGATGGCCAGGCTCACCCGCACCTGCGAGTAGTGCCACTGGTGAGTGAGGAACAGAGTGGCCGCGAGGATCAGGGCCGCGAAAGCCAGGTAGTAGCAGAACACCCCGACGAAGGCGATGCGAAACATGCGGTGGCGCAGCACGACCGGGCTCACCACCGGATCCGGATGCCGCCGCACGTGCCAAGCGAACACCGCCGCGAGCAGTGCCGCCGCGGCCAGGCTCGACAGCGTCGCGGGCGAGGCGTAACCCCATTCCGAACCCTGGACGAACACCGTGGTGAGCGCCGCGGTGGCGCCGAGAATCAGTGCCGCGCCGAACAGGTCGAGGGTGCGCCCGGCGTAGCGGCGGATATCGGGCAGTACCCGCACGCCGAAGACGAACGCCGCGACGGTGAACGGAATATTGAGCAGGAAGATCCAGCGCCAGCCGGCCTGCAGCAGTAGCCCGCCGATCACCGGCCCGCCCCCGGCCCCCGCCGCCGCGATCGCGGTCCAGATTCCCATCACGGTCGGATGCCGACGAATCTCGAAGCAGGGCAGCACCAATCCCAATCCGGTCGGCACCAGCAGGGCGGCCGCGGCCGCCTGCACGATCCGGGCGGCGATGAGCGCCACCAGATTCGGGGCCAGCCCGCAGGCCAGCGACGCCACCCCGAACAGCGCGATGCCGATCAGGAAGCCGCGTTTGCGCCCCGTGTCGTCGGCGAGGCGGCCCGCGGGGACCAGGAGTGCGGCCATCACGATCGTGTAGGCGTTGAGCACCCAGGAGACCGCACCGGCCGAGGCGTGGCCGAAGGAGGTCTGCAGCGTCGGAAAGGCCACGGTGACCGCGAACAGATCCAGGATCGCGAGGAATTGCGCGATGCCCGCGACCGCCAGCACCCGCCATCGGCGCGACGATCGAGTGTCGGGAGCAGTGGTCGAGGCGGTGGCGGTAATGGTCATGGTGGCAACTATCCGGTCACGAGATCGCCGCTTCGAGTGGCAGATTTGCCAATATGCGCTAGATTTCTGACATGACCGAGAGGCATCCGGGCACCGTCGCGGTCGCCGTCGCGCCGGGGCAGCCAATCTTCGAAGTGGCCATTCCGTACCAGGTTTTCGCCGAACCGCCGGTGGGCGTGGATCCGGCGTGCTGGTACGAGTTCCGCATGTGCGGACCGCGCGGGGTTCGTCACGCGACCCTGCGCGACCCGTTCGTCACGCTCACCGATTACGACTACGACGATCTGATCACCGCCGATACCGTCATCGTCCCGGCCACCCCCGATGTGCGGCAGCCGCCGCCCCCGGATCTGGTCGAGGCGGTGCGGGCCGCCTACGAGGCCGGGGCGCGGGTGGCGGCGCTGTGCTCGGGCGCGTTCGTACTCGCCGAGGCCGGACTGCTGGCCGGGCGGCGGATGACCACGCACTGGCGCCACGTCGAGGCGCTGCTGGATCGCCATCCCGATATGGATCTCGACCCCCGCGTCCTCTACATCGACGACGGCCGCATCCTCACCAGCGCGGGCACCATGGCCGGAATGGATCTGTGCCTGCACCTGATTCGCAAGGATCTCGGCTCTCAGGTCGCCAATGCCGCGGCCCGCGCCCTGGTCGTACCGCCGCATCGCGCGGGCGGCCAGGCGCAGTACGTACGCTCGCCGATGCCCGCCGACCCGGCCGATCCCGGTCTGGCCGCGACCCTGCAGTGGGCGCTCGGCTGTCTCGAAAAGCCTTTGACCGTGGGCGATCTCGCCAGGCAGGCGGGAATGAGCGAGCGCACCCTGGCTCGGCGGTTCCACGCCGAGCTCGGCGCCACCCCACTGCGCTGGCTGCTGTCCCAGCGCATCATCCGAGCGCGGGAGTTGCTGGAGGCCAGCGATATTCCGATCGATGCCGTAGCGCAGCGCTGCGGGCTGGGCAGCGCCGCCAATCTGCGGGCGCATTTCGGCCGCGAGGTCGGTATCGCGCCGAGTGAGTATCGGCGCTCGCACCGGACCGGTCGCCACGAGGTCGTCCTGGGCTGAGCTCAGAACGCGGTGCGCGCCAGCCAGGTCGAAAGAACCGCCGGATCGCCGGTGACGCGCACACGCGGTTGCTCGGCCGGAATCCGCCGCAGCAGCACCAGATACAGATCCGTGGCCGTCGCCTCGACCCCGACGGTGGTCGGTGCGATGTCGTCGTCCCAGGCGATCACGCTGTCGGACCGGCGGATTCGCCAGTGGTCGGCGTCGTCGGTGGCGTGCAGCGACAGGGTGTGCCCGGCCTCCAGCGGCGGTGGGAACCGCGGCGAACCCATTGTCATGAGACCGAGCAATTCGGAAATGCCGTCGGCGGCGAGGGCGGGATCCAGATCCACCTCGCGGCCCAGGGCCAGCAGCGCGTCGGCGCGATGGCCGGTCGCCTCGTGCAGGCGGCGGCGCTCCCACCACTGACTCGGGCGCGGCTGCGAAAACGGCGTCCAGACAGGCACTTCCGGTCCGACGGCCTCCACGGCGTCGGTCACCACGCGCGCGCTCTCGCGCAGCCAGGCCGCGGCCTCGGTGACATCGCGCGGGCGGCGGATGTCGGGAACCTGTGCGAAATCCAATGCTTCGGTGGCGCGGTCGGTGATCATGGCGGCGGCCCAGCGGTGCCCGCCGCCGACATGGGCGACCAGATTGGCCAGCGTCCAGTCCGGGCAGGTGGGGATCGGTGTGGCCGGATCGGAGCCGAGGTAGAGCTCGGCCAGACGGTCGGTCTCCTCGAGCAATGCCCCGCGCACGACCGTGGTGTCGAGAGAAGTCACGATGCGCACGCTAGTCACCATGATCGGTGCGGACCACTCGGGTCGGCTCGCCGGAGGGACCGTCGAGCCGATATCCGTCGAAAAGCCTGCCGGCGAACAGATCCAGCACCCGGGTGACCGCCGCGATCATCGGCTCGTCCGCGCCCGCGGCGACCGAGCGCACGGCATGGGCCAACTCCCGGCCGTGATCGGTGCCGTGATCGAGATCGAAGGCGGCCAGTTCGCGCAGCAGATGTTTGCCGCTGCCGGTCCAGCGGCGATGGCCGACCAGCAGCAGATCCGCCGCGTGCTGCCACAGCCGGGCGGCCAGCAGCAGCCGCTCGTCGGCGTGGCTCGCGCCGATCAGATCGTCGAGCATATCGGTGAGCAGATAGCGGGCCGCGCGTAATTCCCTGCCGCTCAACGGCTCCGGCCCGGCGGTCAGCCGATGGCGGCTGATCTCGCGCAGCCGCGCGCCGCTGCCGTCACCGTCCACCAGGATCACCGATTCGCCGATCAATCGCAGCGTGCTCGGTTTGCGGCGTCCGATCTCGCGGCCGCAGAAATGCGCCAGCGACGCCTCGGTCTGCACGAACAGCTCGACCGGCCAGCCGTTGTAGTGCAGCGATTCCCGATACGGCGCGGGCGGTCCGGACAGCAGGACGGTGATGTCCAGATCCGATGTGGCCGTGGCGGTTCCGCGCACCGTGCTGCCGCCCAGCCAGGCCGCCCGGGCCTCGGGGAACAGCTCGCGCACCAATTGTCCGGCGATCTCGTGCCCGTCGGTCGTCACCCCTCCATCGTGCACCCGCCGACCGGCCGAAATCGGGGCTCGACTCCGATCCGGCTCCGAAGCGGCGGGTCGCGTGCCAAAATCGGGATGGTGCACGAGATATGGCGGCTCGATCAGGCACGTACCCGTTCGATCAGCGCGGAGAACTTCACCGGCGCACCCGGCCAGGGCGGCCGCGCGACCACCGGAACGGGTGCGGACGCGGCGCGCGATCTGGGCATCGGCTGGAAGGTGTCACCGTCGATCCTGGTGGATTCGGGGCAGACGGCCGTCCTCGCCGATATCACCGGACCGGGCATCATTCGGCACTTCTGGCTGACCACCGACCGCTCGGTGCTGCAGCAGATCACCCTGCGGGTATTCTGGGACAGCGATACCGAACCGGCGATCGATGTGCCGCTGGGCTCGTTCTTCTGCAATGCCTGGGATCAGCTGGCGCTGGTGGACTCCGAGATGATCGTGGTCGCGCCCGCGGGCGGGCTGAACAGCTACTGGCCCATGCCGTTTCGCGCGCACGCCCGCATCGAGCTGACCAACGGGTCCGATCACACCGTGCCGGTCTACTACCAGGTGACCTATCTCGAGGAGGATGTGCCGCGGGAGGCGGGCTATCTGCAGGCGCGGTGGCGCTATGTCGATCCGCTGGGCCATCCGGCCATTCACACCATCCTCGACGACGTTCCCGGGCCGGGTCGTTACGTCGGCACCTATCTGTCGATGCAGCCGAACGCCCCGGGCTGGTGGGGCGAGGGCGAGATGAAGTTCTACTTCGACGGCGACACCGAATTCCCGACCATCTGCGGCACCGGCACCGAGGACTACTTCGGCGGCGCGTGGAACTTCGACCGCGACGGCCGCTACCGCATGTACTCGACCCCGTATCTGGGCTTCGTACAGGCGTTGCCGCCGGATCAGATCTATCAGCCTCAGCAGCGCTTCGGCATGTTCCGCTGGCATGTGCGCGATCCGATCTGCTTTCAGCGCAGTATGCGGGTCACCATTCAGGCGCTGGGCTGGGGTTCCAACGGCCGCTATCTACCGCTCGAGGACGCGGTGCTGGGTTCGACCGCATTCTGGTATCGAAACCGCCTGGTCACCGCCCGACGCTGAACCGGATCGGGCATGGTGGACAGATGCGTGCCTTGGTGATCGATAAGCCCGGACGGTTCTCGGTCGAGTCGGTACCCGATCCGAGCCCGGGCCCGGCGGAGGCGGTGGTGCGGGTCGGGGCGGTCGGCATCTGCGGTACCGACGTGCACATCGTCGAGGGCGAATTCCCGCCCACCCCGTATCCGATCGTGCCCGGACACGAATTCGCCGGGGAGGTGGTAGCCGTCGGCAGGGAGGCCGCGGGCGTGCGGGTGGGCGATCGGGTGGCCGTGGATCCGTCGCTGTTCTGTGGACGCTGCCACTACTGCGCGATCGGGCGGGGCAATCTGTGCGACAACTGGGGTGCGATCGGCGACACCGTCGACGGTGCGATGGCCGAATACGTCGCGGTGCCCGCGGCCAACTGTCATCGGCTGCCCGGGCATGTCTCGGCCGCGCACGGGGCGCTGGTGGAGCCACTGTCGTGCGCGGTGCACGGATTCGACGTGCTGCCACGGCAATTGGGTTCGCACTATCTGATCTATGGCGCGGGCACGATGGGATTGCTGATGCTCCAGTTGGCCACCGCGGCCGGGGCGGCGTCGGTATCGGTGATCGACCTCAATGCCGGACGGCTCGAGGTGGCGCGGATCCTGGGGGCCGACGCGGCCTCGACCTCGGCCGACGACTTGGACCGGCCCGAGGGCTGGGAGATCGTCATCGACTGCACCGGCGCGATCCCGGCCATCGAGGACGGGCTGGCGCGAGTCCGGCGCGGGGGCACCTTCCAGCAGTTCGGCGTGGCCGCGGCGCAGGATCGGGCGGCGGTGTCGCCGTTTCGGATCTACAACGACGAGATCACCATCGTCGGCTCGATGGCCGTACTGCACAGTTTCGGGCGGGCGGTGGATCTGCTGGGCGAGGGGGTCGTGGACGCCGACACCATGATCACCCACGACTTCGCGCTCACCGAATTCGACGAGGCGCTGCGCACATTCCGCTCCGGCAGCGGACGCAAGATCCAGATTCTGCCGGCGGGGCGGCCCTGATGCTGGTCGCGGGGATCGATAGCTCGACCCAGTCCTGCAAGGTCGTGGTCTGCGAGGCCGACACCGGAAAGATCGTGCGGCAGGCCAGGTTCGCGCATCCCGACGGTACCGAGGTGCCCGCGCGGGCGTGGTGGGACGCCTGGCTCGCGGCCGCCGACGGACTGCTCGACGGGGTCGCGGCGATCGCGGTGGCCGCCCAGCAGCACGGGCTGGTGACTCTGGACGAGCGGGGGCGGCCGGTGCGGGACGCGCTGCTGTGGAACGACACTCGCTCGGCGGGCGCGGCGGCCGACCTGGTCGAGGAACTGGGCGGGCCGGGGGAGTGGGCGAAGGCGGTCGGCAGTGTGCCGCTGGCCGCCCATACCGTCGCGAAGCTGCGCTGGCTGGCCGACCACGAACCCGCCCATGCCGATCGGGTCGCGCGGGTGTTGCTGCCGCACGACTATCTCACCTGGCGATTGCGCGGCGGCACACCGGATGTGGAGCCGACCACCGATCGCGGCGACGCCTCGGGCACCGGGTACTGGTCACCGGCCCAGCAGCGGTATCGAGACGATCTGGTGCGCATGGCATTTCGGGGCAGACTGCCGGAACTGCCGCGGGTGCTCGGGCCCGCCGAAGCGGCGGGGCATACGCCCGACGGTGTGCTGGTGGCTGCCGGGACCGGTGACAATGCCGCCGCCGCACTGGGTTTGGGGCTCGACGATGGTGAGGTGGTGGTCTCGCTCGGAACCAGCGGCACCGTCTTCACCCGCAGCGCGGCCCCCTCGGCCGACGCCACCGGGGCCGTCAACGGCTTCGCCGATGCCACCGGGGGCTATCTGCCGCTGGTGTGCACGCTCAATGCCGCCCGCGTTCTCGAACATACCGCGACCCTGCTGGGCGTCGGACTCGACGAACTGGAAACCCTTGCGAACCGGTCGGTTCCGGGCGCGAACGGCCTGACCCTGCTGCCGTACCTGACCGGCGAACGCACCCCCGATCTGCCGGAGGCGACCGGTACGCTGCACGGTCTGACCCCGGACACCATGCGACCGGAGCATATGGCCCGCGCGGCCGTCGAGGGCATGCTGTGCAATCTCGCCGACGCGCTGGACCATCTGCGCGCGCTGGATCTCGAACCCCGCCGCGTGCTGTTGATCGGCGGGGCCGCGGCCAGCCCGCTGGTCGCCACCGTCGCGCGCGATATCTTCGGCCTCGCGGTGACGGTTCCCGAACCCCGCGAATATGTCGCCCTGGGCGCGGCCCGCCAGGCCGCCTGGGCCCTGGCCGCCACCGCTGACCCACCCGAATGGCCGTCGCCGCCCGCGCGCGAGATCGCGGCCGACGGCGTCGGCGGGGGCGCTGCGATTCGCGAACGTTACGGTCGGATCCGCCGAATCGTCCACCTGCGGTAACCGACCGGCAAAATTGGGATGAGACGGTGGAATCGGTCGCCTACAGTCGAATCCATGACCTGGATCGTTCCGGTGATCGACCGGCCCGAACCGCTCGGCACAGGCGCCGAACGGGCAATGTTGCAGTCGTGGTTGGATCACCATCGGATGACCTTGCTGCGCAAATGCGAGGGGCTCAGCGACGAGCAACTCAAAATGCGCAGTGCCGAGCCGTCGGAGCTGACGCTGCTCGGGCTGATCCGGCATCTGACCGATGTCGAACGCGCCTGGTTCCGTAAGCGGGCGCTCGGGGAGGAAATTCCGTATCACTATGGCACGGAGGCGGATCCGGACGCGGACTTCCGCGAGGCGGGTGACGCCGATGCCGAATACGCCGTCGCGACGTTCCGCGCGGAGCTCGAGGCGTGCGACAAGGCCGTGGCCGAGTTGCCGCTCGAGCACACCTTCGTCCACCCGCGTACCGCGGAGGTATTGAGCCTGCGCTGGATCTACCTGCACATGATCGAGGAGTATGCCCGGCACAACGGGCATGCCGATCTGCTGCGCGAACGCATCGACGGCGTCACGGGGGAATGAGCAGGCCGTGATCGCGGGCCCAGCCCGCGATCTGGGTGCGCGAGGTGAATCCGAGTTTGGTGAGAATGTGCTCGACGTGGGTTTCCGCGGTGCGCACCGAGATCACCAGTTCGGCGGCGATGCGCTTGTTGCTGTGTCCCACGGCGACCAGGCGGGCGACATCCTTTTCCCGCCGGGTGAGCACATCCAGTGCGGCCGTATCGGCGCGGCGCGGCGCGGCGGACGCGGGCTCGGGCAGTACGGTCTCGCGACCGAGCGCGTAATCGATGGCCGCGGGCAGCGGTAGGGCCGCGCCGCTGTCGTAGGCGGCGCGGAAGTCCCGCTCGCCCAGCGCATCCCGGACCTGTTCGCGCACCTTCTCTCCGACCGCGGAGATGATCGCGTCCGCCAGCCGGACCGTACTGCGCTGCAGGGTCTGGGCCGCGCCCATCAGCCGGGCCGCGCGTTCGAAATCACCGCGCGCCGCGTCCGACCACGCCACGCCCTCGAACGCCGAGGCCAACCACACACAGCGATCGAACAGGGCCAGCATTTCGATCGCGCGCGCCATGTATTCGGCGGCCGCGTCCTGATCCCCGCGCCGCCAGTGGTCGAGGCCGACCGCCCACAGCGCCAGCCCGCCCAGCAGATGCGAATCGTATCGCGTGGTCAATTCCAGGAATTCGGCCGCGATCGTGGCGGCGCGCTCCTCGCCCAGGACGGTCGCGCAGATGAATCCGAAGGCGAGGCTGTCCATTTCGACGGTCTCCCGCCCGCACGCGCGGGCCAGGACGGCCGCCTGTTCGCAGCGGGCCAGCGCACCGGCGGTGTCGCCGTCGGTGAAGGCGATCAGCGCCGTGCCCAGGCGCGTTTCGGCGATGATGTCGTCGGCGTCCAGATCCGTGGCCAGCGAGACGCATTCGGTCATCAGCCGGTCCGCCGATTCGCGATCGGACAGCAGGGCCGCCAGCGAGCCCGCCGAGGACAGCGCCCGCGCCCGCACCGGCGTCGGATCCGGATAGCGGGCCAGGGCGTCGGTGAGCCAGCGAAAGCCCTCCGACAGGAAGCGGTAGTGCTCCCAGTACGGCCGCAGCGCGGTCGCGGTCTCGAGCGCCAGCTCCGGCGCGTCGGTGAGGGAGAACCGCAGCGCCGAGCGGAGATTCGCGTGTTCGCGGCTCAGTTCGCGAAACCACGCCACATCCTCGCCGCCGCGATAGGCCCGCTGGCCGCGCAGCGCCAGGGCCCGGTAGTGCGCGCGGTGGCGGGTGCGCACCGCGATCTCGTCGCCGTATTCGAGCAGTCGGTCGTGCCCGAACTGCCGAATCGGTTCCAGCATCGAATATCTGGCCGAGACGTCCTCGTAGCGCAGGGTGAGCACCGACTTGTCGACCAGGCCCGTCAGCGCGTCGACCACGCTCGGATCGCCCGGGGGCAGTGCGCACACCGCCTCGGCCGCGTCGATGTCGAAACCGCCCGCGAAGACCGAAAGCTGCTGCCACAGCTGCTGTTCGGCGGGTGAGCACAGTTCGTAGCTCCAGCGGATCGCGCCCTCGATGGTCTGCTGGCGCTGCGGTGCGGTGCGCGGTCCGGCGCGCAGCAGTTCCATGGTGTTGTCCAGGCGGGCCAGGATCTGTTCGGGGGTGAAGACGCGAAAACGCAAGGCCGCCAGCTCGAGCGCCAGCGGGATGCCGTCGAGGCGGCGGCAGATCGACTCGAGGGTGTCCTGATTGGCCGGGGTGCGGGCGAATCGGGGGTTGGCCGCGGTCGCGCGCTCGACCAGCAGTCGCAGCGCGTCGCTGTCGGGCACGGCGACCGGGAGCGGCGGTACGGGCATGACCTGTTCGCCCGGGATGCCGAGAACCTCGCGGCTGGTGGCCAGTACCCGGACCCGGCCGGTCGCCGCGACGATCTGCTCGATCAGGGCCGCGACGGTGTCGATGAGGTGTTCGCAGTTGTCCACGATGAGCAGCAGCCGCTTGGCGGCCAGGAATTCGGTGAGCCGCCGCAACGGGGCGGTGGTGTCGTCGCGCAGGTGCAGCGCCTCGACCAGACTCAGCGTGACCAGCTCCGGATCGTGCACATCGGCCAGTTCCACCAGCCAGACCCCGTCGGGGAACGAACGCGCGACGAACTCACCCACCTGCCGCGACAGCCTGGTCTTACCCACTCCGCCGGGACCGAGCAGGGTCAGCACCCGCGTGGTGGCCAGCAGCCGCCGCGCGGAGTCCAGTTCGTCGCGGCGGCCGACGAAGCTGGTGACTTCGGCGGGAAGGTTTCCGGTGACACGCCGCGCCATGTTTGACAACACTATCGTCACCCCGATTCCCGGTGAGTGGGCTTCGGCGCGACGGGCATAGTCTGGATGGGATTACCGAGATCATGAGGAGGCACCCGCCGTGCGCATCGGCATCATGCTCGACCAACCAACCGGACCGGACGCCCTGCTTCGGCTGACCGACGATCTGCGGCAGGCCGCCGACGAGGGTTTCGAGTCGGCCTGGCTGGCACATATTTTCGGCCTGGACGCGCTGACCGCCTTCGCGGTGGCCGGTAGCCGGGTGCCCGGCATCGAGCTGGGGACCGGCGTGGTGCCGACCTACCCGCGTCACCCCGGCGCGCTCGCCCAGCAGGCCCGCACCACCGCACTGGCCGTCGGGCCGGGACGGTTGAGCCTGGGTATCGGGCTGTCGCACAAGGTCGTCATCGAGAATATGTACGGCTACGACTTCGACAAGCCCGCCCGGCACATGAAGGAGTACCTGTCGGTGCTCTCGCCGCTGCTCGAGGGCGAGCCCGCATCCTTCACCGGCGAGACCATCCGCGCCAATCTGGCGCTCGAGGTGCCCAATGAGGGCCCGGTGCCGGTGCTGCTGGCCGCGATGGGACCGGCGATGCTGAAGCTGGCGGGCAGCCGGACCGACGGCACCGTGCTGTGGATGACCGGCCCGGCGACCATTCGCTCGCATATCGCGCCGGTTATCACCGAGGCCGCCGCCGCGGCGGGTCGGCCCGCCCCGCGCGTGGTGTGCACCCTGCCGGTGTGCGTGACCGACGATGTCGAAGGGGCCCGCGCCAAGGCGGCCAAGGCGTTCGAGGTCTACGATTCGCTGCCGTCCTATCGCGCCATGATGGATCGCGAGGGCGCGGCCGGTCCCGCCGATCTGGCGATCGTCGGCACCGAGGATCAGGTGGCGGCCCGCATCCACGAGATCATCGCCTCGGGCGCAACGGAATTCGTGGGCGCGCTGTTCACCCGCGACGAATCGGCCGCGCGCACCCGCAAACTGCTCGCGGGCTTGGCGGACTGATTCGATGGCCCGGCGGGCGCGGGTATCGGATGTGCACGAGCTGGCACTGGCCATGCCGCATGTCACGATCGAGCCCGGCCCGGCGGGCAATCCGGTCTATCAGGTCGGACGCAAATCGTTCGTCTTCTTCCGCTCGCCACGACCGGATGCCGTCGATCCCGAGACCGGCGAGCGCTATACCGATGTGATCATGTTCTGGGTGCCCTCGGAATCGGACAAACTGGCGCTGGTACAGGATCCGGATTCGCCGTTCTTCACCACCGCGCATTTCGACGGACATCTGTCGGTGCTGTTGCGCGGGGCCGATATCGGGCGGCTCGACCTCGACGAACTGCGCGAAGTAGTGCAGGACGCGTGGCTGTCACGGGCGTCGCCGGCGCGGGTGCGCAAGTTCCTTGACCTCGAGCGTGCTCGAGGTAGCACGCTGGAGCCATGACACAGACCGCAGAGTTCTGGAACACCGTCTACGACAACGACACCGCGCCGTGGGTGATCGGAGAGCCGCAGCCCGCGATCGTGGCGCTCGAAAGGGAGGGCCGCATCGGCGGGCGGGTGCTGGATCCGGGCTGTGGCGCGGGTGAGCACACCATCATGCTGACCGAGCGCGGCTACGACGTGCTGGGCGTGGACCTGTCGCCCAGCGCGGTCGCCTACGCCGGTCGCAACGCGGCCGAAAAGGGCGTGCCCACCGCGCGATTCGAGGTCGCCGATATGGTCCGGGTCGGCGCGGATCCGGAATACGCGGCGCGCCTGGGCCTGTTCGACACGATCGTGGACAGCGCGCTGTTCCACGTATTCCTCGACGATCCCGAGATCCGCGCCGCCTATGTGCGCAGCCTGCACACGCTGTGCAAGCCCGGCGGCACACTGCATCTGCTGGCGCTGTCGGATGTCGAACCGGGTTTCGGCCCGCGCATCAGCGACACCATGATCCGTGAATCCTTCACCGACGGTTGGGAACTGGAGGAGTTGTCGCCGGCGCGGTATTCCGGCCGGATCACCGAGGCGCTGCCCGAACAGCCCGAGAGCCTCCAGGTCGCCGCCGACGGCACCGTGCGCGTCGCGGCCTGGCTCGCGCGGATTCGGCGCGGGTAGCCGGATCGTCCTCGGGGATGACGGCGGGATCGTCCAGAGGTCGCACGAACGCCACGCGCCGCGGCTGATGTGCGGGGGTTCTGTGACCGGGCAGCATGGCCGGTGACAGATCCAGCCTGGGAGGTCGAACGTGCAGACGCCGGTAGAGTCCCGCCCATCCGCCCCGGCCGTGCCCGCCCTGGCGGCGCGGCCGGTGATCGCGATCGCGGCCGTCGTGGCGTTGGCCCATCTCGCCTGCGGCTTCGGCCGCGGCTACTGGTTCGACGAGGCCTATATGCTCGCCATCGGTCGACACCACCTGGATTGGGGTTCGGCCGATCAGCCGCCGATCGCCCCGGCGCTGGCGGCCGCGCTGGATTGGCTCGCGCCCGATTCGCCCGTGGTGATCCGAATTCCGGCGATTCTCGCGACCGCGGCCGCGGTGCTCGTCGCGGCGCTGATCGCCCGGGAGTTCGGTGGGGATCGGCGCGCGCAGATCATCACCGCGCTCGCACAGGCCACCGCGCTGTGGGCGACCCTGACCGGGCACTGGCTCACGCCCTACACGCTGGAACCGGTGCAGTGGCTGCTGCTGTTGTGGCTACTCGTGCGCTGGGTGCGGGTGCGCGACGATCGGCTGCTGCTCGCGCTGGGGCTGGTCGTCGGGATCGCCGCGGAGACCAAATTCCAGGTACTGCTGCTGTGCGTGATGCTCGGGGTGAGCGCGCTGGTCTTCGGTCCCCGGGAGCTGGCCCGGCGGCCGATGCTGTGGGCCGGAGCCGGTCTGGCCCTGCTGATCGCGCTGCCGACCCTGGTGTGGCAGGCCCGTCACGACTGGCCGCAGCTGCGGATGGGTCCGGTGGTGGCCTCGGAGGCGGCCGCGCTCTACGGCGGACGGCCGGGGGTGGCGGTCGCGCTGATCATCATGGCCGGTGTGGCGGGTACCGTGCTGGCGCTCTACGGGCTGTGGCAGTTGTTGCGCGCGCGGGAATTGCGCGCCTATCGCTTCGTGGGCGTGACGGCGGTGGCGCTGTACGTATTCTTCGTCGCCACCGACGGACGGCCCTATTATCTCGGCGGGCTCTACGGAATTCTGTTCGCGGCGGGCGCGATCGGATTCCAGCGGCGTCGGCTGGCGGGCGGGCGATTGCGCTGGGCGGTCTGGCCCGCGGGCGTGCTGAGCGTGGCGGCGGCCGCCGGAATGCTGGTGGTCTCGGTATCGGCCGATGATCCCGGGCCGGGGGAGAAGATCGCCGGGCGGACCATGACGGCGTATCGGCAACTGTCGCCGCGGGAGCGCGACAGTACCGTGGTCGTCGGCGAATCCTATATCGTGGCAGCCTATCTCGACGTGTACGGCCACGATCTGCCCCCGGTGTACAGCACCAACCGCAGCTACGGATACTTCCCGCCGCCGCCGGATTCGGCCCGCGACGCCCTCTATGTCGGCAAGGCCCCGGACGAACTGCGCGACCGCTTCGCTTCCTGCCGCAAGCTTTTCGACGACGACGAGGAACAGCAGCAGTGGCTGTGCACCGACCGCCGCGATTCCTGGAAGGTGCTCTGGCCGCGGCTGCGGCACCTGGATATGCGCTGAGCGGTCAGCGCCAGCGCGCCCGGCGCGGGAACAGCATGCGCCCGGCCTCGTGCGATACCTCGAGTACGACCCGCGCGAGCCGGTCGAAACTCATCCCGTCGGCCCGACCCGACAGCGACAGCGCCGCCGGGGCGGTGCCGCGACCGCGCAACGGCGCCGCGACACAGGCGATTCCGAGCACGGCCTCCTCGCGGTCGATGGCCAGGCCCTGGCGCTGGCGGATCTGGGCGAGTTCGCGCTGCAGGGCCTCGGGTTCGCAGACGGTGCGCTGGGTCAGGCGCGGCAGTCTGATACGGAAGGCCGCCTCGGCGATATCGGGTTCCAGCGCCGCCAGCATGGCCTTGCCCAGAGCCGTTGCGTGCGCGGGCATCCGGCCGCCGAGGCGGGTGGGCAGGGCGGCGGCGAAGCGGCCGCCCGCCTTGTCCAGATACACCACATCGCGCCCGTCGAGCACCGCCAGATGGCCGACCATGCCGGTGCGCTGGGACAATTCGTGCAGCAGTGGGCCGACCGCCTCGCGGATCTCGTTGTGGTCGGCGGTAAGTCCGCCCAGCTCGAGGGTCCGCATTCCCAGCCGATAGCCGCCCGAGGAGTGCGCCAGCCAGCGCAGCCGGATCATCTGGTCCAGAATGCGATGCACGGTCGAGCGCGGCAGTCCGGTCCGGTCAACCAGCTCCAGCAGCGTGAGCGTGGGGGTGGAGGCATCGAATGCGTCGAGGATCAGCGTCATTCGTTCGATCATCGACACCGGGTTCGAGCCGCGCTCCGCCGGGTGACGTCCGGCGGCGGTGGCGCGTTCCGCGGAGGGCAGCTCGGTGACGGTCATAGGTACCTCCGTTGGCTCACTGGCAGCCTAGAAGCCGGGCCACCAGGCATGAGCGTTTCCGATTTGTGTCACCAGTCACAGTGCTTGTTCTGTGAGCGCGGCGAATCCGTGGAATTACGTACGTGTTACCGATTGTCGGTAAAGGTCACCCGCACCGAGATCGGGGTGGTCTGCAGCGCGGCGAAACCCGCGGCCGTCAGCGGGGCCAGGCGCGGATGCGGTGCGAAGGCCCGCGCGCGGGCGACCACATCGTCGTCGGGGCGCAGTTCGGCGCGGCCGGTGCGCCACCGATCGCCTTGGCGCAGCCGGATTTCCGGATTGGCGCGCACATTGTTGCCCCAGCCCGAGCGCAGGCCGTGCTGGCAGATGATCCACGCGCCCAGCTCGTCGTAGAGCACCGAGACCGGCACCCGGCGCGGCTGACCGGATTTGCGGCCGATGGTCTCGAGTTCGGTCGCGAAGGCCGAGCGCACGCCCGCCCGATCCAGGGCGCGGAACGCCGGATTGACCATGTAGCGGCCGACCGCGCGCTCGATGGCGAATTTGCGGGCGTTGCGGTCGGGCCTGGTCTGGGCGCGCTTGGGCCGGAACGCGTCCAAACCATTGCGCCGCACCATGGTGACGGCCGTGCGCCACGGTGAGCGTGCCGGATCCGGATCCAGCCCCGCGCCGAGCCGGTGCAGCTGATCGGTATGCCACTGCAGATCCAGCGCGCCGTCGAACGCCTTGACCGTGCGCACCTGAGCCAGCCGCCCGCGCAGGCCCAGCGAAATGGCCGGGGGCCGTAGGGCGTCGGTGCGTTCGGCGAGCAGATCACCCGCCGCGTCGGTGATCACCGCCGACGGGCGGCCGACGCCGACCACATCGCAGGAGCCCGATTCCACCGCCTCGGCCATCACCGACCGCGTCCGGAAGCCGCCGGTCACCGCGAGCGGGACATCGGCCGCCAGGGTGCGCACGGTCTCGGCGTACTCGAGGAAGTACGCCTCGCGCGAGCGGGTGCTCGACGAGCGGCCCATCATGGCGGGGGATTCGTAACTGCCGCCGCTTATTTCGATGAGGTCGAGCCGTTCGGCGGCCAATTGCTCGATCACCGCGCGCGATTCGTCCTCGGTGAAGCCGCCGCGCTGGAAATCGGCCGAGTTCAGTTTGATGCCGACCGCGAAACCCGGGCTCACCGCACCGCGAATGGCGCGCGCGACCTCGATCACGAATCGCGAGCGCCGCTGCGGATCCCCGCCCCAGTCGTCGGTGCGGCGATTGGCCAGCGGGGAGAGGAACTGGGAGACCAGATAGCCGTGCGCGCCGTGGATCTGCACGCCGTCGAAGCCCGCGGTCTCCACGACCCGGGCCGCGGTGGCGAAGCGGGCGATGATGTCGAGGATCTCCGCCTCGGTCAGCGCGCGGGGGGTCGGCATGCCCGGAATGCCGAGCGCGATCGCCGACGGGGCCACCGGCCGACGCCGCGACGCGATCGGATTCGACTGCCGCCCCGGGTGATTCAGCTGCACCCACACCGGGGTGCCGCCGTCCTTACCCGCCTTGGCCCAGCGGGTCAGTTCCTCGAGGTGCCGCTCGTCCTCGATGGCCACATTGCCCGGCTCGCCCAGTTGCGTGCGATCGATCATCACATTGCCGGTGACGATGAGCCCGAAACCGCCCGTACCCCAACGTCCGAACAGCCGCTCGAGCCGCTCGTCCGGACCGAGCCCGGCATCGCCGAGCCCCTCGCTGAGAGCGGATTTCATGATGCGATTCGGCAGCACCTGCCCGCAGGGGAGGTGGAGGGGTTCGGTCAAGGTGGCCAAGGTCGTACTCCCTTCCGCGCGATCCACCCGATAGGTAGACCGACTGGTTTACTCGGAGGGTAGTACACCGATCGGTATACATCAAGGGTAGGCTGGTGGTCGACAGTGCAGGAAAGGGGTCGGATATGGGAGCCCGCGATCGGCTCATCGACAGTGCCATGGAACTGATGCGCCGCAACGGGGTGGCCGGGACGGGCATCGCCCAGCTGCTCGAGCACAGCGGTATCTCACGGCGTTCGGTGTATCTGAACTTCCCCGGCGGCAAGGCGGAATTGATCGCCGAGGCGACCCGGGTCGCGGGCCAAGGCTACAGCGCGCTGATGCGCGCGGTCACCGCCAGCGCGGATCTGGCCACCTGTCTGGCCGCCTTCCCCGGCATCTGGCGAGAGGTCCTGGTCACCAGCGATTTCACCGCGGGCTGCCCGATCGTCGCCGCCGCCCTGAGCCGCTCGGAGGCCCCGGCCGCCGCCGACGCCGCAGGCGAGACCTTCGTCGACTGGGAACAAATCATCGCCGAACGCCTGCGCGCCGAACACGTGGCCCCCGACACCGCCCTGTCCCTGGCGACGACGATCATCGCCGCGGTCGAGGGCGCGGTTTTGATGTCGCTGGCGACGCGCTCGGTCACACCACTGGAACGAGTGGGGGAGCAGATGTCGGCACTGGTGGCCCAGTACACCCGGGTGGCGTGAGACTACTTTCGCCAGACAATCGTGGCGACGAGTACCGCCAGTGGAATGCCGGTTACGACGAAAAGACCTGTAGGCCAACCGAGCAGCGTCATGACGCCTCCTGGCGTATTGCGTCCCGCGTGGCCTCTGCCGGCCCCCGCAGTTCGAGATAGAAACCTGGACAACTCCTCGAACCCTGCGAGTCTCCGTAGTCGTACACCTCCAGCACGCCTCCGTCGAACTCGAATAACCTTGTCGGCCAATTCATGTCCGGCCCCTTCCTCTTCTGTTCATCCAGACGCTAGGGAAGGTCGCTGGACGCCTGAACTCCGTGCGGGACGTTCCAATGGACACTTGAAATTCCGCAAAACGTCCCACATATGTCCTTTATGGTGCGTGTATGAGCCAACGCCTGAGGTCGGCGATGCTGCGAGCGCAATTGGATTCGGTCATGCTCGCCAAGGCCGTCGGTGTGGATGTAAAGACGGTGAACCGATGGCTGGCAGGACGGGTTCCCCACCAGCGCACCCGTCTCGCCGTGGCGAGCGTGCTCAGCGAATCGGAGACCAATCTCTGGCCGCAGACTCGGCCGGACTTGAAGGCCGGGTCCCCTGCCACCGCAGAAGTGCTCGGCGCGTACGGCCACCGAGCCGACATACCGCACGAGCTGTGGACGTCGTTGTTGCTCGGCGCGACCGAGCAAGTCGATATCATCGGGTACGCCTATCCGTTCGTATTCGAGTTGCTGCCTGATGCGGCCGAGGTCGTCGCGGAGAAGTGCCGCAACGGCATTCGGGTTCGGCTTGCGTTCGCGGATCCGGATTGCTCACATGTGATCGAGCGTGATGATCTCGAGCAGATGCATGGAACCTTGCCGGGCCGGATCAGGAATGCGCTGAGCATGCTGGGTCCGTTGACGACCGCGTCGGGTTGCGAGGTGGGCTTGCACACTACGCATCTGTACAACTCGATATTTCGGTTCGACGATCAGATGATCGTCACTCCCTATCTCGTACGTGCCCGTGGGTACCAGCATCCGGCACTACATCTCAGACGGCTGTCTCCGCACGGCATTTTCGCGTCCTTCGCTGATCAGGTCGAACAGGTGTGGGAGACCGTCACCTCTTATCCGCAAGGAGTCATTGATGAGCAGACGGCGTGATTACTACAACGATCCCCAGGCGCCCAAGGCGAACAGCTTGGTGCCGGGTGGGTCGGCGTTGGTGGTCGACGAGGCCGGCGACGTGCTGATGCAGCGACGGAGTGACTCAGGTAACTGGTCGTTGCCGGGCGGGACGATGGAGATCGGAGAAACGCTCGAGCAGTGTGTGATTCGGGAGACCAAGGAGGAATGCGGGCTCGATATCGAGATCACCGGGCTGTTGGGGATTTACACCGATCCGGAGCATGTCATCGAATATGTCGACGGTGAGGTCCGGCAGGAGTTCAACATCACCTTCTTCGGGCGAGTTCGCGGTGGGCGGATCACCGTCAGCGACGAGTCGACGGAGGTTCGATTTGTCGGTATGGACGAGCTGGCGGATTTACCGGTGCACGAAACGGTTCGCCTTCGGCTACGGCATTACGCGGAGCAGAGGGCCGAGCCCTATCTCGGCTGAGGCGTCTCACCTGCCCAGCAGCCGCTCGATCTCCTCGCGCTGCGGAATCGACGCGCTGGCACCGAGTTTCGTGGTGGCCAATGCGCCCGCGGCGCACGCCCAGGACAGGGCGGTCCGCGGGCCCTCGTGCCAGTGGGCGGCCAGGGCTCCGGTGAAGGTGTCGCCCGCGCCGGTGGTGTCCACGACCTCGACCGCGACGCCCGGGGTGTCGAATTCGCCGTCGGGGCCGCGGTAGTGCGCGCCGTCGCCGCCGAGGGTGGTCACCACGTGCGGGACCGTATCGAGGGCCGAGCCCAGTTCCGCGGCCTCGCCCTTGTTGACCACGGCGATGTCGACGGCGGCCCACAGCTCTGGTGAGAGCTGCTGTACGGGCGACGGATTCAGTAGGACCGCGGTGCCGTGGGCGCGGGCGTGGCGGGCGGCCGCCAGAACCGTGTCGACCGGAATCTCCAACTGGCACAGCAGAACATCGGCCGCGGCGATGGTGGCGAGGTCGGCCTCGGTCAGTTCGGTCACGGTCGCGTTGGAGGCGGGGACCACGATGATGCTGTTCTCACCGGAGGTGTCGACGATGATCGTGGCGATGCCGCTGGGGCCGTCCACCGAGCGCAGCTGTTTCGTTCCGACTCCGGCGTCGTCGAGGACCGCGCGCAGGCGATCGGCGAACAGGTCCCTGCCGACGGCCCCGACGAATTCGACCTCGGAACCCGCGCGCCGCGCGGCGATGGCCTGGTTGGAGCCCTTACCGCCCGGCACCATCTCGAATCCCGTGCCCAGTACCGTCTCGCCGGGTTCCGGACGCCGCCCGGTGACCGTCACCTGATCCATGCTGATACTGCCCACCACGACAATCCGCGCCATATCCGTACCGTAGTTGCCGGGGCGCGGTCGTGCCGGTGGTGGGATCATCATGGGTAGGTCGGGGCCCGATCGTGGAAGAGGCCACCATGCCGTTTCTGATCATCGAAGGAACATTCCGCGCCAAGGGCGCACAGCCGGACGGCGATTCGGTGCGGTTCACGCCCGCCGATCCATCGCAGTGGGATCTGGTCCGCGGTGCGCATCCGGTCAAACGCAATGCCTCGGGCGCGGCCCAATTGCGTCTGGACGGTATCGACGCGCTCGAGACGCACTACACCCCGCCGCACGGGGCCCGCGCGCATCAACCGCTGCCGCTCGCCCACGCCGCCGCCGACGAGCTGCTGAACTGGCTGGGATTCACCGGCGTACAACGCAATTCCGACGAGACCGTCACCGCCTGCGATCAGGATTCGGTGCCCGGTTTCATCCTGACCCGTTCCGCCGATCTGTACGGCCGCTGCATCGCCTTCGTCGGCCGCGGCGGCGCACCCGCGGCCTCGGGCAGTCCGGTATTCGTCGACGCGGCGCTGGTACGCACCACCGTCAACCATCACCAACTCGCCCAGGGCCTAGCCTATCCGACCTACTACCGCGATCTGTTCCACGATCTGCGCGACGAATTCACCACCGCGGTCACCGTCGCCGCCTCCGCCAAACTCGGCGTGTGGGCCTCGGACGCGACCACCTCCGGCGCGGTGATCGCCACCGAGACCTCGCTGGCCGACGATGTCGTCATCCTGCCCAAGCTGTTCCGCCGCCTGGCCGACTATCTGGCCCTCGGCGCGGGAGATCTCTCGCTCGCGGGCTTCCCCGATTTCCTGGCCCAGGCCCAGGACAAATTCTTCATCCTGTCCACGGGGCATTCGAGCGTCGGCCTGGACGCCATCGTCGAGGTCGACGGGAACACTGTCCGTATGACCCACCCCGCCACCGATCTGGTCTTCGACGAGAAATGAGTGAGGCCGATCCGAGAAATGAGTGAGGCCGATCCGCATATCCACGTCGAGCAGCACATCGTGCGGACCGGGGCCGATGCGCGCAACGCGATGGTGTCGATGCTGGGCTTCGCGCCCGATCTGCCGAGCGTCGTCACCACCGGTTGCCGGGTCCGCGTGCCGTTCGCGATGACCTCACTGCATCCGGAGAAGGTCACCTGTCTGCCCTGCCGTGAATTCGCACAGCGCGAATATCTGCGCCTGGCCGATCAGATCACGCTCGCCAGCCGCATGCCCGGGGTGAACATCACCGCCGCGCAGGCCGCCGAGGCCGCGGCCGGACTGCGCGATATCGGCGGCCGCTTCGGCGCTCCCGGTCAGTAGGCTGTTCAGCATGACTGCTCCCACTGCCACCGAATTGGACGACGTCCGCGCGGTGGTGCACGACGCGGCGCGCCGGGCCCGGGTGGCGTCGCGGACGCTCGCCCAGCTCACCACCGCTCAGAAGGATGCCGCCCTGCACGCCGCGGCCGACGCGCTGCTCGGCGCGAAGGATCGGGTGCTCGCGGCCAATGCCGAGGACATCGAGATCGCCCGGGCCGCCGGCACCGCCGATTCGCTGCTGGACCGGCTGCGCCTGACGGAGGCCCGCATCGACGGCATCGCCTCGGGTCTGCGTCAGGTCGCGGGTTTGCCGGATCCGGTGGGCGATGTGGTGCGCGGCTCGACCCTGCCCAACGGGCTCGAGATCCGGCAGGTGCGGGTGCCGCTGGGTGTGGTCGGCATGGTTTACGAGGCGCGGCCCAATGTCACCGTCGACGCCTTCGGGCTGGCGTTGAAATCCGGGAACGCCGCCCTGTTGCGCGGATCCTCCTCGGCCGCCCGCTCCAATGCCGCACTGGTCGCGGTGTTGCGGGAAGCGCTTGCGGCCCAGGAACTTCCGCCGGACGCGGTGCAGCTGCTGCCGAGCGAGGACCGCTCCAGCGTCACCCATCTGATCCAGGCGCGCGGCCTGGTCGATGTCGTGATTCCGCGCGGCGGCGCGGGCCTGATCAATGCCGTCGTCCGCGACGCGCAGGTTCCGACCATCGAGACCGGCACCGGCAACTGTCACGTCTACGTGCACGCCGACGCGGATCTGGCGATGGCCGAGTCGATCCTGATCAATGCCAAGACCCGTCGCCCGAGCGTTTGCAACACCGCCGAGACGGTCCTGATCGATAAGGCCGTCGCGGAGGTCGCGGTGCCGCGTCTGATCGCCGCCCTGGAACAGGCGGGCGTCACCATCCACGGCGATCTGCCCGGCCTGGTCCCCGCCACCGATGAGGATTGGGCCGACGAATACCTCACCCTCGACATCGCCCTGAAGGTGGTCGACGATCTCGACGCCGCCGTCGAACACATCAACCACTGGGGCACCGGCCACACCGAGGCCATCGTCACCGCCGATCTGCGGGCCGCCCGCGAATTCACCAACCGCGTGGACGCCGCGGCGGTCATGGTCAACGCCTCCACGGCCTTCACCGACGGCGAACAATTCGGCTTCGGTGCGGAAATCGGCATTTCGACCCAGAAACTGCACGCCCGCGGACCCATGGGCCTGCCGGAACTCACCTCGACCAAATGGATCGTCTGGGGAGACGGGCAGATCCGACCGGTCTAGCTGTACCGTCGATCACAGACGTTTTTTACGGTGCATACCGAATGCGCCGGGGCCCGAGGAGGACCGCAACAGTGCAGACCGCAGCGCACGAGCCGATCTTCGCGTCGGTCGACGACGTGCTGGCCCGGCTCGCGACGACCGGCTACCTGGCCGACAAGGCGACCGCGACCTCGGTATTCCTGGCCGACCGGCTCGGCAAGCCACTGCTGATCGAGGGTCCGGCCGGTGTCGGCAAGACCGAACTGGCCCGGGCCGTCGCCCAGGTGGCGGGTGCGGAGCTGGTGCGGTTGCAGTGCTACGAGGGCATCGATGAGGCGCGGGCGCTGTATGAGTGGAATCACGCCAAACAGATCCTGCGGATCCAGGCCACCAGCGAAAACGGCTGGGAGGAAACGAAATCCGACGTCTTCAGCGACGAATTCCTGCTCTCGCGCCCGCTGCTGACCGCCATCCGGCGCACCGATCCGACCGTGCTGCTGATCGATGAGGCCGATAAGGCCGATGTCGAGATCGAGGGCCTGATGCTCGAGGTGCTCAGCGATTTCGCCGTCACCGTCCCCGAACTCGGCACCATCACCGCCACCCGCCGCCCGTTCACGGTGCTGACCTCCAACGCCACTCGCGAACTGTCCGAGGCGCTCAAGCGACGCTGCCTGTATCTGCATATCGACTTCCCCGACGAGGAATTGGAACGCCGCATCCTGGCCAGCCGGGTGCCCGAGTTGAAGCCCGCGGTGGCCGCCCAGCTGGTGCGGGTCGTCCACGTGCTGCGCGGTATGCAGCTCAAGAAGCTGCCCTCGGTCGCCGAATCCATCGACTGGGGTCGCACGCTGCTCGCGCTGGGCTTGAAGGATCTCGACGACAAGACCGTCCGCGCCACCCTCGGCGTAGTGCTCAAACATCAGAGCGATCACCAGCGCGCGCTGGCCGAGCTGAAGCTGGCCTGAGATGAGCAAGCGCAGCCCCGCCCGCGCCCTGATCTCCGGGGCGCTGCGCGGGCCCGCGGGCTCCGCCGATCCGCCGCCGGAACCGCTTGCGCCGCACGGATTGTCAGGCCATCTGGTCGGTTTCGTGGAGGCATTGCGCGGACGGGGAATTCCGGTCGGCCCCTCGGAAACCGTCGACGCCGGACAGGTGCTCACCGTACTGGACCTGATGGACCGGGAAATGCTGCGCGAGGGCCTGGCCTGCGCGCTGCTGCGTCGCACCACCCAGCGCACCACCTTCGACGGACTGTTCGATCTGTGGTTCCCCCCGGCCCTGGGCGAGCGCGCGAGCGCCGAGGACGTCGAGATTCCGCGCCGCGCCGACGGCGAGATCGACATCTTCGAACTGCGAAAGATGCTGGCGCAGTTGCTGGCCGCGGACCCCTCCGGTGAGCGGACGCGGGAGCTGCAGGAGCTCGCGGCGCAGATGGTCGAGCAGATGGGTCAGTACCAGTCGGCCAACGGGCCGTCGTTCTCGGCGTATCAGACCCTCAAGGATCTGCAGCCCGAACTGCTGGTGAGCAAGATCCTCGCGGGTTTGGCAGCGGGGAGCGACAATTCGGATTTCGACAACGAGATCGCCCGGCGCGCGGCTCGCCAGCGCATCCGCGATTTTCGCAGCACCGTCGAGGCCGAGACCCGCCGCCGCGTCGCCGAACGCATCGGCCGCGAACGCGTAGCCACCTACGGCGTGCAGCGCCAGGCCGAGGACGCCGATTTCCTGCGCATCTCGGAAAACGAACTGGCCGAGCTGCGCCGCGGCAGCCAGCGCCTGGCCCGGGTGCTCGCCGCCCGCCTGGCCGCGCGTCGCCGCCGGGCCCGCCGCGGGGAGATCGACCTGCGCAAGACGTTGCGCAAATCCATGTCGACCGGCGGCGTGCCGATCAAGCTCGCGGCCCGCAAACCGCGACCGACCCGACCGGATCTCGTTCTGCTGTGCGATATCTCGGGTTCGGTCGCGGGTTTCTCCAGCTTCACCATGATGTTGGTGAACTCGCTGCGCGAACAGTTCTCGCGGGTGCGGATCTTCGCTTTCGTGGACCGGGTCGACGAGGTCACCCACATCTTCGATCAGGTGACCCCGCTGGATCAGGTGACCCGGCGCATCTTCACCGAAACCAAGGTGGTCGGCATCGAGGGCCACTCCGATTACGGCGCCGCGCTACGCGTCTTCGCCGAGAACTTCGGCGAGGCGGTAACCAGCCGGACCTCGCTGCTCATCCTCGGCGACGCCCGCACCAACTATCGCGACCCCGCCCTGGACACCCTGCGGGAGCTGGCCGGCGTGGCCAAGCACGCGTACTGGCTCAATCCGGAGGGCGAGAAGATGTGGGGCACCGGCGATTCCGCCGCGCGCCGCTACGCCGAAATCGTCGAGATGCACGAATGCCGCTCGGCGCGACAGCTGACCGCCGTCGTGAGCCGACTGCTGCCCGTGTAGAGGAGACGCCGTGGATCTGCTGCCCTACTGTCTGTCCAAACCGGGCGCCCGCGAGGACGAACCGTGGGAGGGCGATGTCGTCGCCAAGGTTGGTGACAAGATCTTCGCCTTCGTCGGCCCCGATTCGGTGACCCTCAAATGCGGTCGCAATCGCGAGGAGGCCGACGAACTCGTCCGGGTCTATCCGGACGAGGTGAGCCCCTCGGCCTATATCGGGCGCTACGGCTGGAACACCGTCCGGCTCGGCGGCACGATTCCGCTCGATGAGCTGCACGAGCTCATCGATATCTCCTACGACGCGATCGTGGCGAAACTCCCGAAATCCAAGCGGCCCGCGAGCTGACCACCGGCTCCGAATCGCTAAGCTCGGCATTTGTGCAAGAAACAGGTCGGCGCAAACTAGGCGTGATGGGCGGCACCTTCGACCCCATCCATCATGGGCATCTGGTTGCCGCCAGCGAAGTCGCCAATCGGTTCGAGCTCGACGAGGTGATCTTCGTGCCGACCGGGCAGCCGTGGCAGAAATCCGGCAAGCAGGTCAGCGCCGCCGAGGACCGCTATCTGATGACGGTGATCGCGACGGCCTCCAATCCGCGCTTCTCCGTCAGCCGCGTCGACATCGACCGCGACAAGGAGACCTACACCGTCGACACCCTGCGTGACCTGCAGGAACAGTATCCCGACGCGGATCTGCACTTCATCACCGGTGCGGACGCGTTGTCCAGCATCCTGACATGGCAGGATTGGGCGGAGCTGTTCGAGCTGGCGAAGTTCGTCGGCGTGAGCCGTCCGGGGTACGAACTGAACATCGATCATCTCGCGGAGCATCTGCGCGACAGCCCGGCAGATGCCGTGACGGTCATCGAGATCCCGGCCCTGGCGATCTCGTCGAGCGAATGTCGCCGCCGAGCCGCCGAGGGGAGGCCGGTGTGGTACCTGGTTCCGGACGGGGTCGTGCAGTACATATCGAAGCGGCATCTGTATGTGCCGAATGGGAACGGAAGGTGACACAGGCATGAGTGGTCAGGCGCGGAGGAGGCAGCGGAGCGTAACCACGCAGCGCCCCGCTCATGCCGAAAGGGCTACAGCATGACTGCATCCGCCGAAGCGGTCGACATCGCCCAGGCAGCCGCGCGTGCGGCCGACGAGAAGCTGGCATCGGATGTGGTGGTGCTCGACGTCTCCGAGCAGTTGGTGATCACCGACTGCTTCGTGATCGCCTCGGCGCCCAATGAGCGTCAGGTCAACGCGATCGTCGACAATGTCGAGGAGAAGCTGCGGCTGGCCGGACACAAGCCGGTGCGCCGCGAGGGCACTCGCGAGGGTCGCTGGGTGCTACTGGACTATGTCGAGGTCGTGGTCCACATCCAGCACAGCGACGAGCGCAACTTCTATGCGCTGGAACGGCTTTGGAAGGACTGCCCGCAGGTCGCGGTGCCGGGGCTGGGGGACCCCAGGGCCGACGGCGCCGGAGTCACCGAGTGAGCAGACACGCCGGTGTGCGGCGGCTGATCATGTTGCGCCACGGTCAGACCGAATGGAACGCGGCCGACCGCATGCAGGGTCAGATGGACACCGACCTGAGCGAATTGGGTCGCCGACAGGCCAAGGACGCCGCGCGCGAACTGCTTTCGCACGAGGCCATCGCCATCCTCTCCTCCGATCTGCGCCGCGCCTACGACACCGCGACGGCCTTGGCCGACCACACCTCGCACGAGGTGGTGCGCGATCCGCGGTTGCGCGAGACCAGCCTCGGCGAATGGGAGGGTCTGACCCACATCGAGGTCGACGCGGGCTATCCGGGCGCGCGTCAGACCTGGCGGCTGGACCCGACCTTCACCCCGCCCGGCGGCGAGAGCAAGATCGAGGTGGGCGCGCGGGCGCTGCCCGTGGTGCGCGAATTGTTCGTCGAGCGCACCGACTGGCCCGGCCGTACCATCATCCTGGTCGCGCACGGCGGGTTGATCGCGGCACTGACCGCGGCTCTGCTGGATCTACCGGAGAAGAACTGGCCGGTGCTGGGTGGGTTGGCCAACACCAGCTGGGTGCAGCTCAGCAGCCACGGTCCGAGCATCGAGCAGCCCGGGTGGCGGCTGGACGTGTGGAACGCGGCGGCGAAGGTAGCACCTGATGTCCTCTGACAAGCCCTCCTCCCGGAACGACGAACCCCGGCAGGTATCCGACGAATTGCTGCGCAAGGCCTCGGAGGGGCCTGTGCGGCATCTACCGGATGCCCTGTTCGGCGGTCCCGCGGAGCCCTCCCCGACGCCCCGGCCGAGCTCCGGCCGCGACGACGAACGCTCCGGCGAGGTTTCGGACGAACTGTTGCGCAAGGCTTCCGAGGGGCCGGTCCGGCATCTGCCGGATGTGCTGTTCGGCGGTCCCGCGGGACATGGCGACGATTCGGGAGCCGACGAGGGGGATACCGGGCCGCCGGGGGAACCGGCGGACGATCTCGACCTCGCGACGACCGAGCCGACGGGACGTCCCGTCCTGCTGGTCATCGCCGACTCCCTGTCCTACTTCGGTCCCAAAGGCGGCCTGCCCGCCGATGATCCGCGCATCTGGCCGAACCTGGTTGCGGCCGAGCTGGATTGGGATGTGGAACTGGTCGCTCGAATCGGCTGGACCTGCCGGGACGCCTACTGGGCGCTGATCGGCGATCCGCGGGTGTGGGCGGCCGTACCGCGCGCGGGAGCGGTGGTCTTCGCGACCGGCGGCATGGACAGCCTGCCGTCGCCGCTGCCCACCGCGCTGCGCGAATTGATCCGATACCTGCGACCCCCGGCCCTGCGCCGGGGGGTGCGGTCGGGCTATCAGTGGCTGCAACCGCGACTGTCGAAACTCGGTCGGCCGGTGGCGCTGCCGCCGAAGGTCAGCATCGACTACCTCGAGCAGTCCCGAAACGCCTTGGCGCAGTTGCGACCCGACCTGCCGGTCGTGGCCGTGCTGCCGTCGGTGCACAACTGCGAGGCCTACGGTCGCGTCCACTCCGGCCGCGAACCCGCGGTGCGGGCGCTGCGCGAATGGTCGGCGAAAACGGCTGTCCCGCTGGTGGATCTGGGTGAGGCCGTGCGCGACAACATCTTCTCGGGAGAGGCCAATCCGGATGGGATCCATTGGGGCTGGGAGGGCCATACCGGGGTGGCGCGGGCGATGGTGAAGGCGCTGTCCGAAGTGCGCGCCGCCGGGGCGGTGCCCGAATGATGGTGCGGTAGCGCATGCCCGTTGTGGTCGTGACCGATTCGTCCGCGAGCCTGCCCGCCCGGCTGGTCGAGGAACTGGGCATCGATGTGGTGCCGCTACACGTGCTGGTGGACGACCGCGCGCTGCGTGAGGGCGTCGACACCTGCGATATCGACTACGCCTCGGCGACGGTGAGCACCTCGGCGGCCTCGCCGGGTGAGTTGCGCGAGGCCTATGAGCGCGCCCTGGACCGCAGTGGCGGCGACGGCGTTGTGGCCGTGCATATTTCGCGTCAGCTGTCGGCCACCTGGGAGGCCGGTCGCCAGGCGATCCGCGATATGGATGCCGCCGACCGCGTGCGCCTGGTGGATTCGCTCAGCGCTGGACTCGGCACGGGCCTGCCCACCCTGTCCGCCGCGCGCCGCGCCGCGGCCGGAGCCTCGCTGGACATCGTCTACGACACCGCCGTGGCAGCCGCCGGTCGCGGCCGCGCGTTCATCGTGGTCAACCGCACCGAACAGCTGCGCCGCGGCGGCCGCCTCAGCAGCGCCGCCGCGTTCTTCGGCACCGAACTGGTCACCAAGCCGATCCTCCAGATAATCGACGGACGCCTCGAATTGCGCGAAAAGGCCCGCACCCGCTCCAAGGCCTTCGCCAAACTCCTCGCCGCGGCCGTGGACGCCGCGGGCGAAGACGGCGCGGCCCTCGCGGTCCAACATCTCGGAGCCCCCGAGGCCGCCGCCATCCTCACCGACCAACTCACCGACCTCATCCCTGGCATCCACGAACTGGTCACAATGGAGTTCGGCCCGACCCTGGCGGTGCATCTGGGACCGGGAGCCGTCGGCGTACTGGTCGTTCCGGGAGGCTGTGGCGGTTAGGATCCGCGTCACCCCCGCGTTCGGTACATGATCGTCCGATTACACTCGAAGGCTGTGCGGTGTTGAGAACACAGCCTCGCAGTCTCCGAACCCGCGGTCCGTGGTTTTCTCGTCGGCATCGCGAGAGAGGTCGTCAGGTGTGTTACGAGGACCAGTGGCGCGGTTTCCGCATCGACACGGTCCCGGTCGACGAGGCTGTGGTGGTATCGGCGACCGGTGAAGTCGACATTCATACCGCGCCGCGGCTGCGGAAGGCTGTTGACGACGCGGTCGCCCGGCGCCCGGCACAACTGGTGGTCGACCTGTCCGGAGTGGAATTCTTCGATTCCTCGGGGTTGAACGTATTGCTGCACGCCCGCCGGATCGTGGGGGAGTTACGAGTCGTGGCCGCCTATGCCGCGCGACGGCCGTTGGAGGCGACGGGATTATCGGAGGTGATTCCGATATTCGGCAGCGTCGAGGAGGCGCTCGCCGCCGACCCGTCGTCCAGCCCTCGCGAAAACGGCGGCCATATATGACCGTCGAGCCGCTCGTCATCGAATTCCGTTCTGTCCCTGAGGAACTCGCCCGCGTGCGCGGGCTGCTGTGGACGTGGCTCACGTCGACCGCCGCCGATCCGACACATGGTCGACCCGATGCGCGGATCCGGCGGCACAGCGCGGCCGCGGCCTGCCGCTGATGCGAACGCTGGTGTCCGACAACCGAATCGCCCCGGGCGTCGACGGCACGACCGTCGAATCCACGGCAGCGCCCACGAACTGACCCGGAGGAGAACAGGACTTGGACGAGGCGCTGTTCGCGAGGCCGCTGGAACGTCGTTCCCGCTGGTCGGAAGTCCCGCATCCCGTTGTGGTGGTGGACCGGTCGGGTGCCGTGGTGGACCTGAGTTCGTCCGCCCGGTCGCTGCTGCCCGAGATCGTCGCTGGTCGGCGGCTGCACGACACCGGGCCGAGCTGGCTTTCCCTCGCCCATGACGATCGCGGTGCGGCCGATGCGGTGGCCGGTCGGTCGAATGATCGAGTCTTCCATGCACACGCCACCGAACTCGAGGACGAATCGGTCGCGTGGTGGTTGATCGAGGACGAGGCTCGAGCGCTACGGGCCGCGCACGACGCGCTGGCCGAGGAGCGTGAGCGCACGGCGTTTCTCACCGAGACGTCCGATGTGCTGCTGGCGTCGCTGAATGTCGAGCGATGCATGGAGACCACCGTGCGGATGGCGGCGAGTCGACTCGCCGACGCCGCGGTCGTAGTCGCGCCCGCGGTCGGGCGGAGCCTGCCGATCACCTCCTGCTCCGAGGGCATCGTGCGGCATCGACAGATCGAGGCGGATCCCGAGTCGGTGGTCGGTCTCGGCGAGGCGCTGCGTGGTTTTCCGCCGGTGCCCTCGCGCTGGATCGATCCGGCCGCGCTCCCGGATTGGCTACTGCCCGAGGATTTCTCGGGCCCGGTCGGTTCGGTCGTGATCACCCCGCTGCCCGGACACGGAGTGCCGGCCGGTGCGCTGATCCTGCTGCGTCGAACCGATCATCAGGTGTTCAGCGAACGCGACGAGGTCTTTGCCCACCTGTTCGCGGCGCGGGCCGGTATCGCCCTGTCGGCGGCGCGATTGTATGCCGAGCAGGCGAGTATCACCGGCGTGCTCACCCGCGACCTGCTGCCGCCGCGGCTGCATCGGATCGAGGGCCTCGAATTGGCCGGCGGCTACCGGGCTTCGGAGAATCATCAGGTCGTCGGCGGTGACTTCTACGACGTGCATCCGGCCGCCGTACCGGATGGGGAAACGCTGGTCGTCCTCGGTGATGTGTGTGGAAAGGGACTCGAGGCCGCGGTGCTCACCGGCAAGATCCGCAATACCGTCGCGGCGCTGGTGTCGATGGCCGACGATCACGAACGGCTGCTGAACCTGCTCAACAGCGCCCTGCTGTCGTCGGGGAACACGCGTTTCGCCACCCTGGTCCTGGCGTCGGTGACCACACGAGACGATGGGCTCGAGTTGCGTCTGACTTCCGCCGGACATCCGCCGCCGCTGATCGCGCGCGCCGACGGTCGCGTCGAAACCGCCGAGACCCGAGGGCAATTGGTCGGTGCGCTACCCCGGATCACCGCCACCACGTACCGCACCACGCTCGCGCCGGGCGAGACCTGTCTGCTCTACACCGATGGCGTCACCGAGGCGCGCGGCGGCCCGCTGGGTCGCGACATGTTCGGTGAGCACCGGCTGTCCGCGGCGGTGGCGGAATGCGCGGGCCTGCCCGCCGAGGCCGTTGTCGAACGCATCCAGATGCTCACCGCACAGTGGGTGGGCCACCGTCAGCACGACGACATCGCCGTGGTGGCCATCACCGCCCCACACCGCCCGCGGCCGGGCGCGGTCCGGGTCAGCGGAACGGGAGGTTGAGCGGATGACAGAACTCCGGACGGACGCCCCCGCGGCCGTCGACCCGCGTCCGATTCGTGAACAACTGTGGGGCGCGCTCGCCGATCGCGACGAATACGCCGCCGTGGCAACCGTTCTCGGTGCGGTGGCGGCGGGATTGCCCGCGGAGGCGGTGCTGCTGGAGGTGATCGCGCCGGTGCAGCGCCGGGTGGGTACGGAATGGGCGGCCAATCGTCTCACCGTCGCCCAGGAACATGCCGCCACCGCGATCAACGATCGTGTCATCGCGGCCCTGGCGCATCACCCGGACCGCGGACCCGAGACCACGACGGGTCATGTGGTGGTGGCCTGCGTGGACGGGGAATGGCATGCGCTGCCCGCCCGCCTGCTGGCCGAGGTGTTGCGCCTGCGCGGCTGGCGTGTCGACTTCCTCGGCGCACAGGTGCCCACCCCACACCTGATCGCGCATCTGCATCACCGCACCCCCGACGCGGTGGCCCTGTCATCGTCGATATCCACCCGGCTGCCCACCGCTCACGCCGCCATCACGGCATGTCAGGCGGTCGGGGTCCCGGTCCTGGTGGGCGGGGCGGCCTTCGGGCCCGGCGGTCGGTACGCGCGGCTGCTCGGCGCCGACGCCTGGGCCCCGAATGCCACCGCCGCGGCCGAACTGCTCGCCGACGGACTGCGCCGAATCCACCCCGGCCCCTTCGTTCGGGCCGCCGACCCGCTCCCGCATCTGGCCGATCAGGAATACACCATGGTCGCCCGGACGGCCGCACAGCTGGTCGAGGCCGCCATGATCGAGCTGGAAAACCAGTTCCCGCCGATTCGGCGCTACACCGATGAACAGCGCGATCGCACGGTGGAGGACATCGCCCATATCGTCGATTTCTTGGCAACCGCCCTGTATGTCGACGACGACGACCTGTTCGCCACCTTCATCACCTGGACCGCCGAAATCCTCACGGCCCGTGCCGTTCCCGCCGCGTCACTGCATCCCGTTCTGACCGTTCTGGCCGCCCGACTGCAGGACTTTCCCCGGGCCCAGCGCCTGATCGCGGCCGCCCGGGCCGCAGTGGTTTCGCCCTGAGCCGTTCGCTCAGGCCACGGTCGCGAATCGGAGTATTCGTTCGCACAGCGCGGGAAAACTCCACCCGGCGGCCCCGGCGGCCAGCGGCAGTAGGCTGGCCGTGGTCAGCCCGGGCAGCGAATTGACCTCCAGCACACGCGGATTTCCCTCGGCGTCGAGCATCAGGTCGACGCGAGCGTAGGACCGGTCGCCGAAACCCAGCGCGTCGGTCGAGCGGCGTGCGAGGTCGATCAGGTTGTCGCGCAAGGCATTGTCGATCGGGGCGGGGCAGATTTCGCGGGAACGGCCGATCTGGTACTTCTGCTCGTAACCGAACCAGCCATCACCGGCCTCGATCAGCACCGGCGGCAGCGCCACGGAGCCGACGATGCCCACGGTGAACTCCGCGCCGGGCAAAAACTCCTCCACCACGGCCGGACCGTCGACTCGCGCGAGCGCCGCATCCACCTCATCGGCGCTATCGCATTTGTACACACCGATACTCGACCCGTCGCGCGCCGGTTTGACGATCCAGCGCGCATTCACGCCCGCCTCGAATGCTCGAGGAACCGGGACCGATGACGCTGCCAGCGTGGCGAGGGTGTCGATCTTGTCCCACGAGCGCGCCATCACCTCCGAACACGCGCCGGTGCTGCGGATTCCGCGACGCTCCAATTCCGCCTTCAACTCGCCGGACTCACCGATGCCCCCGTGCAGTGCCAGGAAGACGACATCGCCGTCGATGGCGTGCCAGAACTCCTCGTCGCGCAGATTCGCCCGGAACGAGGCGGCCAGACGATCGCCCTCTGCGGCCGGTGGCGCGAGACGGTCTACGCCGGTGGCGAATTCGGCGGGCCGGGGCCACACGGCCGGATCGATCGCGACGACGCTATGTCCCGACTCCCGCAGGGCGGCGGTGACGGCCGCCGTGGAGGCCGCCGAGACGGCCCGTTCGCTGCTCTCCCCGCCCCCGAGCACGGTGATTCGCATACTCACTGCCTGTAGGTCGCGAGGAAGCGTCCGATGCGCTCGATGATCGCCTCGAGTTCGTCGGCATGCGGCAGCGTCAGAATGCGGAAGTGGTCGGGTCGCGGCCAGTTGAAGCCCGTGCCCTGCACGATGTGCAGTTTCTCCTGCAGCAGTAGGTCCAGTACGAATTGCTCGTCATCGTGGATCTGGTACATCTCGAGGTCGATACGCGGGAAGGCATAGAGCGCGCCCTTGGGCTTCACGCAGGACACACCCGGGATGGCATTGAGCGCCTCCCACGCGCGTTCGCTCTGCTCGCGCAACCGGCCGCCGGGCAGGGTGAGATCGTAGATGCTCTGATGTCCGCCGAGCGCGGCCTGAATCGCCTGCTGCGCGGGCACATTCGCGCACAGTCGCAGCCCGGCGAGCATGGTCAGACCCTCGAGGTAGCTCTGCGCGTGCTGCGTCGGGCCGGATACCACCAGCCAGCCGGACCGAAATCCCGCGCAGCGGTAGGACTTCGACAGTCCGGAGAAGGTCAGGCAGAGCAGATCCGGGGCCAGCGACGCGGTGGCGGTATGCGGCGTGTCGTCGTAGCGGATCTTGTCGTAGATCTCGTCGGAGAAGACGATAAGATTGTGCCGCCGCGCGATTTCGAGCAGTTCGCGCAGGACCTCGGGCGGATAGACAGCGCCGGTGGGGTTGTTGGGGTTGATGATCACCAGCGCGCGGGTGCGGTCGGTGATCTTGGCCTCGATATCGGCCAGGTCGGGATACCAGTCGGCGGCCTCGTCGCACAGGTAGTGCACCGCCCGGCCGCCGTTGAGCGTGGTCGAGGCGGTCCACAGCGGGAAATCCGGTGCGGGGACGAGGACTTCGTCGCCGTTCTCCAGCAGCGCCGTCATGGCCATCATGATCAACTCGGAGACGCCGTTGCCGAGGAAGACGTCCTCGACGTCGACATCGCCCAATCCGAGGGTCTGGTAGTACTGCACGACCGCGCGCCGCGCCGACAGCAGGCCCTTGGAGGTGCAGTAACCGCTCGAGTTCGGCAGGTTGCGAACGATGTCCTGCAGGATCTCCGCGGGCGCCTCGAATCCGAACAGCGCCGGGCTGCCGGTGTTGAGTTTCACGATGTGATGGCCCTCGGCCTCCAACCGCGCGGCGTGCTCGGCCACCGGCCCGCGAATCTCGTACGACACGCCCGCCAGCTTGCTCGACTGCTTGAGCTGCATGAACATCCCTTCTCGGTGCGGTTGCCGCACACTCTACTTGGATTCTCCAAGTTTGCACTTGGAATTTCCAAGCGGCCAGCTACAGTGGGTGCGTGCCACGCCGAAGCTACGACCACTACTGTTCCGCGAGCCGCGCCCTCGACGTCGTCGGGGACCGCTGGAGCCTGCTGGTGGTCCGCGAATTGTGTTCGGGTCCGCGCCGATACAGCGATCTGTTCGCCGACCTGCCGGGCATCAGCACCGATATGCTGGCCGCCCGCCTCAAGGACCTCGAACGCGACGGCATCCTGACCCGCCAGCGGGTCGGCCCCCGCGCGTCCACCGCCGTCTACGAGCTCACCGCCACCGGCGCGGCCCTGCGCCCGGTACTCGAGGCCCTGTCCGCCTGGGGGACAACACTTCTCGGAGATCGACGTCCCACCGACGCCGTCCGCGCGCACTGGTTCGCACTGCCGCTGGGCCGTCGCATCGCCGAACATCTGCCCGAGGGCGTCGCCACCGTGCGCATCGGCGAAACCGTTTTCCACGTGATCGTGACCTCGGCCGGCATCGTCCACCACGACGGTCCCGCGCCGGATCCCGATATCGAGGTCAACCTCGATCTGGCCACCGCCACGGCCGTGGCCACCGGCGCGGTGTCGCTCGTGGACGCGGCCCCCGGAGTGCGGTGGCCCGTGCGGGCTTCCGGCTAGCATCGGCGTTCATGGCTGTCTACCTCGTCACCGGCGCAGCGGGTTTCATCGGCGCCAACTACGTTCACCGGCTGTTGGAATGGGAGCCCGAGGCGCGGGTGGTGGCCGTCGATTACATCGGCTTCGCCGGAAACCTCGCCAATCTGGATCCGGTCATCGATCGAATCACATTCGAGCGGGCCGATATCGCGGATCTGGCGGCGATGGAGGCCGTCTATCGCCGCCACCGGCCCGACCATGTGGTCAATTTCGCGGCCGAATCGCACAACGACCGTGCGATCGCCGATCCGTCGATATTCATGCGCAGCAATGCCCTGGGCGCGCAGGTGATGGCCGAATGCAGTCGGCGCGTTCCCGTGCGCAGCCATGTGCACGTCTCCACGATCGAGGTCTACGGCGAGCTCGGCGCCGGGCAGCAGTGGTTCACCGAACGGTCGCCGCTCAATGCGAAAACGCCCTACAGCGCGGCGAAGGCGGCGGGTGATCAGATCGTGCGCGCGTACATGCAGACCTATCCCGAGATGAATCTGCGAATGACCCACTGCGCCAATAATTTCGGCCCCTACCAGCTGCCGGAGAAATTGATTCCGCTGGCGGTGACGAATGTGCTGCGCGGCAAGCGGGTGCCGGTCTACGGCGACGGCCTGCAGAGCCGGGATTGGCTGCACGTCACCGACCACTGCGCCGCGGTACACCGCGTCCTGCACGCCGAACTCGAACCGATTCCCGCGGCCGCCGCTACGGATCCGGCCCTGCTCCCGATCTTCGACATCTCCGCCCGCACGGAGGTGACCAATATCGAACTCGCCCGCCGCGTTGTCACCGAACTCGGCCTCGATCCGCAGGAGTGGATCGAATACATTCCCGACCGCCCCAATCATGACCGGCGCTACCTGATAAACCCCGAGAAGATCGAAAACCAGCTCGGTTGGCGGCCGATCCACGAATTCGACGCGGGCATAACGGAAACCGTCGCTTGGTACGCCGAGAACCGGGCCTGGTGGGAGCGAATTCTCGCAGAAAAGGGCGAGTTGCAATTCGACTGGGGTTCGGGTCGTCCGATCGGTATCGGATCCTCGTCGTAGGGCCGACGGCCGCAAGCGCCTCGGCCCGGGGCCGCGAATCCGGACGGAATGCACGGCGCAGCTACCCGCTGACCGCCGAGTTGTCCACAGCCGAAAAGCTATCCACAGACAATCTATTCCCCCTGGTCGAGGCCCAGACCGAACAGCGAGCACGGCCTAGCGTGCTCATATGGCGCGAGATGACGAGCGGGTGCGGGAGCGATTGGGGGCGCTCGACGAGGAGCGGGCGACCCGCGGCGGACGTGGGAAGCCCGCGGGATCCCACGGCCGCGATCTCGAGACGCGGATGGTCCATGGCGGGCGTGGGGATGGTTCGCAATTCGACGAACCCTCCACCGAGGGGCAGGCACCCCCCGGCGGGCATTGGGACCGTGCGAAATTGGACGGCCGCGACGACGAGGAATCCGCTGGGCGCTTCGACGAGGGGCGGGTGGTCCGTGGTGGGCGTGGGGATGGTTCGGAGTTCGCTGGGCGCTTCGACGAGGGGCGGGCGGTCAGT
>NZ_BDBS01000035.1 GCF_001613105.1 Nocardia pseudobrasiliensis NBRC 108224 | reverse complement strand
CGGGGGCGGTCCGTCGCGGGCGTGGGGACCGTGGGGGATTCGAGGAACGCTTCGATGAGGGGCGGGCAGTCCCCGGTGGACGTTGGGACCGTGGGGGATTCGGCGGACACGATGGCGAGGGACCACCGACGCCCCAATGGTTGAGCGAACCTGCCGGGGGCGTCTCGGTATGGCACGAGCGGCTTGTGCCTGAGCGCTTTCGCGGAACTCGCTGGGACCCGGGTCGACGCGGGGTGCTGGTACTGCTCGCGGTCGGGGTCGCGGCGGTGGTGTTCGCCGCCGCGGCGGCGCAGCGCGAACGTCCTGCCGTCCACGCGGTTCCACCTCTGTCTGCCGCGCGAAGCGTCGAAACCACCGCCCTATCACCGAGCGCCACAACGGCCGAACCGATTCCGCCCGCACCACCCGCCGACCTCGTGGTGAGCATCGTCGGACTGGTCGAACGTCCGGGCCTGCTACACCTTCCCCCGGGTTCTCGAGTGGCCGACGCGGTATCGCTGGCCGTCGCCCGTGAGGGAGCCGACCTCGCAACCCTCAACCTCGCCCAACGCCTGACCGACGGCGACCAGGTAATAGTCGGCGCCCACACCCCCACTCCCGGCCCACCCCAACTCGGCAGCGCAATCATCCCCGCGGGCCAACTCACCCCCGCCACCCGCACGTCCCCCACACCCCAACCCAAGATAAACCTCAACACCGCAACAGAATCCGACCTCGACACCCTCCCCGGCATCGGCCCCACCATGGCCCGAGCCATCCTCACCTGGCGCGCCGACCACGGCCACTTCACCACCCTCGACCAACTCTCGGAAATCCCCGGCATCGGCCCGACCCGAGCCGCCCGCCTACGCCCCCTGGTGACGCTGTGAGGCGCGGGCCGTTCGGGGAGCGAGAAGCAACTCGCAGGGAACCATGGCAGCTCCACGGCCATGAGAGGTCGGCCACAACAAGTGCGGTGCGGCCCACCAGCCGTAACAGTCGCTCGAATGCTTCCTCCGAACAACAGCCCCCCGTACTCGAAAAGCAAAGGGCCACAGCTGAACCGCCAACACAGCCCCAACCACTGGATCTGCGCCTACTCCCCGCCGCGATCGTGTCCTGGGCGGCAACGATTGCCGCGATCTCCGGCGGATGGCAGGTCGGCCTCAGCCTCGGCGTCCTGCTCCTCATAGTGGGTATCGCATTGGGCTGCACGTTGTTTCGATCCAGACGATGGGACAACTCGCGCGTGAGACTGGTGGAAACGGACCGCGGTGTGGTTGGGCCGGAGCGTGTGCGGACGGGCTTTTCGCAGGCTGGTTCGGGCCGCGGAGTGGTAGGGCCCGGATCTGTGCGGGCGGGTCGCGCTCGGGTGGGATCGGCGGCGGGGCGCGGGCTGGCGCGGCCGGGGTTGCGAAGGTGCGGGTCTTCGCGGGCGGTGGCGTCGGTTTTGGCTGCGGCGGCTTTGGCTGGGGCCGGGTTTGCGGTGGCTGCGGCATGGCAGGGGTATCGGGTGGAGGGACATCCATTGCGGATGGTGGGGGAGGGGAGCGGGGGAACGTTTGTGGTGGTGGCTTCCGATGATCCGAAGCCGATGCGTAGTAAGGCGTTCGGGGGCAAAAGGTGGATGGTGGGCGGTGAGTTGCGGGAGTTTCGGCAGGGAGAGAGTGTGGTGCGGGCGGGTGGGGCGGTGCTCGTATTGGTGCCGGAGCAGGGGTGGGCGGGGGTGTTGCCCGGGCAGGAGATTCGGTTTCGGGGGCGAGTGGATCGGCCCTGGCGGCGGGATTTGACCGTTGCCGTATTGCGGGCGCAGGGCGCGCCGATCGCCCTCGGGGAGGTGTCGTGGTGGCAGCGCGCGGCGGGGTCGGTGCGGGCTCATCTGGCCGAGGCGGCGAGTCGCGCGTTGCCGCCGGATGCGGCGGGGCTGCTGCCGGGCATGGTCGACGGCGATGTGTCCGGCCTGCCCGAGCGGGTGCGCGAGAATTTCGTGGAGACCGATTTGGCGCACCTCCTTGCCGTCTCGGGCACCAACGTGTCGATAGTGCTTGCCGCGGTGCTGGTTTCGACCCGGGCGTGCACGATCGATCTGCGCGTCGGGGCGGCGCTGGCCGCCCTCGCCCTACTGGCGTTCGTGATCGTCGCGCGGCCGTCACCCAGTGTGCTGCGGGCGGCGGCAATGGGGGCCGTCGCGATCTGCGCACTGATCACCGGCCGCCGCAAACAGGCGATGCCCGCGCTGTGCACCGCGACCATCGCACTGCTGGCCTACTCACCACGTCTGGCGCTCGATGCGGGCTTCGCCCTGTCGGTCCTGGCCACGGCCGGACTCGTCCTGCTGGCTCCGGACTGGTCGCGGCGACTGCGGGAACGCGGCTGTCCGCGCGTTGTCGCCGAAGCGCTTTCGGTCGCCCTGGCGGCCTTCACCCTGACCGCTCCGGTGATCGTCGGCCTGTCCGGCCACCTCAGCCCGCTGGCGATCCTCGCCAACGTCCTGGTGGAACCGGTCGTCGCCCCGATCACCATCCTGGGCGCGGTCGCCGCCGTCGTGTCGTGCGTATGGATGCCCGCGGCGGTTCTGCTACTGCGATTGACCGGTCCGCCGCTGAACTGGATGCTCACAGTCGCCGAACATGGTGCGGCACTGGATGTTTCCCTGGTCGTGCCCAGCGGAAACGCCGGAGCCGCACTGGCGACCGCATTCGTCGCCCTGATCATCGGCATCGACCGGCTCGCCCGTCGGAAAGCCATGCCTGCGGAGGTGAAAAATGCTGATTCGCAACGTGTTCGAGGCAATCGATCGATCGATTCATAGGCTCGCAATGGTTCGACGAGCGATCCCGCGATCACCCGGCGCGGGTGATCATCTCGACGAGCCGGTCCACCGGAATCCCGGAGATGCGCCGCCCGTCGCGGCCGACCATCGTGCGCCCGGCGACGAGCGCGTTGAGGACGGCCTCCTCGGTGGCCTCCACGACCGCGCTGTGGAACGGATCGATGCGATTCCACGGAATGAATCGCAAGTGGTCATAGCCCGGCTCACCCTTCGGGAACCCCGCCGCGAGCGAGCCCTTGTTGGCCGTGGAAAACGCCAGAAAGATATCGCCGGAGAAGATCGAACCCGCGGTCCCGGTCCGGGCCAGCCCCAGTGGGACGCGGCGGGCCAAGGCGGTGCACTGGCCGGGCAGCAGCGGGGCGTCGGTGGCGACGATCACGATCACCGACCCCGCACCCGGCGGAATGTCGGCGCGCCGCTCGGAATTCGGATCGCCCTTGGGCAGCTGCCGACCGACCGGGACGCCGCATACCGTCAGCTCCTCGCGTCCCCCGAAATTGGCCTGTACGAAAACGCCGACGGTATAGGTGGTTTCGCCATAGCTCACCAGACGCGAGGAGGTACCGCTGCCGCCCTTGAACTCGTAGCAGATCATCCCGGTGCCGCCGCCCACCGAACCCTCGGCCACCGGCCCCGGCGCGGCCGCATCGATCGCGGCGACCGCGTGTTCGGATTGAACCCAGGGCCCGTTGATGTCGTTGAGATAGCCGTCGTAGGTCTCGGCGACCACGGGCAGCATCCATTCGGCGCCCACCGCCGGATGGGTCCGCAGCGTCCAGTCGATCACCCCGCGGTGCACCGGACCGACCGCGTGGGTATTCGTGATCATCACCGGCAGACGCAGTGCGCCGGTCTCGGTGATCCACGTGGTGCCGGTCATCTCGCCATTGCCGTTGAGCGAGTACCACCCGGCCGTGCACGGCAGCGGGATCTCCGCTCGAGGTCGCGGCAGAATCGCGGTCACCCCGGTCCGCACCGAGTCGCCGCCGACCAATGTGGTGTACCCGACCTCCACCCCCGGGACGTCGGTGATCGCATTGTCCGGTCCGGTCGTTCCCGTCAACGGCAAACCAAGCTCACGTGCGCGCATACCGACATCCCACCTCCGATCGCGCACTCGCGCCACCGCATCGCGCGGCTGCCGTTACGGCGCCGGTTCACCCGTCATCGTCTGGTACAGCCATGCGGTTGCCTCGGGCTCGGTGGGGAAGTGCTCGCGGACCTCGTAGGTACCGCGTTCGAACATGCCCACGTCCCAGCCGGAGGGCGCGGGCCGGAGGAACCAGAAGTCGGTCGGGACCGGCTCGTGGGAGTGGATGCCGGTGATCTGGAACGATTCCGGTGGGAGGCCGGCCTCTAGCAGTGCGGTGGTGAGTTGCCGGCGATCCATTCACGGCCTTTCTTCGACGAGGTATCCGTTCTGCAGCAGCCAGGTGACGCTCAGCGCCGATCCGGCGTCGGGCAGGTACGCGGGCATGAGTACGAATTGCGTTCCCGCACCCGGTTGTTCGAACCAGGGTGCGATCGGGCCGGCGTCGACGGTGAAGCGCTTGACTACACAGTAGAGGTGATAGTTGCTCTGTGGTGTTCCCTCGGGTGTGTTCAGGTTCTGCGGCGGCAGCGCCCGGGCCGCGAAACGGTCGCCCTGCGGAGCAAGGTATCGCCCACCGGGATAACCGAATCGGTCGATCCGCTGACCGGGCCACAGCTGCTCCTGATGCCGCAGCGGCTTACCCGCGAGGACCACGAAACCGTCGGCGGGGGGATAGATCCAGCCGGATTCGTTGCGGTACTCGGCGACGAACTCGTCCGCCGACAGCCATCCGAAGCGCTGATATCCGAACAGCAGCGGTCCGACCGGTGGCTTCCGCGGGAGGGGTTCGGGGCCCAGATATTGCCGATTCGGGTCGTAGAAGGTGGTTGTCGGCGGCGCGATGTCCGGCGTTCCCGGACGACACGACGACAGGCCCGACTCCGGCTGTGCCTGCGCGGTGAGCGGCGAACCGATCAGCAGGAGTAGTGAGGCAATGAGGCAGGTGAGCAGAGACCGATAACGCACGATACCCCCAAAGTCTTGAAAGTACTTGCGGCCCAGGGCAACGATCGCCGAGACCCAGAGGGTAGCCGCCGCATGCGCGCCGCGTACGCGGTTCGCTCGGACGAGTGCGTGTCAGCGGGCGACATGCCGAATCGGAGGTGCGATAGGGCATTTCATCGAAGTGGTGGCAGCGATCGGCTCAGAAGTGAACGGAGCGTGCGTGTTTGCGGATACCAACCGCTCAGGTCGAACCCGTACCGGTCAAAGTCCGAATCGGCGCAGCAGATCTCGCTCGTCGTCGGCGGACAGACCGGCGCCGCGCGATCGGTGCAGGCCGCGTGCGCATTCGTCCTCCAGCGTCGCGTGCACGGTCTCGGCCAGGGCGCGAATCTTCAGCCCGGCGGCGAAGGCCGGGGCGGGATCATGAGTGACCAGCCCGTCGTGGTCCGCGGGCAGCCACAGCGGCAGCGATCGGGGGCCCGACCACGGGGACACCTGTGCCTCGGCCAGGTCCTTCGGGTCGACCGGTACCAATTCGAGGTCGCTCGCCCCGGCGACATCCGCGATTTCGCGCAGCAGCGCGCCGAGTTCGGTGATCGGCCCGACCGCGTCCTGGGTTCCCGTCAGGCGCGTTTCGGCCGCCGAGACGATCCACGCGGCGAGGTCGCGGACATCGATGTGCTGAATGGGTTGCCTGGTTGCGTCGGGGATGATTGCGCGGCCGCCGCGAGCGAATCGGGCGGGCCAATATCCGAACCGATCCGTGCGGTCCCAGGGGCCGCCGATGAGTCCGGGTCGAACGATGAGGGCGCGGTTGTCGAGTCGCTCGCGAACGGATGTCTCACAGGCCACCTTGATTCCGCCGTAGCGTTCCCCGGAGGTATCGGACTCCATTTGCCGGATGGCTTCTCGCAGCGGCGCGTCGACGGTCTGACCCACGGTCGCGGTATCGGCGTAAGCGCTCACGCTCGATACGAATATCCAATGCGGCGCTCGATCCGCCAACGCGTCCAATGCCGCGAGAACCTGACCCAGCGCGGCTCTGGCCACATCGATCACGGCATCGAATCGCTCCTGCGCCAACGCCGCGAGCGCGTCCGGTCGATCCCGATCCACGACCACGAGCCGGGCGCCGACCGGCACCGAACCGGACCGCCCGCGAGCCGCGCAGATCACCTCGTGGCCGCGTGTCACCGCCTCGTGGGCAATCCAGCGGGACAGAAACGAGGTGCCACCGAGAACGAGGATGCGCATGGCCCATGCTGACAACCGATTGCCGTCGGTGGGGGTGAGTTCGCCGGTGGCGAAAGCGATTCCGGCTCGCGAACCGCGGACCGGTCCGCGCGATGTGCGGGGACCGGCCGTGGTGATCGCGTCAGTTCGCGGGCGCGCCCTTACCGCTGCCCGAGGACAGCAGCTTGGTCAGGGCGGCGATCGCCTGGGACGAGCCGGTCCCGTTCGGGTCGGGCTCACCGGGGGCCACGATCTGCTGCGCCTCGACGCCGCTGTCCGGCGTGAGCGCGACATTCGCGGAGGCCAGGCCCGCGCCCGCCATCAGGACGCCGCCGGCAGCGGCGGCCGCGAGCACGAACGTACCCAGCTTTTTCATTCGAATCCATCCTCTTCCAAAGAAACTCGACAGAGCTGGTGGAATGTGTCCTCCACCGGAATCGGTTCTATCAGAGGAATCTCGGCGGCGAACCCATCATTTCCGGTGGTGAAAAGCTTTGGGTAGCCGAAGGATAACTGTCGTTTGGGAATGTTCGCTCTATTCCGCCGACACCGCGATTCTCGGAGCTGACCGAAATCGGTTGCGTATGCGCTACAGTAGATTTCGGAAGACCCGAAAGCCGGGGGCGTGGCCGCGGTATCGGGCTATCCGGCGGTAATGCTGAGATAACATCATGTCCGGAATGCGTAACAACGATGTGGTCGTTTCGATCAGTCGACCTTCCCGGAGCCGGAGTTGTCGGTGCCGCCCCGTAGGATCGACGCCGTGACCGAACGTCCCGCACCCGTACACCTCGTACTCGGCGAGGAGGAGTTGCTCGTCGAGCGCGCGGTCGCCTCGATCGTCGCCCAGGCTCGATCCGGCGCACCGGATCCGGACGCGCTGCCGGTCGACCGGATGCGCGCGGGCGACGCGAGCACCGCCGAACTGGCCGAACTGCTCAGCCCGTCCCTGTTCGCCGAGGATCGGGTGATCGTTTTGGAATCGGCCGCGGAGGCCGGTAAGGACGCGGTCGCGGTCATCACCGACGCGGCCACCGATCCGCCCGAGGGCGTGGTCCTGGTCATCCTGCATTCCGGTGGCGGACGCGCCAAGGCGCTGGCTCCGACACTGCAGAAGGCCGGTGCGGTGGTACACGACTGCGCCAAGATCGCCAAGGCCGGTGAGCGAATCGAATTCGTGCGCAACGAATTCCGGGCGGCCGGGCTGCGGGTGGGCGGCGAGGTCGTGCAGACGATGATCGAGGCCATCGGTTCGGATCTGCGGGAATTGGCGGCGGCCTGTTCACAGTTGGCGGCCGATACCGGCGGCAAGGTCGATGTCGCGGCCGTGCGGCGCTACTACTCGGGTAAGGCCGAGGTCAGCGGATTCGATGTGGCCGAACTGGCCGTGGCCGGCGATCGTCCGGCCGCTATGGAGGCGTTGCGCTGGGCCACCGATCGTGGCGTGCCGGCGGTGCTGCTCGCCGACGCCCTGGCCGATTCGGTTCACACCATCGCCCGGGTGGGTTCGGCCGGGCGCGGTGATCCGTTCAAACTCGCCTCTCAGCTCGGCATGCCGCCGTGGAAGGTGAAGAAGGCGCAATCGCAGGCGCGCGGCTGGACCGCGGCCACGATCGGCAGTGCGCTGCAGGTCGTCGCGGCGCTCAATGCCGATGTCAAAGGCGGTGCGGCGGATACGAATTACGCGTTGGAGAACGCCCTGTCCCGCATCCTCGATCTGCACGCCGCCCAGCAGTCGTGAAGCGCGTGCTCGTGACCGGGATGTCCGGGACGGGGAAGTCGGCGCTGTTGGCGGAGCTCGCCGGGCGCGGATATCGCTGTGTGGACACCGATTACGGGGACTATCACGAGGATGTCGACGGTGAGTGGGTGTGGCGGGAGGACCGCATCCGGGCGCTGCTGAGCGAGGAGACCGGCGAGGAAGTGCTGTTCGTGCAGGGGACGACCAGCAATCAGGTTTTGTTCTACGACCGGTTCGATCACATCGTCCTGCTCAGCGCCCCGGCCGATGTACTGATGCGGCGGCTGGCCACGCGGACCACCAATTCCTACGGCAAGGATTCCGCCGAACTCGCCGAAACGCTCGAATATCTGGAATCCGTGGAACCGCTGCTGCGCGAGGTCGCGACGCTCGAGGTGGTCACCACCGTCCCCGTCGCGCGGGTCGCCGATGCGGTGCTCGACCACGTGCACTGACCGCGCATACGACAAAAGCCGCCGTGGTCATCCTCAGCCACGGCGGCATTCGACATACGACGCGGTATCGCTACCGCGAAAGAAAATCAGCCCTTGAGAGCCTTGGCCAGCGCCGACTTCTTGTTGGCGGCCTGGTTGGCGTGGATGACGCCCTTGGAGACGGCCTTGTCCAGCTTGCGGCTCGCGCTGCGCACCAGGGTGGTGGCCTTCTCCGCGTCGGCCGACGCGACGGCCTCGCGGGCCTTCTTGATCGCGGTGCGCAGCTCGGACTTCACCGACTGGTTGCGCTGACGCGCCGCCTCGTTGGTGCGGATCCGCTTCATCTGGGACTTGATGTTGGCCACGCGTGTTCCTCTGATTCCTGTCGTCAGTTGATGTTCATGCCTTGGAAGTCTGTGGGCGCACTACTCGAGGAGTAGCGCCGCGCCGACGGTCGAGACTACCAGCCACCCCGGCCAGGGAAGAAATCGCCCCGGTCGAGCACATGATGTCGAGTGTAGTTCACCCGCTCGTCGCCTCACGACCGAGGGCGAGGTAGCGAACCCCTTCGGCCCACGGGCCGCTACCCGAGGCCACCGCCAAACCGCGCTCGGCCCGTCCGAGCTTGTCGAGTGCGGCGGTGGCCGACGGTAGTTGTCCGGTGATGCCGAGTGCAGCGGCCGTTGTCGTCAGTGGGGTTGTCGCGCGGCGAGGGGCTGCCGCGGTCGAGTGGTGGTCAGTGCCACTGGTATTCGGCGCACAGGCGGTGGGCGATCAGGTCGAAGGTTTTGCGGGGGAGGATGGCGCCCTCGCGGCGGATTCCGGCCTCGGGGACGTCGAGAACTCGGTCCAGGCGGACCCAGCTGGCGCGACCCTCATGATCCCAAGGGCCCGAGCCGATTCCGATCCAGTGCGGATCGTGGGAGCGAATCGGGTTGGACGAGAGCATCAGGCCCAGCAGGGTTTTGCGATCGCGGCCGACCACGAGGACGGGGCGATCCTTGCCATTGGTCGGATCCTCTTCGAAAGGCACCCAGGTCCAGACGATTTCGCCGGGATCGGCGCGACCGTCCAGATGCGGGCAGTACACGACTTGGCGGGCCCGGTGGCGGGTCGGCACCGGAACCGAGGCCGCCGGGCGCACCGAAACCGCCGCTCGCCGCCGCCCCAGCGCGCGCTCCACCAGCTTGGGCGCCTGCCCTCGAACGATTCTGGGCCCCTGCTCCTTGGCGATGGCCCCCAACTGCTTGCCCAGAGAGCTCCACGTGCCGGCCATGATTCGGAGCATAACGGCGTAAGGGGATGTATTCACCCCACCCGACCCGTGACCGGACCGCCCGAGGCCATTGAGAAGAGATCGGGGTTCGGGTGTGGGGGGTATCACACGGATCGGTGGGGTTGGGCCGGTGGAGAGAGGGGGCCGAAGTTCATGGGACGATGGACGGCAGTCCATCGAGCACCTGTGAGGGAGTGGAGTGCCCAGCTTCGCGGATACGACGTTCACCGATCCGTCCCGGATCCGGAACTTCTGCATCATCGCGCATATCGACCACGGCAAGTCGACCCTGGCCGATCGGATGCTGCAACTCACCGGGGTGGTCGAGGAGCGGCAGATGCGCGCGCAGTATCTGGACCGGATGGATATCGAGCGGGAGCGCGGTATCACCATCAAGGCCCAGAACGTGCGGCTGCCGTGGAGCGTGGACGGCACCGACTACGTGCTGCATCTGATCGATACCCCGGGCCACGTCGACTTCACCTATGAGGTTTCGCGGGCGTTGGAGGCCTGTGAGGGCGCGATCCTGCTGGTCGATGCCGCGCAGGGGATCGAAGCGCAGACGCTGGCCAATCTCTATCTGGCGCTGGACAAAGATCTGACGATCATTCCGGTGCTGAACAAGATCGACCTGCCCGCCGCGGATCCGGATCGCTACGCGGCCGAACTCGCCCACATCGTGGGTTGTGAGCCCGAGGACGTGCTGCGCGTATCGGGTAAGACCGGTGTCGGCGTGGCCGAACTGCTCAACGCCGTGATCGAGCAGGTGCCCGCACCGCAGGGCGAGGCCGACGCGCCCGCCCGGGCCATGATCTTCGACTCGGTCTACGACACCTACCGCGGCGTGGTCACCTACGTGCGTGTGGTCGACGGCAAGCTGACCCCGCGCGAGAAGATCAAGATGATGTCCACGGGCGCGACCCATGAACTGCTCGAGATCGGCATCGTCTCCCCGGAGCCCAAACCCACCCAGGGCCTGGGCGTCGGCGAGGTGGGCTATCTCATCACCGGTGTGAAGGATGTGCGCCAGTCGAAGGTCGGTGACACGGTCACCGCCGCCCGCAACGGCGCCACCGAACCGCTGACCGGCTATCGCGAGCCCCGGCCCATGGTCTATTCGGGCCTGTATCCGGTCGACGGCTCGGACTATCCGGATCTGCGCGACGCACTGGACAAGCTGCAGCTCAATGACGCTGCGCTGACCTATGTACCCGAAACCTCGGTGGCGCTCGGCTTCGGATTCCGCTGCGGCTTCCTCGGCCTGCTGCACATGGAGATCACCCGCGAGCGGCTGCAGCGCGAATTCGATCTGGATCTGATCTCCACCGCGCCCAACGTGGTCTACCGGGTGGTCATGGAGGACGGCGCCGAACACGTCGTCACCAACCCGTCGTACTGGCCGGAAGGCAAGCTGCGCGAGATCTACGAGCCGATCGTCAAGTGCACCATCATCTCGCCCAGCGAGTACATCGGCTCGATCATGGAGCTGTGTCAGTCGCGTCGCGGTGAGCTCGGCGGCATGGACTATCTGTCGGAGACGCGCGTGGAGATGCGCTACACGCTGCCGATGGCGGAGATCATCTTCGACTTCTTCGACTCGCTGAAGTCGCGCACCCGCGGCTACGCCAGCCTCGACTACGAGGAGGCCGGTGAGCAGGAGGCCAATCTGGTCAAGGTCGACATCCTGCTGCAGGGTGAGGCCGTCGACGCGTTCTCCGCGATCGTGCACCGCGATGCCGCGCAGGCCTACGGCCGCCGGATGACCGAGAAGCTGCGCGAGCTCATTCCACGCCAGCAGTTCGAGGTGCCGATCCAGGCGGCCATCGGCTCGAAGGTGATCGCGCGCGAGAACATTCGCGCCATCCGCAAGGACGTGCTCGCCAAGTGCTACGGCGGTGACATCAGCCGTAAGCGCAAGCTGCTGGAGAAGCAGAAGGAAGGCAAGAAGCGGATGAAGACGATCGGCCGGGTCGATGTGCCGCAGGAGGCCTTCGTCGCCGCGCTGTCGACCGAATCATCGGCGGACAAGGGTAAGGAACGTAAGTAGGCAATCTGCGCAGGTGACCGGTTCGGTATGCCCGCCGATCTTGGGTCTTCCGTAACGTTTCGCGTGCTGTAAGGGTTGTACAACGTGGAGTGTCCCGGACAACTCCTTACCTGGATGATGTGACAGGCGGGTTTTCCGGAACATATTGTGTTAGCTGATCTCTTCCGTAAGACCCGTTCGGTTCATGCCGAGCACCTGAGAGCGGAGCTTGTATGTCGCGTGACCTGCCCTTCGACGAGGACGATTCGGGCGCGGGCGATCATGCGGGGGATACCGCGTATCACATCGCGACGGGCGTCGCGCGGGTGGCCCGGGCGGGCGCGTATGTGACCGGTGGCGCGTTGATCGCGGCCAACGGCAGCCCCGCGCCCGCCAACGAATCGCACAGCAGCCGCATCACCGGCTGGGCCAGTGCCGATCCGCAGCCGGACGCGCCGAGTCCGGTGGTGTCCTATCCGGATCCGGAGCCCGGTTCGGCGCCGCCGCCGGTGCTGGGCAAGCATGTCCCCGCACCCGTCTCGGCCCCGCTGACCCCGGCGCATCCGGAACCCGCGGCCGGCCCGTTCGGTCTGCCCGAACTCAATGGCACCATGGCCGAGGGAGCCCCGAACCTGGAGATCCCGGCCACCGGGAACGGCGGCCACGGCGATCACTCGCCCGCCATGGGCCTTCCCTCGCTGGACAATTCGACCGGTTCGGACGCCCCGTTCGGCATTCCGGGCGCGGAGCACGGCACGTCCGGATTCGAATTGCCCAGTCTGCCCACGCATCCCGCGCACGGTCCGGGCGGTTTCGATCTGCCGGGCCTGGACGCGCATCCGGCGGCGCTGCCGCTCAATCACGGTCTGGGCCTACCCGGAACCAACGGCCTGAACCTACCCGGAATGAACGGATTGGGTCCCGGCGGTGTGGGTCTGCCCGAATCCGGTGTGCAGGACCACTCCCCGTTCGACGGTGCGGGCGGCGGTCATCCGGGCATGTTCCTGGGCACCGAGATGAAGATCGACGCGCATATCGGGCTCGACGGCGTGTGGTTCACCAGCGAGGCGAAGATCGACTTCGCGGTGGGCGACGTGGGCCATCAGCTCGACGACTACTCCAACTGGCTCGGCTCGGGCATCCATCACATTCCGACCGGCGACGGTTCGCAGGGTGTTCCGGATCTCGTTGCGGGGCTCGGACATCCGGCGACGCCGAATGCCGTCGGCGGTCCGATGGCCGCCGGATCACACGGTCCGCACGGACATGCCGTAGGCGCGCATCCGCACGGTGCCGTCGGCGCGCATCCGCACGGTGCCGTAGGCGCGCATCCGCACGGTGCGTCCGCGCACGGCTCCGCGCCGCTGGGCTCCTCCCCGGGCGCTGCGTCGGGTTCGACC
>NZ_BDBS01000034.1 GCF_001613105.1 Nocardia pseudobrasiliensis NBRC 108224 | reverse complement strand
GTGGACGCGGCCACCGCCTGCACCGCCGCGTCGACGGCCGCGTCCACCGCGGCTCCGTCGCCGAGCGCGCCGGACACCAGACCGCCCAGCTCGCCGCCGCGCACACTCGCGCCCTCACGGGTGCCCAGCGACACCTCGGCGGTGACGTGATGCGCCCAGCCGTCGCCGAGCTGCCAGACCTTCTTGACCCGGTCGGCGACCGCGGCGGGCCGCTTACCGGACGGGCCGAACACCTTGCGCAGATGATCGCCGATGGCATCGGACAGCACCGAGCCGAACGGCTTGTAGGTGCGCGCCAGCCGTTCCACGGTCGCCGACAGCGCGCCCATATCCGCGTCCGCCGCACCGTCGATCGCGCCCAGCGACAGTTCCGAACCCAGGTCCACCAGCAGCTGATTACGCCGCGAGGAGACGCCGTCGCACAGGCCCTCGATGGTGTCCACCGGGCCGATCTGATCCAGGCGCAGCTTGGTCCACAGCGCGATCAGCACGCGGGTCGCATCGGCCGCGGTGAAGGCGATGTCGTCGGGGCGCGGACCACCCGCCGGAGCGGAAGCGGGCACAGCACTGGGCGCCGCCGCCGCGGGTGTGGCCGAAACAGCCTCGGCCACGGTCTCTTCCGGCTCGTCCACCGGAGCCGGATCGGTATCGGTCGAGTACACCGCCGCGGCCTCGCGCTCGATATTGAGCACCTCGACCTTGGTGGTGCCGAACTGCGGCAGCTTGAGCGTATTGGCGGCCAGATTCGCCACGGTCGGCGTTGCGGCCAAACCGATTTCGACGAACCGCTCGACCCCGAGGCCGCCGTCGGCGACATCGGTGAACAGCAGGTCCTGGGTCTCGATCCAGCGCACCGGGCTGGCGAACTGCCAGGCCAGCAACTCGATCAGCACCACCCGGCACAGATCGCCCGGCCGCGCGGCCCAGTCGTCGAACTCGGCGAGCACGCGGGCCAGCGGCTCGGAGGGCACCAATTCGGCGATCTCGGCGATGAATTCGCGATCCAGCGAGAACGGCCGCGGCACCAGGTTCGGAATGTAGCGTCCGGCAAGGATTTCCGGATGCAGATCGGCGGGCAGCAGCTCCTCGAGCTTGTGCCGGAATTCCGGAACGCCCTTGCGCAGCACAGTGGAGTGGAACGGCACGTCGATACCGGGCACCAGGATGAACGCCCGCTTACCGCCGAATTCGGCACGACGACGCTCGATCTCGGCCTCCAGCTCCTCGAGCCCCTTGACCGTACCCGCGATCGCGTACTGCGCGCCGCGCAGGTTCAGGTTGACGACCTCGAGGAATTCCCCGGCCCGCTCGGCGATCTCGGCGACGAAGGCCACGACGTCGGCATCGGGCAGCCCGATCTGCGACGGACGAATGGCGGCCATCCGATAGTCGCTGCGGCCCTGGGCATCCCGGGACACCAGCTCGTGCATGGCCGAACCACGCTGGAACACCACCTCGAGCACCGCCTCCAGCGGCAGCACCCCGGCGACGGCGGCCAGCGCGTTGTACTCGCCGACCGAGTGTCCGGCCAGCATCGCACCTTCCACGAAGGCGCCCGCCTCGCGCAGCTCCGCGACCTGGGCCACGCCGAGGGTCGCCATGGCGACCTGGGTGAACTGGGTCAGATGCAGAACACCTTGCGGGTGGCGGTATTCCACGCCGCGCGCCTTGAGGTAGGTCGGGTTGTCGCGCACCACCGCCAGGATCGAGAAGCCCAGCGCCTCGCGGGTGTGCTTGTCGGCGCGGTCCCAGATCTCCTTGGCCGCCTTGGACCGCGACCGAGCGTCCAGACCCATCCCCTTGGTCTGAATGCCCTGTCCGGGGAAGGCGTAGACGGTCTTCGGGGCCGCGATCCGACCGGTCGCGGTCATCACCAGATCACCACCGGTACGGCACGACACCTCGACGATCTCGCTGCCGCGGTCCACCGCGACCCGCTCGACCCGCACATCGATCTCCGCGCCCGGGCGCACCATCCCCAGGAATCGAGTGGTCCAAGCGGTCAAAGTCCTCGGGGGCAGCGGAGATTCGGGATCGATCGCCGAGACCGCGTGCTGGGCGGCGGCCGACAGCCACATACCGTGCACGATCGGACTGCCCAGCCCGGCGAGCTTGGCGGCCGAATCGCTGGTGTGGATCGGGTTGTGATCGCCCGACACCTCGGCGAAGGCGGCCATCGCACGCGGCGCGGTGAGGGTGACGTCGCGACGCCGGCGGCGCGGGGTCTCCTGGGCCTGCGCCGAGACCGAACCGGCCGCGCGCGGCGGATCGGCCAGCTCGCCCTGGCCGATGCGCCCACGAATCGCGAAGCGCTCGGTGAGGGCGGCGAGGGCGGGCATGGACATACCCGTCTCGACCTTGTCGAGCATCGCGGTGATCTTCACCCGGACCTCGACGACGCGGCCCATATCGGTGTCGACCACCTCGCCGGATTCGGCGCGTACCGCGAGAACGCTGGCGGCCGAGGGCAATTCGCCGATCAGCTCCACCTGGTGATCGAGGTGCACCAGATCCAACATGCCTTCGATCACGCTCAGGCCGTCGGCGGTGCGGGTCGCGCCCAGCACGGCGAAGACGGCGGGCCAGCAGGCCCCGACGAGCACATCGGGCACGGTCCGGCCGATGGTGCTGAGCTTGGCGGGCAGCCCAGAACCGGTCACCCCGGCGTGATCGGCGCTCATATCCGGCGTCCAGGCCAGATTGACGTGCGCGACATGGGTTCCGTTGGCGGAGCGGACCTCCGGCAACGCGCGGCCCGCGGCCACGGCCAGCAGCGCCGACATGGCGGCCTCGGCGTCCTCGTCGGTCACTACGGGCGCGCCGCCGTTGTAGACCGAGACGGGCACGGTGAGGCGGATGCGCACGGCGTCGCGACCCAGCAGCGGCACGGTCAGCTCTACGTAGGCGTGGTCCTCGGGTCCTTCGGTCGCGATCAGGGTCGCGCCGGTCGGGTGGTGCACCACACCCTTCTCATCAGCGGCCCACTTGGTCAGATCGCCGAGGCGGTGCACGGGATTCACCGTGGTGCGCCCGGCCCACTGCACATCCGGGGCGGCGAGCACGATATCGATCGCACCCGCGGTCACCTCCACACGACGGCGGCCGTCGACGGCCTTGGGGGTGACACCGCCGCGCATCAGCGAGTAGGCGGTGTCCTGCTCGAAGCGGTCGAGCAGCTCGCCCACGGGCTCGTCGGCGCGGGTGATACCCGCGACCGAGACGGTGCCCGGGATGACACACACCTGATCGGCGGAATACCGCGGATCATGGGCCTGCCACAGCGAATCCGAACGCCACCAACGCCGCACATCGGCGTCGACGACGGGCACGAAGTTCACCGGCTTGCCCGGGGTCTTGCACAGCGCGACGAAAAATGGCACATCGGCCGGGTGCAGGACGGTCGCCGCGGCGGCCGGATAGGCCTCACGCAGACGGCAGATCGCCTGCACCGGCTGCTCGAACGCGGCGTCGTCGGCGAACAGCGACGCGATCTCGCCGCGGTCGGCCGGATGCAACCGGGACTCGGTGCGACGCATCATCTCCGCGAACCGGTCACGCCAGGTGATGTCCAACCACACCGACGCGGTGGCGTCGGCGATCACATCACCGAAGTCGCTGCCGCAGTCGAAATCCTTGCGCCGGTCCAGGCCCACGGCCAGCTCGACATAGCGCTCCAGCCAGTCCGCGTAGGTCATGGTCGCCACATCACCGAAATACGGCTTGGCGGTGGCGTCGAGCGCCGCGATGATCTCCTCGCGCCGGGCCGCCACGGCCTCGGCGTCGCCCGCGACCTCGTCCAGCAGACGGCCGGTCCGCGAGGCGGAGTTGTCGATCTCGTGGATGTCGGCGCCCAACTGGCTACGGCCGGAAGCCATTCCGCCCGACGCGGAGCCCGCGGCGACCCAATCGGGCGTGCCGGGAGTCGCCACGAGCAGCTGCTTGACCTCGGGCGCGGTGGTGGCCTCCAGCGTCGCCATGGCCGCCGTGCCGACCAGCACACCGTCCAGCGGCATGACCGGGTAGCCGTGCGCGGAAGACCAAGCGCCGGTGAGGTATTCGGTGGCGCGCTGCGGGGTGCCGATACCGCCACCGACACAGACGATCACATTGGCGCGGTTACGCAGCTCGGCGTAGGTCTCCAACAGCAGGTCGTCGAGGTCCCCCCACGAGTGGTGGCCACCGGCCTTACCGCCCTCGATATGCATGATCACCGGATAGTCCGGCACGGCGTCGGCGATACGCAGCACGGCCCGAATCTGAGCGACCGTACCGGGCTTGAACGCCACATGCGTGATACCGACCTCGGTCAGCTCCTCGATCAGCGCCACGGCCTCCTCGAGTTCGGGAATGCCCGCGGTCACCACGACACCGTCGAACGGGGCGCCCGCGGCGCGCGAGCGCTGCACCAGCCGACGACCGCCCAACTGCAGCTTCCACAGATACGGATCCAGGAACAGCGAATTGAACTGCACCGCGCGCCCCGGGTGCAGCAGCGTCTTCAACTCGGCCACCCGATCGGCGAAGATCTGCTCGGTCACCTGACCGCCGCCGGCCAACTCCGCCCAATGACCCGCATTGGCCGCGGCCGCAACGATCTTCGCGTCGACTGTGGTCGGGGTCATACCCGCCAGCAGGATCGGCGAGCGACCGGTCAAACGGGTGAAGGAGGTCTCCACGACGATACGGCCGTTGGGCAGACGCACCGGCCTGGGCGCGTAACTCGCCCACGCGGGCGCGAGCTCGGGAGCCGCGCCCGGGGTGAACAGACTGCGCTGACCGGGGCGGGTAGCCGCGGCGACGATACCCACGCCGGTGCCCTTGAGCGAGCCGAGGGTGAGGCGGGTCAACAGATCGCCCGGACCGAGATCCAGGATCCAGTGGGTGTCCTGCCCGACCACCGCGTCCACGATCTCGACCCAGTCCACCGGGTCGACCAGGATCTGCCGGGTGAGCTCGGCGGCGAGTTCGCTCTCGATACCGCACTGATCGGCCCACGCCGCAACGAGATCCACGGTCTCGGTCAGGGCGGGGTGGTGGAACGCGACCTCGACGTCGACGTCCTCGAACACCGGCGCGAACACCGCGCCGCCGCGCTTCTTGGCCTCGCGCTCGCGGGTCTGCTCCGCATGCAGCTCGTCGCAGCGCAGCCGCACCCGATCGAGCTGTGCGACGGTGCCCGAGAGCACCGCCCGGCGACGGCCGTTGCGGATCGAAACCACCGCTGACGCAGCGGGATCCACACCCTCGGAGATCTCGGCGACGACCGCGCGCAGCCGGTCCGGATCGACATTGGACACCGCCACCATCGGCGAGCGCTCCCCGACCGGGATCAGACCGCGCCGCCGCGCGACGAGAGTGGCCGCCGCGCCGATCAACTGGGCCAGCGCGAGCAGTTCGGCATCGCGTTCGCCGCCCGCGCGCGCGGCCTCGGCGGCCAGCAGGCCCTGGGAGTGTCCGACGACCGCGACCGGGGCGTGGGCGGCCGTATCGAGCCCCTGCAGCCGCAGCGCACGCAGCGCGGCCACCTGGGTGAGGAACACACCGGGCATGGAGATCGCGGCCGAACGCAGCACCTGCGCCGACGGGGCGGCCGACACCTCGCCCTCGTCCGGATCGGCCAGATCGTCCTCGAGCATCCAGGCGATCGGATCGAATCCCATGGGCCGCACCATGAGCAGCTTCGACGCGACCGGCTCCAGCCGCGCGGCCGCCTCGTTCACCAGCGCCGTCAGCTCCGGCTCGAGCCCGCCGTCGCGCCCGATCTCGTCGAGTTCGCGCAACCAACTCGCACCCTGGCCGCCGAAGGCCAGCGCATACGTCTCACCCCCCAGCAGGCGATCCAGCAGCGACGACTTCACAGCCCGGTCCGCAGCTCCCCCAGCCACCTTCGCGCTCGATCCGGTCTCGGTGCTCTCGTTGATCGTCAAGACGTATCGACTCTCTTCTCATGGCGGCTCGTCCCTCGTGGGGGCCGCACCTCCGTGCGCAGGTGTCCCTCGCCCCTGAGGACCTGATCGCAGCCGAGGATGACACAAAATCATGAGGGATTCCTCATGTTCGGTTGCCACCACAGGGGTTACCCCACGGTATTCCGGTACTACCGTACAAGAATATTCAGAAACATGACCCTCCCTCATGTTTCGAAGCCGCTGGTCCCACCCCGTTACCCACCCGTAGGAAAGTTGAGGGTCCCTCACATTGCCCGTTACCCAATTGTTATAATCCCAGGTGGTGTTACTCACCAGTACGAAACACCCGTCCAGTGCTTCGCGAACCCGGTCAAGCCCGGTAGAGTTTGGACGGTCGTACCATCACGCGCGAGTGGCGAAATTGGCAGACGCGCTGGATTTAGGTTCCAGTGTCCACGGACGTGGGGGTTCAAGTCCCCCCTCGCGCACAACATCCCAGCAGATGTGCTGGTTTTGACGGGGGTGTGTTCGAGTGCAGTCGAACGCACGGGGGTGACCAGCGATTATGCGTTCGACCTCGGATAATTTCTGCCGCGTGCGCCGGATTCCGCCGTGCCGGGCACGGGGGCCGCGGTCATGACAACATCATGCTCGCCCGCGTCACATCGAAGATCGCATTCGGCGACATCGACAACAGTTCCTACCGCAACAGGATTCACGAGCGCGCCCTCGGTGAGGCCCCCGCTCGATGCCGCGTCGGCGAGGATCCGCTCCGCTCGCCCTGGGAAAACGCGCCTTCCGCGACACGCTGAGCCGGTGGGCGACCGGGGTGTCCGTCATGACCGTTGCGGGGCCGACGGGACTCACCGTCAATGCGTTCACCGCCCTGTCGCTGCGGGCCGCCCCTGGTGCTCTGGTGCCTGCGCAAGGCCTCGGGTCGCCGCGAAATCTTCTGCCGCGCGGACTATTTCGCGGTCAATGTGCTCGCGGTCGGCCAGGACGACCTCGCCGCCGCGTTCGCCACCACCGGCATGGGCTGGAAACAGCAGATCGCGTGGACGGCGGGCCCGCACGGGTTACCCGTGCTCGAGGGGACCACCGCGACGCTGCTGTGCCGACGCACCAGGCTGGTGCCCGGCGGCGATCACGTCATCGTCATCGGGTACGTGACGGAGTGCACCCATGGCGACCGCGCGCCGTTACTGTTCATCGACGGCCGCCTGCACCCGGCCACGACAGCGATACCCACGCCCCGTTTCGCTAAGGTCCCGCCCATGGGCAGTGACAGCGATGTTCCCGTCTCCGGTCTCACCGAGGTGCTGGCGCGCAGGCATCTGACGACCGATGCCGCGCGGCCCGAGGCGGTCGCGCGGCGGCACGCGCAGGGGCGGCGGACCGCGCGGGAGAACATCGCGGAGCTGGTGGATCCGGGGAGTTTCATCGAGTACGGGCGGTTCGCCACCGCGGCGCAGGAACGCGCCCGGGATTTGTCGGATCTGGTGGTGAGTACGCCCGCCGACGGTTTGATCGGCGGGACGGCCACCATCGATGGCCGTCCCTGTGCGGTGCTGTCCTACGACTACATGGTGATGGCCGGTACCCAGGGCATGCGTGGGCATCGCAAATCCGATCGGCTGATCGAGGTGGCCGATCGGATGAGTCTGCCGGTGGTGTTCTTCACCGAGGGTGGCGGCGGGCGGCCCAACGACACCGACTATCCGATCGTGTCGGCGCTGGATCTGCAGTCCTTCGCGCTGTGGGCCGCGCTGGACACGCCGCGGATCGCCGTCGTGTCGGGGCGGTGCTTCGCGGGCAACGCGGTGCTGGCGGGGTGTGCGGATCTGCGGATCGCCACGCCCGAGGCCAATCTCGGCATGGCGGGCCCGGCAATGATCGCCGGCGGCGGACTCGGCGACTATCCGCCCGAGGCGATCGGGCCGGTCGCCGAGCAGGCGGCCAATGGCGTGCTCGACATCGTGGTCGCCGACGAAGCCGAGGCCGTCGAGGCGGCGCGTCGCGTCCTGGGTTATCTGGACGGCCCTGGCGAGGGCGGCGTCCCCGGCGCCGATCCGGCGTGGTTACGTTCGGCGCTGCCGGACCAGGATCGCGCGGCCTTCGACGTCGTCCCCCTGATCGAAGGGCTCGCCGACGCGGACAGCGTCACGTGGTTGCGGCCGGAGTGGGCGCCCGAGGTGGTCACCGCGTTCGCCGAGATCGATGGGATCCCGCTGGGCATCCTGGCCAATCAGTCCGCTCACAACGCGGGCGCGCTGACCAACGACGCCTCGGACAAGGCGGCCGACTTCCTCGAACTGTGTCAGCGCTGGAGTCTGCCGGTCGTATCCCTGGTCGACACACCGGGTTTCATGGTCGGCCCGGAGGCCGAGCGCCCCGGGCTGATCCGCCAGGCCGCGCGCATGGTGACCGCCGGCGCCCGCCTGACGGTGCCGCTGATCGGCGTGGTGCTGCGCCGCGGCTACGGGCTCGGCGCACAGGCCATGCTCGGCGGCAGCACCCATCGTCCCCTGCTCACCCTGGCCTGGCCCACCGCACACCTGGGCCCGATGGGCATCGAGGGCGCGGTCCGCCTGGGCCTGGCCCGACAACTCGCGGAACTGCCAGAGCCCGAACGCGAACCGATCGTCGCCCAGGCCACCGCGGCCTACCGCAAGAACCTCGAGGCCCTCAACGCGGCGCGAGTCCTCGAGATCGACGACGTGATCGACCCGGCGGAAACCCGCACCCTGATCGCGTCCACTTTGCGCGCGGCCGCGTATCCGACCCCGAAGACCAACCGCCGCTGAGACTTTCGAATGCGGTCCGCGTCACGACAGCTCCACGCGTTCCTCGATATCGAACCCCAGCCGCACATCGTGATCGACTCGACTGCCGGTGATGGTCACCTGTCCCGTCACCCGTGGATAACCGCGCGTCACGACGGTGTACTCGCCCTCGGGCAGGTCCGTTACGACGTAGCGGCCGTCCTCGTCGGTGCGGGCGGTGCCGACGGGTGCGCCGGACCAGTCGAGGACCGTGACTCGGGCGTCGTGGACCGCCCGGCCGTCGGCGCGCACCGTTCCGCACAGCATCGCCATCGGAGCCAGTTCGACGTCGAAACGCAGTGGGCCGCCCTCGGGCACGGTCAATGTCGTTGCGGTGGGGCGCATTCGGTCGGCGACCGTGACGAAGGTGTAGGTTCCGGCCGGCACGCCGTGGCAGGCGTACGCGCCGTTCGCCGCCGTCACCGCGACGCCGACCACCTCGCCCTGCGGGTCGGTCACCGTGATCGTCGCACCCGCCACCGGTTCGCGGGCGGCCGTGCGCACAACGCCGGACAACTCGCCGGACGGCTGCAGTGTGACATCGAGGTGCTGTGCGCCGTCCGCGGCGGTGATGTTCATCGCGACCGGTTGGTGGCCGTGCGCGGAGACGATCAGAACATAGTTTCCCGGCGCGAGCGGTTCGATGGCGTAGGAGCCGCCACCATCGCCCGATGTGCGTGAAATCTGGTGCCCGCGTTGATCTATCAGTGTCAGTACCGCATCCGGCACCGGATGCCCGTCGATACGACGGATGCGGCCACCGATGGCGTGGAGATCCGCCGTGACCGGCAGCCGGTGTGCCCCATTACCATTCGTGCCCGAATGTGAGACACCGGCTGCGGCGCGTTCCGAAACCTGCTCGGCGACAGCGACTTCGAACTCCGCGCGCTCAGGCCGCGACCGCCGCAGCTTCGCGCCCTCGACATCGATGTCCGGCAGGATGCGGTCGAGCCACCTCGGAATCCACCAGGACCATCTACCCATGATCGCCAACAGCGCCGGCACCAGCAGCATCCGTACCACGAAGGCGTCGATGGCGACACCGGCGGCCAGCGCGAAGCCCATGGATTTGGCGGTGGCGTCGGATTCCAGCAGGAAGGAACCGAACACCGAGATCATGATGATCGCCGCCGAGGTCACCACCCGCGCCCCGTGGTGGTAGCCGGAGATCATGGCATCCCTCGGCGATTTGCCGTGCACATATTCCTCGCGCATCCGGGTAACCAGGAAAACCTGGTAGTCCATGGCGAGTCCGAATACCAACCCGATCAACATGATCGGCAGGAAGCTGATGATCGGCCGCGGATCGGCGATCAGGCCGAATTTACCCTCCTGGAAGATCAATACGGTGGCGCCGAAGGTGGCCGCCATCGAGAGCAGGAAGCCCAGGGCGGCGGTGAGCGGGACCAGAATCGACCGGAACACCAGGATCAGCAGGACGAAGGCCGCACCGGCCACGATCGCCAGGTAGGGAACGATCTTGCCGAGCAGGACGTGGTCCATATCGGCGTAGATCGCTGTGGTGCCGGTGATCCCGTAGGCGAGGCCGTACCGTTCGGCCAGCGCCCCTTCGGCGTCGCGGGCCGCGCGAACCAGATCCTTGGTGTCCTGATTGTTCGGCCCCGATCTCGGGACGCCGTTGAGTATCGCGCCGAGCCCGTTCGCGCTGAACTGCGGCGTGGTGACGTAATCCATCTGCGGGAACTCGCCGAGCCGATCGCGCAGCGCGGTGACCGCGGCCTTGCGCTCGCCCTCGGGCACCCTCTCCAGATCGACTGCCACAGTGAGGATTCCGTTACTGCCCTCACCGAACCCCGCCGTGCGGATGTCATAGGCCCGCCGAGCGGTGGTGTCGGTCGGGAGACTGTCCGCACCCGGCAGACCCAACTGCATGTGCAGGGCGGGAGTGGCCAGCACGGCCAGGGCCGCCACGGCGAATATCAGTGCGAGCCAAGGCCTTTTACCGATCTGGCGGGCCACCCGCATGCCATTGGTGACGGAGGTGTCGTCCTCCGGATCGTGGCGGGCCACCAGCGGCAGTCTCGGTTTGAACAGCAGGCGGCCGAACGCGCCGAGCAGGGCGGGCATCAGGGTGATGGCCGTGAGCACCGCGAAGAACGCCGCGACCGCGCCACCGAGACCCATGAAGGTCAGGAAGTTCACCCCGACGATGCCCAGGGCGCTCAGGGCGACGATCACGGTGAGACCGGCGAACACCACCGCGGATCCGGCGGTGCCGACCGCGATGCCCGCGGCCTCCTCGGGACTGTCCGCGACATGCAGTTCGTGCTTGTAGCGGGAGACGATGAACAGCGCGTAGTCGATGGACAGCGCGATACCGATCATCGACGCCAAAAACGTCGTGAAGCTCGGCACCTCGATGACGGCGGTGCCGAGCGAAATCACCAAAGTCGCCGCGCCCAAACCGACTACGGCCGTGATGATCGGCACGAAGGCCGCCACGATCGCGCCGAAGGCGACCACCATGACCACCAGCGCCACACCCATGCCGATCATCTCGGCACGCCCGCTGGGCTGTTCCTGCCGCTGCGCGATGGCCCCGCCGAGTTCGACGGTCAAACCCTGCGCGCGGGCCGGGGCGGCCACGTCGTAGGCCGCGTGCCGCTCCTCCTCGCTGATATCCATCGGCGAGGCGATGTCGAACGGCACCGACAGCACGGCGACGGTGGCCGGGGCGTCCTTGCTCAACACATTGAGCGGAGCCCCGGAGCATACGGCCGGATCGGCCTTGGTCAGACAGCCCATCGCCTTGGTCGCCTCGACCGGATTCTTCAGTGCCGCGGCGTTCTTGTCGGTGACGAGTCGGTGGTTACCGCCGTCGACCGTCAGGGCCTTCAGATCGGCGATGAGCGCGTCGACGGCCGCGCTGTTCTTCTTGTCGGTCAGCTTCGTACCCGCGGGCGCCTCGATCACATAGGCGCCGCTGACCGCGTCGATCCTGAACTGCCCTGACATGCCCGGGAACTGCTTGTCCAGGATCGCGGTGGCGCGCTCCGACGGCAGTGACGGCATGCTGAATTCGTCGCTCATCGGTTTGCTCAGCATGCTGCCTGCGGCGCCGAGCACTCCGAGGAGTACGAACCACACCGGCAGAACCATCCATTTGCGGCGGAAGGCGAATCTCCCCCACCGATAGAGGTATGCGGACACGAACGGGCTCTCCTAGAGGTAACCGGATGGTGCTGAGTTCCGGGCCTCTACAAGAACCTTCGCGGCCCGCGGATCGATCGAAAGCCGTAAACCGAGGAGCAACTTCGAGGATCGCGAGCTTACCGCACGATTACCGCGTGGAGCGAAGGGCCAGGCACAGACTCAGCAACGCGACGGTCTGCGATCCCGCGCGGGTGTAGATGCCGAATACACCACATCAGGGAAACGACAGCGTCTGCGCGAGTACCGTCACCAACACCAACACCACCGGGAAGCACGCCAGGAACATCACGAACGTGAAACCCATGATGTGTCGGGCCTTGAGGCCCAGCACCGCCAGTGTCGGCAGCATCCAGAACGGCTGCAGCAGGTTCGCGCTCGCCTCGCCCAGGTCGTAGACGACCACCATCCAGCCCTGGTTGACGTGGAGTTGGTTGGCGGCGTCGAGGACGTAGGGGGCCTCGATGACCCATTTGCTGCCGCCGCTGGGGACGAAGATGCCCAGGACACAGGAGTAGACGGCGATCAGGGCGGGGTAGAGGTCGGCGTTGGCGATGCTGGTGAGCCAGCCCGCGATCGTCTTGGACAGGCCGGTGTAGGCGATCATGCCGAAAATGCCGCCGTAGAAAGGGAATTGGAGCAGGACGCCCGCGGCGGCGGGTGATGCGTCGCGGATGGCGCGGACCAGGTTGGCGGGTCGCCAGTGCAGGAGCAGGGCGAGCAGGATGAGAATGAGGTTGACGGTGTTGAGGTCCAGGGCGTTGAGAGCGCCACCCTTGGCGTGGTCGAAATACCGGATCAGATACCACAATCCGAGGGCCGCGAGCAGGATGGTGAACAGCGGGCTGTGTTCGAGCCAGTCGCCGGGGCGACGGGTGTGCTGTGCGGTGGAGTCCTCGGGCACAAGGGGTTTCAGCTCGACGCCGAGATCGGCCGCGGTCTTGGCGGCCTCGCCGCGGGGTGCGATGAGCCACGCGACGCCGACCGCGACCACGAATACGATGAGCGTGGCGACCAGGCTCTGCCACTGAAAGATCGTGTCCGTCAACGGAATCACCCCGCTGCCGCGCCCCTCTTTGATCACGTCCTGCACGGCCTTGGGGTTGGATCCGGCGCTGGCGACCTGCAGTGCGGCCGAACCGGACAGACCCTGCGCCCACACGGTGCCCAGGCCGAGGAATGCCATCGCGCCCAGCGCCCGATAGTCGACCCCGCCCATGCGCCGGGCGATCTCGCGCGCCATCATCGCGGTGAAGATCAGGCTGAACGCCCAGTTCAGATACGACGTCAACATCGAAACGGCCGCGGTGAAGGCGATCGCCGCCCGCGGGGTCGACGGTATCCGGGCCAGTCCGGCGAGCACGCGGGCGACCGGCGGGGACACCGCGACCGCGTAGCCGCCGATAATGATCATGGTCATCTGCAGCGTGAACTGGATCAGACTCCAGAAGCCCTTACCCCACGCGTCGACCAGTCCGAAGCCCGTCGTGGCGGCCGCATCGGCGGGCATACCCGTCAGCGGCACCCGGGTCGCCAGCCCCAGCAGCGCGATGAGGAAGGTGCCGACGAGGACGAAGCCGAAGGAATCGGGCAGCCAGCGTTCGGTGAATGCGGTGAACCGCAACGCGATTCGCCCCACTGCGGTCTCTTCCCGGTCCGGACCGTCCGGCTGCGCCACCGCCTCGGTCGAATGCGGGCCCTGCGACATCTTCAAACCTCCGACCGGGTGGAACACGGCTCACTGCTACAAGCCGACCGTGATCATCCCAGCCCGACTCGGCCGCTGTGGGCGATTGCTGCCGCAGATTGTCGTGGCTGCCCGAGGAGAACACTCTGTGATAATGGGTAGTCGAATGTCGTGTACGGATCCGCGGTACCCCACACAGGAGGACGAAGATCCATGATGACTGTCACGAACTTCCGTCGCCCCGCCCTCGCCTCGAGCGTCTTCGCCGCATTGGCGGCGGCCCTCGTCTCGACCGCCGGACCGGCCCTCGCCGACAACTCGATAGATATCAGCGGTATCGGCGACGGCGGCGTCCTGGTCGACTACAGCTGCGACGCCAATGCGGGCGTGGTCGCCATCAAGGCCATGGTCGGCGCCCCCGACGCCGATCGCCCGTCGTCCACCGGCGCCCAGAACGCCGTCACCTGCGACGGTTCCCATCAATCCACCGTGATCGAGATGGGTCCGCCGTTGACCCAGGGCCAGCGGGTACAGGTGCGCGTCGCCCTGGTCGATCGCGACGACATCGTCGTCTCCGGTCAGGCGAAGGTGACTCCCTGAGCTCCGCGGGTGCCGCCGAAAACTCCCCTACGCCTTGGCCACTCGCCCCTCCGCCACCGCGACCAACTTGTCGACGGTCGGCGGTAACGCCCTGGTCAGAATCGCGCGCATGATCGGGCGCAGCACCGGGGCGGTGGGGCCCGCGACGGTGATGTCGAAGGTGACCTCGCATCCGGACGCGGTGGGCGTGATGGCGTGCGCCCAGTCCATCGTGCCGCGCAGCGGGAGGAAGAAGCGGTCGGTATAGCGCTGGGGGCGAACACATTCGACGATCTCCCAGTCGCGTTCGGGCTGGCCCTTCAGTTTCACCCGGCCGCGCGCGCCGAGCCCGAAACGGCCCTCGATGATCGCCGATTCCAGTTCGTCGTCCCAGCGAATGCGCCCCGGAACGTCGGCGAACAGCTCCCAGACGGTTTCCGGGCTCGCGGTGGTGGCGCGGGTGACGGTGATGACCTTCATGACGAATCCCCCTAAGACGTATGTATCAGACATTTGTACTATAGCCTGAACGACGTCGACCACAAGGGCGAATCCGTATCCGGACACACCGATGCCCCGCCCGGGACGGAGCGGGGCATCGGCTGTCCCCCCGGCGAACTCCGCCGGGTCTGACCCCCTACTTGGCCGGGGGCGTGAAGGGCTGGTTGATGGTGGTGAAGTACTGGGCCGCGGCCAGGATCGCCACCGGGGCGGTGACGAGCAGCTGGCCCGCGAGGGTGCCCAGGGCTCCGATGGCCAGGAAGCCCGCGAGGCAACCCGCCACAACACCGGCCGCCAGGCCGAACATGGCCGTCAGGGCGCTGGTCACCGCGCCGAGCGTCGCGCCACCGAGGATGCAGCCCACGGCCGCGCCGCCGATGCCGCCGACCAGGGTGCCGATCGTCGCGCCCATGGAGATGGTGCTGGTCATACGGCTCCAGGCCGCCTGCTCACGGTCGTACGGGGTCTTCCACGGCGCGGTGTCCTCGTAGGGCAGCGCGACCGGCTGGTAGACCGCCTTCTCCGCGACGAACTGCGGGGTCAGCGTGGCATTCCGGCCGTCGATCTTCGCCTCGATCGGGAATACGAAATCGTCGACCCGGAACTTCAGATCCGTTCCGGCAACGGTGGTTCCGTTGGCGGCCTTGATCTTGAAGACACCGTCCTCTTCGACCATCGAGCCGGCATCGGTCGAGATCACGGTGTTCTGATCGGTGGTCGTCGCCTTGTAGTAGACAACATCATTGTCGGCGGGGGCGGCGTTCACGGCGCCAGCCGTGACGCCGATGGCGGCAATCAGCATCGCGGAGGTAACCGCGAATCTCCTCATCAGCATGCTTACTTCGATTTCCCTTGGTCAGGTGTCCAGCAGAGTCCGATGCATAGAAGCCGAGTCCGGAAAACCCGGAATGTCCAGTTCGGTACGGCTGGGTGAAAACTTAGAGTTACCTGTCAACTCGCCGTGAGTATAGCGAGAGGTCGCCGTTCGCGCGCGTCGAGCGGAATCCGCTCGTACACAACATATCCCGATCAGGGCCGGGCCCGGCAGAAGTTGTGAATCAGGCATTGCGGCGAAGGGGTTCGAGGGGGTAAAGATTCCACTGTGAAGCTCCACCCGCCCGCGACCGTCGACGCGCGACACAGCTGTAACGGCCTGTTCGAGCGGGCGGGTTAGCGGCCGCTCGATCCGGGGGGCGCTCGCGAGCAGCGAGCGTGATCGGCCGCGCCGATGGCATGGTAAAAATTCTTCCTTCAGAAAGTAATGCATTAGTAATGCTTTCCGGAGGCCGGTCGATAGCTAAGCGACTGACCAGTTTCTCGAAAGATGACCGAATCAAGGGGGAACACCGGTGACCAACCGGATCGTGAGAACGCGCCGACACAAACCCGAGGCCCGCGGCACGGCCGCGCACACCCTGCCCTATCTGCTGTCGGCCGCGGTGGAAAGCGACCCGTCCGCACCCGCGCTGAGCTGCGGCGACCGGACGCTGACCTACGCCGAGCTCGACGCGCGGTCCGCACGGCTGGCCCGGGCGCTGATCGCACGCGGTCTCGGCGCGGAGGATCGCGTCATCCTGGCGCTGCCCCGCTCGGCCGATGCGGTGATCGCGCTGTGGGCCGTCGCCAAATCCGGCGCGGCCTTCGTACCGGTGGCCCCCGACGACGCACCGCGGTGGATCGCCGACTCCGGCGCACGCCTCGGCCTCACCCGCACGGATCTGGTTGGCACACTGACCGATTCGATCGAATGGCTGGCACTGGACTCCGACCGGTGCCGCACCGAACTGGCCCGCTTGTCATCCGAGCCGCTCTATCACGGCGATCGCGTCCGGCGGCTGCGCGCCGACTCGGCGGCCTGCGAACTCGACGACGTGACGGTCACACAGGCCGGGCTGACCGCACTGTGCTCGGCACAGATCCGGCGCACCGGCATCGACTCCGCCGCCCGCGTCCTGCACCTCGCCCCCACCGGTTCGCCCCACGCGATCCTGGAGCTGCTCCTCACCTTCGCGGCGGGAGCCACGGCAGTTCTTGCGCCACAGGAGATTACCGACGCGGCCGAACTGTTGCGCGCGCAGCGGGTGACCCACGCCCACCTCCCGCCAGCGCTATTGGCCGAACTCGATCCCACCGCGCTGCCCGAACTGACCACACTGCTGGTCGACGGCCGCGCGTGTCCGCCGGACCTCCTCGATCGCTGGTCCCCCGCCCGCGAGGTGCTACCGATGTACGGCTCGGTCGAAACTTCCATTGCGGCCCTGATCGACGGTCCGATCTCGGGCCTGTCCGCGCGGGTGCTCGACGAACGACTGCGCCCGGTGCCGCCCGGTATGGCGGGTGAGCTGTATCTGACCGGCGTCGCCCTGGCGCGCGGGTACCGAAATCGCCCGGGCCACACGGCCGCCCGATTCATCGCCCATCCGGCCGGACGTATGTATCGCACCGGCGATGTGGTCCGATGGGTGACCGGCGGCGACGGACTCCCCCGGCTGCAATTCCTCGGACGCGCGCGCCCCGCCACGCGGCTCGAGCCGAACGCGACGCCGCGGCCGCGCGTCGCCGCCCGCTACCGCGCCCCGATCACCCGCAGCGAACGCATCGTGGCCGCCGCGATCGTCGACCTGCTCGGTGTGCCGCGCGTCGGCGTCGACGACGACTTCTTCGATCTGGGCGGCAATTCGCTGCTCGCGACCCGGCTGGCGGGACGCGTGGGCGCCGACGCCGGAGTCCGGGTCGCCGCCCGCACCGTATTCGAATACGGCACGGTGGCCGCCCTCGCCGCCGCGATCGACCGGCTGCACCACACCGAATCCGCCGCCCGGCCGCGGCCGCGCGAACGCGGCGAACGAGTACCGATGGCCCTTGCACAGCAACGGATTTGGTTCCTGGCGCGCATGGACCCCGACTCGGCCGCCCACAATATCCCGATCGTGCTGCGCCTGTCGGGCGATCTGGACGTGGCCGCCCTGCGCGCCGCGCTCGGCGATCTCCTCGAACGCCACGAGGTGCTGCGCACGGTGTATCCGGAGCACGAGGGCGAGGGATATCAGCACATCCTGCCCGCGGCGCGGGTGACCGTGGACCCCGAACCGGCGCACAGCACCGAAACCGCTCTGCCGCAGGCGATCGCGGAGCTGGTCGGCCGGGGCTTCGACATCACCCGCGAGGCTCCGCTGCGGGTCCGCCTTTTCCGAATGTCCGAGAACGACTACGTTCTGGCGGTCGTCATCCATCACATCGCCGCGGACGGCTTCTCCCTGGCCCCGCTGACCCGCGATCTGATGACCGCCTACCAGGCGCGCACCGCGGCCGCGGAGCCCGCGTGGGCGCCACTCCCCGTACAGTACGCCGACTTCGCGCTGTGGCAGCGCGAGATACTCGGCGCGGCAACGGATTCGGAATCCCTGCTGGCCACACAGCTGCGATTCTGGCGCGAGACGCTGGCGGGGCTGCCGCCGCTACTCGAACTACCGGCCGATCGGCCCCGGCCCCCGATCGCCGGACATCGCGGCGCGGCACACGGTTTCGAGATCGACGCCCGATTGCATCGCGCGCTCGAGGCCCTGGCCCGCGAGCGGGGCGTCTCGCTGTTCATGCTCATCCACGCGGCGCTCGCGGTGGTCCTGGCCCGCGGGTGCGATACCGATGACGTCGTCGTGGGCGCGCCGGTGGCCGGGCGCGGGGAACCCGAATTCGACGATCTGGTCGGCATGTTCGTCAACACGCTGGTCCTGCGCACGCGGATCGACGCGGCCGAACCCTTCACGGACCTGCTCGATCGCGTGCGCGCGACGGATCTGGCCGCCTTCGCCCACGCCGAGCTGCCGTTCGAACAGCTTGTCGCCGAACTGGACCCGCCCCGCTCCCAGGCCCACCACCCGCTGTTCCAGGTGGCGCTGGCCTTCCAGAACTTCGATGCGCAGGTCCTGCGCCTGCCCGGCCTGACCGTCGCCGCCGTCGAGTCCGGCGACGAGATCGCCACCGTCGACCTGCGGTTGACCGTGGTGCCCCCGGGTCCGAACAGCACTGCGGGCCTGCGATGTTCGTGGCGCTACGCGACCGACCTGTTCGACCCGGCCACCGTGGCGGCGCTGGCGCGGCAGCTGGTCGCCGTGCTGCGCGCCGTGGTGGCGCGACCGCAGCTGGCGGTCGGTGATCTGCCGCTGCTGGACGACGCCGAACCGGGCGCGGTGCTGGGCCCGGAACATCCGGTGCCGCAATGGTTCCTACCGTCACGCCTCGACGAGCAGGCTCGCCTGCGACCCGACGCCACGGCGCTCAGCTGTGCCGAGACATCGCTGACCTACGGCGAATTGGCCCGGCGGGTCAATCGGCTGGCGCGCCTGCTCATCGCCCTCGGCATCGGACCCGGCACGACCGTCGCGCTCGCGATGCGCCCCTCCCCCGAACTCGTCATCGGCCTGTACGCGATCCTGCAGGCGGGCGGCGCCTACGTGCCGGTCCATCCGGATCACCCCGCCGAGCGCCGCGCCGAGATGATCCGCACCGCGGCCCCGCTGTGCGTGCTGACGACCGCGCGCGACGATATCGGCCACACCGATCGGGCCGTGGTACAGGTGGACCGGCTGCTGAATTCCGAAGTCCTGTCCGGCTTCTCGAACGAGCCGGTCACCGCCGCCGAGCGGCTGCGGCCCCTGCGCGCCGTGGACCTGGCCTATGTGATCTTCACATCCGGTTCGACCGGCCGCCCCAAGGGCGTGGCGGTCCCGCACGCGGCGATCGCCAACCAGACCGCCTTCCTCACCACCGAATACGAGCTGACCGACGCCGACACCTTCCTGCAGATGACGCCGTTCACCTTCGACGCCTCGATGATCGGCTTCACCGCGCCCCTCGCCGTCGGCGCCCGGCTGGTCCTGGCGTCCGACGACGGGCAGCGCGATCCGCGGTATCTCGCCACCACGATCGCGCGGCACGGCGTGACCACGACCAATACCGTGCCGTCGCTGCTGCGGGCACTACTGGATCTGGCGCCGGCCGGGACGTTGTCGACGCTGCGCGCGGTCTGGGTGGGCGGTGAACCATTGCCCGCCACCACGATCGCGCACTTCGCCGCGATCTGCCCCGGCGGTCGACTGCACAATCTGTACGGTCCGACCGAGGCGACGGTATCGATCACCGCCGCCGAGGTGACCGGCCACGCCGACGGTCCGGTCCCGATCGGGCGCTCACACTGGAACTGTCGCGCCTACGTCCTGGACTCCCGGCTGCATCCGGTGCCGCCGAACAGCCCGGGTGAGCTGTATCTGGCCGGGCCGCAACTGGCTCGCGGCTATCTCGGCGAATCCGGCCGCACGGCCGAGCGTTTCGTCGCCGACCCGTTCGGCCCGGCCGGGACGCTGATGTACCGCACCGGGGATCGAGTGCGTCGCACACGCGACGGCGCGCTGGAATATCTGGGGCGCACCGATTTCCAGCTGAAGTTGCGGGGCCTGCGCATCGAACCGGGCGAGGTGGAGGCCGCGCTGCGGGCGCATCCGGCGGTGACCGACGCGGCGGTCGCGGTGCGCGCGGAACAGCTGGTCGGCTACGTCACCGGTGATGCCGCGGACCCGGTAGAGGTGCTGACCATCGCGCGAAAGCGCCTGCCCGGCTATATGGTTCCCGCGCAGGTGCTACGACTGCCGCGGCTGCCCCTGGGCCCGACCGGCAAACTGGATCGGGCCGCCCTGCCCGAACCGCACGCGCCTGCCCGCGAATTCCGTGCCCCCGCCACCACGGACGAGCGGATGGTGGCCGAGGTCTTCGCGACGGTGCTCGGCGTCGACCGCGTCGGCCGCGACGACGACTTCTTCACCCTCGGTGGGACCTCGCTGTCGGCCATCAGGATTCGCGCCGCCCTCACCGAACGACTCGGCCTCGACCTGCCGCTGCGCCGACTGTTCACCTATCCGCGGGTGAGCGATCTCGCCGCGGCCCTGCGGTCCGACCGGACTCCGGTGGTCGGCGTATCGGACCCGCGGGCCGACGCGATCCTCGATCCATCGATCGATCCCGCCGACTGCGCACCACCGCGTCGGGGCGAATCCGCGACCGTACTGCTCACGGGCGCAACGGGATTCCTCGGCGCGTTCCTGCTGCGCGAACTGCTCGAGCACACCTCGGCCACGATCTACTGCCTGGTCCGGGCCACCGACGACAATGCCGCCCGCGCCCGCATCCTCGCCACCGCCGAGCGATACCGCCTCGACCTCGATGCCCGCGACCACCGAATCGTCGCTGTGGCGGGCGATCTCGCGCGCCCGCGACTGGGCCTCAGCGCCACCCGCTTCGGCGAGCTCGCCGAGCGGATCGACACCATCCTGCACAACGGCGCCCTGGTCAACCATCTGGAACCCTACGCGCGCATGCGGGCGGCGAATGTCGACGGCGTCACCGAGGTGCTGCGGCTGGCCGCGACCGCCCGGGTGAAGCCGGTGCACTACGTCTCGACGGTGTCGGTGCTCGCCGGATCTCCGGCGGCCGGATCGCCGCCGCTGGGCGTGCCGGACTACGTGATGACCAAATGGGTCGCCGAACAGCTGATCACCGCCGCGGCCGGGCGCGGGATCCCGACCTCGATCCACCGCCCCGGCCTGATCACCGGCGATTCCCGCACCGGCGTCGCCGGAACCGACGATGCCTGGTGGACCATGCTGCGGGCCATGCTCGTCTTGGGCCTCGCGCCGGATTTCTCGGCGGGCGAGATCGAGATGGTTCCCGTGGACCATGTGGCGGCCGCGATCGTGCGCCGCCTCGGCGACGCGGGCGCGACCTATCACCTCGTGCCGCCGCATCCGACGCCGCTGCGGGCGCTGGTGACCGAAATCCATCGTCGCGGCTATCGGCTGGAACTGGTCGAACCCCAATACTTCCGCGAGGTCCTGACGACCACGGCCGAACAGCGGGCCGTCACCGGCGACGACACCCTCGCCCGATCCGCGGCGCTGAGCATCAACTTCGGCGGCGGGGTCGGTAGCGCCGCACCCGCGCCGGCGCTGGATCCGGAGCCCACGATCGTGGTGTGCCCGACGGTCGACGCCGTGACGCTCGGCCGTTATTTCGACCACTTCGTCGACGTGGGGTTCTTCCCGGCCCCTCGGGCGATGGCGGAAACGGTGTTATGATTCCGAGCGCGCCGGCTGGTGAGTGATTCCCGGACTCGGATAGCAGTTCCCACATCGATTACGCCGTTCGACGGCGAATTCCGCATGCTCGGCACCTCGTAAGGTGTGCCGATCCGCGAGTGGAGGGGACGGATCGGCACTCCATTTCGGGGTGACTAGGCTTTCGCGGTATGCAACTGCCGCGCCGCTGGTTCGGCATCGACGTCATCGGGACCCGTCTGCGCGAGGAGATCTTCGTGCACTCCGCGGACGGGCAGCGCGTGGCCCGGCCGTTGCGCCGGGTCGGCTCTCGACTGGGCTTCGATCGTCAGGGCGAGGAGCTGTTCGCCGCGGTGGTCACCGACGCCCTGGCCGAGCCGCCGGTGGACCAGATCCGCTGCGAGGGCGGTCTCGAATGTCATATCCACTGGATCATGGCGCCCGATGACACCGCGGTCGGCCTGATCGTCTGGCTCGCGGCCCCGCCCGTACCGGACCGCCCGATCTACAACTCGTGGATCCTGGATCTGCGCAAGGTCGCCACCCGCAGCGGCGGCGATAATCTCGCGCTGATCGGCACCGATCGGCTGCCCGGGGAGGAACGGCCGATCAGGGATCTGCTGCGGCACACCAATCCCGAGGACGCCGGGGAATTCCTGGCGCTGTACTACGACGCCCGGACCGCGAAGGAGGGCGCCTTCGCCGAGGCGTTCTGGTCGGTGCGCCCGGCGGGCGACTGGGTGCACTTCTGGTCCAGTACCAATATCGTCGGCAGCGCCGAATCCGATCGCGCGGCGGTCTACGGATTGACCGCGCAGCTGCGCGACCGGGAGCTGGATACCCGCCTGGGCACCCTGGTGCGCTACACCAATGCCACGCTGTTGATGGTCGACGCGCGCAACCGGGTCACCGTGACCACGACCGGCGAACTCGCGCCCGCCCTCGAGGACGAGCGGCTACTGGGCCGGGTGCTCGATCAGGTCGACACCGACCGCGTTCTGACCTCCTCCGCCGATTCCGTTGTCGAGCAGACGATTTCGATCGAGGGCGACCGATTTCGCGCGGCATCCTTTTCGGTGACGAGCGATCGTAAACGCGTCGACGGACCGGTCGCTATTCTGCTCGTCCCGGCGGCCGAGGAGCCGACACCGAGTTAGTACTGGATGCAAATGTTGCTCTCGTGCACATGTTGCGCACGCCGCGTTATTTCACGTGGCCTTGGGGAATAGCTTTTGGTTACGGGGAATTCAATGTTCAAATACCGATCAGAACACGGCAAACAGTGTGACGAAGGTCACATCACAATCAAGCAAACGACGTCCCGGCAGAGAGTCGAGAAACGATTCGGTCGAGTAAAGAACGGGCAACTGGCAAAGTTTGCCAGTTTGTTTGACCCTCCCGAAAACTCTTGATACGATAATTTCAAATCGAACTAAATTTCTATTTCGAGCTGCTTCGCTTTCGTAATCCCTGTTATCGGATGAGTTCGGTGAGCACCGCTCGATGCGCAGTTCACCGGAAGGAAAGCCGTGCCGGGGCCAACTCAACAGGACGTCAGAAATACTTTCGATCGTGGCCTTCCCGCGCAGACCGCCGTCGATTCGGTGATCGTGGTCGGCGCGGGTCTGGCCGGACTCGCCACCGCCTGCGAATTGGCCGAGCAGGGCATCGCGGTCACCGTTCTCGAGGCCGATGCCCGACCCGGTGGCAGAACCCGCACGCTGCGCCACCCGTTCGCCGACGATCTCCACGCCGAGGCGGGCGCCATGACCGTGACGCGCCACTGCCACTACACCATGGCCTATTTGCGCCGCATGGGCCTCGACACCGAACCCAGCGATCTGGTCGACACCGACTTCCGCTACTACCGCGCCGGTCGTCGAATCCGGCCCGACAAGATCGGCGATCACGCCGAGGAACTGGGACTGTCCGAACGCGAACGCGATCTGTCGGTGCCCGGCATGCTCGCCGACTACGTCGCCGGGCACAACGCGCGTATCGGCCCCGAACTCACCGAGCCGAACTGGAATCCCACGCCGCGCCTGCTGGAACTGGACCGAATCTCGGTGCGCGAGATCCTCACCCGCCGCGGCGCCTCACCCGCCGCGATCGGCCTGATGGAACCGATGTTCCTGGAGATGCGCGGTGGCGAACTGGAATCCGCGTCGGCGATGGCCTGGGCGCGCTACGAATCGGGCCCGCGCTCGTTCTCCACCGCGGACGGCGGCTGGTACAAGATCAAGGACGGCACCGATACCCTGGCCCGGGCGCTGGCGGGCAAGATCTCCGAGCGGGTCTGCTACCGCAGTCCGGTCGTCCGGATCACCCAGGACGCCCACGGCGTCGAGGCGACCGTCCTCGATCGCGACCGGCTGCGCACGTTGCGGGCGGACCGCATGGTCCTGACCGCGCCGTTTCCCAGCGTGCGACGCATCAATCTCTCGCAAGCGGGTATGTCGGCGACGAAACACTCGGCGATACGCCGGCTGCGGTACGCGTCGGTGCTCAGGATATTTCTACAGATGCGCAAGAAGTTCTGGCCGGAAGAACGGCTGATGATATCGACGGATACCGCGCTGTGCACGGTCCGTGATGCCACGCCACGCCAACCCGGACCACGCAAGATCATCGAATGCTGGCTCACCGGATGGCCCGCCCAGGCGGCCGCCGAACTGAGCCCCGACGGACGGCTCGATTTCGCGCTGCGCGAACTCGAGCCGATTCTGCCCGGCGCTCGGGAAAACTTCGAACTCGGCACATCGGTAGCCTGGGACAACGAACCTTTCACCGGCGGCGCCTACATTCTTCCGGAGACGGGTCACGGCGAACTCATGCCTCATCTCGCCAGACCGGAAGGTAGGATTCATTTTGCGGGCGAGCACACCGCATTCGAACCCAACGGGGGGTCGATGAATTACGCACTGGAATCGGCGATTCGCGTGCTCATCGAAATGTCCTCGACGTGATACCGATGCGATCGGTGAATTCGTGGCGTACTGGAAAGGAGGAGTCAGTTGCTACATCCGCGCCTGCTGGTCGTAGCCGATTGCGACGGGATCGAGGAGACGGTCAAGGACCTGAAGCGACACGGATTCGAACCCGAGCCGATCTCGACCGGCGCCGAAACCATGGCGATCTATGCCGATTTCGACGTGGTCCTGATCGACCTCGACTTCACCGACTTCGACGGCCTCACCCTGTGCCGGGAAATCCGCAGGGCCAGCGAGATTCCCATGATCGCCTTCGCCTCCTCCTTCGAACTGGACCGTGTCCTCGCGCTGGAGGCCGGCTGCGACGACTGCATCGTCAAGCCGTATCACAGCCGTGAACTCATGGCCCGCCTGCGCGCGCTGCTGCGCAGGGCGCACATCATGTCGCAGCCGTCGCTGATCGTCGGCGAACTCGAGATCGACTCCGCACTGCGCGAGATCCGCATCGGCGGTCGGCTGATCGAGTTGACCCGCAAGGAATTCGAACTGCTGCGCGTGCTGGCCACCGAACCGCACCGGGTCTTCTCCCGCGCCGAACTGCTGCAGCGGGTGTGGGGCTACGACGATGTGGACGCCGAGGTGACCTCGCTGGCCAGCCGAACCATCGACACCCATCTGAGCAGCATCCGCAAGAAACTCGGCTGCCCCAACTGGATCGTGACCGTGCACGGCGTCGGCTTCCGGTTCAACGACGAAATGAGCAAGCCCAAGCCCGCCCGCGCCGGTGAGGCCGCGGGCTAGCCGGGCGCGGGCGCGCATCGCTATCCGGTCCGCACGGCCTGCGGCGCGAACCGACGACCGTACCGCTCGACGAATTCCCGGATCACCGTGTCCTGCTCACGAGTGAGATCCCGGCCCTCGCACAGCGAATCCAACGCGGCACTGCGCTGATGGTGGGTCCGCTGCGCGGCGTCGTAGGACATATGGCTGAACGCGACCATCTGATACAGCGGGGTGTACAGCTCCGGCCACAGCTCGTGCAGCCGTCGCTCCAGCGCACGCCGGGACAGAAACAGCGGATCGTTCACATGATCGGACAGTTCGTCGAGATTCTGCAGCGACAGCTCGGCCAGCGCGTGACCGGCCTTCACCCGCACATCGCTGTACTCCTCGGCCACCACGTGCGCGACCGCCCCGGCCTCCGGCCGTGCGCCGAAGCGGAACTTCGCCAGCAGCCGCGCCAGCGTCGCGGCGTCCTCGAAACTGCAGTTGATGCCCTGCCCGAAGAACGGCACCACGGCATGGGCGGCATCGCCGACCAGTACCGCGCGCCGATGATGATAGGGCGCGCAGTTGACGATCCGCAGCCGCCCGGGATCGCGTGCGGCCAAATCGGATCCGACCTCGACCATCCGCCCGAACACATCCGGGAATTCGGTCGCGCAGTAGGTGCTGATCGCCTCGGCCGACGGCAGCTCGGAGAAGTGCCGATGCGACGCGTCCCCGGCTACCGGTTTGAACAGACTCGTGGTGAAGGTCTGATCCTGATTCGGCTGGGCCTGCAGGAAATGATCGCCGCGCGGCCACAGATGCATACCGGTCGGATCGGCATCGCCGTAATCCATGGTGATCTCGGCATATCCGTGCGCGATGGTCTCGCGCGTCACCCACATGCGCGTCGGATGTTCGGCCGAGATGGCCTCGCGCACAGCGCTGTTGGCGCCGTCGCAGCCGACCAGCAGATCACCGGTGACCCAGCCGGTGCGCCCGCCGGCCTCGCGTAGCAGCGCGGCCGGGCGCGTGGTGTCCACGTCGACACACCGTCGGCCGTAATGGATTCGGGCCCCGGCCCGTTCGGCCTGATCGCGCAGGATGTCCTGGAGTACCCGCCGCGGAATGGACAGCAGGTGATGCGCGTCGGAGGTGCCATAGGGCTGCGTGGAGATCGCGCCGTCGCGGTGGTGGATGATCCGCTTGGCCAGCACGGTGCCCTGCAGATAGAGCCGTCGCCGGACCGATCGGGGCAGACAGTCCAGTCCGCGCGAGGTGAGGGTGAGATTGAAGGAGTGACCGGATCCCGTACCGGCCGACTCCGCTTCGCGTTCGAACAGGTCCACTCGCAGACCCTGCCGCCGCAGCAGCGTGGCCAGGGCACAGCCGACCGGGCCCGCGCCGATGATCACCACCGAGCGCATCTGGACTTCAGGCACTGCAACTTCCTCCCTGAGGCGGCGCGTCCGACGGCGGCAGGGCGCCGACGGCGCGGAAATACTCGAACATCCGGTGGATCCATCCGGTATCCGCCGGCGGATACGGGCAGCCGAGGCGGGCCAGTGCGCGCCTGGACTTCTCGTTGTCGAACGAGTGCGCCCCGAGACGCATCACGCCCTCCCGCATGAACGGCACCAGCGGCCCGAGCCCCTGGCTGCGTTCGTCGGTCTCGACCTGCCGTTCCAGCGCGACCAACCAGTCGGCGGAAGCGGCCGGGCGCACCGGATACCCCTGCTCGCGAATGGCCGCGATGATCGTGGGCCAGTCGAGCCCGTCCGTGTGATAGAGATGCCAGTTCTCGTTGTCCGGCTCGGCTTCCGACAGCCGGATGATCGCCCGCGCCACATAGTCCACCGGCAGCAGATCGACCGCGGGGGCCTCGACGATGTCCTGCGGATAGCAGCCCAGCAGGGCGAAACCCTTCATCTGCAACCAGAAGAAGTCGTCGTGTCGGCACGCGCCGGTGCGGCGGTGTCCCGCGATGCGGCCGACGCGGTGCACGGTGACCGGCAGTCCGGCCGCCCGAGCCCGCAGCGCGAGATGTTCGGCGACCCATTTGCTTTGCGAATACCCGATGCCCAGGGACGAGGGATCGCCGGGCACCGTGTCCTCGGCGACCCGCCCGCTCGTGGAATCCGGCGGGAACACCCCGAGGGTGGAGATCAGCCGCAGCGGAGTGCGATTGAGCGCGCACAGTTCGATGAGGTCGCGCAGTCCGTCGACATTGGTGCGCTTGACCGTGTGATACGGCACGACGAAGTTGATGTGCGCGGCCGCGTGATAGACCTCGCTCACCGTCCGCGCCTGCGCCTCGTAGTCGTCCCCGAGCCCGAGTCGCGGTTGGGCCAGATCGCCCAGGCAGATCTCGACCTCGTCGAGCCGGGAGGGATCGAGCGCGAACTTGCGGAAGGTGCGGCGCACCCGATCCCGCCCGTCGGCCACGCTCTCGGCGCGGATCAGACAGCGCACCCGCCGCCCGGACCGCTGCAGTTCGTCGAGCAGATGACTGCCCAGGAAACCCGTTGCCCCGGTGAGCAATACGGCCCCGTCGACCGGTTCGCGCCGCTGTCCCACCGCGAGTTCGCCGAGTTCGGCCTCCGCGCGCAGATCCAGGCTCGCACCGCCGCCGCGATCGACGAGGCATCGGGCCATTCCGCGCGGGGTCGGCGTGCTCAACAGCGCCGACAGCGCGATATCGGTGGCGAACCGCCGCTTGACCATTCGATGCAGGCGGGCGGCCAGTAGCGAATGTCCGCCCAGGACGAAGAAGTCGGATTCGGGTGAGTCCGGCGGCTGCCCGATCACCTCGGCCCACAGCTCGGCCATCGCGCGCTCGGTCTCGGTCCAATCGGCCTCGGCCACCGCGGCCGTGGCCTCGGACCGGTCGAGCGACTCGGCCAGCGCCCGGCGATCGGTCTTGCCGTTCGGCGTCACCGGAATCGTGTCGACGCGGGTGATCTGTCGCGGAATCATGTACCCCGGCAGGACTTCTCCGAGCCGGGCACGCCAGTCCGCCGGTGGGTCGGCGGCGCTCTGGACGAAGGCGTGCAGGGCGCGGTCACCTCCGGCGCTCACCACGATCACCGCGGCCGCCACCACGGCCAGCGCGCGTTCCAGCGCGGCCTCGATCTCACCCGGTTCGACGCGATAGCCGCGAATCTTGACCTGATCGTCGCGGCGGCCGCGATAGTGCAGCTGCCCGTCCGGCGCGAGTACGACCACATCGCCGGTGCGATACATCAATTGATCGGCGACGAACGGATCGGCCACCATGGCCTCGCGCGTCTTGTCCGGCAGCCCGATATAGCCCGGCGAGACGACGGGACCCGCGATACACAGTTCGCCCTCCACGCCGAACGGAACCTGCCGCGCCGCCCCGGTCGAATCATCTTCCAGCACATAGGCATCCACGCCGGCGACCACCCGGCCGATGGCGGGAACGCTGGGCCAGGCGTCGGTATCCGCGGGGAGCGCGTCCCAGCTGCACAGATGCGCCTCGGACGGACCGTAGGCATTGATCAGGCGGGCATTCGGATTGCGCCGGAACATCTCCCGCAGATCCGCGGTGATCACCAGGCGTTCGCCGGTGACGTACACCTCGCGCAGCTCCGGCAGTTCCAGCGCGGACGATCGCAGCACGGCCGCGAGTTCGCGCAGCGCGACATACGGCAGATACATCCGCTCGATCCGCTGTTCGGCCAGCAGCGCGGCCAGTTCCTCGAAATCGGTGCGCGCGGCGACGGGCGGTACGACGAGAGTTCCTCCGGCGCACAGCGTTCCGAAGACCTCCAGGGCGAAGACATCGAAGGCCGGTGGCATGTACTGCAGGGTGCGCAGCGCGCGTCCGCGGGAGAACAGGGCCTGATTGCGCACCAGATTGGCCAGTGTGGTCTCCGGCAGCGTGACGCCCTTGGGCCTGCCGGTGGAGCCGGAGGTGTACACGATGTAGGCCGTATCGCGCGGCGTCTTGCGCCCATTCTCGACAAATGCTGTCCCACCGTCGATTTCGGAGGTATCGACGATGGCGAGACCGTCGGACAGCGGAACGCCGGACACCTCGATATCGGCCGCGCGCACGAGAATTTCCGCGCCGCAGTCCCCCAGCGCGAAGCCCAGCCGCTCCGCCGGTTGATCGGCGTCGAGGGTCACATACGCCCCGCCCGCGCGCAGAATGCCGATGATCACCGTCACCAGCTCGATCCCCGGCCGCATGAGCACCGCGACCGGACGGCCGTCGCGCACACCCCGGGCCGCCAGGCCCGCGGCCACCGCGTCGACCCGGCGCGACAGCTCGGCGTAGTCGATGACCGTGCCGTCGGCGATGATCGCGGGTTCGGCATCGGCCGTCGCGGCGGCCGCGGTGAACAGGTCGGCGGTCAGCTCGGTACCCAACTCGGGCGCGTCGGCGCGGCGTGCGCACAGCGTCGTGATCGCCTGTCGCTCTTGCGCACCCACCCAGCGCAGTTCGCGCACCGGCGTCTGCGGTTCGCTCAGCACGCTGTCGACGAGGGTGCGCAGGCGCTCGGCGAGAAAGGCTGTGAAGCTCTCCCCGCCGGGCGCGGACGTCGCGTGTTCGACATTGAGCGTGTAGTGCTCGGCGGTCTCGTCGACAAGTATCGCGAGTTCGTATTTCGCGCCGCCCGCCGCGTGCTCCCAGGTCTCCGCGCCCCATTCGCGCAGTCCCAGTCGCCGGGCGTTCGACGGCATCACGGTGATCATCGCGTCGAACACCTCGCCCGTCCCGTCGCGGCCGCCGCCGGACGCGCGCAGCCCGCCGACCACCGCCTCCAGCGGGGTGTGCCGATGTCGGAGCGCCTCGAGCACTTCGCGTTTCACCGCTCCCAGCACATCGCGGGCGGTCGCGTCCGGTCCCAGCCGGTGGCGCAGCACCACGGTATTGGTGAGATGGCCGAGCACCTCGCCGTCACCGGCCCCGCGCACCGTGACCGGAAGGCCGAGCAGCACATCGTCGCGGCGGGTATGCCGGTGCAGCAGTAGGAAACTCAGGGCGATGAAGAACATACTTGTCGTAATGCCCTGTGCGGCACAGAATTCGCGCACACGAGCCGAAGTGTCCGAGTCGAGCACCGTCTGGCGGACCACCTGCCGGGTCGGCCCCTGTCCCGGCAATCCGATCGGCGTCGCGGCCGGGGGCCCGGCGAGTTTGTCCTGCCAGTACCGCAGTGTCGCCGGATCCTCGGCCAGTTCCGCCCAGCGCGCATACGCCTCGATGGATTGGCGCGGCCGTCGCCGGGGTGGCTGGTCGCTCTGTGCCAGTGCGAGATACGCGGCCTCCACCTGCCCGAGATACGGCTTCCAGGACATGCCGTCGAAGACGGTGTGATGAATGTTGAACACCAGCACGCTGCCGCCGGGCACCCGCAGATGCCGCAGCCGTGCCAGCGGGCCGTCGCGCAGATCGAAGGCCGCGGCCCCGACCTGCGCGACCTGTTCGGCCACCCACGATTCGAGATCGCCGCCCGGGTACTCACACACCTCGACGATCGGCGCGAGTTCGCCGTGTACCACCTGCAGCAGCTCACCGTCGGCGTTCATCTCGAATGTGGTGCGAAGCGCCGAATTGTCCTGGTGCACAAGGCATAGCGCCCGCATCAGCCGGGTGTGATCGAGCGGAGTGCGCACGCGCAGCACCAGCGGCTGGTTGTAGGCGGTGGGATCGTCGCCGTAGGTGCTGGCGAACCACATGCCCGGCTGCGCCGGTGAGGCGGGCGCTCGCTCGACGTCGATTGCTGATCCTCGATCGGTTGCCGCCATGTCAGCCTCGCGTCCGCTTGTCGCGAATCAGATCGGCCACCCCGCGCACCGTGCCCACGCCGACGATCTCGTCGGGAGCCATCGCGACGCCCACGACATCCTCGAGCCGCGCCCCCAGATCGATCAAATGCAGTGAGGTGACGCCGCTTTCGATCAGACCGACATCCAGGCCGATCTGCTGGTACCCCGTGACCTCCACCAGCGTCGAGCGAATGAGCGTCGCCAACCGATCCTGATCGCCGCCCGAACCGTCTCGCTCGGCGGCGCGCGCCTCGAACTGCGCGGCCAGCTCGCGGCGATCGATCTTGCCATTGGCATTGCGCGGGAAGGCTTCCCGGATGAGCACCATGGACGGCACCATGTAGTCGGGTAGCCGGGCCCGCAGATGTTCGGCGAGATCGCGTTGCGACAGTTCGTGTCCGGGCGTCGGCACACACCACATCACCAGCTGATCGGCCGGTCCCCCGCTCGGCACGCCGAGCACGACGGCCTGTTCCACACCCGGGAACGCCTCGGCCGTCACCTCGACATGTCGCGGCTCGACGCGGAAGCCGCGCACCTTCAGCATCTGATCGGTGCGACCGGCGAGCACGATCTCACCGCTCTCGGTCACCTTGGCCAGATCACCGGTGCGCAGCAGTCGCTTGCCCTCGTGCCGGACGAATTTGCGTTCGGTCAGATCCGGATCGCCCAGATATCCCAGTGCCACACCGTCTCCGGCGATACACAGTTCGCCGATCCGCCCGGGCGGGCACCGGTCGAAATATTCGTCACGTACGGTCATTTCGACGGTCGGCATCGGCCGCCCGACCGGAATCTCGGCCTCCGACACCTCGGCCGGGGTGACCTTGTGCACGGCGGTCAGCGCGGAGTTCTCCGTACAGCCGAAGGCATTGAACAGATCGCCCTCGACCACCTCGAGCGCGCGCTCGAGGTGAGCGGCCGAGGGGAAGTCGCCGCTGACGATCACCGTGCGCGCCTGGGCGATGGCCTGGGGATGATGTTCGACGAGCAGATTGAACAGGCCCACCGACAGATTCAGCACCGTGATCCGCTCGCGCACGATGAGCCGGGCCAGCGAGCCCAGCGGCGGGACCTCCTGCGGTGCGACGGTGAGTCGACCGCCGCGCAGCAGGCAGGTCCAGATATCGGTCGTCGAGGCGGCGAAGGCCGGTTGCGCCAATTGCAGGAACCGATCCTCGGGCCCGGGGGTGAATCCGGTCAGATGCCTTGCGACCCGGGCGATTCCGCGATGGGCAATCACCACGCCCTTGGGCACGCCGGTCGAGCCCGAGGTGAACAGGATGAAGGCGGGCGCTTCCGCGTCGATGCCGGGGCTTATCGTCTCCTCGACCGAATCGGCCGCGGCGGAGAGCAATTCGGTTACCGGCAGGCAGTTCTCGGGCGGAATTCCGGCGGGCGGCTCGGTCGAGTCGATCACTGTCAGGGCCGGTTCGGCGGCCTCGATCATGCGCGCCTTGTGTTCCGGTGGATGCGCGGGATTGAACGGCACCACCACCAGCCCGGCCCCGAGGATGCCCAGGAACAGCTGATAGGTGGTCGGACCGCGGTCGAGGTGCACCCCGACCCGGTCCCCCGGCGTCAGGCCGCGCTCGCGCAGCGCCCGCGCGATGCGGCTCGCACACGCGGCCAGTTCGGCGTAGGTCAGCGTTGTCACGCCGTCGGAGACGGCCTCGCGCCCGGCATGCTCGCGCGCGGTCCGCTCGAATGCGTCGACAATCGTCTCGGTGGTGGTGAGAGGGTGTTTCATCGCGCCGATGTCACCGTCCCTTCTAGGCCGATGTGGTTCAGGCTGATCCGGCCGAACGGAGTCGACGGATCCGCCAGATCCAATGGCAGATCGAAGTGATCCCGGTCGGGCACGATCTGTTCGGTGACCGGAATCGACTGTGTGGAAAGGTATTCCGCATACCGCGCCTGCTGGCGCAGATAGGTGGGCGTCTCGTGGCGCCCGGCGGCGAGCAGCACCGAATCGCAGCGCGGCGCGGACATGCGCAGCGGACTGCAATCGCGGGCCAGTTCGGGGGTCAGCCCGAGCGCGTCGTTGATATAGGTTCGGGGGATCTCGGTCAGGTCGTAGAGCCCGCTCAGCAGGCAGGCGCTGCGAACCCGGGGCGCCGCACCCGCCGACAGCGCCGCGGCCAGCAGATGCGCACCGGCGCTGCTGCCCGCCACATGCACCCGGTGTGGATCGATGCCGAACAGCGCGCCCGCGGTGACCACCCAGTCCAGCGCCCGCGCGACCGAGGCGATCATCTCGGGCATGGTGCGCGATGGGGCGAGACCATAGCCAACGGCCACATAGGCGCAGCCCTGCGCGACGGTCGGTTCGGCCGCGAAACAGGCGTCCTCGATACCGGATTCCTGCCAGTGCCCGCCGTGCACGAACACCAGCGCCGCGGTCTCGGGTCCCCGCGTGCCGGGCGGTACGGCCGGGAACACATGGCAGCGTTCGCCGCGCTCCTCGCCGTAGCGCACGGCCACGTGCACATCGAGCCGCGACCGCGCGTCGTCACCGCGCGCCCGGTACCGCCGCAGCGATCCGGCCGGATCGCGGGCGACCGAACTGGGCGAGTATTCGCGGTCGATCTCACGCATCGGGCTTACGTCCTTCGATGACCCCGTGCGGTGTCCAGCCCGCATTGTGGATTCGGGTGATATCGGCGAAACCCGCTGAGGCGAGCCACTCCTCGTGCTCACGCCACGGATAGATCGTCGATTCCTCCGACGGCAGCGTCGCGAAGTACACATTGTCCAGCGCGGTGTAGAGCGGCCCGCGCCCGTCGTCGTCGGCGAAGGCATTGAACACCAGCACCCGCCCGCCCGGCGGCAGCGCGTCGAAGGCCCGTTTGAGCAGCGCCCGGTTCTGCTCCGGCGACCAGATGACGAACTGATGCGCGAACAGCACCGCGTCGTATCCGGTGGGCAGCGGATCGCCGAACATATCGCCCGCGACCACATCGATCCGGTCGCCGAGTCCGGCGGTGGCGATATTGTCGCGCGCCACCTGCACCGCGCCCTCGAGGTCGAAAACCGTTGCGCGCAGCTGCGGATGGGCCCGCGCCAGCGAGATCGCGTTCACCGCGTCCCCACCGCCGACATCGAGAATCCGGCGCACACCGGTGTAGTCGACCTGGCGCAGCAGTACGGGATTGGACAGCTCCGACCAGGAGTGCATGCCCCGGAAGAACAGATTCTCGAGTTCCGGCGTCTGTTCGAGCCGGGTGTACAGATCGTCGCCGGCGCCGGGTAGATGTTTGAGCCCGAGATTCTTTCCGGTGCGCAGTGATTCGGCGTATTCCTTGGCGGGCAGATAGGACAGCCGGTGCTGGAAGTCGATGATATTGCGGATCAGCGGCCAGGCGCCGTCGCGCATCGCGGCGCGCAGCGTCGAGCTCAGGCTGTACCGGTCGGCCTCCCGCTCGGTCAGTCCCAGTGCCGTCGTGCCCAGCAGCAGCATGCGCGCCGATTTACCGGGCAGTCCGAGTCCCGTGGCGGCCTGATCGCTGGTGGACGGTCCGTTGAGGTCGAGATATTCGAACAGTTGCAGTTCCGAGGCCGCCCGCAATTGCTGAAATGCGGCGAACCCGAACAACACCGGGACCAGCGAGCTGAGATCGACCGGCGCGGTCGTTCCGGTCTCGAATTCTGTCATCGTGATCGTATTCCTCCAGATCTTTACAGCCGAGTTCGAAATGTCCACAGCTCCGGGAAGAAGCGGTGCTCGTTGACGGCGCGCAGCCAGGGCGCGCCGTCGGTGCCCGCGGTTCCGCTCTTGCCACCGAGCATGCGTTCGACGACGAGCAGATGGGTCGCGCGCCAGCGGGAGAATTGATAGGCGACCTCCAGCAGGCACTCCGCCAGACGATGCGCCTGCGGATACCGCTCGCGGTGGCGGTAGATCTCCAGCCATACGTCCTCGACGAGTGGATTCGATTCGTGCTGGCGCTCCGGCGATTTCGTAAGGCATTCGGCGGGCACCGAAAAACCCTGCCGCGCGAGGTACCGCAGCACCACGTCGTACAGCGAGGGCCGCGCCAATTCGGCGATGGGCAGTGGATGACCGTCCGCGTGCGCGGCCTCCACCTGATGGGCGGGCCGATTACCCAGGACGAATTCCAGGACCCGATAGGCGAAGGATTGCACGCCCGACGCATCGCCCAGTACGTGCCGGAAGGCGACGAATTCGTCGACCGACATGCCGTTCATGGATTCCCAGCAGGCGACGAGTACCCGCTGGGTGCGCGTCGCCCGGGCCAGGGCGAGACAAGCCTCGGCGACCTCGTCGCCTTCCAAAGCGGCGCGGGCGGTGTCCAGATCATCGGTCACCGCGCGAAACAGCAGTTCCTTGACGTGGCTGATCAGAATGAAATTGAGCTCACCCCGGGCCTCGCTGCGCGGCCGTGCCAATTCGTGCAACCGGTCCATTCGCGCGTAGGCCACATATTCGGGGGTCGTGTATTCGGCTGCCCTGGTCATCGCACTCCTTCCACGGCTTCGCACAGCGCCTCGACCGCGCGGCGCAGTTGCTCCTCGGTCACATACAGCGGCGCGAAGGCGAGGCGGATCAGATCCGGCGGCCGGGAGTCGATGTGCACGCCGCGCTCGGCGAGCACGGCCTCGACCTTCTCGGCCTCGGGGATTCGCAGCGCGAGATGTCCACCGCGCCGGTCCGGATCTTTCGGCGAGGCCAGCCGCGCGGCCAGGTCCGGGCGACGCCGCCGCAGCTGGCCGAGGAAGTACTCGCCGAGTTCGCCACTGCGCCTGCGCAGTTCGTCGATACCGACCTCGACCAGTGGATCGAGGGCGTGGTTCAGGCCGACCAGGCCGAGCACCGGCGGTGTGCCCGTGCGCGCCCGGTCGATACCATCGGCGGGGGTGAAGGTCGGCGACATCTCGAACATGCGCGCATGCCCGTGCCAGCCCGACAGCGGGAAGTCGATCCGCGACTGCAGGCGTTCGGGCACATAGGTGAACGCCGGTGCGCCCGGTCCACCGCCGAGGTATTTGTAACCGCAGCCGATCGCGAGATCGACCCGATTGTCGTCGAGATCGACCGGCAGCACGCCCGCGGCATGGCTGAGATCCCACACCGACAGCGCGCCGTATTCGTGGCACAGCGCGGTGGTCGGGCCGATCTCGCGTCGCTCGCCGGTGCGGAAATCCACGGGCGCGGCCACCGCGGCGGCCACCTCGTTTCCGCGTTCGCGCAGGAAAAGGTCGAAACCCGATCGGGATTCGACGACCGTCCGGCGACCCAGCAGCCGAGCCACCGAATCGGCGATGTACAGATCGGTCGGGAACGATTCCGCCTCGATCAGCAGCACCGGCCGATCCGGGCGTAGGCGGCACGCGGCCACCAGCACGTTGAACAGCGTCGAGGAGGTCGTCTCCCCGGCGACCACGATCTGACCCGGAGCCGCCCCGAGCAGGGCGGCCAACTTGTCGCCGATCGTGCGAGGCAGATCCAACCAGCCGTCCTGCCACCAGCCCCGCACCTGTCTGCGCGCCCACTGCTCGGAAACGAAGCGCTCGAGTTCGCCCGCCAGCGTGCGCAGGGGCGGCCCCAGTGAGTTCCCGTTCAGATGGACAGCGCCCTCGGTGGCGTAATCCTGCGGCCGAATCATGAAGCCTGCCCGCCTTTCTCGTCGTCGGTCATCCAGATCCGCCCGGCGACGCGCATCCGCGCGACGCCGTCACGGATCGAGCCGTCGCAGCCGAAGACCGATTCGGTGCCGTGGCGCGTCACCTGTCGCACGCTCACCGGCGCGCCCGCGCCGTCGGACAGTTCGAGGGCGGCCAGGCCGAGCGCGGCGGCGGCGGGCAGACATCCGGTGTCCTCGGGAATTCCGAAGCCGGGGGCGAACACTCGGGCCAGCACCTCCCGCCGATCCGGATCCCAGCGAAAGAAGGTGAGATCGGTGAGCTCCGAGTCCCGCATGCGATCCAGGTCCGGAACCGGCAGCGCGCGCGGATCCTCGGTGACGCGCACGAAGTTGAACGCCCGGCCCACCCCACCGGCATGGGATGTGCCCTCGTACGGGCCGAACTCCGCCGGATCGTGCGGAATCCGCTGGTGCACAACGGGTCCGTCGAATGGCACGCGCACTCGATGACCATCGGTCCACAGCCATTGCGGTCCGGCCGGGTTGGTGCGCCCGACCTCGCCCGCGTCCAGTAGATCCGCCCGGACCAGCCAGGCGGCGACTCCGGCCACCGAATGGGTGGCGAAGGGCGTCTCCCCGTCGGCATTGAAGATCCGGGATCCGAAAGTCCGCTCCGCGCGGGATGATTCGGTCACCAGTACGCTTTCGATCGCCTCGGTCTCCCGGGCGTGCGCGATCACCGCCGCGACCGGCTCGGCCTCGTTCTCCGGGACCAGCACATCGAGCAGGCTGCCCCGGCCGGGTGCGGTCCCGAACATATCCACAGTCGTCACACGCATCGCTTACCTGCCAAATACTTCTCGGCGAATTCGACGACGACTCGTTCGTCGCCCTGATACGGCTGATCGGGACGGGGCCAGTGCACGACCAGATCGGTGATACCGATCTGCTCGAGCACACCCACCGCGTCCTCGTAGGCGGCCAGCGACCGGGTGATCCCCCCGGCCGCGGCGTCGGCCACGAATATCCGCGCGAGGTCGGCCGGATCCCGGCCCGCTCGCTCGCAGGCGGATTCCATGGCGCGCACCTGTTTTCGCAGCACCGGCACGATCTCGGCCAGCGGCCGCATGCGGAAGTCATTGGGCGGTCCGGAGGTGATCCAGTGCCGCGCGTGCCGGGCGGCCAGGGCCATCCCCCGCGGTCCGGTCGCGGCGATCGCGAACGGCAACCGCCGCCCGTCCGCGGCGCGCGGGTGGAAGTTCACACCCGAGGCGGTGTACCAGCGCGAGGACCGATTCACCGTGCCGTGCACGAGCACCTCGTCGAGCAGTTCGACGAAGGCCTCGAATCGGTCGGCGCGTTCGCGCGGGCCCAGATCCGGACCGCCGAACATACTCGCGTCGTACCCCGGTGCGCCGCAGCCCAATCCGCAGATCAGTCGGCCGCCGGCGATATCGTCGACGGTACCGAGCTCCTTGGCGAATGCGACCGGATGACGGAAGTTCGGGGTCGCCACGAGCACGCCGAGGCCGATGGCGTCGGTGACCGTGGCCGCCGCGGTGAGGGTCGGAATCGAGCCGTACCACCGGCGATCGGCGAACCAGCGCCACATCAGATGGTCATAGGTCCACGCGTGGTGATAGCCGAGTTGTTCGGCGGCGCGCCAGCGTTCGGCGGCGAGCTTCCATTCGTATTCGGGCAGTATCGCGATGCCGTGTTTCATGGGCGCACATCCTCGAGCCGCAACTCCGACACCAGCCGGGCCGCCCGATCCAGCACCCGCACCATGCCGGGTACCAGGGGCTCCATGACATTCGACGTCTCGGGAACCACCGGATGATGCCGCCCGTCGACGAGCGGATACAGCCCGTGGTACCGCAGATCCGCCGCGAAATCGCCGATGCGCGAATCGAGTTGGGCGACGAATTCGGCGTGCGCGGTCGGGCGCCGCACCGTCAGGAAGAAGTTGTCGTAGAGATCCTCCTTCTCCCGCGAGACGCTCACCCCGGGCGCACCGGCGGAGCGCTGCAGCAGCGATCGACCGTCCGGCACCAGGTGATCGGCGATGTGGTCGTGAGTTGTCCCATTGCGCGCCAAGGCTTCTCCGAGCCGCGCGCAGGACGGATCGTCCTGCCACGGGAATCGGCCGCGGAACAGCCTGCGGATCGGCCGGTAATCCGGCGCCCAGGTCCCGCTGAACGAGGGATGCTGCAGGGCCATGCGCACCCGGGTGTAGGCGTGGTAGTGGTCGCGGGGAACGGTGGAGGAGTACAGCAGCACCGCGCTGTACCCGTCGACACAGGCGGCCAGCACCTCGAGTTCGCGCTCGGGCGGCACGCCGTCGGGGTAGCGCCCGACCACATCGCACATGGCCCGCCACAGCAGAAACGAGATCTGATGGCCCGCGATCCAGCGATACCAGAACAGCCGCTGCACCTCGGCCGGGCGGATGCCGTAGACCCTGTAGTCCGCCTCGTCGCGGCCGGTGACCGCGGTATCGGAGTCGGTCGAGGATTCGAAGGGGCGGCCGATCGGCGGCAGGAACAGCAATCGGGCGTGCAGTGCGGGGGGACGATGGTCACGATTCACGATCCGTCCCCCGGAAAATAGATGAATTCGAGTTCCAGGCCATTGGGATCCAGGACATACAGGCTCTGCATCCCGTCGGCGTCGGTCACGATCTCCGAGGGGGGATCGCTGCGCGCCCAGCGGATATCGATGCGCTCGCGCACCGAGAGCCAGCGCCGCCGCAGTTCGACCAGATCCTCGGCGCGGCGCACGGTGATCCCCACATGCTGGAACTGATAGCCCAGCGGATCGGGACCGTCCTGATTGTGCTCGGCCCGGTCGAAGACGTGGAATCGCATACCGCCGGATTTCACCTCGGCCAGCTTCTCGATACCGGGCAGGCGCGCGTGGGTCAGGGGCGAGAAACTGTCGAGTCGCCACTCGACCGTGGCGCCGAGGAATTCCCGATACCACCGGATGGTGGCCTCCACATCGTCGGTTTGAATGGCGAGGTGGTGGAATCTCGGCGCGATGTCCAACAGGTCCATCGGATGCCCTTCCGTCGCGAATGCGCTCGTCGTGCCGGCGCTTTCATCGTCGGTCGGCGGTGACGTCCGGGGCAATCAAATGGACCTCGAGAAACTGTCAAGTTGTTGTCAGACAGCTTCTTTCGATGCCGGACGAGACTCGGTGGTTCGCCACCGCAGATCCGGTGCGAGGGTGAGCAATCCGCACAGCGCCATGGCCGAACCGATCCACAGCGGGGCCGAAAGACCCAGTCCGGCACTGATGCCCAGACCGCCGAGCCACGGGCCGATGACCACGCCGACATTGATCGCGGAACCGTTGACGGTATTGACCAGCGCGCCCTCATTGGATACCGACATCACCCGCGCGGCCATGGCCGGATTGAGCGGCAGGCCGATCAGGCCCAGCAGGACGGTCGCGATCACCGTCGGCGCCTGATAGGAGACCGCGAGGGCGAAGCCCGCGAGGACCAGTGTCAGGGCGATCAGGCCGCCGAACAGGATCGGGCGCATATACCGATCCGCGTACCGGCCGACGATGGCATTGCCCACCACCGTGGCGATCCCGTACGCGGCGAACAGCACCGGCACCGTCGACGCCGAGAAATGGGCGGCATCGGTGTAAATCGGTGACAGATAGGTGAATCCGGCCACGACCGATCCGATGACCAGAGCATTGGTCGCATAGGCGCCCCACAGCCGCAGATTGCGGAAGGCCGCGATCTCGGCGCCGGGATCGAGGGTCTGGATGTCGCCGCCGGCGGGCACCTTCCACACGACCGCGGCGATGCACACCACCGCCAGGACATCGACGATCCAGAAACTCGCCCGCCACCCGAAGTGCTGCTGGATGAAGGTGGCCACCGGCAGGCCGACGACCTGGGCGACCATCATGCCGCCGTAGAGCACCGACATCGCCCGCCCGCGCCGCTGCGCTCCGACCAGGCGCACACAGACCGCCGCACCCACCCCGAAGAACGCCGAGGCGGCCAGTGCGGTCAGCACCCGCGCGATCACCAGCACCCAGTAGGCGTGCGCCAGCGCACCCAGCGTCTGCCCGGCCACGAACACCACCAGCAGCCAGACCAGCGAACGCTTCTGCGGCACCCGCGACAATCCGACGATCAGCAGTGGACCGCCGACGACCATGCCGACGGCGAAGATCGAGACGAGATAGCCCACGGCGGCGATGGACACACCGAGATCGCCGGAGATACCGGGTATCAGCCCGGCCACCATGATTTCCGTTGTGTTGAGGCAGAATACGCCAAGCCCCAGTATGTAGACGGCGAAAGGCATGGCGACCTCAACTGTTCGCGGGCGGGGCGAAGGCGCTCCACCGATTGCCGAAAGACCTGAATTGCCAATCGAATCCCACGGTGCTCATGACCACCCACCCTAAACCCGTTTCCAACCTCTTCAAAGGATTCTGACAGAGATTTGAAGTTCCTCTGAATGTATCGGACACGGTGATCTGGATAGCCTGAATCCATTGCGCCGAAAGGAGTTTGCCGTGTCCGATATCGCGGGATTCGATCCGATTGCGCGACGATGGGTCACCGGTCCCGCCACCACCGCGGGTTCGTCCTTCGCCGCCGTGCCCACGCTCGAGGGCGAATTACTCCTCGACGACGCGGCCCGCGCGGCGGTGGCCACCGATCTGGGAAATATCGCCGTGCACAAGCCGTCCGCGGTATTGCGGCCCGGTTCGGCCGAGGACATCGCCGAGATGATCCGCTTCTGCCGCACCTACGGCATCGCCGTGTCGACGCGAGGCAATGCGCACACCACCCTCGGACAGGGTCTGTCCGAGGGGCTGCTCATCGAGAACCATTGCCTCGACCGCATTCACTCGATCGGCCCGGACGTCGCCGAGGTGGACGCCGGAATCTTCTGGAAGGATCTGCTGCTCGCGGCCTACGAGCGTTCCCCGCGCCGCACACCGCCCGCGCTCACCGGTTACACCTCGCTGACCGTGGGCGGAACGTTGTCGGTCGGCGGGCTGGGCGGGCTGGTCGGCGCGCTGCGCACCGGGCTACAGATCGATCACGTCCGCGAACTCGAGGTCGTCACCGGGACCGGCGACATCGAACGCTGCTCTCCCGAGCGAAAATCCGACCTGTTCGAGGCGGTACTCGGCGGACTGGGCCAGTGCGGTGTGATCACCAAGGCCGTGGTCGAACTCGAACCGGCCCGCGAGCGGGCCCGCACCTACGTGCTGGAATACACCGACAACGCGCGGTTCTTCCGCGATCTGCGCACCCTGCTCGACCGTCCGGCGATCGATCACATCTACGCCGAGCTGTACTCACCGCAGTCCAGCCCGACCCACAAGCTGTACGCGACCGTCCTCTACGATCCGGACGCCCCGCCCGACGACGCCGCGGCCGCCGCCGATCTGACCACCGCGCCGACCATCGACGACACCACCTATCTGGACTACGCCTTCTCCATCGATCGGCTCGTCGACGGTATGCGCGAGACGGTGGAGTGGGACCGGCTGGTCAAACCCTGGTACGACGTGTGGCTCGGCGGTTCGGTGGTCGAGGACTACGTCGATGAGGTGCAGTCGGCGCTGTCCGCCCGCGATATCGGTCCGTTCGGGATCAGCCTGCTGTATCCGCAACGGCGCGACCGGATTTCGCGACCGCTGCCGCCGCTGCCCGAGCCGGACGGATCGCCGTGGGTATTCGTGCTCGATATCAATACCGTCGCCGAGACTGCGGACGCGGATCCGGAATTCGTGGCCGACATGCTCGATCGCAACGACCGCCTCTACGCCCGGGCCCGCAAACACTATGGGGCCGTGCTCTATCCGATCGGCTCGCTGCGATTGAACGCCGACGACTGGCGCGCGCACTACGGCGAGCGCTGGCCCGCCTTCCGCGCGGCGAAGACCACATACGACCCGAGCGGCATTCTCGCCCAGGGCCTCGGCATCTTCCAGGACGACTGACAGCAAGGAGCGAGCGCATGCCTCCATCCAAGCCCGAGTTGATCGGGACCAACGGCGCCGTCGCCAGTACGCATTGGCTCGCCTCCGCGGCCGGGATGCGCATTCTGGCCAAGGGCGGCAACGCATTCGACGCCGCCGTGGCCGCCGGATTCGTCCTGCAGGTCGTGGAGCCGCATTTCAACGGCCCCGGCGGCGATATCTCCATCGTGGCCCATCGGGCCGGACGTGACGATGTGCAGGCGATCTGCGGTCAGGGGCCGATGCCGCGTGCCATCGGCATCGAGACATTCAAAGAGCTGGGCCTCGACGCCATACCCGGTTCCGGACTGCTGTCGGCCTGCGTGCCGGGCGCGTTCGGCGGCTGGATGCGGCTGCTCGGCGAATTCGGGACCATGCGCCTGGCGGATGTGCTGGAACCGGCGATCGGGTACGCGGAGAACGGATTTCCGCTGCTGCCGGAGACCGCCCGCGCCATCGAGGTACTCGCCCCGCTGTTCCGCGAGGAGTGGCCCGGCTCCGGGGAGACCTATCTGCGCGGCGGCGTCGCGCCCGCGGCCGGGAGCCGATTCCGCAATCCCGCGCTCGCGCACACCTATCAGCGCCTGATCAAGGCGGCCGAATCGGCCTCGCCCGACCGGGACGCGCAGATCCGGGCGGCCCACGACGCGTTCTACAAAGGCTTTGTCGCCGAGGAGATCTCCGAATTCCTGGCCTCGGGTCCGATGCTCGACGCGACCGGGCGGCGGCATCGGGGACTGCTCGACGCGGACGATCTGGCCCGGTGGGAGGCGACGGTGGAGACCGCACCCAGCCACGGCTACGGGCCCTATCAGGTCTTCAAACCGGGACCGTGGTCGCAGGGTCCGGTGTTTCTGCAGCAGATCGCGCTGCTGGACGGCTTCGATCTGACCCGAATGGGTTCGGGCAGTGCGGATTACATGCACACCGTGATCGAATGCACCAAACTCGCCATGGCCGATCGCGAGGCCTGGTACGGCGATCCCGACTTCAGCGATGTGCCGTTGGCGGACCTGCTCGACGCCGACTACACCCGTGCCCGCCGCGCACTGGTCGACGCGCGTGCGGCGACGACGCTACGACCCGGTACCCCCGGCGGGCGCGACTCCTTCGTTCCCGAACCGCCCCCGCCGGACGAAACCGAGGCCTCCTCGGAGTGGATGTCGCAGCTGCGCAACGGATTACCGACGATTCTCGCGGCCACCACCACCAAGAACGACACCTGCACGGTCACCGCGGTCGACCGGCACGGCAATATGGTCGCCGCGACCCCCAGCGGCGGCTGGCTCAAGAGCTCCCCCGCGATCGGCGGCCTCGGCTTCCCGCTCGGTACGCGTGGCCAATGCCTGTATCTCACCGAGGGGCACCCGAATTCGCTCGCACCCGGTAAACGGCCGCGCACGACGCTGAGCCCGAGCGTGGTTTTGCGCGACGGCAGGCCCTTCGTGGCCTTCGGCACCCCCGGCGGCGACCGGCAGGACCAGTGGACGCTGCAGTTCTTTCTCAACGTCGCCGATTTCGGGCTGGACTTCCAGCACGCGACCGAGACCACGGCCTTCCACACCGATCAGGTACCGGCCTCGTTCACCCCCCACGCCCATCGACCCGGGGTGCTGGTCGCCGAGGACACCTGCGATCCGGCGACCGTGGCCGAACTCGAGCGCCGCGGCCATCGGGTGGAACTCGTCCCGGCCTACACGCTGGGCCGGGTGTGCGCGACCGGATTCACCGACGACGGCGCATTCGTCCGGGCGGCCGCGAGCCCCAAGGCCCGGCACGCCTACGCCGTCTGCGAATGAAGGAGTGGAATATGACCATCACCGACCATGCCCCGGAGATCATCGAACTCCAGGACGAGACCCAGCGCCGGGAATGGCAGTCGTTCACGCTGTCGAATCTGCCCGAGATGATCAGCGCGATGCATGTCTGCCAGGCGGTGCAGGCGATTTCCGATACGCCGTTGCTGCAGCGCCTGCGATCGGGGCCGCGGCGGATCGCCGACGGCCTGCTGGCCGGCATCGATCCCGCGATCGGCACCGGCTTCCTGCGCTATCTGATCAATCGCGGCGTCCTGGAAACCCGCGGCGAGGACTTCCATTTCACCCGGCTCGGCGAATTCCTCACCACCGATATCTCCCTCGCCCGCCTGGGCGTCTACGTCGACGCCTATGGCGCGGTCACCAGCCGGATCGGCGATCTGCTCACCGGCAAGGCCGTCTACGGCAAGGATGTGATCCGCGACGGCGGTGCGCTCGGCGCGCATTGCGACACCCTGTTCTCCTTCTTCCACTCCCCGGTCGTGCTGCAGGCCATGCGCGGGCGCGATGTCCACAAGATCCTCGATATCGGCTGCGGCGGTGGCCAATTGGTGGTGGACGCCTGTCTGCGCGATCCCGAGCTGACGGGTATCGGGCTGGATATCAGCCCCGATGCCGTGGCGGTCGCCAATGAGCTGGCCGAGCGCAGCGGGGTGGCCGATCGGGTGAGCTTCGTGGTCGGCGACGCCTTCGCCCCGCGGACCTGGCCGCGGGAATGCCTCGAGGCCGACGGGCTGTGCATCATGAGCGCACTGCACGAGCATTTCCGCAATGGCGAACAGGCCGTGGTGGATCTGCTCGACGAGATCGGACAAATGTTCCCGCATCAGAAGATTCTCCTGGTCGGTGAGCCCGAGATTCGCTACGACGGCCGGGAGAACGACGACGACTTCTTCCTGATCCACGTCCTGACCGGACAGGGCCTGCCCCGCGATCGCGCCGCCTGGTTCGACGTATTCGACAAATCGAGCATGCGGCTGCGCCGGATGTATCACCGGCCGGGCGCGGGACCGCGCATCTGCTTCTATGATCTGGCCCCGGGAGGCGACCGGGCGTGACGACCTCGTTCTCCGCCACCGAGACCGATATCGAATTATTCTCGGCCGCCGCGCTTCTCGATCCCTATCCGCACTATCGCAGGCTGCGCGAACTCGGTCCGGTGGTATATCTGTCGGCCTACGACCTGTACGGCCTGTTCCGTTACGACCAGGTGCGCCCGGCCCTGATCGACTGGGAGCGATTCAGTTCCGCGCCGGGCATCGCGATGAACGCCCCGTGCAACGAGGCGTCCGCGGGCTCACTGCTCTCGATGGATCCGCCGCGTCACCGGGCCGTGCGCAAGGTGCTCGACGATGCCCTGCGACCCAGATACGTTCGCCGGATCGCGGGCGATATCGAACAGCACGCCGAGGATCTCGTCGACAGTCTGCTGGCGCGTGCGGAATTCGACGGCGTCGCCGATTTCGCGTGCAAGCTGCCCGTCGAGATCGTGATGGACCTCATCGGCTTCCCGCGCGACGAATACCGGGCCGACCTGTTGGACTGGGCGCTGGGCGCGTTCAACTACATGGGGCCGCCCGGCGAACTGCAGGAGTCGACCTTCCCCGACGTGCAGGCCCTCATGCGCTATCTGGTCACCGAGGCGACGCCCGATCGGCTGCTGCCCGACAGCTTCGGCCGAATCGTCTGGGCCGCGGCCGATCGCGGTGAGATCACCGAGGGCGAGGCGCTGATGACCATGAGCGCCTATGCCTGCGCGGGTTTGGACACCACGATCGCGGGCGTGGCCGGGACGCTGTGGCTGCTGGCCGAGAATCCGGAGCAGTGGGCGGCGGTCCGCCGCGATCACACACTCGTGCCCGCCGCATTCCTGGAGGGCATTCGCATGGAGACGCCCATCCAATGCTTCTCCCGCGTCACCACCGACGATGTGGCGATCGAGGATCGCGTGATCCCGGCGGGTTCGCGGGTGGTGGTCTCCTACGCCTCGGCCAATCGGGACGAACGCCACTACCCCGATCCGGATCGCTATCTGGTGCGCCGCAATCCGGCCGATACGGTCGGTTTCGGCTCCGGCGTGCACAACTGCCCGGGCCGCGTGCTGGCCTCGATGGAGGCCAATGCCCTGTTCGGCGCGCTCGCCGCGCGGGCCGCCACCGTCGAGCTCACCGGCGAACCCACCCGCACGCCCAATACCATCACGCGCGGACTGGATCGGCTGCCCGTCCGCATCCGCCCCGGGAGGTGAGCCACGGTGCGCGCAGCACAGATCGTCGAATACGGAGCTCCGCTGGAGATACGCGAAATCCCCGATCCCGCACCGGAATCCGACGGCGTGGTCCTGTCCGTCCTCGCCTCGGGCATCTGCCGCAGCGACTGGCACGGCTGGATGGGCGACTGGGGCTGGATGGGCGGACAGGTCGAATTGCCGCGCACGCTGGGCCACGAGATCGTCGGCGAGGTCGTGGCGGCGGGTCCCGAGGTACGCGAGGTGCGCATCGGCGACCGGGTGACGGTGCCGTTCCATCTGGCCTGCGGCGTCTGCGGATATTGCCGGGCCGGACAGGCCAATGTCTGCGACAACATGCAGGTATTGGGCTTCTGGCGCGACGGCGGTTACGCCGAGTATGTGCGAATACCCAACGCCGACTTCAACTGTGTGCCGGTGCCCGATTCGCTCACCCCGGTCGCGGCGGGCGCGATCGGCTGCCGGTTCATGACGGCATTCCACGCGGTCGTCGGACAGGGCAGAGTGCGGCCCGGTGAATGGCTGGCCGTACACGGCGTCGGTGGGGTCGGGCTGTCCTGCGTCCAGATCGCCCGCGCCGCCGGCGCTTCGGTGGTCGCGGTGGATATCGACGCGGAGAAACTCGAGCTCGCGCGGGCCCAGGGCGCGACGCATACCGTGCACGCGGGCGTCGAATCCGATGTGCCCGCCGCGGTCCGCGAGGCGACCGGCGGCGGCGCGCACGTATCGATCGACGCCCTGGGCGCGCGGGCCACCATGTTGAATTCCATTCGGTCGCTGCGTAAACGGGGCCGCCATGTCCAGGTCGGCCTGACCGGGGCCGCCGATGCCGGTGAGATCGCGCTGCCGGTCGACGAGATCACCATCGCGGAGTTGAGCATCGTCGGCTCGCACGGCAATCCGCACACCAGCTATCCGCGGCTGCTGGCGCTGGTCGCCGCCGATCGACTCACCCCGCAGACGCTGGTGCGGCGGACGGTATCGCTGGATCAGGCCGGGGATGTGCTGGCGGCGATGAGCGATTTCACCACCCACGGCATCACCGTCATCGACCGCTTCTGAAGGCCGGGAGGTTTCGTGAACACCCTGCTCTACATCGACGGCCGATTCGTACCCGCCGCCACCGGCCGCACCTTCGTCACGGTCGATCCGTCCACCGGCGCGCACATCACCGAGGTGGCCCACGCCGGACCCGACGATATCGCCGCCGCGGCCGGGGCCGCCCGCGCCGCACTGGACGGGCCGTGGGGGCGGCTGCCCGCCGCCGAGCGCGGACGACTCCTCACCCGTCTCGGCGAACTCGTCGAACGCCACGGCGAGGAGCTCGCCGTCCTCGAGGCCCGCGACGGCGGTAAGCCGATCAGCGTGGCCCGCGCCCACGACATCCCCGCCGCCGCGGCGCAATTGCGCTATTTCGGCGGCTGGCCCACCAAGATCGAGGGCGAGACGATTCCCGTCGCGGTCCCGAATACGCTGTGCTACACGCGCAAAGAGCCCGTCGGGGTCTGCGCCCAGATCATTCCGTGGAACTTCCCGCTCCTGATGGCCGCCTGGAAACTCGGCGCCGCCCTGGCCGCCGGATGCACGGTGGTGCTCAAACCCGCCGAACAGGCGCCGCTGTCGGTGCTGCGGCTGGCCGAGCTGATCGCCGAGGCCGAATTCCCCTCGGGCACGGTCAATGTGCTCGCCGGTGACGGCGAGACCGGGGCCGCGCTGGTCGATCATCCGGGCGTCGACAAGGTGGTGTTCACCGGATCCACAGCCGTGGGCCGCGAAATCGGCGCGAAGGCCGGCGCGGCGCTCAAACCGGTGACGCTGGAGCTCGGCGGCAAGTGCCCGAATATCGTGCTCGCCGATGCCGATATCGAGGCCGCGATCGCCGGGTCGTACCAGGGTGGTTACGCCAATTCCGGCCAGGCGTGCATCGCGGCGTCCCGGCTCTACGCGCACGAGAGCGTGTTCGACGAGGTCGTGGCGGGAATCGTGGACCGGGCCGAGCGCGCCCGGGTCGGCCCGGCGCTGGATCCGGCGACCGAACTCGGACCGCTGATCTCGGCCGAACACTATCGGCGGGTGCGCGGATTCCTGCGCGACGGACTCACCGCGGGCGCGACCCTGAGCACCGGGGAGGTTCCGGCGGCCGAGCCGAGCGGCGGGTACTTCCTGCGCCCGGTGCTGTTCACCGAGGTGAAGCCGGATATGCGGATCTGTCGCGAGGAGATCTTCGGCCCGGTGCTCGTGGCGTCCCCGTTCCGCGATCTCGACGAGGTCGTGGCGGCGGCCGATGACACGGAATACGGTCTGGCGGCAGGGGTTTGGACGCGAAACATCGGTACGGCGCACGCGCTCGCGGCGCGGCTGCACACCGGCTCGGTCTACCTCAACGCATGGGCGCCCGGTGATCCGGCCGCACCGTTCGGCGGGGTGAAGACCTCCGGGATCGGACGGGAAATGGGCCGCGCCGGGGTCGCGGCGTATCTGGAATCGAAGACCGTGTGGACGGCACTGGGCTGAGGACTACGGGAAGGGTGTGCGATGTGTGGAATCGTCGGTTGGGTGGATTTCGGTCGTGATCTCGCCACCGAGCACCGAATTGTCCGAAAGATGGTCGACACCATGGCCTTACGCGGCCCGGACGACGAGGGGATGTGGTTGCGTCCGCGCATCGCCCTGGGGCATCGTCGCCTGTCGGTGATCGACCTCGAGGGCGGACGGCAGCCGATGGTCACACCGGAGACGCTGCCCGACGGCACGCCGGTGGCCGCGATCAGTTACAGCGGCGAGGTCTACAACTTCGGCGAACTGCGCGACGAACTCATCGGGCGGGGACACCGATTCGCCACCAGAAGCGATACCGAGGTGGTGCTGCGGTCGTATCTCGAGTGGGGCGCGGGGTTCGTCGAGCGGCTCAATGGCATGTTCGCCCTGGCGATCTGGGACAGCCGCACCGAGGAATTGCTGCTGTGCCGCGATCGGCTGGGCGTGAAACCCCTGTTCTACTACCCGATTCGCGACGGTGTGCTGTTCGGATCCGAGCCGAAGGCGATTCTGGCCCACCCGGACAGCCGTGCCGAACTGTCCCTGGACGGATTGCGCGATGTGCTGTCGTTCCTGCGCGTACCCGGCCAGACGCCGCTGCGCGGCATGTACGAGGTGCGGCCCGGACATCTGCTCCGCGTGCGCGAGGGCCGCCGGATCGAGCAGAAGTACTGGGAGCTGAAGTCCTGGCCGCATACCGACGATGTGCCCGCCAGCGTCGCCACGGTGCGAGAGTTGTTGGAGGACATCGTCGCCCGCCAACTGGTCGCCGATGTGCCGCTGTGCACCCTGCTGTCGGGCGGCCTGGACTCCAGCGCGCTGACCGCGCTGGCCCAGCGCAGACTCGGTGCGGGACAGCGGATTCGCAGCTTCTCGGTGGATTTCGCCGGACAGGTGGAGAACTTCGAACCCGAGCCGCTGCGCGAGTCCCCGGATACGCCGTTCGCGGCGGAGCTGGTGCGCCACGTCGGCACCGATCATCGCGAAATCCTGTTGAACAACGCCGATCTGGTCGCCCCCGATATCCGCTCGGCGGTGCTGCGGGCCTGGGATCTGCCCTACGGCGACGGCGATCTGGGCCCCTCGCTGTATCTGCTGTTCCGCGCGGTCCACGAGCAGTCCACGGTCGCGCTGTCGGGCGAATCCGCGGACGAGGTGTTCGGCGGCTATCTGTGGTTCCACGATCCGCGCGCGGTACGAGCCGATACCTTCCCGTGGCACGCGCTCGGCGAGCGCGGCATCACCGAACAGTCCACGGCCTTCCTCGATCCCGACCTGACCGCCGCGCTGAACCTGCCGGAATACATTGCCGACCAATACCATTCGGCACTGTCCGAGGTCCCACACCTGTCCGGCGAGACCGGAATCGACCGGCGGATGCGGATCGCGAGCTATCTCAACATCACCCGCTTCATGCCCATCCTGCTCGACCGCAAGGACCGGCTCAGCATGGCCAACGGCATCGAGGTCCGCGTCCCGTTCTGCGACCACCGCCTCGTCGAATACGTCTTCAACGCCCCCTGGTCGATCAAGACCTACGACGGCCGGGAGAAAAGCCTGCTGCGCGGCGCGACCGCCGACCTGCTCCCCCGATCCATAGTGGAACGCCGCAAGGCCCCCTACCCCGCCACCCAGGACCCCGGCTACGACCGCGCGATGAAACAGGTCCTGGCCAAGATCACCGCCGAACCCACCTCCCCGGCCCTGACCCTGTTCGACCTGAACGCCATCGAGCGCTATCTGGACACCCCGGTCGTGAAGTCCTCGTCGATGCAGGAACGGGGCCTACTCAACGAGACCCCGATCCGCCTCTACGAATGGCTCGACGCCTACGACGTCTCCCTCACGTGGTGACCGGACCGCTCAGGCGTACTGACGCATGAACCGTCTCGTGACGAAGACGGTCAGGCGCTGATATCCGACCGGGAACAGCCGCTGCAGGATATCCATCACTACGGCGTCGGCCCCGACGAGCAGGCGGATCTTCTTGCGGGCCACGCCGTCGACGATGGTGCGGGCGGCGCGGTCGGGGCTGGTGTGGGCGAGGTGATCGAATGAGTCCGCGGCCGAGCGCAGATCGCGCGGGCAGGCGACGCCCTCGCCGTCGAGACGGACATTACGGGCAATATTCGTGCGGATGCCGCCGGGGTGCACGCACATGACGCGGGTCGAGGATCCGGCCATCAGCAGTTCCATCCGCAGCGATTCGGTGAAGCCGCGGACCGCGAATTTGGTCGCGGAATAGGACGATTGGCTCGGCATGCCGAGCAGGCCGTAGACGCTGGACACATTGACCACGGTGCCGCCGCCGGAACGCTGCAGGGCGGGCAGGAAGGCCCGGGTGCCGTGGACGACGCCCCAGAAATTGATGTCGACGATCCATTCCAGGCCGTCGTCGCTGACGGTGGCGGCGTCGCCGAGCAGGCCGACACCGGCATTGTTGACCACCACGTCGACCCGGCCGTACTGCGCGAGGACCTGATCGGCGAAGGAATAGACCGCGGGCCTGCTGGCCACATCGACGGCCTGCACGGTCGCCGCGACGCCGTACATCCGACAGCGGGCCGCGGTCGCCTTCAGGCCCGGCTCGTCGATATCACACAGGGCGAGATCCGCCCCGCGACGCGCGAATTCCACCGCCGTCGCGGCTCCGATTCCGGAGGCCGCGCCGGTCACAACCACAACCCTGCCGTCGAAGCGTCGCATCCAGTCCCCTAAAAGATAGTGACCGCTCTCTAACCCTAGTGGTCCGATCTTGTCACCGCCAGGGGCCCGGTCGATACCCAGCTGTGACATGGACCGACTGGTTTGCGCTCCCGTAGCCGCAATAGGCTGCGGTATCCACGAGGATCCGGTCGACGCCTAGGGGTAGTCCCATGAGCGGTGTTCTGCGGTTGCTTCGCACGTGGTGGCGCGAGGGCGTCGACTACGACTGGATGGCGCGCGCCATCGCCTCCCATTCGGTACTGGGCACGGCCCGATTCGCGGTCGGGTCGGGCGGCGTGCTGACCCTGGTGTTGAACGCGCCGGCCATGCTGTCGGAGTCCGGGCCGCGCTATGCGGTGGGTTCGGCGGCGGTGTGGCTGCTGGCGGCCGCGGCACTCGCGTGGCTGGTGCGCTGGTGGTTCCTGCCGTGGCCGGGCGCGACGGAATCGGTGGCGCTGTTCGCGGCGGGCGATGTGGTGATCACGGCGGTATGCCTGCTCGAGCCCAGCCAGGTCGCCCGATCGGTGGGCATGGTGCTGCTGGTCGTCATGGGGATGCATCTGTGCGTATTCCACGGGCCCAAAGTGCTTGCCGCGCATACGCTCTGGTCGATAATTTCGGTGGCGGCGATCACCGCTCCACTGGTTCGCGACGGTGAGATCGGCACGGCGATCGTCGTACTGGTGACCCTGGCCGCGGCCATCGGGGTGCCGCCCGGTCTCCAGTTCGGCTACTGGCTGTTCCGGCGGGACATGCTGTCGGACCCGCTGACCACACTGCTGAGCCGCCGCGGCCTCGAATATCAGTCCTCGGTGATGTTCGACCGCGCCGATCCGGTCCCGATCTGCGTACTGGTCATCGACTTGGACCGCTTCAAGGCCGTCAACGACACCTTCGGACATTCCACCGGCGACGAGGTGCTGGTGCACACCGCCGACCGGCTGCGAGCCGCCGCACCGCGCGGCAGCATCGTCTCCCGCATCGGCGGCGAGGAATTCGCGATCGTCGCCCGTACCTCGCTGGCGGCCGCGACCGAAACGGCCGAACATGTGCGCCGGGCCGTTGCCGAACCGCTGGCCGCGGTGTCGGTGACCGCGAGTATCGGCGTGGCCGCCGCGACACCCGATCCCACGTGCCCGATCTCGGTGGACGATCTGATCCGATCCGCGGACGGCGCGATGTATCAGGCCAAACAGCGCGGCGGCGATACCGTGGTGATCGCCCGGCACACCCAGGCCCCCGAATATCGAGGGATTGCCGCACACCGCTCGACACCCGAATCTTATTGATATGCGATGGTTTTCAGTATTGGCGCTCGCGGGCGCGATGATGGCGACGCCCACCGTGACGGCGGTCGCGGACGACGCCGCCGAATGTCCCGGTCTGGCCTGCGTCTGGTCGGGTGCGAACTACACCGGGACCCGGGTCGTGCTGACCGCGGCGGATATCAAGCAGTGCCATTCCGCACAGAGCCTGGGACTGAACGGAATTCGTTCGGCGATCGTCGACGGCGAGGCGTTCGACAACTGGTCGTATCTGTCGAGCGACACCTGCCAGGGCGCGGGATGGGTGCTGCCCGACCGGAATCCGTCGTTCGATCCTCCGGTACGCAGCCTCTACATCGCACGCCCGGCGCCGGGTGGGGCCTAGCTCACGAACGCGACCGACGACTCGGCATATCGCCCGACCGTCGAAGTTCTATCCAAAAGTAGATATTGTCCGTTCATGGGCACGGGTTCGGCCGCATTGGAGCGGCTGCGGGAACGGGCGCGAGAACTGGTCGAGGAATTCGCCGCGGGATCGCGGGGAGCTATCTTCCACATTCTCTGGCCGATGCCGATTTCGTGCCGAGCGCGCGGCTCAATATCGAGCTGTACTTCCGCTATCTGATCGAGGACGTCGAGCCCTCCGAGGAGGATTCCCGCCCGCTGGTGGAACGGGCGCTGCGGCTGGTGCACGACGGTATGCCGCTGCCGGAGGCGCTGACCAACTATCGGGTCGGCGCGGAATACTTTTGGAAACAATTGATTTCGCTCATCGACGATCCCGCGCTGATCTCGGCGGTGAGCCTGCGGCTGACCAACGATTTCAAACCGCTGCCGCGGGGATTTCCGGGCAGCTGATCCGAGCCAGGGATCCGATTTCCAGCGCGATCCACAGCGCACCGTCGGGACCGACCGCGATGCCGTGCGGCTCGGACTCCTCGACCGGTAGGTCGTACACGGCGATTCGTCCGTCGACCGTGATCGCGCCGATTCGATTACCCGCCCATTCGGTGAACCACAGTCGGCCGTCGGGGCCCGCGGTGATGGCGTGCGGGCGCGTGGCGCGATCCGGCAGCGGGAATTCGGTGATCACACCGTCGGTGGTGATCCGCCCGATCTGCCCCGCGCCGATTTCGACGAACCAGAGCGAGCCGTCGGGTCCGGCGGTGATGCCGACGGGTGCGGCGGCCGGGGTCGGCACGGGGTACACGGTGATCGCCGCGTCGGCGTCGATGCGGCCGATCGCATTGCCCATATTCAGCGTGAACCACAGCGCGCCGTCGGGTCCGGCGGCGATCGCCGAGGGAAAACCGCTGCCGGGCAACGGATATTCGGTGATCTCGCCGTCGACTGTGATGCGCCCGATGCGATCGGCCCCGGATTCGGTGAACCACAGCGCGCCGTCGGAGCCCGCGGCGATGCCGTACGGGCCGGATTGCGGTGTGGGCGTGGCGAATTCCCGCACCGAACCGTCCGATGCCATCCGGCCGATGCGATGGGCGCGGTATTCGGTGAACCACAGCGCGTCGTCGGGTCCGGCGACGATGATCGTCGGCCCGCTGTCCGGCTCGAGCGGATACGCGACGGGTTCACCGCCGGGCGCCCAGCGTCCGATTCGGCCGCTGTGCACCAGGGTGTACCACAGTGCGCCGTCCGGGCCGGTGGTCACCGCGTAGGGCCCGTCGCCGGGCTCGGCCACGATGTGCTGTTCGATCATGGGTACAGCTTGCCTTTTCCGGCGGACCCCCGAGTCAGGGGGCGGCGAATCACCGCCGCCCCCTTCGGAATTACTTGGCGGGCGGGGCCGCGGGGGTGAACGGCTGGTTGATGGTGGTGAAGTACTGCAGGGCGGCCATGACGGCGACCGGCGCGGTGATCAGGATCTGACCCGCCAGGGTGCCCAGGGCACCGATGGCGAGAATGCCCGCGATGCAGCCGCCCACCGCACCGATCGGCGCGCCCAGCATCGCCGACAGCGGACCGGTCAGCGCGATTCCGGCCGCGCCGCCGAGGATGCAGCCCACGGCCGCGCCGCCGATACCGCCGACCAGGGTGGCAATGCTCGCGCCCAGGGAGATGGTGCCCGTCATCCGGCTCCAGGCCGCCTGCTCACGGTCGTAGGGGGTCTTCCACGGCGCGCTGTCCTCGAACGGCAGCGCGACCGGCTTGTACACCGCGTGCCGAAGATCGAACTGCGGGGTGAGGGTCGCGGTGCGGTCCTTGATCTCGGCGGCGATCGGGAACACGAAATCGTCGACCCGGAAGCTCAACTCGGTGCCGCCCACGGTCGCGCCGTTGGCCGCCTTGATCTTGAACGCGCCGTCCTCGACCACCATCGACCCGGCGTCGGTGGTGACGATGGTGCTCTCCTTGGTGGCGGTCGAGGTGTAATTGATCACATCCGAATCCGCTTGTGGCGCGGCGTGACTCGCACCGGCGGTAACGCCCAGTGCGGTACTGAGCGCTGCTGCCAGCAGGGCGGCCTTGGTGAATTTCACTGGTCGCGAACCTCTCTCTGTTCCCTCATCACGGCGTGCGCCGTCGACCCCGCTCGGCGATGCGTCGAGAGCCGTTGCGGGGCAAGTTGATACGTAAAGCATCCGGCGGCGACCGGATATGCTCCAGCACCGTCACAACCCGACTGAGAGTTGGCTGTGAATCGGACGAAACGACACGGTAGGGTAGGCAAGCCTAAGTTTCAAGAGCTAGGTAGTACCGAATAGAAAAATTCACCTGATCCGCTGGAGAACGATCCGATGCACAGCTCGCACCCGAGGTGGCGGCACTGGCCGGGATGGCTGCTGGCCGCGGCCGCGCTGGCCGCGGTCTGCCTGCTCAGCCTGCTGGTCGGCACCAAAGCGATTCCGGCGTCGGAGGTCTGGGCCGCGCTGTGGCACGGCAACGGCTCCCCCGACCATCTCGTCGTCACCGAATACCGGGTGCCGCGCACCCTGCTCGGCCTGCTCGCCGGGCTGGCGCTGGGTGTCGCGGGCTGTCTGATGCAGGGGCTGACCCGCAATCCGCTGGCCGATCCGGGCCTGCTCGGCATCAATGCCGGGGCGGCCTTCGCGATCACGCTCGCGGTCGCGCTGCTCGGCGTCGGCGAGCTCACCACCTACGTGTGGTTCGGATTCGTCGGGGCAGCACTGGTCGCCATGGTCGTCTACCGGCTGGGTACGGCCGGACGCCAAGCCGCCGATCCGATCCGGCTGACCCTGGCCGGGGTCGCGGTCACCGCTGTGCTGTCCGGCCTGACCAAGGGCCTGATCCTGTTGAACGCCAGGGCCTTCGACGAGTGGCGGCAGTGGGATTCGGGCACGTTGAGCGGACGCGGCTACGACATCGTCGTCCAGTCCGCGCCGTTCATCGCGGTCGGACTGATCGCGGCCGTGATCGCCGCCCGCTCGCTCAACGCGGTCGCGCTCGGCGATGATCTGGCTCACGCGTTGGGCGTGCGAGTCGGGCGCACCCGGCTGCTCACCGCCGTCGCGCTGACCCTGCTGTGCGGCGCCGCGACCGCGGCGGCCGGACCGATCACCTTCGTCGGCCTGGCCGTACCGCATATCGCGCGCTGGATCGTCGGACCCGATCAGCGCTGGATCGTCGCCTACGCCATGCTGCTCGCCCCGATCCTGGTCCTGGGTGCGGATGTGCTGGGCCGCATCCTGATTCCGGGCGACGAGGTCCCGGCCGGACTGGTGACTGCCTTCCTGGGTGCGCCGGCGTTGATCGGGCTGGCGCGCCGCGCGCGGGTGAGCTCGTCATGACCACGCGCATCGACTTCGGCCGCTCGATGGTGACCCTCCGCGCGCGCGGGCTCACCGCGCGCGCGGGCGTGCGGACCCTGGTGGTGTGCGCGGTACTGCTGGCGCTGGCGCTGGCCGTGGGGGTACTCGCGCTGGGCAGCGGCGACTATCCGATTCCGCCCGGCCGGGTGCTGCGGGCGCTGTTCGTCGGCGATCAGCGTTTCGATCGACTCGTGGTGTGGGAGTGGCGTTTTCCGCGTGTGATGCTCGCGCTGGCCTTCGGCGCGGCACTCGGCGTCAGCGGCGCGCTGCTGCAGTCGGTGACGCGCAATCCACTGGGCAGTCCGGATATCGTCGGTTTCAACACCGGCGCGCACACCGGGGCGCTCATCGTCATCCTGCTCCTGGGCGGCGGCCAATTCCCCACCGCGGCCGGGGCACTGGTCGGCGGGCTGGGTTCGGCGGTGCTCATCCAGCTGCTGGCCCTGCGCCACAATGTGACCGGATTCCGGCTGATCATCGTCGGCATCGGGGTCAGCGCGATGCTGGCCTCGGTCAATACCTGGCTCATCCTGCGCGCCGATGTACACGCCGCCATGTCGGCGGCCGCCTGGGGCGCGGGCACGCTGTCCAACGCGTCCTGGGCGCAGGTCGGTCCGGCGCTGAGCATTCTGGCCGTGGCGGCGGTCGTGCTGATCCCGGCCGCTCCGCGACTGCAGATGTTGGAATTGGGCGACGATCTGGCGCGCTCGTCCGGAATCCGGGTGGACCGCGACCGGATGCTGCTCATCGTGCTGAGCGTCGCGCTCACCGCGGTGGCCACCGCGGTCACCGGTCCGATCGCGTTCCTGTCCCTGGCCGCACCGCAATTGGGCCGACGGCTCGCCCGCGCGCCGGGCACAGCACTCGCCCCGGCCGCGGCCATGGGCGCGTTCCTGCTGATCACCTGCGACTGGATCGCCCAGCGCGCCTTCGCCCCGAACGCCCTGCCGGTCGGTGTGGTGACGGCCTCGATCGGTGGGGTGTATCTGGCATATCTGCTGGTGGCCGAGGCCCGACGGAATTGAGGACACCCATGAGCGACGACAACGCCGCCCGGCTGCGGGCAGATCGGGTCCGGCTGGGCTATCGGGGCCGCACGATCAGCGACCAACTGTCGGTGGACATTCCGGACGGAAAGTTCACCGTGATCATCGGGCCCAACGCCTGCGGCAAATCCACGCTGCTGCGCGCGCTGGCCCGGCTGCTGGCCCCCGAGAGCGGCACGGTGCTGCTGGACGGCAAGGCGATCGGCTCCTATCCCGCCAAGGAGGTGGCCCGCCGCATCGGCCTGCTGCCGCAGACCTCCATCGCCCCCGACGGCATCCGGGTCGCCGATCTTGTTGCGCGCGGCCGCTATCCGCATCAGTCGCTGCTGCGACAGTGGTCCCGGGCCGATGCCGAGGCGGTGACCGCCGCGATGACCGCCACCGGCGTGACCGAGCTGTCGGCCCGCCCGGTCGACGAACTGTCCGGCGGCCAGCGCCAGCGCGTCTGGATCGCCATGGTCCTCGCGCAGGACACCCCCGTGATCCTGCTCGACGAACCCACCACCTACCTGGACATCGCCCATCAGATCCAACTGCTGGACCTGTGCCGGGAACTCAACACCGAACCGGGCCGAACAGTGGTGGCGGTGCTGCACGATCTCAATCACGCCTTCCGCTACGCCGACCACCTCATCGCCATGCGCGACGGCCGGGTCGTCGCCGCGGGCCCGCCCAAGCGGATCGTCACCGCCGAACTGGTCCGCGAGGTGTTCGCACTGGGCTGCCGGGTCATCGAGGATCCGGAAACCGGCTCCCCGCTGGTCGTTCCGCTCGCCTCGAACGCCGCACACATCGGCTGACGGATCGCGTCCGAGTGATCCGGACAATTGCGACCCAATGGAAATAAGGTTAGGCTCACCTATCTATGCCCGTGTCCGGCCGATCCGCGCCGACCGGGCTCTCGGCCTCAGAGGCCGAATGTGGTTGCCGGTGAAGGGAGTTCGTTGTGTCGGTCGAGCGGGACGAGGCAGGGCCGGACGCGACCGGGCTACCGTTGACCGGACCTCAGCTCGGAGTCTGGAACGCACAGCGATTGGATCCGGAGTCCGGCCGCTACCTGGTCGGCGAGGTTCTGGAGATCACCGGCGACGCGCCCATTGATGTCGAGGCGCTCGCCGAGGCCATCGCCCGTACGGTGGCCGAGGCGGAGAATATGCGCCTGCGGTTCCGCGACACCGCCGACGGTCCGCGACAATTCGTCACCGACGCCCCGGCCCGGCTGCGGCCGGAGATCGATCTGCGGGCGGCCGCCGATCCGCTGGCCCTGGCCCACGAGGCCGTCGCGCTCGAACGGCATCGCGCCGCCGAGCAGTGCCGCGGCATGGTCGACCGGCAGCTGTACAACTACACCCTGATCCGAATCACCGACTCGCAGGTGTGGTGCGTGCAGCTGTATCACCACCTCATCGTGGACGGTTACAGCGCGGCCCTGCTGTCGCGCCGGGTGGCCGCGCACTATACCGCGTTGCGACGCGGAACCGACGCTCCCCCTTCACCTTTCGGCACCATCGCCGCGCTGATCGAGGAGGAGGCGCAGTACCGCGCGGGCGAGCAGTTCGACCTGGATCGGCAGTTCTGGCGCGACCGGCTGACGCCCTCTCCCGATCTGGACGGACGCGGCCGCGCGGTCGGCGGCACGGTCGAGCGCACGCTGCGCGCCGAGGCCGCGCTGTCGGTGGAAACGCTTGCACGGCTGCGGGAATGCGCCGATCAGCACGGTATTACCTGGGCCGATGTCCTGGTGGCCGGTTATGCGGCCTTCCTGAGCCGACATCTCGGCGTCAGCGATGTCGTGGTCTCGATGCTGCTCATGGGCCGAGTGGGCCGGGTGGCATTGCGGACGCCGGCCATGGCCGTGAACGTGCTGCCGCTGCGGGTGAGCGTCCGCGCCGGTGACCGGCTCGGTGAGCTCGGCCCGCGCATCGCGGCGGAGCTGCGCGAGGTGCGGTCGCATCAGCGCTACAGCGGCGATGATCTGGCCCGCGATTTCGACGGCTGCGGCGCGGGCGAGCTGCTGCACGGAATCGGCATCAACCTCAAGGTCTTCGACTTCGCCCTGGATTTCGACGGCGCGCGCGGCGTGCTGCGCAATGTCGCCGGTGGACCGCCGGAGGATCTCGGCCTGACCGTGACGCCACAGCCCGACGGGACCGTCCTGCTGGGCTTCGAATCCGATGCGCGGACCAACGACCCCGCGGCCGTACGTCGCCGCATCGACGGTCTGGTCCGGGTGATCGATGCGTTCACCGGAGCCGACAAGCCGTGCGTCGGTGCGCTGGAACTGCTCGATCGCGACGAGCGCGAACGCCTGCTCACCGCCCGGCGCTCCCCCGCACTGGACACCGGCGTCGAAACGGTCACCCGCGCACTGGTCCGCTCGGCGGCCGAACGTCCCGACGCGATCGTGCTGGACGACGGCCAACGCGCCTGGAGCGCAGCCGAATTCGCGCATCGCGTCGATCACTTCGCTCACGCCCTGCGCGAGCGCGGGGTCGGACCGGATCGCGTGGTCGCGGTGGCGCTGCCGCGCACGGCGGAGTTCGTGGTGTCGCTGTTCGCCGTCTGGCGCGCCGGTGGCGTGTATCTGCCGCTGGATCTCGAACATCCGGCGGCCCGGTTGCGCGAGGTGATCGACGACGCGACGCCGGCGGTCGTACTCACCACCGCCGCCCACGCCGCCGAACTCGGCGACCGAACCGTCACGATCGACGAACTCGCCCGGCACGCCGAACGACTCGACGCGACAACCGATCTCGCCACCGATCCGCATCCGAGCCACGGCGCGTACCTGATCTACACCTCCGGATCCACCGGCCGCCCCAAGGGCGTCCAGATCGAGCACGGTGCGCTGTCACATCTACTGGCCGCGCACCGCAACGGAATGTACGCCGAAACCGCTGCGCGCGTGGGCGATCGGCCGCTGCGCGTGGCGCACACGACCTCCTTCGCCTTCGACGCCTCATTGGATCCGCTGCTGTGGCTGCTCGACGGCCACCGTATCCACCTGTACGACAGCGCGATTCGTCGTGATCCCGCGGCGCTGGTGGCCGCCTGCACCCGCGATCGCATCGACGTCGTGGACGGCACACCGGCCTTCGCCGCGGCGTTGCTCGACCACGGACTGACCGATATCGCCCTGCTCGCCCTCGGCGGCGATGCCTGTCCGCCGGAACTGTGGCGGCGGATCCAGCGCGCCGGAATCACCGCGCTCAATCTGTACGGACCCACCGAGTCGACTGTCGATGCCGCCCGGGCCGCGATCGCCGGGACCCGCCCGCATATCGGACGTCCGCTGCCCGGTATGCGCATCTACCTGCTGGACAACGCCTTACAGGCCGCACCCGATAACGAGGTCGGCGAGTTGTACCTCGCCGGACCGCAGCTCGCCCGCGGCTATCTCGGCCGCTACGCGGCCACCGCCGAACGCTTCGTCGCCGATCCCTACGGTCCGCCGGGCACCCGCATGTACCGCACCGGCGACCGCGCCCGTTGGATTCCCGGACACGGCTACGAATATGTCGGCCGGGTCGACAATCAGGTCAAGATCCGCGGGCATCGGGTGGAACTCGCCGAAGTGGAGGCCGCACTCGGCGGTTTGGCGCAGGTGCGCGCCGCGGCCGCGGACATCCGCGAGATCGCCGGTCGCCCGACGCTGATCGGCTATGTGGTCCCCGCCGTCGGCACGGCCGCGAACGCGATCGAATTGCGTTCGCGGCTGGCCGCTGCCGTACCCGATCACATGGTGCCCGCGCGCATCGTGATCGTGGCGGCGCTGCCGCATACGGTCAACGGGAAACTCGATCGCGCCGCGCTGCCGGAGCCGCCGTCCGACACCGGCGGCCGCGCGCCCTCCACCCCCACCGAGAGGGCGCTGTGCGAGATCGTCGCCGCGGCCCTCGGACACGAGAGCGTCAGCATCGACGACGACTTCTTCGGCGCGGGCGGCGACAGCATCACCGCGATCAGCGTCAGCAGCAGACTGCGCGAGCGGGGCGTCGTGCTGGCGCCGCAGGAACTGCTCACCCGTCGCTCCCTGGGCGATTTGGCCGCCGCCGCAACATCTTCGGCGATGCCGGCGCCTGAGACCGAGGCGCGACGGACCGCCGCGCCGAGCGCGCAGCTCGACGAGCTCACCGCGACCTACGGCCCCATCGCCGACGTACTCGGACTGTCACCGCTACAGGAGGGCTTCCTGTTCCACGCGCTGCGTGACGGCGAGGCCGACGTGTACACGATGACCGCCCGCTTCGAACTCGCGGGTCCTGTCGATATCGACCGTCTCGCAACAGCATTCGAGCGAATGCTGGACCGGCATCCGAATCTGGGCGCGGCGTTCTGCTACGAACAGTTCGATCAACCGGTGCAGGTTGTGCCGCGCACCCGACCGTCGTCCTGGCGCGTGCGGGATCTGCGCGATCTGGATACCGTCGAATTCGCCCGGGCCGCAAGCGAAATTGAACAGCAGGCCGCCGCCGAACCATTCGACATCACCACCCCGCCGCTGCTGCGTGCGATCCTGATCCGCCGGTCCGACACCGAACACCGGCTGCTGCTCACCGCGCATCATCTGCTCGCCGACGGCTGGTCGGTGCCGATCATGCTCCGCGAGACCCTGGCCCTCTACCACGGCGCGCAACTGCCCGCACCCGGCTACTACGGCGATTACCTCGCATGGCTGACCGCCCGCGATACCGCCGCGGCGACCGAGCGCTGGCGCGACTACCTGATCGGACTACCCGCACCCACCCTCGTCGGCGTGGCCGGGGCCCGCTCGACGACCGTCGGGCATCGAGTCCCGCTGCCGGACAGCGTCGTTGCCGAACTGACGGCCCTGGCCCGCGACCGCGGCCTGACCCTCAACACCGTGCTGCAGGGTGTGTGGTCGCTGGCGCTGGCCGAACATCTCGGACGCACCGACGTGGTGTTCGGCACTGTGGTATCCGGCCGTCCGGCGGAGCTGCCCGAGGTGGAGAACACGGTCGGACTGTTCAGCAATACGATCCCGGTCCGGCTGGCCCTGGATCCGGACCGCCCGCTGCTGGATCAGCTCGCCGAGGTCCAGCGCGACGCCTTCGACATGCAGGCGTACGGCCATCTCGGCCTGGCCACCGTCGAACGCGCCGCCGGTCTGGGCCGCCTGTTCGACAGCCTGGTCGTCTTCGAGAACTTCCCGAAATCAGCCCTGCGTCAGCCTGATTCGCATGAGGTGCGCGTCGTCGACGTGGCGGTTCACAGCCTGACCCACTTCCCGATCACGGTGACCGCGCGCCCGGGCGAGCGGTTCGAACTCCTGCTGCACCACGACCCGGCCGCGGTGCCGGACGCCACGGCCGCCCGACTGCGCGACCAGCTCGGTGAGCTGTTCGCCGCACTGGCCGCGAATCCCGCGGCCACGGTCGCCGAGGTCCTCGCCGCGACCAGCGCCGCGACGACCTCCGGCGAGACGCTCGCCGATTGGGGCACGGCGATCGATCCGGCGGCCCCCGCGATCACGGCCGGTACCGAGACCATCGACTACCGCACCTTCCAGTCCCGCGCCAATCGCCTTGCGCGCTGGCTGATTTCACGGGGCATCGGCGTCGAGGCGGTGGTCGCGGTGACCATGCCGCGCACCATCGACGCGGTGCTGATCGCGCATGCGATCGCCCGCGCGGGCGGCGTCTATCTGCCGATCGATCCGGAACAGCCCACCGCACGCATCGAGAAGATCCTCGAAACCGCCGCTCCCGCACTGGTTCTCGACTCCCTGGCCGAGGTGGAGGCCACCGGATTCGCCGATACCGCGCTCACCGATGCCGACCGGCTCGCCCCGCTGCGTCCGGCCAATACCGCGTATCTGCTGTTCACCTCCGGCTCCACCGGCGTGCCGAAAGGCGTTGCGGTATCGCACCGAGCGATCGTGAATACCTTCGACTGGCTGCAGCGCCAGCACCGCCTCACCACCGGCGACACCGTGCTCTACCGCACCCCACCGATCTTCGACGCCTCACTGCTCGAGCTCTACCATCCGCTGCTGGTCGGCGCGCGCATCGTGCTGACCCGTCCGAACGGACATCGCGATCCGCGGTATCAGGCGCGGCTCATGCGCGACGAGCGGGTGACGGTCATGCAGATGACGACGTCCATGCTGACCGTGCTGGGCGAGGAGCCCGAGATCGACCAGTGCCGGGATCTGCGCTGCGTGTACACCGGGGGTGAGGCGCTGCCGCCCGCGACCGCGCACCGCATTCGGGCCGCGACCGGCGCGCGGGTGAACAACCTGTACGGGCCGACCGAGGCCGCGGTGTGCATCACCTATCACGAGGCCGCCGATGTCGACACCGTCTCGGTGCCGATCGGCAAGCCCGCCAACGGTTGTGGCGTGCGCGTGCTCGACGAGCGGTTGCGGCCGGTCGCGGCGGGCGCGATCGGAGATCTCTACCTGACCGGCACGCAGCTGGCCCGTGGCTATCTGGCCCGGCCCGGACTCACCGCCGGTGCGTTCGTGGCCGATCCGTTCGGCGGCGGCACCCTCATGTATCGCACCGGGGATCTGGTGAAATGGAATCCCCAGGGCGAGTTGGAATATGTCGGCCGCGGCGACAGCCAGGTGAAGTTGCGCGGCCAGCGCATCGAGCTGGGCGATATCGAATCCGGGCTGCTGACCTGTCCGGGAGTGGCCCAAGCCGCGGTACTGCTGCGCGAGGACACCCCTGGCGATCAGCGGCTGGTGGCCTACCTCATCGCTCGCTCCGGTATCACCCTCGATATCGACGACGTGCGTGAGGCACTGCGAAAGTCGCTGCCGGCGTACATGATTCCTGCGGCATTCGTCGTTCTCGAGCATATCCCGCGGACCGCGAGCGAGAAGATCGACCGCAAGGCCCTGCCCGCACCCGCGGATTCGCCTCGGCCTCCGACGATCGCGGATCGACCGACGGACGAGGGCTTGCTCGGCCGGATCCGCGCGGCCATGGCCGAGGTGCTGTCGACGCCCGAAATCGGTGCCGACGACGACTTCTTCGCCCTCGGCGGCCATTCGCTCAGCGCGGTACGGCTGGTGGGCAGGTTGCGACGGGTGGGGGTCTCGGCGGTGCTCGACGACGTCTTCACCGCGCCCACCCCGCGATCGCTCGCGGCCCGTGTCTGCGATGCGGAGGTTGAGCCCGCCGCGGACGGTCTGTCGCTGCTGGGCAGCCGCCTGGATCCGGTGCTGCGACTGCGCACCGGCGGCGCGGGCGCGCCGGTGTTCTGCGTCCATCCGGTCGGCGGCACGGCCTGGCAGTTCACGCCGCTGGCCCAGCTGCTGCGCGCGGATCGGCCGATCATCGGCCTGCAGTCGCCGACGCTCAGTGATCCCGAATTCCGTTCACCCACACTGGATGCGCTGGCGCGGCACTACCTGGCGACCATCCGCGACATCCAGCCGCACGGCCCCTATCACCTGCTCGGCTACTCACTGGGCGGCAATATCGTGCACGCGCTCGCGGCGGCCCTCGAGGCCGACGGAGAGACCGTGGCCTATGTCGGACTGATCGACTCCTATCCGCTGAGCGAACTCGCCGACCAGGCCATCGCCTCACTCCGCGATCCGGCCGCATTGGACCGGCTGTTGCCCGAATTACCCTCCGACGCACCGGAACTCGCCGCAGCGATCCGATCCTCCGCGACCGCGCTACTCGATATGGTCACCCGCTCGCAGACGCCGCGCTACAGCGGTCCGATGGCCCTCTACGCCGCCGATACCGGCGCCGAACCCGAGCGCGTCGAGGCGCAGCTGACCGGATGGCGGGCCGCCGAAGCCCGGCTGACGGTGCGCCGACTGCCCTACTCGCACTTCGATGTCGTATCCCCGGCGGGCTGGACCGAGGTCGCGGCGCTGCTCGACGTGGATCCGGCGATCCGCGCATGAACCTCTCCCCTACAAGAAGGAAAGAACACCTACCCATGGCACTTCACCGAATGACGGCACGCGTACGCGCCGCCGTCGCCCTGCTGCTCGTAGCGCTGGTCGCGGCGGCCGTCGCGGGCTGCGGCGGCTCCTCCTCGGGCGATTCGGCCTCCTCCGGTACACGCGAGGTGCAGACCGCCAAGGGCGCGGTGACCGTGCCCGCCGATCCGCAGCGCATCGTGGTCGTCAACGGCGCACTCGCCGGATATCTCTACGATCTCGGCGCGAAGGTGAAGGCCGCGGATCCGCGAATGCTGGGCGTCACCCTGAGGCCCGGCGAATTCCCAGCCTCCTGGGCCGAGGACGCCAAGAAGCAGGGCACCGCGGTGCTGCCGTCCGGTGACAGCATCAATCTCGAGTTCATCGCCGCCCAGCAGCCGGATCTGATCATCGGTGGCGGCCAGGGCTATCCGGGCCAGCAGTCGATCGACAGCTACGACAAGCTCAGTGCGATCGCCCCGACCGCACTGGTGTCCTCGACCGGCACGAATTGGCAGGATCAGCTGAAGTCGGTCGCCGACATCGTGAATCGCTCCGCGAAGGTGGCCGGACTGATCGACACGTACAACGACAAGGTCGCGAAGGTGAAGTCCACCATCAAGCCGCCGAAGGGCGCCGTGTCGGTATTCCAGTCCCGCAAGGATCTCAAGCCGTCGGTGATCGCGCCCGGCACCCCGCTGGCGACCCTGCTGACCTCGGTCGGCATCACCGTCGACGACAAGGTCGAGGCGAAGGCCGGTAATCCGCCCCGGGCCGCGGCCGCGGACTGGGTGAGCTTCAGCCCCGAACTGGTGAGCACCGTCCTCGACGCGCCGGCGCTGTTCGTCATCCAGCTCGAGGGTGGGCGGCCCCTCGCTCAGCTGAAGGAAGACCCGATGCTGGCCAAACTGCCGTCGTTCCAGGCCAATCAGGTCTACGATCTGCCGCCGACCAGCCAGCGGCCCGATTATCGCGGCGCCATGGCCACCCTCGACCTGCTCGCGGAGCGCTTCAAGTGACGGCTGCGGGGGGCCTGCTCATCGACGTCTCACCGCTGCGGGCCAGCCGGGAGTTCCGCTGCGCCTTCGCCGCTCGGCTGGTGTCGGTGCTGGGCATCGGGCTGCTCATGGTGGCCCTGCCCGTCCAGGTCTACCGGCTCACCGGCTCCTCGCTGCACGTCGCGGGCGTCACCTCGGTGACCGCGGTGGCACTGTTCGCGGGCAGTCTGGCGGGCGGCGTGATCGCCGATCGCCACGACCGACGCGATGTCATCCAATGGTCGCGCAGCGCAGCCGGTTTCGGCTTTCTCGCCCTGGGTCTCAACGCGCTGCTGCCGCATCCACTGCTCGCGGTGATCTACGCCGCGGGCGTGGTGGACGGCCTCGCGGGCGGGGTCAGCGGTTCGGCGCTCATGGCGCTGGTGCCCAGGCTGGTCGGGCCGGAGAAAGTAGCCGCGGCCGGGGCGCTCACCGCGCTCACCGCCGATCTGGGCACCATGATCACCCCCGCGATCGCGGGTCTGCTGATCGCGAGAACCGGTGTGGCCCCGGCCTTTTTCATCGCGGCGGGCGCGACCGTCGCGACCGTCGGCTTCATCCGGGCCATCGGCCCGCAGCCGCCGCCGGTTCGCGACACCCAGCATCCGCTGCGGGAACTGGCCGTCGGCATCCGATTCGCCATGCGACATCCGGTGATTCGCCCGGCGCTGCTGACCGGATTGATCGCCATGCTGGTGAGCGGCCCGCTGGTGCTGCTGCCCGCCCTCGCCGAAGATGAACTCGATGCCGGGACCACCACCCTGGGCCTGCTCTACGCCGCGCCCGGCGCGGGTGCGGTCCTCGGTTCGATGACCAGCGGTTGGATCGGCCGCACCCGCCATCCGGGTCGGGCGTTGCTGATCTCGTTGGCGCTCATGCCGGTCGGCGTGCTCATCGCGGGTTCGGCGCCGCATATCGCGGTCGTATTCCTCGGCTTCGCGGCCTTCGGGCTGGCGCGCGCGGTGAATATGGTGCTGCGCTACGCGGTGTTGCAGCGCAACGCACCCGAGGAGCTGCGCGGCCGGGTCTCCGGACTGCTCATGGTGCAGGCCGTGACCGGCACGGCGATCGGTTCCATGGTGGCCGGGCTGGTCGGTCAATTCTTCGCGCCCGCAACCGCTCTCGTGGTCTACGGGTTGTCCGTACTGATACTCGGCGCCGTGGCGGCCTGCACCGCCGGGCCGCTGCTGAGAAAGGAATAGCGATGGATCGCGGAGCCTACGCCGACAATATCGCCGAGGTGCTGTCGGGAGCGCACGGGGCCAAGGTCGGTTATCCGATCGGGCTGTGCGATGTGGAAGTGATTCGCACCGAGCGGCTGGGATCGGCGCTGCTGCGCATCACCTTCGGCGGACCGGATCTGGCGGGATTCCACAGTTATGTCCCCGACGAGCATGTGCGCCTGATCTTCCCGGACGATGAGGGTGTGCTGCGGCTGCCCCGACGAGACGGGCTGTCCCTGGAGTGGGGCAGTCCCCGCCCGGTGTCGCGGGAGTACACGGTGCGCCGCCACAGCGCCGCCGACTGCGAGCTGGATATCGACTTCGCCCTGCATCCGGGTGGTCTGGCCTCCGATTGGGCGCTCGCGGCCACGCCGGGTACGCGGATACACATCGCGGGCCCACCCGGCGGCGTCGTGGTCCCCACCACCTACGACAAGTACCTCTTCGCAGGCGATATCACCGCCCTCCCCGCCATCGCGCGCTGGCTCGAATGGCTGCCTCGCGAAACCTCCGGCTGGGCCTTCATCGAGGTGAGCGCCCCCGACGAGGAGATCGCGATCGACGCGCCGCCGGGTTTCGTCGTGCGCTGGGTGCATCGCGGCGCGGCCGCCCCCGGCACCGGCGACGCGCTGGAGAAGGCCGTGCGCACGGTAGAAGTGCCCGCGGGAGAGCGCGTTTACGCCTGGCTCGCCGGTGAGGCGGGGGTGTTGCGGCCGTTGCGGCGTTGGGTGCGCACCGAATTGGGGCTGGGGCCCAAGGACTTTCTGATCGCCGGGTATTGGAAGCGCGGCGTGGCCGATTACGACCGAGAGGAATCATGAGATGACGAACGACGGGACCACGGTGTCGGATCAGCAGTGGGTCATCGATGATGTGGCCGCCGCGCTGGGCGTCACCGCCGACGAGTTGACCCCCGAGACCGATCTGCTCGATGCCGGACTCGACTCCGTGCGCATCATGTCCCTGGTGGAGAAGTGGCGCGCCGCAGGGCACGAGCACGTCGACTTCCCCACGCTCGCAGGGGATCCCGTATTGGCGTCCTGGCTCGACATCCTGCGGTGAGCGCCTGGCGCGGCCGCCCCGTCGCTCGGGACGGGGCGGACCGCGACACCGGGTCAGTTCCCGAGCGCACCCTCGGCGAGGATCTGCCGCAGTTCCTTCCTGCTGATCTTGCCCACCCCGGTCTCGGGGAAACTCTCGACGATCACCACGGCGTCGGGCATCTTCCAGGCCGCCACCCCGCGCTCGCGCACGAAGGCGCGCACCGCGCCGAGGGTGAGGCGCTCGGCCGCGTCCTTCGGCTGCACGAATGCCGAGATCCGCTGTCCGAGAACCGGATCGGGAATGCCGACGATCACCGCGTCGCGCACGCCGGGATGTTCGAGCAGATGCGCCTCGAGCTCCTCGGCGGAGACCTTCTCCCCGCCCCGGTTCACCCAGTCGCCCGCGCGGCCTTTCACGACCAGATTGCCGTCCGGTCGCACGGCGACCATATCGCCGGTGCGGTAGTGGCCGTCGGCGGTGAAGCTGCGGGCATTGGCCTCGGGATTGTCGTAGTAGCCGCGAATCGTGTACGGGCCGTGGGCGATCAGATTGCCGTCCGCCCCGGCGGGCACCGGCTCGCCGGCCTCGTCGACGACTTCGATCCGGTCGTGCTCCGACATCGGGCGGCCCTGGGTGCCCACCACCACATCGATCGGATCGTCCAGGCGCGTGTAGCACACCAGACCCTCGGCCATACCGAATACCTGCTGCAGCGTGACGCCCAGCGCCGGGCCCACGCGCCGGGCCAGTTCGTCGGGGCAGCGCGCGCCGCCGACCTGTACCACCCGCAGGCTGGACAGGTCCGGTGTGTCACCGGCCTCGGCCCGTTCGACCCACAGTCGCGCCAGCGGCGGCACCAATCCGGTGATGGTCACCCCGAACCGCTCGATCGCGCGAAAGGCCGCGGCCGGAGTCGGATCCGCGGTCAGCGCGACCGTCCCGCCCGCCCACAGCGTGCCCAGAATGCCGGGCGAGCTCATCGGGAAGTTGTGCGCCACCGGCAGGGTGGCGAGATACACACTGTCGCTACCGAGTTCGCAGATCTCGGCGCTGCGCCGCACGCTGTAGTGGTAGTCGTCGTGGGTGCGGGGAATGAGCTTCGGGATACCCGTGCTGCCGCCCGAAAGCTGCAGGAACGCAACATCGCTCGCGTCGAGCATCGGCAGTTCGCCCGGCTCGTCACGCAATTGGTCGAGCGTGTGCGCGCCCGCCGGCAGCGCCGCCTCGGCATCGTCGGCGACGATCACCAGCTGCCGCAGCTCGGCGACCTGTTCGCGGATCGAATCCGCCAGGGCCGCATAGTCGAAGCGCTGATGCACCGCGCAGGTGATCATGGCCACCGCGCCCGAGGCCGCGGCGATCGGCGTCAGCTCGGCCCGGCGGTGCGCGGGCAGGCAGAACACCGGCAGCGCCCCGAGCTTGAACAGCGCGAAGATCACCTCGACGAATTCGGCGCGATTGGGCAGTTGTACGAGTACGCGATCGTGTCGGCCGACGCCGAGCCGGGCCAGACCGGTGGCCAGCGATCGTGCCCGATGGTCGAGTTCGGCGTAGGTCCAGCGATGCGCGTCGTCCACGACGGCGACGGCCCGCGGATCGCGTACCGCGCGGGCGGCCAGCATCTCGCCGAAGGTCTCACCGGCCCAGCAGCCGAGCTCGCGGTACCGCTGCGCCTCGGCCGCGGGCCACGGCGTGAAGCCGGGCAGAACGGTGGATGGCATTGGGGGACACCTCTTTCCAGGGGTTCTCAGGGTTTCGACCGTGATGAACAGGACATATTGCCCAATTCTGATAAGGATAGGCTAACCTCATGTCCATGATCGATTCGGACGGGAGAGTACTCGTCGTCACCGGAGCGGCCGCGGGTATCGGCGCGGCCGTCGCGGCCGACCTCGCACGCGGGGCGCGCGCGGTGGCACTGTGGGACCTCGATCCTCGGGTCCACGATGTGGCATCCGAAATCGCCGAGCGCACCACGGCCTTCGTACACGCGACCGAGGTGGATGTGGCCGACGAGAAGTCGGTGACCGAGGCGTTCGACGCCCTCACCGCCCGCTACGGTCCGGCCGATGTCCTCGTACACGCCGCCGGCGTGATGGACGCCGGTACCGCGCTGGACATCACGCCGCAGGCGTGGCAGCGCAGCCTCGCGGTGAATGCCACCGGCACCGTGCATGTCATCCAGCGTGCCGCACGCGATATGGTCGCCGCCGGGCGCGGAGCGATCGTGGTGGTCACCTCCAATGCCGCGAGCACGCCGCGCGTGGGAATGGCCGCCTACTGCGCGTCCAAGGCCGCCGCCACCGCCTTCACCAAATCGCTTGCCCTGCAGGTCGCCCCGCACGGCGTGCGGGTGAATCTGGTGTCCCCCGGATCGACGAATACCGCCATGCTGCGTGGGCTCTACGACGCCGAGGAGCTGACCGAATCCGCGCGGGCGGGCCTGCTCGACGGCGCGCCCGAAGACTTCCGCCTGGGCATCCCCCTGCGGCGCATTGCCGAACCCGCCGATATCGCCGCGGCGGTCCGCTTCCTGGTGTCCGACGACGCCCGCCACATCACCATGCACGATCTGCGGGTGGACGGCGGAGCGACGCTCGACATGTGATCCGAGAAAGGATGATCTCCATTTCCGCCGATCCCGCCTTCGTCCTGTCCCGCCCGTACCGCACGGTATGCGCCTGGGGCGTCGGACGCGTCTTCCACACCGCCGCTGCCGCCGCCGAGGCGCTGCGCAGCGGTCAGGTCGACCATATCGTCGGCGCGCTGCCCTTCGATCCCGAGGCCCCCGCGGCGCTGTGGGCCCCCCGATCGCTGACGGTGCGCGATACCGACGATCTCGCGGACACCGCCGCGCCGCCACCGCATTTCGAGTTCGAGGCGGCCCTGCCCGAACCCGAAACCCATGTGCGGCGCGTGGCCGACGCCGTGGCCCTGCTCGCCGATCCGGACCATCCGCTGCGAAAGGTCGTGTTGGCCAGGGCGATTCGCGCCCGCTCGGCCACAGCCGTGCGCCCGGTCGACATCCTCGAGCGGCTGGTCGCGACCGACCCGATGGGCAACGGCTTCCTGGTCGATTTATCCGCGGCGGGCGCGCCCTACACCGGCCGCCACCTGATCGGCTCGAGCCCCGAGGTGCTGGTGCGTCGCACGGGCGACGAGGTGCTCAGCCATCCGCTCGCCGGATCCGCGCGCCGCGTACTCGACGACGAGCGGGCCGACCGCGCCGTCGCCGCGCGCCTGCTGGCCTCCTCGAAGGATCGCCACGAACACGCCTATGTGGTCGACCAGGTCGGCGGCTTACTGCGCGACCGCTGCGCCGAAGTACGCACGCCCGCACCGGAACTCACCAGTACTCCCGAGATGTGGCATATCGGCACCCCGATCACCGCCACCGTGCGCCCCGACGGGCCGTCCGCTCTCGAGCTGGCCGCGGCCCTGCATCCCACGCCCGCGATCTGCGGCACGCCCACTGCCGACGCCGCCCGCCTGATCGCGGAACTCGAGGGCGACCGCGGGTTCTACTCCGGGGCGCTCGGCTGGTGCGACGCGGCCGGTGACGGCGAGTGGATGGTCAGCATTCGCTGCGCCGAACTGTCCGCCGACCGCCGCACCCTGCTCGCCCACGCGGGCGGCGGCATCGTCGCCGAATCCGATCCGGCGGCCGAATTGGCCGAAACCACCGGCAAGTTCGGGCGCATCCTGCGCCCGCTCGGCATCGCCGAACTACCCACCGCCGTCGCCTGAGCACCAAGAGGAGAGTCCATGCCCATCCCGCCGATCGCACCCTATTCGATGCCGACACCGCAGGATGTCGTCGACAACCAGGTGTCCTGGCCGCTGATCCCCGCCCGCTCGGCCCTGCTCATCCACGATATGCAGCGCTACTTCCTCGCCGCCTACGACGGCGACCGGGAACCGGCCAGCGCCCTGGTCGCCAACATCGCCCTACTCCGGGATCGCTGCCGCACCTTGGGCATTCCGGTGATCTACACCATGCAACCCGGTGATCAGCATCCCTCGCGCCGCGGCATCCTGGCCGACTTCTGGGGCACCGGCATGTCCGACGGCCCCGACGCCGAGGTAGTCCCCGAACTACGCCCCGACGACCGCGATATCCAGGTCACCAAGTGGCGCTACTCGGCCTTCCAACGCACCGACCTGCGCGACCTGCTGTCCTACTACCGCCGAGACCATCTCCTGGTCACGGGCGTCTATGCCCACATGGGCTGCATGCTCAGCGCCGCAGAGGCATTCATGAGCGACATCCGCCCCCACCTGGTACTCGACGCCACCGCGGACTTCTCTCGCGAGGAACACCTGATGGCATTGAACTATGTGGCCCGGCGCTGCGGGACGGTGGTGACCACGAGCGAACTGATGCGGCGTCTCGACGGGGCGGAGGCACACGCTGCGACGGTCGGCTGACCGCCGGACTCGATGGGCTACACGTTCGACAGCACCGATTTCCGACATATCGGATCAGATCGCTAGTTGCGCCGGTTCGGCGGAATCGGGTGCTATTTTCCCACCGTGAGCGACGGTCGCTCGCTGTTCGAGACGTGGAGGTCATGATGGCTGTTGTCGCGTCGGTTAGGCGCATCGTCACCGGGATCCTCGTGGTAGCGGGATCGGTCGGCATCGCCAGCGCCCCGGCCCATGCCATCGACAACGACAAGCTCACAACCTGCATGCACGCGTTGCGAGCCCTCTACGATGCGGAGAAGAAATCGAACCTGGAAGGGGCGGGAACGAGAACGCTCCAGCAGTTCGGGGGCATCGTCAACAGCGACAGCAGCTTCAACGAGGCGAACGCGAAGGCGAGGTTCGCCCAGTGCGGTATTCCCGCATCGCAGTATAAAACGCAGATCGCCCTCCTACAGGGGGAGTGCAAGTTGAAGCCCGCTATCGCAGCGGGAAAGGGCGACCCCTACTGGGACAAGCTGGTGGTCTGCATGCTCCAGACATACGACAGCGCAAGCTGATCACCGAAGGGCCCGGTCCACCCGCCCGGCGGAGCACTCAGGGCGGAGCCGACGAGCGCCTGTGTCTCGGCGACGACGGCGGTGCGGTTCTGCTCGAATTCGGGGTCCGGACAACTGATTCCGGTCGTCCGGCAACCCGGTCGGGATCGGGGTGTGGATATGCCCGCCGGGCACCGGCAATTCCAGGTCCCGCCAGCGCACGGGGAGCAGCGCGGCCTCGATCCGGGCCGCCCTGGCGGTAGCTGTTTCCGGCCACTGACCCGAATCCGGAGGCTCACCCATCTTGCGGCATCGTCACCCTCCCACCAGCTCGCCTACGGTGGCCCGAGCGCCCTTGGTATGCAGCGAAGCCAGCGCCGCGGTGTAGGCGCGCACGAAGCGCGGCTGCTCGATCAGGTCGCCGAAGACGGCCCGATCGCCCAGGAACGCGGTCGGCTCGTGGCGTTGCAATCGGGCCAGGGGCATGAGGCGGTCGCGCAGACGGTCGACCACCTCGATCGGTTCGCCCTGTTCGTCGACGCCCTCGGCGTAGCGCGCCCACGCGGCGACGACTGTTGCGGCGCAGTCGATTTCGCCGCCCGCGGCGAGGCGCTCCCGGATCACCGGCAGGAGGAACTTCGGGATCCGGTCGGAGGTCTCCGCGCACAGCCGCTCGAGCGTGTCCGGAATGGCCCGGTTGGCGAAGCGTTCGATCAGCGTGCGCCGGTAGCGGTCCAGGTCGACCCCGGGCACCGGGCGCAGCGTGGGCGTGGCCTCGGATTCCATGTAGCGCAACAGGAATCGCTCGAACAGCGGGTCGCCGGCCGCTTCGCTCACCCATCGGTATCCGCACAGATAGCCCAGATACGCCAGCGCCTGATGGCTCGCGTTGAGCAGGCGCAGCTTCATCAGCTCGTAGGGTGCGACATCCTCGACCACCTGCACCCCGACCTCCTCGAACGCCGGGCGCGACAGCGTGAACGAATCCTGTAGCACCCACTGGGTGAACGGTTCGGTGATCACCGGCCAGCGATCGTGAAACCCATAGCGCCGCAGGATCTCCGCCTCGGTCTCGGGCGGGGTCACGGGCGTGATGCGGTCCACCATCGAACTCGGGAAGTGCACGTGCTCGGCCACCCAGTCCCCGAGTGCGGGATCGCGCAACCGCGCGAAGGCGCCGAACGCCCGCCGAGCGACCTCCCCGTTACCCTCGATGTTGTCGCACGACATCACCGTGAACGGCGCGAGCCCGCGCGCCCGCCGCCGCGCCAGCGCCTCGGCCACCAGCCCGAAGACCGTGGCGGGCACCGCGTTCGAGCGCAGATCCGCGGCGATCCACGGGCTGCCGGCATCGAATTCCCCTGTCGCCGGGTCGATTCCGTAACCGCCCTCGGTGATGGTGAGCGAGACGATTCGCGTCGCCGGATCGGCCAGTTTCTCGAGGACCGCCTCGGGATCGTCGGGCGCGTACAAGTATTCGACTATCGAGCCGATCACCCGCGTGTCCCAGGAGTCGCCGGGTCCGAGCACCGACAGCGTGTACTCACCACGCTGCGCCGCGAGCACATCACGCATGCGCCGGTCGCCGGGCAGCACCCCGACTCCGCAGATCCCCCAGTGCTCAGCGCCGCCACGTTGCAGCAAACGGTCGACGTACATCGCCTGATGGGCGCGATGGAACCCACCGACACCGAAATGAACGATGCCCGTGGACAACCCGGAGCGATCATAGGCCGGGAGCGAGAGTGTTGCCTGCGTCACATCTGCGATGGTACCGTTTCCGAGCAGCAGCTCACCGCGTGAGCAGATGATCACGCGTTCGATGAGGAAGATTCGTGATCGCCGTGCCCCCGCAGCCCAGCACCCCCGACGAGGTCCGCCTCGCCCTGCGGGCCGCGCAGCTGTATCACCTCGACGGCGCCACACAGGCGGAAATCGCTGCCGTACTCGGTATTTCGCGCCCACCGCCGGGCGGCTGATCGCCCGCGCCCGGGCCCTGGGCCTGGTTCGTATCGAGATCAGCGTCCCCGAGGAGCTGCGCGCGACCGTGCACGGCGAGGTCGAACGCGAATTGGAGGCGGCCTACGGGCTGACCGAGGCGGTCGTGCTCGGCACGCTGGCCGAGGGGTCGCCGACCGGGCTGCAATCGCTGGCCCACGCCGCGGTCGGGGTGCTGTCACGGCGGCTGCGCCCCACCGACACGCTCGGCTTCACCTGGGGTCCGGAGACGATCGCCGTCGCCCGCGAACTGCGGTCCAATTCGGCGCGCTGTGCCACGGTGGTTCAGCTGGACGGGGCGCTGACCTCCTCCGACTACCAGACCGGCGTCGATTTCACCCTCGGCCGCTGCGCCTCCCAACTGCAGGCCACCCCGGTCCGCCTGCACGCCCCGCTCTACGCCGACGCCGCGACCGTCACCGCGCTGCACCGCGATTCGATCCTCGGTCGCGCCCTGGCCACCGGTCGCGCGGCCGACGTCATGATGTTCGGCGTCGGCACCGTCTCCACCGCGACCACGCTGTTCGACGGCAGCTACCTCGACACCGCGATCCTCGACGAACTGCGCGGCCTCGGCGCGATCGGCGAGGTCGGCGGCCGATTCTTCCGCGCCGACGGCAGCGAGATCGCGGGCGCCCTCGCCGCGCGCACGGTCTCGATCGACCTGGACGCCGTGCGGTCGTGCCGCACCACCATGCTGATCGGCGGCGGCGCGGTGCGCCACGAGGCGGTACTCGGCGCCCTGCGCGGGGGGCTGGCCACGATCCTGATCACCGACATCGACTGCGCGCGGTGGCTGCTCGAACAGAAGGAGGGGCGCCCGTGAATATGAGAACCGCAGCGGCGCTGGCGATTACCGCCCTGTTGACCCTCACCGGATGCGCCGGTGCGGGCTCGCTGACCGGCGGCGGCGGGACGACCGTCACCATCGCCATGGTCTCCAATTCCCAGATGCGCGACGCGATCTCGCTATCGCACGAATTCGAGCGCGACAACCCCGGCATCCACCTGAAATTCGTCTCGCTGTCGGAGAACGAGGCACGCGCCAAGATCACCTCCTCGGTGGCCACCGGCGGCGGCGAATTCGACGTCGTCATGATCAGCAACTACGAGACGCCACAGTGGGCCGCCAACGGCTGGCTGGTGAATCTGTCGGACCACGCGCGCGCCACACCCGGCTACGACGAGGCGGATTTCATTCCGTCGCTGCGCAAATCGCTGTCGTATCAGGGCAATATGTATTCGGTGCCGTTCTACGGCGAATCCTCGTTCCTGATGTACCGCAAGGATCTGTTCGCCGAGGCCGGACTCGCCATGCCCGATCAGCCGACCTGGGATCAGGTGGCGCGATTCGCGGCGAAACTCGACGATCCCGACCGCGGCCGCTCCGGAATCTGCCTGCGCGGCAAGCCCGGCTGGGGCGAGGCGCTCGCGCCGCTGGACACCGTGATCAACACCTTCGGCGGGCGCTGGTTCGACGAGAACTGGAACGCCCAGCTCACCAGCCCGGAAGTCGTTCGCGCAGTACGCTTCTACATCGATCTGGTCCGCGCCCACGGCGAACCCGGCGCCGCGACGAGCGGATTCGGTGAATGCGCCACGCAGCTGTCGCAGGGCAATACCGCCATGTGGTACGACGCCACCTCCGCGGTCTCGGTCCTCGAGGATCCCGCGTCGTCCAAGGTGGTCGGCAAGATCGGCTACGTCCTCGCGCCGGTGGCGAGCAAACCGAATTCCGGCTGGCTCTACACCTGGTCGCTGGGCATTCCCAAGTCCAGCCCGCGGCCCGACGCCGCGTGGAAGTTCATCTCGTGGATGACCGGCAAACCCTATATCCGCATGGTCGGCGAGCGGCTCGGCTGGTCGCATGTGCCGCCGGGCAGCCGGGTCTCGACCTACGAGATACCGGAGTACAAGGAGGCGTCGAGGGCCTACGGCCCCCTGACCCTCGCCGCGATGCGGGGCGTCGATCCGGAACATCCTACGCTGCAACCGGTTCCGTATACCGGCATCCAATTCCTCACCATCCCGGAGTTCCAGGATCTGGGCACCCGGGTGAGCCAGCAGATCAGCGCGGCCATCGCCGGGCGGGTCGGCGTCGGGGCCGCACTGGATCAGGCCCAGCAGTACGCCGACGTCGTCGGCCGGTCCTATCGAGGGAATCAGTAGCCATGTCCGGAATCTCGCGCGCCGAGGGTTGGCGACGGCGCGGCCCGCTGCTGCCCGCGCTGATCTTCATGATCGTGGTCACCCAGGTGCCGTTCGTATTCACGCTGTACTACTCCACCCAGTCGTGGAATCTGGTGCGGCCGGGTTCGCGGCATTTCACCGGGCTGCGGAACTACGCGGATGTGTTCCGCGACAGCCAATTTCGCGAAGTCGCTTTCAATACCGTCATTCTGATCGCGGGCACGGTGATCGTCTCGGTGATCCTCGGACTGCTGCTGGCCATCCTGCTCGACCGCGCCTTCCTCGGCCGCGGCATCGTGCGGACTCTGCTCATCACGCCATTTCTCGTGACACCGGTTGCAGCGGCGTTGATTTGGAAGACGACCATGCTCGACCCGGTGTTCGGATTGATCAACTTCGTATTGAAACCGTTCGGGGCCGGCCAGATCGACTGGGTGAGCAAATATCCGCTCCCGGCGGTGATGGCCGAATTGGTCTGGCAGTGGACGCCTTTCATGATGCTGCTCATCCTGGCGGGCCTACAGTCGATGCCTCGCGACATCGCCGAGGCCGCCCGGGTCGACGGCGCGGGCGCGCTGCAGATCTTCCGCGAACTCACCCTGCCGCATCTGCGCCGATTCATCGAACTCGGCGCGGTCCTCGGCGCGATCTATCTGGTCAACACGTTCGACGCGGTATACATGATGACCTCCGGCGGGCCGGGCATCGCCAGTTCGAATCTGCCGTTCTACATCTATCAGCGCGCCTTCCTCGGCTTCGATATCGGCCAGGCCGCGGCGATGGGTGTGGTGACCGTCGTCGCCACCACCGTGGTCGCCACGCTCGCGCTGCGACTGCTGTTCCGGTCCTTCACCGGTAGAGAGGAGGCGGCCTGATGAATGCGAAGCGACGCGACCGAATCGGCGCGGCCTGGGGCGTACTGGCCTGGGCGATCGGCCTCGGGATGTTCTTCCCGGTGCTGTGGATGGTGCTGACGGCGTTCAAACAGGAGGGTGACGCCTACACCGATCCGCCGAAACTGCTGTTCACCCCGACGCTGGACCAGTTCTCCGCGGTTCTGGACAGCGGTATCGGGACCACCCTGCTCAATTCCGCCTTCGCCACGATCGTCTCCACGATTCTCGTACTGGCCCTGGGCATTCCGGCGGCCTTCGCACTGTCGCTACGCCCGATCCGGCGCACCCGCGACGCGCTGATGTTCTTCATCGGCACCAAGATGCTGCCGATCGTGGCCGCGATCGTGCCGCTGTACGTGATCGTCGGCGATATCGGCCTGCTGGACAATATCTGGGCCCTGGTGATCCTCTACACCGGCATGAATCTGCCCATCGCGGTGTGGATGATGCGCTCGTTCTTCCTCGAGGTCCCGGGCGAGCTGCTCGAGGCCGCCGGAATGGACGGCGCCGGAACCCTCACCGCCGTGCGCGAGGTGATCGCGCCCCTGGTCTCCCCCGGAATCGCCGCCACCGCGCTGATCTGCGTCATCTTCTCGTGGAACGAATTCTTCTTCGCGGTGAATCTGACCGCGGTGCAGGCACAGACGATTCCGGTCTATCTGGTCGGCTTCATCACCGGCGAGGGCCTGTACTGGGCGCGGCTGTCGGCCGCGGCGGTCCTGACCGCCCTGCCCGTGGTGCTGGCCGGATGGCTGGCGCAGAACAAGCTGGTGCGCGGCCTGTCCTTCGGTGCGATCAAATAAGGAAGTAGCAATGGCCACAGTTCGTTACGAGAACGCCTCCTGTACCTACTCCGGCGCCGATACCCTCGCGGTCGACTCGCTCGACCTCGACATCGCCGACGGCGAGTTCATCGTCCTGGTCGGGCCCTCCGGCTCGGGTAAGTCCACCGCGCTGCGCATGCTGGCCGGGCTGGAGGACATCGACAGCGGCTCGATCCGCATCGACGGCCGCGATATGGTCGGGGTGCCGTCGAAGGACCGCGATATCGCCATGGTGTTCCAGAACTACGCGCTGTATCCGAGCAAAACCGTCGGCGAGAATATGGGTTTCGCGCTGAAGATGATGAAAGTTCCGCTGGCCGAACGCAAGCGCCGGGTGGCCGAGGCGGCCGAACTGCTCGGGCTGACCCCGTATCTGGACCGCAAACCCGCGAAACTGTCCGGTGGACAGCGCCAGCGGGTCGCGATGGGCCGGGCCATCGTGCGCGAACCGCGAGTGTTCTGTATGGACGAGCCGCTGAGCAATCTGGACGCGAAGCTGCGCGTGCAGACCCGCACGCAGATCGCCGCGCTGCAGCGGCGACTCGGCGCCACCACCGTCTACGTCACCCACGATCAGGTGGAGGCCATGACCATGGGCGACCGGGTCGCGGTGCTGCGCGACGGCCGCCTACAGCAGTTCAGCACCCCGGGCGAACTCTACGACCGCCCCGCCAACGCCTTCGTCGCCGGATTCATCGGCTCACCGTCGATGACCCTGTGCACCGTGCCGCTGGTCGCCGAGGGCATCGATCTCGCGGGCGCCATCATCGCGCTGCCCCGCGAGCGCATGTCCGCACTCGCCGCGGCCGATCTGGAGCGGGTAACCATCGGCATCCGTCCCGAACATCTCCGATTGCGGCAGGGCGCTGCGGGTTTCACCGTGACCGTCGAACTGGTCGAGGATCTCGGCAGCGAATCCTTCGTCTACGCCCGGCTGCCCGGCACGCCCGTGGCCGGACTCGACGGCGAGGAGGTCACCTTCGTCGCCCGCTCGCCACAGCGCGCCCCGGCCCGCCGCGGCGAGTCGGTCACCCTGCTGATCGACGACCCGTCCGCGATTCACCTGTTCCACCCGGGCACGGGCGAACGGGTCGGCGACTGATTCACGAACCCGTCATCGTGAAGGCGGCATCGGCCGCGACGGAGATCAGCGCGACGGCCGCCGCGGCGGCCACCGCGACATGGGTGCGCCGGTAGTGGGTGGTGAGCACCGCGACGAATTCGCGCAGGAAGGCCGCGGGTAAGTAGTAACCCGCGGTCCGAGCGCCGAGCACCTGGGCGTCGATGCCCATGCGCCGGGTCAGCGCGGCCGTGCGCAGCACGTGAAAGTTGCTGGTGACCACCGTGATCCGGATTCGGTCCGCGGGCAGGCCGCGGGCCTCGAGTTCGCGCAGTCCATTGCGCAGATTCTCCTCGGTATTGCGCGAGCGCCGCTCGCGGACCACGACCCCGCGCGGTATGCCGTGCGCGGCGAGGTAGCGGCCCATGGCGTCCGCCTCGGAGATGGCCTCATCCGGTCCGCGACCGCCGCACACCACGACCAGCGGACCGGCCCCCGCGGCCACCGCCGCGTGGTAGGCCCGGATCCCACGCTCGAGTCGCGCCTTCAGCAGCGGCGTGACCCGGACCAGATTCAGACCGCAGCCGAGTACCAGGACCGCATCGGTCTCCGGTTCGTCCGGCAGATTGCTGTAGAGCAGGGCGTAGCCGCCGAACGCGATCAGATGGGCGAGCAGATACAGCGAGAGGGTGCCCATCGTGACCACCAGCCCCGTAACCCAGGGCGGGACACGCGGATCCGCGCCCACCGCCACGGTCGCCGCCACCAGCATCAGCAGGCCACCGCCGACCACGATGGGAGTACAGGTGATCGGCGCGGGCCCCTCCCGCCGCATCACCAGCACGCCGTTGGCGATCAGCGCAATGCCCGCGCCCAGCGGCACGAGGGCCACCAGAATGCCAACGCCGAGACGCGACACCGTGATCGGCGACAGCTCCGCGATCGGTCCGCCCCAGCCGAGCAGCAGCGCCGAAAGGGCCGCCAGCAGAACGAATCCCGTGGATAGTCGGCGTGGTTCGTACGCCGTGCGTATCGCCCCGATGATCGCCAGGGCCGTGCCGATGATCAACAGCGCCGCCGATCCCATCGTCCTCGCCTCCCTCTTCCACCGCATCGTGGTAGCCGACGCAGCGGCGATTCCCCGTTGTGCCGCAACCAAACAACGGACAATCCACCCGACCCCGCGTTTCGACCGGTCGAATTTTTCAAATGTTCCGATCATGTTTTTTGCCTGGATTCCGAATGTATTTCGAGAAAAGGTCCTTCTTTATGTTGTACGCTTGCGCATCGTAGCGGGCGAAAGCCGACTCTCAATTCGTCGGGGGGGTTATTCAGTGTCTTATATCGGTTTGCTGAAAACACCGGGCGCGGCGACCCTTTCCCTGTCGGGACTGATCGGCCGGTTTCCCGCATCGATGCGATCGGTCAGCTGTGTGCTGTTCGTCGTCGCGATGGACGGCGCCCTGCGCACCGCCGGAATCGTCGCGGGCACACTGGTAGTCGCCCAGGGCGTTGCCTGGCCGTACATCGGCCGTCTGGCCGATCGCTTCGGCCAGCGCCGCGTGATAGTCACCGGCGGCGCGCTGAATCTGCTGGCCACCGCCCTGCTGGCCGCCACGATCGCCCTCGCCGCGCCGCCGTGGATTCTGCTCGCCGCGGCCCTGTGCGCGGGCGTCACGGTGGTCCCGCTCGGCTCGTTCGTGCGCGCCCGCTGGGCGAGTCTGGCCGAACCCGGCCGATTGCGCACCGCCTACGCCGTCGAGTCGATCCTCGACGAGGTCGTCTTCGTCACCGGGCCGCTGCTGGTGGTCGCGCTGGTGACCGGCGTGCACGCCTCCGCCGGACTGATCGCCTGCGTCGTGCTGACCACCGTCGGCTCACTACTGCTCGCGGCGCATCGCCGCTCCGAACCCGCCTCCGGCACAACCGAAGCCACGCGCGGAGGCGGGGCGATCGGCATACCCGGCATGCGGGTCCTGATCGCGGCCTATGTGGGTATGGGCCTGTTCCTCGGCGCGGTCGATATGACGATCATCGCCTACGCCCGCGAACATCGGATCACCGAACTCACCGGCCTGCTGATGGCCCTGACCGCGTTCAGCAGTCTGCTGTCCGGCCTGTGGTTCGGCGCGGTGGACTGGCGTGTTCGCAAGGATCGGCTGTTCCTGGCGGCGATCGCGCTGCTGGGCTTGGGCGCGGTGCCGCTGGCCCTCGGCGGTCCGACCGTCGTGATGGCCGTCAGCGCATTCGTTTCCGGCCTGGTCGTCTCGCCGACCTGGATTTCGGGCAGCGCGCTGGTCCAGGCGCTGGTTCCGGCGGGATCGCTGTCGGAGGGGTTCGCGTGGCTGTCCAGTGTCGCCGCACTCGGGTCCGCCCTCGGCATCGCGATCGGCGGCCAACTCGCCGACCGCGACGGCTTCCAGGCGGCGGGCTGGCTGGCCGTCGGCGGCGGCGCCTTCGCCTGCTGCGCCACCGTCGCCGGATCCGAAATCCTCACTTCCACAAAGGAATCCGAGCTCAGCCAACAGGCGTGAAATGTAGTACACAGGGAGGACGCCGTGACCCACGACCGTATCGGGGCCGCAACCGAGGCCGGGCCACTGCCGGTGGCACGCATAGCATTCGACGATTTCCGGGCGCTGGGCCGGGACGCGATCATCCGGGCGGACGTACCCGTCGTGATCGATCGCCTGCCGCAGCAGCGCGCCTTCGACCGCGACCTGGTGCTCGAACGGCTCGGCGACGCGCCGGTGACGCTGTTCTCCGAGCCGAGCAACCGGGAGAACACCGAGCGCTGGGAGACCTCGCGAATCCAGCTGCGAGAGTTCTTCGCACGCTATGCCGACGGCACGGACGGGCAGTCCTGGCATCGCATAGTCGCCAATATCATGAACATGCCCGAGGCGGTCCGCGCGATCATCGGATTCGATCCCGAGGTGCTGTTCGGGCCGCGCGGTTTGCGCAATGCCGCGAATCTGTGGATCAGCCACCGCAGCGTATTCACCCAGAGCCATTTCGACGAGCTGGAGAACTTCAATATCCAACTCGAGGGCCGCAAGCGGTTCATCCTCATGCCGCCGGGATTCCGCGACTATTATCCGCGCTCGCTGCTGCAGGGTTTCGGCGACAAGTCACAGGCGTTCGACTTCACCGATGTCGACCCACGCCGCTTTCCGCGACTCGACGCGCGCCTGCCGCAGCGCCGCGACATCCTGCTGGAACCCGGTCAGATGCTGTATCTGCCGCTGGGCTGGTGGCATCAGGCCGAATCGGTGGACGAACTCAATATCAATATGAACTTCTGGATGTGGGATCCGAAGATCCTGCGCCGCCCCTACGTCCTGGGCAGTGCCCTCTACACCGCCGCCTTCCGAAAACTCAAGGGCGTCTACAACTATCAGCCCGAAACGGCCGGGAGCACCCGATGACCGACCGCAAGCAGATCACCCCGACCCACGCCTATCGCAATAACGACAAGTTGGTCGGTATCGGCAATACCTTCTGGGACATGTCCGAACGCAACGGGCTGGCCGGAATCGTCGCCGATCTCGACGACGGCGTACTGCGCACCCGGCCGGGGCTCGAATACGCCGCCGCCGGACACGAATTCGTCAATTTCAGCTGCTGCTCGTATCTGGATCTGGACACCCATCCGAAGGTGATCGAGGGCGGGGTGGAGGCGCTGCGCCGCTACGGCGTCTTGGACCACTGCATCGCGCGCAGCCGCGTGCAGATCCCCGCGATGCTGGAACTCGAGGATTCACTGAGCGAATTGCTCGGGGCCACCGTGGTCTGCGCCATCTCCGCCAGCACCGCGACCTTCGGCCTGCTGCCGCTGATCGCCTCCGGACACCTCGGCAACGGCACGCGCCCGCTGATGATCTTCGATCGCTACGCGCACATCTCGATGGCCAACGTCAAACCGGTCTGCGCCGATGAGACCGAGGTCGTCACCTCACCCCATCACGATCTGGATTTCATCGAGGACGCGTGCAAGAAATACGCCCGGGTGGCCTACGTCTGCGACGGCAGCGACAGCCTGGGCGGCTACGCCCCGGTCCGCGAACTGGCCGCGCTGCAGGACAAATACGGTCTGCTGGTCTACTACGACGATTCGCATTCCATGTCGGCCTACGGTGAGCGCGGCATCGGCTACGTCCGCTCGCACAGCCCCGTACTGGATGAGCGCACCATTGTCGTGATGACGCTCAACAAGGCGTTCGGCACCAGCGGCGCGGCCATCGTCCTGGACGGCTATTCCAAGCAGACGCTGCGCGTCATCGAGCGTTTCGGTGGGGCGCTGAACTATTCGCAACTGCTGAATACCGCCGCGTGCGGCGCGGGTCTGGCCTCCGCGGAGATCCATCGGACCGGCGAACTCACCGAACTGCAGGATCGGCTGTATCGCAATATCGCGCTGTTCGATTCGCTGGTCGGCACCGATCAGGCGGGCAGCACCTATCCGATCCGGCTGGTGCCGATGAGCGACGCGACCGTGATCGAGGCGGGCCGCACGGTCTTCGAGGCCGGGTTCTACGTCTCCCCGGTGTTCTTCCCCATCGTGCCGCGCGGCACCGCGGGACTGCGGGTCATGTTGCGCGCCGGGCACACCGAGGAACAGATCCGCGACCTGTGCGCGGTGCTCACCGGCGTGGGTGCGCCCGCGGGCGCGGTCGAGCCGGAGCCGGTCCGGTGACCGCCGGGGCGCGGGCCATCCCCCGCAGCATCTTCTACACCCCGGCCCTGTCGCTGGATCGCGTCGTCAAGGCGTGGTCCTACGATGCCGACGTCCATCTGATCGATCTCGAGGATTCCGTTCCGGCGCAGGCGAAATCGCAGGCGCGCATCATCTGCCGCGAGGCGCTGGAGAAGGCCCCCAATCCGGCGAATATCGCGGTCCGGATCAACGAACTCGGCTCGATCGAGGCGATGCGGGATCTGATCATGCTCGCCGAGAGTTCGGCCGCACCGGGATTCATCGTCATGACGATGGTCTGCGCGCCCGCGGAGATCACGCTCGTGCGCAACGCCTTCGCCGCCGCGGGGCGGCATCCGGAGATCTATGTGACCGTCGAAACCGTCGAGGCGATCGCCGCCATGGACGCCGTCGCCGCGGTCAGCGACGGATTGGTCTTCGGCTCCGCCGATTTCGCGGCCACGCTCGGCATCGAGATCACCTGGGCGGGCATGCTCGGCGCCCGGCACGCGATGGCCATGGCCTGCGCCCGCTACGGCATCGCCTGCATCGATACGAGCAACTTCCACCTCGAGGAGCCCGCCTCGCTCCAGGAGGAGATCGACGGGACCCGAGCGCTGGGCTTCCACGGCAAGGTGGCCATCCATCCCGAACAGCTCGCCGCGATCAATCGGGCCTATCGCCCGGATCCGGATGAACTGCGGTTCGCCCGGCGGGTCACCGAGGCCGTGCCCGTGGGCGGCGTCGCGGTACTCGACGGCAATATGGTCGGCCCGCCGTTCGCCCGCAAGGCCCGCGCTGCGGTCGCGCTCGCGGACGCCTGGACCGCACGATTCGGAGGCCGGGAATGATCATCACCGAACCCCTGCGGGTCGCCGTCATCGGCACCGGCATGATCGGGATGGATCTGGTCGACAAGATTCACCGATCGGCGCTGCTGCACTGCGAATTGGTGGCCGGGCGTAATCCGCTGTCGGCGGGGGTGCGCCACGCCAGCGAGCTCGGCTATCCGGTCAGCTCCGACGGCATCGACGCGATCCTGGCGGCGCCCCGCCCGTTCGACGTCGTCTTCGACGCCACCAACGCGCACTCCCATCTCGAACACTGGCGTCGCCTGGAACCGCTGGACACGCTGCTGATCGATCTGACGCCCAGCAAGATCGGGCACATGGTGGTGCCGACGGTCACCGGCACCCGGGTGCCGGAACAGCGCGATATCAGCCTGATCAGCTGCGGCGGTCAGGCGTCGGTGCCCCTCGTGCACGCGCTCGCGCGGGCCTTTCCGACCCGTTACATCGAGGTCGTCACGACCGTCGCCAGCACTATCGCCGGGCGCGCGACCCGGCTGAATCTGGACGAATTCGTCCAGACCACCCAGCAGGCGCTCAGCGTCTTCAGCGGGGTGCGCGACACCAAGGCGATCATCAACATCAGCCCGGCGGTACCGCCCGCGACCTTCCGGGTGGCGATCTCCGCGGAGGTCGAGGGCGCGACCACCGAGAGCGTGTACGCCGTCGTCACCCGGGCCGCCGAGGAGGTGCGGGCCTTCGCGCCCGGTTACGCGATCACCGCGTGCACGGTCGCCGATACGCGAGTGTCGATCTCGGCCGAGGTGATCGCCACCAGCGCGGTGATGCCCCGGCACGCGGGGAATCTGGACATCATCAACGCCGCGGCCGTTCTGGTCGCCGAACAGTATGCGGCCAGCCGGGATTCGGCCGCCATGACCAGGGTGGGGCAATGACGACGAAGGTACTCATCCACGATCCCACGCTGCGCGACGGCCATCACGCCGTACGCCATCAGCTCGGCGTCGAACAGTTGCGCGCATACGCGGCCGCCTGCGATCGAGCGGGCATCCCGGTCGTGGAGGTCGGGCACGGCAACGGCCTCGGCGCCTCCTCGCTGCAGGTCGGGCGGGCCGCCCTCACCGACGACGTCATGCTGTCGACGGTGCGGGAGGCGTTGTCGCACAGTCGAATGGGCGTATTCATGCTGCCCGGCTGGGGCACCACCGCCGATCTGCGTCGCGCCCTGTCGCACGGGGCCGATGTGGTGCGGATCGGTACGCACTGCACCGAGGTGACGCTGGCCGAACGGCATCTGGGCTTCCTGCGCGAGGCGGGCGCCGAGGCGCACGGGGTGCTGCTGATGAGCCATATGGCCACCCCGCAGGAGCTGGCCGAGCAGTGTGCGCGGCTGGTCGAGTACGGGGCGCGGGCGGTCGGCATCCTGGACTCCGCGGGGCATTTCCTGCCCCCGGACGTCACCGCGCGCATTGCGGCGATCGCCGCGGCGGTCGAGGTGCCGGTGATCTTCCACGGGCACAACAATCTCGGTATGGCCGTGGCGAATTCGCTGGCGGCCGCGCAGGCCGGGGCGGGCATCATCGACGGCTGCGCGCGCGGATTCGGCGCGGGTGCGGGCAATACTCAGCTCGAGGTGCTGGTGCCGGTGCTGGAGCGGATGGGGTTCGATACCGGGATCGATCTGTACGGCCTGCTCGACGCCGCCGACCTCGCCGAGCGGACGCTCATGCCCGCGCCGCCGATCACCAATTCGCTGAGCATCGTGAGCGGATTGGCCGGGGTGTTCTCGGGTTTCAAGAATCCGGTGCTGGATCTGGCGGGGCGGGCCGGGGTGGATCCGCGCGATGTGTTCTTCGAACTCGGCCGGCGGCAGGCGATCGCGGGGCAGGAGGATCTCATCGTCGATGTGGTCGCGGAGTTGAGCGCGCGCGGGGAGGTGCGGGTGTGAGCGGCGTGGCGCCGATGATCGACGCCGCGCGGATGGGCGGTGCGGAGGTGCTGCGGGCGGTCATCGATACGCTCGGCGACGCCTTCGCCGACCTGTCCGCCGGGCGGGCAGTATCCCCGGAACGCACTCTGGTACAGCATGATTCGACCATGTCCGAGCTGCTGGTCAGTCCGGCCGCGTGGAGTGCGCGCAAACTCGCCGCGGTGAAGGTCACCACGCTCACCCCCGCAAATGCGGGGCGGGGGCTGCCGCTCATTCACGGCGTCGTGGTCCTGACCGAACTGGAGTCCGGGCGCATCCTCGCGCTGCTCGACGGCGCCGAGTTGACGGCGGTGCGGACGGGTGCGGTGGCGGCTCTGGCCACGCGGATGTGCGCGCGGCCGGACGCGGGTGATCTCGCACTGGTCGGCGCGGGGGTGCAGGCGGGTGCGCTATTGCGGGCGATATCGGTTGTGCGGCCGGTACATTCGGTGCGCATCTGGTCTCGGACGCGAGAGCGGGCAGAGGTCTTCGCGCGGCGCGTCCGGCAGGAGCCCGGCGCGCCCGGTCGGATCATCGTGTGCGACAGCGTCTTCGATGCCGTGCACGATGCCGAGGTGATCTGCACGACCACCGCGACCGGTGATCGCACGCCGCTGGTCGAGGCCGATTGGGTCGCGCCCGGTGCGCATCTCAATGCGATCGGCGGCATTCACGAGGATGCGCTCGAATTCGATCCCGGATTACTGAAATCCGCCTTCGTCGCGGTCGAAACCCGTTCCGCGGCAAGGGAAGAGGCGGGTGAGATCCGAGCAGCGCTCGCCCAGGGTTTCCTCACGCTCGACGATCTGCACGAACTGGGCGCGCTGCCCGCCCGCCCCGACGGCCGCACCACGGTCTTTCGCGGCGTCGGCGCGGCCATCGAGGACACCGCCGCCGCGGCGGCCATCTACGAGGAGTTTCGGCGATGACCCTGCGACGCGTCGGCGACAACGAATACGTCGAGGAGCACGGTGGCGATTACGAGGACTTCGAACCCGGCATGGTCATCAAGCACTGGCCCGGACGCACCGTCTCCGAAACCGACAACACCTGGCTGACCCTGCTGCTGATGAATCAGCATCCCCTGCATTTCGACGAAACCTACGGCGCCGCTTCCGAATACGGCCGCGTGCTGGTCAACAGCTCCATCACCCTGGCGCTCATCGGCGGTATGACCGTGCAGGCCCTGTCCGCCCGCGCCGTGGCCAATCTCGGCTGGGACCGGGTCCGGCTCGCCGAACCGGTCTTCGTCGGCGACACCCTCTACGCCACCTCCCGCATCCTCACCAAACGCCGCTCGCGGTCGCGACCGACCCAGGGCATCGTGACGGTCGAGACCACCGGCGCGAAATCCTCGGGCGAAACGGTCATCACCTTCGAACGATCGTTCCTGGTGCGGTGCCGTACCAGCGCAACCGATTCCGGTTAGATTCGAATCGGGGGGTTCGCCGAGGAAGGGAGCGATCGTGCGCAGGCTGGTGGACATCTCCGTACCGCTACAGGCGGGCATCGCCTCGGATCCGCCCGGGCTGCTACCCGAGATCGACTATTACGGCCACGCCGATACCGTCCAGGATGTGCTCGGATTCTTTCCCGGGGCCACCGCATCGGATCTGCCCGACGGCGAGGGCTGGGCCGTCGAGCGCGTGCGGATCTCCACGCACAACGGCACACATCTCGATGCGCCCTACCACTATTCGGCCACCATGGATGGCGGTGCGCGGGCCATCACCATCGATGAGGTGCCGCTGGAATGGTGCCTACAGCCCGCGGTGAAGCTGGATTTCCGCCACTTCGACGACGGCTATGTGGTCACCGCCGAGGATGTCGCCGCCGAACTGGATCGCATCGGCCACCGGCTAAGCCCACTCGAGATCGTCGTCGTCAACACCGCCGCCGGAACCCGCTACGGCACAGCCGATTACGTCTCCTCCGGCTGCGGCATGGGCCGCGCGGCCACCCTGCACCTCCTGGAACAGGGCATCCGCCTCACCGGCACCGACGCCTGGAGCTGGGACGCCCCTTCGTCCACACCGCCGCCCGCTACGCCCGCGACCACGACCCCTCGATCATCTGGGAGGGTCACCGAGCCGGTCGCGACATCGGCTACTGCCACCTGGAGAAACTCCACAACCTGGAGTCCCTCCCCGCGACCGGCTTCCAAATAGCCTGCTTCCCGGTCAAAATCCACGCCGCCTCCGCGGGCTGGACCCGGGCGGTGGCGATCTTCGACGAGTAGCGGCTAGGCGTTCACCGTTTCCCGAATCTCCTCCGCCCCGAAGACTCCCGCGCCCGGAATCGCGTCCAGGAGACGTCGGGTGTACGGATCGCTCGGGGACTTCAGAACCTTGTCCACCGGGCCCTGTTCCACAACCTTGCCCTCACGCATGACCACCACGTCGTGGGCCAGGGCCTGGACGACGGCCAGGTCGTGGGAGATGAACAGGTAGCTGACGCCCAGGCGGGTCTGCAGATCGGACAGCAGGGTCAGGATCTGCTTCTGAACCAGGACGTCGAGCGCCGAGACGGCCTCGTCGCAGACGACCAGCCGGGGTTCGATGGCCAACGCCCGGGCAATGGCCACGCGCTGACGCTGACCGCCGGACAGCTCGTTGGGATAGCGATGGGTCACCGAGGCCGGGAGCGCCACCCGCTCGAGCAGTTCGGCCACCCGAGCCCGCCGCGTCTCCCGATCACCGATGCCGAAGGCCCGCAAGGGCTCCGCGATCAACCGCTCCACGGTCCACATCGGATCCAACGACGAATACGGATCCTGGAAAACCGGCTGCATGGCCAACCGAGCCGCCCGCAACCGCGCTCCCCGCAACCCGACAGCCTCCTGCCCATCCAACCGAATCGTCCCGGAGGTAGCGGCCACCAGCCCCAAAATCATCCGAGCCGTAGTCGTCTTCCCCGACCCCGACTCCCCCACAATCGCCGTAGTCCGCCCCCGCCCAATAGTGAACGACACATCATCCACCGCCCGCAAAACCCCACCCCGCCCCCGAATCTTGTACTCCTTACACAGATGCGCAACCTCCAGCACCGCCACACCCTCGAGCTGCGCAGAACCATCACCCAAGGCAACTCCCTCAGCCTTGATGGATCCCACCGAAGCGGTCCCCTCGTCCGGGGTAGGCCCGTCGGTCGAGGAAGACTTCTCGGCGGGGGCAGAACTCGCGGCGCGAGCACCTTCTTCAGCTGAGGCGACCTCCCCTGCCGGAACAGAGCCATCAGCCGACGTAGACCCTTCGGCTGTGGCGGACCCATCGGCCTGGGCAGACTTCTCCACCGGAGCGGACTCTCCGGCCGAGACAACCTCCTCGACCTGACCCGAACCATCAGCGGCGGAAGCGCCCTCGTCCGAGACAGAGCCTTCAGCCGCTGCAGCCTCTTCCGCTTGGGCAGAACCTTCGGTGGAGGGAGACCTCTCGTCTGAAGCGGAACCCTCAGCTCGAGCGCCCTCTTCACCCGAAACGGCCTCCGCCACAGCAGCAGAGCCGTCATCCGACGTAGCCCCTCCGACCGCGGGAGCCCTCTCGACCTGAGCGGAATCCTCCACCGCAGCGGACTTTTCGGTTGAGGCAGCCTCCTCCGCCTTGACGGAACTGTCGGTCGAGGCAGATTCCTCAGCCGTGGCGGAACCATCGGCGTGAGCGGACTTCTCCACCGGAGCGGACTCTTCGGCCGAGGCGGAACCATCAGCTCGAGTGGACTTCTCCGCCGGAGCGGACTTTTCAACCGTGGCAGCCGCTTCGGCCTGAGTACCGTCGGCCCGGGCGGAAGCCTCGGCCGGGGCGGTCTCTTCCGGCTGGGCGGAAATCTCCGTCGGAGTGGGCTTTGCGGTCTTCGAAGCCTTTGCCGCGCCGTTGGTTTCGGCTGCGGCCGACTTTGGCGCACCATTGGTTGCGGACGTTTTCGCAGCGCCGTTGGTTTCGATGGCGGCGGCTTCGGGGGTCTGCTCGTCGAGGATCGCTTCCGCGATCAGGGGGACGACTCGGGCGGGGGCGGCGGCGACCAGGCGCTTGGTGTAGTCGTGTTGGGGGTTGGTCAGGACGTCTCGGGCGGGGCCGGTTTCGACTATTCGGCCCTCGGACATCACGATTACGCGGTCGGCGCGTTCGGCGGCGAGGCCGAGGTCGTGGGTTACCAGGAGCAGGGCCGTGCCGAGGTCTCGGGTGAGTTTGTCGAGGTGGTCGAGGATTTGGCGTTGGACGGTTACGTCCAGGGCCGAGGTGGGCTCGTCGGCGATCAGGAGGTCGGGTCGGCAGGCCAGGCCGATGGCGATCAGGGCGCGCTGGCGCATGCCGCCGGAGAATTCGTGGGGGTACTGGCGGGCGCGGCGGGCGGGGTCGGGCAGGCCTGCCTCGCCCAGGAGTTCGATCGCTCGGTTCCGGGCCTCGCCTCGCGTGCAAATACCGTGTGCCAGCAGGGTTTCCGAGACCTGGCGGCCGATTCGCGAGACGGGATTGAGGTTGGACATCGGATCCTGCGGAACCAGGCCGATTTCCTTGCCGCGCAGCCGCCGCAGCCGCTTCTCCGCGGCGTGGGTGATGTCCTCACCGCGCCAGCGGATACTGCCGCCGGTCACCCGGCCCGCGCCGGGCAGCAGACCGATAATGGCATGGGCCAGTGTCGATTTACCGGATCCGGAGGCGCCCACCACCGCGACCCGCTCGCCCGGCGCGATGACCAGGTCCACGCCGTGGACCGCCGTCGCCGCGCCGTAGGAGATCCGCAGATCGCTGATCGCCACGAGTGGTTCGGTCATTGCCAGCTCCTTCACCGGCTCGTCTTCGGGTCGAGCGCATCACGCAGCGCATCGCCGAAGAGGTTGAATCCCAAGCAGATCAGCAGCAACGCCAAGCCGGGGAAGATGCCCGGCCACGCCGTCCGCAACAAATACTGCTGCGCATCGGAGAGCATGATGCCGAGACTCGGCGCGGGCGGTTTGATACCGAGTCCGAGGAACGACAGGATCGCCTCACCGAGCACGGCCGTCGGCATGATCACGGTGGCCTGCACGATGATCGGCGCCAGCGCGTTGGGCAGGATGTGCCCGGCGAGGATCCGCCACGACGGCACATTCATCGTCCTCGCCGCCAGGACGAAGTCGGTTTCCTTGAGCCGCAACGTCTCCGCGCGCACCACCCGCATCATCACCGGAATCTGCGCGATGCCCAGCGCGATCGCGGCCTCGCCGAGACCCGCGCCGTAGATCGCGACCAGTCCGACCGCGAGGATCACGAACGGAAACGCCAGCAGCACATCGGCCACCCGCGATACCAGTGCGTCCAGCCACCGCCAGTATCCGGCCAGCAGCCCCAAAGGTACGCCGACGACCACCGCGCACAGCACCGCCAGCACACCCACCTCGAGCGAGGCGCGCGTGCCGTAGAGCACCCGGGACAGAATGTCGCGACCCAAATCATCGGTGCCCAAAAGGAATCCGGTCGTACCAGGCTTCTGGAACGGCGTCGCGAAATGCACCTCGGCGGGCGCGTAGGGCGCCAGCAGCGGCGCGAACACCCCGACGAGGATCACGATCGCCAGCAGCACCGCCCCCAGCAGCCCCAGCGGATTACGCCGCAGATGTCGCAGAATCCGGCCGCGGGCCTGCGCGGGCGGCGGGGTGGTGACGGCCTCGGTGACCGTGACGGTCGTATCGGTGACGGTCATTGCGCCCTCCCGGACACTCGCACCCGCGGGTCGATGACCGTGTACAGCACGTCGACGAGCAGGTTGATCAGGATGTACGAGGCGGTGATCACGAGCACGACGGCCTGGATCACCGGATAGTCGCGGGTGAACACCGAATCCAGCGTCAGCTTCCCGATACCCGGCAGGCTGAAGATGCGCTCGGTCACCACCGCGCCCGCGATGAGCAGTCCGAGCTGCAGGCCGATGACCGTGGTGACCACAATCAGGCTGTTGCGCAGCCCGTAGCGCAGGATCACCGCGCGCTGCCCGAGCCCCTTGGCCCGTGCCGTGCGCACGAAGTCGGCGGTCAGCGTCTCCACCATCGACGAGCGGGTCTGCCGCTGCACCACCGCCGCGTGGGTCACGCCGAGGATCACCGCGGGCAGGGTCAGGAAGTAGATGCCGCGCACCGGATCCTGGAACGGGGACACATACCCCGAGGCCGGGAACAGCCCCAGTCCCACCGAGAGATACAGCACCGCCAGAATGCCCAGCCAGAACGTCGGCACCGACAATCCGACCAGCGAGAAACCATTGGCCAGCCATTCCGGCCAGCGCCCGCGATACACCGCCGCGGCCACACCGCCGATCACGCCGACCAGCACCGCGACCAGCATGGCGTACAGCGCCAGCTGCAGCGTCACCGGCAGCGTCGTGCCGATCATGTCCCGCACGGGGGTGCCGGTGCGGATGGAACGGCCGAAATCGCCGGTGACCGCGTGCTTGACGAATTCGAGGTACTGCACCGGTAGCGACTTGTCCAACCCCAGCTGGGCGCGCATCGCGGCGATGGCGGCGGGATCGGCCTGCTCGCCGGCCATCGTGGTGGCGGGATCACCGGGTAGCGCCCGGACTCCGACGAAGACGACCAGCGAGACGAGAACGAAGGTGACAGCGGACTGCCACAAGCGATGGAACACATACTGCAGCATGGGTATTCAGCTATTCCGATCCGTGACGAACGCGGCCTTGCCGACCCGGACCGCGCCGTCGGCGTACACCTCGATCCCCGTCACCGAGGTCGAGTGCACGGTCAGATTGCGCAGCCGGTAGGTGTAGATATAGGGGTTCTCCCGCTGGAGGAACCGGACCGCCTGCTCGTACAGCGCCCCGCGCCGCTGCGCGCTGGTGCTGTGCGCGGCCCAGCCGAGCACCTCGTCCATCGCGGGCGAGCTGTATCCGCTGTAGTTGCCGCTGGAACCGGTGGTGAGGAATCGGGAGATGTTGCCGTCCGGATCGAGCCGGCCCGACCAGCCCAGCAGCAGCGCCTCGTAGGAGCCCTTCTTCTGAGCGGTGAGCATATCCGGGTATTCGGTGGGCACCAGCCGCAGATCGAAACCGCCCTTGGCGACCTCGGCCTGTAGCGCCTGGGCGTATTCCTTCTGATCCGAGACATTCATGACCTGCATGGTGATCGGATACGGAATTTGCACGCCCGCCTCGGTGAGCAGCTGTTTGGAGCGCTCCGGATCGAACAGCGGACAGGCCGTCCCGACCTGTGTCGCATAGGAGGTGCGCGGCGCGATCGGCGTGCAGGCGGGTTCATACCAGCCCTTGAAGACCTTGTTCACCAGGGCCTGTCGATCGATGGTCAGCGAAAGTGCCAGCCGGACACGGGGATCGCGCGCGAGCGGGGTGTCGATCGGCTTGATCGGCTTCCCGGCCCCGTCGACATTGCCGATATTGAGATAGAAGCCCTGGAAGCCGAACGAACCCGAAACCAGCAGGTGCAGCCGCGGATCCGCATTGAGCTCGTCGACATCGGTCGGCGACATCGTATCCGCGACCTGGATCTCACCGCTGCGCAGCGCCGCGGCCCGGGTCTTGGCATCGAGCATGATGCGGTAGGTGATCGTGTCGAAGTGCACGTTCTGCGCGTCGTAGTACTCGGGATCGCGCTCCACCGCGATCGATACGCCCGGTACGCGCTTGACGAATTTGAACGGCCCCACACACACCGGATGATCGCCGAAATCCTTGCCCTCCTCCTTCAGCGCCGTCGGCGACATGATCATCCCGGCCCGGTCGGCGAGCGCGGCGGTGATCGGCGCGAAGGGCGTGCTGTAGTGGATGGTCACCTGGCTCGAACCGTCGGTGTCGATATCGGTGATCGGGCCCATCTCACCGGTGCGTTGCGAACCCTCCAAGCGCAGATGCCGCTCGAGACTGGTCTGCACGGCGGCCGCGTTGAACGGGGTGCCGTCGGCGAATTTGATGCCCGAGCGGATCGGGATGGTGACGCTCAGACCGTCGTCGGACAGCTGCGGCAGCCCGGATGCCAACTGCGGCACCAGATTTCCGGAGGAGTCGTTGTCGTAGAGCTTCTCGCAGACCGTGCTCATCACATAGCGCATGTACAGCGAGCTGGAGGTGGTCGGATCGAGCCGGTCCGGATCGTTGGACAGGCCCATCACCAGATCACCGCCCTGGCGCACCTGCTGGTTACCGATCGGCGTGCCGTAGTCGTCCATATGCGTGACGACCGGGACCGGCGGCTGCGATTGGGAACAGGAGCCGAGGGCGAGGGCGACCATGCCGAACGCGATCGCGCGGAGCAAGCGAATACGCATCGTTGTCAGCCCTTGTCTACCCGGAACGCGGCGTAGCCGAGACGTACGACACCGTCCGGATACATCTCGACGCCGGTCACCCGCGTCGAATGCACCGTCAGCAGGCGCTCACGATAGGTGTAGATGTACGGATTGTCCTTCTGAATCGCCTGTACCGCTTGCTCGTACAGCTTCGCGCGCTGCTCGGTGTCGGTGATGCGACCGGCCCGGCCGAGCAGATCGTCGAGCGCGGGCGAACTGTAACCGCTGTAGTTGCCGCTGGATCCGGTCACCATGAACCGCGTGATGTTGGCGTCCGGGTCGATCCGGCCCGACCAGCCCAGCAGCAGCGCCTCATAGGTACCGCGCTTCTGCACATCCAGCATCGTGGCGTATTCGGTGGGCTGCACATCCAGGGCGAATCCGCCCTCGGCGATGCTGGCCTGCAGAGCCTGCGCGTAACGGAGCTGATCCGGACTGTTCTGCACCTGTAGCTTCACGTGATACGGCAGCTGCACGCCCGCCTCCGCCAGCAATTGCTTCGAACGATGCGGATCGTAAGCGGGACAATCGGTTGCCGCGGGCGTGGCATAGGTGCTCTGCGGCACCACCGGCGAGCAGGTCGGCTCGTACCAATTGTTGAACACGGTGTCGACCAGCGACGCTCGGTCGATGCTCAGCGACAGGGCCTCGCGGACACGCGGATCCTTCGCCAGCGGGGTGTCGATCGGCTTGGCGGGCTTACCCACACCGTCCACATTGCCGATATTCAGATAGATACCCCGGAAACCGAGCGCCCGCGACTGCAGCAGGTGCAGTCCCGAATCCTTCTCCAGCGCATCGACATCCTGCGGCGAGATGGTGTCGGCGACCTGAATATCGCCGGAACGCAGATTCGATGCACGAATGTTGGCATCGGCCATGATCCGATAGGTGATGGTGTCCAGGTGCACCTTGCGCGCGTCGTAGTACAGCGGATCGCGCTCCACCACGATCGAGGTCTGCGGCACCCGCTTCACGAATTTGAACGGGCCCACGCACACCGGATGATCACTGAAATGATCACCCGACTTCTCGATTTCGGTGGGCGACATGATCATTCCGGCCCGGTCCGCCAGTGCCGCGGTGATCGGCGCGAACGGCTTCTTGTATTTGATCACCACCGCCGCGGAGCCCTCGGCCTCGATCGAGGCGATGGGGCCCATCTCGCTGGTTCGCTGCGAGGTCTTCATCGTCAGATGCCGCTGCAGACTCTTCTGCACCGCGGCGGCGTCGAACGCGGTACCGTCGGCGAATTTGATCCCGGTACGAACCGGAATGGTGACCGTCAATCCGTCCGACGAGACGGTAGGCAAATCGGTTGCCAACTGCGGCACCAACTTTCCCGCCGCGTCGTTGTCGTAGAGCTTCTCGCACATCGAGCTCATGACGTAGCGGGTATACAGGGAACTCGAGGTGGTCGGATCGAGCTTGTCGGGTTCGTTCGACAAGCCCATAACAAGATCACCGCCCTCGCGCACCGATTGCGTACCCACCGGGGTACCGAAATCATCCGTGTGCGTTGCGTTCCGATCCGGATATTGCAACGGCGCACAGGAAGCGAGCGCCACGGCGAGCACGCCGAGCCCCGCCAGCCTGGACAGGCGTACGAGCATGGGCAACAACCTACTTCACGAACTCGATTTTTTCTCGCTGGAAATATGATTCGTCTTCAATTGCCGAAAAAGGGTGCCACTCATAGCGATCCGCGCCGTGCGGACCGCTGTATCGAGCCCTCTCTACGGTTATCGCCCGGTGGCGTACCCCTGCATTCCGCGAGGGTTCGCACCGGCCGACAGCACACCGGTTTCCGCATCACGAGCCACCGCGCACAAACGTCCCTCGGACCACGGTCCACCCACCGTGACGCGATGACCCCTGCGCTCGAGTTCGCCGATCACATCGGAACCGATCCGCGATTCCACCACCACCGCACCGGGATTCATCACCCGCGGATAGAACGACCCCGGGAAACTCTCCTGATGCCAGTTCGGCGCGTCGATCGCGCCCTGCAGATCCAATCCACCGCGCACCGGCTCGCGCAGTGCGACAGCCAGGAAGAAATGCAGATTCCATTGATCTTGTTGATCCCCGCCCGGGGTGCCGAATGCCATGACCGGCGTATCACCGCGCAGCGCCAGCGACGGACTCAGGGTGGTACGCGGACGACGTCCCGGGACAAGGGAATTCGGCAGATCCGAATCCAGCCACGACATCTGCAACCGGGTGCCCAGCGGGAAACCGAGTTCCGGTACCACCGGATTCGATTGCAGCCAGCCGCCACTCGGCGTCGCGGCGATCATATTGCCCCAGCGGTCCACCACGTCGAGATGGCAGGTATCGCCCCGGGTGGCCCCGTTGGATTTGACCGTCGGCTCGCCCGCGCCGATCGGAACCGCCACGCCCGCGGCCGAACTCGTGCGGACATACTCGCTGAGGCGAGGTTCGGCCCCGTCCGGGCTGCCCGGTCGCAGTTCCTCCGAGGCCCGCGATCCGATCAGCTCCCGGCGCGCCGCGTTGTATTCCGGAGACAGCAGCGTCGCGAGCGAGACCGAGGTGCTGTCGCCGTACCACGCCTCGCGATCGGCCATGGCGAGCTTGGAACCCTCGATGAGCCGGTGGTAGTACTCCGGCGTCGCGTAGTCCAGCGGTTCGCTCAGCAGCGCCAACTGTTGCAGCAGCGCCGGGCCCTGACTCCACAGTCCGGGCTTGGCGACGGTCCATCCGTTCCAGGTGTAGGTCGCCGGATCCTCGTATGTCGCAGCGTAATTCGCGATGTCCTCGCCGGTGAGCGTGCCGGTGTGGCGCTCGCCGGAGGTATCCATCGTGGGCCGCGCCGCGGCGGCGACCAGGGCCTCGGCGATGAAACCCTCCCGCCAGACCCGCCGCGCCGCGTCGATCTGCTTGTCGCGATCGGCGCCCGCGGCCTCGGCCTCGGCCAGCACCCGCTGCCAGGTCGCGGCCAGCGCCGGATTGCGCAGCAGCGCACCGGGAGCCGGTGGGCGGCCGTCGGTCAGATAGACCGCCGCGGAACTGCGCCACTCGGTGTCGAACAGCTCGGCGACCTCGGCGATCGTCTGCCCGATCCGTTCGACCGCCGGAATTCCGCGCTCGGCGTAGCCGATCGCGTAGGACAGCACCTCGGCCAGCGATTTCGTACCGTGATCGCGCAGCAGCACCAGCCACGCGTCGAAGGCGCCGGGTACCGCGGCGGCCAGCGGCCCGGTCCCCGGCACCAGATCCAGTCCGAGCCCGCGGTAATGCTCGATCGTCGCCCCGGCCGGGGCCGGACCCTGACCGCACAGCACGCGCGGAGCACCGCCCGCGGGCGCGAGGATCATCGGCACCTCACCGGCGGGACCGTTGAGATGCGGTTCCGCGACATGCAGCACGAAGGCCGCGGCGACGGCGGCGTCGAAGGCATTGCCGTCGTTCTCGAGCACCGCCATCGCGGTGGACGAGGCGAGCCAATGGGTCGACGACACCATCCCGAAGGTGCCCTGCAGGGTCGGACGCGTGGTGAACACCGGGTGAGTATTGCCTCTCGTAGTTGTTTCGTCCAGAACTACTTCACACCGCGACCCGATGGAACAGCACCTGTTCCAGCAGCGCCACCAGCACATCGCGCACCGATTCCCGGCTGCGCGCATCGCATTCCACGAGCGGGATCCAATCCTCGAGTTCGAGCGCCTCGCGGACCTCGGCCAGCGCGAAGCGACGCTCGTTCTCGAAGCGGTTGACCACCACCACGAACGGCGTGTTCTTCTTCTCGAAATAGTCCAGCACCGGGTAGCAGTCGTCGATCCGGCTGGTGTCCACCACGATCACCGCACCCAGCGCGCCGTCGACCAGGTCGTCCCACAGGAAGACGAACCGATCCTGGCCGGGCGTGCCGAACAGGTAGAGGATCAGCGATTGGTCCAGCGTGATGCGGCCGAAGTCGAGCGCGACCGTGGTCTGCGTCTTGTCCTCGCGTCGCCCCGGATCGTCCACATCCATCGAGACCTCCGTCATCGCGGCCTCGGTGGCGAGCGGTTCGATCTCGGAGATCGCGCCGATGAAAGTTGTTTTGCCGACCCCGAATCCACCGCTGATCACGATCTTCACCGAGGAGGGCGTGCTCGGGCCGAAGGACCGGTCAGAGCGCTCGGACAAGATCACGGATCCTCTCGATCGCGGCGATGGACAGCTCGGGCGCCTCACGCACGTTGACATAGCCGGCGGCGGCCAGATCGCTGACGATCACCTTGGCCACGCCGACCGGAACACGCAGTGCCGCGCCGATTTCGGCGATGGAATGCGGCTGCTGGCACAGCTGCACCACGGCTCGTTGCTCGAGTTGCAGCGGCGCCGGCAGCGCCGAAGGCGGCGCCTGCACCATGGTTTCGATGCGCAGGCCATCGATCACCGGTGTGGTGCGGCCCCCGGTGACGACGAAGGGACGCACGAAATCATCGTGTTCTTCCTGCTGCCCGGGCCGGTTGCCGAACCAGCCGAACATATCTTGGGTCGGGCTCGCCCCCTGGTCCGGCAACCACGGGCGATCACTATCTCTCATCTACGCAAAGTCTCTCGCAGTTCCGTAATCAACGCCGGATCAAGGAGCGATCCGGCGCGTTCGGCCAGCACCGACATTTCATAGCCGAGCAGGCCGACATCGCAGCTCGAATCGGCGATGACACCGAGGCAGCTGCCGTCTCCCATGGCCGAGACGATCAGGAAACCCCGCTTCATCTCGATCATGATCAATTTGAGTCCGTCGAAGGAATAGCTGCGCGAGGCGCTGCGGGCGAGACTGGACAGCCCGGACACCATGGCGGCCAGCCGATCCGCGGCGGCGCGTTCCAGACCGTCCGACATCGCGATGAGCAGTCCGTCGGAGGAGACGGCCACGGTGTCGCGCACGCCGGCGGTATTCCGGACGAAGTTGCCCAGCATCCAGTTGAAGGTCTGCGGGTCAGCGCTCGGCACGTGGGTGGTCACCAATTCTCCTCTGCGGTCAGCACGGTCGGGTTGGTCGTTGTGCCGCGCTCGTGGCCCGCCCGGAACGATGCCAGCATGCTGGCGGTCTCCTCCGGGGAGCGTTGCGGCGCGGGCCCGCGCTCCCGGCGCGGGGCCGCGGGACGTTCGGCCTGCTGCGGCGAGCTCGGCGCGGTCTCGGCGCGGGCGCGCTTGTTGCGCCGCACCAGGCCGTTGCGAGTGGTCTGCGCGCCCGGGTCCGAGGTGGGCGCGGGCAGTTCGGGAGCGCGGGCCGCGGGCGGCAGCGGTTCGGCCTTGGGTGCGGGCATCAAAGGTTCGGGTACGGGCATCCGCTCGGTCACCGGTTGTTGCTGGGCCAGGGTGTGGGTCACCGAATCCGCGCCCCAGGCGGGTTCGATCACGGTGCGCGGGGCCTTCGCCTCGATGGTCGGGGGCAGGGGGTCCTGTTCCGCGGCAAGCATTTCCGCGGGCAGCGTCATACGCGCGACGATGCCGCTGACCGGGGAGGTGTTCAGCTCGACCTGGATGCCCAGGCGCTTGGCCAGGCGACCGACCACGTAGTGGCCGAGGTAGCGACTGGGCGAGACGATGAAGTCCAGTTCACCGCGCAGTTTGGCATTGGACTGGGCGAGCTGCTCCGGGGGCATGCCGACGCCGTGGTCGACCACGGCGAGCAGATAGCCGTGCGCGGCGCGGCGGCCGTAGATCTCGACCTCGAGGTCCGGCGGCGAGAACGCCAGCCCGTTCTCGATGAGTTCGGCCAGCATATGCGACAACTCGCTGGCCACGCCGCCGACGATGAGCACATCGTCGACCCGGCGCAGCACCACGCGGCGGTAGTCGTCGACCTCGGACATACCCGCGCGAATGACACTGGTCAGCGCGATCGGCCGGGCCAGTCGGCGGGGGCTGTTCTCCCCCACCAGCACCAGCAGGCTTTCGGCGTTGCGGCGCATGCGGGTGGCGAGGTGGTCGAGTTCGAACAGGTTGGCCAGACCCTGCGGATCGAGTTCCTTGCGCTCGAACTCGCTGATCAGCGAGAGCTGGCGGCGCACCAGGTTCTGATTGCGGCGGGCCAGGTTGGCCATCGACTCGGTGGTGTTACGACGCACCAGCGCCTGCTGCGAGGCGAGTTCGAAGGCGGTGGCCTGCACGCGGTCGAGGGCACCGGCCACGGCCGCGATCTCGGTGCTCGACCCCGGCGGCATCCGCACCGGCGCGGGCGCGTCCGGGCGGCCGTCCTCCGAATTCTCCCACGCCTCGATGACCTGGGGCAGTCGCCGCGAGGCCACATCGTCGGCCTCGCCTGCCAATTCGGCCAGCGGCCGCACCAGCGCGCGCACCGAGGCGAGCACCAGCGCGATCATCGCGATGACGGCGATCGCCGCACCGACGAGGAAGATGATCAACTTGGTGGTGGCCACGCCGCGCAGATCGTCGGCGCGGGCCTGCACGTCGTTACCGACCGACTTCTGCACGGCGCGCTGCGCGTCGATGACGCCGGTCATCCGGTTCCACCACGACATCGGATCCACCGGGCGGGCCAGCGGACCGTCACCGGAGGCCAGCGCCACGCTCTCGTCCTGATCGGCCTCGGCGGAGTTGTCGCCGAGCATCGCCTCGTCCAGATCGGCCTGCTGGCTGCGTGTGGCGAAACGCGAGAAGGTCTGCAGCGCAACCTGTTTGGTGGCGCGAATCTCCATGAACTGGCCGTATTCGCCGCCGGAGAAGCGCCCGACGACGAATACGCCGTTGAGGAAGCCGCGCTCGCGGTCGAACTGCTCCTTGGCCGCGCCCAGGGCGTAGAACGCCTGCAGGCCGCGGCGGATCTGCGGATCGTTCGCGCGATCCAGACCCAGAGTCAGATGGTTCAGCGCGCCGACGGCGTCGCTGTAGAACTGCATCACGACCGGGCGGCTGATGCGACGGGTGTCGATCTGGGTGCGGGTATTGGACAGCAGATTCAGCTGACCGAGCGCCGCGCGCACCTCGTCGGCGCCGGGCGCGTTGGTATTGGTCGCGCTCTTGACCGACTCCAGCGTCGAGTCGACGCTCTTGCGCTGCTCCAGCATCGGCTGCTGCAGCCGGTTGTCACCACCGAGCAGACCGTTGCTCAGTCCGAGCTCGCGCTGCAGTTGGTCGGTCAGATCCTGCACCCGCAGCGCGAGTGAGACCGCGCGCCGAGTGCCGTCGGCCTCGCGGTATTCCGAGTACGCCCCGTAGGCCGAGACGGCAAGCAATGCGAAAACCAAGATCAAAGCGAAGGCGAGGATGCGCGACAACTGACCGCCGATTGTGCGCGGTCGCAGAATTCCCGCCATCGCCGTGCCGAGCACACGCTGCTCGCCACCCGACGGCGCGGGCATCGAATCCGGTCTGTCTCCAGGCTTTTCCTGCCGTAGACGTAGACGCACTTACTTGCCACTCCTCGAGCCGGGGTCCGTGTCGGCTCGACGACTCACTACGAGCACACGGAAGTTAGTGAGCAAAATCCCATATGCCCCCTCCCGCGTCAACTCGGGAAGCCCTCCCCGCCAAGGGTTTTCCAGAATCTTTGGATTCGCTGTTCAATAGCGACGAGCTACCGCCAGCCAGGGGGCGGATGAACCCGTTTCAATTGTGTATGACCCACATTCGCGGAAATCCGACGTCGACGGGCGCGAACGCGTCTCAGTACGGGTTCGCGCGACCGGCCCACGCCGGTGCCAATTCGGTTGCGCGACCGGACGGAAACGAGATCTTGTTGGGATCGCCGTCGGAGGTGTAGCGCTCCGCGGGATCGGCCGCGAGCCGATCGAGCCAATAGGTCGACGCGAAGGCGACATCGGTCTGGCCGGACCGGATACGCGGGATGCCCATGCGATCGAGGGCGCCGTAGGGCGAGGGCGCGGGTTCCGCGCCGACCAGCAACACCGCGTCGAATCGGTAGGCCGCGCCGTCGGCGGCCCCCTCGACGGCCAGGGCGCGCTCGGCCGGATAGATGCCCAGCGGCAGGGCCATGGTGTGCACCTTGCTGGTGGTGGCCGTCTCGATCGCGCGCACGTTGTCGGCGAATTCGCGCTGCACTCCGGCATTGTCGAGCTGGGCGAGATTCGGATGGGTCGCGGTATGCGAGCCGACCTCGTAGCCGTGGTCGACGAGCCATTTCAGCGCGCCCGGGGCGTTGCCGAAGGATTCGTTGTTGACGTAGAAGGTGGCGCGCGGGCGGAAGTCCGGGTGCGCGGTCGCGAATTCCTGGAGGATCGCGACGGCGGTGTCGGGGACCAGACCGCCCTCGGGGGTGAACGCGAGTTGGCTGTTGGTCGAATCGTCGAAGGTGAGCACGACCGGATGCATTCCGGCCGGGACGTCGATCGTGCCCGCCACGTAGTCCGCTACCGTCACCGGGCGATAGCCCTCGCGATACAGTCGATCGAGTTCGGCCCGGAATTTGGCCGGGGTCTGGTCGTATTCACCGGCCGGATCGGCGCTCAGCTGGTGATACATCAGGATCGGGACGACGCCCAGTTCATTCGCCCCGACGGCCGCGGGCGCGATCGACGCCGACGGCGCGGGCCGCCCCTTCGCCACCGGCGACGGTCCGGACGACGCCGTATCCGCGACACATCCCGCCACCGCCGCGACCAGTACGGTCGACAGCACCGCCAGCACGCCGAAACCTCTGTTCGTCGCCACGCGCCAACGGTACGGCGCACCCGGACATTCCAGGCTTAGCAACACGGCAGCAACTATATGCGGCTCCGGGCGATCGATTCGCCGATCTCCATCAGCAGCCGCCGGGTCAGCTCCGGGTCCGCGGCGGTATCGGCGGCGGTGCGGTCGGCCAGGGCATGGACCTCGATGAATCCCATCGTTTCGAACTGCCCGCGCGACAGCTCGTTTCGTCCGGCGACCGCGACGACCGGGATTCGACCCGCCCGCGCGGCGATCGCGGCGGGCAACTTCCCGTGCGCCGACTGGCCGTCGAGACGGCCCTCCGCGGTGACGATCAGATCGCAGCCCGCCGCGTGCCGGGGGAAATCGAGTAGGCCGAGGAAGTAGGCGGCCCCACCGACCGGGCGGGCGCCGAGCAGCAGCGCCGCGAATCCGACCCCGCCCGCACTGCCCGCACCCGCGAAATCGGCCAGCGCCGGGGCATTCGGATATCCGTCGCGCCGCAGCACCGCCACCAGACCGGCCAGGCCCGCCTCGAGCCGGGCGATGTCCGCGGGGCTCGCGCCCTTCTGCGGGCTGTAGGCCGCGGCCGAGCCCTCGGGACCGAGCAGCGGATTGGTCACATCGCAGACCGCCACCAGATCGACGCCGCCGAGATCGACCACCCCGGAACCGTCCACCGCGGCGATGCGCGACAACGCCCGCCCGCTCGGCGCGAGCAGGTGTCCCCTCCGATCCAGGAAGCGCAGCCCCAGCGCGGTCAGCAGGCCCATACCGCCGTCGGTGCTCGCACTGCCGCCCAGCGGGAGCAGAATGCGGCGCGGACGGTGCCGCAGCGCCTGCCGAAGCCCTTGGCCCAGACCCAGACTCGAACTGTCCAGTGGCGCGAGCCGCCCGCCCGGCAGGGTGCTCATCCCGCAGGTCCGGGCGAGTTCGACCATGGCGGTATCGGCTCCGATCGCGATCCGCGTCCGGCGCGGCAGGCCGGTGGCCCCCGCGACCGTCACCGCGTGGGCCCGGAATCCGGCGCGCAGCGCCGCCTCGACGCTGCCATCGCCGCCGTCGGCCAGCGGCAGGGCGACCGCGACCGCACCCGCCCGGGTCAGCCCGGCGCACAGGCAGTCGGCGACCTCGGCGGCCGACAGGCTGCCCTTGAACTTGTCCGGCGCGACAAGTACCCGCATCGGTTGTCTCCCAGCCCGATTCACTGCCACACCCGAATGAGCGCGGCCGCGGAGACGACGGTGCAGACCCCGCCGATCCGGGTCGAGATCTGCGCGAAGGGCATGAGATTCATTCGATCGGATGCGGACAGGATGGCCACGTCGCCGGTCCCGCCGAGCCCGCTGTGACACACCGTCACCAGTGCGGCATCGATCGGATACATCCGAATGAGCCGTCCGACAAGCAATCCCGCCGACACCATCGCCAGCACCACCGCGGCGCACGCCGCGACATATCCGGGCGAGAGCACGCCCACCACACTCGACATCGGCAGATACACCAGCCCCAGCCCCACCATGGTCGGTTGGATGAAATGCCGCGCTATCACCGAATACACCGCGCGCACAGCGCGTTCCACCGCGACCGGTACGACACCGACGAGTTTGACCACCACCGCGGTGACGATCAGCAGTACCGGCGCGGGCAGGTGCACGAGATGTTCGAGCAGCGTGGCGAAGACGAAAGCGCCGCAGACGGTGAGCACGCCCAGAGCGATACTCGCCGGTGCGTCCGAATCCTCGGGCGGCGCGCTCGCGACGGCCGGCCGCGCTCCGGATTTCACCAGCGCCCCACCGCCGTCGAGTTCGGGCCTGCGCTCGCCGAGCCGCCGCAACACACCCGCGGAGGCGATGGCGACGATATTGCCGATGATCGCGGCGGGCATGAGTTGTGCCACATAGTCTCCCGCCACGCCGCCGGTGGCCGAGGCATAGGCCGCCGACAGCGGGATGACGCCCTCCCCGACCCCGCCGCCGATTATGGGCACCACGATGTAGAAGAACGCCCGCTGCGCCTCGTAACCGAAGGCCATCGCCACCGCGAGGCCCGCCACGATCGCCGCGGCCGTACCGATCACGAGCGGCGGGAAGATGCGCACCAGCGCGCTGACCATCGTCGCCCGGTGCATCCCCAGAATGCTGCCCACCACCAGCACGGCGATCACGAGGTAGAGGAAGTTGGCCTGCTTCATCAACAGCGTGACCGCCGCGAGGGTTTCGTCGTTGAACGCGCCGAGATAGACCAGCAGCGACGGGATCATCAGGCAGGTCAGTGCCCCGCCGCCGATCCGCGAGATCAGTGGCAGCCGATTACCCAAGGGCCCCAACAGCATTCCCAATCCGACGATTACCGCCAGCCCGCCGAGCATGTCCTTCGGCAGCGCGCCGAAGCTGGCGGCCGCCATGGTGATCGCGGCGAGGGAGAACGGGATGAGCAGCGGGACGCCGTCGACGGTGGGGAGGGTTTTGATGCACATGGCGGATCCGATCGAGGGGATGGTTCAGTGGATCGACAGGCTCAACTGATCGCGAACGGCCTGTCCGAGTGCCGCGGTCGTGGCGGTGCCGCCCATGTCGGGGGTGAGTAGATCGCCGCGCGCGAGCACGATTTCGATCGCCGCCAGTACGGCGGCCGCGGCGTCGGCGCGGCCGAGGTGGTCGAGCATCATCGCGCCCGCCCAGATCTGTCCGACCGGATTGGCGATCCCGCGCCCGGCGATATCGGGCGCGGAGCCGTGCACCGGCTCGAACAGGCTGGGAAAACGCCGCTCCGGGTTGATGTTCGCGCTCGGGGCGATGCCGATGGTGCCGGTGCAGGCCGGTCCCAGATCCGACAGGATGTCACCGAACAGATTGCTGGCCACCACGACGTCGAACCGGTCCGGATGCAATACGAAATTGGCCGCGAGAATATCGATGTGATACTTGTCCACTTCGATGTCCGGATGTTCGGCTGCCACCGCGGCGACGCGTTCGTCCCAATAGGGCATGGAGATCGAAATGCCATTGCTCTTGGTGGCCGAGGTGAGATGTCCGCGACGGCGAGCGGCAAGTGCGAAGGCGTAGCGCAGAATTCGGTCGACGCCCACCCGGGTCATCACGGTTTCCTGCAGGACGGTCTCCCGCTCGGTCCCCTCGAATATCTTGCCGCCGATACTGGAATACTCGCCCTCGGTATTCTCGCGCACCACGCAGAAATCCACCTCACCGGGCGCGCGACCCGCCAGCGGGGCGGCCACCCCGCGCAGCAGTTTCACCGGACGCAGGCTGACGTACTGGTCGAAGCGCCGCCGAAACTGCAGCAGGCTCCCCCACAGCGAGATGTGATCGGGCACGATCTCCGGCCAGCCGACCGCGCCGAAGAAGATCGCGTCGAAGCGCCGCAGCCGATCGAACCAGTCCTCGGGCAGCATGACACCGTGGCGCACATAGTAATCCGCGCTCGCGAAGTCGAAATACTCGAATTCGAACCCGAATCCGAATGCCGACGCCGCCGACTCGAGTACATCGATTCCGGCCGGAACGACCTCCGTGCCGATCCCGTCGCCGGGAATTACCGCAATCCTGAATGTTTCACCCACACCGAACCTCCGATATCGTTACCCCACCGGAGAACCGAGCGTATGCCCGTGGGTTCCGGGGATAAAGATTCGAACGGGAAAGAGACTCTTTCCGGCACGGAAAACATTCGGAGGATCTGGTGATCGGCGGTTCGCTCGACGATGTGGTGCTGTTCTCCGTCGTGGCCCGATCGCCCAGTCTGACCGAGGCCGCCCGCGAGCTGGGGGTTTCGGTGTCCTCGGTCAGCAAGCGGCTCGGCCGGATCGAGGCGCGGCTCGGGGTGTCGCTGATGCAGCGCAGCACCCGGCGGCTCACCCTCACTCCCGAGGGGCAGCGCTATGCCGAGGGCTTGGCGCGGGTGGTGACGGAGCTCGAGGAGCTGGAGACCTCGCTCGGACACCAGCGCGACGATCTGCGCGGACGCGTACACGTACGCTCGACGATCGGGCTGGGCAGGGCCCATATCGCCCCGCTGCTCGCGGAATTCGCCGCGCGGCATCGGGACCTGCAGATCGATGTGGAACTGTCGGCGCTGGCGCTCAATATCGCCGGGACCCGGTTCGATATCGACATCCATGTGGGCGCGCTGCGCGACTCACGCCTGGTGGCCACCCGACTGTGCCGCAATCGCCGAGTGCCGTGCGCCGCACCGGATTATCTGGCCGCCCACGGCGCGCCGCGCGAGGTCGCCGAGCTCGCCGAGCATCGCTGCCTGATCCTGCGCGAGAACGAGAACGATTACGCCCTCTGGCGTTTCGGCACCGACGAGGACACCTTCGCCCAGCGCGTGACCGGCGGCCTGATCAGCAATGACGGCGATGTCATCACGCGCTGGTGCCTGGACGGGCACGGCATCATCATGCGCTCGCTGTGGCAGGTGGGCCCGCTGCTGCGCACCGGCGCGCTGGTGCGCGTACTGCCCGATATCCCCACGCCGAGTGCCGATATCTACGCGGCCTATGCCGCGACGCCGCGCCCGCCACAGCGCGTACTGGCGGTGCTCGACGCGGTGAAATCCGCGCTGCCACACCGCCTGGACATGTTCTGATCCGATCAGTGGGCACCCGCCTCCGCGAGCGGTTCCACCCGCTGGGTCGGGCTGGTGACGCTGATGCTGTCGATATGGCAGCGGGTGCCGTCGACGGTCGGGGTGGAGATGCGACCACCCGGACCCTGATAGGTCAGTTCGGGACGCAGGCAGCTGTCGTCGGCCCGATCACGGAAGGTGATCGTGGTGTCGGAGAAGTCGAGCGGGCCCGGGATACGGGCATTGTTCCACGGTTCGATGGCGAACAGCGCCATGTTTTGCGCCTGGTTGCGCATATTGATCGAGAAGTCCACCGAGCCCGACTTCCCGGTCACGGTCTGCTTCCACACGCCCGTGGTCCGGTTCAGGACCATATCGATATCGAGGGTCTCGCCCACCTTGACCGACATCGCCCGACCCGATCGGCAGCCCGAGTAGTTCGGATCGTTGCCGACATTGACATACATCGCGGCGATCCACCACGTCGAATAGGCGGGTGGCTGCGAGGGCGGCGCGCAGCTCTGCCCCCAGGTCAGCACCGGCTGGAGTACGCCGAGGCCGATCGGGTCGTAGTTGCGCCCGCCGGGCCGCGGTTCCAGTCCGGGCCACAGGAACATCGTCCCGACCCGCGGCGGCTTCGGCGGCACGGTGAAATGCGTTTGCAGCCGGACCATCTCGTTGGCGACCGGGATCTTGAAGTAGATCCGCGACTGCTGATCCGGATCCCGGACCTCACCCGGCGCGATGGTCGCGTCGGGTTGCGGCACGGCGACGGGATCCTGTGCGAGGGATCCGGGTGTGTCGGCGAAAGCGATTGCGGCCAGGGCGATTACCAGGGCGGAGGCGAGTCGCGCCGCCCTTCTCGGTATGCGATACATACTTTCGCATGAAAGCACGGCGCGCCGATGATCCAATACCCCTACGCACTAGCGGTTTTCGCGCTCCCCACGGCACGGAAGTGCGCGCGCGACGCTCGCGGCGCCCACAGCAGCACGAGGACGACGATCGAGATCGCCCAACCGACGATGAGCGCGAGGTGGGCGCCGGTCTGCGGGAACAGGATCCAGACGACGAATCGGCCGAGGAACTGGCAGGCCAGCAGGAAGGTGATGAGGATGCGCGACCACGCGCGCCCGCGCAGCAGCGGCGCGATCAGCGCCGCGTAGATCGGCGCGCTGATCAGGTGGTAGAAGGTTCCCGGATTCACCCCGAGGGGCGGAATCAGGATGACGAGGATGTGATCGATGGCGTGGATGCCGACGCCGAGGGCGGCGATCCGCACCGGCAACGGTGATCTGGACATGGGCTCACGCTAGGAGGCCGGCGCACCCGCGGTATTGGATGAATGGGACATCACCTCGCGCAGTAGCGCGTTCGGCGACAGGCCCGTGAAGCGCCGGAAGTCCCGGATCAGATGCGACTGGTCGTAATAGCCGAGTTCATGGGCCATGCGGCCCAGATCCGCCGACAGCGGTCCGGCCAGGCCGCGCAGGGCGGCGGAGAACCGCAGCAGCGAGGCGTACGCACGCGGCGACAACCCCATCTGGTCGGCGAAGCGTCTACTGAAATGCCTTCGGCTCCAGCCCGACTCGGCGGCCAGCTCGCTGACGGTCAGATCGCCGCGCGCGACGCGCAGTCGATGCACCGCGGCGGTCACCCCGTCGTCGCGAGCCGCGCGGGGACGATCGCGCAGGAACTGTCCGACCAGTTCGAAGCGTCGCTCCCAGCGCGGCGTCTCCGCCAGTCGCTCGACCAGACCGCGTGTGGACATCCCGAACAACTCGTCCAGCGGCACCGCGGCATTGCGCAGTTCGTGCAGCGGCGTCCCGAGCAGCCGCCGGGCGGCCATCGGCTCCAATTGCACCTGCACACTGCACATCCGGCCCGAATGGGTCGCCACCGAACCCCGATCGTGCATGCCGACCACCAGCGCACCGGGTTCGACCCGCCGCCCGCCGAACACCCCGTCCCAACCGAAGACGATCTTCACGGTCCCGCCCGGAATCTTGCGCCGCCGTACCGGTTCCGGCTCCAGCACATCGAATCCGAAGCATCGCACCACATCCGGCGCTCCCACGATCCTCGGCGGGCAGCTCACCACCGCGCCCGGCGAAACCTGCAGCACCCCACGCAGTTCCAGCAGCCGCCGCTCGATCACGCACCGGCTCCGTCAGGCCGGGGGCAAGGGAATCGGGCTGGGCTCATGCACATTCACCAGCACCACCACATCGCCGTAGCGTGCCGCACCGCGCGCCATATGATGCCCCATCCGCGCGACCCGCAGTCGCCAACCGTATTTCGTCGTCATGGCCAGATGCACATGATCGAGCAGACTGCCCGCGGTGACCAACTGCGCCCAGCCCTGCCGCTGATGCGACCCGACCGCCGGACTGCCGTGCCAGTCACCGGGCTGGACCAGCACGCGCCCGTCGGCCGCGAGCTGACCCGCCTCGGGCGAATAGGACGAGATCCGAAAGGCGAGCTGCCGATCGCCCAGCGGCACCACGAGGCGAGCCGCGGAGATCAACTTCCCGGGCCCCGCGACCCGGGTGACCAGGACTGTTTTGGCACTGGCCCACTGATTCCGCGCGTCGCGGTCCGGGCGCACGGCGGGTAGTCGCGGGTGGGTGCCTTGGGCACCGAGGGTATCTGGCATGGCTTCGACCTTTCCGGTGACGGGCACTTCCGATCCTCCAGACGTTGGCGGGGGCTGACAACCTCGCAGGTCAGGCGGGTGCGCCGGAACGGCGCTGTCCGGCACGTCACTGTTTCGCCTCCGATTTGCTGGTTACTCGCTCGGGCGTGGCTCAGTTATCTCCCGGCTTCGCCGGCGTCGAAGTGGTGGCACGCGGTATCAGCGCACGTGGTCCGCGCGGTTGCGCGTTCGACGGGGTTTCGGCGGCGATCGCGGCCGGGCAACTGGGCGTGGTGACCGGACCGAGCGGTTCGGGCCGAACCTCCCTGCTGCTCGCCCTGGCCGGGCGCATGCGACTGGTCGCGGGCGTACTGGCCGTCGGCGGTCATCGCGTCCCCGAGCAGGGCCGTCGGGTCCGCGAACTCGTAGCGATCGCGCGCGCCGAACCCGCGGTATCGCTCGATCCCGAACTGCCGGTGCGCGAACTGATCCGAGAACGCCTGCTCATCGGTGGGCGTGAGATCGACCGCACCGCAATCGAAGCCGTCTTCGAATTGTTGGAATTTCAACCACCCCAGGATATTCCGCTCGGAGAGCTGCGACCCGACCAACAGACCCTGCTCGCCGTGGCCCTGACCGCGGCCGAGCGGCCGGGCGCGCTCGTCCTCGACGATGTGACCACCGGACCGGTCTGGTCGGCTCTGCGCACCTTGACCGAGTGGGGTCTGACCGTACTGGCCGCCACCGACGAGCTCCCCGATGATCTCGACCCGGAAACCACCGTGGTGATCGAACTCGCCCACCCGGCCGACCGTGACCAGCTGCCCACAGGAGTAGCCGAATGACCGCCCTACGCTTGGCGCTGTTGGAGTTCCGCCGCTTTCGCGGGCCGTTGCGACGGTTGGTGCCGATCGCGCTCGCGCTGATCCCGCTGCTGTACGGATCGCTGTATCTGTGGTCGAACTGGGATCCCTACGGGCGCACCGACAAGATTCCCGTCGCCGTGGTGAATCAGGATCACGCGGCCGAGGCGAACGGCCAGATGGTCGACGCCGGAAAGCAATTCACCGATCAGCTGCGCGCCTCCGGGGCGTTCCAATGGCATTTCGTCGACGCCCGCCGGGCCCGCGACGGACTCACCCACGGCCGCTACTACTTCACCGTGACCGTCCCGTCCGATTTCAGCGCGAAACTCGTCAGCGCCCAGCAGCCGACGCCGGAACGGGCGAGCCTGGACATCACCCTCGACGACGCCAACAACTTCGTCGTCGGCATCATCGCCAAGGCCGCGAAATCGGAACTACAGGATCAGGTGAACAGCGCCGCCCACGCCGCGTACGCGCGCGCCATCTACGGTGAGCTGTCCCAGGTGAAACAGCAGTTGCGGATCGCGTCGACCGGTGCGCACGCACTGGTCGACGGCACCGTGCTCGCCCAGCAGACCGGCGTCTCGCTCACCGACGGCGTGACCGCGGCGCGGGCGGGCGCGGCCGGGATCACCGACGGCCTGCAACGCCTGGCCGATGCCGGAACCCGGGCCGACCAGGCGCTCGACAGTCTGGCCGGATCCGGATCGACCGCGCTGCCCGCCGCGGTCGGCGCGGCCGCGAATGCCGCGGCCGCGGCCGCCCAGACCATGGGCGTGGTCCAGGACGGCACCACCCTGGTCCGCCAGAGCGCCGACGATGCCACCGCGGCGCTGCGGCAATTGGCCGTCGCCCACCCCGAACTCGCCCTGGATCCACTGCTCGCCACCGCGCTGCAGCGCGCTCAGACCCTCACCGACGCGGCGGGCGGTGCGGCCGCCTCGGCCGAACACGCCAGGGCGGCCGCCGATCAGGCCGCCACCGCGGCCGGACAGGTGCAGACCGATTTCGGCCCCGTGCAGAGCGCGCTCACCGGCGCCGACAGCCCGCTGCGGGCGATCTCGTCGAGCACCCGCCAAATCGGTTCGGGCGCAACGCAGATCACCGCGGGCCTGACCGCACTCGAATCCGGTTCGCACACATTGCGAACCGCGGCCGATCAACTGAACGGCGGTGCGACGAAGTTGGCCGGGGTGGTGGACGGCGCGGTGGACAAGATCCCGGACACCAGCGCCGAGCAGACGGCGAAGGCCGCCGACGTACTCGGCTCACCCGTCGGCATCAACATGGACAATCTGCATCCGGCCGGGGTGTACGGCAGGGGCCTGGCCCCGTTCTTCTTCTCCATCGCGCTGTGGGTGGTGGGTCTGCTGGCCTATCTGTTCATCCGGCCGCTCAATCCGCGCGCGCTTGCCGGGCGGGTCGGCTCGCTGACCGTGGCCGCGGCGGGATGGCTGCCGGTGGCCGCGATCGCCGCGGTAGGCGGCGTAATCCTCTACGCCGCAGTACATTTCGGACTACACCTGGACGCGGTGCATCCGATCTCGGTCGCGGCGGTGCTGATCCTGGCGGCCGGGGCGTTCGTGGCCATCGACCACTTTCTGCGCGTCGCGCTCGGGGCCATCGGCGAGGGACTGTCACTGGTACTGCTCATCGTGCAGCTCACCGCCTGCGGTGGCCTGTATCCCGTCGAGACCACCCCGGCTCCGTTCCGCGCGGTCCATCCACTGCTCCCGATGACCTATCTGGTCGATGCCCTGCGCGTCGGAATCTCCGGCGGCCTCACCGCCAACCTCGTCCGAGATGTGTTGGTACTGGCCGGATTCCTGGCGGCCTTCCTCGGCGCCACGGCCCTCGTCGTGCGCAGGCAACGCGTCTGGACCGTGGCGCGGCTACATCCGCAGATCGAGACCTAGGACTGGCAGAGCACCGGCCCCGGATCGCCGCCGCGCAGCACCCAACTCAGCCAGGCCGAGGCCGCGGGCCACACCTCGACATCGGCGGAGAGGTGTTCGCTCGCGGGTACGGTGAACCAGCGCAGGTTGACCCCCGAGCGGCAGTAGGCCTGTTCCACCGGGAGGATGGCATTCGGGGGGATGAGCTGGTCGGTGGTCGAATGCCACATGAGGATGGGAATATCCGGGCGGCGTTCGGGACTGCCGAAGCTGATGTCGCGCAGCAACCGCTGAATCTCCGGACGCGCCATGGCATTGCGGTCGGTCAGATATTCGGTGAACGGCGGACTCAGCAGGCCCGTGACGACCTCGGTGTAGACGCAGCGACCGCTGATGTTCTTCAGATGCGCCAAACCCTCGGGGGTGAGCAACTCCTCCGGCTTCAGGATATCCGGATAGTCCTTGGCCAATCCGCCGACGATGGCCCACAGCGCCCACTGGGCGGCCACGTTGTAAATGGTTGTCGGGCCCAGTAATCCGGCAACTTCGGCGCCCTTGTCGCCGAGTACGCCACCCTGCGCCGATCCGAGAATGCGGAGTTCGGGGGCATAGGAGGCATGGAGTTCGGCCGCCGATGCCGCGGCATTGCCGCCGCCGGAGTAACCGTAGAGTCCGACTCCCGAATCTCGCAGTCCCAGCGAGGGTTCGCGCTGCGCCGCGCGAATACCGTCGAGCACCATGCGGCCCTCCGACGAACTGAGCCAGGCATTGCGCTTACCGTTGAAGTCCGGAATGGCCACGGCCATGCCCTGTTCCAGGAAGTACTGGGTCAGCGCGATCTCCTTGAACAATCCCGCGCGCAGCGTGTAGGAGGGATTGCAGATCTGCGCGGTGCTGTCGATGGCCTCCTCATAGGAAACCAGCGGTCGCGGGCTACCGGTCCACGGGATACCCGGCACCAGCACCGTGGTCGCTGTCACGATGGGCTGATCGTGGGCATCGGTGCTGCGATACAGAATCTGCTTGGTGGTCACCGGAATCGGGATACCGAGCACATAGGACTGCACCTCGCGAGTGCGCACGATATCGCCGTTGTTCAACTCGGCCAGATCGACGGGATCGTCGTACCAGGGGTCGTGTTCCGGTGGTGTCAACGGCACCACCGCGGGATAGATCTGTTGCTCACTGGGAATCGCCAACGGCGGCCGGGGATCCGGATCCGCTCGAACGGTCGTCGCCGCGGCGACCATCAAGCAGGCGCCCAGGGCCACAACGGCCGCCTGCCCGAGACGTGCAAACATCGACTCTCTCTTCTACCGGTGCGATGGCGGGCGGCCGCATGTGAGCTGGCACACCTACCTGTGGTGCAATCCACATCACACCAATCGGAACTATCTCGGTATCTGCAGTTTCACGGAGGTGATACAGCAAGTATCAGACAAAGTGCACAAAGACGTGCTGACCGGCGGGCATCGAGCCACACTTCGGCGCTCATGGTGCCACAGCGGACGGTCCCCGACCGATTCGTTCACCGAATACGTTGCGACACAAGCGATATACTCATCCGAGCGCGGTCAGGCACCACCGGTGATCGATCCGTCGACGCATCCGCCACACAACCTCGGGAATAGGACGGAAAAGGCCGCTGGTCGATGCACATGACACGACAAAATGAGCATCCCGGGGCATTACCACACCCATCCCGGATCGTCCGGCACGGGGGTACACGGGGGGCGGTCTATTTCGATCGGTGGCGAATCGGACAACCGCGCGATGATTCGATCGGCTCTCACCTGCGCATCCCGCACTACCCCGTTCCCACCTGGGCGCCTGCCGATCATGCAACGCCCGAAATTACACGAACAAAGGCGCACCGCGGACCGGGAAAAGCGACGCCGAAGAGATGCTAGTCTTGCCGAATGGCGCAGAAGACAATTGTCGAAACCTATGACGACCTGACCGGCGAGCGGATCGACACCGACATCGTCCCCAACCCGACGATCACCTTTGCGGTCGACGGTATCGAATACGAAATCGAGTTGGGCGCGAAGAACCGCGACAAGTTCTATGCCGCGGTGGACCCCTACACCTCCGCCGCGCGGCGCATCGGCGGTCGCCGCGGTCGCAAGGCCGTCGCGGGCACCGGCTCCGCGTCGGGTCTGAGCAAGGCGGAATCCAACAAGATTCGCGAATGGGCGCAGACGACCGGCCGTAAGGTTTCCGCGCGCGGCCGCCTGCCCAAGGATCTCGTCGAGGCCTACCGCGAGGCCAATTCCTGATCGCCGAGGACGAGCGCCTCAGGCTCGACCGGGTTCACCGGCGTGCATCGCCGCCAGAATCGTCTCGGCGTGCTCCACGACCAATAGGTGCCCGGCATCGGGAACGACAATCGCTCGGCCGCAAGGAAGTTCGGCGGCAAGTCGGTGCGCATCGGCGACGGGGACGTTTCGATCCCCGTCGCCGTGCCAAATCTGCACCGGGTTCGTGATATCCGCGAGCCGGAAACCCCAGTCCCTGGCGAACAACAATCGCATATCCGCCGCGACGCCGCGGCTGCCCTGCCGAAAGGCCTCGGCCACATTGGCCGACAGTTCCATCAGCACCTCGGGATGTTCGGTCACCTTGTCCCGATCCACCGCCGGCATCTCGGCAACCATCCCGGCCACCCCGCCCGGCCGCCGCACCCGCGCCGCCAGCCGCGCCGCCACGGGCCTGGCCAGGAATGGAAAACGCCGCAGCATCAGCAGGTTCCGCGGCTCACCGGTTTCCGCGTCGATCGGACCGATCGAACTCACCAGAACCACCGCGCTCACCCGATCCGCCAAACCGTGCGCACACGCCAGCGCGTACGGCCCGCCGCCCGACACGCCGACGACCGCGAATCGCTCCAGGCCGAGCCGATCGGTCAGCGCCGCCACGATATTCGCCCAATCAGCCACCCGCGGCCGCGCGATATACGACGACATGCCCATTCCGGGTCGATCGGGGGCGATGATGCGCAGGCCGGCGTCCGCACCCGCCGCGTCCAGCGCCAGCGCCTCCAGGCGTGAGCCCGGGATGCCGTGGCAGTAGAGCACCGGGCTGCCGTCGCGTGCGCCGTATTCGGCGTATCCGGCTATGTGGCCCCCGGGCAGCGTAATCGTCTGCGGCGCGGTTGAAATCACGCGGTCAGCGTAGCGGCAGCGGCGGCGAATTCGGCCCAGCGCCGGGCCGGGGTGTCGCGGCCGGATACAGGCGCGCGGCATTGCCCGCCGCGACCGCGGCGATGAGCGCGTCCGCATCGGCGGTGGTAATGGCGTCGTCGGCGATCCACTCGTCGAGCACTCGTCCCAGGCCGCGCCGCCACAGTCGCGCGCCCAGGTAGTGCAGTTCCGCGAGGCCGCAGCCATCCGACGAGTAGCACAGCCGGTCGAACGGGGCCAGCTCCAGCGCCTCGGCCAGTATCGCCGAAGCACGCTGTCCGACATGGGGAATCGTCAATCCCAGGTCCAGGTACACATGGGAGAAGACATTGGCCAGATAGGCGGCGTTGCGATGGTACGGCCAGCAGTGCAGCAGCACCACCGTCGCGCCGGAATCCTCGGTGGCGCGTAGAAAGTCGGTGAGCAGCAAGGGATCCGCGCGATGCAGCCGTAGGTCGGTGTCGCCGAATCCGGTGTGGAATTGCAGTGGCAGTCCGGACTCGGCGGAGATGCGAGCGGCCAGTCCGACCAACCAGCTCAGCATGCGCGGATCGGTCAGCCGGGTGCCCGACAGCGCGGAGGTGGACGGCGGGATGCCGTGGCCCGGGAAGTCGAGCCCGCAGCGGTAGGCGGCGACGGACTTCAAACCGACAGCGCTCCTGGCGCTTTCGCGCAGCGCCCGTTCGATCTCGTCGAAAACTGTGGCGGTCAGGCCGTATTCGGCGACTACGCGTTCGGCGACGGATTCGATGCGCACGATCTCGCCGACCGGACCGCCGCACAGGTCGACGAAGGCCGGGGCGAAACCGTATCCGGTGTCCACCAACCATCGCGACACACCGGCCGCGCGCAGCAGCCGCGCCGAGACCTCCCGCCAGCCCAGTTCGGCCCGGCGGGCGAGATACCGCTCCGGTTCGGCATGGGCGGGCAGGTCGAGAAGTGGTGCGCACCAACGCCGTAGGGCCAGTCCCAGCGCCGAGCCGAAGCTGCCGCGCCGTCCCTCGCCGAGCATCGCCTCGAACTGCGATCGGTCCGGATCGGCCGCCACGATGCCGTGGCAGTGCGCGTCGATGAGCTCGATATCCATCTCAGAACCGCCAGCGGGTCAGTTCGACCAGTTCCACCGCTCCCGTGCGGCCGTAGCGTTCGGCCTCGGCGCGGCGCACGGTCAGCAACGAGTCGTGTAGCTGCGGTCCCATCGCCTCGGCGAGCACCTTCGATTCGGCCAGCCGTTCGGCCGCCTCCGCCGCCGTGGCGGGCAGTCGCGCGACACCGGCCGTCGTGCGCCGCGCCTCGTCGAAACCGGCGGGGTCACCGTGGATTTCGGGCGGCAGTCGCAGTTCTTCGGCGACGCCCGCCAGTCCGGCGGCGATCACCGAGCCGACGACCAGATACGGATTACCGGTCGCATCAAGGCATTTCACCTCGGCATTGGCCGCCCACCGCTCGGTCCCCGCCACTCCGGTGATCAGCCGCAGCGCCGCCTCCCGGGTCTCCCGTCCCCAGCACTGCCACGCGCCCGCCCAGCGCGAGGGCAGCAGTCGCAGGAAACTGGCCGGATTCCCCGCGCCGACCGCGACCAGGGCGGGCAACTCACGCAGCACACCCGCCAGGAAGGCCTCGCCGACCGGCCGCAGGCCGTAGGGCCCCTCGCCGCCGGTCAACAGCGGACCCCGCTCGTCGTGCAGCGACAGATGCACATGCGCCCCCGAGCCCGCGCCGTCGGGATCGATGCACGGCGCGAGCGAGGCCCGCCACCCGTGCCGCAGGCTCACCTGGCGAATCGTATGGCGCACCAGCACCGCGTCATCGGCCGCGGCGACCGGATCGGCCGGCGCGACCGACAGTTCCAATTGCGCGAGCGCGTATTCGGGATGGAACTGCTCCACGCTCACCCCCTGCCGCTCCAGCGCATCGACCAGATCGCAGGCGTAATCGGCGACCTGCCCGAGCCGGATGATGCCGTACCCCGGCCCGGTCACAACCGGAACGAATGCCGAATCATCCACGCCCAGAGCCCATTCGGTCTCGAACGCCATCGACAACCGCAACCCCGCCCGCCCCGCCGCCTCGACCTGACGAGCCGCGAAGTGCCGCTGGCACCCCGGATGACGCTCACCCTCCTGGGTGTACTTGTCCGCAGGCGCCCAAGCCCACCCCGGCTGACACACCAACTCGACCAGCCGCCCCAGATCCGGCACCACCCGCAAATCCCCGTCCGGTCCGGACACATACCGCCCCGGATTCATCACATCGTCGAAACTGAACACATCGAAGGTAGGCGAGGCCCCGACCCCATACTGAGCCGCCCGCGAAAGCCGATGCATCGGAACGGTTTTCACCCGAGTAATCCCCGCATTGTCCACAAACGAGAACACAACGAGCCGAGCACCCACCCGATCAACCGAAACCGGCGCGGATCCATCGGCCGGGATCCGCTCCGGCGTCGACGACATCCCTCAACGATACCGATGTCACCTGGGGAGGAAGGGGATAAGCGTGTTCGCCATGTCGATCACCCTCGCGCATGGATCTTCGACGAACTGACCCGAAACCAGGATCCCGCCCCCTCCTGACAGATTCGCCAACGCCTTGCACTCGCCGATCTTGCTCGGCCCCAGAACGCCGGTACGTCTGCCGTCGATCGTTGTTTCACGGAACGGCTGATCAGCCGAAACTGCCTTCAGGTACTCGACATTGCGATCGGTGACATAGAAGCCCCACAGGAGCCGTTTCGGCTCCTCCCCCTTGCCGATCACGCACCCGTTACGGTCCATCCCCAACTCGTTCTCTCCCCTGGGGATAGTCAGGGTTGCAGTGAGACCGTGCCCCTCGAGCACATTCTCTGGCACCGTCTTGCACGGATCGAATGTCGGCATTGGCCCAGGAGGTGGAGTCGCGACCGAGGTTGTCCGCGGCGACGGAGACGAGTCGCTATCGCAAGCGGTGAGAGCGACGGATGAGATCACCGCGGTCACGACCAGCACCACCGCCCGAGGCCGCCCGTCGATCACTTCTCCTCCTTCGAGCGCGGTGCCCCGACACCGCCGGTGACAAGCTTTTCCAGATCATTGGCATCGGTTACAAGCGTGTTGGGTACGACATCGTTGTATGCACCGCTGTAATCCCTGCGGTACTGATCAAATTTTTCCTGAGGTAGCGGATTGTCTTTCGTCGCGCCCAGCAGCGCCTTCTCGAACGTGTCGTATCCGTCATTCTGGACCGCTTCAACCGATGGAAACTGCAACTTCTCCGGAGTCGGTTCCGGGTTCCATGCTTCGATTGCCTTGTCCATGCCCTTGTCGGCCAGATCACCGACTATGCTCTGAACTATCGCCCCGCCGGGAACCTTATTGGTCGCCTCCTCCACGCCGCCGGACACGATGCTCTTAGCGAATTCGAATCCCTTCTGGCGAGTGTCGTAGAGCTCCTGCTCGTGGGTGTTGCGCCCATCGACCTCCGCAGCATCCTTGTAGATAGCGGCATTCCGCTCAGCCAGCGAGACATGAGCGTCGACGTTCGCCATCATCAGGGCGGTGTCGAAGGGCTTGGGATCTTGCCCCTGAGCGATCCGATCGAGTATTGCCGCATCGTAGGTCTGCCGAGAAGTCTCCATGTACATCGTGCCCTCGTCGGACATACACGACAGAAATAGCAGCCGACGCGCGTCCTCGCGCCCCAGTTGGAGCTGGTTGTTATCGATTTCAGTCTGCGTATGGTAACCAGCAAACGAGTCCAGGTTGGGAGCCAAAACTTTGGACAGTCCAGTCGCCAATTCAGGGTTCTTGGCAAACGATTCGGCCGAATTTTGGAAGATGGACGCATCCTTCCCACTGGTGATCGGCTTACCATCGCTCCCGAGCAACGTCCCATTGTGATCCGTAGGCGCCAAATACTTCGGCAAAACCTCCGCGATCTCCCGCGCCTTCTCCCCCGTAGCCCCCTGATCATGCGTATGATCCCCCGCCCAGCTGTACAACCCCGCAGCGGCCTTGCCATCGTCCTGCCACTCGTGATTGAAAATGGTGCTGGCGAATTCCTTCGGGTCGTACTTCTGTGGCGAATAGTGATCCCCGAGTGCGCCGCCGGTCGGATCCTGGGTTACCCCTTCGCCTGTCAAAAGGGCATGGCTCGCATCGTGGTTGCGGCCCGCCGCGTCCAGGTACTGCGTGGCCGCGCGTTCCATGGCGTCGCGGTCGCCCTCCTGGAAGCCGGTCGGCATGCTGCCGTGCATATTGGAATCGACCTGGTCGAGGTAGTGGGTGATGCTTTCGCCCTGGCGGCCGAGTTCGATGCCGAAATCCTTGCCGGGGGTGTAGCCGGGGTTGGCCTCGCCCAGGAGGTCGGCGAAGCGGGACTGGTCGATGAAGCGGTCGCGTACCTGTTGGGGGCGGCCGTCGTCGGAGATGCGTTCCTCTTCGCGGCCGGAGACCAGTTCCCTGATATCCGCGGGCAGGTTTTGATATCCGCCCTGCGCGAGCACCTTTCCGTCGGGACCGCGGCTGACGACCTTGTCATTGCTGACCATCATCAAACCGTTGGCGAGGTTGTCGCGCTGCGCGGCGGCGACGGGGTTGCCGTTCTTCTCCTGGGCGGCCAGATAGTCGTTGAGCGCCAGCACGCCGTCTTTTCCGGCCGATTTGTAGAACTCGCGGTAGTAGTCCTGCACCCCGGCGGGCACGGTCGACACTTCCTCGCCGTTGGCCAGGGCCTGTCGCTCCTGATCGGTCAGGACGTAGGCGGGCATGTTGTCGACGATGTCGGCGAAGGCGCGGTCGTTGTGATCGCGTGCGGCGTCGGCGATGGCCTTGCCGTCCTCGCCGCCCAATCGCCCGCCCTGCGACGCGGCCTCGTCGACCTCGATGCTGGAGCCGAACAAATCTCCGGCCGCGCGAACGAGTTCGGAATTGCTCGTCAATGTCTGTTTGTAGCGGGCGATCTCGTCCAGCAGCGACTGGAACGCGCTGCGGACCGCGGCCTGGTGGTCATCGATGACCGAACGCTCGACATCGCTGTTGTCCGGAATCTGCCACAGGTCGTCGACCCACAGCCCCAGCGCCTCGGCATCGGCGATCTTGCTCATCACCACCTGCTGGAACGCCGACAGGCCACTGCCGGCCGCTTCCAGCATCCCCGGCATGTCATCGATCTCGTAGAAGACCTTGCGCGCCTGGTTGTACTCCTCGTCCACGCGCTCGTAGGCCGCGTCGTGAGCCGCCCCCGACCACACCGTCCCGATCTCGCCGAAATGGTTGCGCGCCTTGTCGATCTGCTCCTTGAACGTCCCGTTACCGGCCCGGACCACCGCCGCCCAATCGTTGAGCGCGAGGAAATTCCACTTCGCGACCTCACGCGGCGTCGCGAGACCCTTCGAATTCGGCATCAGCGCGCCCCCGAACCGTGGAAGTCGTATTCATCCATGGCCTTCTTGAAGTTCTCGTCCGTCATCGCGAAATCGCTTGCGCAGGTACGAATCTTGGATCCGATCGCGCGTTCCCGCTCGGCCACCCGCAGATACGCGCCCTCGATGAATTCACCGGCCTGCTCACAGACCGCAACGATGTCGCAACCGTCGAGCGCCTCCCGAACCCGGGCCACGGCCGAACGGATGTCGACGGCATCGATGGCATTGCCGACCTCCTCCAGCGTCCCGGCCAGAGTGTTCAACTGATCCACATCCGCCTTCAGCAAGGCCATACTCCCCCTCCTTCGGAATAGGACAAATCGCACCGAGCGTACCGGAGACGCATGTGGCCAGGGATTGTCAGGGGAAAAGTGTGTGTGACAGGATGTCGCGGTAACATTGAAGGACGGACGCAACGACGCGGAAGGTCGGTCAGATGAGCGACAACCATTTCGACGTGCTGATCATCGGCGCTGGAGTCTCCGGCATCGGCGTCGCCTGCCATCTGACACGTGAGCTGCCCCAGCTCAGCTACGCAGTTCTGGAGCGCCGCGACGAGATCGGCGGCACCTGGGACCTGTTCCGATACCCGGGCATCCGCTCGGATTCGGATATGAACACCTTCGGCTACCACTTCCGCCCGTGGCGCGGCACCAAGGTGCTCGCCGACGGCGCGAGCATCCGCGGCTATGTGCAGGAGACAGCCGACGAATACGACGTCAACCCGCACATCCACTTCGGGCGACGGGTCGTGCGCTCCTCCTTCGATTCCGCGACCGGCCTGTGGACCGTGCGGACCACCGACGAGAAGTCCGGGGCGACAACCGAATACACCAGCCGCTTCCTGGTCGGCTGCACCGGCTACTACAGCTACGACGCGGGATATCGCCCGTCGTTCCCGGGCGAGGAATCGTTCACCGGCCCGATCATCCATCCGCAGCAGTGGCCCGAGGACCTGGACTACGAGGGCAAGCGCGTGGTGGTCATCGGCAGCGGCGCGACGGCGGTGACCCTGGTGCCCGCCATGACCGACAAGGCCGAACACGTCACCATGCTGCAGCGCTCGCCCACCTATATCCTCCCGATTCCGGCCGAGGATCCGGTGGCCGTGGTGTTGCAGCGGCTGCGCGTGCCCGAGACGGTGATCTACAAACTGGGCCGGGCCCGCAATATCGCCCTGCAGCGCGGGGTGTTCCAGCTGTCGCGCTCGCAGCCGCGGCTGGCCCGACGACTGCTGCTCGGGGTGGTGCGGTCCCAGCTGCGCGGGAAGGTGGAGCTGCGTCACTTCTCCCCGAACTACAACCCCTGGGACGAGCGGCTGTGCGTGGTGCCCAGCGGCGATCTGTTCCGGGTGCTGCGCCGGGGTAAGGCGTCGGTGGTCACCGATACCATCGAAACCTTCACCCCCAACGGAATTCGGCTCTCCTCCGGTGAGGAGATTCCGGCCGATATCGTCATCAGCGCGACCGGGCTCGTCGTGCAGATCGCGGGCGGCGCGGAACTCGAGGTCGACGGACGGCCGATGACCACCCACGACCGGGTGATCTACAAGGGTGTCCTGCTCGACGGCATCCCCAACGCGATGTTCATGCTCGGCTACACCAACGCGTCCTGGACGCTGAAGGTCGATCTGGCCGCGGAGTACTTCTGCCGCTTGATCGCCCATATGCGCAAGCACGGTTACACCCAGGTCGTCGCCCGCGCCACCGATGACGACCGGGGTAGCGAATCCGCCTTCGGCAGCGCGCTGAAGTCGGGCTATGTCAAACGCGCCGAGGGCGTCATCCCGCGCCAGGGCACCCGCGAGCCGTGGAAGATCCTGAACAACTACTACGTCGACGCGGTCCGGCTGCGCTACGGCCGGGTCGGCGAGGAGCACCTGGAATTTCGCCGGGACCGGGCGCTAACCGAGGCCGCCGCCACCGATTCGACCGCCGTCGCATAGATCGGCCGCATCGGTCGCACAGCCCCAGGACATGGCGATGCCGACGCTGCCGTGGCCGTAGTTGTGCACCACCAGTTTGTTGCCGCGCCGTTCGCTGTCGACCCGGATACTCGACCGCCCCGGCCGCAGCCCGACCTCCACACCGAGCACCCGCGCCCCGGCCAGCCGGGGTTCGACGGCGATGCAGCGTTCGAGGATCTGTTCGGTCTGCGTCGGGTCGGGTTCGAGGTTCGCGTCGCCGATATCGGCGACGCCGCCCAGCACGACGCGTTCGGCGTGCGGGAAGTAGCTGGTCCACTCGGTGCTCGCGCCGCCCTCGGCGAAGAATTCGGTCAGGCCCGGATTCTCGACCATCACATGCTGCCCGCGCACCGGATGCACCTGCGGATCACCGGCGAGTTCGCCCGCGCCCACGCCCGCACAGTTCACCACGACGGCCGCGTCGAGCTCGGCGAGATCGGAAACCGGGGCCACTTCCAACTTGCCGCCGGCCGCCTCGAATCGGTTCCACAGGTACCGCAGATACACCGGCATATCGATCAGCGGTGTGGAAATCCAGAACGCCGTCGGATATCCGGCGAACTCCTGCTCGGTACACGGCCGGTAACCGGGCAGCGATGCGGCCCAGGACGGTTCCTCCGTCGCGAGCCGGGACACCAAGCGGCCCTGTGCCATCCGTACGCCGGACTCCGACCTCCCGGCCAACTCGCCGAAGACGCGTAGGCCGATTTCGTTCCAGCGCAGTGCGTCCCGCAGCGGTTCGGTCATGACCGGACCGCCTGCCATCGCGCCCGCGACCATCGAGGTGGTCGCGGTCGGCTCGGTGGCGGACCGGATCAGGACACGCTTGCCCCGCTCTAGCAGAATCACGGCGGTCGTCAGGCCGCTCACGCCGGCGCCGACGACGACAACATCGACAGCTTGCATGACTGTCAGCATGCCCGGGATTGCGCGCGGCGGCGCGACTTTCGCCGGACTACTCCGAACGCGGCTCGGTCCGCAGCGAACCCAGCAGTCGTTTGGCCAAGGTGTGCACCCTGATGTTGTTGTGCTGGGACTGTTCCACCAGCCGTTCGAAGGCCTGTTCCGCGGTGCAGCCGTGAATGGCCATCAGCGCGCCCTTGGCCTGATTGATCTCCGCGCGCGATTCGAGGGCGCGCTCGAGCTGCAGCACCGATTCGCGGGCCCGCTGCCAGCGGCGGGCATTGGCGATGGCCTGTCCGGCCGCGGTCGCGTACAGACCGATCAGACCCTCGTCGAACGGATCGAAGGCGTCGGCGCTGTAGCTGTAGACATTGAGCGCGCCCAGCAGCTGTTCGCTGTCGCGGATGTCGACCACGAGCGGCACGGACAGATACGCGCGCACCCCGGCCCGCACGGCCGCCACCTCGAACTCCGGCCAGCGCTCGTGCCCGCGGCCGATTCGCGACCGCACCGGTCCGCGCAGGCGCACCGATTCCAGCGACGGCCCACGGTCCACGGCGTACTGTTCGCGATCCAACGCCACCGCGGCATCCGCGGTCTGCGCCGCGGTCCGCCAGATGTCCTCGGCCAGTACGGATATGCTCACCAGATCCGCCCGCGGCGACGCGCGGGCGGCCGTGCGCACCACCCGCTTCAGAACCTCACCGAGCGCCTCCTCCTCGGCGATGATCTCGTGCAAGCCCGCCACCGCGGCGGAGGTCGCTCCGAGTCGCTGAAGGGGATCCGGGCGTATTTCCCTCATCGGCCACGCCTTCCGCCGCATCGAACGATCACATCATCGCTTTGCCCGTTCCGAATGGAGCTAATGCCCGGACGGGGGAACAATTCGGAAAAGACGCGGGCCGATCGACCCCGCACGCGCCTATCATGTCTCTTATCCCCTGGTCAGCGCTGTAAGGGATAGACCAATGGCCAAAATGACCACCACCGAACTTCTCGACGTCTTCAAAGGTATGACGCTGCTCGAACTTTCGGAGTTCCTCACGGCATTCGAGCAGGAGTTCGGCGTCACCGCCGCCGCGCCCATGGCGATGCCGGTCGCCGCCGAGACCGCCGCCGAGGCGGCGCAGGAGGAACAGACCGAATTCGACGTGATCCTGGAATCCTTCGGCGACAGGAAGATTCAGGTCATCAAGGCGGTTCGCGAGATCGTGCCCGGCCTCGGCCTGAAGGAGGCCAAGGATGTGGTCGAGGCGGCGCCGCGGGTCATCCTGGAGGGAATCGACCGCGACGCCGCCGAAACCGCCAAGATCAAACTCGAGGCGGCCGGTGCCCGGGTGGGCCTGAAGTGATCCGGTGATTCATTCGGCCGCCAGCGCGGCGGGCAGCGGCGCGCTGTGGACGATGTGCAGCCGCTGGGTCGCGCGGGTCAGCGCGACGTACAGATCGGCTGCGCCGTAATCGGATCCGTCGAGGACGGCCCCGGGCTCGACCAGGACCACCACATCGAATTCCAGGCCCTTGGATTCGGCGGGGGTCAGGACGGTCACGCCCGGAAGCTCCAGGCCGTGCCCCTGCGGCGCGATGACCGCCAGCGAGCCGGTCTCGGGTGCGGCGTCGCGGACGCATTCGGCGACGGCCGCGGCCAGTCCGGCGGCGGTCGCCTCGACCGTGGTCGGATGAACGCCGGTGTGCCGCACCGATTTCGGCAGCGGCGCGGTCGGATCCATATGCGCGAGCACCCGCGCCGCGAGCGCCATGATCTCCCCCGGCGTGCGGTAGTTGATCGACAGTGTGCGATAGCTCCAGCGATTGGGGGTGTACCGATCCAGCATCTGCTCCCAGGTGCGGGCGCCCGCCGGGGAGCGGCGCTGGGCGCGATCGCCGACGATGGTCATGGATTTACTCGGACAGCGGCGCATGAGAACCCGCCAATCCATCTCCGAGAGTTCCTGGGCCTCATCGACCACCACGTGGCCGTAGGTCCATTCCCGATCGGCGGCCGCACGTTCGGCCAGCGTCCGGTGGTCGCGTTCGACCTGTCGCTCGGCCAGGGTTTCGGCATCGATGGCGTCGATCACGCGCAGTTCGTCGTCACCGTATTCCTCGTCGGGATTGTCGATGACCGAGAGCACGTCGCGGGCGTATCGGATACGCGCCCGGCGGGCTCGTTCGGCCGCCGCCAGTTCGTCCTGGCGATCGACGCCGAGCAGTTCGGTGGCCTCGTCGAGCAGCGGAACATCCGAAATCGTCCATGCCGCACCATCTTCGCGCAGCAGCAGGGCACGCTCGGCGTCCGGCAGTCCGGCCGCGGCGGTATCCATGCGATCGGGTGCGGTGAACAACTCGCCGAGCAGTCGCTCGGCGGTCAATTCCGGCCAGAGCCGATCAACCGTGGCACGCACCTCGGCGTGCTCGATCAGCTCCGACCTTGCGTCCCTGGCCAATTCGGCCCGCAGCGCGCGATCGCCCCGGGTCAGCCAGCCCTCGCCGATGGCGGTCACCGCGCGTTCGGTGAGCCCGTCGAGCAGCCGTTCGCGGAAGATCGGCCGAGCCTCGTTGTGCGGCAGGCCCGTTGCCCGCGCGTGGGTGCGCGCGGCCTCGACCACCTCGTCGTCCACCTCGATCGTCACATCGCTCAGCGCGATCGGGTACGAGTAGTCCGGCAGCTCCTGCCGATCGGCCACCGCCGCCGCCAGCACCTCGATCATGACGCGAGAACCCTTGACGCGCTTGATCTCCGGGGCGTCCTCGCGATCGGTGCGCACCCCGGGCGTGAGCTCACCGGGCGTCGCGAACACCACATCGGTCTCCCCGAGCGAGGGCAGCACATTGCCGATGAAGTCCAGGAAGGCCGGATTGGGCCCGACCACCAGCACGCCCTGGCGCGAGAGCTGTTCGCGCCGGGAGTAGAGCAGATACGCCACCCGATGCAGCGCGACCGCGGTCTTACCGGTGCCCGGGCCGCCCTCGATCACCACGACGCCGGCATGCGGCATCCGGATGATCTCGTCCTGTTCGGACTGGATCGTGGCGACGATATCGCGCATGACCTGTTCGCGCGGGGCGTCCAGCGCGGCCAGCAGGGCGGCATCGGGATCGGCCCCGTCCGCGCCGCGATCGAGGACATCGTCGTGGAACCCGGTGATCTCGCGCCCGCGGGTGCGCAGATGCCGCCGCCTGCGCACACCCTCGGGGCAGGCGATCGTGGCGGTGTAGAACGGCCGCGCCGCGGGTGCCCGCCAGTCCAGCAGATGCGGCTCGAACCCCCGTGCCTCGTCGAACAATCCGATGCGACCGATATAGGTCGTGCCCTCGTCGCTGTCGAGACGGCCGAAGCACAGCCCGTTCTCGGCCGCGTGGTAGCGGCTCACACGGTCGTTGAGCGTGCCGACCGCCACCTCACGCTCCCACCGCTCGGTCTGGGTCCGTGCGACGTTCTCGCGCAGCGCCCGATCGAGTTCACCCGACGACGCCCGCCGGACCGCGTCCAATTGCCCGTACAGAAATGCGACGTGCGCACGCTCGGCCGACAATTCGGTCTCGTAGTCGAATTTTGACAAAGCCACCTCGCTGTGCGATAATAAAAGTGGAAGAAATTGCTTGCGCATTCCTCATCTGACCATCTGTCAATATTAGAGGAATTTTCGGCGACTCAAAAGAACCAATCCGGTGATGTGGTCGGCAATACTTCCCCACAGTTCCCGTGGCAGGGAATGTCCCATACCCTCGAATATCATCAATCGAGCGCCCTCGATGGCCGCGGCCGTCGCCCGGCCGCCGCTGACATCGAACATCCGATCCTCGGTTCCGTGGATCACCAGCGTCGGAAGCTCGAGCTCCCGCAGCCGCGGCGTGCGATCGCCGGAGGCCAGCACCGCCACCACCTGCCGCAGCATCGCCGAGCCGTCGTGATCGCGATCCCAGGCCCGCCCGGCCGTCGCGGCCGCCGCCTCCGCGTCGAACGCGAAACCCGGCGACCCGAGTTCACGCTGTAGCCGGACCCGCCACTCGATGTAGTCCGCACGATCTTCCGACGCCGCGCCCGGCAGGCCGAATACTCGCGGATCGGCCTGTCCGACCTCGGGATTCCCGGTGGTGGACAGCATCGATGTCAGCGACAGCACGCGCCGCGGATACTCGATCGCCATGGTCTGCGCGATCATCGCGCCCTGCGAGGCCCCAACCACATGCACGCTGTCGTAGCCGAGCGCGTCCAGCAGACCGATCGCGTCCGCGGCCATATCCGACAGCGTGTACGGCACCGTCGCGAAGTCACCGGCCATCGCCGCGGTGAAATCCGGCGGCGGCGTTTCGGTGAAATGCGTCGAGCGGCCCGCATCCCGATTGTCGAAACGAATGAGATGCAGGCCACGCTCGACCAGTTCGGCGCAGAATCCGTCCGGCCAATTGACCAGTTGCGCCCCGGCGCCCATGATCAGCAGCACCGGCGGATGTCGGGGATCGCCGAGGCGCTCGAAGGCCATATCGATCTTCGACGGCCCGACGCCGTGCACCATTTCCTCTGCCACAATCGACCCCTTTTCGTCCGGGCGATGAGTATGAACCCGCACCGGGGCCTTGTGGCAAGGGGGTATCTGCGCTATATATTTGAATGGGAAGAAAAACTGTGGCGCTGTTTCACCACGATCGCGTCACGCCCGCACGGCGATGCCGACGGCACAGACCACGGCGAAGGCCACCCCGATCAACACCATCGGCGCGAACAGCGCACCGGTCGCCATCGCGCCCAGCGCCGCGATGGCCAGCGCCATACCGCACTGTCGGCTCGTATTGAGCAGTCCAGACGCCGATCCCGACACCTCCGCCGGGGCCACGTGCATGGTCGCCGCGCTCAGCGACGAGGCCAGCATGCCCGCGGCGAGTCCGACCGCGGCCGTGGGAATCATTGTCGCGGTGAGACTTCCGGTCTCCGACAGCGCCGCCGTCGCGATCGCGCCGACCGCGCCCGTCGCGGCCATGCCGATGATCACCGCCCGCCGATTGGCCGGGGTGACCCGCAGCGCGAGCACATTGCCCGCGAACCAGGCGACACAGCACACCAGCAGCGCGTATCCGGCCCGCTGCACCGACATACCGTGCACTCGCTGCAGATACAGCGACAGCACAAGCAGCGAACCGTAGGAGGCGAACTGATAGCACCCGCCGCCGAACACGATCAGCAGAAACGACCGATTCCCGGACAGCACCCGCGGAATCATCGGATGCTCCGACCGCGCCTGCAACCAGCCCAGCGCCACCAGCCCCGCGAGCGCCACGGCGGCCAAGGCCAGGATCCGCGCATCGCCGTACCCGATCTCGTGCCCCTCGATCAGCACCGAGGCGATCGCGACCAGCACCACGCACAGCAGCGCCTGCGGCCCGAATGCGAAGCGCGCCTGCCGATCCGCCGGGCGGTCGCGGAACGACCGCATGAGCAGCAACGCGATCAGGCAGACCGGCACATTGATCAGAAACAGCCAGCGCCAGCCCAGATATCCGGTGATCAGCCCGCTCAGGATCGGCGCCGACGCGATGCCGACCCCGCCGACGACACCCCAGGCTCCGATGGTCCGAGACCGGCGCACCGGATCGGGCACGCCCTTGGTGAGAATCGCGAGCGTCATGGGCAGCGCGAAACTCGCGCTCACCCCCTGCACCGCCCGCGCGGTGATCAGCTCCGCGGGTGTGGTCGCGACCGCGCACGCGACCGAGGCCAGCAGGAAGGCCAACAGCGACCAGCGGTAGACCCGGGCCGCGCCGATCCGGTCGCCCAGAGCGCCGGACACCAGCAGAAACACCGATAGAGCGATCGTGTAGGCGTCCAGAAACCATTGTCCCGCGGCCGTTCCGGCGTGCAGATCGGCGGCGATGCTGGGCAGCGCCACATAGACCGCCGTCGCGTCGAACGCGACCAGGAAGTTGCCGATACTCACGGCCACGACCTCGGCCAGGCCGATCGACCCCGTCTGCGTGGCGGCGGCCTTGTCGGCCAACAGCTCTCGCGTCATTACGGATCCTTTCGCGCCGCGAGCTCCCCCGGCAGCTGGGTGGCGTACACGGTCCGGTGGATCGGGGTCGGCACGCCGACCTCCCGGCCGAACCGCACCACCGCCCCGTTCTGGAATTCGAGCTCCGAGGGCTGCCCGGACAGTAGATCGCGCTGCATGGAGGAGGTGGTATCGGGGCTGAAACCCTCGAACACCTTCATCATTCGGTCCACATCGCCCTCGTCGAGGCGTACCCCGCGCGCCCGTGCCACGGCGAGCACCTCCGCCATCGCGGCCCGAACCAGTTCGTGGGTCTGCGGATTGGTGGCCGTGACCCCCACCGGCTGCCGCGACAGCACCCCGACGCCGCCGTAGGAGGAGATGAGCATGAGCTTGCGCCACAGCGTCGCCTGAATGTCCTGCGACACCGTGACCGTGATCCCTGCTTCGCGCAGCGCCCATACGACGCCGTCGAGCGGGAGGCCGAAATCCTCGGTGGCCGGGCCGATTTCGAGTGCGGCATCCGGGCCGAGGCAGGTCACCGCCCAGGGCGCGGTGCGCTTGGCGATGACCACGCAACTGCACCCGAGCACCCCGCGCGGCCCGAGTGCCTCCACCAGTTCCCCGGCCGCCTCCACGCCGTTCTGCAACGGCAGGATCACCGTGGACGGTCCGACGGCCGGACGCAGCGCCCGCGCCGCCTCGGTGACCTGCCAGGCCTTCACGGCCACGATGATCAGATCGGCCGGTTCGTCCGGAACCTCGGAAACGGCTGTGACGCCGGGTATTTCGGCCACGGAACCGCCCTGGGTGAGGACGAGCGGGCCGACCGCGGCCGCGGCCACGGTCGACTCACGGCCCACCAGGGTGACCCGATGCCCGGCCCGGGCCGACACGGCGGCGAAGTACAGACCGACGCCGCCCGCGCCGAACACGGTGATGTTCAAGAGACCAACTCCTCCGAAAGCAGTTCCACGACCGGCTCGTCACGCTGGATACTGCGCTCTCGCAAGGCTTCCAGCGCACAGGTGTAGACCTCGTCGAGCCGGACGATATCGTCGTAGAACGACTTTATCTGCGCCGACAGCCGGGTGAATTCGACCTGCTTGCGGTCGAACAGCCGGTCCATATGAGTCGCCAGGCGCGCGTACACATCCTCGATGAACGCGTCGTCGGCGAGGATCTGCGGATCCATCCCACCCTCGGCCAGAATCTGGCGGATATAGGCCGGGAACAGGCCGATCCGGTTGAGGAAGTAGTCGACGCCGCGCGAAACACCCAGGTAGTCGGGCACATTGACGATGCCCGCGTTCTCGTTGCGCACCAGGAAGCCGCTCACGGCCCGGTACGGATCGGGCGCGGTGAGGAAGACCTCCTCCGAAAGCCGCGCCGCCGCACCGAGTTTGTCCACATCCAGCGGCGCGGCCGCCACGGTGATGTTGTTGTCGGCGAAGGTGGCGGCGATGGATTCCAGCTCCGCCAGACCCGCCCGGTTGCCCGTGCCCGCCACCCCGCCCTCGATCATCTGGAAGCCGTGGAATACCGAGGTCAGCGAGTTGGCGGTGCCCAGCCCACGATCATTGTGGCCGTGCAGGTAGAAGGTGAACTCCGGATTGTCGTGCACCAGATTGGCCGCGAGCACGGCGGTGGAGTCGGGGACCAGCGTGCCCACCGAATCGTTGATGCGCACTAGGGTGATGCCCTGCTGGCGGCACCGCTCCAGCTGCCGGTTTAGATGTTCGTATTTGTCCTCGTCGACGGTGATGCCGAACGCGTTGAGCAGACTGGACCGCAGCTTGGTGATGCCCAGCCCGCGCAGCCGATCCACCACCCGCTCGAAAAGCTGGTTGCCGGAGTCGATTTCGATCATCCCGACGCTGACGTAGAGTTCAGCGAGGTACTCCTTGGGCATCCGCCGCTCGAGCTCGGCGACCAGCGGTTCCCAGGTCTTGAGCGTGAGGTTGAACGAGAACTGGGCGGCCTCGGGGATCCGGCCGAGCAGGAACTTGTCGTCGAGCACCGAGCGCACGAAGGTCGGCTCGGTGATACCCGAGCCCACGTCGATATCGGTCACCCCGGCGGCGGTGACGGCCTCGATCAGGCGCAGCTTCTGGCGATCGTCGGCGCCGAAGGGCGCGCGCTCGCAGCCCTCGCGAATGGTCTCGTCGGAGACGGCACGGATTTCGAAATCGCCGTAGCGCGGCCGATGTCCGGTGGGAAAACTCAGCATGACTACTCCTCGCAGGGGAATTCCTGCGGCGACCGCACTGTCACCGCGCGGTGGATCTGGAACGCCGGAATGGCGTTCACTGACGTGAACGATAGACCGCCAAAATACCTTGCGCAAGATCGGTAGTTCTCCGGACTTCGACGGGAAATCCCAGCTCAACACGTACGTAACACGGTCCCGCGAGACTGTTCATGCAGCTGAACGATTTTGTTGAAGCTCGGATTCGGACATTGCTCCAGGCCGTTCATGCGCGTGAACGAATTACGTTAAACTTGCTTGTACCGCCGAGACGACCGGAGTGAGGGCAGTGATGAACAGCGCGGGCAGTGCGGCCGAACCGACCGAGGGCGAATCGTTCGCCGCCCGGTTGAACAGGCTGATCGCCGAGCACGAGGCCCGCAGCGGCGTCACGATGTCGCTGAGCCATTTCATCCGCGACTTCGAGCGCACCACCGGCGTCCCGCTGAGCAAGGGCTATCTGTCCCAACTGCGTAACGACCTGGCCCCCGAACCCCGCCTGGATCTGGTGCGCGCCTTCGCCCGCTACTTCGGGGTCTCCCCGACCTATTTCCTCGACGGTGCCGCCGCGGGCGAGGCCCGGCGCGAACTCGCCGGGGCGCTGCGCGATGCCGGGGCCAGCGCGCTCGGGCTGCGAGCGGCGGGTCTGAGCGAGACCTCACTGCGGCATATCGCCCAGATCATCGACAACATCAGGGCTCTGGAAGGGCTGCCGCCCGTGGCGGATTCGGCGTCAGACAGCGACGCAGCGCCTCGGACCGAGAATCTCCCCGACGCGTCCGGCCATAAGCCCGCGCGGCCGTGAGCATGCGGCGCAGTTCCGCGCGATAGGCCGCATGCGCGTCGTCGTCGAAATCGGTTGCGGCGCCGATCGATCCGTCGTCGCCGCCCGGACCACGCCCCAGCAGCAGCGCCGCATCCGAGAGCAGGACCACCCGGCGCACCACATGCGCGCCGATCCGCTCGGCCGACAGCAGTTCCCCCGCCCCGGGCCGCGGTGGCGCGCCCAGATGCGGGAACTGTTCCACCACCGCCGCGCACAGCGGCCGCAGCCGCAGCAGAGACCACATCCCGGACGCCAACAGCACCGCGCCCGAGGCGATCTCGACGAAGACGATGCCCGCCACATATACGACCGCGCCGAGCACGTGCAGCAGCAGCGCCACCGACTCCCAGCGCTCGGAGTCGACGCCGATCAGCGGCTGGATACCCGACAGCAGCCGCGCCAGACCGAAGCCGCCGATCAGGATCGAGCCCACGATCACCGCGGCGATGCCGACCCGGGTGGTGCGCGCGGCCACATGCCGCAGCTGCGGCAGGCAGATCGCGACCACCATGGCCTTGGTGAACAGCATCGATACCGCATAGGTCAGCAGATAGACCGTGCCGACGGCCTGGCCCGCGACATTGACGATATAGTTCGCGCCCTCCGGCCCCGGATACATCCACGCGAAGGTCACCACGAAGATGACCTCACCGGCGACGAACAGCGCCCCCAATTGCCGTGCCCGCGTCCCGGGCACCGCACCGTAGCGCCAGCTCAGCACGAGCAGCACCGTCGAGACGTTCCAGGCCAGCCCGGCCATCTGGGTCAGCAGTCCGAACGCGTGCCGGATGCCGAACGGTTCGGCCAGCGCCGGAACGAAGATCAGCGCCGCGGACTGGTAGAACACGAAACCCAGTACCAGCGACCAGAACAGCAGCCACTGCGCGCCGTCGCCCCCGCGTCGCAGCCGCACCGCACCCACCCAGATCGCGCCGAATGCGAACAGGGCCGCGGGAATCTCGTATCCGGCCAGATGTGCGGCGTCGGAGGTCAGCGCGGTCATCCGCCCCCGGTCAGGGTGTCGGTGATGCGGCGGGCCACGCCCGAGGAGGCAGCGGTGGCCGAATAGCGGGCCAGCCGCCAGGTGAGTCGCCGCGCGAACAGTTCGGCCTGCTCCTCGATGGGATCGTGGAAATCACTGCGGCACATGCTGTTCGACCAGTCGTCACCGGTGTCCGGCGCGGCGGGCCGATGCCCGAGCACGATATGTCCCAGCTCGTGCTGCACGATGTGATTGCGGTGCGCGACGGTGGCCGTGGAGTCGTAGAGGATCAGATCGCGTTCGGCAAGCGCCACCCACAGTCCGAAAACCTCTGTGCCGCCCAGAGATACGGGCCGCAACTCGATCGGCCTGCCGGTCCGCTCCGCCACCACCCGCACCACCGCGCCGACGGCCGCGGGCGCG
>NZ_BDBS01000033.1 GCF_001613105.1 Nocardia pseudobrasiliensis NBRC 108224 | reverse complement strand
CGCGTCGAGGCGGCGGCAGCGGCGGTCCGGGCGGTCCCGGCGGCCGTAAGCCGCAGACCACGGCGAAGAAGAAATCGCCGTGGCGCATCGTTCGTCGCGTGATCTATGTGCTGATCGCATTGGCCATCGTGGTGCCCAGCGCGACCTTCCTGGTGGCGTACACCACTGTGTCGGTACCCAAACCCGGTGACCTCAAAACCAATCAGGTCGCCACGGTGCTCGCCGCCGACGGCAACACGGTCATCAGCAAAATTGTTCCGCCGCAGGGCAATCGGTCCGATGTGACGATCAACGATATTCCGCCGCATGTGCGCAATGCCGTGATCGCCGCCGAGGACCGCTCGTTCTACACCAACCCGGGCTTCTCCATCTCCGGCTTCGCCCGCGCGCTGCGCGACAACCTGCTCGGCCGCGAGAGCGCGGGCGGTGGCTCGACCATCACCCAGCAGTACGTCAAGAACGCGATGGTCGGCAATCAGCACTCGCTGTCGCGCAAGATGCGCGAGCTGGTGATCTCGGCCAAGATGGCGCGGCAGTGGAGTAAGGACGACATCCTCACCGCCTACCTCAATACGATTCCCTTCGGCCGCGGCACCTTCGGTATCGACGCGGCCTCGCACGCCTACTTCGGCAAGAAGGTCCAGGACCTCACGGTCCAGGAGGGCGCGGTGCTGGCCGCCACGATTCAGCAGCCCTACGGCCTGGATCCGGAGAACAATCCGAAGGGCGCCGAGGCGCGCTGGAACTACGTGCTCAACGGCATGGTCGAGATGGGCAACCTGCCCGCCGCGGAACGCACCAAGATGGTGTACCCCGAGGTGAAGCCGTCCGGTTCGAACGATTCGGATCCGTCCTCGGGCAACGGCCCGGAGGGTCTGATCAAGCGGCAGGTCATGAAGGAGCTGTCCGAGGCGGGCATCTCCGACACCCAGGTGAATCAGGAGGGCCTGACGATCACCACCACGATCGATCCGACGGCCCAGCAGGCCGCCGTCAACGCCGTCAAGAAGAATATGGACGGCGAGCCGGACAAGCTGCGCACCGGCGTGGTGTCGATCGATCCGAAAACCGGTGCGGTGAAGGCGTATTACGGCGGTGACAACGGCGTCGGCTTCGACTTCGCCAATTCCTCCGGCGTGCAACCCGGTTCGTCGTTCAAGGTGTTCGGCCTGGCGGCCAACCTCGAGAGCGGTAAGCCGCTGTCGACCATGTACGACAGCTCGCCGCTGGACTACCGCGGCATCAAGATCACCAACGTCGAGGGCGAGGCCTGCGGCACCTGCACCATCGCCCAGGCGCTCAAACTGTCGCTCAACACCAGCTTCTATCGCATGGAGCTGGATATGGGCGAGGCCACCGGCCCGCAGAAGATCGCCGATATGGCGCACAAGATGGGTATTCCGGATCAGATTCCGGGCCAGGAGGGCAAATCGCTCACCGAGAACGGCGGCCCGCCGGATACCGGCATCGTGCTGGGCAAGTACGCGGTTCCGCCGCTGTACATGGCCTCGGCCTACGCGACCATCGCCGCCAACGGCGTCTACCACAAGCCGCATTTCGTGACGAAGGTCGAAACCGCCGACCATCAGGTCCTGCTCGACCGCGGCAATGTCGCCGGCGAGCAGCGGGTGTCCTCCGCGGTCACCAGCAACCTGATCGACGCGATGAAGCCGATCGCGCAGTCCTCGCGCAGCCACGGCCTGGCCGGTGGTCGCGAATCCGCCGCCAAGACCGGTACCGCGCAGCTCGGCGCGGGCGGTGATGCCAACGGCAACCGTGACGCCTGGATGGTCGGATTCACGCCGTCGCTGTCGACGGCTGTCTGGGTCGGCACCGAAAGCGGCACCGAACGACTGGTCAATGCCAACGGCGCGGCGATCTACGGTTCGGGCCTGCCGTCGGACATCTGGAAGTCCACCATGGACAACGCCCTGAAGAATACGAAGAACGAGACGTTCCCGAAGCCGGAGCCGATCGCCGGACAGGCCGGTGTCCCCTCCTGGACCGCGGCCTACACCCCGCCCTCGACCACCCAGCAGGAGTTCGTGCCGCCGGTGATCCCGACCCAGACCGAGGTCGAGGTGTTCCCGGGCGTGCGCATCCCGGTGCCGGGCCTGGCGCCCAATCCGAATTCGCCGCAGCGCCAGCAGCCGCAGGCCCAACAGCAGCAGCCGGACTCCGGACCGCTGCCCGGCCAGCCGGTCGCCCCGGCCGACGGCACCCAGCCGACGACCGGACAATCCGGCGGGACCGGCGGTAATGGTCGACCGAGTACCGGCGGGGGAGACGGTAACGCCGGACGGCGGTAGCGTCTGGTGCCGTGATCGAGCAGCGCATGGCGACGAATGCGGACGCCGGGGACGAAATGCGGGAGATTCCAACCGGATCCACGTCTCCGGCGCCGCTGGCGCCCGATCTGCGATCGGCCGACCGGCGGGACAAGCCGAGCCGCACCGACTCGCTGACCGCCCAGTTGTCCACGATCGCGGGCGGTCCGGTCGGTCATCACGCGCTGATCGGCCGCACCCGCTTCTGGACGCCGCTGCGGATCATGCTGGCCTTCGCCGTGGTGTTCCTGGCGTTGGGCTGGGCGGGTAAGGCCGGTTGTATCCAGCAGACCAGCGACGGCAACGGCAATCTCACCCTCGACTGGAACAACGGCCGCCAGTACGTGGCGATGTGCTATTCCGACACCGTCCCGCTGTTCGGCGCCGAACACCTCAACGAGGGCGCGTTCCCCTACAAGAAGCAGTGGACCGAATTCGGCTCCGACGGCAAACCGCAGACCCGCTATATGGAATATCCGGTGCTGTCGGGGCTGTACCAGTGGCTGGCCATGGAGGTCGCCAATGTGTGGCAGAACCTGCGCCTGCCCGGGGCGCTGCCGGTCGTGGTCTATTTCAATGTCGTGGTGTTCGGCCTGGCCATGGCGTGGCTGGTGACGGTGTGGGCCTCGACCCAGCTGTCCGGGCGACGGATCTGGGACGCCGCGCTGGTGGCGCTGTCGCCGCTGGTGCTGGTGCATGTGTTCACCAATTTCGACGCGCTGGCAACGGCTTTCGCGGCCACCGGCCTGCTGGCGTGGTCGCGACGGCGGCCGGTGCTCGCGGGTGTGCTGCTGGGCCTGGGCGGGGCGGCGAAGCTGTATCCGCTGCTGCTGCTCGGGCCGATCGTGGTGCTGTGCCTGCGCACCGACGATCGGCAGCGGGTGCCCGCGCTGTGGGAACATCTGCGCCATCCGGGCGGGCGGCTGGCGGGCCTGCGGGAATATCTCGACGGTGCGCGGAACCGACCGACCCGCGCGGCCGGAGCGGCCGTGGTCTCGGCCGCGCTGACCTGGCTGCTGGTGAATCTGCCCATCGCCGCGCCCTTCCACGACGGCTGGATGGAGTTCTTCCGGCTCAATACCGAGCGGCATGCCGATCCGGATTCGATCTACAACGTGATCACCTCGTTCACGGGGTGGCAGGGTTTCGACGGGCCGCTGGCCTCCTCCGAAGCCCCGGCCTTACTCAACGCGGTCTCGCTGCTGCTGTTCGCACTGGCCTGCGCCGCGATCGCCTATATCGGCCTGACCGCGCCCCGGCGACCGCGGGTGGCCCAGTTGGGCTTCCTGGTGGTGGCGGCGTTCCTGCTGACCAACAAGGTGTGGAGCCCGCAGTATTCGCTGTGGCTGGTGCCGCTTGCGGTGCTGGCGCTGCCGCATCGGCGAATCCTGTTGGCGTGGATGACGATCGACGCACTGGTGTGGTTCCCGCGGATGTACTACTACCTCGGCATCGATAAGAAGGGCGTGCCCGAGCAGTGGTTCACCGGCACGGTCGTACTGCGCGATCTGGCGGTGCTCGGACTGTGCGTGCTGATCGTGCGGCAGATCTACCGCCCCGCCGAGGATCCGGTCCGCCGCGACGGCGTCGACGATCCGGTCGGCGGCTTCCTGAACAACGCCACCGATCCGCTGCTGCCGTGGCTGCCCGGTCCGCTGCGCCCCAAGCTCGCGCCCCGGGACTCCACGACCGGCCCTGGCGCGGTCCCGGTCGGGTAGGCGAGGATCGAATCATGACCGCACTCAGCGACAAGGCCACCGCATTCCTCGCATTGCACCGCCCCGGCGATCCGGCGATCCTGCCGACGGTATGGGACGCCTGGTCGGCCAAATTGGTCCAGGAGGCCGGTTTCGCGGCCCTGACGGTCGGCAGCCATCCGCTCGCCGATTCGCTGGGCAAGGCCGATGCGGAGGGGATGTCCTTCGCCGAATCGATGGGCCGCATTCGCGAAATCACCGCGGCCGTGGACATTCCCGTCTCCGTGGATATCGAATCCGGTTACGGACTGAAGCCGACGCAGTTGATCGAGGGCCTGCTCGAGGCGGGCGCGGTCGGGCTGAATATCGAGGACACCGTGCACAGCGAGGGCGGGCGGTTGCGCGAGGCGGCCGAACACGCCGAATTCGTCGGTGAGCTGCGCCGGGCCGCCGACGCCACCGGGGTGCACGTGGTCGTCAACGCCCGCACCGATCTGTTCCTGCGCCAGATCGGCGATGCCGCGGACCGATTCGAGCGGGCCGTCGAACGGCTGCGCCTGGCGGCCGAGGCGGGCGCCGACGTGCTGTATCCGGTCGGCCGCCACGATCCCGAGACGCTGCGCCGCCTGTGCGCCGAACTGCCGCTGCCGGTCAATTCGATCGCGCTGCCGGATCAGGGCGACCGCGCCGGATTCGCCGAACTCGGCGTCGCCCGGGTCAGTTTCGGCCCATTCCTGCAGGCGGCGCTGACCACCGAGACCAATCGGCTACTGGCGCGCTGGCACTGAGTTCAGACCAGCCCGTTGGTCACGATCCGCGGTTCGGACAGGCCCGCGGTGGCCGCCTGCCACTGATTCTGCGCGAGATGTTCGAGCAGGCAGATCAGCAGCATCTTCCGATTGCGCTCGCCGCCACTGATTTCCGCGTAGGCGGCCATTTCCGCGGCGATCGAATTTCCGGTGGGCGCGTCGGGCGCGGACAGGGCCCAGAACATCTCGGGTCCGAGCAGCACCGACGCGCCGCCGGTCTCGTTGAACCAGCGACCGGCGTAGGCGATCAGCATGTCGGTGAACATCTGCGGATTCGCGACCGCCTCGATGAGCTGATTCAACGCCCCGGCGCGCTCCGGTCCGGCCTGCATCAATGATGCCAAGCGGCCGGCCAATTCACGGTACTGACCCATATCCTGGTACTGCCCAACGCTTGACGACATGTGTCGGCTCCATCGGTCGAGTTCGGACGGACTGTACGGGTACTAGCGATCACCGAGATGGACGAGCGGGCGATGATTCGTCACGGGCGCGAACCGATTCGGCTCGGTGAGCTCGGCGGCGATGAACGGCCCTGAAACGGGTTTGCGCTCGGGTTCCGTTGGCAGGTCGGACATGTCGAACATATCCGGCACCGAGAATTCCACCGGCTCCGACACGGATTCTTCGGCCGTTTCGATCTGCGCGGGCGGTGCGGCGACGATCGCGGGCACGACGACGGATGCGGCAACTGCCTTGTGCGGCCTGCGGTCGGCACGCCGACTCCACAGCATCAGCGTCAGATGAACCGCGAACATCATCGTCATCGGCATTCCGGCGTAAATACCGATCGACACGTAGTCGCCGCCGATCTCGCGGGCGTACTCGATATTTCCCACCACCGACAGCAACGTCGACAGCACGAACAGCAGAGTGGCGTACCACCAGCCCAGTCCGCCCTTGCGGAACGAGGCCGTGGCAATGATGGATCCAACCATTAGCCCATCGGTCACTATCGGGACGTTCGCGGCCAGGTCTGGCGAGACAAGATTGCGAATGGCCAGGTTGTGTAGTGCGGCGTAGGACATCTCGAACGATTTGTAGGCCACCACACAGGAAACGATCGCCGACGCATGCAACGTGCCGGGGCGAAAGTCGATAACCCGCTGAATCCAGGCAGGTCGACGGCGGCGCTCCACGGCGGTCGCGTCGGCGTCGAACTCCGCCTCCGATGAGATCAGGGTCATAGTCCGGCAGCGTAGCGGCATCCGTGCCGAATTACGATCAGCCGGTGTGTTTCGGGCCTCCGTTTCGCGTGATTGCCCGAAACATCCCATGTCGCCGGATATTTGCGCTCTGCACCGAATCAGGCCGCCGAACCATTGCGCACCGAATCCGTCGACCATACCGGGTAATCGGTGTAGCCCTCGGCGGTACGGCCGTACAGAACGTTCTCGCGAATCGATGCCAGCGGATGTCCGTGGGTGATCCGCTGCACCAGATCGGGATTGGCGATGAACGCGCGGCCGAACGACACCAGATCGGCGTTCCCGGCGCGCAGCGTCCGTTCGGCGGCGGCCGCGTCGGTCGCGTCGCGGTTCTCCCCCACATTCGCGATCAGCGGACCCGACCAGCGCGGGCGCAGATCCGCCAGAGCGGGATAGTCATCGTTGTCGGTTAGATGCAGATAGGCGAGATCGCGGCGATTCAATTCGGTCACCAATGCGCGGTACAGCGGCGCCGGATCGGCCTCGCGCATATCGAACTGCGGATTACCCGGCGAGAGCCGGATCGCGGTGCGCCGCGAACCAACTTGCGCCACAACGGCATCGGTGACCTCGAGGGCGAATCGCATCCGGCCGACGATCGAACCGCCGTATTCGTCGGTGCGCAGATTGGTGTTGTCGGCCAGGAATTGATGGACCAGATAGCTGTTGGCAGCATGGATTTCGACGCCGTCGAATCCGGCGGCCATCGCATTGCGGGCCGCGGCCGCGTAATGCTCGACCGCGGCGGCGATATCGACGCGGGTCATGGCCCGGGGGGTGAGCGAACGCGCCTTACCGCCATCGATCAGATGCAGCACATCCTCGTCGGAGACCGCCGACGGTCCCGCGGGCAGCGTGCCATCGATGCGGGCCAGCGGATGTCCCTTGCGCCCGCCGTGCATGAGCTGGGCGAAGATGCGCCCGCCCGCGGCGTGTACGGCCTCGGTCACCCGACGCCAGGCCGTCACATGCGCCTCGGTCTGCAGGCCGGGCACCCAGGCCTCGCTCTGACCGGAGCTGTGCGGCCAGATGCCCTCGGTGACAATGAGTCCCGCCTCGGCGCGCTGGACGTAGTAGTCCACGACATCGGCGGTGGGCGAACCGTCGGGCAGCGAGCGCAGACGGGTCATGGGCGACATCACCACCCGATTCGGCAGGGCGAGGTGATCGGCGCGGAATTCGGTGAGCAGCAACATGGGCGTACGGTAGAACCTGACATCAATGTCAGATGCAAGGAGAGATGTCGTGCGGATCGGTGAGCTGGCCCAACGCACCGGTGTAAGTGTGCGCTCGCTGCGCTATTACGAGGCTCAGGGATTGCTCGCGGCCACCCGCAGCGGAGGCGGGCAGCGCGAATATCCGGAGTCGGCGGTGGATCGGGTGATTCGCATCCAGGAGATGTTCGCCGCGGGCCTGCACAGTCGCACCTTGGCGGAGCTGCTGCCGTGCATCCGCGATTCCGACGGCTCGCCCAGTGAGCTGGCCACGCCCCTGCTGACCGAAACCCTTGCCGCCGAACGGGATCGGATCGACGCCAGTATCAGGGATTTGCATCGGACCCGCGAGGTGCTCGACGGTGTGATCCAGGCGGCGCGCGGCGAGCGCTGAATCAGGAAGCGACCGAGACCAATTCGCCGGTCCGCTCCGGTTCGACCGGACGCCGCGCACCGCGTCGCCCGCGCGGCCGGGCGCGGACGAAGGCGAAGAACAGCAGCACCAGCAGCAGCGCGCGTCCCCACACCCCGAATTCCACGATGCGCTCCTCCAGCTCCGCCGGATAGCCCATGCCGAGCGCGTAGAAATATCGGAACACCCCGATACCGATCGCCGCATCGGCCAGCAGATAGCAGCCGACCGCGGACCACGGCACCTCGAGCAGCACCAGGAACGGGATAAGCCACAGCGTGTACTGCGGCGAATGCACCTTGTGGAACAGCAGGAATCCGCACAGCATCGCCCCGCTCACCCCGACCCAGGGGAACAGGCCGGTGATCTGCAATCGCCGCCAGCCCAGCCAGATCGCCAGCGCGAACGATCCCAGCACCAGCATCGGCGACGCGGCCGACACCACCTCCTGGAACGACGCCTCACTGGCGGGCGAGGAGCCGAACATCGGCCGAAGTCCCCAGTACCAGATCGAATTGGTGGTGATGTCGGCCTGGCGCAACTGCTGGAAGGTGATCGAGGCCCGCCAGCCCTCGTATCCGGCCAGCGCGAACGGCAGATTGATCGCCACGACCGTGGCCACCGCCGCGCCCAGCACGGACAGCGCGCCACCCACGTCATAGCGCCGCCCGCGGCTCCGGCCACCCTCACCGACCAGCACGTACAGCGCCAGCGGCAGTACGAAGATGCCCGGATACAACTTCAGGCAGAATCCGATCCCCAGCAGCACCGCCGCCGCGATTCCTCTGGTGCGCAACGAATATCGGTGCAGCGCCGTGACCACGTACACCGCCGCCACCGATGTGCACACCACGGGCAGTTCCCAATTGTGGAAGGCGTAGAGCACCAGCGGCGGCCCCGCGGCCCACAGCAGTGCGGCCGCACCCGACATCCGTCCCAGCAGCCACGCCGTCAGCAGCGCGAACGGCGCGAGTAACAGCGCCGAATGCAGCAGGAAGGCCGCGTCGTCGTGGGCGCCGCTCGCGCCGAGCCACATCAGGAGCCCGCTGAGCACCGGATACTCCACGGCCCCGCCGGTCAGCGTGCCGTCGGGAGTGATGCCGCCGTTGATATAGGGGAATACGTGCTCGTTGATATCGCGACCCAGCCACAGGTACTGGATGTCGGAGTAGCAGACCCGGGCATCCTTGACATGGTCGAACAGCTCGCTGCGGCCGTCGGCCGTAAACGGGCCACCCGCGCAGCGAGCCTTGTTGAGGTAGGCGAACACCAACGTCACCCCGCACAGCACGGTCGCGGTGACGGCGGCGATCCGGCCCACGGCGACATCGGCGACGGGTCGGTTCGGCATGGGCACCACGATAAGTGGGTTACCCCATCGATGCCGGCATTCCTCCACGGTGGAGATCGATTTCGCTGGTGGGGGGCCGTTCATGTAGCCTTGTCGGGTTGCTGACGCAACGACCCTCCTGCCCACGGACCGTCCGTGGGCCGTTTCCAGTCCACAGGAGGTGATGGGTTCCCGTGCGTCATTACGAAGTGATGGTCATCCTCGATCCGACCCTGGACGAGCGCACCGTCGGTCCGAACCTGGACAAGATGCTTGGTGTGGTCTCCCAGCAGGGTGGCAAGGTCGACAAGGTCGATATCTGGGGCCGCCGTCGTCTGGCCTACGAGATCGCCAAGCAGAGTGAAGGCATCTACGCGGTCGTCGATCTGACCGCCGAGTCCGACACCGTGAGCGAGCTCGACCGTCAGCTGGGGCTGAACGAGTCCGTGCTGCGCACCAAGGTGCTGCGGCGCGACAAGAAGTAATCCCCTCTCCCCGCATCAACACTCGTAGTCGTCGGTGCCTGTCTCTAGGCTCTAGCGCAACCGAGCGAGTGCATGCGGACTGCACCGGAGACCAGGAGGAACCATGGCAGGCGACACGGTCATCACCGTCATCGGAAATTTGACGGCCGATCCGGAGCTTCGATTCACGCCCGCGGGAGCGGCGGTGGCGAATTTCACCGTCGCGTCGACACCCCGCGTGTTCGATCGGAACAGCAATGAATGGAAAGACGGCGAGGCCCTCTTCCTGCGCTGCAACATCTGGCGTGAAGCTGCGGAAAATGTCGCCGAGAGCCTGACCCGAGGCTCTCGCGTGATCGTGAGTGGACGACTCAAGCAGCGCTCCTACGAAACCCGCGAGGGTGAGAAGCGCACGGTCGTCGAACTCGAGGTCGACGAGGTCGGTCCCTCCCTGCGGTATGCCACCGCCAAGGTCAACAAAACCACCCGTGGCGGTGGTGGCGGCGGCTTCGGCGGCGGCGGTAACTCCGGTGGTGGTGGGGGTTTCAACAACGCTCCCAGCGGCGGTGGTCGCGGCGGACAGAACGCCGGCGACGACCCCTGGGGCAGCGCCCCCGCGGCTGGCTCCTTCGGGGGCGGCATGGACGACGAACCGCCGTTCTAGACAACGGCTTTCACCAGGAGCCACGCACGGCTCCCAGGCATTACGGAGTAAGACAATGGCCAAAGCACCGGCGCGCGAAAAGGTGCTGAAGAAGAAGGCGTGCACGTTCTGCAAGGAAAGCAAGACCGGCACGGTCAACATCGACTACAAGGACACGGCACTGCTGCGCAAGTACGTCAGTGACCGCGGCAAGATTCGTGCCCGTCGCGTCACCGGCAACTGCGTGCAGCACCAGCGCGACATCGCCGTCGCGGTGAAGAACAGCCGCGAGGTAGCGCTGCTGCCGTACGTGTCCACGGCTCGCTGAGAACGGGAGGCACACGATGAAGCTGATTCTTACCGCTGATGTGGACAACCTCGGTGCCCCCGGCGACACCGTCGAGGTCAAGGACGGTTACGGCCGTAACTTCCTGCTGCCGCGCGGCCTGGCGATTCCCGCCACCAAGGGCGCGCAGAAGCAGGTCGAGGGCATCCGCCGGGCGCAGGACGCCCGCCGCGTGCGCGACCTGGACCACGCCAACGAGCTCAAGCAGGCCATCGAGGGCCTGACGGGCGTGTCGCTGTCGGTGAAGACCGCCGGCACCGGCAAGCTGTTCGGCTCGGTCACCTCGGCCGATGTCGCGGGCGCCATCAAGACCGCCGGCGGCCCGGTCGTCGACAAGCGCAGCATCGAGCTGCCGAAGTCGCATATCAAGACCACCGGCAAGCACGGCATCGTGGTGCATCTGCACCCCGACGTCGCCGCCAAGGTCGACCTGCAGGTCGTCGCCGCCGAGTGACGGCGCTGCCCTAGCGAATTCGCCGAAGGCCACCCTCGAACATCCCGAGGGTGGCCTTCGGCTGCGCTTCCGAACAAATAGCTATCGATTAGCTCTCTTGTCGCTTCGAGGTAGCGCCGTCAACGCGAACGCGGTGGTCACGGAATTAGCCCCAGTTCGGGATGGTTTGGGGACAATTTTCGGAACCGACCACCCGTATTGTGATCCACGCCATAACCGGAGAGAGCACTGTTAACCCAACACGCCCGGCTGTTCATCTTGAACGACACGCCGAGGCGTTATCGATCCACAGGTGGATAGCTTCGAAAATGGCCCGCTATCAGTGGGAATCATTGATGTGACCTACCTTTTCCCCAGGTAGTACACAGGGCCTGCACAACAGCGGGTGAACTGTCCCCAGATTATCCACAGACGTGTGCACATTTCGGTTTGGTAGTCCCCAGTTCGGTCCCTAAGGTTGGCTCCCGGTGTCGTGATCCGACGCCCAGGACGGTCGCGTTCCGCGTTACCTACCGAGCACACCATCGGTTTGCTGCCCTCGCCACGAGGCCCGCACAACCCGGGTCGATCGGTTCGGTACGGATCCGGAACGTGTCGTACCCGAGGCGTACAACCAGACATCGATAACCTCGGAACCGGGCGTGATGAGAGAGGACGGTCGAGTCTGGTGGCAGTCGTCGACGATCGCGGACACTCGGACTATCAGGACGCTCCCGGTGAGGATTTCGGTCGCCAGCCGCCGCACGATATGGCGGCCGAACAGTCGGTGCTGGGCGGCATGCTGCTGTCCAAGGACGCCATCGCCGATGTGGTGGAGGTGTTGCGCCCCGGCGACTTCTACCGCCCCGCGCATCAGGCCGTCTACGACGCTGTGCTCGACCTCTACGGCCGCGGCGAACCCGCCGACCCGGTCACCGTCGCCGCCGCCCTCGACCGCCGCGGCGAACTCAAGCGCATCGGCGGCCCGCCCTATCTGGTCACTCTGACCCAAACCGTCCCCACCGCCGCCAACGCCTCCTACTACGCGGAAATCGTTGCGGAGAAGTCGGTTCTGCGCCGCCTGGTCGAGGCGGGCACCCGCATCGTCCAGTACGGCTACGCGGGCGCCGACGGCCAAGACGTCGCCGAGGTCGTCGACCGCGCCCAGGCCGAGATCTACGAGGTCACCGAGCGCCGCTCCAGCGACGATTTCATGCCCCTCGAGGAACTGCTCCAGCCCACGATGGACGAAATCGACTCCATCGCCAGCCGCGGCGGCATGTCCCTCGGCGTCCCAACCGGTTTCACCGAACTCGACGAAATAACCAACGGCCTGCACCCGGGCCAGATGATCATCGTCGCCGCGCGACCCGGCGTCGGTAAGGCGCTCGCCCTGGATACGCCGCTGCCGACACCGACGGGCTGGACCACGATGGGCGAGGTCGCTGTCGGCGACCACCTGATCGATGCCGACGGTCGGCCCACCCGCGTCGTGGCCACGACCGAGGTCATGTCGGACCGGCCGTGCTATGAGATCGAATTCTCCGACGGCACCGTGATCATCGCCGACGAGCAGCATCAATGGTTGACCGAGACTCGTTCATCGCGGCGCTCCGCCAAGCAATCCGCCGCAATACGCACCACCGCGGAGATCGCCGCCAGCCTTCGATGCGAGACCGCTGATCGACGACTGAACCATTCGGTGACCAACGCTCGACCGCTTCAGCTTCCGCCTCGTGATCTGCTGGTCCCGCCGTACACGCTCGGCGCTTGGCTCGGCGATGGCACTTCGGCCTGCGCGCAGCTGACAACCGCCGATCCGGAGATCGTCGCTCGGATCGAGGGCGAAGGAATAGTCGCCGTGCCGTCGTCGACCGCCATCCTCCGGTACAGCCTGCAACTTCCTGCGGACGAACCCGTCCCAGCACGTGCGTGTGTAGTTTGCGGAGCCGAATTCGTCCCGTTCACAAGCGAAGTCCGGACGTGCGGTCGATCCTGTGGCGGCAAAGCCCGCTTTCTCTCCGCTCCGGTTCCGCAACCGACCTGCCGCAATTGCGGCGGCCCCTCGATTGGGCTACGTCTGTGCCAGACGTGCCGCAATTCGATCGGTACGGTGCAGGCTCGGCTGCGCACGATCGGTGTACTCGACGACAAGCACATTCCGATCGAGTATCTGCGCGCCTCCGAACGTCAACGCCGCAGTCTGCTCGCCGGATTGCTGGATACCGACGGGACAGTCACACATGCTGGTTCCGTCCAGTTCACAGTCACCAACGAGAAGCTCGCACGTGATGTCGAGGAGTTGATCGTCGGTCTGGGATACCGCTGCCAGATGTCGACCAAGAATGTCGCCGGTCGGTTCGCCCATACGTCGACGGCCTACACACTGACCTTCTCGACCGACGACGAAGTTTTCGGTCTGTACCGAAAGAACTTGCTGCACAAGCAACGCCGCGCGAGCCACGGCACGGCCCGTTCCGGTTCTCGATACATCGTGGACGTGCGACGCATCGCGAGCATCCCCGTACGCTGCGTCGAGGTCGACAATGCCGATCATCTCTACCTCGCCGGCCGATCCATGGTTCCGACGCACAATTCCACGCTCGGAATGGATTTCATGCGGAGCTGTTCGATCAAGCATGGTTTGGCGAGTGTCATCTTCTCGCTGGAAATGAGTCGCACCGAGATTGTCATGCGTCTGCTGTCGGCGGAGGCGAAGATCAAGCTCGGTGATATGCGTGCGGGTCGGATGAGTGATGACGACTGGACGAAATTGGCGCGGCGGATGAGTGAGATCAGCGAAGCTCCGCTGTTCGTGGACGATTCGCCGAATATGACCATGATGGAAATTCGCGCGAAGGCGCGGCGGCTCAAGCAGCGTCACGATCTGCGGCTCGTGGTGGTCGACTACCTTCAGCTGATGACCTCCGGCAAGAAGGTCGAATCCCGTCAGCAAGAGGTCTCGGAATTCTCCCGAAGCCTCAAACTGCTCGCCAAGGAGCTCGAGGTTCCGGTCATCGCGATCAGCCAGCTGAACCGAGGTCCCGAACAGCGAACCGATAAGCGCCCCATGGTCTCCGACCTCCGCGAATCCGGCTCGCTCGAACAGGACGCCGATATGGTCATCCTGCTGCACCGCCCGGACGCCTTCGAACGCGACGACCCCCGAGGCGGCGAGGCCGACCTCATCCTCGGCAAACACCGAAACGGCCCCACCGCCACCATCACGGTCGCCCACCAGCTGCACCTCAGTCGTTTCGTGGACATGGCACGGGGTTGACGTTCGGCGGCGGCTGTAGGGTCCCAGAAGTCGCAACAGCCCTGGATGGGAGCCGCCCCATCGTGGATGCGCCACCAGAATCGGAAACCTGCTGCGGTGGTGCAGTTTCCGCGCAATCGTCGGCTTCACCAGCGGGCTTTTCCGTCGATTCGCCCGCGTAACGCCTCCCCCACCCCACAATCCCGCTGAACAATCAGTTTGGAAACGGGCACTCAGGGGCACGCGGAGGAACCTCAGGTTCGGGGTCGTAACCGCCGTCGTCCACTACATAAGGGCACATAGCTGCCGCAATCTCCCAATCCTTGGGTCATGGATTCGGTGTCCTATTCTGGCAAGGTTGCCGGCATGCGAACAGTATGGAGATCATTTGCGGCCTGTGCCGCCGCATTGGTTGTGGTCGGGGCGGTGGCGGGCAACGCGAGTGCCGAGGGCACGTTCATCGGCGAGTACGAGACTCAGTCGGCGTGCGTGCAGGCGGGGGAAAAGTGGCAGGCGTGGTACGGCAGCTCCGACACCCGGCCCGACTGCGTCTATGGTCAGCAAGGTAGCGGCTGGCAACTGTGGATCCGCTCGATCTGAGCGGTAGAACTCGCCTCCCGAGTAGGACGGGTGTGCCAGGGGATACTTGATTTCACCGAACATGAGTGGAATGTGGCCGCTGCCAATGCTTTTGGGGAGGTAGCAGCGGTCACGGCGGGGTAGGTGTGCGCCAGCGTCGCGAGGTGATGTGGCGGCTCGGCGAGCGGCAACCTCGCGAACTCGACCTTGGCCTCCTGCCGTGCGCCGAACGATGGCCTTCCTCGACGACGCCCACAGGCTCGGACTGCTATGCAGCGTCGGACCGGTCTACCAGTTCCGGCACGCCGAACTCCAAGACCACCTGGCCATGACCACGCCACAACTTCCGCGGCGCTACAGGCGACGGTGATATGGCGGGTCGCCGGTCGGTCAGCGCTCGGCGATTGCCGCGCGGACCGCGGGTACGACTTCGTCCGTCCAGCGGCGCAGGGATGTGTCGTCATGGCTTTCGCCGGGACGGACCAGGTAGTTGAATCCGGTTGCGCCGCCTTCGAGTACGGCGAAGGTGAGCTCCTCCACCCACTGCTGGACCCCGCCGCCTGCCCAGCGGCCCCCGGCGTCGCGGGTCTGCGACGGCGGAACCGGGTCCCGGGTGACAGGCCCCGCCACCAGGTAGACAGTGCCGACGTCGTTCGGCTGTCGTCCGGCCGAAACCGCCGCCTCTTCGATGATTGGTCGCGCCGAGGCGACCAGCTCGCTTCGCCAGTCTGCCGCATGTGGCGGGATCCAGCCGTCCGCGCGGCGTCCGGTGACGGCCAGGCCCTTCGGGCCGCCCACGCCCACCCAGATCGGCGGCGTGGGTGACGGAGTCGGCATCAGGGCGGTGACCTGATAGAACTCGCCGTCGAAGGTGACCGGCTCACCGCCGCCGGTGAGGGCTCTCACGACGATGATCGCCTCCTCCAGGCAACGAATGCGCGCACCGGGCGACAGGCGAGGGATACCGAGTGGGTCGACTTCCGACGGAGACCCGTTCGCTCCGAGCACGAGAATCGCCCGATCACCGGAATGCGCGGACAATCCGGCAATGGTCCGCGCGAGCATGGGCGCGGGGCGGCTGAACAGATTCGTGCAGATCACGCCGCCGCTGATCGTGCTGGTCGCGCCCAGTACGAAGCCGAGCGTGGCGTACGCGTCGACCCGATCCGCGGCTGTGGGGTGGTCGCTGAGGCTGAAGAAATCGAGACCGGCCTCGTCGGCGCCGCGGGCGTGCCGGTGCATGTCGCGCACCTGGTGAATGCCGTTCTCGAGTCCGAGGCCGAACAGGACTTTGCGGTTGTGGCTGGTGGCCATGAGGTGCCTCCGGGAGATGAGGTAGAGCTGGTAGAACATCGTTCGTAACGAACGTCGTTCGTAACGAACAGAGTACGCTAGACTGAAGTCGGTCCACCAGGCCCGCCACTGTTCACCACGTCACTCTCAGGAGTTCCCCCCACCGATGAACCCCACGAGCCGCCAGCGCTCGACCCGTGACCGCCCCGCCAAGGCGCCGCTGAGCGTGGACGTCGTCGTGGACGCAGCGCTGACACTGCTGCAGTCCGAGGGCCTGCAGGCGGTCACGATGCGGAAGGTCGCGGCCGCCCTGGACACCGGACCTTCCTCGCTCTACGTCTACGTCTCCGGACGCGAGGGCCTGATCCAGGCGATGCAGCAGCGCGTCTTCGCCACCGTCGAACTCGAGACGCCGGACCCCACGCGCTGGCGCGAGCAATTGCACGCGCTGCTCGAACGCGTCCGGCGTGCACTGGTTACGCATCCTGGAATCGCCACGACGCTCATGGCCGAGGCGCCAGCCACCGACGCGAGCCTGCAGTTGGTCGAGAACCAGCTGGGAATCCTGCTCGCCGGCGGGATCGCGCCCCAGCAAGCCGCCTGGGCCACCGACATCTTCGCGACCCTGGTGACCCACTCCGCCGTCGAGCCCGATATGCGGCGCGCCAACAGCGGCGAACCGGGCGACGCGAGCTACGCGACTTTCACCGGCCTCCCGCGCGACCGGTTCCCGCTGCTCACCACGTACGCCACCGAGCTCGTCACCGGCGATGCCGAGCAGCGCTTCCGCGTCGCCATCGACGTCGTCATCGACGGCCTGCTCGCCGGCGGTGCGACGCGAGACCATGGCGACGAAATATGAAGAACTCGTGCCGGATTCGCCGGCCTCGTGTGATCGATCCGTATCATTCCCCGATGTGACCGCGCACGGGGGTCATGGCACCCGGACGTCCGGCCTCGACCTGCATATAGGCCGTATCGGCCGCAATGTTCGCGCCGACCTCATGAATGCCTTCCGTGCGGCGATTCGTACCGGCCGATTGGCCTGAACCCAGGTTTCGACCCGAAAACGGATTAACGTCTGGGGACATGAAGGCCATCACCGTCAAGGACCAAGCAGCCGGGCTCGATGGTTTGACCCTGACTGATCACCCCTACCCACACGCTGCCGAGAACGACGTCATCGTGCGGGTCTGCGCGGCCGGCTTCACCTCCGGCGAACTGGATTGGCCGGGAACTTGGACGGACCGAGCGGGCCGCGATCGGACCCCCAGCGTGCCCGGTCACGAATTGTCGGGCGTCGTGGCTGAACTCGGATACGGCACCACCGGTCTCACTGTCGGACAGCGGGTGTTCGGGCTCGCCGATTGGACCCGAGACGGATCGCTCGCCGAGTACACCGCGGTCGAGGCCCGCAACCTCGCACCCCTCCCGGCGGACGTCGACCACACCGTCGGCGCCGCCTTGCCGGTCTCCGGTCTGACCGCGTGGCAGGCGCTGTTCGACCACGCCCGGATCCAACCCGGGCAGACCGTCCTGATCCACGGCGCGGCGGGCGGCGTGGGATCGATCGCGGTGCAGCTCGCGCACAGGGCAGGCGCGCGGGTTATCGGCACGGGCCGCGCCGGTAACCGTGACGTCGCACTCGATCTGGGCGCCGACGCCTTCGTCGACCTGCAGACCGAGCGTCTGGAGGACGTCGGCGAAGTCGACGTGGTCCTGGACGTGTTCGGCGGAGAGATCCTCGAACGCTCGGCCGGATTGGTCCGCGCGGGTGGCACCCTGGTCACCATCAGCGAGCCCTCAGAGGCCAGGCCGCGCGATGGCCGGACGATCTTCTTCGTCGTCGAAGCGGACCGAGTTCGGCTGGCAGAGCTGGTGAACCTCGTCCGCGAGGGCAGTCTGCGCGTTCTGGTCGGTCCCCGCTATCCGCTGTCGGAGGCACCGAAGGCCTTCGGTTCCGGACGCCACGGTGGCGGGAAGCCGATCATCGTGCCCGATCCGTCGGCACTCAATTGATTCCGGCGAGCAGTTCTCCGAAGAGTTTGCCCGCTGCGCGCGAGCTGGATTGGCGTTCCAGTTCGGCCCGGGCGATCTGCCTGCGGAAGGCGGAGTACTCGCCGAGCAGCGTCGAATCGTCCCTGTGGATGTGGTCGATGACAGCGCGGGCGAGCACCTCGGCGTCGTGCAGGGCGAGATGAATTCCCTTGGCGCTCATCGGCGGAACGATATGCGCCGCATCCCCGAGCAGGTACACCCTGCCGTAACTCATCGGATCGATCACCACCGCGAGCAGTCGGTCATAGGCGCCGGGCCGGATCTCGCGCAGCAGCGGGGTCACCACGAATACGCAAGGGTGGGCGACCAATTCACCGCTGCTCAGCGGGCCAGGGCGGTGACCTCCACCTCGATCTGCCAGTCGGGCTGGGCGAGGGAGGAGACCTCGAGCAGGGTGTCGGCGGGGTAGGGCTCGACGAGGAACTCGCCGCGGAGCTGAATCACCTTGTCGAGGTTGGCGGCCATATCGGTGACGAAGATGCCGACCTTGATCACATCGTCCAGGTGGGCTCCGGCCTGTGCCAGCACCTTGCGGATATTGGCGAACGCCTGTCGCCCCTGGGTCAGGAAGTCGTCGGAGACGGTGCGTCCCCGCTCGTCGATGCCCGCCTGACCCGATACGTGGATGAGGCCGTTCGCCTTGATGGCCTGCGAAATCTTGTACGGCTCATACCAATCGGGGGTGGTGGCGATCTTCTCGGCGCGCTGGGCGGTCATGGCGGTCCTCCAGTATCTGTATGCACATGCAATTAATGTAGGTGCATGCAGATATTGTCACTGCATGTAATCTGATGTCAACAGGAAGGCGGTGGGGCATGGACACGGTGGTCTGGGATCGGGTCGTGACGCTGCACGGCATGGTGAGCCAACGGCTGGCCAAGGAGATGCAGCGGCGGCACGGGATCGGAATGTCGGAGTATCAGGCCCTGTGTCAGCTCGTGCACGCCGACGACGGTGAGCTGCGCATGCAGGAGTTGGCCGAACTGGTCGGGCTCAACCAGAGTTCGGTCAGCCGCCTGGTCGCCCGCCTCGAATCAGCCGGGCTCACCCAGCGCGACCTGTGCCCCAAGGACCGCCGCGGCGTCTACACCGTGATCACCGAGCAGGGGCGCGCGCTGCACGCGAAGGCCGAGCCGACCTACCGGAAGGCCGTGACCGAGGCCCTGAACGAGGCGGCCGCGGACAACCGATTGACCGAATTCGTCGCCGAGCTCCGCGCCTGAGAACCTCGGCCCGCAATAGAACGGCAAGCAGGCTGGCGCGCCGAAATTCACTGGCGCGAAACGAGAAAACCGAGTTGGGTACCGCTCATGGCCCAGATCGAGGGTGCCTGTGACGAGCGATTCGACGTCGTGCGAGAGGCCCTGTCGGCGTCGCTGGACGATCGAGATGTCGGCGCGTCCGTCGCGGTATACCTGAACGACGAACCGGTAGTGGATATCTGGGGCGGGTACGCCGATGCCGAGCGCACTCGGCCGTGGGAGCGGGACACGATCACCTGCGTCTGGTCCACCACCAAGACGATGGCCGCACTGTGCGCATTGATCCTCGCCGATCGCGGCGAGATCGACCTGGACGCGCCGGTGGCGAGGTACTGGCCCGAATTCGCCGCCGCGGGCAAGGAAAAGGTGCTGGTGCGGCATGTACTCGGCCATACCTCGGGCCTGGCCACGTGGCGCGAGCCGGTGCGCACCGAACAGCTCTACGACTGGCAGCGGATGACAACCCTACTGGCAGAACAGGTTCCGAGTTCGGAGCCCGGCGTGGCGGGCGGCTATCACGCGGTGACCCAGGGGTATCTGATCGGCGAGATCGTCCGCCGGGCGACCGGCCGCAGCCTCGGGGTGTACTTCGCCGAGGAGGTCGCCGGTCCACTGGGCGCGGATTTCCACATCGGGTTGGCCGCCGAGCACGACCACCGGGCCGCCTCGATCATCCCGCCCGAGACCCGACCGCCCGAAATCGTCGCCCGGGGCCCCGGAAATCCGCCCATCCCGGCGCGAATCGCCGACACCGAGGCGTGGCGCAGGGCGGAGATCCCCTCGGTGAACGGTTACGGCAACGCGCGGTCGGTCGCCGCCGTGCAGTCGGTACTCGCCTGCGGCGGCCGGGCGCGCGGCGCGCGACTGCTGTCGGAGGCGGGCTGCGAGCGCGTACTCGAGGAACAGTTCCTCGGCGAGGACGAGGTACTGGGCACCCGGGTGCGCTACGGCATGGGCTACGCCCTGCAGGGACGGATGTGCACCTGGGGCGGCTGGGGCGGTTCGATCGTCACCGTCGATCTCGATGCACGCCTGACGGTTTCGTATGTGATGAACCGCATGCTCGAGCAGGGACCGCTGGGCGACGATCGCGGCCTGAGCATCGTGATGGCCGCCTATGGCGCGGCGCGATAGTCGACTCGCTTCGGTTCGAGTCGGCGCATTCGAGCATTGAGGTAGCGCTGTTCGGGCAGGCTGGCGGTGAGCCGGGCCGCTTGGCGATAGCTTTCGACGGCCGACACCGGGTCGCCGGACATTTCCAGCAGATGGGCGCGCACGGCATGGGTTCGGTGATGCCGTCGCATGACCGGATCGTCGAGTAACGGCTCGACCAGCGCCAAACCGGCCGCGGCACCCACCGACATACCGATCGCCACCGCCCGATTGAGCGTCACGATCGGACTGGGCGCTACACGGGTGAGCATGGCGTAGAGCACGCTGATCTGCCGCCAGTCGGTGCTCTCCCAGGCGCTCGCCTCAGCGTGCACGGCGGCGATCGCGGCCTGTAGCTGGAACCGGCCGACATGCCCACGCGGCAACACCTTTTCGAGGATGTGCACACCCTCGGCGATCTGCTCTGGATCCCATCGGGAGCGGTCCTGTTCGGCCAGCGGTATCAGTTCTCCGCCGACGGTTCGGGCGGACGCGCGGGCATGGGTGAGCAACATCAGGGCCAGCGCGCCCGCGACCTCGTCGTGATCGGGCAGCGCCGTGTGCAACTGCCGGGTGAGGCGAATCGCGTCCTCGGCCAGATCCGAATCCACCAGTGCGCCGCCGTCCGAACGCGTATGCCCCTCGGTGAACAGCAGATGGCAGACGTCGAGTACGGCCGCGATGCGCGCGGGCAGTTCGGTATCGGCCGGGAGCTCGAATACCGCACCGGCCGCGCGCAGCGTCGCACGCGCGCGCGAAAGACGCTGTGCCATGGTGCGTTCCGGCACCAGATACGCTGCGGCGAGCTGCGCGGTGGTCGAACCGGCGACCGCGTGCAGGGTCAGGGCGACCTGCGAGGAGCGACTCAGGCTCGGATGACAGCACAGCAGAAACAGCCGCAACCGATCATCCTCCGCGGCGGGTCGCGCGTGATCGGCCGGTGGCGCGAGATACGCATCGCCCGGCTGCGCGACGGCCACGGCTTCCTCGCGCCCCGCCCGTGCCCGGTCGGCCCGCAGCCGGTCGATCAGCCGCCGCGAGGCGACCCGGATCAGCCAGCCGCGCGGATTGTCGGGCACGCCGTCGCGATCCCATTGCCGCGCGGCCGCTTCGGCGGCCTCCTGCGCGGCGTCCTCACAGTCGCCGAGATCACCGTGCCTGCGCAGCAGGGCGGCGAGGATATGCGGCGACTCGCGCCGCCACACATCCTCGACCACCCGCACACTCATTGATCGTCACCGCCCGGCCGCATGGTGGGCCGCAATTCGACGGTCTCGCCCGGTCCGGCGAAATGCGCGACGATCTCCTCGGCCCGCGCACGACTGTCCACATCGATGAGGAAGAATCCGGCCAAATGCTCCTTGGCCTCCGAATACGGACCGTCGGTGACGAGCGGTTTGCCATCACCCCACCGATACAGTCGCGAGGATTCAGGCGCGCCCAGCGCCTCGCCCGTGATCAGCTCCCCCTTCTCGTGCAGTTCGCCGAGCAGCTTCTCGAAATCGGAGTTCACCCGATCCCGCTCGGCCTGCGACATGTCCTGATATTCGGGTAGATAGTCCGAGGTCGGATGTCCCCACGGCTGCGGGTTGGAGTGAATCAGGATCACGTACTTCATCATCGGCTCCTTGTGCCAGGCTGCGGACGCGCCGGTCGGCCCATCCTCACCCGAGACGTCGGAGCGGCGCGCGCGGTATCGACATTCCGGTTCAGTCGAGTACGGCGAACGCCTCGACCTCGACGAGTACATCGGGCTCGAACAGATAGTCCACGCCGATGGCCGACAGCGGCGGCAGCGCGGTCACCGTGGTGCTGCCGCCGGATGTCGACACGCCGCAGCTGGCCGGTGAATCAGCCACCAGGCCAGCGGAATTGGCGGCCTTGAACAGCGGTACGCCGATCACCGCCGATGCCGTCGCGCGGGCGCTGCTGCTCGGTGCGGCCCGCGGAAAGGCGACGGTGGTGCCGTCGTTGAGCAGTCGCCTGACACGGTGGTTCGCGGGCGTCGCGCCGGGACTGATGGCACGTCTGATGGAATTCTCATTGCCCGCGCACAGCGTCAGCTCGACAGATCGTCGATTGCTGCGGATTCATTGCGCGACAAGGTGATTCCGAGATTGGCCGCGGCGCGATCGACCTCGTCGTCGCGGTCATTGCGCAATTCGACCGTCGCACCCGCCGAGAGCACCTCCACGTTCAGGCACAGCGACTGGAGTTCCTTCAGCAAGACCTTGAACGACTCCGGGATACCGGGTTCGGGGATGTTCTCGCCCTTGACGATCGCCTCGTACACCTTGACGCGGCCGACGATATCGTCGGATTTGATGGTCAGCAGTTCCTGCAGGGTGTAGGCGGCGCCGTAGGCCTGCATGGCCCAACATTCCATCTCACCGAAGCGCTGACCACCGAACTGCGCCTTACCACCGAGCGGCTGCTGGGTGATCATCGAGTACGGACCGGTCGAACGCGCGTGGATCTTGTCGTCGACCAGGTGGTGCAACTTCAGGATGTACATGTAGCCGACCGCGACCGGATACGGGAACGGCTCGCCGGTCCGGCCGTCGAACAGTGTCGCCTTACCGTCCGGCCCGACCATGACCTCACCGTCGCGATTGGGCAGTGTCGAGGCCAGCAGTCCGGCGAGCTCCTCCTCGCGGGCCCCGTCGAAAACCGGTGTCGCGACATTGGTATCGGGCCCCACCGACAGCAATTCCTCGGGCATGCGCCGCGCCCAGTCGGGACGGTCGTCACCGGCGAGCCGAATCTTCCAGCCCGCCTTGGCGACCCAGCCCAGATGCGTCTCCAGAATCTGGCCGATGTTCATACGCCGCGGCACGCCATGGGTATTGAGGATGATGTCGATCGGAGTGCCGTCGGGCATGAACGGCATATCCTCCTTCGGCAGAATTCGGCCGATCACACCCTTGTTGCCGTGTCGTCCGGCGAGCTTGTCGCCGTCCTGGATCTTGCGCTTCTGCGCCACGTACACCCGGACCAGCTCATTGACGCCCGGCGGCAGATCGTCGTCGTCATCACGCGAGAACACCCGAATACCGATGACCTTGCCGGACTCACCGTGCGGCACCTTCAGCGACGTATCCCGTACCTCTCGCGCCTTCTCACCGAAGATCGCGCGCAGCAACCGCTCCTCGGGCGTCAGCTCGGTCTCACCCTTCGGGGTGACCTTGCCGACCAGGATGTCGCCGTCGCGAACCTCGGCGCCGATCCGGATGATGCCGCGCTCGTCGAGATCGGCCAGCACATCGTCGGCCATATTCGGAATGTCGCGGGTGATCTCCTCCGCGCCCAATTTGGTGTCACGGGCGTCGATTTCGTGCTCCTCGATATGGATCGAGGTGAGCACGTCCTCCTCCACCAGGCGCTGCGACAGGATGATCGCGTCCTCGTAGTTGTGACCCTCCCACGGCATGATCGCCACCAGCAGATTCTTACCGAGCGCCATCTCACCGTCGTCGGTACTGGGACCGTCGGCCAGCACCACACCGGCCTCGACCCGATCGCCCTCGTCGACGATCGGACGCTGATTGGCGCAGGTGCCCTGATTCGTCCGGGCGAATTTGCGCAGCCGATAGGATCTGCGGGTGCCGTCATCGGCCATCACCGTGATGAAATCGGCCGAAACCTCCTCCACCACACCGGCTTTCTCGCTGAGGACGACATCACCGGCGTCGATGGCGGCGCGCATTTCCATACCGGTGCCCACCAGCGGCGCCTCCGAACGGATCAGCGGCACCGCCTGTTTCTGCATATTGGCGCCCATCAGGGCGCGGTTCGCGTCGTCGTGCTCGAGGAACGGGATCATGGCCGTGGCCACCGAAACCATCTGCCGCGGTGACACATCCATATAGTCGACATCGGCCGAGGCGACGAGTTCGACCTCGGAATTCTTGCGCCGCACCGCGATTCGATCGGCGATGAAGCGGCCGGCGGCATCGAGCGGCTCATTGGCCTGCGCCACGATGTGGCGGTCCTCCTGATCGGCCGACAGGTAGTCGACCTCGTCGGTGACCACGCCGTCGATCACCTTCCGATACGGCGTCTCGATGAATCCGAAGGGATTGACCCGCGCGTATACCGACAGATAGCCGATCAGACCGATACTCGGCCCCTCCGGCGTCTCGATCGGGCACATGCGCCCGTAATGGCTGTAGTGCACATCGCGCACCTCGAGTCCGGCGCGCTCGCGGGTCAGGCCACCCGGTCCGAGCGCCGACAGGCGGCGCTTCTGGGTGAGGCTCGCGAGCGGATTGCGCTCGTCGAGGAACTGCGACATCTGGGAGGTGCCGAAGAACTCCCGGATCGCCGCCACGACGGGACGGATGTTCATCAGGGTCTGCGGCGTCATCGCCTCGACGTCCTGGGTCGTCATGCGCTCGCGCACAACGCGTTCCATGCGCGACAGACCCAAACGCAGCTGATTCTGGATCAATTCGCCGATGGTGCGCAGCCGCCGATTGCCGAAGTGGTCGATATCGTCGAGTTCCACCGGGACCTCGACGCCGCCCGGGGCGGTCATCACATTGTCGCCCTGATGCAGCCGCAGCAGATATTCGACGATCGCGGCGAGGTCCTCCTCGGTGAGCACCGGGGTTCCGACGATATCGGCGTGCAGGCCGAGTTTGTTGTTCATCTTGTAGCGGCCGACGCGGGCGAGGTCGTAGCGCTTCTCGTTGAAGAACAGGTTCTCCAGCAGGGTCTGCGCGGACTCCTTGGTCGGCGGCTCGCCCGGACGCAGCTTGCGATGGATGTCGAGCAACGCTTCGTCGAGGCCGGAGGTGTTGTCCTTCTCCAGCGTCGACATCATGATCCCGGAGAAGCCGAACCGCTCGGTGATCCGTTCGGCGGTCCATCCGAGGGCCTTGAGCAGCACCGTTACCGGTTGGCGGCGTTTGCGATCGATGCGCACACCGACGGTGTCGCGCTTATCGATGTCGAATTCCAGCCACGCGCCGCGCGAGGGGACGACCCGGGCGCTGTGCAGCGGTTTCTCGGTGCCCTTGTCCACGGTCTCGTCGAAGTAGACGCCGGGCGAGCGGATCAGCTGTGCGACGATCACGCGCTCGGTGCCGTTGACGACGAATGTGCCCCGGCTCGTCATCATCGGGAAATCGCCCATGAAGACCGTCTGCGACTTGATCTCGCCGGTGTTGTTGTTCATGAACTCCGCGGTGACGAACAACGGCGCCGCATAGGTCAAATCCTTGTCCTTGCACTCCTCGACCGAGGCCTTGACCTCCTCGAAGCGAGGATCGGACAGCGTCAGCGACATCGTCCCGGCAAAGTCCTCGATGGGACTCATCTCCGCGAGCAGCTCCGCCAGGCCCTGGCCGACGAGCCACGCGAACGAATCGGTCTGCACCTCCAGCAACCCCGGGACATCCAGTGGCTCACGGAGTTTGGCGAACGAAACGCGCTTCAAGATACATCCTTCCAGCACCTCGCACCGCCCGCACCCGCGTGCGGTCGGCCCGGTATCTGCTTGTCCTGTCGGAGGTTTTCCTGTGCACCGCGCCCGCGACATCCGGACCTGACTCGACAAACAACGGGTGGTAATCGGCATGCAGACAAAGCCGAATCCACGGTCGATTCGTATTTCGAGAGTCGGACAGCACGCGCCCCGGTGCGGATTCCTAAATTACACCCCGATTGGAAGAATGTCGAGAGCACGACAATATTTGCACCAATTATCGAGTGCGTTCCCCTATTAATAATGACATCGAATAGGTTGCCGGTCAAGTCGATTAGCGGTAATCCGCCAATATGCGCATCCACGACCGGTATGGTGGTCCCAGTGAATTACACTAGTAGTGGGTCGGTGATTGATCGACGCCCGTTGTCGGGCTGGAGTCGGACCGCGCCGACCGTGGCACGAGTGCTTTCCACGCCCGATATCGACGCGATCGCACGCGCTGTCCGCACGGCCGGACCACGGGGGGTCATCGCTCGGGGCCTGGGCCGCAGCTACGGCGATCCGGCGCAGAACGGCGGTGGCCTGGTCATCGATATGACCGCCCTGGCCCGCATTCACGATATCGATCCCGACAGCGGCGTCGTCGACGTCGACGCGGGGGTCAGCCTGGACGCGCTGATGCGCGCGGTACTGCCGTTCGGACTGTGGGTTCCGGTGCTTCCCGGTACCCGGCAGGTGACCGTCGGGGGCGCGATCGCCTCGGATATCCATGGCAAGAACCATCATTCGCACGGCAGCTTCGGCAATCACGTGCTGTCCCTGGATCTGCTCATCGCCGACGGCTCGGTGCGCACGCTCGCACCGGAAGGCGACGAGGCGGAACTGTTCTGGGCCACCGTCGGCGGCATGGGCCTGACCGGCATCGTGCTGCGGGCGCGAGTGCGGATGAAGCACACCGAGACCGCGTACTTCATCGTCGATTGCGAGCGGACCCGCAATCTCGATGAGACGATGCGGCTGCTGACCGACGGGTCGGACGAAGGCTACGAATACTCGGTGGCCGTGCCGGACACGATCAGTACAGATGCGAAGCTGGGCCGGGCGGGTTTCAGCCGCGGAAACCTCGCGACCGTCGATCAACTACCGGTCAAGCTCCGCCGCGATCCGCTGCATTTCGCCGCGCCTCAACTGCTCACCGTGCCCGACATCTTCCCCAGCGGAATGGTCAACAACCTGACCACACGAATCGGCGGTGAGCTCACCTATCGCGTCTTCGGTAAGCAGGCCCGCGGTCAGATCCAGAACATCACGCAGTTCCTCCATCCACTGGATGTGATCGGGGAATGGAACCGCGCCTACGGACGTCGCGGTTTTCTGCAGTACCAGTTCTCGATGCCGTTCGGCGCGGAAGATCGACTGGCCGAGGCCGTGCGAGCGATCGCGCATTCCGGGCACAGGTCATTTCTCAACGTGTTCAAACGCATGGGCTCGAGTAGTCCGGCACCGCTGTCCTGGCCACATCCGGGATTCATGCTGAGCCTGGACTTTCCGCTCGCACCGGGCCTGAACGAGTTCTGCGCCGAACTGGATCGTCGGGTGCTTGCGGCCGGCGGTCGGCTGTACTTCGCCAAGGAATCGCGCACGACACCCGAGTTGATCTCCGCCATGTATCCGCGACTCGACGAGTGGCGGCGTATCCGCGCGACCGTCGATCCGGAGCGGATATTCGTATCCGATCTTGCGCGGCGGCTGCGACTGGTCGCGGACGACTGATCGAATGCAGTTGTTTTCAGGGGCTTGACCCGCGCTCGAGGTCGGAGAAAGCCGATCTCGAGCCCATAACCGATGCCACACGGTAACACCGGCGGCCTGTTTTACGACGTCTCTGATGGCACATGGCCCGTCGGGGGGCCTGTTCGTATTTGCTTCTCGGTTATGAAATGGGGATAGGGACATGTCCTTCCGCGAGTTCCTGGTGCGGCACCGGATCGCCTCGGCGATCGCGGCGCCCGCGACGCTGGGGGTGGCGGCGATCGTCGCGGTCGCGCTGCTGCCGTCGACGAATGCCACCCGCACCGCCGATACGCAGCTGAAAGCCTCCGTCACCGAATGCCATGACATGGTGACCATCTCGGTGGCCGGACGCGGCGACAGCCCGGCGGCCGGAACCACGAAGCTGCTGGTCGGGGCGCACGGCGAGGAGTTGCCCGCCGCGGCGGCCAGTGACTACAGCAGCCACTGGGAGGACCCGATCGTCAACGCTCCCGCGGGCGCGGTGAGCGACCCCAATTCCTATGCCGCCATGTACATCGCATATCCGGCGAATATGGCGACCTACGAGGATGCGGTCAATGCCGGTGTCGCGAATACCGAACGGGTCATGACCGAGATCCGCAAGGCCTGCCCGGACACCAAATTCGCGATCGTCGGTTACAGCGAGGGCGCGGACGTCGTGCGCCGGGTCGCCATGCAGATCGGCAATCAGGAAGCCGACAAGGACGGCAACTACGGCATCGTCGATCCGAACAAGGTCAACGGCGTTGTGATCCTCGCCGATTCGGGCCGCTCGGCGGGTGACGGGCCGTTCATCGGCGCGAAGGATCCGACCCATCCGGACAACTTCGATCAGAAGTACCAGAACGGCACTGTGTCGCCGATTTCCGGTCAGGGCGCGCTGCCCGGTCAGGCCGGCGGCTTCGGCAAGCTGAACGGCAAGGTCGCCTCGTTCTGCTCCGAGGGCGATCTGACCTGCGCCGCGCCGCAGAACATCTCGCTGCTGCAGCTGGTGGTCAATGTCGGCCGCCAGATCAATGCCGACAAGTTGGAGAGGGAGGGGCTGAATCCGGCGACCGGTCAGGACGTCGCGGTCACCCTCGGCAAGATCGCGTTCAACGCATTCAACTACATCTCCACCCAGCCGAACTGGATGGCCAGCGACGAGACCTTCCTGTCGGTGCTGCTGCGAGTCTCGGATCCCGCCTACAAGCCGGGCCAGACGCCGCCGCCCGCGCCGAAGGCCGATGCCATCGCCAAGGATCAGATGTCCCCGCTGGCCTATCTGCCGCAGAAGGTCTTCAACGAGATCGTCGGCCTCATCGTGACCAACCAGAACACCATTCCGGTCGTCATGAGCGATCCGTACAACCTCACTCTCGGCCCCAATGCCAGCGGTCATCACTTCGACTACTGGAAGAACGCCGATCAGGCCAACGGGCGACCGATGACCTCGGCCGAATACGCGGCGGCCTGGCTCACCCATCTGGCCCAGGAGGCGCAGGCGGGCAAGCAGGTCGATACGAACTACCAGCCCAACGCCGCCGATCTGGACGCCGCGTACAAGGCCGCCGACTCCGCCAAGAAGGAGAAGACGAACCCGCCGGTCACCACCACCTCGGCCGCGGCGACCAGCACCGCGACCACCACCGGCGGCGCGGCGACCACGACCGCGACCACCACCCCGGCGACCACGTCCGGATCCGCCACGGCGACAACCACTCCCGAGGCGACCACATCCGCACCGACCACCACCCCCACGGTCGCGCCGACCACGACCGAATCGGCCAAGCCGACCACGACCGCACCGACCACGACGCCCACGACCACGCCGTCCGCGGCGGCGACCACCACGGCCGTGCGATAAACACAGCACCCCCGACAGCGGGCGCCTCGACACTGGTCGAGGCGCCCGTTCCTTTTCGCTCAGTGCCGCTCGTGCAGCAACAGCAGCGAATACGCGGCGATGGTCTGGGAATCGGTGATCTCGCCCGTGCGGATCATCCGCTCGACCGTCCCGCGATCGAACCAGGCCGACCGCATGTCCTGTTCCTCGAGTTCGCGCTCGGGCTCGCCCTCGGTGAGTTCGGTCGCCAGATACACCTCACCGCGCTGCGCGATGCAGCCGGTCGACACGTCGACCGCGCCCAGCCGGACCATCCGGCCCGCCCGCAACCCCGTCTCCTCCCGCAGTTCCCGGTGCGCGAGATCGGTCGGATCGCCCGCCGCGCGCCCGGGCAGCGCCCCCGCCGGGAATTCCCAGCATCGACGCTGCTGCGCATAGCGGAACTGCTCGACCAGATGCAGCCGATCGCCGTCCATCGGCACCACCAGGGCGAAATCGGGAAAGGAAACGACCCCGAAGATGCCGGTGGATCCGTCGGCCCGGCGCACGCTGTCCTCGCGGACCTCCATCCAGGGATTGGTATAGACCGTCTTCGATCCGAGCGTCTCCATATCGCGATTGTGCCGGTGCGGCCGGGATAGGGTGGGGCGGTGCGGGATTCGGTGACCGATGAGCGAACGGACGTGGTGGCCACGCGCGACGGCTACGACGCGATGGCCGAACGCTATGTGGCGTTCGTCGAGGGTTTGATGGACAGGCAGCCGTTCGATCGGGCGATGCTGCGGGTGTTCGCGGACGTGGTCCGGGGGCCCGTCGTAGAGGTCGGCTGCGGACCCGGCCGGATCACCGCGCATCTGGACGCGCTGGGAGTCGAGATATCCGGCATCGATCTGTCGCCGGAAATGATCCGACTGGCTCGGACCGCCTATCCCGGATTGAGCTTCGGAGTCGCGGCCATGGAAGACCTGGACCTGCCCGACGGCTCGCTGGGTGGAATCGTGGCCTGGTACAGCATCATTCACACCCCACCGGAGCACGTGCCCGCGATCCTGTCGAAATTCGCCCGGGCTCTCACCGAGGGCGGACATCTGCTGCTGGCGTTCCAGACCGTCGACGAACCCGTCACCGTGATCGCGCGCGAGCACACGGTGGCTCGGGCGTACTGGTGGTCGGTACCCGGCCTGGAGGAGGTTCTGCGCGACAACGGCTTCAGCACCGTCGCGCGAATGGCCCGCGCGGCCGATCCGGACGAAAAGGGACCGCAGGGATATCTGCTCGCCACCAAGGCGCGCTGAACGTGGTATCCAGGGCAGATGCCAACTAGCTACGACGTCGTCATCGTCGGTGGCGGCCACAACGGACTGGTGGCGGCGACCTATCTGGCCCGCGCCGGGCGCTCGGTACTGGTCCTCGAGCGCGGATCGCACACCGGCGGCGCGGCGGTCTCGGAGCGGGTGTTCCCGGATTTCGACGCCCGGTTGTCGCGGTACTCGTATCTGGTGAGTCTGCTGCCGCGACAGCTCGTCGGGGAGTTGGGACTGCGGTTCGAGACGCGGCGGCGGCGCATATCCTCCTATACCCCCGTCGGCGAGGGCGGACTGCTGGTGGATACCGCGGACGCCGATCGCACCCGGACGAGTTTCGCGCGGCTCACCGGTTCGGACGCGGATCATCAAGCGTGGCAACGGTTCTACGCGATGACCGCCCGGCTGGCGCAGCGGGTGTTCCCGACCCTGACCGAACCGTTGCCGACCCGCGCCGAACTGTCGCGCGTCGTCGACGACGCCGTGGCGTGGGAGGCGATCTTCGAACGGCCGCTCGGCGAGACGATCGAGGCGACCTTCACCGACGACACCGTGCGCGGGGTGGTACTCACCGACGCGCTGATCGGCACCTTCACCTCGGCGCACGATCCAGAACTGCGGCAGAACCGCTGCTTCCTCTATCACGTCATCGGCGGCGGCACGGGTGACTGGGATGTGCCGGTCGGCGGCATGGGCGCGCTCACCGACGCACTCGCGGCGGCCGCTCGCACCGCGGGCGCGGAATTGGTCACCGACCGCGAGGTGACCGCGATCGAATCCGACGGCGTGCGCGCGGAGGTGCGCTACGACGGCGGCGCGGTCGGCGCGGGCCATGTCCTGGTCAATGCCGCTCCGCACGAGTTGGCCCGGCTGCTGGGCACGCCCGCGCCGGTGAAGCCCGAAGGGGCACAGCTCAAAATCAATATGCTGCTGCGGCGGCTGCCCCGGTTGCGCGATGCGGTGGATCCGCGCGAGGCCTTCGCGGGCACCTTCCATATCGGCGAGGGTTACGACGCGCTGGAGCGGGCCTATCGCGAGGCCGCGACCGGTGCGCCGCCGAGCGCACCACCGTCGGAGATCTACTGCCACACCCTCACCGATCCCTCGATCCTGTCCCCCGAACTCGCCGCGCAGGGCATGCACACCCTGACCCTGTTCGGTTTACACACTCCCGCAAGACTTTTCGCCGATGACCCGAACAGAGCTCGGGACAGGCTCGTGGAATCCACTCTCGCCCAATTGGATTCGGTGCTGGCCGAACCGATCAGCGAATGCCTCGCGGTCACCCCCGACGGCCGCCCCTGCCTGGAGGCCAAATCGCCGATCGATCTGGAGCACGAACTCGGCCTGCCCGGCGGGCATATCTTCCATCGCGATCTGAGCTTCCCGTTCCGCACCGATGACGATCCGACCCCGGCCGCGCGCTGGGGTGTACGCACCGAGTACGCGAATGTCTTCCTGTGCGGCGCGGGCGCGGTGCGCGGCGGCGGTGTCAGCGGAATCGCCGGGCACAATGCGGCGATGGCGGTGCTGGAGTCGCGCTGAGGGTCAGCGCCGAACGGCGCGAATGACCGAGGCGCGCAACGGCAGTTCGAACTCCCCGTTGCCGGTTTCCGGCCGGGCGTGCAGGAATTCGGAGATCCGGCCGAGCACCTCGGCCCGCTCGGCGGGCGTGATCACCAGGGTGTGCGAATGAGTTCCGATCGTCGCCGTGAGGTCGTCGGCGGTCTGCCGCTGGGAGTGCCGGAATTCGGCGCGCTCGAACGGCTCGAACCGGGGATGCGCGGGCAGGCGATCGTCGTCCGTGGGCGGGGCCGAGGCGTGCGACCAGGCCACCCGGCGCAGCTGGACGACCCAGTCGACGCTCGGATCATCGCCGTTCGACAGCGCGGCCAGGACACCGCCGGGCCGCAGCACCCGCGCGATCTCCGGGAACGCGCGCTCCTGATCGAACCAGTGGAAGGCTTGCCCGACCAGTACCGCGTCGACCGAATCATCCGGCAGCGGAATGGTTTCCGCGCTCCCGTCGAGTGCGGGCAGATCCGGATGATGCCGAGCGAATTCGGCGCGCATCGCCGCATCCGGTTCCACCGCGATCACCCGCGCACCCGCCGCGACCAGTCCGGAGGTGAGCTTGCCGGTGCCCGCCCCGAGATCGACGACCTCGGGATTCACCGTGCCGCCCAACGGCTCCAGTGCCCAGCGGATCGCCGCGAGCGGATAGTCGGGCCGATATCTGGCGTAGTCGGCGGCGCTGGGCCCGAACGAACTCGCTCGCCGGGCTTTCAACTCGGGATCGCCGCCATGCCAACCACTCGGGTGCGTCACCGACCCATGCTAGCCAGGCGACCCCGCCCGGTTCAGCCGAAATTCGGCCGGGTGACGGTATTCGAGCTCACCCGGTAGGTCGCGAGCACCACACCGTTGTCCAGCATCTCGGATTCGGCCACGGTCAGGGTCGCCTCGGCCTCGGTGGTATTGAACAGCCGCAGTCCGCTGCCCAGCAGTACCGGATAGATCACCAGGCGGTATTCGTCGACCAGTTCGTGCGCGCGCAGATGGTCGACGAGCGTGCCGGATCCGGCGACCAGCAGATTCGCCTCCGAGCGCAGTTTCGCGATACTCGCGGCGACATCGCCCTCGATACGCTGGGCATTCCAGTCCAGCTCGGTCAGTGTCGTGGTCGCCACATGTTTGGGCATGGTGTTCATCTTGTCTTTGAACTCACCCGTCTCCGGGTGATCCGGCCAGGACGCCGCGAACATCTCGTAGGTCGAGCGGCCCAGCAGCAGCGCGTCGGCATCCTGGAGTTCGGCGAATTTGTACTCGCCGATCCGGTCGTTCCAGAACGGGGCCGTCCAGGCCGGGTCCTGAATGAATCCGTCGAGCGAAACGAATTCGGCGACAACGATCTTCCCCATGAGCGAACCTCTTTTCCGTACTGCGATCAACCAACTCGCCGATACAGACGAGACAGCACACGGTAACTAATCGGTCGCCATATCGGCGCAGGTCAGCCAACCACCGGCAGGCCGGATCCGGGTTCGGACAGCCACAGCAGCCACAGCGGGACGATCATTGCGGCGAATTCCTCGTAACCCGCGGCGCTGGGATGGAAGCCGTCACCCGCGCGTACCTCGCGCATCCAGATCTCGCTCTGCCGCAGCGGCTGGTGGACCCGGACGTACGGAATCTCCTCGGCTTCGCAGACTTCGGTGAAATGCGCGTCCAGCTTCTCGATGCGGGCGTTCTGTTCGGCGTCGTCGACCGGCGGCGGGGCCACCACCATCGTCTCCCAGCGCCGGTCCTTGGCGCGTCGCAGGATCGCGGTCAGATCCGCGATGGACTGTTCGGTGGGCACCCGCGCCTTGCCCGCGTCGATCAGGGTGTCGTTGATGCCGAAGGAGAACACCACGCGCGCATCGGTGCTCTCGGGTAGCCGCTGTTCGCATTCGGGCTCCCAACGCGCCGCGATATCGGCGGAGGTCTGTCCGCGCACCCCGAGGTTGTAATAGGTCACCGGCCGACCGGCATTGGCCGCCCGCGCGGCCAATCGTCCCGCCCAGCCCAGATATTCGCGGTCACCATGTCCCGCCACCAGCGAGTCACCTACGAAGCAGATTCGGACATCTCGGCTCACCGTGTGATGGTTGCATGATCAAGCAAGTCCGCACGGTGAAATCGTCGCTACCGGTCGGTCGCCCACTACCCAATAAGATCTCCCGTGGCTTGTTCGGGAGGGAGTTGGCATGGAAACCGAGGGGTTGCCGGGGTGGTTCACCGATCTACTGGCCCATCGGCGATGGATCCGGCGGACTCGTCCCTTCCCCCACATCTACGTCCGCGATGTCTTCGTCCCGCAATTCCATCGGCTGCTGACCGAGCAGTTCGAGCGGGCGCACGCGGACAGCGCCACCGACGTACCGCTGACCGCACTGCCCGACGGTCCGCTGGCATTGTTCCTGTCGCGTCCCTGGCACGATCTGATCACCCGGGTGAGCGGGGTCGAGACCTGCGGTGATGTCGAGGTTTCGCTACATCGCCACGCCGCGAACAGCCCGCGTGGGCGGCCGCGTCACGATCTGTCGCCCGCCTGGTTCCCGGCGCGATCGCCCGCGCCCGGTGCGATCGGCCTGCCCGATCCCGCGATCGAACCCCGCACCGGCGCACGGCCGGACGGGATGGACGCCCGCGAGCTGGTGCGCGCGGTGGCGGTGCTGTTTTATCTCGGCAATCCGCCGTGGCGACCCGGCGACGGCGGAGAGACCGGGCTGTTCGCCGAGAGCGGCGGCCGGGATCCGCGTCCGGCGGTGATCGTTCCGCCGCTGAACAATTCGATGCTCGTCTTCGAATGCACCCCGCGGTCGTGGCACAGCTTCCTGGGCGCCAACGCCGCCGCGCGCACCAGCGTCGCGATGTGGCTGCATCAGCCGCGTGAACAGGCGGCGCGTCGCTGGGGAGGAGATCGCATTGCCGAATGGTGACCGACGGGTGTGCCTGCTGACCGGGGCGGGCGGAACGCTGGGCGACGCCTTCTGCCGGGCCTATCGCGACCGCTACGACATCGTGGCCGTATGCCGGACCCGGGTGCCGGCCGTGCCCTCGCAGGAGGAATGGTTCATCGATCCGCTCGCGCCGGATGAATCGTTGCCGGAGAACGACTTCCGGGTATTCGTGGTGCGCGCCGATCTGACCCGTGCCGGTGAGGCGGAACGGGTCGTGGATCTGGCGCTGGCCCGTTACGGCGCGGTGGATCTTCTGGTCAACGCCGCCGCGCACGCCCGAATGCTGCCGCGCGGGGTGGTCGACGGCGAGGCGGCGCTGGCGGAATTCGATCCGCATTTCGCGCTGAACGTCGGTGTGCCGCTGCGGCTGGCGACCCGGCTGGCCCAGCGCTGCTGGCTGCACGCCGACCGCGACAATCGCGAGCGCAATCGCAATATCGTGAACATATCCAGCGTCTCGGGCTCGCGGGTGTATCAGGGTGGGCAGGCGATCTACTCCGCCTCCAAGGCCGCACTGGACCAGCTGACCCGGCATCTGGCCGCCGAATTCGCCGAATTCGGGGTGCGGGTGAACGCGGTCGCGCCCAATTCCTTTCCGGATTCGGTACCCACCGAACAGGTGGCGGCGGCGATCGCCGAACTCGACGCGGGACCACGGACCGGCGCGGTGTACGGCGTCGGAGCGATCGAGCAGCCGGGGTGAGGGCATCTACCACGCGCGGCGCACGGCCGCGACGGCGTGTTGCCGTCGGGGCGCTCGAGGCACTCCTGCATACTCACACCCGAGCCGACCCCGGGACCGACGCCGCTCCCTCGATCCGAAAGCGATACGACATGCGAGTCGACGGACGGGAAATTCCCGTCTCCGGCAGCCTGCTGCAGCCGAGGATCCGGCGCACCAGCGATATTCTGCGCGTGGTGCTGTCGGCCCTGCTGGTCGCGCTGGTCGTCGCGGGCTCGCTGATCACCCGGCCGCGCTGGGAGGCGCTGGAGAAATCGGTCTCCGGCATTCTCGTGATCCTCACCCCCGAGCAGTCCAATATCGTCTATCTGCTCTACAGCACCGCGATCTGCGCCCTGCCCTTCGCGATCCTCGTCCGCCTGATCTTCCGGTGGCAGTGGAAACTGCTCGCCGGTTATCTGGCCGCGGGACTGCTCGCGGTACTGGGACTTTCGATCACCGGCACCGGAATCTCCGCACCGCAATGGCATCTGGCGGTGCCCAAACAGCTCGACACCTTCCTGTCGCAATTCCTCGACGATCCGCGGTGGATCGCCATGCTGACCGCGATGCTCACCGTCGCCAGTCCCTGGCTGCCCGCCTCCTGGCGGCGCTGGTGGTGGGCGCTGCTGGGCGCGTTCGTGCCGCTGCATCTGTTCGTGAGTTTGGTGGTGCCCTCGCGGGCGATGTTCGGACTGGCCATGGGCTGGCTGGTCGGCGCGGTGATCGTGCTGCTGGTCGGCACGCCCGCACTGGAGGTGCCGCTGGACGCCGCGGTGCGGGTGCTGGCCGTACGCGGTTATACGGTCACCGGTTTCACCGTGATCCGCCCGGCCGGACCGGGTCCGCTGCTGCTGTCGGCCGAGGCCGGACCGCACCATCAGCTGGTCGTGGAGATGTACGGCCAGAATCAACGCAGTTGGGGCATGCTGCGACAGTTGCGGCGCTGGTTGACCTTCCGCAGCAGTGAGCGGCCCGCGGCCTTCGCCTCCATGCGCCGCGCGGTGGAACATCGCGCGCTGATGGGTATCGCCATCGGCGATCTGGGCCTGGCGAGCAATAAACCGCTCACCGTCGCCGCGCTCGATCGCGGATGGACCCTCTACGCGCACACCAAACCCCGCGGCTCGGCGCTATCGACCACCGACAACGAGGTGGTGCTCGCCAATGTCTTCCGGGCCCTGCAGAACATGCACCGCTCCCAGATCTCACACGGCGATCTGCACGCCGAGGAGATTCGCGTCGCCGACGGGCGAATCCTGTTCGGCGGGTTCATGTGGGCCGAATTCGGGGCCTACGAATCGCGCTTCTCCACCGATATCGCGCAGCTGCTGCTGACCGCCGGCGCGCTGTTCGGCGCGGAGACCGCGGTGCGCACGGCTATCGCGGTCCTGGGCGAGCAGTCGGTGCTCAATGCCTCGCGACGCCTGACGAAATCGGCCATGTCCTCCTCGGTGCGCAAGTCCGTGCCCGACGCGGGCGCGCTGATGAAGGCGGTGCGCGCGGAGGTGCTGCATCAGACCGACGCCGATCGCATCGAATCCGCGCGCATCACCCGCTTCTCGCGCAATCAGATCATTCAGCTGGTGCTGCTGATCGGCCTGGTCTACGTGGCCTATCCCTATATCAGCCAGGTGCCGACCTTCATCACCGAACTGCGCACGGCCAATTGGTGGTGGGGTCTGCTCGGGCTCGCGGTATCGGTGGGCACCTATCTGGGCGCGGCCATGGCGCTGTGGGGCTGCACCTCCGAGGCCGTGAACTTCCCCCGGCTGCTGCTGGCCCAGGTGGCCAACACCTTCGCCGCCACCACCACGCCCGCGGGCGTCGGCGGTCTCGCGTTGAATGTGCGCTTCCTGCAGCGGAACGGGCTCGGCGCGGTGCGCGCCACCGCGGCGGTCGCGCTGCAGCAGGCGGTGCAGGTGATCACCCACGTGGTGCTGCTGGTGTTCTTCAGTGTGGCCGCGGGCGTTTCGACGAATCTCGCGCATATCGTCCCCAGCGCCACCGTGCTGTATCTGGTGGCCGGTGCGCTGCTGGGCCTGCTGGGCGTGGCCATGTTCGTACCGCAGGTACGGCGCTGGCTGCGCACCGAGGTGCGCCCCCAGCTGGCCGAGGTCGTGAACGAACTGCGATCGCTGGGCCGCAGCCCGAGTCGACTGGCCATGATCGTGGGCGGCTGCGCGGCCATCACGCTCGGCGCGGCCGGGGCGCTGTGGGCCAGTATCGAGGCCTTCGGCGGCAGTACGACATTCGTGACGGTCACCGTGGTCACCATGATCGGCGGCACGCTCGCCTCGGCGGCGCCGACACCCGGCGGCGTCGGCGCCGTGGAGGCCGCGCTGATCGGTGGTCTGGCCGCCTTCGGCGTGCCCGCGGCCATCGGCGTGCCCGCGGTTCTGCTCTATCGCGTGCTGACCTGCTGGCTGCCGGTGTTCTGCGGCTGGTGGATCATGCGCTGGCTCACCCGCAACGATCTGATCTAGGGCCGCACCGCACCCGGTTCGGGCAGGACCTGCTCGACGGAAACGCTACCGGCGGTGGCCAATTCGAGATTCGCCAGCGAGGCGATATGCGCCTCGACGGTCGCGGCCGTGACGCAGTCGGCGACGACATGGACGACGAAGCCGAGATCGGTGGCGTGGCGGGCGGTCTGCTCGACGGTGAGATTGGTCGCCACGCCGGTGATGAGCAGCGTGGTCACCCCGCGCGCGGCCAGCCAGCCCGCCAGCGCGTTACCGGCCAGGCCGGACAGTTTCTGATTGTCGAATACCGCGCCGACGGTGATCTGATCGCGCATCTCCGGAATGATCTGCGCGCCCGGCGCCTCCGGCCGGAATTCGGTCTGCGCCGCGGCCACCGACCGCATGAAACCGGTGTTGCGCACCAGCTCTCCCTCGCCCACCGGCACGGTGAACCGGGTGAACAGCACCGGAATCCCCGCCGCCAGGGCGGCCTGATGGAACCCCCGGGCGCGCTCGATCACCCCGCTGGCCTCGACGGGTCCGGCAAGCATTGGCCCGAAGAACCCCTCCGGCTTGACGATATTGACCTGCCAATGCAGGGCCAGGACGGCGGTACGGGCGTGATCGAGCAACATGAATTCCATACTGCCCGATCGATCGCGACCGCCTAGTCCGAATACTCCTTGCGCAGTTGGACTTTCACAACCTTGCCGCTGGCGTTGCGGGGCAGTTCGGCGACGACGACCAAATCCTTGGGGTGTTTGTAGCGGGCCAGATTCTCGTTCAGATACGGTTCGAGCTCGGCGAGGGTGAGTTCGGCGTCGGGATCGACCAGCGCGACGACCGCCACCGGTACCTCGCCCCACTTCTCGTGCGCACGCCCGATGACCGCGGCCTCGCGAATTCCGGGATGGCCGAACAGCACGTTCTCGACCTCGGCGCAGTAGATGTTCTCACCGCCGGAGATGATCATGTCCTTCTTGCGGTCCACCACCCAGACGAAACCCTCCTCGTCCTGGCGCACCAGATCTCCGGAGTGGAACCAGCCGCCCGCGAACGCGTCGGCCGTGGCCTGAGGTTTGTTCCAGTAGCCCTGCATGAGAGTCGGTCCGCGATAGACGATCTCGCCGATCTCGCCGGGGGCCACATCGTTCATCTCGTCGTCGACGATGCGCGTCTGGATGGTCGGGATGGGCCTACCGACCGAGCCGAGTTTGCGCAGCGCGTCGCGCCCCTCGAGCACGCAGGTGATCGGCGACATCTCGGTCTGGCCGAAGACCGCGACATTCTCCGCGTCCGGAAAACAGTCGGCCATGGCCCGCAGCACGGTGTCCGAGGCGGGCGCGGCGCCCCAACTGAGTACGCGCAGCGCCAGTTTGCGCTGTTTGACGGTCGGCTCATCGCAGATCAGCTGCCACTGCGCGGGTACGCAGAACGCCGAGGTCGCCTGTTCCGCCTCGACCGCGTCGAGGAATTCGGTGGCGTCGAACGCGCCGAGCGGATGCAGTACGGTTTTGCAGCCGAGCAGGAATGCCGGTGCGAGACTGCCCAATCCGGCGATGTGGAACAGCGGTGAGGTGCAGAAGCCGATCGCGTCCGGGGTCAGATTCAGTGCCCGCAGGCAGGTCAGGGCCTGGGCGTACATATTGCCGTGCGACAGCACCGCACCCTTGGGGCTACCGGTGGTGCCCGAGGTGTACATGATCAGGCACGGCGTGTCCTCCGGAATGTCCAGTGGCGCCGGGGTTTCGCCGTCCTCGGCCAGGGCGTCGTCGTAACCGAGCGTCTGCTCGTCGCTGCTCGCGCCGATCACGACGCAGAGCCCGAGCGCCGGGGACTGTGCGAGCGCGCCGAGCGCCAGCGGCCGCAGCGCGGTGTCGGTGACGATCGCCTTCGCGCCGGAGTCGGCGACGATATAGGCCAGCTCGGGCGGGGTCAGCCGGAAGTTCACCGGGACCGCGATCGCGCCGAGCGCGTTGATGCCGAAGACGGCCTCGAGATATTCGGTGTGGTTCAGCGCGAGGATGAGCACCCGATCGCCGAATCCGACCCCGCGCCGAGCGAGCGCGGCGGCGAAGCGCAGCGAGCGCTCGTGCAGTTGCCGCCAGGTGGTGTCGCGCCCGCGGAACCGCACGGCCACCGCGTCGGGACGCATGAGCGCATGGGTGGCCAGCTGATTGTTCCAGTGGTTGCGCCGCGACCGAATCGGTTCGTCGAGCACCTGCGTCATCTGAACTCCTCTCGAACGCAGGTGAGAATATCAACTAACTTTTCACCGTGACAAGGGTTACAGAGAAGGATTGGGCAAATTCTTCTCATTTGATCATTTCGCAGCTCAGGTCCACTTACGGGAGCGTAGGGGAATCGCTATCGATCCGACCGATTTACGCCATGGTTGAAGCGATCAGCAAACTGTGACTTACATGGAGGTTGTCGCCGCGGAGACCGCCGTGCCACTATCGACGGCAACGAGGCGCAGGCGCGTCCGCGCAGGCAGGAGGACAACACAGATGTTGCGGACCAGGTTCACCGAACTGTTCGGGGTCGAGCATCCGATCGTGCAGGGCGGCATGATGTGGGTCGGTCGGGCCGAGCTGGTCGCGGCCGTCGCCAATGCGGGCGGCCTGGGCTTCATCACCGCCCTCACCCAGCCCACCCCCGACGATCTGCGCCGCGAGATCGAGCGCGCCCGCGAGCTGACCGATAAGCCGTTCGGCGTGAACGTCACCATCCTGCCGTCGATCAATCCGCCGCCGTACGAGGAGTACGTCCGGGCGATCATCGAGTCCGGCGTGAAGATCGTCGAGACCGCGGGCAGCAACCCGGAGCCCTTCCTTCCTTATTACAAGGAGGCCGGGATCAAGGTGCTGCACAAGTGCACCAGCGTCCGGCACGCGCTCAAGGCGCAGAAGATCGGCGTCGACGGCGTGAGCATCGACGGCTTCGAATGCGCCGGTCACCCGGGCGAGGACGATGTGCCCGGCCTGATCCTGATCCCCGCGGCCGCCAAGGCGCTGACCATCCCGATCATCGCCTCCGGCGGTATCGCCGACGCGCGCGGCCTGGTCGCGGCGCTGGCGCTGGGCGCGGACGGGGTGAATATGGGAACCCGCTTCATGTGCACCCAGGAGTCGGCGATCCACCAGAAGGTCAAGGAACAGATCGTCGCCCATTCCGAGCGCGACACCCAGCTGATCTTCCGCACCCTGCACAACACCGCGCGGGTGGCCAACAACGAGATCAGCCGCAAGGTCGTCGAGATCGAGCGGGCCGGCGGCGCCACCTTCGACGATGTGCGCGATCTGGTCGCGGGCGCGCGCGGCCGCCGGGTGTTCGAGGAGGGCGATCTGGATGCGGGCATCTGGAGCGCCGGGCAGGTCCAGGGCCTGATCGACGACATTCCGACCTGCGCGGAACTGATCTCGCGCATGGTCTCCGAGGCCGAGGCGCTGATCAACCAGCGGCTCGCCTCGTTCGTGGCCTGAACATACGGAATTCGCTGGACAGGGCCGATATAACTGCCTTGTGACCGAATCGCTGTTCTGCGGTACCGAGTTGGCCGCGCGGATCGAGCGCGCCGAGGCGGAGCTGATCACCTCGAGCGCCGCGCGGGCCCGCGACAGCCGGCCCGGCGACGGCGGTTTCGTGCGGCCGATCGCCGGTGGCGCGGCCTGTTACGGCGGGCCCGGCTCACCACTGAACAAGGTGGTGGGCCTGGGTTTCGGCGAGTCGGTCTCGTTCGCGGAGCTGGACGAGATCGAACAGACCTATGCCGCACGGCAATCGCCCGTACAGGTCGAACTGGCTCATCTCGGCGATCCCGGCCTGGCCACCCTGCTCACCGAGCGGGGCTATCGGCTGGCCTGGTTCGAGAACATCCTGGGCCGGACCATCGAATCCGGCTACACCCGAGAAGCCGCGCCCGATATCGAGATTCGGCTCAGCGGCGACGAGGAGTTCGACACCTGGCTCGACGCGGTGGTCGACGGTTTCGCACATCCGGACGAGCAGGGTATGGCCTCCCCGGAGGAGTTCACGCGCGAGGTGCTCGCCACGGTCATGCGGGATATGACCGAGGCGAGCGGCGTGCTCCGCTATCTCGCCCGGCGCGGCGGAGCGGCGGCCGGTGGCGCGAGTATGCGGACCTGCGACGGCATCGCCCAGCTCACCGGCGCCGCGACCGTGCCAGCACATCGCCGCCACGGCGTGCAGACCGCGCTGCTGTCGGCGCGTTTGGCCGATGCGGCGCGGGCGGATTGCGAACTGGCCGTGATCACCACGATGCCCGGCTCCAAATCCCAGCAGAACGCCCAGCGCAGCGGTTTCCAGTTGCTCTACACCCGGGCCGTGCTCGTCAAAGCATGACCGCGATACCGGCGAATACCGCACAGGTCGCCAAAACCCGTGCGGCGCCGAAACTTTCCTTGAACCAGATGGTGCCGATCAGCGCGCCGATGATGATGCTGGTCTCGCGCAGCGCCGCGACATCGGCCAGCGCGCCGCGGGTCTGGGCCCACAGCACCAGCCCGTAGGCGAGTACGGCCATCGCGCCGCCGAGCAGGCCGATATGCCAGATCGGGCGGCTGCGCACCCACATCCCGCGGCCCCGCACCACGGTGGCGAACGCGACGATGGTGACCTGTTCGAGCAGCATCAACCAGCCGATGTAGCCGAGCGTGCTCTCGGCCCGCCGCACACCGACGCCATCGATGGTCGTGTACGCGGCGATCATCAGTCCGGTGCCGACCGCGGCCGCGATCGTGGCCGGGCGGCTCGGGTTTTCGCGATATCCCCAGAACACCAGGGAGGCCAGGCCCGCCGAGATCAGCAGCACGCCGCAGAGTTGGCGGGCGCTGGGCGTCTCACCGATCAGCGTGGCCGCGAGCACGGTGACCACGAGCGGGGAGGTGCCCCGGGCCAGCGGATAGGTCTGACTCAGATCGCCGAGCCGGTAGGAGGTCATCAGCAGCGCGTTGTAGGCCAGATGCACCACCACCGACGCGATCAGATACGGCCACGCGGCCGCGGCGGGCGGATCGGCCAGGAATACCAGCGGGGTGACGCAGATCAGTCCGCCCAGACTGATGATCGCGACCGAGGTGGTCTTATCGGGAATCCAGTGCGCGATCGCGTTCCAGCTCGCGTGCAGCAATGCGGCCAACAGTGTCGCGACGATCATCGAAAACTCCTCGAGGACATGCCGATAGAAGTCCTCGAGGCTTTTATCCCGTCAGATGTCGACGCCTCCGGGTGGCTACCGGATCCGCCGTGGTGTAGCTCGGTCCAGTCCGCCCGGATCTGGTTGTTTTGGGGACCCGGCTCATGGGAGCCGGGCGCGACCCGGGCGCGGAACCCTATACACAATCCACGTACCGAACCCGACAGTAGTCGCGAGTCGTGGGACCCGCCAGTCGGTTTCAGGCCCGCGAGGCGACCGCGGCGAAGTCGTGGCTGGCGATGACCTCGATACCGTCCGGCAGGGCGTGCAGGCGCTGAATGGTTTCGAAGGCGCGATCGCGATCGGCGTCGAACAGCTGCCCCGGCAGCGGCGCCTTCTCGCGAACGAGCCGAATCTGCAGCGTGTTCCAGACCGAATCGCCCGCCAGCAACACCCGAGTGCCGTCGTCGACCGCGAGCAGCACGCCGACGCTGCCGGGGGTGTGCCCGGCCAGATCCACCAGCACCACCGCGCCGTCGCCGAAGACGTCGTGGCTGCGCGGGAAGGTGAGCACCGGCGGGCCGTCGAGCTCCACATGGCCGATCGCGCGGTCGCGCAGCGGGGCGCGCACGACGCCGTAGGGCGCCTCCGCTCCGGTCATCGCCCATTCGTATTCGATTGCCGGAACGCGCAATTCGAGCGAATCCGGCAATTCGAGCAGGCCGGACACATGATCCCAGTGCAGATGGGTGGCCAGCGCGAAATCGATGTCCTCGCCGGTCAGATCGCGAGCCGCGAGCGCGTCGGCCAGGCCCAGCACCGGTTTCTTCGGCGCGACCAGCACGCGCACCGGCAGCGGCATACCCGGCAGCACCCGATCGTGCACGCCCGCGCACAGCGCCGGATCTACCAGGAATCGGGCCTGCGGATGTTCGACCAGGAAGGCGCCCATGGCCATCCGGGTCTCGCCCAGGCTGCGCGCGCCCTCGGCGATGATCGTGGTGGGTGCGGACAGGCGGCCCTGCATCAGCGCGGTGAAACGAACGGTATTGCGCGCCTGCGGAATCGCGGCGACCGTCAGGTCCGCCAGAAATGTCCGATCCGGTTGGCGGGGACGCAATAGCTTGGCGGGTGTGGCGGCGAGCGCGGCACAGCAGCGGGCGAGGGTGATCAGCGTGCCGGGCCGTCCATCGGTCACGTCTGTCCGTTTCGATGACACAGCGCAACCGTAGGGCATCCACCGGCACACCGAAAGGACTTCTCCGCGGGGCGCGGACTCGGCATAATCGCTGGGGGTTACCCGACTGTCGGCGCTTGTCGCCGGAGGCAGCGAGGGAGAACGCAGCGATGATCGAGCCCGCGCCAGCGCCGCCGGTATCGATCATCGGCATCGGCTGCCGGATGCCCGGCGTGGCGGGGGTGCGGCGACTCTGGGGGATGTTGCTCGAGGGTGGGTCGGCCGCTCTGCTGGAGTCCGAATTCGATCACGACTGGTTCGGGATCGATCCGGATACCGCCGCGGCGATGGATCCGCGCGAACGGCTCAGCCTGACCGTGGCGATCGAGGCCCTCGACGATGCCGGAATCGGCTATCGCGCCCGCGGCTCGCCCGCCGCGGTACTCGTCGGGGCGGGCGGGTCGAACATGATCGCCAATCGGGTGTCGCAGGTGCTGGATCTGCGCGGCCCGAGTCTCGTACTGGACAGCGCCGGTTCGTCGTCGCTGGCCGCGGTCGACCTGGCCGTGCGCCTGCTGTCCGACGGGACGGTGCCGTGGGCGCTCGTCGGCGGGGTCGACGCGCATGCGGGCACGGTCGTGGTGCTGCAGCGCACCGCCGACGCGCGGCGGGAGGGGAACCGAGTGTATGCCGAAATACTCGGCACCGCAGTCGGTTCGGACGGTCGATCGGAACGGGACGGGTCGGCGCGACGACGGGTGATCCGCACGGCCTGGGAGCGGGCGGGGCTCGATCCGCATGCGGCAGGTTACTTCGAATGTCACGGCGGCGCGGCGACTTCCGGCGATTCGGTGGAGATCGACGCCCTCGCCGCAGTGCTGCGGTCCGGCGGCGCGCCCGCGGCGAAGATCTGGGTGGGATCGGTGACGGCCGATCTCGGACCGCTCGACGCGGCGGCGGGCGTGACCGGGCTGGCCAAGGCGGCGCTGTGCATTCAGCGGGGAATCATCGCGCCTGCCAGCATTTTTCGGCAGCGCAGCGCGGCGTTGCGACTCGACGAGCGAGGGCTGCGGGCGCCGACGGAGCCGATCGGCTGGCAGGAGATCGCGACGGCGCGGCGGGTAGCCGGGATCGGTTCGGTCGGGGTCGGCGGCACCACCGCGCACGCGGTGCTGCGCGGTGCGACCGAGGAGCCGGATCGCGGCGGGGATCCGCCGGTGGTGATCGCGCTGAGTGGGGCCGATGAGGGCAGGGTGCGCGAGTTGGCCGGGGTATGGGCGGATGCGCTGCTGGCGGAGCATCCGCCACTGCGCGACTTCTCCTCGGCGGCAGGGCGTTTGCTGCCGGAGCGGGTGCGGGCGGCCGTTGTCGCGAACAACCACGCCGTCGCTGTGGCGCGGCTGCGGGGGCTCGCGCGCGGTCATATGAGCGACGGGGATCGGCGGGTGGTGTTCGGGCCCGAGGCCACGCGGCGCGATGGTGGTGTGCTGCTGCTGTTTCCGGGACGCGGGGGTGAGCACGCGCGGATGGGACGGGCGCTGGCGGCTCGGTATCCGGTCTTCGCGCGGGCGGTGGCCGAGGCCACCGATGCGGTGGTGCGAGCGGGTGGGCCGCGGGTATGGACGCCGCGGCACGGATTCGACACGCGGGCGCAGGCGATATTCGTCTTTCAGCTGGCGATGGCGGAGTTGGTGCGGGCCTTCGGAATTCGAGCCGACGGAGTGATCGGAACCGGCGCCGGTGAGATCGCGGCGGCGGTGGTGAGCGAGGCGATTTCGCTGCGGGACGGGGCGCGGCTGGCGGTGGCGCGGGCGGAATTCGAGCGGGGGCGGCTGCGGGCGGTGTTGTTGGAGACCACTCTCGATGAGGTCGGGCGGCTGGTGGAGCCGATGCGCGGGGAGGTCGTTGTCGCGGCGGTGCACGGGCCGGATGCGGTGGTGATCGCGGGTCCGACGCGGCGGTTGGATGCGGTGGTGCGGCGGGCGCGGCGGCGGGGTGTGGTCGCGCGGGCCGTCTCCGATGATCTCGTGTCGATCGGCACGGTTGATGTTTCGCCGCTGGACGGGTGGGGATCCGCTGAGCCGCGGGTGCCCATGTATTCGACGACGCGGCGGGGCGAGGTGATCGGCGAGGCGGGGCCCGGGGTGGCGTACTGGGTCGAGAATGCCGGTGGTCCGGTGCATTTGGATGCGGCACTGGAGGCCGCCGCGGCGGACGGTATGACCACCGTCCTGGAGATGGCTCCGGATGCGGTGCTGTCCGAGGTGGTGCGCGAGTATCCGGACTTTCGGGATTCGGCGTTCGCCATGGCCGGGCGGGAGGATGAGGCGGCGGCGTTTCTGGGTGGAGTCGCACGGTTGTATCTCGAAGGGCGGGGAGTGGATTGGGCGGCGCAGGGGGCGTTTTCGGGTCAGATCTGTGAACGGTATTGGCGTAAGCCGGATTTCGACGCGGAAGCGCGATCGGATTCGGATTTCGAGACCGCGGGTCGTTCTCCATCGGCCGGTGATGCTGTCGAATGGCATTCTGGTGCAACGGCTTACGGCCCCACGGTGGCCACCGCGCTCGACTGGGCGGAGTCGGTGTTGCGGACCGAGAACTGGATTCGGGTCGAGCCGCCGCTCGGTGAGTCCGTGCTGCCGAACCGGGCGCTGGTCATCGGCGAGTCGCCATTGGCCGTCGGGCTCACGCGGGTGCTGGATCGCAGACTTCCCACGCAGCGGGTGGCGCGTGAATTCGACGGCGTACTGGCGCGATTGCGGGAACCGACCGCGGTGGTGGTCATCTGGTCCGGCCGCGACGAGGATCCGGCGACGGCGGTGGCGCGGGCCGTCGACCTGCTGACCCGGCTGCGGGAGTGTCCGGCGGTGGTGGCGTCGACGGTGGTCCTGCGCGACCATGCCGATCTCGCCCAGAACGGCGTCGCCGGGGTGGTCCGGGCCCTGCGGCGGGCTGCGACGCCGCACCGACTGCTGTGGTCCCCCGGCGACGACGCGCGGTCCGTCGCCGCGGCAGTGCTCACTTACGATGCGGCCGAAGAACTCTCGATCGACGGATCCATCCTCACCGCCCGCCGCTTCCGGCCCGTACCCGCTACCGCGCAGCCCCGGACGATCTCGCCGGACGGCACCTACGTGGTGACCGGCGGCCTCGGCACACTGGGCGCGGTGGCGGCCCGCTGGCTGCTGCACGCGGGCGCCCGCGACGTGGTCGTCCTCACCCGCACGCCGCGCCCACTCCCCCCACTGCTGGACGGCCTCGACGACCGAATCGTGGTGGCCCGCTGCGACGTCGCCGATCGAGCCGACCTGGCCAGCGCACTCGAAGACATCCGCGCATGCGGTTCCACCATCCGCGGCCTCATCCACGCCGCGGGCGCGGGAGCCACCACGGCCCCCTTCCTCCCCCACCTGTTCGCCCCCACGGTACGAGCCGCCACCGACCTCCTCACCCTGACCACAGCCGACCCCATCGACTTCACCCTCCTGTTCACCACCACCTCCGACGACATTCCCCGATCCGCCATAACCGCCACCCTCGACACCCTCGCCCGCGCCCACCCCCGCACCACCACAATCACCTGGGGCGCTTGGCAATCCGCCCCCTCCCCCGACACCACACCCCTCGACGCTGCCCGAGCCACCGCCATCCTCACCCAATCCCTGACCCACCAATCCCCCACCCTCCTGGCCCTCGACCCAACCCCTCCACCTCGCTCCGCTCGGCGAAGGGATAGTGGGGACCCGCCCACTCGACAAGGAAACGGGTCGATCACGCCCACCCGCCGACGGGGCGAAGCGACCAGGCCCGCTGGAAGAGAAAACGATGCGCTCCCACCCCCTCAGCGATGGGTCAGCGCAACCTCATCTGCTCGGCAAGAGGGGGAGGGGACTTCGGGCACTCGGCTAGGGGGTGAGGCGATCGCTTCTACTCGGCATGGGGACGGGGCGATCACGGCCGCTCGGCCTGGGGGTGAGGCGATTTCGGACGGCGGGGGTGGGGGAGGGGTGGGTTCGTCGGGTGGGGGGTTGGGGTGGGTGGGTTCATAGGATGGGGGTATGGGTAGGGCGGCAGAGGGTGAAGTCGGGTCGGCTCGTGGGGTTTTCGCTGATCGGCTGGGGGAGCTGTTCGTGGCGGCGGGGAAGCCTACGTTGGAGCAGGTTGTTCGGGGGACTTCGGAGCGGATGCGGGGGGCTCGGGGGGTGGGGGCGCGGCCGGGGGTTTCGGCGCAGCGGATCAGTGACTGGCGGACGGGGCGGAATGTGCCGCATACGTTCGATGCGGTTGCGCCCGTGTTGGTTACGTTGTTCGGGTTGGTCAAGGGGCAGCGGAAGTCGGTGCGGGGGGATCTGGTCGATCGGCGGGCGTGGGAGCGGTTGTGGGCCGCTGCGGTCGCGGAGGCCCCGGGTGAGGCGGCGCGACCGGTCGCGACCATGGCCCTGCCCCGGGATGTGGATACGTTGGTGGGACGCACGCAGCAGTTGGATCGCATTGTTCGGGCGGCCGAGTCGGGGCGGGTGGTATCGATCCACGCGATCGATGGGATGCCGGGAGTCGGCAAGACCGCGTTGGCGATTCGCGCGGCCCACGAAATGGCGGCCCGATTTCCCGACGGGCAGTACTTCGTACCACTGCACGCGCACACCCCGGGACAGTCGGTCGCGGATCCGTCCGAAGTGCTCGCGGGGCTGCTGACCGATCTGGGGATGGATCCCCGTATCCTGCCGGACACCCTGGAGGGGCGGCGCGACCTGTGGCGGGATCGGCTGGCGGACAAGCGGGTTCTGCTGGTACTCGACGATGCCGCCGGGCCCGAGCAGATCGAACCACTCCTGCCCACCGGCGCCGAATGCGTGACACTGGTGACCAGTCGCCGTCGCCTGGTCGCCCTCGACGGCGCGGCTCCGCTCGCCCTCGACGTCCTCGATCCCGATTCCGCGGCAACCCTTTTCGCCGCCCTCTCGCACCGCGACGACATCGGTGCCGCGGATCGAGCGGCCGTGGATCACCTGGTGGCCCTGTGCGGGCACCTGCCGCTGGCCATTGTGCTGCTGGCCGGACAGCTGGCCCACCATCCGGCCTGGAGCGTCGCCGATCTCGCCGCGATGTTCACCGCCGCGACCGACCGACTGGCCGAACTCGAGACCTCGGATCGGGCGGTGCGCGCGGCGTTCGAGCTGTCCTACCGGGACCTGTCGATCCAACAGCAGATCGTATTCGGGCTACTGGGTCTGCATCCGGGGAGCGAGTTCGATCTGTGGGCGGTGGCGGCGCTGGCCGACCTCCCGCTCGACACCGCGCGACGGCATCTGACGGCCCTGTACACCGACCACCTGATCGACGAAATCGGCCCCGGCCGTTACCGATTACACGATCTGCTCCGCGAATTCGCCCGCACCCTCGCCGCCGTCGCATCCGCCGAGGACAATGCGCGAGCGGCGAATCGCCTGCTGGACTACTACCGCCACACCGCCGCGAACGCGGACCGCTGGCTGGCCCGCCACACCCGGCCCGTCGACCACACCGCCCGCATCGAAACGAAAAGTGGTGTCGCGACACAGGATTTCGACGATCAGATGCGGGCGCTGACCTGGCTGCGCACCGAACGGGCGAATCTGCTGGCCTGCCTGGAATACGCCGTCGACCACGCACCCGAGGGAGCGGCCGCCTCGACCGCGGTGCTGGCCGGGCTGCTGGAACGGGACGGACCGTGGCCGCTGGCGGCGCATCTGCATCGCCGGGCGGCCGAGATCGCCAGCCGACTCGGCGACCAACTCGGAAAGGCCAACGCCCTCAACGATCTCGGGCACGTCCTGTGGATCGTCGACGATTACGAGCAGGCCGCCGACTGGCATGTGCAGGCCCTGGACCTCTACCGCGGCCTCGGCAACGACCTCGGACAGGCGCACGCCCTCATCCACCTCGGTGTCGTGCACCGGCTCACCGGCGATCACGAGCGAGCCGCCACCCTGTTCCAGCAGGCCCTGGCCCGCTATCGCGATCTGGGCAACCGCCGCGGGGAAGCCAACGCCCTCGGCAATCTCGGCATCCTGCGCGGTCACGCCGGAGACCTCGAACAGGCCATCGATCTGCTGCGCCAGGCCCTGAGCGGCTACCGCGAGGTGACCGATCAGCACGGGGAGGCCTACGTCGTCAACAACCTCGGGCGCATGTACCAGCGCACCGGAGATTACGAACAGGCCGCCGAATTCCACGAACAGGCTCTCGACCGCTACCGCGACATCGGCAACCGCCTCGGGGAGGCCAACGCCCTCAACAATCTCGGATACGTGCGGCGCGATACCGGCGATTACGGCCACGCCACGGAGCTGTTCCAGCAGTCGCTGCGAATCTATCGCGAACTCGGCGACCGCCGCGGCGAGGCGCAGGCCCTCACCGCCCTCGGATATGTGCACCGCGAATCCGGGGATCACGACCTGGCCGCCGAACTGCTGCGGCAGGCCCTGGCCCTGAACCGAGCGCTGGGCAACCGTCACGACGAGGCCGACACCCTCGGCAATCTCGGCATCCTGCACGAACGAACCGGCGACCAGCAGCAAGCCGCCGACCTGCATCGACAGGCCCTGGCCCACTATCGCGACATCGGCGATCGACTCGGCCAGGCCGAGGAACTCAACGGCCTCGGTCGGGTACTGCTCGCCACCGGAGATCCGGATCGCGGCCTGACCGTCTTCACCGACGCGCTCGCCGTCGCCGGAATCGGCGAATACCCGCTCGAACAGGCCCGCGCCCTCGACGGCGCCGCGCGCTGCCGCGCCGAACTGGGCGACACCCCGGCCGCGGTGACCGATCTGAGCGCCGCCGTCGAAATCTACCGCCGCCTCGGCGTCCCCGAAACCGAGTCCGCCATCGCCTATCTGGCGGCCCTGACCGACTGATACCCGCCGCGGTCGAAGTTCATAGGATAGGCGATATGAAGAGGGCGACTCCGCGACAGAATGACGAATCGTATTCGGCGCGAGGGGTTTTCGCCTCCCAACTCGGTGAGCTGTTCGAGGCGGCCGGGAAGCCGACCCTGGAGCAGGTGGTTCGGGCCACCACGCAAAGAATGCGAGCCAGCCTCGGGCCGAGCGGAAAACAGACCGTGACAGCGCAGCGGATCAGCGATTGGCGATCCGGGCGCAACCTGCCCCACACGTTCGAGTCGGTGGCGCCGGTGCTGGTCACATTGTTCGCGTTGACCAAAGATCAGCGTGGTCGCATTCGCAAGGATCTGATAGATCAGCGAGCGTGGGAACGGCTGTGGACCTCGGCAATCGCCGAACCGCCCAGGGAATCACCCCGGCCGGTCGCGACCATGGCCCTACCTCGCGACCTGGACACGCTGGTAGGGCGCGACGATCAGTTGCGGCGCATCGTGCGGGCGACGGAATCGGAGCGCGTGGTGTCGATTCACGCGATCGACGGCATGCCGGGCGTCGGCAAGACCGCGTTGGCGATTCGCGCCGCCCACGAACTGGCATCGCGATTCCCGGACGGCCAGTACTTCGTGCATCTGCACGCGCACACCCCGGGACAGCGGGCCGCGGACCCGTCCGAGGTGCTGGCAGGGCTGCTCACCGATCTGGGGATGGACCCCCGCAGCCTGCCGGACACATTGGTGGGGCGGCGGAACCTGTGGCGGGATCGGCTGGCGGACAGGCGAGTTCTACTCGTGCTCGACGATGCCGCCGGTCCGGAGCAGATCGAACCACTGCTGCCCACCGGCAGCGGATGCGTGACCGTGGTGACCAGTCGCCGCCGTCTGGTCGCCCTCGACGGCGCGGCGCCTCTTGCCCTCGATGTGCTCGATCCCGATTCCGCGGCAAGTCTTTTCGCGACTCTTTCGCATCGCGACATCACCGGTGACACTGATCGCGCGGCGGTGAATCACCTTGTGGCACTGTGCGGGTACCTGCCGTTGGCGATTGTGCTACTGGCGGGACGGCTGGCCCATCACCCGGCGTGGAGCATTGCCGATCTCGCCGAGATGTTCGCTGCCGCGACCGATCGACTCGCCGAGCTCGAAACCTCGGATCGAGCTGTACAGGCGGCATTCGAGCTGTCGTATCGGGATCTGCCGGCCGGGCAGCAGGGCGTATTCGGGCTGCTGGGCTTGCATCCGGGGACCGAATTCGATCTGTGGGCGGTGGCGGCGCTGGCCGATCTTACCCTCGATACCGCGCGACGACACTTGGAGGCTCTTTACACCGACCATCTGATCGACGAGGTCCGGCCGGGCCGCTACCGGTTGCACGATCTGTTGCGCGAGTACGCCCGCACCGTCGCCGCATCCGCCCCGGCCGCCGACAACACGCGAGCAACGAGGCGTTTGCTGGATTTCTATCAGCGGACGGCCGCCCTCGCGGATCGGTGGCTGGCCCGTCGCACTCGGCCCGCCGACGAACGCGCCGCACTCGCCGATGAAGCGGGTAACGAGGTCGCGGTACGCGAATTCGACAGCCAGATCGACGCTTTGGCGTGGATGCGCACCGAGCGCGCCACCCTGCTGGCCTGCTTGGACCTGATGGCTGACCTCGATCCGGCGCGAATGGTTACCACGACCGCCGTACTGGCAGGGCTTCTGGATCGAGACGGACCGTGGCCATTGGCAAGAAGGTTGCATCGCCGTGCCGCCGACACCGCCGGCCGCATCCACGACTTTCTCGGACAGGCCAACGCCCTCACCAACCTGGGTATCGTGCATTGGGCAACGGGCGAATACGAGCAGGCAATACGGCTGCATCAGCAAGCCCTGGGCCACTACCGCGACCTCGGCAATCCGCTCGGCGAGGCCAATGCCCTCACCAATCTCGGCATCGTGCATCACCATACGGGAGATTTCGCGACAGCAGCCGATCTGCTGAAACAGGCCCTCGGACACTACCGGGACCTGCCCGACCGCCTCGGCGAGGCCAACGCTTTTACCAATCTGGCCCGCGCCCATGGCGCAACCGGCGACTACAAGTACGCGGCCGAACTGTATCAGCAGGCCTTGAACCACTACCGCGACTTGGCCGACCGGCTCGGCGAGGCCATCGCCCTCATCAATCTCGGCTTCCTACACTGGGAAACCGGCGATTACGAAAACGCGGCCGAACTGCACGAGCGGGCTCTGAGCCACTACCGCGACCTCGGCAACCGCCTCGGCGAAGGCGACGCCCTGAACAACCTCGGCCTCCTGCACTGGACTACCGGGAATTATCAGCACGCCGCCGAACTGCTGGAGCAGGCCCTCATCCTGAACCGAGACATCGGCCATCGTCGCGGCGAAGCTCATGCCCTCACCACGCTCGGTCAAGTACACAGGGAGATGGGAGATTACCGGCAGGCGACCGAATTGCTGGAACAGGCGCTTGCCGTGAACCGAAACACCGGCAATCGCCTCGATGAAGGCGATGTCCTCGGCAACCTCGGCATGCTGCACGAACGAACCGAGAATTTCGCGCGAGCCGCCGACCTCCATCGACAAGCGCTGACCGTCTATCGCGACGTCGGCAGCCGTCTCGGCGAAGCCGAAGCACTCAACGGCATCGCGCGGGTACTGCTGGCGACGAACGACCCGGAAAAAGCCTTGGCGTCCTTCACAAGTGCTCTCTGCCTGGCTCGCGAGATCGGACATCATTTCGAACAAGCCAGAGCCCTGGATGGCGCCGCCCGCAGCCGGGCCGCCCTCGGCGATATCGCGACCGCGATGACCGATATGACTGCCGCCGTGGAGATCTACCGCCGCCTCGGCGTTCCGGACGCCGAGCCCGCGGCCGCATATCTGGCGACCTTGACGGACCGACCCTGATAGCGCGTGTCTGCGCACGGGTGGCGCGGTCGCGGGTCGATGATGGCTCGAATGGACTTCTCGACACTCGCGCTGGTCTTCGCGCTGGGACTGGTCGGACCGCTGCTGGCGTGGCGGGCGGCGTGGCATGTGCCGGTTGTGCTGGGGGAGCTTGTCGCGGGGATCATGTTCGGGCGCACGGGTTTCGGACTGTTACACCCGGACGATCCGACCTTCGCGTTTCTGTCCGATATGGGGTTCGCGCTGGTGATGTTCGTGGCGGGGACGCATGTGCCGGTGCGGGATCCGGCCGTGCGGTCGGCGCTGGGGGTCGGTGCGTTGCGGGCGGTGGCGGTGGGTGTGTTCGCAGCGGCGGCCGGATTCACCGTGGCGGACTGGTTCGATATGGGGCACGGGGCAATGTATTCGGTGCTCATCGCGTCCTCGTCGGCGGCGCTGGTGCTGCCGATCATCGATTCGACCGGGCTGCGGGGGAAGTCGGTGCTCGCGCTGACGGCACAGGTGGCCGTCGCCGATACCGCATGCGTCGTGGCCCTGCCGCTGGTCATCGAGTCCGGCGCGGCCGGGCGCGCGGCCGTCGGCGCGCTCGCCGTCACGGCGGCCGGAGTGGCGGTGTTCTTCCTGCTGCGCTATCTGGAACGATCCGGGCTGCGCAAGCGCGCGCACGAGGAGTCCGAGCGTCGCCAGTTCGCCCTCGAGCTGCGAATCAGTCTGGCGGTGCTGTTCGGACTGGCCGCACTGGCCACCCGCACGCATGTCTCGATCATGTTGGCGGGCTTCGCGACCGGGCTGGCGGTCGCCGGAGTGGGCGAGCCGCGGCGGGTGGCCAAGCAGCTGTTCGCGATCACCGACGGTTTCTTCGCGCCGCTGTTCTTCGTCTGGTTGGGCGCGCGGCTGAATCTGCGTGATTTCGGCGCGCATCCGCGGCTGATCGCACTCGGGATCGCGCTGGGTCTGGCGGCGGTGCTGGCACATGTCCTGATGCGACTGCTCGGCCAGCCGATCGGGCTCGGTGCGCTGGCGGCCGCGCAGATCGGGGTGCCGGTGGCGGCGGTGACGGTCGGCACGCAATTGGGTGTGCTGCTGCCGGGCGAGGCATCGGCGCTCATGCTCGGCGCGCTGGTGACCATCGCGACGGCGGCGGTCGGCGCGGGCATCACCGCTCGGCACACACCCGGCGGCCCGGAGACCAACGGTTCAGTCGGACGAGCGGCCGAGTAGCCGATCCGTTTCGCGCCGTTCACGTTTGGTGGGACGGCCGCTGCCGCGATCGCGCCGGGGCATCGACGCGAGGACTTCCTTGGGCGGAGGCGGCGGACTCCGATCGATGAGGCACTGCGCGGCGATCGCGGCACCGACCCGCTTGGTGACGAGTCGTTCGACGATGACGATGCGTTCGAGTCCGTTGACCCGCACCCGCACCTCGTCACCCGGCTTGATCTGATGTGCCGCCTTGACCGCGACGCCATTGACCCGCACATGACCGGCGCGGCACGCCGTGGCGGCCGCAGAGCGGGTTTTGAACAGCCGAACAGCCCAGGTCCAGGAGTCGACCCGGGCTGAGACTGGTTGTGAGATCTCCAGTTCCACTCCTCATGCTCGGCCGCGCTGGGCGGCCGAGCATGAGGGGAAACTCAGACGGCGACCCGGCGCGCGGTGACGACGTCGTCAGGGTTCAGGTGAGCGAAGCTGACAACCTCACCGCTCTGCGGCGCCTGCACGATCTTGCCGTCACCAGCGTACATAACGACGTGGCCGCCACCGTTGGTGACAATGATGTCGCCCGGGGCGAGCTGCGAGATGGGAACCGGTGCACCGACGTGCTCCATCTCGAAGCTGGTGCGCGGCAGCTTGATTCCGGCCTGCTTGTAGGCCCATTGCACCAGACCGGAGCAGTCGAAGGCCTGCGGGCCCGAGGCGCCCCACACGTACTCCGCGCCGAGCTTGGTCTTGGCGGCGTCGAGGGCGATATCGCCCGCGGTCTGCTGCTGCTGGAAGCTGGGCAGACTCGGCAGTCCGGGCGCGGCCTGGCCGGGGGCGGCCATGGACTGCGGCGCCAGCGCCTGCTGCACCTGCTTGATGTCATTGGTGTGATCGGCGAGCGTCTGGTTCAACGCGCCGGCCTGCTGATCGTCCAGCGGGACATCGAAATTGCCCACGCCTGGGACGGTGATGGTCGCGGCGTTCGCCGAGATTGCCGGAATCGCACCGGTCGTGGCTGCCACCGCACCGAATACGAGCGCGCCCTTGACCGAATTCGGCAGCCGGGATTCGCGCTGCAAGCTGTGTTTACCCACCGAGCTGAGTCTCCTGTTTCTTCCTGCCCACACCGCCGACCGAGTTAGCTGACGGGTTCGGGCCGGGAAGTTCGGCCCTACCCCAACGACCTTGCGGCCGAGAGGGATTCACCCCAACACACCTGGGTCCCCGGTTCGATGTTCGAGCTGCCCACTCGACCACCGATTAGGCGGATGACTCCACGGGCCGCCTCTCCGATGAAGCGACAGACTCCGTTGAAGTCACGAGAAGATTACGGCTACGCCGCGCCGATGTCCACCGGTGCGGCACAAGTGTTTAGACCGAACTAACATCCGGGCCGGGTGGACTGGGATTTCACGAGCTCGGGCGGTGGGTAACGACCCGGTCTCGGAGCAGTCTCCGGTGTTATCGAACCGAAAGGCAGGCACGTTACGGGGCTGGACGTCAGTTCTCGGAGCCGTCGCGGTCGTCCAGCGCCCGTTCCAGCTCCGCGATCCGCCGGTGCGCGTCGGCGAGGCCGACCTCCAGCTGACCCAGCGCCATCACGAGCGGACCGACGGCGAGATCGGCCACCAGCTGCGGATCGTCGTAGCCGCGTTCGATGGCCACCAGAATGTTGTTGCGGATGCGCGCGGCAACCGGAGCCTCGGCCGGGACGTTCCAGGACTCGACCACCTCGGCCACGGTCGGAATGGACTCCTCGGACATAAGCCTCTCCCTGCACTGGGAAACCCTTCGCGAACAGCACCCAGCGTAGGTGCCCGCCAAGACCTTTCGCCCCCGTATGCGGCGCGATAGCTGTTTCTAGGACATACCGTAGATATCGTCAGATTTTGGTGTGCACGCGCTACGGTGTACGGGCATGGACCCCGTGCGCAACCCGTACGCCCCCGGCGCCGGCCAGCGGCCGCCCGAACTCGCCGGACGCGACAGGCAGTTGGACGCCTTCGACATCGTGCTGGAGCGCGTCTCGCGGGAGCGGCCGGAACGCAGTGTGGTGCTCACCGGACTGCGCGGCGTCGGAAAGACCGTACTGCTCAACCAGCTTCGCTCGGCCGCCCGCAACAGAGGTTGGGGCACCGGCAAACTGGAGGCGCGCCCGGATCAGGAGCTGCGGCGGCCGCTGGCATCGGCCCTGCACATGGCCGTGCGGCAGATCGCGGTGGCGCATCGCAATCCGGAGATGGTCGACGATTTCCTGGGCATCCTCAAGGCCTTCGCGCTGCGCTCCACCGCCGACAAGGGCATGCGCGAGCGCTGGCAGCCGGGTATCGACGTCCCGGCGGTGACAGGCCGGGCCGATTCGGGCGATATCGAGATCGATCTGGTGGAGCTGCTCATGGAGGCGGCCCAGGTGGCCCGTGAAATCGGCGTGGGGATCGCGATTTTCATCGATGAGATGCAGGATCTCGGCGCGGCCGATGTGTCGGCGATCTGCGGGGCCTGCCACGAACTGAGTCAGGAGGGTTCGCCGTTGATCGTGGTCGGCGCGGGCCTGCCGCATCTGCCCGCGGTGCTGTCGGCGTCGAAGAGTTATTCGGAGCGACTGTTCAGTTATCACAAGATAGATCGACTCGACCGACCGGCGGCCGACCACGCGCTGATCGCGCCGGCCGAGCGGGAGCAGGTGAAATTCACCGAGGCCGCACTGGACGCGCTGTACCGCAAGGCCGATGGCTATCCCTATTTCGTCCAGGCCTACGGCAAGGCCACCTGGGACATCGCGGCGCAGAGCCCGATCGGGGCCGAGGATGTGGAACTGGCCGCACCGGCCGCGGAGGAGGAGCTGGCGGTCGGCTTCTTCGGTTCCCGCTACGAGCGAGCGACCCCGGCCGAGCGAGAGTACATGCGCGCCATGGCCGATCTGTCCGGCGACGACGGACCGGTGGCGACGGCGGCGGTCGCGAAGGAGCTGGGGCGCAAACCCGCCTCGCTGTCGCCCGCCCGCGACGGACTGATCAAGAAGGGGCTCATCTACTCCGCCGAGCGCGGGACCATCGGATTCACCGTGCCGCACTTCGGACGCTACCTCCGAAGTGTGAATGAATGAATACCCTTGTCTATCAAGATCATTAGAGACGTTTATATTTCCCTACCCTCGAACCCCTACCGGCGGGTAACCAAGACTCCTACACTCGAATGTGATTCTGATCACGTCCGAGGAGGACAATCATGGCGACCACCGCGAAAGTCGACGCCACGGAGGAGCAGGCCCGCGCGCTCGTCGAGGAATCCCGCGAAACCACCTGGGCCAAGCCGTCGTTCGCGAAGGAGATGTTTCTCGGTCGCTTCCGGCTCGACCTGATCCATCCCTATCCACAACCCTCGGTCGAGGACGCCGCCAAGACCGACGCGTATCTGCGGCGGCTGCGGGCCTATCTGGAAACGATCGACGGCGGCGTGATCGAGGCGACGTCGAGGATTCCCGACGAATACGTCAAGGGGCTGGCCGAACTCGGCTGCTTCGGTCTGAAGATTCCGGAAGAGTACGGCGGACAAGGTCTTTCGCAGGTCGGCTACAACAAGGCGCTGATGCTGGTCGGCTCGGTGCACGGCAGTCTGGGCGTGCTGCTGTCGGCGCATCAGTCGATCGGCGTCCCCGAACCGCTGAAGCTGGCGGGCACGCCCGAGCAGAAGCGCGAATTCCTGCCACGCTGCGCGAAGGGCGCGGTCAGCGCGTTCCTGCTCACCGAACCCGATGTCGGCTCCGATCCGGCGCGCATGGCCTCCACCGCCACGCCGACCGACGACGGCGAGGCCTACGAACTAAACGGCGTGAAGCTGTGGACCACCAATGGCGTTGTCGCCGAACTGCTCGTGGTGATGGCCCGGGTGCCCAAGAGCGAGGGCCATCGCGGCGGCATCTCGGCGTTCATCGTCGAGGCCGATTCGCCGGGTATCACCGTCGAGCGCCGCAATGCCTTCATGGGTCTGCGCGGAATCGAGAACGGCGTCACCCGTCTGCACAATGTCCGCGTTCCCAAACGCAATCTGGTCGGCCGCGAGGGTGACGGCCTCAAGATCGCGCTCACCACGCTCAACGCCGGGCGGCTCGCGATCCCCGCGATGTGCACCGCGGCGGCCAAGTGGTCACTGAAGATCGCCAGTGAATGGTCGGCCACCCGCGTGCAGTGGGGCCGACCGGTCGGTGAGCACGCGGCCGTCGGGTCGAAGCTGTCGTTCATCGCCGCCACCACCTTCGCGCTGGAGGCCGCGCTGGATCTGTCGGGCACCATGTGCGACGAGGACCGCAACGATATTCGCATCGAGGCGGCGCTGGCGAAGCTGTGGGCCTCGGAGATGAGCTGCACGATCGCCGACGAGCTGGTGCAGATCCGCGGCGGGCGCGGGTACGAGACCGCGGCGTCGCTGGCCGCCCGCGGCGAACGCGCCGTCGGCGCCGAACAATTGGTGCGCGATCTGCGCATCAACCGGATCTTCGAGGGTTCCAGCGAGATCATGCGGCTGCTGATCGCCCGCGAGATGGCCGATGCGCATATGGCCGCCGCCGGGGCGCTGGTCGATCGCAATGCCGAGTTCAAGGCCAAGGCCAAGGCGGCGGTCGGTGCGAGCGGTTTCTACGCCAAATGGTTCCCGCAGTTGGCGGTCGGTGCGGGTACCGTGCCCGCGACCTATGGCGAATTCGGGCCGCTGGCACGGCATTTGCGGTTCGTGGAGCGGATGTCGCGCAAACAGGCCCGGTCGCTGATGTACGCGATGGCGCGCTGGCAGGCGAAACTGGAGTACCGGCAGGGCTTCCTGGGTCGCGTCGTCGATATCGGCGCGGAGCTGTTCGCGATGTCGGCGGCCTGTGTGCGAGCGCAGTCGCTGCGGGCGGCGGGCGCCCCCGAGGCCCCGGCCGCCGAACAGCTGGCCGACATTTTCTGCAAGCAGGCCCGGCTGCGCATCGAGCGACTGTTCGACGCGCTGTGGGACAACACCGACGACGCCGATTCCGCGCTGACCCGCGAGGTTCTCGACGGTCACTTCCGCTGGCTGCAGGAGGGCATCCTCGATCCAAGCGAGGGCACCGGGCCGTGGATCGCCGAATGGCAGTTCGGCCCGTCGACCGAAGAGAATCTGTTGAACCCGTTCCTGCCCTCGACGCGGTCGGGCGCGGGAACATAGAACTCCGGACGCCGAACCCGGAAAGCCGCCTGCCCGCACGTCTTTCGCGGGCAGGCGGTCGGCTTTTCATCGCGCGAAGAAGGTGCGCAGATCGGCGGCGTAGGCCGCGGGCCGATCCATGGCGATGAAATGGTGCCCGGCCGGGTTGCCGGTGGGCCAGTGCGTGATCTTCGCGGTGCGTTCGGCCAGGCGGCGGATGCCCGGATCGCCGCTGTAGACACCGGTCGCGACCGTGGCCGAGCCGGTGGGCCAGGCGCTTTCACTGGTTTCGTAGTAGGACCACGACGAGGTGGCGAAGGTCCGGGTGAACCAGTACACGCTCAGATTGGTCAGCAGGGCGTCGCGATCGATCGACTCGTCGAGTGCGCCCGCGGCGCTGAAGTCGTGGAATTTCTGCAGCATCCAGGCCAGCGCGGCGGTGGGCGAGTCGTTCCAGCCGTAACCGAAAGTCTGTGGGGCGCTGCGCAACAGCGCGTGGTGGTCCACGCCGTGCATCCAGTCCGCCGACATCAGCGCCTGATAGGCCGCGCGCTCGGCTTCGGTCAGCTCCGGTACGTCCGCGGCGGTCGGGAAGCCGAGGCCCGCGGTGATATACAGCCCCACAACATGTTCGGGCGCGGCCTTCGCCATCGCCTCCGCCACGTAGGAGCCCAGATCGCCGCCCTGCACCCCGTAGCGGTCGTAGCCGAGGCGGGCCATCAGTTCGACCCACATCCGCGCGACCCGGTCCACGCCGAATCCGGTTTCGCGCGGGGCGTCGGAGAATGCGTAACCCGGTACCGAGGGCACGACGACGTGGAATGTCTTCGTCAAATGCGCGATCAGTTGGGTGAATTCGACGAAGGAGTTGGGCCAGCCGTGGTTGAGCACGAGCGGCAGCGCATCGGGATCGGTCGAGCGGATGTGCAGGAAATGCACGTACAGGCCGTCGATTTCGGTCAGGTACTGCGAAAACTCGTTGAGCCGTGCCTGCTGTGCGGGCCAGTCGAAATCCTCACCCCAGTAGCGCGCCCAGTCGCGGACCTCCGCCTCGGGCACGCCGCGACTGCGCCCGGGTCCGGGAAGCTGTGTACCCCAGCGGGTTTCGGTCAGTCGGCGGCGGAGGTCGTCGAGTTCGGACTGCGGGATGTCGATGCGGAAGGGGCGGATCGCTGTGCTCATGGAAATGACGATATTCAGTATGTAGGACAGTTTCGGTCCTATACTTCGATCTCCCTTTATTCATATATCTAGGACTGAGACTAGATATAGGCAGATAAAGGTGAGCATGTTCGACCATCGAGCTATATACATCTTTCTAGTGCAGATCCTAGATTCACCAATACTTTCCTGACAAACTTCACCCGACCATGCGGTCTATACCCGGCACCGGTTCCGCAACGTGTCCATAACGCCAGGTTCGAGCGGTTAACGCGCCGGAAATATCTATCGACAACCGGGCAAGAGCGGACTCTCCAGGAGCACGTAATGTCCACGATCGCCCTCCGCGCGGCCGACTACGACGGCCGCCGTGTCACCGTCATCGCCGACGACGGCACCGCGCTGGCCGTCCGCGAATTCGGCTCGCCCGCCGCGACGCCGACCGTGGTGTTCGTCCACGGACACTGTCTGCGCACCGAATCCTGGTCCTTCGTCCGCGACGAGCTGCTGCGGCAATGGGGTCCGGAGACCCGCATGGTCTTCTACGACCACCGCGGTCACGGCGAATCCGGGGCCGCCGATCCGGCCACCTACACGATCGATCAGCTCGGGCACGATCTCGACGCCGTGCTGCGCACCGTGGTGCCCACCGGACCCGTTGTGCTGGTGGGGCATTCGATGGGCGCGATGGTCGTACTGGCCTTCGCCCGGCTGTTCCCCGAGGCGATCGGCGGGCGCGTGATCGGCATCGGCCTGCTGGCCGGGGCGGCCGGTGGGATCACCACGGTCGGACTGGCCCGCTTCCTCAATCGGCACACCGTCGGCTCGCTGCGCTTGGCCGTGCGGCGGGCGCCGCGGATGATGCAGGCCTCGAAGCGGTTGAGCAGGCGCATCTTCGAACCGATGATGCGCGAGGCGAGCTTCGGCGCTCGGCGGGTGAGCCCGCGCATGGTGGCCGTGGCCACCACCATGCTCAACGACACGCCACTGCTGACCATGGCCTGCTTCCTGGATTCGCTGATTCGCTTCGACGAGACCGCCACGCTGGCGCTACTGGCCGATCTGCCCGCCCTGGTGTTGGCCGGCTCGGCCGACATCATGATCCCGTTCGCGCATTCGGTCGTGCTGGCCTCGCAATTGACCGGGGCCGAACTGGTGCGGCTCGACGGCGCCGGGCACAGCGTCATCCTGGAACGCACCGAGGAGGTCGCCCTCGCCATCGCGGCGCTGGTGGAACGCGCGATCTCGACCGTGGGCGGACACGACGCCGAATTCGCGGTCGCGGGCTGAATTCCATCCGAACGCTTTTCATACGGCCGAATCGCCGATCTTCGCGTACTGTGTTGTAGATCACCTTGTGTGGTCGATCACACGGCTCGAGGAGGTTTCGATGACCCGCAGCGAGATTGCCGAACTGCGCTTCGCAGTCGGCCAGCTCCGGCAGTGCATCGGCGCACTGCGTACCAACTACGGCGACGCCAATACGGTCCGGCGCCTGGAGAACGACCTCGAACGACTCGCCATAGATGCCGAGGAATTCGAGCAGTCCCCGCCCCCGGAGGTCTCCGACCGCCGCAGGCAGGACGTCATCTACGTCCCCGACGCCAAGTCCGATGAGGCCGCCTGGATGGGCGCCCAGGACGAGGGCCTCGGCTTCCACTCCCGCCCCCGCACCAAATAGCGCAACCGACCAAGCGCGCCGGGACCGTGTGACCCGGCGCGCCCTTTCGCGCGCGCGATGGAAAGAGTAGATCGCAGGACCCTGCTACTTCACGCGCGGTGGCGGCCCAGGCGGCGTGTGCGGGAGGTGTGGAAGCGGGCGCCTCGTGGGGTGGTGGTTGTGGGATCGGAATGGGCGGATTCGAAGAGGGCGGCCAGGGCTGTGTCGGGGCTCAGGGGGGTGACGGCCAGGCCGTGGGTGGCGGCGCGGCGGAACAGTTCGTGCAGGAGTGTGGTGGTGATGCGTAGGCCGGTGGCGGCTATGGGGTCGCCCAGGGCTATCGAGCCGCCGTTGACGTTGACGTTGTCGACGGGGTGGTCGAGGTGGCGGAGTAGGGCCAGGACGTCCACGGCGGTTTTCTCATCGATTTCCATCAGGTCCATGTCGCTCGGGTGGAATCCGTTGCGGGACAGCAGCTTCGAGACGGCGGCCGCGGCGGTGGGGGTGCGCTCGGGTGTAGCGCAGGACGAGGCGGCCCAATCCGTCAGGTAGGCGAGGGGTTCCAGGCCCAGGTCGGACAGGCGGTCCTCGGATACCACCAGGCAGGCCGCCGCGCCCGCGCCGTGCACGCCGAGTGCGCCGGGGGTCAGGACGCCGTCGGGCCACAGCGGGCTCAGCTCGGTCAGCCCGCGGGTGGTCATATCCTCCCGCACGGTCTCGTCGTGCTCCACCAATCGCGGTGTAGCGCAATCCCATTCGGATCGGGTCGCGCCGATCACCTTGACGGGGGCGATTTCCGAGGCGAATGTCCCCTGCCGCCAGGCGCGGGCGGCCTTGCGATGGCTGCGCAGGGCGAATTCGTCGGCCTCGGCGCGGGTGATGCCGTAGCGGCGCGCGAGCTGTTCGACATCGGCCAGATCGGGCGGAATCGCCGCGTCCTCGGCGGCCGAACCGCGGTCGACGGCCGCCGCGACGACCACCTCGGCCGCGCCGGTGCGCACCATCATCGCCGCGGTGATCAACGCGTAAAGCCCGCTGCCGCACCGGCGTTCGAGATCGAATCCGGGCGTGACCCCGGCCAGTCCGGCCGCCCGCGCGGCCAGGCGGGCCAGCCGCGGATCTCCCGTCACCGCCCCGGCCAGCACCACATCGTCGACCCGCGCGCCGTCCAGCCCGGAGCGTTCGACGGCGGCGGCGATCGCGGTGGCGGCCAGGCGCTGCGCGGTCATGGCCGACAAACCGCCGCCCGCGAACCCGCCGGGCGTTCGCACCGGCGCGACGATCGCTGCCCTGTTCATCACCGCTCCTTCCCCCGCGGGGTCCCCGGACAGCGCATCACAGAGTTGTTGCTGGTGTGTGACGGCACCAGGGGCGGGAAGCCGAGTGAATATGACCGAATTGCCGCTGCTGACCGAATCGCACTGGGATTCACAACAGTTCGTGAGGTTTGCTTACGGTTCACTGTCGCGGAGGCCGCGCGGGAAGATCAGAAAATGTGGCGCAAATCATAAGCGTCCAGGCGGGTCGATATTCCCGGGACCCGGCGCGGGTCATAGCTCGTGTGTCGTAAGGTGCTCAGCATCACATCCGATGCCGGAGGTAACGATGACGTTCCACGGGGTAGATCAGCGAGGCATCCAGCAGTGAGCGCACCGACACGGGCAGCTGAATCGGGCACAGGAGTCTTCAGTGCGAGCCGCGCGGCGATCTCCGCGCGAACTCTGCGCACCGACCGATGGTGGGTTCCGCCACTGGCCACCGTGGTCGGCCTGGGCGCGTTCGTCATCTACGCCACAGTGAGAGCCTTTGTGCGCACGGCGTATTGGGTGCCGGACTACCACTATCTGACGCCGTTCTATTCACCCTGCGTGAGCACCTCCTGCGCGGAGGGCTCCAGCCACCTCGGCCACTGGGTCGGCGCACTGCCGATGTGGATCCCGCTCGGCTTCGTGGTGCTGCCGTTCCTGCTGTTGTTCCGGCTGACCTGCTACTACTACCGCAAGGCCTACTACCGCGCGGTGTGGTTCTCCCCGCCGGCCTGCGCGGTGGCCGAACCGCACGCCAAATACACCGGCGAGACCCGGCTTCCGCTGATCATCCAGAACGTCCACCGCTACTTCTTCTACGTGGCGATGATCGTCTCGGTGATCAACACCTACGACGCGATCGTCGCCTTCCACGGCAAGACGGGCGGATTCGGATTCGGCCTCGGCAATATCGTGCTGTGGGTGAATGTCCTTCTGCTGTGGGCATATACGCTCTCCTGCCACTCCTGCCGGCATATCGCGGGCGGACGGCTCAAGCATTTCTCCGCACATCCGGTCCGCTACTGGTTCTGGACCCAGGTGTCCAAGCTCAACACCCGGCACATGCTGCTGGCCTGGACCACCCTCGGAACGCTGGTGCTCACCGACTTCTACGTGATGCTCGTGGCCAGCGGAACCATCTCGGACCCGCGCTTCGTGAATTGACCTAATTTCCCACTCTCCCAGGAGTATTCGGTTCCATGCCTGAAGTCGAACGGCACAAGTACGACGTCGTCGTGATCGGTGCCGGTGGCGCCGGACTGCGTGCGGTGATCGAGGCCCGCGAGCACGGCCACTCGGTCGCGGTGGTGTGCAAATCGCTGTTCGGCAAGGCGCACACCGTGATGGCCGAGGGCGGCTGCGCGGCGTCCATGGGCAACGCCAACGAGAAGGACAGCTGGCAGACCCATTTCAAGGACACCATGCGCGGCGGCAAATTCCTCAACAACTGGCGGATGGCCGAACTGCACGCGCAGGAGGCGCCCGACCGGGTGTGGGAGTTGGAAACCTATGGCGCGCTGTTCGATCGGACTGCCGACGGACGCATCAGCCAGCGCAATTTCGGCGGCCACACCTACCCCCGGCTCGCGCACGTCGGCGACCGGACCGGACTCGAGATCATCCGGACCATGCAGCAGAAGATCGTCTCGCTGCAACAGGAGGACTACGCGGCCACCGGCGACTACGAATCGCGCATCAAGGTGTTCGCCGAATGCACGATCTCCGATCTGCTCACCGACGATGCCGGCCGCATCGCGGGCGCGTTCGGCTACTGGCGCGAATCGGGCCGGTTCATCCTGTTCGAGACGCCCGCGGTGGTGCTGGCGACGGGCGGAATCGGCAAGTCCTACAAGGTGACCTCGAACTCCTGGGAGTACACCGGCGACGGCCACGCGCTCGCCCTGCGGGCCGGGGCCTCGCTGATCAATATGGAGTTCCTGCAGTTCCATCCGACCGGAATGGTCTGGCCGCCCAGCGTCAAGGGCATCCTCGTCACCGAGGGTGTGCGCGGCGACGGCGGGGTGCTGAAGAACGCCGACGGCAAGCGGTTCATGTTCGACTACATTCCCTCGGTCTTCAAGGGGCAGTACGCGGAGACCGAGGAGGAGGCCGATCAGTGGTTGCGCGACAACGATTCCGCGCGCCGCACCCCCGATCTGCTCCCCCGCGACGAGGTGGCCCGCGCCATCAACGAGGAGGTGAAGGCGGGCCGCGGCACCCCGCACGGCGGCGTTTATCTCGATATCGCCTCGCGCCTGCCCGCCGCGGAGATCATGCGGCGGCTGCCGTCGATGCATCACCAGTTCAAAGAGCTCGCCGATGTGGACATCACGAAGGAGCCGATGGAGGTCGGGCCGACCTGTCATTACGTGATGGGCGGCATCGAGGTCGATCCCGACACCGGCGCCGCGACCGTGCCCGGCCTGTTCGCGGCGGGTGAATGTTCCGGCGGTATGCACGGTTCCAACCGCCTCGGCGGCAATTCGCTGTCGGATCTGCTGGTATTCGGCCGCCGAGCCGGACTGGGCGCGGCCTCCTATGTCGAGCGACTCGGCGACGAGCGCCCCGCGATCGCCGAGGCCGATATCACCGCGGCCGCGAAAACCGCGCTGGAACCGTTCGATCCGCCCGCCGAGGGTACGGGCGAGAATCCCTACACCCTGCACACCGATCTGCAGCAGACGATGAACGACCTGGTCGGCATCATCCGCAAGGAACACGAGCTGAAGCAGGCCATCGAGCGGCTGGCGGAACTGCGCGACCGCTTCGACACGGTGACCGTCGAGGGGCACCGGCAGTTCAATCCCGGCTGGCACCTCGCCCTCGATCTGCGCAATATGCTGCTGGTCAGCGAATGCGTCGCGCAGGCGGCGCTGTTGCGCACCGAGAGCCGCGGCGGGCACACCCGCGATGATCATCCGCAGATGGATCCGAACTGGCGCAACAAATTGCTGGTCTGCCGGGTGGATCCGGACGGAGTCGGCCAGACCGTACCCGCGGTGACGGTCACGCCGGAGGATCAGACGCCCATGCGATCGGATCTGCTCGCCCTGTTCGAACTCGGCGAGCTCGAAAAGTACTACACCTCCGCAGAGACCGCCGGACATCCGTCGGCTGCAGCGAAAGGGGATGCGTAGCAATGGCTTACGACGCCCGATTCCGAGTCTGGCGCGGCGACGACAACGGCGGCGCCCTGCAGGACTACACCGTGGCGGTGAACGAGGGCGAGGTCGTCCTCGACATCATCCACCGGCTGCAGGCCACCCAGGCGCCGGATCTGGCGGTGCGGTGGAACTGCAAGGCCGGTAAGTGCGGATCATGTTCGGCCGAGGTCAACGGCCGCCCGCGGTTGCTGTGTATGACACGGATGTCGACCTTCACCGAGGACGAGGTGGTGACGGTGACGCCCATGCGCACCTTCCCGGTCGTCCGCGATCTGGTGACCGATGTGTCGTTCAACTACGAAAAGGCCCGCGAGATACCGTCTTTCACGCCGCCGGCGGATCTGAAGCCGGGCGAGTACCGGATGAAACAGCAGGATGTCGAGCGCTCGCAGGAGTTCCGCAAGTGCATCGAATGTTTCCTGTGCCAGAACACCTGTCACGTCGTGCGCGATCACGAGGACAACAAGAACGCCTTCGCCGGGCCGCGCTATCTCATGCGGGTCGCCGAGCTCGAAATGCATCCGCTCGATGTCGCCGATCGCCGCGAAATGGCCCAGGAGGACTTCGGTCTCGGCTTCTGCAACATCACCAAGTGCTGCACCGAGGTCTGCCCGGAACATATCAAGATCACCGATAACGCGCTGATCCCGTTGAAGGAACGCGTGGTCGATCGCAAGTACGACCCGATCGTCTGGTTGGGCAACAAGCTGTTTCGTCGGTAGCGATGAATGTGGGGGCGGCCCGACTCCGCCCCCACCGCCGTACCGGTCAGAGCATCGACACCACACCGATCGCGACCACCGCGACCAGCATTCCGAACAGCAGAGCCGATACGACGGCTCCGGTCAATATGTATATGCCCGCCGCGGAGACCGCGAACAGCAGTCCCACGATCAGTCGTTCGACCCAATCACCGGGTAGCAGCTTGCGGTCCCGGGGAGAGGCGTTTCTCAGCCCACGGTCCACGAATGATGGTGTACCCGTCCTTAGCTCTGGCAAACATTCATTCGATACGAAAGTGTCGTCGAGTCGTGATGAGACGAGACGAGATGGTGTGTGCCACCGGCGATCTTGATTCCCGGCGTACCGATACGGGACGCTGCTGAAAATTTGCCGGAATTCGGCTCCGATCTCACGGAAATCCACCCGCCGCCGGGTCGGCTGAGGGATGCTAGGAGTGTGCCCGGAGCAGTAAGACGCTCGGTCCCTTCGCACTCCTGAACACTGCCGGGCGCGTTCAGGATCCGCTCGCAGGAACGAGGAGTCATGGCTGTTGTGCGTTGTGCGTCGCCGCTGTTCGGACGGAGGTCGGGGGTGGCGGCATGCAGCTGACCAACCTTCACCTACCCGTCGCCGGACTGCTGCGCTGCGGGGTCGATCCCGGGGTCATGACGGTCGAACAGGCCCATGCCGCAATGCAATTGCACCTGGAGTGCGCGGTCGACACCTGTAAGGTGCGCCGGCGCGCCCGTGCGGTGCTGGTGGAGCAGGGCCGCTGCGTGCTGGACGAACGGGCACTGCCGTGACCGCGCTGGTGAACACCGGCGGCGGCCGGAAGGTGGTGCAGCTGTTCGGACCTCGCCCGCGGACCGCACGGCACGCGGCCATACATCGGCACGCCGCCGGACGCCATGCGCGAACCCGCGCCGCATCGGTGCGCCCGCTGTATCTGGTTCGTCCGGGTTCGACGCGGCACGCGGCGGCGCCGGCGGTTCGCACGCGCCGCCCGCATACCGAACTGGATCGATACGATCGCTTCCTGCTGTGGGGTGCCGGGTGGTTGCTGCGCCTGCGAATCGCACTCATCGGCGAGAATCCGGTCGACTGGTACTGATACGGGTACCAAAAAAGCAAGATCGAATTCCGTGACCCCCACCGGAAGGGGTTGCGGGCGCGGCTGGGGCCCCTATTCTTCTTCGATATCGGGGCGGGTCCGTGTGTTCCAGGTTCCTGCACGAGTGCGACGTGAGAGGAACCGTATGGCCAGGAAGCGACAGCCCGAGGTCGAACGCTGGCCGGAGGAATCCGACGACGAACGGTGGCCGGTGGCCGAACCCGACGAGGACCGATGGGAAGCGGCGCAGAACCGCCGCCGCATGGCCGAATCCGACGACGAGCGTTGGGATGTCGCGCGCACCCGCCGCCAACCGATCGAACCGGAAGAGGAGCGCTGGGAGACGCCGAGTCGGCGGCGTACCGGACGCTTACGCGTGGAGGTGCCGCCCATTGTCAATCCCTATGCGATCGTCGCGCTCGTCGCGGCCCTGCTCGGCCTGTTCCCGGTGGCGATCGTCTTCGGCTTCATCTCCTTCTCCCACCCGCGCGGGCGCGCAATGGCGTTGTTCGCCTTGATGATCGGCATCGCCGAGGCGGTCGCTCTCGCGGGGGTGGTCGTACTGACCGGCGTGACGCTGCCCCGCCCCGCACTGCGCAGCGATCCCGCCCCGGCCGCCACCACGATCGTAACCGTCGCGAGCCCACCGCCCACCGCGAGCGCGCCCACCTTCGCCGCGCCCGCCACCACCACCGGCGCATCGGTTCAGCCCACCGCGGTCACCAAGGGCGAGGTGTGCACCGAGACGCAGGCCGGACTCATCGGGACCACCGCCGACGGCACGACCCTGCTGTGCCTGCGCGGGGGCAGCGGCTACCGGTGGAACGGCCCCTATTCGGTGTCCACGGCCGTGTACAGCGGTGGCACCAAATGCAATCCGGCCACCGACAAGACCGCCCGCACCGCCGACGGTCACGCTCTGGTGTGCGAGCGCAACACCTGGACGCTCTGGGTCGAATAGGCTCTGCGCCATGGCAGACAGAGTCGCAGTGGTTTCCGGAGCGGCCCGCGGTATCGGCGCGGCCATCGCACGACGGCTCGCCGCCGACGGGCTGAAGGTCGGCGTACTCGATCTCGACGCGGCCGCCTGTGCCGACACCGTGGACGCGATCACCGCCGACGGCGGCACGGCCGTGGCGCTGGGTGCGGACGTGTCGAAGGAGGATTCCGTCGCCGCGGCGATCGAACAGCTCGCCGGTGCGTTCGGCGGCCCGACCGTGGTGGTCAACAATGCCGGAATCCTGCGCGACAACCTGATCTTCAAGATGAGCGTCGACGATTGGGACGCGGTCATGAACGTCCATCTGCGCGGCGCGTTCCTGCTCACCCGGGCGGCGCAGAAATACATGGTCGAGGCCGAATGGGGCCGGGTGGTCAATATGTCGAGCACCTCGGCGCTGGGCAACCGCGGCCAGGTCAACTATTCCGCCGCCAAGGCGGGTATGCAGGGCTTCACCAAGACCCTCGCCCTGGAATTGGGCAAATTCGGCGTCACCGCCAATGCCATCGCTCCGGGCTTCATCGTCACCGATATGACCGCCGCGACGGCCGAACGCGTCGGCGTGCCGTTCGAGGAGTTCCAGAAGGCCGCGGCCACACAGATTCCCGTTCAACGCGTCGGGCGGCCCGAGGATATCGCCCACACCGCCTCGTTCCTGGTGAGCGAGGGCGCGGGTTTCGTATCCGGACAGGTCATCTACGTCGCGGGCGGCCCGCGGGACTGAACCATCGAAAGCGCATACGGACGAAACCGACCGGTGTAACATTCTGCCCAGTCTGAACCATATGGTCGGTTCCTTGCTTTTCCAGCGCAATGTCACCAACTCGAGGAGATTGACATGGTTGGATCAGTAATGTCAGCCCTGTTCGACCTCACCAACATTGCGAGCGCGGTCATCGCATCGACCGTGATGCCGGGTGTCGGATCCCTGCTCGACCTGGGTTATGTCCCGTTCGCGATCCTGATGGGCATAGGCGCCAACGCCATGACGATGGGGTCCTGACCGATACCGACTCCGATCTCTGTCCGATCTGGGACGGCTGTGGCTTCGAATATGCCGTGGCCGGTTACATCCACTTCGAAAGATTGGACGGAGGATCGTGATGCGCTCGGGCGTTCACGGGATAATATTGGTGTTCGGTGCGGTGTGTTTGCAGACGCGCGCGCACGAGTACCGGGGTGATCGTCGAGCATCGGAGTAGGGCCTCATGATTCCAGAACCGGTCCGTCCCGACCTACTTGCCGAGTCGCGCATAGCCGAGCTCGGTCCCACAGCGCTGCGCATCGCGATCGGTGGCCAACTGCGAAAGTTGCGCCAGGACCTCGGCATCACCCGTGAGGCCGCCGGTGACCACATCCGCGGCTCCCATGTGAAAATCAGTCGTCTCGAACTCGGCCGCACCGGTTTCAAGAAGCGCGACATCGAGGATCTGCTCACCCTCTACAAGGTCACCGATCCGGATCAGCGCGCGTCCTTCCTGGAACTGGTACGCAAGGCGAACGAGCCGGGCTGGTGGCATCAGTACAGCGATCTGCTCCCGTCTTGGTTCGAGACCTATCTCGGTCTGGAGGGCGCGGCGAAGTCGATCAGAACCTTTGAGGGCCAACTGGTTCCGGGTCTGCTGCAGACCGAGGACTACGCCCGCGCGGTGGTCGCGCTCAATCAGGACAACACCGCCGCCATGCGCCGGGTCGAACTGCGCCGCAAACGTCAGGAGATCCTCGACATCCCGGGTGGACCGGCGATGTGGGCGGTGCTGGACGAGGCGGTGCTGCGCCGGCCTATCGGCGGCCGCGAGGTGCTGCGCGAACAGCTGCAACATCTGGTGAAGATGTCCAACCACCCGAAGGTGACCATTCAGATCCTGCCGTATCTGGCGGGTGGCCATGCGGCAGCGGGCAGTTCGTTCACCATGCTGCGCTTCGCCGACCCCGAGGTGCCCGACGTCGTCTACCTGGAGCAGTTGACCAGCGCGCTGTATCTGGACCGGCGCGCCGATCTCGAGCTCTACCGCGTGGTGATGGAGCGCCTCGTGGTGCAGGCCGAGACGCCGGAGAAGTCGCGGGCCATCCTGTTGGAGACGGCCGAGAAGCTGTAATCGTGGCGCGGCGCGCCGGTCGGGTCGATCGGCGGTAGCGTCGCTGATCATGAATCGCCGGGCTCGTCGTGCGGGAACGAGCTATCTACTGCTGCTGCCGAGCCTGATCGGGGTCGGCGGATTTCTGCTGATCCCGATCGTCGTGGTGGCGTGGCTGAGCCTGCACAGCTGGAATCTGCTGGGGCCCATGCGGTTCGTGGGCTTGCGGAACTGGTGTTCGGTCCTGAGCGATCCGGAGTTCGGACATGCGCTGCTGGTGACGCTCGCGCTGACCGCGCTGGTGGTCCCGGCGCAGACAGCGCTGGGGTTCGTGGTCGCGATGCTGGTGGCGCGGCGACGCGGCGGTTCGGTGTTGCGGGTGCTGTACGCGCTGCCGTGGATGTGCGCGCCGGTGGCGGTGGGTGTGGTGTGGCAGTGGATGTTCGCGCCGACCGGGGGCGCGCTCGACGCGATTGTCGGGCGGCGCATCGAGTGGCTCTCCGATCCGGTACTGGCGCTGCCGTCGGTGGCGGCGGTGAGCATCTGGTCGAATGTGGGTTACGTGGCACTGTTCTTCGTCGCGGGCCTGCGAGCGATACCGCGGGAGATCTTCGACGCGGGCGCGTTGGACGGGGCCACCGGCTGGCTGCGCATCCGCTGGCTCACCCTGCCGCTGCTGCGCCCGACGCTGTTCTTCGTTCTCGTCACCGGGATGCTGGCGGCCTTCCAGACCTTCGACACCGTCTACGCGCTCACCAGGGGCGGGCCGGCCGGACGCACGGATGTGGTTGCGATGCGGATGTTCTCCGAGGCGTTCGACGCGGCGCGGCCGGGACGGGCGGCGGTGATGGCGCTGGTGGTCTTCGCGGTGCTGTTCGCGATCACGGTGGTGCAGCATCGATATTTCCGGGATCGGACGGCCGATGCGGACTGATGTGGCGCGCGGCGCGCTCGCCTATCTGGCGCTGCTGGCGGGTGCGGTGCTCGCGGTCGCGCCGTTGGCGCTGAGCGCGCTCACGGCGGTGAAGACGCCGGAGCGGTTCGCGTCGGAATCGCCGCTGGCGTGGCCGGATCCGGTGACGGGCGAGAATTTCCGCACGGTGCTGGATCAGGGGCTCGGGCGGGCGCTGGCGGTGACGGCGCTGATGACCGCGTGCATCACCCTCGGGCAGGTGGTGTTCTCGGTGCTGGCCGCATACGCCTTCGCGCGCACCGAATTTCCCGGGCGCGACGCGCTGTTCTGGGTGTACCTGGCCACCATGATGGTGCCGCCCATGGTCACGCTGATTCCGCTGTATCTGCTGTTCGCGAAGCTGGGATGGCTGAACACCTTCTGGGCGCTGGTATTGCCGTTCGTGTTCGGCTCGCCCTACGCGATCTTCCTGCTGCGCCAGTACTTTCGCGGCATACCGGAGGAATTGATCGGGGCCGCGCGACTGGACGGGGCCTCGACCCTCGATGTCATCGTGCACGTGGTGGTTCCGATGAGTCGCCCGATTCTCGCCACGCTGACCGTGATCACCGTCGTCTCGCAGTGGAACAACTTCATGTGGCCGCTGGTCGCGAGCAGCGGCCGGACCTGGCAGGTGCTGACCGTGGCGACGGCGAATCTGCAGACCGAGTACAACGCGCGCTGGACCCTGGTGACGGCCGCGACCACCCTGGCGATCGCGCCGCTGATCGTGCTGTTCGTGGTGTTCCAGCGGCAGGTGCTGCGGTCGATCTCCTGGACGGGGTTGAAATGAAGTCCTCGACACGGGCCGTCCTGGGTCTGGCACTGTCGGCGGTGGTTCTGATCGCCGCGGCGCTGTGGTTGGGACGGACCGACGAGGGATCCGGGCAGACGCTGTTACGACTGCGAATCTGGGACGAGAGCTTCGTCCCGGCCTATCGCGCATCGCTGGACGCCTTCGAGCGGGCCAATCCCGATGTGCGGGTGCGGATCACGGTCGTGCCGTGGGGGTCGTATCCGGAGAAGTTGCGCCTGGACGTGGCGGGCGGTGCGGCCGACGATCTGTTCTGGACCAATGCCTACGAGGATTATGCCGATGCTTCGCGGCTGTTCGATATCGGCGCTCTGCTCGGCCCGCGGGCCGCGGCGGCCTGGGATCCGGGGGCGGTCGCGCAGTACACCCGCGCCGGAAAGCTCTGGGCGGTACCGCAATTCGTGGACGGCGGGACCGCCGTCTACTACAACCGGGATCTGCTCGCGGCCGCGGGCGTCGATCCGGCCGAGCTGGCGGATCTGCGGTGGAGTCCGGGCGCGGACGATACGTTGCGGCCGCTGCTGCGTCGGCTCGCCGCGGTGGCGCCGTGGCCGTACAACGCGGCCCACGATCTGCAGTCCATCGAGCTGCCGTATCTGGGTTCGGCCGGCGGGCGATTCCAGGACGGCGATCGGTTCGTATTCGACGACGCGCACGGCGTGACCGCCTACGGCTATCTGACCCGGCTCGTCGCCGATCGGCTGGCCCCCTCGGCGGCCGATACCAATACCAGCCGGGATTTCGCGAGAACGGCGTTCCTGCAGGGGAAGATGGCACTGTTCCAGTCGGGGACCTACAACCTGGCCACGATCGCCGAACAGGCCGCCTTCGGCTGGGGTGTCGCGATGCTACCGCGCGGACCGGCGGGCCGGGTCAGCACCGACAATGCCATCGGGGTCGCGGGCAATGCCGCCACGCGCCATCCCGATGCGGTCCGCCGGGTACTCGGCTGGCTGGGCAGCGCCGAGGGCAATCGGTATCTCGGCGAGGGCGGGGCGAGCATTCCCGCGGTCGTGGCCGATCAGCGGGTGTATCGAGAGTACTGGGCGCGCAGGGGGATCGAGGTGGCTCCGTTCTTCGATGTCGTCGACGGGCCGCGAATCGGATCCGGCGGCGGGCCCGGCTTTCCGGCGGCGTTGAAGGCCATGGATCCGATCCTCGGTGAGATGTTCCTGGGCCGAATTCCGGTGCCCGAGGCACTGTCTCGAGCCCGCGCCGCCGCGGACCGAGCCGCGGGACGGCAGTGAGGGCGCTCAGATCCGGCTGATGTCCACCAGCGGGGTACGCGGGCCGAATTTGGGTTTGCGGGCCTGGCCGGAGATCTCCAGCAGGCGGACCACGCGATAGCGGTGCGGGCGCAGCGGTTCGAGATATTCGACCATGGCGTCGTCGTCGATCGGATGGCCGAGCAGGGTCCAGCCGACGATGGCCGCCAAATGGAAATCGCCGACCGACAACGCATCCGGATCGCCGAAGGCGCGCTGGGCGATCTCGGCGGCGGTCCAGATTCCGATGCCCGGGACCGCGCACAGGCGGCGGGCGGCCTCGGCATGGCCCATGGTGGCGGCCTGTTCCAGCTTGTCGGCCATGCGCGCGGCCAGCACGATGGTGCGGGCGCGCTGCGGATCGACATTGGCGCGGTGGTAGGTCCAGGACGGGATGTGCCGCCAGGTCTCGGCATCGGGCGGTACGCGCATCGGTCCGGGAACCGGTCCCGGCGCGGGTTCGCCGAACTGCCACACCAGCTTTCGCCACGACGCGCGAGCGGAGATGGTGTGTACGCGCTGTTCCAGCACCGCGGGGACCAGGCTTTCGAAAACCAGTCCGGTGCGCAGCATGCGCAGGCCCGGGAAGCGGCGGTGCGCCTCGGCGATCTTGGGATGGGTGGGCGCGAATTCGGTGATGTCCTCGTCCAGACACAGCATGTGGTCCAGCCGGTCGAGGAATTCCGCGGCGCCGGGACCCCAGGCCCGCGCGACCGCGCCGCACGGCCCGGATTGGGTCAAGCGGTAGGTGACCGGGCCGGTCGGCATGCGCGAGACCTGCCAGTGCGCACCGTCGGCGGTGACGCGGTGACAGGGGTCGCCGGTTCCGCGACGCAGCGGAGCGACGGTGTGCGCGAGATCGATCGGGCGGTCGGCCGTCACCGTGCGCAGCAGGCCGTCGATCTCGGTTGTCACCGGGTCATTGTGCCGCATCGTGAGAATGGCAACTGCGAATAGCCCGGATCGGCGGCGGCCGCTACGTTGTAACGGAACGATCACATACGGCGATTTCTCATTCGATCGGCCTCATCGGCAATTGATGGGCATCCGCCGCGACGGAGGTTTTCCATGCTTACCAATATTCTGAACTGGCTGCTCAACGCGTGGGGTGGGGTGAGCGCGGGCAGCTCGGGCTACCAGATCCCGCCGGGCACCCTGCCGTTCGGCAGCTGACCCTCAACGGCCCAGCAGTAGCTGGGCCAGATGTCCGCCCGCCCGGTTGCCCAATTGGGCGGCCTGGGTGCGGCAGGAGAATCCGTCCGCCAGGAAGGTCGTGTCGTCCCCGGCCGCGCGCAAGGCGGGCAGTAGACCGTTTTCGGCGACGGCCACGGATATCTCGTAATGTCCGGCCTGCATGCCGAAATTCCCAGCAAGTCCACAGCATCCAGTGACCTCGGTCACTTTCGCGCCCGTCTGTCGCAGAATTCGGAGATCGGCCTCGAAACCGAGTACGGCGTGCTGATGGCAGTGCGGCTGGACGAGTACCGTCCGCCCGGACAGGTCCGGCGGTCGCCAGGTCGGATCGGCCTCCAGGAATTCCGCCAGCGTGCGCACGGCCCTCGCCGTCCGCGGCGCCCGCGGATCCTCGGGCAGCAGTTCCAGCAGATCCGATCGCAATACCGCAGTACAGGACGGCTCCAGTCCAACCACCACGCCACCCGCGGCGATATGTTCCTCGAGCGCGGACAGCGTGGCGCGCAGACGTTTTCGCGCGCCGTCGAGCTGGCCGGTGCTGATCCAGGTGAGGCCGCAGCACACGCGTCGTTCCGGGATGCTCACCGCATAGCCCAGCGATTCGATGAGTTCGGCCGCGGCCCAGGCGATATCGGGATCGAACGCGTCGGTGAACGTATCGATCCACAGCATGACGGCCGGTCGAGCGCCTCCCGATGCGGGCGAGGACTCCGCGGCGGAATTCGGTCGCGTCGCGCCTACGGAGCCGAGCGCGGCGGTGCCGCCGGGTGAATCCGGTCGCGGGGTGTGGCGGCGGGCGCGCCAATGGGCTCGGAAGCTCTTGTCCGCCAAGGTCGGAACCTGGCGGCGCGGATCGACGCCCGCGGCGCGCAGGCCCAGGCGACGGAGGGCCCCGGATGCGGCGAGGGCGTTGGCGAGTCGCGGGATTCGGGTCGCGGCCGCCAGCCAGCGGGGGAGTTGGCCCAGGGCGTAGTGGTCACGCGGGCGGGGGCGGTGCCGGTAGCGGCGGTACAGGGTTTCGGATTTGTAGGTGGCCATATCCACGCCGGCCGGGCAGTCGGAGGCGCAGGCCTTGCAGGACAGGCAGAGATCCAGGGATTCGGAGACGGCGGGGGAACGCCAGTCCAGCGCGCCACGCACGGCCTCCTGGAGAACTCGGGCGCGGCCGCGGGTGCTGTCCTTCTCGTCGGCGGTGGCCAGATAGGACGGGCACATGAAACCGCCGGTCGCGCGAGTGTCGGCGCGGCACTTACCGATTCCGACGCAGCGGTGCACGGCCGTGGCGATATCGCCGTCGGCGGGATAGGCGAAACCTCCGGCGGGCCGGGTCGGCGGTACGCCCACCAGTCGCAGATCGGCATCGAGGGGACGCGGGCGCACCAGCACTCCCGGATTGAGCACGTCGTCGGGATCGAACAGGCCCTTGAACTCCGCGAAGGCGGCCAGCGCCCGCGGGGAGTACATGCGCGCCAGCAGTTCCGAGCGGGCCCGGCCGTCGCCGTGCTCGCCCGACAGCGAACCGCCGTGGCGGACAACCAGATCCGCGGCATCGGTGAGGAATTCCCGGAACCGTCGCGGCGCGTCGGCGATCGGCAGATCCAGCCGGACATGTATGCAGCCGTCGCCGATATGCCCGTAGAGCAGGCCGTCCACCCGGTGCGCGCGCATGAGTTCGTCGAAGTCGCGCAGATACGGACCCAGCTTCTCCGGCGGCACCGCGGCGTCCTCCCAGCCCGGCCAGGCCGGTTTGCCGTCGGGGGTCCGCCCGGCCAGTCCCGCGCCGTCGGCGCGAATCCGCCACAGCCGCGCGGCCGCCGCCGGATCGGCGACGATGCGGCTGTCGAGCGCGTTCACGCCGCGACACAACAGTTCCGCCCGCTCGTGCGCGAGTTCGGCGCTGTCGGCGGCGAGCTCCACGAACAACCAGCCACCGCCGGTGGGCAATTCGGGAACCGCGCGGCCGTGGGCGCGCACCACATCCACCAGCCGGGCGTCGATACCCTCGACCGCGGTCGGCGAGCGGGCCATGACCGCGGCGATATCGTCGGCGGCCGTGGGCATATCGGGATAGCCGAGGACCACCAGCAGGGTCGCGGCGGGCAGCGGGACCAGGTCGACGGTCGCCTCCAGCAGCAGGCCGCAGGTACCCTCCGCGCCGACGAGGGCCCGGGCGGCCGACGAACCCCGCTCGGGCAGTAGATGTTCCAGTCCGTAACCGGAGGCCTGACGATCGAAACGGCCCAGATCGGTGCGGATCAGGGCGAGGTTGCGCTGGGTGAATTCGGATAGGCCCGGCACCGATGTCAAACCCGCGCCCAGGACGCGTTCGCTGCCGACGCCGTCGAGAATCCTCAGTTCACGCACGGTATCGGAGGTCCGCCCCCAGGCCACCGCGCGCGGTCCGCAGGCATTGTTGCCGATCATGCCGCCCAGGGTGCAGCGGTTCTGCGTCGAGGGATCCGGGCCGAAGCGCAATCCGTGCGGTGCGGCCGCCTGTTGCAACTGGCTCAGCACAACACCGGGTTGCACTCGGGCACAGCGCTTTTCGGGATCGATCTCCAGCACCTCGTTCAGATGGCGACTGAAGTCGAGCACCAGACCGGGACCGATCGCATTGCCCGCCACCGAGGTTCCCGCGCCGCGCGCGGTGACCGGCAGGCCCGCGGCACGGGCCCATTCCAGCGCGGCCGCGATATCGGCCGTGCCGCGCGGGAAGACCACCGCCGCCGGGCGGACCCGATAGTTGGAGGCATCGGAGGAATACTCCGCGCGCCGCCGCTCGTCGGTGTCCACCTCGCCGTCGATCGCGGCGCGCAGCCCCCGCACCCACGAATCGGTCATGACGCCACCCCCGAATCAGCCGACCATGAGGACGATCTTGCCCAGGCCGTGCCCGTCGCGGCTCTGCGCCTGCGCGGCGGCGGCCTCGGCCAGCGGATATGTGCGCGCCGGACCGGGCAGCCGGAATTCGCCTTCGGCCACCAGCCGCGCCACCCGCTCGACGATATCGAGGGCCGGGCCGCCCGCGCGGGAGTAGAACGGCACGCCCTTCTCCGCCGCCGCGCCGTCGGCGATGGTCACGATGCGCTCGACGCCGCCGCGCAATTCGATTGCGGCATCGAGGAATCCGTGGCCCGCGCAGTCGAAGATCGCGTCGACGCCCGCCGGGGCCAGGGCGCGCACGCGCTCCACGACGCCCTCGCCGTAGGTGGTCGCGGAGGCGCCCAGTTCGCGCACGATCTCTTGATTGCGCGCCGAGGCCGTGCCGATCACCTGTGCGCCCGCGGCCCGGGCGAGTTGTACGGCCATCGCGCCGACCGCGCCCGAGGCGCCATTGACGAGGACGGTGTCTCCGGCGGTGACCTTCAGGGCGGCCAATCCGCCCGAGGCCGTATTCGCCGCGACCGGAACCGCGACCGCATCGGGGAACGACAGTGTCGCGGGCTTGGGAGCCAACTGCGTGGCCAGCGTGTATTCGGCATAACCGGCGTTGTCGAGGGCCCAGCCGATCACCTCGTCGCCCACCCGCCAGCGCGCCTCGGGGCCCGCGGCATCCACCACTCCGGCGATCTCGAAGCCCGTGCCCGCCGGGAACTCGAGGGGCCCGAACGCACCCTCGCGTCGCTTCCAATCCGCGGGATTGACCCCCGCCACCCGCACCGCGACCCGCACCTGGGCTCCGGTGGGTTCGGGCACGGGGACTTCGACCAGCTGCAGTACCTCGGGTCCGCCGAAACGCTCGAATCGAATGGCCTTCACGACAGCCGACTCTACGGGCTCCACGCGCCGGATCGTTCGCTGTCCGCGAACGACGGTAAGGCTTGCTCTCAACCATTGTTGAGGTCTTAGTGTCGGTGGCCCGGGGTTGGATGAGCCGGGAGCGGAAGGAGCGATGGATGAGCATCGAATCGGTGGCGTGGAGTCAGCTGTATCGGCAGGCGCACGCGCCGCAGGAGCGGCGCAAGTTGAGCCGGGCCACGGCCGCGCGCATGCTGCGCTTCGCGCGCCCGCACCGGCTGCCTCTGATCGGATTCCTGCTGTTCAGCGTGCTGTCGGCAATTCTGGCGGTGGCCAATCCCGTCCTGGCCGGGCGGGTGGTCGACGATATCGTCGGACATGCCGCGCCCGGATCGGTGGTGGGTCTTGCCGTGATCATCGGCGCGGTCGCGGTACTCGACGCCGCGCTGGGCATCGTCATTCGCTGGCTGTCCTCGCGCATCGGTGAGGGACTGATCCTGGACCTGCGCACCGCGGTGTTCGATCACGTGCAGAAGATGCCGATCGCGTTCTTCACCCGCACCCGCACCGGCGCGCTGGTCAGCCGTTTGAACAGCGATGTCATCGGGGCGCAGCGGGCCTTCAGCACCACGCTGTCCGGCGTGGTCACCAATATCGTCACCCTCGTGCTCACGGTCGGGGTGATGGTGCGACTGTCCTGGCAGATCACCCTGCTGGCCCTGGTGCTGCTGCCGCTGTTCATGCTGCCCGCGCGGCGTATGGGTCAGCGGATCGCCGGAATCCAGCGCGAGGCCGCCCAGCTCAATGCCGCGATGAGCACCCAGATGACCGAACGCTTCTCAGCACCCGGCGCGACGCTGGTCAAACTGTTCGGGCGACCGCAGCAGGAGTCGGCCGAATTCGCGCTGCGGGCCGGGCGGGTGCGCGATATCGGCGTGCGCACGGCCATGCTGCAGACCGTCTTCGTGACCGCGCTGACGCTGGTGTCGGCGCTGGCCATCGCGCTGGTGTACGGACTGGGCGGCTGGTACGCACTGCGCGGTGAGCTGGATGCCGGTGCGGTGGTGGCGCTTTCGCTGCTGCTGACCCGCCTCTACTCCCCGCTGACCGCCCTGGCCAGCGCGCGGGTCGACATCATGTCGGCACTGGTCAGCTTCGAGCGGGTCTTCGAGATCCTGGATCTGAAGCCGCTGATCGAGGATGCGCCGGAGGCGAAATCCGTTCCGGAGGGCCCGGTTTCGGTGGAATTCGACAATGTGCACTTCGCCTACCCCTCGGCCGACAAGGTGTCGCTCGCCTCGCTCGAGGATGTCGCTACCCTGGACACGCGCGGCGGAGTCGAAGTACTGCACGGCATCTCGCTGCGCGCCGAACCCGGTCAGATGATCGCCCTGGTCGGTTCTTCCGGGGCCGGGAAATCCACCATCGCCCAGCTGATCTCGCGCCTGTACGACGTGGACTCCGGCGCCGTCCGCCTCGGCGGGACCGATGTGCGCGAGCTGACCGGACGCTCGATTCAGGACACGGTCGGCCTGGTCACCCAGGACGGTCATCTCTTTCACGACACCATTCGCGCGAATCTGCTGCTGGCCCGGCCCGAGGCCGGGGAGGCCGAGATGTGGGATGCGCTGCGGCGCGCCCGGTTACACGATCTGGTGGCCTCCCTGCCCGACGGCCTGGACACCATGGTCGGCGAGCGCGGCTACCGGCTGTCCGGCGGCGAACGCCAGCGCCTCACCATCGCGCGCCTGCTGCTCAAGCAGCCGCGCGTGGTGATTCTGGACGAGGCGACGGCCTCGCTGGACTCGACCTCCGAGGCCGCGGTCCAGGCGGCACTGGACGAGGCGCTGGACGGGCGGACCGCACTGGTCATCGCGCATCGGCTGGCGACCGTGCGGGGCGCGGATCAGATCCTGGTCATCGAGGACGGCCGGGTGGTCGAACGCGGTACCCACACCCAGCTGCTCGCGGCGGGCGGGCGCTACACCGATCTTTACCGCACCCAGTTCGCCGACGACACCGAACACGTTGCGGCGTAGGGTCGCTCACTCCGGCCAGGCGCTGTCGCGAATGAGCTCGACGAAGTCCCGCCGCCGGAACGACGGGTCGAAATGGGCCAGCACATCGTCGTTCATGGTGCCGAAGGTGGTGTCGGGACGATCGACCATGCCCCGATGGAACGCGCGCAGGATGCGGTTCTTGAAATCGGGACGCGGATGCGCGGCCACCACCTCGGCACGCTGGGCCGCGGTGATCTCGTCGAGGTCGAGTCCGAGGACATCGGTCTCGACCCCGAGGGTCACCACGGCCACCTCCGGCTCGAGGTGCAGCGGCACCTCCGGGGTGGTGTGCAGCGCGATGGCCAGCCAGACCGCGCGGGCCTGCCGTTCGGGGCGGCCGTGTTCGAGCAGGAACCGCCGCGCGGCCTCGGCGCCGTCGAGTTCGAAGCGGCGGTTCGCGGTGGCGTAGGCCGGGGTGAGGCCGAGATCGTGGAAAAGCCCACCGACATAGGCAAGTTCGAGATCGACCGGCAGTCCCCGCGCGGCCGCCTTCAGCGCACCCCACAGGAATACGCGCCGGGAGTGATGGAAGATCGTCTCATCGGCGACCGTTCGGACCAGCGCCGTCGCCTCCCGGGCGACCGGCGTATCGGGAATCGCGATTCCCGCGATGATCTCGGACATCGGAACCTCCGTATCGAAACAGCTGGCGTGGTCGTTCCACTCTCGCCGCCGCGAACGGCCCGCCCCACCCCACTCGGTGACGAGTACCCCACAGATCCGGCCGTTTGCCCCTACGCTGCTGGGGCAGGAATTCGGTAGCGGAGGACAGATGGCCGGGGCTCAGGGGCGTAAGCGGGATTCGGGGGCTACTCGGGCGGCGATTCTGGGCGCGGCACAGGAGTTGTTCGCGGAACGGGGATACGAACGGGCGACCGTACGCGATATCGCGGGACGGGCGGGGGTGAATCAGGCGCTGCTGTTCCGCTACTTCGGCAACAAGGACGAACTGTTCCGGGCCGCGATCGCCGACCGGGGACGGCAGGTGCTCGAGGAAGGTCAGGCGCGAGGGTTGCTGGGGCGCTTACTGTCTCGGGTACTCGAGCCGACCGATCCCACCATGCCCGGACATTGGTTACAGGCGGCGCTGCGGTCCAGCGGACACGACGAGGGCGCGGCCGCCATCCGCGAGGAGCTGGGCGACGAATACGTGCGCGCGCTGGCCGAACTCACCGACGGATCCGATCGGGAACTGCGCGCTGATCTGGTGCTGGCCTGGTTGCTGGGCATCGCGCTGATCCGTTCGGTCCATCAGCGCGAACCGCTGGCCAGCGCCGATCCGGCCGACGTTGCCCGGCATGTGCTGCGGGCCGCGCAGGTACTGCTGCCCGAGTTGGATACGAATTTCCCACCGGCATAACGCGTTTCATCCATTGACGGGCGGTGTGACCGCGCTTACATTGAGTTGTAAGCATTTGCTTACAAGATATCGGCGTCGGTGAGGAAACCCCCATGACCGTGAATACCGAAGCGCGCCAATACCCCTTCGGCGCACCCGTCCGCCTCGACATACATCCGCTGTACGCGAAACTGCGCCGCGAGGAACCGATCTCGCGGGTGAAACTGCCCTTCGGCGGCGAGGGCTGGCTGGTCACCCGCTACGAGGACGTCAAACAGGTGCTCGCGGATCCGCGGTTCAGCCGCGCGAGTACGGTCGACCGCGAGGACATCCCGCGCATGACACCGGCTCCGCCGCGGCCCAATTCGCTGCTGAGCATGGATCCGCCCGAACACAGCAGGCTGCGTCGACTGGTCGCGAAGGCGTTCACCGGACGTCGCGTCGAACAGCTGCGACCACATGTGCAGCAGATCGTGGACGGACTGCTCGACGATCTCGAGCACGCGCCCCGCCCCGCCGATCTGGTGCAGCGTCTGGCGCTGCCGCTGCCGGTCACGGTCATCTGCGAAATGCTCGGCGTGCCGACCGAGGACCAGCACCGCTTCCGCGACTTCTCCGACGCCGTGCTGTCCACCACCGCCTACACCCGCGAGCAGATCGACGCCGCCCGGGTGGAATTGGAGCGTTACCTGGCCGAACTGATCGCCGAGCGCCGTGAGCGGCCGACCGACGATCTGCTGGGCGCCCTGGTATCCGCCCGCGACAACGAGGATCGGCTCAGCGAGGACGAGCTGGTCAATATGGGTATCGGCATTCTGGTGGCGGGTCACGAGACCACGGCCAATCAGATCGCCAACTTCACCTATCTGCTGCTCACCATGCCCGAACAGTGGAAGTTCCTGTGCGACAACCTCGATGCGGTGCCCGGTGCGGTCGAGGAGCTGCTGCGGTTCGTGCAGTTGGGCTCCGGCGGCGGGTCGGCGCGGGTGGCCACCGAGGATATCGAGCTGTCCGGCACCACCGTGCGCACCGGGGAATCGGTCTTCATCAATATCCAGGCCGCCAATCGCGACGAGTCGGTCTTCACCGATCCCGAGATCCTGGATCTGACCCGGGAGCACAACCCGCACTTGGCCTTCGGCCACGGCGTGCACCACTGTCTGGGCGCTCAGCTGGCCCGCGTGGAACTGCAGGTGGCCCTGGCCTCGCTGCTGCGCCGGTTCCCGACGCTACGGCTGGGCGTGCCGAGCGAGGAGGTGCCGTGGAAGGTCGGGCTGCTGGTGCGCGGTCCGAAGCGACTGCCGGTGAGTTGGTGAGGTAAAGCCTTATGCCCGAACAGAAATGGCGGCTCACGGTCGATCGGGAAACCTGTATCGGATCCGGTATGTGCGTCGGCACCGCACCGGACCACTTCACCCTCGTCGACGGCCACTCCACCCCGGCCGCCGAACTCGTGGCCCCCGATGACACGGTGGTCGACGCCGCCGAATACTGCCCCGTGGAGGCGATTCTGATCCGCGCGGCCGATTCCGACGAGATCATCGCGCCGAAGATGTGAAGCCGACCGGCCCGCGGCCGCCGAGATGAGGGGGCGATCGCGGGCCGGGTAAAGCACGATTCAGTTGGTGACCTCGGCCAATCGTGATGCGAGAACAATGGTTTCACTACACTGGGTCAGCAGCCGCGACCAGCCGACCAGGCTCAGCGCCGCGAGGCCGAGGGCGGCGCTGATCCAGGCGATCGCCGGGTAGCCCAACCCCGCGCCGAGGGCGAGGCCGCCCAGCCATGGGCCCAGGGTGATGCCGATATTGAACGAGACGACATTGCCCGCGGGTCCGAGGGTCGTGGCGGCCGGGGCCAGGGTGTAGATGCGGCTGTTGGAGACCGGGTTGGTGCCGAAACCGAAGGCGCCCAGCAGGAATACCAGACCGGCCACCGGGACGATATGCGCCGCCGACAGGGCCAGCAGGGCCGAGGTGACGGTCAGGCCGGTGATGCCGACGACCAGGGTGCGCATCGGATACGCGTCGGCCGTGCGGCCGCCCAGTCCGATGCCGAGGAATGCGCCGATGCCGTAGACGGCGAGCAGGACCGGCACCCAGCCGGGGGCCACCCGGGTGGTCTCGATCAGCAGCGCGCCGAGGTAGCCGAAGGTAGCCATGAGACCGGCGATGGCCAGGGTGGTGATGCCGTACAGCAGCGCCACCTGACCGGAGGCCATGGCGCGCAATTCCTTTCGCAGCTCCGGCGTGGTGGCCGGGCGGCTGTCGGGCACCCGCAGCAGCACGCCGACCATGGCGATCGCGCACAGTATGGTCACCGCCCAGAACGCGGCCCGCCAGCCCAGATGCTGGCCGATGAAGGTGCCCGCGGGCAGGCCGACGATGGTGGCCACTGTCAGTCCGCCCGCGACGATGCTCATGGCCCGGCCGCGCTCGTTGTCCGCCACCATGGTGACCGCGGCCGCCGCGCCCACCGACCAGAATCCGGCGTAGACGAACGCCGCGATCACTCGGGTCGCGAACAGCACCCGATAGTCCGAGGTGAGGACCGCGGCCACATGGGCGAGGATGAACACGGCGAGGAAGGCGATCAGCGCGGTACGCCGGGACCAGCGCATGGTGGCGACCGCGAGAATCGGTGCGCCGAACAGCATTCCGAGGGCGAAGGCCGAGATCAACAGGCCCGCCTGGGGAATCGAGACCCCGAGATCGCTGGACATGTCCGGAAGCAGACCCGCGGCGATCAGTTCCGAGGCGCCCTGGGCGAATATGGACAGCCCCAGGATGTAGACGGCTGAAGGCATCGGGAACCCTTCTCGTTTTGGATCATTTGGTTCAAAATCAGCGTATGCGAAAGTCTTGGGAGCGAAGAGGTTTCAGCGCGGCCGGATCAGCCCAGGGAATCCAGCGCGACCTCGGCGATCGACTCGAGCACCGCCCGGTCGGCCCCGCCGCGGGCGACCACCCGCATACCGCTCACGGTGGCGGTCACGAATTGCGCGAGTTCGGCCGCGGGCCTGGACGTCGCGATCTCACCGGCGCGCTGCCCCGCCGCGATCGTCGCGGTGAGGGCGGCCAGGCGCAGATCCATATCGGCGCGCAGCATTCGCGCGACCTCGCCGTCGCGCGGACCGAGTTCGACCATCGAATTCACCACCAGACAGCCCAGCGGATCCTCGTCCGGCGATTCGATGACGTTCCACAGCACCCGGCGCACCCGATCCTTGGCCGAACCGGGTGCGTCGAGCATCGCGAAGGTCGCCTCGTTCTTGACGTCCATGTACCGGCGCAGCGCGCGCTGGAACAGATCGTGCTTACTGCTGAAGGTGTTGTAGATGCTGCTGCGTCCCAGGCCGGTCGCGGCGCAGAGGTCCTGCGTCGAGGTGCCCTCGTAACCGGCCGACCAGAACGCCCGCATCGCGGCGTCGACCGCGCGCTGTTCGTCGAACTGCTTGGGGCGTGCCATATCACGACCCTAGCATGTTTTGAATCGATCAGTCCAAAACCGTCAGAACTCGCCCGCCACGCCCAGGACCGTGCGGCCGGAGTGGCGTCCGTCGCGAATGGCGTGCAGGACCTCTTCCACGCGGGTGATAGGCGCGTAGTTCTCGAGCGTCGACAGGTGCTGGGGTTTGAGGTCCTTGCCCAGCCGGGCCCACAGGTCGCGTCGCCGATCGATGGGGAACTGGGCCGAGTCGATGCCGAGCAGGGCGACCCCGCGCAGGATGAACGGCATGACGGTGGTGGGCAGCTCCGCGCCGCCGGTGAGACCGCTGATCGCGGCCGCGCCGCCGTATTTGATCGTGCTGAGGATGTGGGCCAGCGATTTACCGCCGACGCTGTCGACCACGCCCGCCCACTGGGCCTTGCCGAGCGCGCGCGGCTTGGCGTCGGGATCCTCGGGCAGCCGCCCGATCACCGATTTCGCGCCGAGGGCCGACAGCAGTTCGCCCGCGTCGGTCTTACCGGTCGAGGCGACCACCTCGAAGCCGAGGCCCGCCAGAATATCCACGGCCACACTGCCGACCCCGCCGGTCGCGCCGGTCACCAGGACCGGGCCGGAATCGGGGGTCACACCGTGGTCGAGCAGGGCCTGCACGCTCATGGCCGCGGTGTATCCGGCCGTGCCGAGCGCGGCGGCCTCACGCATGGTCAACCCGTCCAGCGGCACCACCCATTCGGCGGGCACCCGGGCGTATTCGGCGAAACCGCCGTTGTGCGCGACGCCGATGTCGTAGCCGTGCGCGATCACCTGATCGCCGGGCGCGAATCGCGGATCCGACGATTCGCTGACCTCGCCGACGATATCGATGCCCGGAATGATCGGATACTGCCGCACCACGCCGCCGCCACGGGTGATCGCCAACCCGTCCTTGAAGTTGGCACTGGAAAAGTGCACCTTGATCGTCACCGTGCCCGCACCGAGGAAATCGAAGTCGACCTCCTCGCGCGCCAACGTCACGCCATTGTCCGTCTCGTGCGCCACCATCGCCCAGAACATGAGTCCGAGCATAGGTCGGCCGGGGGCGGGTGTCCCGGTCAGCGATCGTAGTGGGCGATTCCGACCGGGCCGACGCCCAGGCAGAGGTCCAATCCCGGGGTGTGCGAACCGATTCGCAGGGCCGCGCCGTTACCCACGACCCGGACGTAGACGGTGTGCAGCCCCGCGCGGACCGGGACCACGACCGTGCGCCCGTGCTCGAGCGCGACCGTGATCCGGCCGTCGCGATCGGCGAGGTAGTTGAGCTGAGTGGTCCAGCCGTTGTCGAGCAGGGGCCCGTCGAGCGGAATATCCACGGGCTGCTCGGTGGCGATGTGATGACCGCACTCCGGTGCGGGCCCGGGCACGATGGCCCGATTCCACCACACCTCGGCATCGACCAACGTCCCGGAATCGGTGAACATACGCAGCCTGGGCGTCGAATCGGCGAAGGCTCCCCGCGGCGCGACGGCGGCCAGCACATGGCTCGCGAGATTGCGCGGATAGGTCAGCGGACTCAGGACGTCCCAGGGCACCTCCTGGTCGAGTACGGGATCGCCGGACCGGATGGCCGCGGTGGCATTGGTCAGATAGGTCCGAGTGGGGCTGACCGACCAGGAGCGAGTGAACGCGACCGTCGACCACACACTGCTCGCGACGAACGCCGCCGCCAGGACGAGCGCCAGCGACCCGCGGATCCGGCCCACCTCGCGAGCATGCGGTGCCACCCGCCCGGCCTCGATCCGCGCACGCTCGGACAGCGCGAACGAGGTCGATGCGCGGTCGGGGACACCCCCGTCGGGAATGCCGCTGCGCCGCAGGGGTACTCGCTCGCGTGCACGCGATACCGCGGTCGGTGCGTGGCCGTCCGGGAGATCCCGTGCGCGCAGTAGTAACGCACCCGCGGCGGACAGGACGACCGCCACGTCGGCGAGGTAGCGCAGGGACTGCATCAGTTCGGCCGCGGTGTTCGGGCCGCTGCGGATCAGTAGCACGGGGATCTGTGCGAGCAGGACGTATGTCACCGCGGCCAGCCATACCGGCAGTACTCGACGGCGGGACCGGATCGTCAGGGCCGCAACCGTTCCCAGCGCGAGCCAGGACAGCACGACCGCCCAGGTCGGCGGCGTCGCCCAGGGGGTGGAGGGTAGCCAGCGGGCCCAGCTCCAGGGTCCGCCGAGCAGGGTGGGAACGATGCCGAGGGAGGTGGCGCTGTGCAGCAGGCCGCGTATACCGGCGGCGTCGCTGCGATCGGGGGAGACCTCGGCGATGGCGAAATACAGTGCGAGCCAGGCCGATAGGACCAGGGCCGAACCTGTCCACAGCAGCAGGCCGCGGCGGGCCACCGTGCGGATCACCCGCTCGCCGCCGTCGAGGTACCGCACGAGCGCCGCCGCGCCGAACGCGACGAACGGCACGACGGCGGCCTTCTCGAAGAACAGCAGTGCCAGGGCCAGCACCACGAGCGCGGAGATCGCATACCGCCGCCGACCGGTGCGGATCAGCAGAACCGCGTCCGCGATCACCCAGGCCAGCGCGAACTGCAGCGGCAGCGCGTTCAATGCCGCGGCCCACCACGCGAAGGCGGGAATCGTCAACGGGCAGAACAGGTAGAAGATCAGCGGACCGAGCGCCGCCCAGCGAAAACCGGTGAGCACCAATGCCATTCGCGCCACGGCCACCGAGGCCGCCGCCTGCAGCGCCAGCATCGAGATCACCGGTCCGGCCCAGGCCAGCGGGGCCGCGGCCGTCACAACCCAGGCCGTCGCGAAGGCCAGCGGCATGACGTGCCCGTCGTGGTTGTAGAGCAGTAGATCCGACGACAGCAGCGGATGGCTACCGGCGCGCCCGACCAATATCAGGTCGTCCCAATAGAAGTAGCCGCGCGCGGCCACCCAGCCGCGCAGCAGCAGCGCCACCGCGATCAGGCAGGTCGCGACGGTCGCGACCGGACGCGCGCGCACCATCCGACGAGCGGGCGATCAGTGGAAGCTGGGCGCGCGCTTGGCCAGGAAGGCGGAAATGCCCTCGCGGCCGTCCTCGGAATCGGCGAGACCGGTGATGAACGCGGCCTCGCGGGCGAGCTGTTCCTCGAGGGTGTGATCCGACGACACCAGCAGCAGCTTCTTGACATTCGCATTGGCGTGCCGGGGCCCGGCGGCGAAGCGGGCGGCCAGGCCGTCGATCGTGGCGGCCAGTTCGGCATCAGGGACCACGCGGTGCAGCAGCCCCCATTCCAGGGCGTCGGCGGCCGAGAGCGTGCGATTGGTCAGCATGAGTTCCTGCGCGCGGCGCAGGCCGATCAGGCGCGGCAGATAGTAGGACGCGCCGCCGTCGGGGCTGAGCCCGGCGCGGGTGTAGGCCATGGTGAACGAGGCGGATTCGGCCGCGACCACCAGATCGGCCGCGATCGCGAGGCTGAAGCCCGCGCCCGCGGCGATCCCGTTCACCGCGACCAGCAGCAGCGCGTCCATCCGCGCGAACGACGACAGCGCGCTGTGCAGATCGTCGGCCAGATGTTTGACGTACTCCCCGGCCCCGTTCGGCGCGGCGGCCATCCCCTTGAGATCGCCGCCCGCGGAGAAGAACTTTCCGGCGCCGGTGAGGGTGACCACCTTGAGCGACGGATCGTCGGCGCACAGTCCGGCGATCTCGGCCAGCTCCCGGCCCATGGTCGCGTCGAGCCCATTGGCGGCCGTCGGACGGTCGAGGGTGAGCCGGGCCACCGCGCCCGTCCGCTCGAACCGGATCGTCTCGTAGTCGGTCATGCCGTTCCTTGCCTTCCCGTCGAGTCTGCCCCCAGCATGTCAAATACCCGATTCGGGCGATCATCGCGGGACCAGTTCCAGGCGTACGCCGAGCAGCCGGACCGGACGATCGAGCTCGAAGCGGTCCAGGATCTGCAGGGCGGTGCGCACGATCTCCTCGACATCGGTGGTCGGCGCGGGAAGTTTGCGCTGTTTGGTGCGGGTGTAAAAAGTCTTGGTGCGCACGGTGACCCCGACGCGCAGGGTGGTCCGGCCCGCCGCGATCATCTCCTCGGCCACCTCGGCCGCCAGCCGGGCGACCTGGCGTTCGATCTCGGCGCGATCGGTGAGGTCCTCTGGGAAGGTCTCGGATTTGCTGCGCCCCACCGGAATCCGGGGTTCGGTGACCACATCGGTATCGGCGATACCGTGTCCGAGGATCCACAGATACGGTCCGGTATTGGGCCCGAATTCCGCGGCCAGCGCCGCGCGGTCGGCCGCGGCGAGCTGGGCCACCGTCTCGATGCCCAGATCGGCCAGCCGTTTGGCGATACGCGCGCCGACGCCCCACAGCGCACTGGTCGGCCGGTGGTCCATCAGTTCGGACCAGTTGTCGGCGGTGAGGCGGAACAGGCCGCTGCCGTCGCCCGCGGGCGCGCCGCCCTCGCCCTTGCCCTTGCCGACGGATTTGGCGAAGCCGGTGGCCAGTTTGGCGCGAAGTTTGTTGTCACCGATGCCGATCGAGCAGGTGAGCTCCAATTCGGCGATGGCCGCGCGGATCTCGCGGGCCAGACCTTCCGGATCGTCGGTGTCGGCGGCGAGGAAGGCCTCGTCCCAGCCGAGCACCTCCACCCGCACCGGGAATCCGCGCAGCAGCTCCATGACCTCTTCGGACGCCTCCTCGTAGGTCGCCATGTCCAGGGGCAGGAAGACCGCCTCCGGACATTTGCGGGCCGCGGTGCGCAGCGGCATCCCGGCCCGCACGCCGAAACCGCGGGCCGGATAGGACGCGCAGGTCACCACCTTGCGCGGCTCGTCCGGATCGCCGTTGCCGCCGACGATGACCGGACGGCCCCGCAGTTCCGGGTGTCGGCGGAATTCCACCGCCGCCTGGAACTGGTCGAGATCCACGTGCAACAGCCACCGGGGCACCCTCTCGTCTTACCGCACGCCGGTGACATTCGAGTGGAACCAGAATAATATTCTGGTTGTGAAGATTCGGGATCGGTTGCTACTCGCCGCCGAACGGCAGTTCGCCGAGTTCGGGGCGGTGGAGACCACGCTCGGGCAGATCCGCGACGCGGCCGGGGCCAGCGTGGGCGCGCTCTACCACCACTTCCCGGACAAGGCCGAGCTGTACCGGCAGGTGTGGGCGAACGCGCTGGCGGATTATCAGCGGGGGTTGTGGCAGGTCGTGGGCGAGGCCGCCGACGCGCGCTCTGGCGTCACCGGCGGCGTGCTCGAACATCTGCGCTGGGTCGCCGAGAACCAGTACCGGGCCAAGGTGCTCACTTCGGCGCGACCGCCGGGTATTCGGGAAAGCGAGGCCAATCGCGAAGCGCTGCGCAATATCTGGCGCTGGTGGCGCACCCACGCCAGCTACGGCGTCGTGCGCGATCTCGAATTCGACCTGGTGTACGCGCTGTGGTTCGGACCCGCGCAGGAGTACACGCGGCAGTGGCTGAGCGGTGAGATGGTCACCGCTCCAACGGATATCGCGCACGTCCTGGCCGATGCGGCCTGGCGCGCTCTGCGTGCACCCCGTACCGACGACCCGGAGGCAGACCTGTGACCGCCACCATCGATCTGAACCTCGCCCGCGAAATCCTCGCGGCCCAGCCCTTCAGCGTCCTGATCGGCGCCCAGATCGCCGCCTACGGCGACGGCGCGGCCACCCTGGTGATCCCGATCCGGCCCGAACTGGGCCAGCAGTTCGGCTATGTGCACGGCGGCGTGCTGGCCTACGCCGCCGACAACGCGCTCACCTACGCGGCCGGATCGATCCTCGGACCGAATGTGCTCACCGGCGGATTCTCCATCACCTATCTGCGCCCGGCCGCCGGTGCGCGGCTGCGCGCCGAGGCCCATGTCACCGGTGCGACGCGCCGACAAGCGGTGTGCCAGTGCGAGATCTATGCCGAGGACGAGGACGGGTCGGCGGTACTGGTCGCCGTCGCTCAGGGCACCACGCGGGCGGTCGAGCGCGAATTGCCCTCGAACGCGGGCTGATTCGCCGCGCCGAGCAGCTCACGCAGCACGTCGGTGAGTATGGCCGGGGACAGACCCGCATCCGATCGAGCGGCCACATGCGCATCCGGGCGGACCAGCAGCGCACCGCGTTGCGGCAGTCCGGTGCATTCGGCCCACTCGACGCCGGGCAGGGCGTGCAGCGCGAGATCGATACCGGTCGCCCGCTGCGCCCGCGCCGCCGCGTCGCGCCACTGCCCGGCGGATCCGGCGACGAGCAGCGCGAAGCCCGGGCCGCACAGATCCAATGTCGAGGTCGTCTCGTCGGCGTCGATCCACAGGTGCGGCAATCGAGTTCCGATCTGACCGGTCAGCTCTGTGACATGATCCGGCACGCCGGTGGCGTCGTAGCGGTAGCGACCCATGACCGCGCCGGTGGACAGCTGCCGGGCTACCTCCTCGGCATTGTTGCCGGTGAGCACGCCGTAACGAGTGCGTAAGTCCTTGTCGCCCAGGCGGGACTGTTCGACGGCGACCTCGGCGCGCGGGCGTCGCTCGGTGCGATAGGAGTCCAGCAGTGCCGGATCGGCCGTACCCGCGAGGACCGCGGCCAGCTTCCACACCAGGTTGTGCGCGTCGGAGACCCCGGTATTGCCGCCGTAGCCGCCCCAAGGCGCGTGCCGGTGCGCGGCGTCACCGGCCAGGAACACCCGGCCGCGGTGATAGTCGTCGGCCACGAATGTGCCGGTGTCCCAGGCACTTCGGGCCAGTATCCGCACCTCGACCTCCGGCAGGCCGACCATGGCGCGCACCAGTTCCACGCAGCGCTCGTCCGGATAGTCGCCGGGCGATTCGGCGGCCGGGTCGTATTCGATGTGGAACGACCATTCGTCGGTGTTGTTCTTGGTCAGCACCAGCCCGCGCACCCGATCGTTGTCGACCGCGCACTGGCTGAAACCGCGGCCGTCGAGCAGTTCGGTCAGATCGACCCGCGCGAAGACGTTGACATAGTGGTGGTTGGGCGGCAGCTCCCTGCCACCGATGCCGAGCGCGCGGCGAATCGGGCTGTTCGCGCCGTCGGCGGCGATCACATAGTCCGCACGCAGTCGCGACAGCGCCTCACCCTCGCGCAGGGTTGCGGTCACGCCGTCGGAATCGACTGCCAGATCGACACATTCGACGCCGAGCCGCAGCTGCCCGCCGTGCTCGCGAATCCGTTCGGTCAACAGCGGTTCGAGGACGACCTGGGGCAGGAAGGCGAATCGTGAGGGTGAGGCGTCGGGGGTGAGATGTCCGGCCACGAAGCCCGAACCGGTCAGATCGAGTGGTTCGGCCGTACGCACCGAAGCGCCCTGCCAGGCGCCGCCGAAGGCGCCCGCCTTCAGCACGGTCGCGGCGGCCCGCTGGATCTCCGATTCCAGACCGAGCTGCCGGTAGATCTCCATGGTGCGGGTGTGGATTCCGCGGGAACGCGGCAGCGGCGAGGGGCTCACGCGCCGCTCGACGAGAACATAAGGTACGCCGTGATATTCGAGCAGCAGCGCGGCGGACAGCCCGACCATACCGCCGCCGACCACCAGGACCGGAATGCGTTCGACAGATGTCATGGACTCAGATTCCCGGCTGCCGCTTGCGCGCCGCTTTCATCGAGCATGCGCGCAATGTCGCATGCGAAACGGCCGCACCCCGCCGGAAAGGCCGGGGTGCGGCCGCATTCGGTCGCTCAGGACGCCAATACCGCGCTACCGTAGGCGGGTTCGGCGACCGGCTCGATGGCGTAGGCCAGGATCTCGGCCACATCGCCGACCGGACGCACATCCAGCGCGGCGAGCACATCGGCCGGGACGTCGTCCAGATCCGGCTCGTTGCGGGCCGGGATGAACACCGTCTTCAGGCCCGCTCGCTGGGCGGCCAGTAGCTTCTGCTTGACGCCGCCGATGGGCAGCACCCGGCCGTTCAGCGTGACCTCACCGGTCATGCCGACATCCGAGCGCACCTGCCGATCCAGCGCCAGCGACACCAGGGCGGTGACCATGGTGACGCCCGCCGACGGACCGTCCTTGGGGACGGCTCCCGCGGGGAAGTGGATGTGGATATTGCGATCCAGCACCTTCGGCTCGATGCCGATCTCCTCCAGATGCGAGCGCACGTAGGTGAGCGCGATCTGGGCGGACTCCTTCATCACATCGCCCAGCTGACCGGTCAGGGTCAGTGAGCGTTCGCCCTCGGCGGCATTGGCCTCGATGTAGAGGACGTCGCCGCCCGCACCGGTCACCGCGAGTCCGGTCGCCACACCGGGAACCGCGGTGCGCTCCACCGAATCCGGGGTGAACCGGGGCCTGCCCAGGTAGTCCTTCAAATTCGACAGCTCGACCGTGATCTCGGTATCCGCGCCGTCCTCCGACAGCCGGGTCGCGGCCTTGCGCAGCGCCTTCGCGATGAGCCGTTCCATCTGACGCACGCCCGCCTCGCGGGTGTAGTTCGCCGCGACCTCGCGCAGCGCCTCCTCGGTGATGCGCACCTCGTCGGCGGTCAGCGCGTTGCGTTCGAGCTGGCGCGGGACCAGGAAGTCGCGGGCGATGGCCACCTTGTCGTCCTCGGTGTAACCGTCGACCGTGATCAACTCCATGCGGTCCAGCAGCGGGCCGGGAATCGTCTCCATGACGTTCGCGGTCGCGATGAACAGCACATCGGACAGATCCAGATCCAGATCCAGATAGTGGTCGCGGAAGGTGTGGTTCTGCGCCGGATCCAGGACCTCGAGCAGTGCGGCCGCGGGGTCGCCGCGGAAGTCCGAGCCGACCTTGTCGATCTCGTCCAGCAGCACGACGGGATTCATCGAACCCGCCTCCTTGACCGCGCGCACGATGCGACCGGGCAGCGCGCCGACATAGGTGCGCCGGTGGCCGCGGATCTCCGCCTCGTCGCGCACGCCGCCCAGGGCGACGCGAACGAACTTGCGGCCCAACGCCCGCGCCACGCTCTCACCGAGCGAGGTCTTGCCGACACCGGGCGGACCGACCAGCACCAGTACCGCGCCGGAACCGCGGCCGCCGACCACCTCGAGTCCACGCGACGCGCGCCGGGCGCGCACCGCCAGATACTCGACCATGCGGTCCTTGACCTCGTCCAGGCCGTGGTGGTCGGCGTCGAGTACCGCGCGGGCGGCCGAAACATCGGTGGAGTCGGTGGTTTTCACCGTCCACGGCAGATCCAGCACGGTATCGAGCCAGGTGCGGATCCAGCCCGCCTCCGGGCTCTGATCACTGCCGCGCTCGAGCCGGTCGACCTCGCGCAGCGCGGCCTCGCGGACATTGTCGGGCAGGTCGGCGTTCTCGACGCGGGTGCGGTAGTCCTCCGCGCCGTCGGGCTCGTTCTCGCCCAGTTCCTTGCGAATCGCGTTGAGCTGCTGGCGCAGCAGGAATTCGCGCTGGGACTTCTCCATCCCCTCGCGGACGTCCTCGCTGATCTTCTCGGTGACCTCCATCTCGGCGATGTGGTCGCGCACCCAGGCGATCAGTTTGGTCAAACGCGCTGCGACATCCGGGGTTTCGAGGAGTTCACGCTTCTGCTCGTCGGTCAGATAGGGCGCGTAGCCCGCCACATCCGCCAGCGCCGACGGATCCTTCATCTGCTCGACCATATCGATGACCTGCCACGCCTCGCGACGCTGCAGCACCGAGACGACCAACTTCTTGTATTCGGCCGCAAGCTCTTTGGTGCGCCCGTCCGGTTCGGGGGTCTCGACCGGCTCGGCCTCGACCCACAGCGCCGCGCCCGGACCGGTCACGCCGTGGCCGATCTTCGCACGCCGCTCGGCGCGCAGCACGGCCGCCTTCGCGCCGCCGCGCATCCGCCCGACCTGTTCGATCGTCGCGACCACGCCGTAGGCGGCGTAGCCCTCGGTCAGCCGGGGCGCGAGCAGTACGGTCTCCAGATTCGCCGCCCGCGCCGCATCGATCGCGGCCTGGGCCGCCTCGTCGAGTTCGATCGGCACAACCATGCCCGGCAACACGATCGGCTCGGTCAGGAAAAGCACCGGTAGACGTTGTGGAGTACTCATAGTGTCCAGCCCCTTCCAAGGTTGAGCGTTACCTACTCAACCCCAACCCCCACCCGAATGTTCCGAACGGATGTTCACCGGCAGCGAACGCCACCCCACCCGGGCGCTGTTAAGATCGCCGCGCGACCAACGCCCTGGTCACGAGGGGGAACGGGGGGACGAATGAGACGATTGCTGTGCTGCCTCGCGCTGGTGGTGGCCGGGGTGAGCGGATGCGGGGAGCCAGACCCCGACCCACGACACGAAACCACCGGCCCGACATCGTCCGCGCCGAGCGTGGCCCCGATTCGGCTGGATCCTTGCGATGCCGTCTCGCGGGACGGCCTGGCGGAGATGGGACTCGAGTTACAGAAGCCGAACACCTATGTGTCGCTGTTCGGCGGCATCGGGTTGCGTTTCCGGGGATGCCTGATCGGAGTCGCCGCTGACCCCCTCTCGGAGTTCTATCTGCAGGCGACGAATATGACCATGTCGTATCTGGAACAGGATCGGGCGCAGAACTATTCGTTCGAGCATCCGACGATCGGCGGCCGCCCGGCGGCCTTGGCGAAAAACAAGGAGTACTCCGGGACCTGCCTGCTGCTCGTCGAGATGAACGACTACGGCCTGCTCATCGACGGCAGGGCGCGGGGCGACTCGTGCGAATGGGCGGTCGACGCCGCGAACCGAATCGTGCCTGCGCTACAAGGGAAATGACCCGTCGCGCGAACCGAACCGTGGCCGAGGCGGTGACATACTCGGGAACGTCGCACGGAAATCGACTCGCGAAGGAGCATCATGCTGGCCGCACGTCTTCACCTGGGTAAGGAGCGTCGTCTCGAGGTCGAGGAGGTGCCGACTCCCGAGCCGGGGTCCGGGCAGGTGCTGATCAAGGTGGAGGCGGCGGGGGTGTGTCTGTCGGATGTGCATCTGATCGATGGGACTTTGACTCCGCTGTATCTGCGGGGGGATGTGGTCACGCTCGGGCATGAGGTGGCGGGGACCGTGCACGCGTTGGGGCCCGGGGTGACGCAGGCGAAGGTGGGGGATCGGGTCGTGTTGCAGGCGGGGGAGCAGCGCGATGGGGCCGTGTTCACACGGGGGGTGGATTACGACGGGGGATGGGCGGAGTATTCGCTGGCTCGGGTGGACACGTTGGTGCCGCTGCCGGATGATCTGCCGTTCGAGCAGGCCTGTTTCATTCCCGACGCGGTGTCCACGCCGTGGGCCGCGATCACGGTGACCGCCAAGGTGCGACCGGCCGAGGCCGTGGGCGTATGGGGCGTCGGCGGACTGGGAGCGCACGGGGTGCAACTGCTGCGGTTGGTCGGCGCGGCGCCGATCATCGCGATCGATCCGCTGCCCGCGGCGCGGCAGCGCGCACTGGATTTCGGGGCCGACTACGCCTTCGATCCGAGCGAAACCGATTTGCGCAAGCGCGTTTTCGAGGCGACGGGCGGGACGGGCCTGGCCGCGGCCTTCGATTTCGCGGGTGTGGCGGCCGTGCGCGAGCAGGCCGCGGTATGCCTGGGCCCGGGCGGACGGTTGGTTCTGGTGGGGCTGACCGACAAGCCGATCACCCTGACCCACGGCACCATGTTCAGCTTCTTCCAGCAGCAGCTGCGCGGGCACTACGGTTCGCAGCCCGAGCATGTGAATCAGCTGGTGCAGTTGCAGCGGCTGCACCGGGTCGACTTCGCCCGCTCGGTCAGCGCGGTGCTGCCGCTGACCGACGCGCCCAAGGCCGTGCACGCACTGGAGGCCAAGGAGGGCAATCCGATTCGGCTGGTGCTGAAGCCGTAGGCGGTTACAGGCGGCGATCGAACGCGACGGTCGCCGCCCCCGAACCCGGATCGACAGTGACCGCCCGCAGCCGCACGGCGTCGCGGCTCAGATCCAGCACCATGAACCCCAGATCGGTGAACGTCTGGAACAGGTTGGGGTGCTGCGGTTTCGGATTGCCGAGCGGTTCGTCGTGCACGGATTTGGCGGCCGCGCCGCTGATGATCTGCCGGGTGCTCCTGGTCTGGCCGCTCGGCTCGAGCACCTGCAGCGAATGGTCGTGCCCGGACAGCAGGAACTGGCAGCGGCCCAGTACGTGCCGATCGAGGAAGGCCTTCACATGCCGCCCGTCGAGCGGTTCCACCGTCACACCCTCGTAGTTCCCGGCATCGCCGTGCGGTCCGTTGTTGAGATACGGATGGTGGGTGCAGACGATCTTCCACGTCGCCTGCGATTCGGCGAGCGCGCGATCCAGCCACGCCGCCTGCTCGGTCATGAACGGGCCCTGCGGCGCCCAGTACGGATCGAGCACCTGCGGAATATAGGAGGCGGCAGGATTCAGGTCGAGGACGAAGAATTCCACCACCGGTCGCTGCTGCGGAATCCGCACCGAGTAATAGCGAGCGGGCATATACCAGCGCGCCGACCGCCGGTGATAGGCCACCTCGTGATCGCCGCGCCGCAGCCAGCCCGCGTCGCCGGGCAGCACCGAACTGTTGTCGTGATTGCCCAGCACCATCAGCCACGGGAAATCCAGGTCGTGGTTGGGCTTTTCGAATTTGTCGGCGAACTGGGCGTCGTCGTCGGTCCACGGCCCGTTCTCGTAGATGTTGTCGCCGAGGCCGAGCGCGAGCGAAAACGGTTCGCGCCGATGCATATCCCGGATCGCGTCGGCCACCAGCCATTGTGGTCGCGCGCCCGTACCGGCGTCTCCGGTCAGCAATATCCGCGGGTTCTCGCCGGTGGGCAGCGGTAGTTTGGCCGGTCCGGCGGGCTCGGCCGTCGCGATGCCACCGACCGCCGCGACGCCCGCGACCGCCGCCGCACCCGCGAGGAACCCCCGTCGACCCACATTCCAGCTGTCGTCCATATCCGTGCTCCCTACTCGCGCCGAACCAGATTGGTCGATCGACCAGTATTCTCGGATGCGCGAGCCGTGCGCCGAATCCGATTTGCCGAACGGCGAACGGCCGGTGAAAACGGCGCTACCCACTCGATTGACACTCGATCCGGACCGATGAGAATGTTGGCATCCGACATCTCATGTCCCGGTTCGGAGCAAGGGGGAATCCCACGATGACGACTCTCGCCGGCGGGGTGTTCGTCGACTGGGAACACCTCACCGGCCAGCCGAAAATCGTCGTCGATCTGATCACCTTCCCGATCTTCAGCGCCCTGGCCGGCTGGCTGACGAACTGGACCGGCGTGCTGATGCTGTTCTGGCCGATCTACTTCCGCGGCATCCGGATTCCGGGCCTGCAGGTGCTATACCCCTACTTCCCCCGGCGCGTACAGGTGTTGCCGACCTTCTCCGGGGATGGTAAGCGGATCGGCTTCCAGGGTTTCATCCCCGCCCGCGCCGAGAAGATGGCCAGTATCTGCGTGGATATGGCCATCATGCGGATCGGCGGTCCCAAGGATTTCATCCACGAACTCGATCTCGAGGGCGTCGCGGACTACATCGCCGAACTCGCCCGCCCGCAGGTGCAGCCGATCGTCGACGAGATCATGATGCGCGAGAATCCGGAGCTGTGGCGGGCGGTGCCGCGCCCGGCGCGGGTGCTGCTCTATCAGCGCGTCGAGCGCGAATTACCCGCGCTGACCCGGCGAGCGTTCGAGCGCCTCGGCGACAATGTCGATCAGCTCATCGATATCAAGAGCTTCGTCATCCGGTATCTGCGCGCCAATCCGGAGATCCTCAAGGATCTGACCACCACGATCGCCGCGCCGGAGCTGCGTTTCATGGTCCGCATCGGTCTGCTGGGCGCGCCGTTCGGACTGTTGCTCGCGCTGTATATGCAGGTGCACCACGACATTCCGGTGCTGGGCTGGATTCCGGGCTGGGCGGTCGTGCTGACCGCGGCGGCCGCGATCGGCGTCATCGTGAACGTCATCGCCATCAAGATGGTGTTCGAACCCGGCGATCCGCAACCGCGCTACCGATATCTGTGGCGGCAGGCCCTGCTGGCCAAGCGTCAGCCGCAGGCCGCGGCCGATCTGGGCCGCATCCTGGCCTATCAGGTGCTCACGCTGCCCAATCTGGCCACCGAACTGCTCGACGGGCCCAATGGGGACAAGACCCGCCAGCTCGTCGAACATCTGATCTCCGAGGAGATCCACCGCCAGCTCGGCCCGACCACCTCGATGGTGCGAATGGCCTTCGGCCGCCGCCAATTCGAGAATCTCAAGATCGGAGCGGCCGGCGCGGCGGTCGGATTGGCCCCGAGCCTGGTCTCCGATGAGGAGTTCGCCTTCGAACAGGCCGGGCAGATAGACGATTTCGCGACCCGTAAGCTGCGCCAGCTCACGCCGGGCGAGTTCATGGAGATGTTCTACGCCTCGGTCGAACAGGACGCGTGGCTGCTCTACCTGCACGGCGCGGTACTGGGCCTGGTGGTCGGCGGCGTACATCTGGCGCTGTTCGGCTGGTAATAACAAGCACGCATGCTTGCATTTTTTCGGGGGAGCCTGCGATGCTGATCGCGTGGTTGATCTGCAGGCGTTGCTCGCCGACCTCGATGCCGAAGGCACGGATCTGGATGCGCTGGTCGCGGGGCTGCCGGCGTCCGAATGGGCCCGGGCCACACCCGCCGAGGGCTGGACGATCGCCCATCAGATCGCCCATCTGGCCTGGACCGACGAGGTCGCGGCGCTGTCGGCCACCGATGCCGAGACCTTCGGCGAATTGGTCCGCGAGGCCCTGCCGCGGGCGCTGACCTTCGTCGACGAGGCCGCCGAACAGCTCGCGGCCACACCCCCGCCCGAACTGCTGAGCCGGTGGCGTCGCGGCCGCGCGGCGCTCGGGGCGGCCCTGCTCGAGGTGCCGTCCGGTGCGAAATTGCCGTGGTTCGGACCACCGATGAGTCCGGCCTCGATGGTCAGCGCGCGACTCATGGAGACCTGGGCGCACGGTCAGGACGTGGCCGATGCGCTCGGCGTCGTCCGAACCCCCACCGTGCGGCTGCGCAATATCGCCCATCTGGGCATCCGGACCAGGAATTTCGCCTATCAGGTGCACGGACGCACGCCGCCCGCGGCGGAATTCCGAATCGAACTGCACGCACCGGCCGGGGAGATCTGGACCTGGGGGCCGGAGGATGCGGACCAGCGCGTCGAGGGGTCCGCACTGGATTTCTGCCTGCTGGTCACTCAGCGTCGCCACCCGGGCGATCTGGCGATCGTCGCGGACGGGCCCGATGCGGCCGAATGGCTCACCATCGCACAGGCGTTCGCGGGACCGGCCGGAACGGGACGTACCGCAGGACAATTCGCCTGAATGCCGACGGTCGCCCCGCGCATGCGCGAAGCGACCTCGCCACGGCGTCCGGCCATAGATCGAGAGCGGGCGAGCGCCAACTTTGGGTGCGCCGTGCCTGTTGCCGACCGGACGCCGTTGGCCGGAGGTTTGGAAGTGGCAGTCGAAGCGGACGCTCGCCAGCTAGATAATTGTTTACCCACCCGTTCCACACCGGAAACACCTGACGCGCAAAGAAATTCGCGTACCCGAGGGTGTGACAATTGTCTTCTAGAGCGCGCTGTCGATAGCGCGTACGACCACCCCCTATTGTGATCTTGATCGCAGCGTTCCGCTGCCGTACTTCGCGACACAGTAATCTGAACGCGCGTATGACTTTCAACGGTGCGAGTCCGCGTTGCAGGGGGCCCCAGGGGAGAGGGAAAGGAACGCACCGATGTCGCGAGGACGACCCGCCTCCATCCTCCAGCACACCGCCGTTGTCGCCGCCGGCATGGCCAGTATCGGATTGACCGTCGCCGCGGGCACCTACGTCGTGAACCAGATCGCCGAGACCGGCCGCATGCCCGGCACCCAGATCGCGCTGCCCGGTACGGGTCTCACCGACGAGACGCCCGCCCACGAGTCGAACGCCCATGAAACCACCACCGCACCAAGGTTTTCCGGCGAGATCGGCCTGGTGGCGGAGAGTGAGTGGCTCCCGACGGCCCATTTCGACCGGCCGACCGCGAGCACACCGTCCGGACATCCCGTCCCCGCCACCGCGTCGACGGCGACCGCACCGCAGACCGCCCCGCCCGCCATGCGGGTCCATCTGCCCGGCGACACCTATGTGGGCGCGAATGTCACTCGGCCGCAACCGGATTCGCTGACCATGACCATCGACACCAATGTGTTGTCGGCCGTGACCGCCATGCTGGCGGCGCGACTCGGCGAGCAGCCGGGCGCGATCGATCCGGCCGGTGTCACCCGGATCAGCACCGCGGTGGACACCCGCCGCGGCGAGCTGACCGTGGCCTTCTCCGATCCGATACTGGGCGGGCAATCGGTGCGGTTGTCGCGTCGCGGTATGTGAGACTGCCTGGGTGTACGACTACTGCGTGATCGGTGGCGGCATCGTCGGTGTCGCCACCGCCCACCGGATCCTGACGACCCGGCCCGGGGCGAGCGTGCTGCTGCTCGAGAAGGCCGATCGGCTCGCCGTCCATCAGACCGGGCACAACAGTGGGGTCATCCACTCCGGCATCTACTACGCGCCCGGCAGCCTCAAGGCGCGCATGTGCCGCCGGGGCGCGCAGTGGACCAAGGAATTCGCGGCGGCCCAGGGCATTCCGTACGAGGTGTGCGGGAAGCTGCTGGTCGCCACCGATTCGGTCGAGCACGATCGGATGCTCGCGCTGTACGAGCGGTCGGTCGCCAACGACGTCGAGGTCGAACTGCTCGACGCCGCCGAACTGATCCGCCGGGAACCGCACGTCACCGGCGTGGGCGCGCTGTTCGTGCCGAGCACCGGCATCATCGACTACGCCCGCGTCACGGCCGCGCTGGCCGAGCGGGTGCGCGCGGCCGGAGGAGAGATCGTGCTCGGGGCCGAGATCACCGCCATCGCCGAGACTTCCGATGCGATCACCGTCTCCGGCCCCGCGGGCTCGTGGCGGGCGCGACGGCTGGTGGCCTGCGCCGGGCTGCAGGCCGATCGGGTGGCACGGCTGGCGGGATTGCGAATCTCGTTGCGTATTGTCCCCTTTCGCGGAGAGTATTACCGGCTGCCGCCCGAGCGCAAAGGGTTGGTGAACACCCTCATCTATCCCATCCCGGATCCGGAGCTGCCGTTCCTGGGCGTACATCTGAGTCCGACCATCGATGGTGAGCTGACCGTCGGACCCAATGCCGTCCTCGGTCTGGCGCGTGAGGGTTATCGCAAGGGCAGTATCGACGCGCGCGACGCGCGGGAGGTGCTGGGCTATCGCGGATTTCACCGAGTCGCGGCGGCCAATGTCCGAACCGGACTGCGGGAACTGCGCAATTCACTGTTCAAACGGGGTTATCTGGCCGAATGCCGAAGGTACTGCCCGGAATTGACACTGGCCGATCTACGCCCGCGCGAGGCCGGGATCCGCGCGCAGGCCGTGGCGCGCGACGGAACACTGGTGCACGACTTCCTGATCGAGCGCACCGACCGCTCGGTCCACGTCCTCAACGCACCCTCACCGGCGGCCACCTCGGCGCTGCCGATCGCCGAACATATCGTAGACCAACTGGACGATTGACCCGATAGACCCCTGTTCGCCCGTTATATGCCGGACACGCCGGAATCCTCGAGTTATTCACCGGTAACCGTTCAATAAAGAGGATTTCTGTAGTACTTTTGTCCGCAGCCGTGGAACAGGAAACAAGCCAATGGGCCACATCAGGTACGCGAGCGACGTCGGGGCTCCGGTGGAGGTCGCGTTCACGTACACGGACAACCACCTGTTCGTGCCGGACTGGATGTTCGGCGTCACCGCATTCGAACCGGTCGGCGACTCCGGCCACGGGCCGGGTGCCGTGTATGCCGCCGCCGTTCGGATCGGGTTGTGGCGCACCACGGTCGAATGTGAGATTTCCGAGTACCGCCGCAACGTGGTGATCGGATACACACTGCGCAGGCGCCGGCCGGGGAAGGTGGCGCCTGCGCGGTCCGATGGGCCGGTCGCGGCGCTCGGCACGCTCACCCTGCGGTTCGACCCGCTCGGCCCCGGTCGGTCGGTCCTCGCCTGCGAGGTCGACTACCGGCCCCCGCGCGGGCTGGTGGCCAGGATGTGCACCGGGATGATCGATGCGGCCGTCACCTCCGTCGTCCGGCGGAGTGAGGCGCAATTGCGGAGAGAGATCGAGGAATTTCACGGGACCGACCTTGTCGGTCGGATTGCGTAGGGTAGGCCACCATGATCATCGTGAGCACCGACGGTTCCTGCCTCCGCAATCCCGGTGGCGCCATCGGCTGGGCGTGGGTCAACCATGAGGGCGGCGCGTCGGGCAGCGGCGGAGCGGCCGCGGGCACCAATCAGATCGCCGAATTGCGCGCGGTACTGGAGGCCATCGTCGCCCATCCCGGATCCGAACCCCTGCTCATCGAGAGCGATTCGCTCTACGCGATCAAATGCGCCTCCGAATGGCTGTCGAGCTGGCGGCTCAACGGCTGGCGCACCGCCGCGGGCGGCCCGGTGAAGAACGCCGAATTGGTCCAGCACATCGATCATTCCATCGCCACCCGCCCCGGCCCGGTCCGATTCCGCTGGGTGCGTGGCCATGTCGGCAACTACTTCAACGAACAGGCCGACAAGCTTGCCGGTACGGCCGCCCGCGCCGCCGCGGCGGATCCGGCCGCCCTGCCCACCGGCACGAGCGATCTGCCGCCGTTATCGATCGTCGACACCGCCGCGCCGACCGCGCTGGAGATGGTCACCCCGGCTCCGAAGGCGAAAAAGGTTGCGCCCGTGACCGAGACGATTCCGGCCCCGGCCGAAACCCTCACGCTGTTCTGATCCGACTCCGGTCCACCCCGAGAGCCTCCGGCTGTGGTGTCACCCGCCCACAGCCGGAGGCGTTCGGTGGTACGGAACTACTGCCCGGGCTTCGGAGAGCCGCTCGGCGCCGGGGCCGGATTGCCCTGCGGGGTGGCGGGCTGACCGTCACCGGGCGCGCCCGGAGCCGCCGGAGCGCCCGGGGCCGCCTGGCCGCCGCCCATACCCTTGGTCACCGGCGAGTCGAACTTGGCGACCAGCCACTTGCCGTCCTTGTACTGCATATGGGCAACGCCCGGCAGGGTGATCTTGTCCGGTTGCGGAACAGCGGCGTTGGTCTGCTCCTGCGTGATCATCACGACCACATTCGCCTCGCTGTCGTTACCCGACTCCCAGGCGCAATGGATCTCGTCGATCTTGGAACGCGCCTGCACACTGACCATCGCCTGTTTGAGGGCGTCGGTCGCACCGCTGAAGAACTGCGCCCACTCACCGGTCGACATGTCGTTGACCGTTTTGAAGTACGAGTCGAGATTCTTCGCGTCGTAACTGCCCACGGCCTTGCCGAAATCACAGGCGGCCCGTGTCGCCGAATCACGGGTGTCCAGCTCGTTTCCGCGATCGTCGGCCTGCTTCCAGAACACCACGATCGCGGTGACCGCGGCGACCAGCAGCACCCCCGCGGTGAAGGCCCCCGCGATGGGCAGCAGCGAACCCGACCGTTTGCCGTCGGACGGCTCGGCTTCGGATTTCGCCTCGGCCTGGGTCGAGGGAGCGGTCTCGACCTTCACCGTCGGCTCCTCGGCTTCGGTCTTCGGTTTTTCCTTGGCAGCGTCGTCATCGGACATGAACTGATCTGTCACCTTCCCGGCGCGCCGCGTGGCACACCGTGTAGCCGGATCAACCCGGAAGGATCCGGGCCGACGGGTTCACTCGGCGAGTATGCCCGCCCCGGCGTTGTTTCCGCCGCGGGGGCACACACTCACCGCACCGGGGGCAGGGTCCGCTCGTTCGGATCGGCACCTGCCGGCATCTGGGCGCCGTTGTTGGGCACATCGGGCCGCGGCGCATTCGACGAACCGCGGATCTGCTGGTCCGGCGGCGGATTCGTGCAGTAGTTCCAGCGCGGCATCGTGCCGTCCTGAACCACATAGGGCGGATTGTGTTTGGTGGCGTAATCGCAGAACGGCCGGGGCCAGATATCGGTGATCGTATAGAACTCGCCGTCGTGCGCGGGCACGCCGGCCGCCGAACTGCCCACCACCAGCGCCGGGAACAGCGCGCGCAGCGCGGGCAGGCGCAGCTGCGCCGCGCGGGTCATGGCCACGAAGTTGTTGGCCAGACCCGTGATCGGATCATTGGTCTTGTCCAGTACCGCGCCGAGCTGCTGCATCTGCGCGGGCGCGCGGTCGAGCACCGTCTTCAGTTCGTCGTTGGCATTGTTGAACTGATTGAGCAGCATCCCCGAATTACGGGTCAGCGTGGCGAGATCGGGCTGCGCGTTCGACGTGGTCGCCGCGATGGTGCGCAGATTCGCCAACAGGTTGGCGGTCTGCGGCAGCAGATTGTCCAGACCCGCGGTCACCAGGCTCAGCGCATCGATCATGTGCCGCAACTGATCCGGACCACCGCTGAGCGCGGTATCCAGATTGGTGAGGATGACGTTGAACCGCTCCGGATCGATCTGGGTGAAGAACGCGCTCGAATTGTCGAGCACCGACCACACCGGCGTGGGCGTATGCACCTTCTGCGGATCGAAGGTGACCACCGCGCCGTTGGCCAGATAGGGACCGCTGTCGGTCTCGGGCCGGAAGTCGATGTACTGCTCACCGGCGCCGGACAGCGCCTGCACGGCGACCGTGGTGTCGCTGGGAATCCGGTAGCGGCTGTCGATTTCGGCCTCGGCCGCGATCGCGGCGCCCCGATCGACGAGTTTGATCGAATTGACCTTACCCACCCGGTACCCGCGCAGGGTCACGTCGTTACCCGGCTGCAGACCGCCGGACCGGTCGAGATTCACCGTGACGGTATAGGTCTGGCGCAGCGGATTGACGCGCATCACGCTCACCGCGAGATAGGTCGCGCCGATGACGAGGGCGAGGACCAGACCCAGATTCGACAGCAGCATCTTGTGCCGTCCGAACCAGCTCATCGGTGGCCTCCCGTCACGCGGCTGTAGACGATCTGCAACACCTGGATGAGGCTGCCGTTCAAATCCTGCACATCGCGCAGGTCGAAGAACTTGCCGTGAGCCGGATCGGTGAGCGCGCTGATGTCGAGCTGGGTCAGCGTCGCCGCGACGGCGAGGGTGCTGCCCTTGGTCGAGGCGTCGACGCCGGGCCGGATCTCGTGGATCGCGTCCAGTGCCGGGCCGAGCGTGTCCTGCGTGCGCGCCAACGCGTCCATCAGCTTGTGCAGATTGTCGAGTAGTCCGGCAAGCTGCGATCCAGTGGTCTCGGAGTAGTCGCCCAGGGCATTGCTCGCGGTGGACACCTTGGTCAGCAGATCGCCGATCTGCTTGTTGTTCTCCGAGATCGCGCCGATCATGCCGGGCAGCGTGTCGGCCACCTGGCCGAGCTCCCTGTGCCTGGACTCGATGGTGTCGGCCAGTGCGCTGAATCCGGTGAGCGTGCTGTCGATGCGATCGCTGTTGGCGTGCAGGGTTCCGGTGACGCTGGTCATCTGCTTGATCAGATCGGCCAGCTGATCGGGCCGCCCGCCGACCACCGCGTCCAGTTCCGAGGTCAGCTTGCCCAGCGCCGCGACGCCGCCGCCGTTGAACAGCATCGAGATCGACAGCAGCAGTTCCTCGACCGTGGCGCCGGCCGATGTCTTGTCGATCGCGATGGTGTCGCCGGTCCTCAGCAGCGGCGCACCCGGTTCGGATTTGGGTTTGGACACCGCGACGAAGACGTCGCCGAGCGGGGTCGCCTGGCGCAGCTCGGCGGTCGCGTCCTTGGGCAGTTCGATGTCCTTGCGGATGGTCAGATCGACGATCGCCTGGAAGTTCTTGGTCTCGATGTGACTGACCACGCCGACATCCGAACCGCCGATCTTGACCTTGGCCTGATCGGGCAGATTCAGCGCATTGGCGAATACCGCGTGCACCGTGTAGGTATCGCCGCTCACGCCCGGCTTGGGCAGCGGCAGTTTCTCCACGGTCAGCCCGCAGCCGGAGGCCAGCAGCACCGCGGCCGAGGCGGCCAGCGCCACCATCGCGCGCCGGGTCCGGGCCGTCATTTGGTCAGTCCCAACAGCGCGGCGGTCAAACCGAGATCGGGCCCGAAATCCTCGATCCTGCCGGTTCGGCAGCCATCCGACTTCATCTGAATCCGTTCGCAGAAGACGCTGACGATCTCACCGGACAGCGTCGTACCCAGCAGGGCGTGCAGCCGGATGTAGCGACCCTCGCGGTTGACCGAGCGGTCCAGGTTCTGCAGGAACAGCGGGGCGATATCGACCACCTCGGTCACATTCGCCGCATTGCGGCGCAGCTGCTCGGTCACCGCGGTCAGGCCGGTGAGGCTCTGGGCCAACTGATCCTGATACTGGCCGAAGCCGCCGCTGGTATTGGCCAGAAAGCCGTTGATCTGTTCCAGCGTGGCCTGCAGACCGGGCGCCTGCTCGGCGAGCAGCTGGGTCAGCTGCGTGGTGCGGTTGCTGAAATCGCGCACGGACTGGTCGTTTTCGGCGAGCATCGTGGTCAACTCGTTGAGTTTGACGATGATGGTCGCGACCGCGTCCTTGTTGTCGACGCCGACCTTCAGCGCGCCGGACAGCGCGTTGAGGGTGTCGCGGATCTTCTCGCCCTGACCGTTGACCATGTCGTAGAGCAGCGTTCCCGACAGCGGCCCGACATTGCTGCCCGGCGCGGGCTTGAGCGCGGCGGCGAACTGATCGATGGTCTTGATCATCGTGTCCAGTTCGACCGGCGTGCGAGTCTGTTCGACGGTCAGATGCGCGTTCTCCGGCAGCGTCGCCCCGCCGGTGTAGACCGGGGTGAGCTCGATATGCCGGTCGGTGACGATCGAGGGCGAGATCAGCGCCGCCACCACGTCTTTCGGGATCTTCACATCACCCTTGACGGTCATGTGGACCTCGGCGTATTGACCCTTGGGCACGATCTTGTCGACCTTGCCGACCTCGAGGCCGAGCACGGTGATCGGATTGCCCTCGAACATGCCCGCGATATTGCGGAAGTCGGCGGTGAGGTGATGGGTATTGCCCACGGCGTCCTGCACCGAGACCGGCAGCACCGAGCAGCCGCCCGCCGCCAGCGCGGCCAGACCGACCACGAAAGCCTTTGCGGCGTACTTCATCTCACGGATGGTCGGTTTCATCCCTGGCACCCCTCGTTCACTCGGGCGAAGCACAACCAGTTGTCCGGGAACAGCCAGGGCAGCGCGACCTCACCGTAGGGACCGTTGCCGAAGGAGTTGTTGAAGTAGCGCAGCGACACCGGCATGATCGACAGCAGTCGATCCAGATTGTCCCTGTTCTTCTGCAGACCCTCGGCAATGGTGTTGAGCTGCACGATGGTCGGGCCGAACTGGTCGTTGTTCTCCGAGCCGATCTGCTGCAGCTGCTTGGTCAGCGCCGCGACATTGTCGAGCAGTTGACGCAGCAGCGCCTGACGTTCCATCACCCGGTTCGCGATCGCCTCGCCCTGGGTGATCACCAGCAACACGCTGTTGCGGTTGTCGCCCAGGATCTTGGTGACCCGATCCAGATCCTTCAGCAGCGAATCGACCTGCTGCTGACGATCGTTGATCGTCTTGGCGAGCGCGCCGACGCTGTCGAGGGCTTGGGCGGTCAGCTGCGGCGAACCGTCGATCTGATCGCCGAGCACCTTCAACGATTCGGTCAGCTTCTTGGTGTCGAGCGCCTCGAACTTCGGGGTACCGATCTGCACCACATCGGCCAGGTTGTACGGAACCACGGTGTTGTTCTTGGGGATTCGCTTACCCTTCAACCCCTTGCCGTCGCCCGGATCCAAATCCACGTACCGCGCGCCGAGCAGCGTCGCCATCTTGATCGAGGCCTTGGCGTCGGGGCCGAGTTTCACATCGTTGTCGATCTGCAGGGTGAGCAGGACGTGATCGCCCTCGAGTTCGGCGCCGGACACAGTGCCGACCGGAACGCCCGCGACGTCGACCTTGTCCCCGACCCGGACCCCGGCCGTCTGCACGAATTCGGCCTTGATGTCCTGGGTTCCGACGCCGAGCTTCTTGTAGGTGCTCGACACGACCAGCAGCAGCACGATCACCAGCACGCCGATGATGCCGAGCCAGAAGAAGCGGTTCGCGTTGAAGCGGTTCCTGAGTGTCGTCATGGCCGGCACACCGCCGAGTGGGACTGGCCGCCGATCTGGGTGAGCAGACCGCGGGGGAGCAGGATGCCGTACAGCGAGACGTCCAGGCTGCAGACGTATGCGTTGGCGTAGGCGCCCTCGGAGTTGAAGTGCCCCAGATCCTCCAGCACCACCGGCAGGTCGACCGCGGCGCGGTCGAGCTTGTCGCCATTGGCGATGAGCAGGGTCAGCGCGTCGCGGGTGGAGTTCTGCGCGGCGCTGATCTTGGGTTGGACCTGGCCGATCATATTCACCAGTGAGGTTGTGGCGGTGGCGATCTGGACGGTCGAGGACTGCAGCGACCGGCCCTGTTCGTACAGGCCGCCGATCAGCGCCCGGGTCTGGGTCACCAGGGTCTCCAATTCGTCACCGCGCTTGGCCAGGCCCTGCATGACCGCCGAGAGGTTGGTGATCACATCGGAGAGGATGGCGTCGCGGCGCTGGAAGTCACCGGCCACCGCGGCGGCCTGGGTGATGAAGGCGCTGAGGGAGACTCCGTCGCCCTGCAGGGCCTGGATGAAGGTATTGGACAGGTTGTTGACCTGTTCGGGCTGCAGCACCTGGAACAGCGGCTGGAAGCCGTTGAGCAGGCCGGAGATATCGAACGACGGTTCCGTGCGCTCCAGCGGGATCGTGCCGTTGTTGCGCAGCGCCGTATTGTCGCCCTTACCGCCCGGCGCGAGCGCGACGTAGCGCTGGCCGATCAGATTCTGATAGCGGACAAGGGCTTTGGTGGTGCCGTAGAGGGTCTGGGTGCGCTGCACCTCGAAGGTGACCTTGGCGTGGTGCGCGGAATCCAACTCGATCTTCTCGACCTTGCCCACCCGGACGCCCGCCATGCGCACATCGTCGCCCTCGCGCAGGCCGAGCACATCGGTGAAGGTCGCGCTGTAGTTGTTGGTCGGCCCGGCGACCGTGCGCGCCAGGGTGTTCCACACGACGACGGTCACCAGAATCGACACCAGGGCGAAGATGGTGAACCCGATCAGGGGTTTGCGAATACTCATCGACCGGCACCGCCATCGGTGACTTGCAAGGTTCCACCCCTCAGGATCGAGCTCAACAGCAGATATTCGGCAGTGGTGGGCTGGCGACCGAGCAACGCCGCGATGGCGGAGTCACCGGAGTAGGCGATCGGCTTGGCGGCGGGATGCTGTCCCGGCGGCGCGGGCTGCGGGGCGGCCGGAGCCGGGGCGGGCTGTGCGGGGGCGGACAGTCCGAGCATCGGGAACAGGCCCTCCAGCGGAGTTCCCGCGAGCGGATTGGCGGGCTTGGTCGGATCCGCGGGATCCCCGGCCCGGGTGTCCGGGGCGGTGAAGCCCGGAATCATCGGCAGGCCCGGCATCGGCACGGCCGGGGGCAGACCCTTGGCCGAATCCAGCGCGCGCGGCTTCAGCGAATCCGGCAGCGGCGGCAGCGTCGCCTCCAGCGGTGCGGTGGCACAGCTCGGGGCGGGCAGGTCGCCGTAGCGCGGACAGTCCGAACGGTCGTAGGGCCGGAACGGCGTGAGGGTCAGGCCGAGGTTCCAGATCATCTGACGCTGCGGACCCCAGTGGAAGGTCGTATTCAGCTGTCGCAGCGACTGATTCAGGTTGGCGATCGCCTGCGGGATGGCATCCGGATTGTCCGAGAGCGCGCCGAACATGTCGGCGGTGCCGCTGGTGAGCTGCTTGCCCACATCCGGATTGCGAGCGAACAGCGCGTTGACCTTGTCGACCGTGCCGGAGGTGCCGGTGAGCAATCCGGCCAGTTCACCGCGCTTATCGGAGATGGTCTGCGCGGTCTGCACCGAATCGGCCAGCACCTGCATCAGATCCGGCGCCGAGGCGTTGAGCGCGTGGAAGGAGGCGGAGAAATTGTCCAGGGTCTGATCGACATTCGGCACCGCGGCGCGGACCTGGGTCAGCCAGTTGTCCAGCCGCTCCACCGTGGAGCCCGGCACCCGGCCGCTGCCGTCGAGGGCGTAGGACAGCGTGCTCAGCACGCGGCCCAGCTGCACCGGATCGATCTTGTCGAGAATGCCGCGCACCGCGGTCAGGGTGTCCTGCAGGGCGATCGTGCCCTCGCTGCGATCCTCGGGGATCTTCGAACCGGCGCGCAGCGCGGTCGAATCCGGTCCGTTGTAGACCAATTCGACGGAGGTGACGGCGAACAGGTTGGAGGGCACCACGCGGGCGGTGACATTGGCCGGAATGTCGTTGATGTACTCCGGCTTCATCTCGATGTGCACTTCCTGCAGCTCGCCCTTGGCGGCCACCGACACATCCTTGACGGTGCCGACCAGCACGCCGCGAAACTTCACATCCGCCTCGGAGGGCAGACCGTCGCCGGTCGTGGTCATATTCGCGGTGACGTCGACCTTGGGTCGCAGGATGGCGCCCTTGTACCGGGCCATCAGGAAGGTCAGCAGGAGCGCGAAGACGACCAGCCCGCACACCCCGGCGATGAGCAACTGCCGCATCGTCGGTCCGCGGCCACTCGGATCGATGATCATGTCCGCGCCCCTACCCCGAGATCCTGATACCGGGATTGATGCCCCACACCGCCATGGTCAGCGCCAGGTCGGCGAATACGACCGCGATGATGCACACCTTGATCGCCCTACCGGCGGCCACACCCACTCCTTCCGGCCCGCCCGAGGCGAAGAATCCGTAGTAGCACTGGATGAAGGTCGTGATCGCCACGAACACGATCACTTTCAGCAACGACCACAACACGTCGTGCGGAATCAGGAATTGATAGAAGTAGTGCTGGAATGTGCCGGTCGCGGTGCCGCCGATCAGCTGCACGGTGGTCGCGCAGGCGATGTAGGCGAACGGCAGCGCCAGGCAGTACAGCGGCACGATGGCGATCATCGCCGCGATCATCCGGGTGCTGACCAGATACGGCAGCGGCCGGATGGCCTGGGCCTCCAGCGCGTCGATCTCCTCGGAGATGCGCATGGCGCCCAGCTGCGCGGTGAACCGGCAGCCGGCCTGCGCGGCGAAGGCCACCGTGGCGAGCAGCGGGCCCAGTTCGCGAGTGGTCGCGAACGCGGACACCGCGCCGGTGATCGGGCCCAGGCCGAGGATGTTCAGCGAGTTGTAGCCCTGCAGTCCGACGGTGATACCGGCGAACGCGCTGAGGATCAGCACGATGCCGATGGTTCCGCCGCCGACGACCAGATTGCCGTTGCCCCAGGTGACATCCGAGAGCAGTCGCCAGACTTCCTTCGGATAGTGCTTGAACGCCAACGGCATCGAGCCGATCGACCGCAGGAAGAAGAAGACCTGATGGCCGATGCGGGCGAGCCAGTCGCGGGGCGCGGTCGCCGAGCTGCGGATCCGCTGCAGGGGCCGCAGTAGCGGCGGCACATAAGTTGACGACACCGGCTCAGACCACCTGGGGAGGGAACAGGGTGGTGTAGATCTGCGTGATGATCAGATTCACGCCGAACAGCATCACCGCGGACAACACCACCGCGGTGTTCACCGAATTGGCGACGCCACCCGGGCCACCGCGGGTGTTCAATCCGGAGTCGCAGGCGATGATCGCGGCGAGCAGGCCGTAGATCAGCGACTTCAGCAGGGCGACGAACAAATCGGTGGTCACCGCGAACGAGGAGAACGTGCCCACATAGGAACCGGGGGTGCCGTTCTGCGCGAACACATTGAAAACGTAGCCGGTCAGGAAGCCGACGAAAACCACGAAACCGCAGAGCAATACGGAGACCAGCATGGCCGCGCCGAGCCGGGGGGCGACCAGCCGGCGCAGCGGATCCACGCCCATCACCTTCATGGCGTCGATCTCCTCGCGAATGGTGCGCGAGCCCAGATCGGCGCAGATGGCCGAGCCGACCGCACCGGCGATCATGAGCGCGGTGACCAGGGGCGCGCCCTGCTGGATGATGCCCAGGCCGTTGGCCGCGCCGATGAACGAGGTCGCGCCGACCTGTTCGGTGACCGAGCCGACCTGGATGGAGACGATGACGCCGATCGGAATGGCGACCAGCAGCGTGGGCGCGGCCGCGACGCTCGCCATGAATCCGCATTGCCGCACGAACTCACCGAAGGGGAAGCGACGGCGGAAGATGGCGACGAATAGTTCGGCCACCGCGGCCACACCCATCGTCATCTGACGCCCGAGGGTTTCCAACGACCGTTTGGGATGGTCCTGCCAGTACGACCTCGTCCAATCGACCGCCCCGTTCATTCGGGATCGCGTTGGTGGACTGTTGGTGAACTGCACTGGCTAACCCCTCTCGACGCCGGTTGCCCGCCCCGACGACTGTTTGCTTGACGCACCTTACTACGGAGTTAGGAAAAACACACCACAAAGTGTGCTTCCGGTCATAGACCCAGATCACGTCCTGTCATCTGCTGTGATCCACGACATCAGGTTGGTATGTGCCACAAAGATCGCGGCGAAAATCTAGAACTAGTTCCACCATTGAGAACAAATGTCCAACCGTTCGGTCGGGCCGGGATAATTTCTCGGATCGAATTTATACAAATTGAGCGACTCGTGCGGAATGTCCGTTCGAGCCTATCGAGTGTGCGGCCGAACTCGGCGCTGCCGAACCGGCGACGCGCCGGTCATCGTGACGAATCGGACGCGTCGCGCCCCGCCCGTAACGTCTCGATCGTCTGCATCGATCCAGCAAACATTGCGCTGGTAGAGGACGCGTCCGCGTCCGAATCCTGACAGGATGTAGTAACTACATGGCTTGATATCGTGCGACTTCCGACGTCTGGAGGGACATGTTCATACAACTCGCCAAGGCGGCCCGCGCCGTCTTTGCCGTCGCCCTCGGCGCGGCGCTGCTGGGGACGGGTGCGGGAGTCGCGCACGCCGATCCCGCCCCGCCCGTGATCGGCGGCGGTTCGGGCATCATCGTCAACAACGAGTACGAATGCACGGTCACCACCGTGGGCCGCGACGCCGCCGGTCGGCTGGTCGGTCTGACCGCCGGACACTGCGGCGAGGCCGGGGCGCAGGTGTGGGCCGAGCAGGCCCGCGGCGCCGGGGTGATCGGCCGCTTCGCCTACTCCAACCACGATCTGGACTATGCGGTCATCCAGTTCGACGAGGGTCGCATCATCCCGGTCAATCGGGTCGGCAATGTGACCATCACCGGTCTCGGCGCACCCGCGGGCTTCCCGTCGATCGTCTGCAAGGAGGGCCGGACCACCGGCAACACCTGCGGCATCGCCTGGGGCGACATCTTCCAGACCAATGAGACCTGGAGTCAGATGTGCGTCGTCGAGGGCGACTCCGGCGCACCGGTCGTGGTCGGTACGACGCTGGTCGGCATGGTCAACGCCTATCTGGCGGTGGCCTGCTTCGGCCCGGAGGTCGGCACAAATATGGACATCATCACCGCCGATATGAATGCGCGTGGCGATGCGGGAGCCGGATTCCGGCCCATCTGAGGTCCGCACGAAACATGTAGCGCGGGGCGGTGACTCGACGAAGTCACCGCCCCGCGGTCTGTTCGGGGTGCTGCGGTTGCACGGCCGGACCGGTCATCCCGCACTGCGGCAGGCAGTCCACGGTCGGCTCGGTAGGGGGTTGCGCGGACCGATCCCGCCGCGGCGTGCCGAGCAGCGCACCCGCCAGCAACGCCCCGGCCACCAGCAGGCCCGCGCAGATCTCCATGGCGGTCGTGAAGCCGTGGTCGATGGTCGCGGCGTCCTGGATCGAACCCGAGATTCCGGCCAGTCCCGGCAGCGCGGCCACGGCCAGCAGCTGGGCCGTGCGGGCCACGGCATTGTTCACCCCCGAGGCGATACCGGATTCGCCCGCGGGCACCGCGCCGAGCACCGCACCGGTCAGGGGCGCGACCAGGGTGCTGAGTCCGAGGCCGAAGACCACCACGCCGGGCAGCACATCGACCAGATAGCCGTGTACGCCGCCTGATCCGGGTCCGATCCGCAACAGCAGCAGCGTCGCGGCCGCGGCCAGCAGCGGACCGACCGTCATGGGCAGTCTCGCACCGTGCTGCTGCGCCCAGCGCCCCGCGGGTGCGGACAGCACCAGCATGATCAGCGTGATGGGCAGGGTCGCGATACCGGAGGTCAGCGGTGAATATCCCGCGACCTGCTGCAGTTGCAGCACCAGGAGGAAGAACACGCCGCCGAGGGCGGCGTAGACCGCGAAGGTCACCAGATTGGCGGCGGTGAATACGCGCGGACGGGCATGGGCCGCATCGACTCTCGCCCCGCCGCGACGGCGGCCGGTGAACAGCGCGGGCGGCACCAGCGGATGATCGCTGCGCACCTCGATCACCACGAAGGCGATCAGCAGCGCCACACCGGCCAGCGCGGGCGCCGCCATCGACTCGATCAGGCCGAAGGTGAGCGCGCCCAATCCCAGCGCGACCACCACCGCACCCGGCACGTCCAGCCGCTGCGCCGCATGCGGATCGCGGCTTTCCGGCACATGCCGCACCGCGACCGCGACCACGATCGCGGCCAAGGGCAGATTGATCAGAAAGATCGAGCGCCAGCCCGCCACCTCGATCAGCCAGCCGCCCAGAAACGGCCCGATCGCCCCGGCGATACCGCCGAAGCCGGACCACAGGCCGATGGCCGCGCCCTGATCGCGCTCATCGATCGAGGCGGAGATGAGCGCGAGACTGCCGGGGGTGAGCATCGCACCGGCCAGACCCTGCACGATCCTGGCCGCGACCAGCATCTCGATATTCACCGCCGCCCCGCACAGCGCCGAGGCGATCGCGAAGCCCACTGTGCCCCAGACGAATACCCGCCGCCGCCCGAGCCGATCGCCGAGCGAGCCGCCGAGCAGGATGAACGACGCCAGGGTCAGGGTGTAACCGGACAGCGTCCACTGCAGTCCGGCCATACCGGTGTGCAGCGATTCGCCGATGCGGGGCAGGGCGATATTGACGACCGTCGCGTCCAGCATGGCCACCGACGAGCCGAGCACGGTGGCAAGCACGATCCACCGTCCGGTGGCCGACCGCAGCCGCGGCAACTCCTGGGTACTCACGCCTGTCACGCTACGACCAGTGGGTGCGATTCGCGCGGATTCGACGCGGCCGAGCGCGGATTCGACGTTCCGGCAACCGATCTGGGTATGGTGAAACACCGGCGTCCGGAAGGAGTGGATCGTGAAGGTGATCGGCGCGATTCTCTGTTCGGCCGCCACGATGGGCATCTGTTTCGCCGCCGCGGGCACCGCCTCGGCAACCGGTGTGCACTGCGATTCCGATGCCGAGCGCGATGTGACCATCGTCGCCGGTCACACCGCCTGCCGGGCCGTCGCGACGGGTACCGGCCACGCCCGCGCCCTGAGTCTGGACGGAATCGGCTACGCCAGTGCCAGCACGGGCGCCGTGGCCGTGGCATTGGGCGCGTCGGGCGGAACCGGAGCCAGCGAGGGCGCGGCCGGACTGCCCGTGGCGATCGGCCTGGGTCCCGGCGCGCTGGCGCACACCTCGCTGAACGAGACCGGCCGCATCGGGGTCACGATCGCGTTGAACGGCTCTCGGGCACAGGTGGTTTCGGCCGATCGCGCCCCGGTCTGCCTGGGCACGGCCGCCTTCGCCTGGGATTCGCGCAGCGGCGGCGCCTGCCTGGCCAGTCCGGTCGGGCTCTGGCACGCCGCGGCCGTCGCGTTACCCTGAGCCTCGGACGCTAGGAGGTGGGCATGGTTGCGGCATCCGCATCGACCGCCGAACCGCAGATGACGATCGATCCGCGCTTCGTGCCACTGGTACATCGGTTCTTCCGGATGTTCGAACGACCCGCGCGCGGCGGCGGCGCACTCGCGATCTACCTGCACGGCCGCCCGGTGGTCGATGTCTGGGCGGGCTGGGCGGCACCCGATCGACGCTGGCGTTCCGATACCGTCGCCCTGGCCTTCTCGACCGGTAAGGGCGTGGCCTCGACAGTGCTGCACCGGCTGGCCGAACGCGGGTTGATCGACTACGACGCGCCGGTGGCGACGTACTGGCCGGAATTCGCCGCACACGGCAAGGGCGAGATCACCGTGCGCGATGTGCTCGCGCACCGGGCCGGACTGCATCGGGTGCGCGGCCTCGCCGAGACCCCCGACGGCCTGCTCGATTTCGACGCGATGGTCCGGGCGCTGGCCGATGCCGAACCGGATCCGCGCCGGCTGCAGTCCTCCGGATATCACGCGGTGACCTTCGGCTGGCTGGTCGCCGAGATCGTGCAGCGGGTGACCGGCGACGAGTTCACCGAGGTGCTGCGCCGCGAGATCGCCGAACCGCTGGGCGCGCCGGAATTCTGGTTCCGGGTGCCCGAGGATCAGCGCCATCGCATCGCGCGGACCTTCCCCCGGCTGCGGGTGCCGGTGCTGCGCTGGGATACCGCCGCGTCGGTACTGGCCCGCAGTCGCCGCCTCGCGGGTATCGCCGAGGCCGGTATGCCGCTGGGTTTCGATCTGCTGGTGGACGATCCGCGCGTGCACGATTCGGTGATGCCCGGTTTCAACGGTGTATTCGCCGCGCGGGCGCTGGCCCGGATGTACGGGGCGCTGGCCAATGACGGCCGCGTCGACGACACGCGGTTGCTGCGGCCGGAGACCATCGCGCAGATCAGCCGGGTGCAGAGTCGCGGGCGCGATTACGTCATCGGGCTCCCGCTGGGGTTCACTCTCGGCTATCACCGTCCGCCCATCGCCTCGCGTCACCCGATCCGCCGCGGTTTCGGGCACTACGGCGTCGGCGGTTCGGGCGCCTACGCCGATCCGGAGCTGGGGATGTCGGTGGCCTTCGTGACCAATCGCCTGGGCAATTCGCTGAACACGATCGGCGACGGGCGATTGGCCCGATTGGGCGCGCAGGCGCGCGCGACCGTACTGCGCCGGCCGCAATAGGCGTCGAACCGATCGGTCCGCTGAAACGTATCCGAGGGTATGAACAGCCCGTCGACCGTTTCGGCGCGGCCGCGGGTACCGCGGGCGGCGGTACTGCACGCGCTGTGGGCCGGAATGGATTTCGATCGGTATTTCCGATGGCGTCGCGCACACGACGGAGATCCGTTCTTCGTTCGATTTCCGGGATTCGGCGCCGCACTGTTCACCGGAACATGTTCGGGCGCAAAGGAATTGTTTCGGGCCCCCGTGGAGATATTGGAACCGCCCCATCCGAATCCCATTGAGCCACTGGTCGGTTCGGCCTCGTTGATTCTCGCCCGATCGGATCGGCATAGGCCGATGCGATCGCTTTTGGCGCCCGCATTTCATCGCGATCGAATTCGCAACTACGGCATGATCATTCGCGATTCCGTCGAGGCGGAGCTGGCGGGTTGCGGGCGTGGGCCCGCATGGCGCACGGGTGCGCGAATCGACGCTCGCGCCGCGGCGCGGGCGATTACGCTGCGGGTCATTCTGCGCGCGGTCTTCGGCCTCGCCGACGATCGGCGGCGCGCCGAATACACCGCGGCCGTTGCAGAATTCCTGACCGCGTTCAGCGGACCGCTCATGCTCGTACCGGCCTTGCGGCACAGCACGTTCGGGCACGGGCCGTGGGATCGGTTCCTGGCCGCACGCGCGCGGCTGGACGCCCTCATCGATGCCGATATCGCCGCCCGGCCGGCGAGCGGGGGCGACGGCGAGGACATGCTGACCCTGCTGCTCGACGCGCGGTACGAGGACGGCGGCGCGATCGGCGACGCGGAACTGCGCGAACAGCTGCGCACCCTGCTCGTGGCCGGACACGAGACCACCGCGACCAGCCTGGTCTGGGCGCTGTACCGGCTGCACCGGAATCCGGAGACGCTGGACCGGCTGCGGGGGGAACTCGCCGCGGCGGGCCCCGACTGTGAACCCGGTGAACTGGCCCGGCTGCCATATCTGGACGCCGTCTGCCAGGAGACGCTGCGGCTGCATCCGCCGGTGCCGATCGTGCTGCGGCGCTTGACCGGATCGTTGCGCCTCGGAGGGGTCGCGCTGGTTGCCGGTGACACCGTGGGTCTGGCCACGCCGCTGCTGCACTCCGATCCCGAGATCTGGTCCGCCCCCGAACGCTTCGCGCCCGAACGCTTTCTCGAGCGCCGCTACGGCCCGTTCGAATTCGCGCCCTACGGCGGCGGGCATCGACGCTGTATCGGAGCGCCACTGGCGGATTACGAGTTGCGCATCGCGCTGGCGACGGTTTTGAACCGGGTCGAGCTGAATCTGTCCCCACGCTATGCCCGCGGCCGAATTCCGCTGGCGGTGCCGCACAACATCGCCACCGGACCACATGCCGGAATCACCTTCGATGTCCTGTTCGCCCGAACCGATTGCGAGTGATTTGCCTCACAATAAGGTTTCGGGACGCATCGTCGCCGTTTGCGAGCGGTCGCACCCGCGACGCGACCGACTCGCCGATGCGAACGGCGCATTCCCGGTCCGGCGCGTACAGCGCGTCGCGCCTGTGACGTATCGCACACCGGGGAGTCGGTCTTCATAACTGCGAGAAGGCAATTGGCTGCGGCACGCACGAGATGTAGTAATGGATTCCGGGTCGGGGCCGATATAACGCCCGGCGCTCGTATCGCGCGAGACCTTCCCGCACGCCGCCTGCGTGCGAAAGAGGATGGAGAGGACGAAACGGCTGTGCGCACCACCACCTGGAAACCCGCTCGGAACTCGACGAGCCGACCCGCTCGGATCGGCGTCCTATCCCTGGCGGTGACCTCACTGGCGGTGGCCACCGCCGCGGCGATCTCCGTCGCGCCGGCATCGGCCGCCCCGCTGTGGCCCGGCGGCCCGGATGTGCCGGGCGCTCCGGCCGTCGTGCAGGCCCCGCAGCCCGCACCCGGCGCGGCTCCCATGAAGAATCCGCCGCCGCTGCCCCAGGCCAATTTCGCCCCGCCGAGCGTGAGCCCGAGCGACGGCGATGTGGTCGGCGTGGCGCAGCCGATCATCATCAACTTCAAGGAGCCGGTCGCCGATCACGACGCGGCCGAGAAGGCCATTCGGATCACCTCCAGCAATGCCACCAACGGCCACTTCTACTGGCGCGGCGACAAGCAGGTGCGCTGGCGGCCCGAGGAGCTGTGGCCCGCGAACTCCGATATCACCGTCGAGGCGGGCGGCACCAAGGTCGCCTACAAGATCGGCGACGAGATCAAGTCCGTCGCCGACGACGCCACCCACACGGTGACCGTCACCCGCAACGGCGAGGTCATCAAGACCATGCCCACCTCGATGGGCAAGGCCAAGCACGAGACGCCCAATGGCACCTACTACGTGGGCGAGAAGAACCGGAAGATGATCATGGACTCCTCCACCTACGGGGTCCCGACCACCGATCCGGAGGGTTACAAGCTCGAGGTCGAGTGGGCCACCCGCCTGTCCAACAGCGGCATCTTCGTGCACTCGGCCCCGTGGTCGGTTGCGCAGCAGGGCGTTTCGGACACCAGCCACGGCTGCCTGAACGTCAGCCCGGCCGATGCCCAGTGGTTCTTCGAGAACTCGCAGAAGGGCGATCCGGTCATCGTCCAGAATTCGACCGGCACCTTCAGCACCAGCGACGGCATGGGCGACTGGAACTGAGATAGGTAAGGCCCCGAGGCCCGCTCCGCATCGCGCGGAGCGGGCTTCGCTCATTTCACCGTCCGAAAGCGGTTTGCCGCCCTAATATTCCGCCCATGTCCGATTTGTTCAACGGACGGGCGTCAGCGGTTAACCGCAAATTTGCCCGAACCGGACACACTGCCGCGGTGCGATCCCGGCCCGAACGAGTACTGCCCCAACCCCCGGTTCGTGGTCTGAAGGGCCGACCCTGGCGAGACTACGCGCTGTTTCTGGTGCTGGTGCTGCCGAATCTGATCCTGTTGGGGCTGTTCGTGTATCGGCCGCTGCTGGACAACATACGACTGTCTTTTACCGATTGGAATATTTCCGATCCGGTAGCGAACTATATCGGCGTCGCGAACTACACGGAGTGGTTCGGGCGGACCGATTCCTGGGACATCGTCGCCAATACCGTGATCTTCACCGTCGCGGCCGTGGCGGGCAGTATGGCGCTCGGGCTGGCGCTGGCGCTGCTGCTGGATCGGAAGCTGTTCGGCCGCAATGTGGTCCGCTCGGCGATCTTCGCCCCGTTCGTGATCTCCGGCGCGGCGATCGGCGTGGCCTTCCAGTTCATCTTCGATCCCAGCTTCGGCCTGGTCCAGGATCTGCTGCACCGGCTCGGCGTGACGAATGTGCCGGACTTCTACCAGAATCCGCACTGGGCGCTGTTCATGGTGACGATCACCTACATCTGGAAGAACCTCGGCTACACCTTCGTCATCTATCTGGCCGCCCTGCAGGGCCAGCGCCAGGAGTTGCTGGAGGCCGCGGAGATCGACGGCGCGAGCCGGTGGACCACCTTCACCCGGGTGTTGCTGCCGCAGCTGCGCCCGACCACATTCTTCCTGTCGATCACGGTCATGCTGAACTCGCTGCAGGTCTTCGACATCATCAATGTGATGACCCGCGGCGGACCGCTCGGCACCGGCACGACGACCATGGTCTACCAGGTCTACCTGGAGTCCTTCCGCAACTTCCGCGCGGGCTACGGCGCGACGGTGGCCACCATCATGTTCGTGGTGCTGCTGATCGTCACGCTGGTGCAGGTGCGCGTCATGGATCGAGGCGACCGATGACCACAGCCATGATGCACAGCGCGAACTACCGCCGCCGCCAGCTGGCCGCGACCCTGCTCGGCTATGCCGCCATGGCGTGTGTCCTGGTGATCGTCGGCGTACCGCTGTTCTGGATCATCATCACCGCGTTCAAGGCGCGTCCGGACATCTACACCCAGCCCGCGGTCTACTGGCCGCACAGCTGGCATCCGGAGAACTTCCACGAGGCGACGACCGCGCTGCCGTTCTGGCACTTCCTGCGCAATTCGCTGATCATCACCGCGATCATCGCCGCGGTGAAATTCGTCCTCGGCGTGCTCAGCGCCTATGGCCTGGTGTTTCTGCGATTCCCGGGTAAGACGATCGTATTCCTGGTGATCATCGCGGCGCTCATGGTGCCCAATCAGATCACGGTCATCTCCAACTACGCGCTGATCTCCCAGCTGGGCTGGCGAAATACCTTCCAGGGCATCATCGTTCCGCTGTGCGGCGTCGCCTTCGGCACCTTCCTGATGCGCAATCACTTCCTGTCGCTGCCGGCCGAGGTCATCGAGGCCGCGCGGATGGACGGCGCGAACTGGTGGCGGTTGCTCACCCGGGTGGTGCTGCCGATGTCCGGGCCGACCATGGTCGCGTTCGCGGTGGTCACGCTCGTCAACGAGTGGAACGAATATCTGTGGCCGTTCCTGATGGCCGACGATTCGCGCGTCGCGCCGCTGCCGGTGGGCCTGACGCTGCTGCAGAACACCGAGAACCCCAGTGTCACCAATTGGGGTCCGGTGATGGCCGGCACCCTGCTCACCATGCTGCCGATTCTGCTGGTCTTCTTGATCCTGCAGCGGCACATGATCAAGGGCCTCACCTCCGGTGCGGTCAAAGGTTAACCCCCACAAGGAGATTCCTGTGCCCGATGTTCGATTCCCGTCGCTGTCGCGACGCGGGTTTCTCGGCGCGTCCGCGGCCGCGGCGACCGGACTGGCCCTGACCGCCTGCGCCGGAACCGGCGGCGGCAGCAAGCAGTCCGGCAACTCCAACACCATCACCTTCTGGTCCAACCACCCCGGCACCTCCAAGGACCAGGAGGCCGAGATCATCAACCGCTTCCAGGCGCAGAATCCGGATCTGAAGGTCAACCTCATCGATGCGGGCCGCAACTACGAGGAGGTGGCGCAGAAGTTCAACGCCGCGCTGTCCGGTGGTGAACTGCCCGATGTGGTTGTGCTGTCGGATGTCTGGTGGTTCAACTACGCCCTCAACGGCACGATCGAACCGCTGGACGGTCACTTCGCCGCCGCGGGGGTGAAGGTGGACGACTACGTCGACACCTTCCTCAACGACTACAAGTTCAACGGCAAGACCTGGGCGCTGCCGTATTCGCGCTCGACGCCGCTGTTCTACTACAACAAGGACGTCTGGTCGAAGGCCGGTCTGCCCGACCGCGGTCCGGAGAGCTGGCAGGAATTCGACGAGTGGGGCCCCAAGATCCAGGGCGTCGTCGGCGACGGCAAGTGGGCGCACGGCTGGGGTGACGCCAAGAACTACCTGGCCTGGACCTTCCAGGGCCCGAACTGGACCTTCGGCGGCTCGTACTCGGATCAGTGGAAGCTGAAGTTCAGCGATCCGGCCACCATCGCGGCGGGCAACTACCTGCGCGAGTCGATCAACAACAAGAAGTATGCGAGTATCCGCCCGCAGATCGCGGTCGACTTCGGCACCGGCGTGGTCGCCTCGACGATCGCCTCCACCGGAGATCTCAAGGGCATCAAACAGAATGCCGCGGGCAAGCTGGAATTCGGCACCGCCTTCCTGCCGCATCCGCACGGCCCCGGCTGCACGACCGGCGGTGCGGGACTGGCGATTCCGGCGCGCATCTCCGATCAGCGCAAGGCCAATGCGCTCAAATTCATCGACTTCCTGACCAATTCGGCCAATACCGCATACTTCACGCAGGCCACCGGATACATCCCGGTCCGCAAGTCGGCGGTCGAGGACGCCAGCGAGAAGGACTTCCTGGCCAAGAACCCGAACTCCAAGACCGCGTTCGACCAACTGGCGCTGACGAAGTCGCAGGACTACGCGCGCGTATTCCTGCCCGGTGGCGACCAGATCATCGGCACCGGACTCGAACAGATCGGCCTGCAGAACAAGGATGTCGCCACGGTCTTCGCCGATGTGAGCAATCAGTTGCAGGCGATCTACGACCGTCAGATCGCCCCCAAGCTGCCCAAGTAGGAATGATTCAAGGAGGCCCGCCGCATGGCGACGGTGCAATTCGACAGTGTGACGCATCTGTACCCGGGTGCGCCCACACCCGCCGTCGACAGCCTGGACATCGATATCGCCGACGGGGAGTTCCTCGTCCTCGTCGGCCCGTCGGGCTGTGGCAAGTCGACCAGTCTGCGCATGCTGGCCGGCCTGGAATCGGTTGAGCAGGGCCGCATTCTGATCGGCGGCCGCGATGTCACGGGTCTGCCGCCGCGGGCCCGTGATGTCGCGATGGTGTTCCAGAGCTATGCGCTCTATCCGAATATGACCGTGGCGCAGAATATGGGCTTCGCACTGCGCAATGCGGGTATGAACAAGGCCGACACTCTGGCCCGGGTGCTCGAGGCCGCGCGCATGCTCGAACTCGAGCAGCTGCTCGACCGCAAACCCGCGAAACTGTCCGGCGGACAACGTCAGCGGGTGGCCATGGGTCGCGCGATCGTGCGCCGCCCGCAGGTGTTCTGTATGGACGAGCCGCTGTCGAATCTGGACGCCAAACTGCGCGTCAGCACCCGCGCCCAGATCGCGGCGCTGCAGAAACGCCTGGGCACCACCACGGTCTACGTCACCCACGACCAGGTCGAGGCGATGACCATGGGCGATCGGGTCGCGGTGCTGCGCGACGGGCAGTTGCAGCAGGTGGCCGCGCCGCGCGAGCTGTACGACGATCCGGTGAACACCTTCGTCGCGGGCTTCATCGGCTCACCGGCGATGAATCTGTTCACCGCGCCGGTGCGCGAGGGTGCGGCCGTGCTGAACGAGCTGCGGATTCCGATCCCGCGCAACGGATCCGATCGCGACCGGGTGGTCGTGGGCATCCGGCCCGAATCCTGGGAAACCACCACCGATGCGAGCAATGCGCTGGCCGTGGAGGTGGAACTGCTCGAGGAACTCGGTTCGGAATCGTTCGTCTACGCGCACGGCGTGAGCGACGAATGGTCCAGCCGCTCCGGCAAGATCGTCGCCCGGGTGGACCGCCGCTTCCAGGTCGGCCTCGGCGATCGCCTGCTGCTCGCGCCGAAGACAGATGAGGTGTACTTCTTCGACGCGAGCAGCGAACTCAGAATCTGACCGTCTACCAGATCCGTACGCGCTCAGCCGGATCCAGGTACAGCGCGTCGCCGGGCGTGACCTCGAAGGCCTCGTGGAAGCCGTCGAGGTTGCGCACGACGCCGTTGCAGCGGAACTCCGGCGGCGAATGCGGGTCGACGGCGAGGCGACGGATCGCCTCCTCCTTACGGGCCTTGGTGCGCCAGACCTGAGCCCAGCCGAAGAACACCCGCTGCAGGCCGGTGAGGCCGTCGATCACGGGCGGCTCCGTATCGCCGAGGGAGATTCGGTAGGCCTGCAGCGCGATCGACAGACCGCCGAGGTCGCCGATGTTCTCACCGATCGTGAATTCGCCGTTGACCGTGTGACTGTCGTCGAGATCCTTGGGCGAGAACCGGTTGTACTGATCGATCAGCGCCTTGGTGCGCTTACCGAATTCGGCGCGGTCGGCATCGGTCCACCAGTCGATCATATTGCCGTCGCCATCGTATTTCGCCCCCTGATCGTCGAAGCCGTGCCCGATCTCGTGGCCGATGACCGCACCGATACCGCCGTAGTTGGCCGCGTCGTCGGCGTTCATATCGAAGAACGGCGGCTGCAGGATCGCGGCGGGGAAGACGATCTCGTTCATGCCCGGGTTGTAGTAGGCGTTGACCGTCTGCGGGGTCATGAACCATTCGCCGCGATCGACCGGACCGCCCAGCTTGCGCAGATCGCGGTCGTGTTCGGCGGCATAGCCGCGGCGGTAGTTGCCCACCGGATCCGCGGGATCGATCTCCAGATCGGAATAGTCGCGCCAGGTGTCCGGGTAGCCGATCTTGGGCGTGAACCTGTCCAGTTTGGCCAGCGCGGCCTGCCTGGTCTCGGGGCTCATCCAGTCCAGATCGGTAATGTTGCGGCGGTAGGCCTCGGTCAGATTGGCCACCAGCTGCTGCATCCGCTCCTTGGCCGCGGGCGGGAAGTGTTCGGCCACATAGAGTTTGCCGACCGCCTCACCGAGGAGATCCTGTACCAGCGAGACGCCGCGCTTCCAGCGCTCGCGATTGGCCTGCGCGCCGGTCAGGGTGCGTCCGGCGAAATCGAAATGCTCCTCGACCAGGGCCGCGGTGAGATAGGGCGCCCGCGCGCGCAGCACCCGCCAGGTGGCCCACGCACGCCAGTCCGCCAGCGATTCGGCGGCCCACACCTGGGCGAAGGTGCGCACATAATCGGGCTGGCGCACCACGACCTCGGCGAACAGCTCACGTCCCGGACGGCCGGTATGCTCGGCCAGCGCGGAAGTCCAGGCGTCCCAGTCGAATTCCGGATTCTCGGCGGCCAGGGCCTCGAATGTGGTGAGGTTGTAGCTCAATTCGGCGTCGCGGCGGCGCACCACATCCCAGTGTCCGGCGGCGAGTTTGCGCTCGATTTCGAATACCCGCCGGGGATCGTCCTCGATGCCGGCCAGGGTGAACATGCGGCCGATGTGCTCGACGTATTTGGTACGGATCTCGGCGTAATCGTCGCCGCGGTAATAGGATTCGTCGGGCAGCCCGATACCCGCCTGGGTGGCGTGCACCAGATAGCGCTGGGAATTCTTGTCGTCGGTGTCGACGTAGTAGCTCAGCGGGCCGCCGATGCCGGTGCGCTGCAACCGGCCCAGCAGGGCGGCGAATTCGGCGCGATCGGCGACCCCGCGCACCGCGGCCAGCTCATCGGCGATCGGGGTCAGCCCCGCGGCCTCGACCGCCTCGGCGGCCATGAAGCTGGAGTACAGATCGCCGATCTTGCGCTCGTCGCTGCCCGGGGCGGCATCCGAGGCGGCCGCGCGCTGGATGATCGTCTGGACGTCCAGCTCGGCTCGGTCGTACAGCTTCCGGAACGCGCCGTCGACCGCCCGGTCGGCCGGTATCTCGTATTCGTCCAGCCACTTACCGTTGACGTGCGCGAACAGATCGTCCTGCACCCGCACGGCGTCGTCGCGGTAGGTCAGATCGAGGCCGGAGGGAGTCGTCACATCGGAAGTCACGCTGTCCAGTATGCCGACGGTCGGACTCGATCGAATTCCCCGTCGTGGGCGCCGGCCACGAAGGCCGCCCATTCGTCGGGGGTGTAGGTGAGCATCACATCGTTGTGGCGCAGGGTGGTGTGGCCGTCGGTGGCGGTGTGGGCGGTGAGCTCACCGGCGGTGGCGAGGCGGTCGCGGACCGTGGCGAGGAAGGACATCCATTCGGAGGCGGTGACGGTGATGACGGGCTCGTCCTCTTGGCGGTGAGCCGGGTTGCGACGAAACTTGCTGTCACGGATGAGCACCGCGTCACCGTCGAACCGGACCTCGACGCATTGATTGCCGTTGTTGGTGCGAGACGACGTGAACCAGCCCGTGGCATCCGGCCGGTATCCAGCGGTGGTTGGCATGGGCAGATTTTACACGCGTGCGTACTTGCGAATCATCGCCAATGTCTCAGTGCGACTGAGGGATTGGTCCAACGCACGGACATATGCAAACGCCAGATCGCGGACCTGTTCGGGATTGTCGACCGCGCCGCCGAAAACCGCGCTCTCGGCCCAGCCGAAGGTCGGCAGGCTGTCGGCGGCGAAATCCAGCAGGTGGAAGCTGGATCCGCCCAGGATGGCGCCGGCGGGCGCGGTGAACGGAATGACCCGCAGCTCCACCGATTCGAGCTCCTCGAGCAGATCGGCCAGATATTCCAGCTGCCCGCGCAGCACCCGGGGTCCGCCGATCTGCTGCAACAGCGTCGCCTCGCCCACGACGGCCGTCAACTCCACTCGCTCACAACCGCGCAACCGCTCCTGACGCCGCATGCGCACGGCCACCAGCTGTTCCACCTGCACCGGGCGGATCATGACATCGGCGCTGATCAGCGCGCGGGCATAGGCCTCGGTCTGCAGCAGGCCGGGAATCACCAGGCTGTCGTAGCTGCGAATGCTCTCCGCGCCGTACTCCATGCCGTAGTAGCGCTGCAATTCCGGGCCGATCAGCGCCGAGGACTTGGTCCACCAGCCGCGATCCTTGCTGGCCGCGAGCAGGGCGAGCAGTTCGTCGCGCTCCTCGTCGGGCACGTCGAGCAGGGCCAGCACCGGACCGATCGTGTTGACGGTGAGAACCCGTCGCCCCTTCTCGACATGCGACCAGTTGGCCGGGGTGAAACCCACGCGTTTGGCGAAGGTCGCCGAATCGAATCCCCGTTGCTCACGCAATTCACGCAGGCGCAGAACCAATTCCCACCGGGCGACCGTTGGCGAGAGAGGTGCCATGCAGGGTCATGCTACGCCCTGAGAATCTCCGGCGTGTGACTATTGTCATCCGCATTACCCGACGATACGGTCTGTGCATAACCGCTTCACGCCGTCCCTACTCCGGATGAGGTTCGCCGTGAACATGCTGAGCCCGCATTGAGCACCGCGTCGTACGCCGCCGTACAGGAGGCGCTCGAACGCTGTCGTCGCTATCGCAAGGAGAACGCCCTCTACGGCGTGGTCGAACCCGCGCTGGGCCGAATCATGTTGGAGGTAGGCCCCGTCGGGGCCGTCACCATGCCCGCGGTACTCGGTCATCGGGTCCGCGAGCGACTGCCCGAACTCGGGCCGATCGTCGGACATCCGCGCTCGTCACGCTGGACCTTTCTGACCGGGCACGTCGACGAATCGGGTCAGGATTTGAGCGTGGCCGCCGAGCTCATACATCTCGGCGCGGCGCTGGCGCTGCCCGGCACCCGCATCGTGCTGCCGTCACCGGCCGATGAGCGCACGGGCTATCGGGTGTGGATCGATGCGCCCGCGGGTGATTTCCGGCCGGATTTCGGCGCGGTCCTGACCGTCACCCGCGGGTGCCGGGTGCGTTAGCTCGTCGGTGGCGGGCTCAGCGTGACGCTGTACTTGTTCTCCAGCGTCTGATTCCAATCCCGCTGACACTGATCGAGCTTCGACTGATCGCTGCCCGCCTTGTTCACGCAGTCGAGGAAATCCTTGCCACCGTTGTTGACGAAGATGTTGACCCCGATCGCCGTGATCACGATCGCGGCGATCAGGCCGAGCAGGCTCAGCACCAGACCGGCCACGGCCATACCGCCGCCCGCCGCGGTGCCCCTGCGGGACTTGACCAGCGCGATGATGCCGAAGATGACACCGACCAGGCCGAACAGGATGCCGCCGACAATGGTCCAGCAGCTCAGCAGCGCGATGATGCCCAGCACCAGCGCGGTGATCGCGAGGCCGCGGCCCTTCTGCTCCTGCCAGGGCTGACCCGGTGGCGGTGGATACGAACCCGGGGGCGGGGGCGGATACTGACCGCCCGGCGGAGGCGTCTGGCCGTACGGATACTGACCGGGCGGGGGCGTCTGACCGGGCGGCGGGTACTCGCCGGGAGGCGGATTCTCCGTCATGGCTGTCCTCTCGTTGGCCCCGGGTGATATGCCGGGTTCGGTGCGCCTGAGATGTTATTGCGCGCCGAGCCGGGCGTGCATCTCCCACACCAGGATTTCCGAGGGCAGATTCGCGGCGATCCGCTGACCGCCGCTGCGCGTAAGCCGCACCGCGTCGCCCTCGTACAGGGTGCCGACCCCTTCCATATCTATCTCGCCGCGCGCGACGAACAGATGTAGATAGGGCGCCTCGGGCAATTCCACCGGCGGACCCGCTTCGCCGGGCATACGCGCCACATGCAGGGCGGAGTGACTGCTGTTGATCATGATCGCGGTCCGGTCGCGATAGCGCGACAGGCCCGAGGCCACCGTCACCAGATCGCCCGCGGCCAATTCGTCGTCGACCTCGAGCTGCTGATACCCGGGGGAGAGGCCGGGCTCGTCGGGGACCACCCACATCTGAACGAAGTGCACCGGGTCGCTGTGTTCGGTCGTGCCGCCCTGGGCGGGGGCCAAACGCCACGAATCGTTCTTCTCCGAGTGCAGGATGCCCGTGCCCGCGCTCATGCGCTGGGCCAGGCCGGGATAGATGATCCCGCTGTGCCCGAGCGAATCCTGATGAACCAGCGATCCGCTCAGCACCCAGGTCACGATCTCCATATCGCGATGGGGATGGGTGTCGAAACCCTGGCCCGGAACGACGATGTCCTCGTTGTTCACCAGCAGCAGGCCGTGATGGGTGTTGTCGGGATCGTAGTGCTCGCCGAACGAGAAAGAATGCTTCGAATCCAGCCACGCCACACGGGTTTTCATGCGGTCGCCGCCACGATGGACATCGATGTGTGGTGTCGTGAGTGTGGACACCGTGGTCCTCCTCTCGGGCCGAGCACCGATCATCCTTCAGGGTAGGAGCACCTCCCGCGCCGAGCCCTGAATTCCTAGTAAATTCTAGCCTGTAGCGCCACATACCCAGGATGCGGCGATCGCGCGGACCCGCAGCCCGGATTCGAACCCGGTCGCCCGCCGGTGGCGAACACCCGGCGCACCGGCCCCGCGCCCGCGCACCGAGCCCCGTCGGCGCACCGCCCGTATCATGATGTGCCGCAACCCGAACCGGAGGTGAATCGCTGATGCGACCCGAAGCACTCGCGGGCATCGAGCGCACCCTCCGGCAACAGGCCAGCAGCGCGGGCATCGATCACTTCGTGGTCGGCGTGGCCGTGTTCCGGGAACGTAAACTGCTGGTGGTACGGCGTGTCGCCGATGACTGGCACGGCGGTATGTACGAGCTGCCGGGTGGTGGGGTGGAGCCCGGGGAATCATTCGCCGACTGTGTGGCGCGAGAGTTGTTCGAGGAGACCGGTTTGCGGGTGCGCCACATCGTCGACGTGGTCGGCGGCTTCGACTACGCGACCCGCACCAAGGCCAAGGTGCGTAAGTACAGCTTCGTGGTCGAGGTGGAACCGGGCGAGGTGTCGCTGGCGCCGGGCGAACACGACGCGTTCCGCTGGATCGACGCCGCGGCGCTGGCCGAACTGCCGATGGCGCCCGATATGCGCGAGACGGTCTCCGCGCTGGTGACCGCGAAATCCGAGCACTGAGATGATCGATCAACAGCCCGCCACCCGGCGGGCGGCCGTGACGGCCGTACTGCGCGGTCCGGGGATGGCGCGACTGGCGCTGGTGCGGTTTTCGGGGCAGTTCGGCGACGGCATGTTCCAAGCCGCGCTGTCGGGGGCGATTCTGTTCAATCCGGAGCGCGCGACCGATCCGCTGGCGATCGCGGGCGGTTTCACCGTGCTGCTGCTGCCGTATTCGGTGATCGGTCCGTATGCCGGGGCGCTGCTGGACCGCTGGGATCGGCGGACCGTGCTGCTGGTGGCGAATGCGCTGCGGGCGCTGCTGATCGCGATCGCCGCCGCGGGGCTGCTCGGTGGCATCGGCGATACGCCGCTGCTGCTGCTGGCGCTGTCCGTGGTCGGGATCAGCCGCTTCGTCCTGTCCGGGGTGTCGGCGGCACTGCCGCGGGTGCTGGACCAGCGCTGGCTGGTGCCGATGAATTCGGTACTGGCGACCACGGCTTCGGCCTGTGCCGGACTGGGCGCGGCGGCCGCGGTCGCGATCATCGGCGCGATCGGATCCGGCGATCTCGCCTCGGCGGTGGCCGTCGCGGTCAGCGCGTCGGGTTCGGTGATCGGCGCGGTGGTCGCGGCCGGATTCAGCGCCCGCATCCTCGGTCCGGAACCCGGGGAGAGCGCGCCGACCAGTTCGGTGCGCGCGATCCTGATCGGGCTGCGCACCGGCGCCCGCGCGGTATGGGATTCGCGCGAATGTACGACCGCGATGCTCGGCATCGGCGTACATCGAATCGTCTTCGGCGCCAACACCCTGCTGATGGTGCTGGTCCTGCGGCGGACCCAGGGACCCGGAGTGTCGCTGAGCAGCGGTCTGGTCGGATTCGGGGTGGCGATCACCGCGGTCGCCTCGGGCATGCTGACCGCGGCCGTGGTCGCGCCGCTGCTGATTCCGCGGCTGGGCCGCCCGCGCACGGTGGTGGCCGGACTGCTGACCGCGCTCGTGGTGCAGCTGGCGCTGGTCACCCCGATCACCGTCGCGCACGGCGAGGCCGAGGGGCGGGCCCATCATCTGCTGCTGGCGGGCGCGTTCCTGCTCGGCCTGGCCGGGCAGACGATCAAACTGACCGGCGACGCCACCATGCAGATCGATATCGACGACTCCCGGCGCGGGCAGGTCTTCGCGCTGCAGGACACCGTTTTCAACATCACCTTCGTCCTGGCCATCGCGGTGACCGCACTGGTGATCCCGACCGACGGCCGCTCGCTGGGCGTGGTGCTCGCGGGTGCGGTGATCTACGGCCTCGGCATCGCGGCCGTGGCGGCGAATTCCCGGCGGCGGACCGTCACTCGCTGACCGGCCACAGCGGATCGGCCCAGGTGCCGCCGCCCTCGGGATCGGTGAAGAAGTGGTCGAGCAGACCGTCGTCGTCCAGATCCAGGGCGGCGATATCGGCGCGGCCGTCACCGTCGCTGTCCCAGAGCGCGTCGTCGTATCGGCCGTCACCGTCGAAATCGAGTAGTACCGCGTCGTAGCCGCCGGTCGCGGTCAGCTCCAGATCGGCCGGGGAGGACCAGTTCCGGCCGGGACCGTCGCCGCAGCCGAAGACGTACTCGATGTCGGTCATATCGGTTCGACGCGATCGACGGCCGCGGGGTTCCCGATCGGCCTGGTCGAGATACCGCGGGTTCGATTGTGCTTGCTCGGTTGCCACATCAGCAGGAATAGACCTGGACCTCGGTCGCCTTCACGGCGAAGTGGACCGGAAGTCCCGGTGCCAGTGCGAGTTCGGCGACCGCGCCGGGGGTCAGATCCGCGGCGATTCCGGGGCCGCCGTCGGCCCGATCCGTCGCGTGCACGCGAATGATGCCGCCGCGGTCGGTGAGTTCGGCGATCTCGACGCGAAAGATATTGCGCGGACTGCCGGTCGGACGATCGCGATATACGGCAACCGCGGCAGGGGAGAAGACGGCGGCCGCCCGGGTTCCGTTCGCCCAATCGCCCACGCGCTGCCCGTACACGATGTCCGCACCGCAGCGCACCGCGCCGATATCGGTCGATCCACCGGGCTCGGCCGCGCCGACCAGCAGATTCACTCCGGCGATCCGGGCCGCGAACGCGCTGCGCGGCCGGGACAGGACCTCGGCCACCGGACCCTGTTCGACAACGCGGCCCGCCTCCAGAACCACCACCCGATCGGCCAGGGTCAGCGCGTCGACGATGTCGTGGGTCACCAGAATCGCGCTGCGGCCCACACCGTTTCGCTCGGCGGCGCGCACCACCCGGCGCAGCAGGGTGCGCATGGCCGGGGCGGTGGCCACATCCAGGGCGGCCATGGGCTCGTCCAGCAGGATCAGATCGGGATCGACGGCGAGCGCCCGGGCCAGGGCCACGCGCTGGGCCTGGCCGCCGGACAGTTCGCCGGGGCGGCGTCGGCTCAATTCGGTCGCGTCCACGGCCCGCAGCCAATCGGCCGCGAGCGCATCCGCCGCGCGCCTGCCCATACCTCGACTGCGCGGACCGAAGGCCACATTGGCGGCCGCCGAAAGATGCGGGAACAGCAGGGCGTCCTGGGCCAGCATCGAGATGCCGCGGCGATGCGGTGGCGCCTCGCGGCCGTCGACGGTATCCAAGAGCACTCTGCCGCCCAGCCGGATTCGGCCCGCGTCCGGGCGGAGCAGACCCGCGATCAACTCCAGCATCGTCGACTTACCCGCGCCGTTGGGCCCGAGCAGGGCGAGCACCTCACCGGGCGCCACCGTCAGATCGACCTCGACGCCGCGCTCGGCCAGGCGTACCGAAACCTCCAGTCCCGCCGAATCGTTCACGCCGCCCCCCGCCGTCCCGAACCGCCCCGGCGCCACAGCCCGCCCGCCCAGTCGCGACCCTCGGCCACCCCGACGCGACGATAGGCGATCAGCACGATGAGCACCGCGAACACCACCAGCAGCAGCGACAGCGCCACGGCCGCATCGGGATCGTTCTCGCGCTGCAGATAGATCTCGAGCGGCAGGGTACGGGTCCGGCCCTGCAGGCTGCCCGCGAAGGTGAGGGTCGCGCCGAATTCGCCGAGCGAGCGGGCGAAGGTCAGCACCGCGCCCGAGATCAGCGCGGGACGCAACAGCGGCAGGGTGATTCGCCACCAGACCATGGTCGGTCCCGCGCCCAGGGTGGCCGCGATGCGTTCGTAGCGATCACCCGCAGTACGCATCGCGCCCTCGAGGGTGATCACCAGGAACGGCAGGGCGACGAAGGCCTCGGCGAGTACGACGGCGGTGGTGCTGAACGCGATTCGCGCCCCGAGCGCCTCCAGATGACGGCCGATAAGACCATAGCGCCCGAACAGATACAACAGCGCCATGCCGCCCACCACAGGCGGTAACACCAACGGCAGCAACACCAACGCGCGCAACGTCGGCAGGATTCGCCACCGCAACCGGGCCAGCGCGACCGCCATCGGCACGCCGACCAGTACGCACAGCCCGGTGCTCACCGCGGCGGTTTCGAGGCTGAGCCACAGGGCGTCCCGCGAGGCGGGAGTGGTCACCAGCGTGAGGTAGTGCGACCAATCCACCGCGCCGGTCAGCGCGAGCAGCGGTCCGATGACGAAGGCAAAGCCGAGCGCCGCGGGCAGCAGGATCCAGCGCGGCACACCCGGTTTCACGTGAATCATCTACCGCGGCTCACGGCGCTCCGAAGCCCGCGGCGGCCAGTGCGGCGCGACCGTCCGGACCGGCGATCAGGGCTTCGAAGTCGTGCGCGAGTTGGGCGTGCTTCGAATCGGCCACGGTCGCGATCGGATACGTATTCACCGCACCGGAGGATTCCGGGAAGGCCACGGTGCCGACCTTCGCGCCCGCGCCCGCCGCATCGGTGACATAGACCAGTCCCGCATCGGCCTCGCCGGAGGTGACCTTGGCCAGTACGTCGGTGACCGCGGACTCCTCGCTCACCGGCTTCAGCGCGACATTCGCGGCGGCGCTGACCTTCTTGGTCGCCGAACCGCACGGCACCTGCGGGGCGCACACCACCAGCCGCAGGCCGGGCTGGGTCAGATCGGACAGGGCCGCGATATGTTTCGGATTGCCGGGCGGGGTGACGATGGTGAGGACGTTGGTCGCGAAATTCTCCGGCTTCTCGGTGATGCGTCCGCCGTTGACCGCCTTATCCATATTCGCGGTGTCGGCGGAGGCGAAGACATCGGCGGGCGCGCCCTGATTCAGCTGGGCGGCCAGATCCGACGAACCCGCGAAGGAGAAGGTCACCTTCGTATTCGGGTGCGCCGCCTCGAATTTCGTGCCGAGGTCGGTGAAGACCTTGTTCAGTGAGGCCGCGGCGAAGACGGTGAGGGTGGTCCGGTCGGAGCCGCCGGAATCCTGGGAACCGCAGCCCGCCAGCGCGGCCGTGACGGCCGCGGCGGTGAGGACGATCGCGAATCGCCTCATGCCGACGGCGTTTCCACGACCACGGTCGTCGCCTTGACGCTGGCCACCGCGACGCTGCCCGGCTCCAGGCCGAGCGCGGCCACCGATTCGCTGCTCATCAACGACACGACTGTGAACGGACCGCATTGCATCTCCACCTGAGCCATCACCCCGTCGGCCACCACGCGAGTGACCAGTCCGGGGAACCGATTACGTGCCGAACTGGCACTACCCAGCCTGGTCTGCGGCGTCCGCGCGTTACCCGCCGCCAGGATGGCGAGTTCCTTGCCGTCGATCATCAGGCGGCCGGAGTCGTCCTTGTGCGCCGCGAGGGCGCCGGTATCGATCCAGCGCCGCACGGTGTCATCGCTGACGCCGAGGAGTTCGGCGGCGTCGCGGATCCGCAAGCTGGGCACGAGCAGCAGCATAGAACCGCATTCTCGGACGAACAACGTGCGAACATCCGAATCCGCGGCGCTTCGGTGCCCCGATTCCGGAGAAGTCACCAACCGTCCACCCGGATGTCGCGCCCCGGCCAGTACGCTCGAACCAATCATGGCCACCTATTTCGATCCGAAATCCTGGTTCGCCTGGCTGGACCCGGTAGCGGACCTGGGCGCGGGTACCGTCACCGCGCTGGTGCCGGATGTGCTGATGACGCTGCTCAGCGAGGGGATTCTGAGTCAGTTCGGCGGGCGCGAGGTGAGCGCGACCCTGCTCGGCCACGAAATGACGGCCACACTGACGACCCTGAAGGCGCGCCGCCGCGGCGCGCATTTCCAGACCAAGACGGTGCTCACGGATCTGCTGTGGAACGGACATCCGATCGAGGCGATGACCGTGATCGCGCACGGTGTCCGGCTGATTCCGGGGGTGCCGACCAGGGTCCGGACCACCACGCTCGACATCACCGGCACGGTCACGACAACCGCCGTGGCGAATTGGCTCAATGCCTGGCAGCTGGACTGGGAGATCGGGGTCGAGACCGACGGCCTGCTCATCGCCCGGCATCGCCGCCGAAGACTCCGCGCCCTGGTGGACGCGAGCGTCGGCGACAATCTGCTGTCGGTGGCGATCCACCGGGCCTACTGGTGGGGCCTTCGAGTCCCGCGCCGCTGGGTGCGCCCGGCGCCGATACCGCTCACCGATCTACCCGACAACATCCGCATCGTCCGGGCCGACCGTCACGACGATCGCATTCACTTCCGCATCGAGATCGCCGATATGGCAGGCTCGTTCGACCTCGCGCAGATCCGCTCCGCCATTGTCGCGGGGACCACGCTCATCATCTTCTGAGTGCTAGGGCGCGCCCTGCTCCCACCACTGTCGCAGCGCCGCTTCGGCCTCGTCGCGATCCATCGGCCCGCGATCGAGGCGCAGTTCCTTGAGATAGCGCCAAGCGCGGCCCACCTCGGGACCCGGCGGCAGGCCGAGCAGTTCCATGATGGCGTTGCCGTCGAGGTCGGGGCGGACCCGCGCGAGATCCTCCTGTTCCTGGATGCGGGCGATGCGAATCTCGAGGTCGTCGTAGGTGGACTGCAATTGGGCGGCGCGGCGCTTGTTGCGGGTGGTGCAGTCGGCGCGGACCAGTTTGTGCAGGCGGGGGAGCAGATCACCGGCATCGGTGACGTAGCGGCGCACCGCCGAGTCGGTCCACTGGCCCTTGCCGTAGCCGTGGAAGCGCAGATGCAGGTAGACCAGGCGGGCGACGTCCTCGGTGAACTGCTTCGAATATTTCAAGGCGCGCATCCGCTTTCGCACCATCTTCGCGCCGACCACCTCGTGGTGGTGGAAGCTCACGCCGCCGCCCGGCTCGTTGCGCTTGGTCGGCGGCTTGCCGATGTCGTGCAGCAGCGCCGCCCAGCGCAGCACCAGATCCGGATCGCCCTCCTCCTGATCGATGGCCTGGCGCAGCACGGTCAGCGAATGCTGGTAGACGTCCTTGTGCTGATGGTGTTCGTCGATCTCGAGCTGCATGGCGGGCACCTCCGGCAGCACCCGCGCGGCCAGGCCGGTCTCGCACATGACATCGATGCCCTCGGTCGGATACTGTCCGCCGATCAGTTTGTCCAGCTCGGCGTGCACCCGCTCGGCGGTGATCCGCTCGATCTCCCCGGCCATCTCGACGATCGCCGCGCGTACCCGCGGGGCCAGCCGGAAGCCGAGCTGTGCGACGAACCGCGCACCGCGCAACATGCGCAGCGGATCGTCGCTGAACGAATCCTCCGGCGCCGCAGGCGTATCCAGGACGCCGTCGAGCAGTGCGGACATACCGTCGAGCGGATCGACGAATTCGAGCTCACCCAGTCCGCCGATGCGCACGGCCATGGCATTGGCGGTGAAATCGCGGCGCACCAGATCGCCGGCGAGGGTGTCGCCGAAGGAAACCTCCGGATTGCGTGAGACCCGATCGTAGGTATCGCTGCGGAAGGTCGTGATCTCCAGCTGCCAGCCGGATTTGGCGGCGCTGACCGTCCCGAACGCCAGCCCCCCGGTATCCCAGATGTTGTCGGCCCACCCGCGCACGATCTCGAGCACCTGCTCCGGCCGAGCATCGGTGGTGAAGTCCAGATCGGTGCCCAACCGCCCGAGCACCGCGTCCCGCACACTGCCGCCCACGAGATAGAGCTCATGGCCGCGAGCGGCGAACATCTCGCCCAGCGGGGTCAGCACATCCGACAACCGACCCAGTGTGATCGCCGCCGCGGCGAGCAATCGGGTACGACGGTCGTTCTCGGACTCGGACTTCGGCGAAACCACGGAGATGCAGCTTAGTGGGTCCCGAACCCGCAGTTGACTCCGCATAGAAGCCCCCTCTGACATCCCACAACGACACGCCCGGCCCAACCTGAGAGGGTTTGCGGCCGGCTCGTCGTTTCGGGGTCATCGCGTCCGCGACGAAGGAGCCAGCGATGGCCCCGAAACGACGAGCCTCAGGGCCGCAAACCCCGCCGCGACGAAGGAGCGGCCAAATGAACACAGCTAAACTGGCGCAGTGTCTCCGGCCGATCGCGCGAACAGTCGACGCCGCCAGCCCCGGCGCCGCAGTTCGGCCGGGAGCTCCGCGGAGAGTCAGAAGAACAAGAGCAAACCGCGCATGCGCACGGTCCGCGAGACCTCCGCGGGTGGTCTCGTGGTCGACGGCCTCGACGGCCCGCGCGACAAGCGCTGCGCGGCCCTGATCGGGCGCACCGATCGGCGCGGCCGCCTGCTGTGGTCGCTGCCCAAGGGACATATCGAGGCGGGCGAGACCGCCGAGCAGACCGCCGTGCGCGAGGTCGCCGAGGAGACCGGGATCAACGGCACGGTCGTGGCCGAACTCGGCAGCATCGACTACTGGTTCGTGACCGACGGACGCCGGGTACACAAAACCGTGCATCACTATCTGATGCGCTCGCTGGGCGGGGAACTCTCCGATGCCGATGTCGAGGTCACCAAGGTGGCCTGGGTGCCGCTCACCGAGCTCGACTCGCGCCTGGCCTATGCCGACGAACGACGCCTCGCCGAGGTCGCGAACCGCCTGATCGACCGGATGGAGAACGGCAGACAATGACGCGTGCGGGGCGCCCTCTGCGCCGCTGGGTGCCGATGTTCGTCGCGTTGGCGCTCGCGGTGCTGTCCGGACCGGCGGCGACACTCGCCGGACCGGCCGCCGCCCAGTCGCCCGGCGCGAATTCGTCGGGCCCACAGTTCCTCAAGCTCACGCTGGATTCGGTCGGGCCGGAAACGGTGACGACGACCAGCGATTCGGTGCTGACCGTCTCGGGGACCGTGACCAATGTCGGTGACCGGCCGGTCTCCGATGTCAGCGTGCGTATTCAGCGGGCCGCACCCGTGGCCACGGGTATCGGGCTGCGCTCGTCGCTGCGCCTGGATCAGGTGAACTACGACGTCGTTGGTCCGTTCCAGGATCTCGCGGACCGACTCGAACCGGCCCAGCGCAAACAGTTCACGATCCGGGTGGGCGTGCGCGCCGGAACGCACGGGATCAGCGGCAGTTCGCCGGTCACCTCCTCGCTCGACATCACCGAGCCGGGCGTCTATCCGCTGCTGCTCAATGTCAACGGCCAGCCCGACTACGGCAGCCAGGCCCGGCTCGACGACGCCCGCTTCCTGCTGCCGGTCCTGGGCCTGCCCGCCGCGAGCGACGCGAAAGACGATGCGGGGCAGCCCGTTCCCGCACCCACCGAGGCGCCGATGGCGATCACCACGATCTGGCCGCTGGCCGATCGGCCCCGGCTGGTGGGCGGTATCACCGGACCGCTGCCGGGCAAGGCGCTGCTGACCGATGACGAATTGGCCGGCGAGCTGGCCACGGGCGGCCGGTTGGATCAGCTGGTCGCGGCCCTGGAATCGGTGCGGCGTCCGGAGTCCGGTCGTTCCGGGCCGAATCTGGCCTCCTCGATCTGTCTGGCGGTCGATCCGGATCTGCTGCTGACGGTTTCGGCGATGGCCCAGGGCTATCGGGTGCTGGCCAGTCCGTCCGATCCGGGCGGCCCCACCCGGGACGGCTCCGATCGCGGACCGGCCGCCGCCAAGGCCTGGCTGGACCGGGTGCGCGCGGTGGCCTCCGGAATGTGCACGATCGCGCTGCCGTTCGCGCAGGTCGACCTGCCCGCGCTGGCCGCCGTCCATGATGCCGATCTGAGTGCCCGCGCGATCGATGCGCCCGCCGATATCGTGGATTCCCAGCTGTCGGTGAAATCGGTGCGCGGCGTGGCCCTGCCCGATTCGGGCAGTATCGACTCCGAGGCGGGCACGCTGTTGGCCGGGCACGGCTTCCACACCGCGGTCCTCGCCGACACGGCCGTCTCCACCGCCGAATCCCGCAGCAACGCAACCGGGGTCGCGCGCACCGTGCGCAATACCGCGGTGATGGCGGCCGAGAGCGATTCGCCCGCACCCGACATGGTGCGCCTGCCCGCGATTCTGCCTCCCGCCCAGCCGAATACGCAGCCTCCTGCCGAGCCGGGTTTGAAGGCGGCCACCTTCGACATCTGGTCCGCGACGGCACTGGCCGCGGTGGGTTCCAATCCGCCGACGCCGCCGTTCACCCCGGAGCGGGTGCGCTACAAACTGGCCAACGACTCGCGCGCGGCCCGGCTGCAGGACGCGCTCGGCGCGGTGTCGTGGGCGGCGCTGAATCCGCAGGCCGGGGGGCCGCGTTCGCTGCTGCTGATGCCGCCGCAGCAGTGGAGCGCCAACAAGGACGAGGCGTCCGCCCTGCTCAATCAGCTCGAACTGCTGGTGCGCAACGGGCTGGCCACGCCACGCTCATTCGCCGATCTGCTTGCCACACCGCCGGATCCGCGCCCGTTCGACGTCGACTATCTGCGCGGTGTGGCCGAGCTGGCCGTGCCCGATCAGTTCATCGATCCGCTGCGCGCGCAGGACAAGAGGATCACCGATCTGTTCTCGGCGCTGGCGGAGGTTCCCCAGCAGGAGCCGTCGCCGCGGCAGTATCTGACGCCGCTGCGCGACGATCTGGTGCGCGTGCTGACGCTGTCGGATCGCAACAGTCCGGACGGACAGGCCGATACCGTGGCGCAGCGCAGGCTCGATCAGACCACCAGGACGCTGGACACGCTGTTCCGCGAGGTGACCGTGCTGCCGCCGGGCGGGGTGTACACCCTGGCCTCGGAGAAGAGTCCGCTGCTGCTGGTGGTGCGTAATCCGCTACCGGTGGCGATCCGGATCAAATTCCGGATCGATGCCCCTACCGAGACGAAGATCACCGATATCGGCGAGCAGATCCTGCCCGCCGAGGGCACCCGCTCATTCCAGATCCCGACCGAGGTGATCGATAGTCGCAATCTGACCATTCCGATCTCCATTACCACACCGGACGGTGTCGCGCTGGGGAACGGCGTATCCGTCTCGGTGCGGTCCAACGCCTATGGTCAGGCGTTGGCGATAATTACCGCATGTGCCGGTGCACTGCTGCTCCTGCTCGCCGGACGCCGACTGTGGCGTCGCTTCCGGGGGCAGCCGGATCCGGCCGACGAGGGGTTGGACACCGGGACGCGGCGCAGGGTCAATCGTTATCTGCGGGCGCGACTACGGGTCCTGCAGCGACAGGAGGAACCATGAGCGGCGATCACGGCGCGCGTTCGGCCGGGGCGGCGATTCGGGGCGACCTCCCGCCGCTGCGAGACCGGGAGGCGCGGTGAGTGATTACGACGCCTCCCGACCCCAAGGGCCGGGCGACGACCGTCCGGCACCGCGGCGTGCCCCGGCCGCACCGTGGGAGCGCGGACCGCGCCGACCGGCCCCGCCACAGGACGGCCCGCCGACCGATGAATCGGCGCCACCCCGCCCACCGCTGAGCGGTTCGATTCCCCGCGTTTCCCCCGGCAACCAGGTGCCGCCCGCCAGCCCGCCTCCGCGCCTGCCACCTACCCCCGGCCGCCCCGGCGACCCGATGCGCCCGCCCAACGGCGTCAATCAGATGCCCGGCGGCGTCATGCGACCGGCTGCGCCGAACCAGGGACCGCCCAGCGGCGCGATACGTCGGATCCCCCCGAACCCGGGCCCTGCCAGCGGCGCGATGCGGCAGGTCCCTCCGAACCAGGGCCCACCGAACGACGCGATGCGACAGGAGCCGCCCAACCAGGGGCCCGCAGGCGGCGCAATGCGACAGGTCCCCCCGAACCAGGGCCCACCGAACGGCACGATGCGGCAGGACCCGGCCAACCAGGGGCCCGCTGGCGGCGCGATACGACAGGATCCGCCGAGCCAGGGGCCGGCCAACGGCGCGATGCGGCAGACCCCGCCCCCGGGACCGCCCAGTGGCGCGATGCGACAGGTCCCGCCGCGGCCGATGCCTCCGGCCGGGCCGAATCAGGCTCCGCCGCAGGGATCTCGACGCCACGCGCCGCCCGGGGGGCCGGATGCGGTCGCGCCCGGAGATCCGACCCGGCAGGTCTCGATTCACGGGCCGCGCAATGCTCCGCCCAGTGAACCGATCCGCCGCGTTCCGGGCGGAGTGAATCAGGCTCCGCCCAGCGGGCCGATGCGTCGGGTGCCGCCCGGGCCGCCGCGACAGGCCGCGCCGGATGGCTGGTCCGACGATCCGCAGTCCGTTCCGAGCCGACCGCAGCCGCCGCGCGGACCGCGCGAACGCTCGTATCCGCCCGGCCCGCCC
>NZ_BDBS01000032.1 GCF_001613105.1 Nocardia pseudobrasiliensis NBRC 108224 | reverse complement strand
GTGGGCCGCCCGGGCGGGGCGGCGGATAGCCGCCGGGCCCCGGTCGCGAGCCGCGCGGTCGGCGGTCGCCGTTCGGTCCATCGTCGTAGGGCGAAGTCACAGCCTGGATCTCCATAACTCGATACGGTCCTGGTCGCGGTCTGTCGACCGCGCGGGCGCGTCTGTACTCCGCATGTCAGCGGACGAGGCCCGTCATTCGGCGGCGGTCCGTCGCGTGCCGGTACGGCGTCGCGACGGCGTCGGAGCGCGACCCAGCACATAGGACTGCACCAGATGATTCCAGCTGCAGGTACGGCACACCTCCACGACGTGCACCGTGAATTCCTCGCGGGACTCGGCCAGCCGGATCAGCTCCTCGGGCGCGCGGGCCGAACCCGCGACAGGTCCCAGCCCCTCGCCGTAGACCCACGATACGAGAGTGAGCTGCTCCTTCCGGCAGATAGGGCATGTGACCTCACTCCCGCGCCCATGAAATTTGGCCGCCCGCAGCAGATACGGATTCGCGTCGCACACCTCCGCGACATTCACCCGTCCCGCGTACACGTCGGCCAGCAGCGACCGGCGCCGAAGCGCATAGTCCACTACCTGCCGCTGAATTCGCACGAGAACCAGAGTAGCGGCCCCCTCTGACCATCGCTGTGGCGTCTTCGTGCTGGACATGTGAGGAACCTGTGGGGCTATCGACAAATATATCGGCGCGATATAGTTTGGAACTGCATCCACAAGTTAGATCTGCAGAGCACAGTCAGGAGGTGTGGCCCGTGCTCGAGCTGGCGATTCTCGGGCTGCTCCTGGAATCTCCGATGCACGGTTACGAGCTGCGCAAGCGGCTGACGGGTCTGCTCGGACCATTTCGGGCCTTCTCCTACGGGTCGCTGTATCCGACCCTGCGGCGCATGCAGGCCGACGGCCTGATCGCCGAGGAGAGTCCACTGGGAGCGGTCACGCGGCGCGCACGGCGGGTCTATCAACTGACCGAGACCGGGCGGGTGCGGTTCGGTGAACTGCTCGCCGACACCGGTCCGCAGAACTACACCGACGACGGTTTCGGCGTTCACCTCGCCTTCTTCAGCCGCACCCCGGCCGAGGCCCGGATGCGGATTCTCGAAGGCAGGCGGCGGCAGGTCGAGGAACGCCGAGAAGGACTGCGGGAGGCGATCAAACGGGCCAGCGGGACCCTCGATCGCTACACCCGCCAGCTCCACCAGCTCGGTCTGGAATCCAGCGAGCGCGAAGTGCGCTGGCTCAACGAGTTGATTGCAGCGGAGCAATCACTGAAGGCGGCACCACAGAAAGAGGGAAATATCGGCCATGAGTGATGTCAACACGGCTGAAAACGCCACCGAGATACGCGTGGCCATCGTGGGTGTGGGCAACTGCGCCTCCTCGCTGGTCCAGGGCGTGCAGTACTACAAGGACGCGGACGAGAACGCGACCGTGCCCGGCCTCATGCACGTCAAGTTCGGCCCGTACCACGTCCGCGATGTGAAGTTCGTCGCCGCGTTCGACGTCGACGCCAAGAAGGTCGGATTCGACCTGTCGGACGCGATCTTCGCCAGCGAGAACAACACCATCAAGATCTCCGACGTGCCGCCGAGCGATGTGACCGTGCTGCGCGGCCCGACGCTGGACGGTATCGGCAAGTACTACGCGCAGACCATCGAGCTGTCCGACGCCGAGGCCGTCGACGTGGTCAAGGCGCTGAAGGACGCCAAGGTCGACGTTCTGGTGTCCTACCTGCCGGTGGGCTCGGAGGAGGCCGACAAGTTCTACGCCCAGTGCGCCATCGATGCGGGCGTTGCCTTCGTCAACGCGCTGCCGGTGTTCATCGCCTCCGACCCGGAGTGGGCTCAGAAGTTCGTCGACGCGGGCGTCCCGATCGTCGGCGACGACATCAAGAGCCAGGTGGGCGCGACCATCACCCACCGCGTGATGGCCAAGCTGTTCGAGGACCGCGGCGTGCAGCTCGATCGCACCATGCAGCTCAACGTCGGCGGCAATATGGACTTCAAGAACATGCTCGAGCGTGAGCGCCTGGAGTCGAAGAAGATCTCCAAGACCCAGGCTGTCACCAGCAACCTGAAGAAGGAGCTGGGCGCCAACGACGTGCACATCGGTCCGTCCGACCACGTCGGCTGGCTCGACGACCGCAAGTGGGCCTACGTCCGGCTCGAGGGCCGTGCCTTCGGCGATGTGCCGCTGAACCTGGAGTACAAGCTCGAGGTCTGGGATTCGCCGAACTCGGCCGGCATCATCATCGACGCCGTCCGCGCCGCCAAGATCGCCAAGGACCGCGGTCTGGGCGGCCCGATCCTGCCCGCCTCGGCCTACCTGATGAAGTCCCCGCCCAAGCAGCTCGCGGACGATATCGCTCGCACGCAGCTCGAGGAGTTCATCATCGGGGCTTGACCGCCTCTCCGCGTTTTTTGGCCGGACTCAGGCATCACGCACGTGGCGTCGGCGGCCGGCGGCGAAGAGGTGGCTGAGCTCTCCCGTACCCGGTGAGTTACCCATGTCCTCGCGAAACCAGTTGGTGCCTCTGCAATCTCGGCGTTGAGCCGAGATTGCAGAGGCACCGGCACGCGGAGGCTAGTCGAGTGAGACGTAGACCTCGACCGAGGTCGGCCCGGTGTAGCGCTCGAGTTCCGCGGTGTGCGACCGCGTGATCGTGCCCGCGTTCTCGGCCTTGGCCACCTTGGCCCAGGCGGTGCGCAGCAGATCGTAGGGCTTGTCGGAGACGACGAATTTGGCGTAGCGGCCCGCCGGGATCCGGGTGAGCACGTCGCCGGTGTCGAGGTCGTCCAGTGAGCTCAGTTCGTAGCCCAGCACCGCGACGGCGTGGTCGTTCTGGCCGATATAGGCCGCCGCGCGGGGGACGTTCTTCTCCCGGGACAGATAACGGTCCCAGGTGAAATTCACCAGATCCAGGTCACGCGCGGTGACCTCGCGACCGGCCAGCGGCACGGTCAGGCCGCCGACCAGACCTTCGCCCAGGGTGACGATTTCGAAGTCCACTCTCAGCCCCTACCTGTTGCCCTCGGAGGCGCTCTCGTCCTCGAGCGCCACGAACACCTCGACCGTGTTGCGGTCCGGATAGTGCTCGAAATCGCCCGTATAAGCCCGGGTCAAGGCGCCGGCCGCCTCGAGATCCCAGACCGCGCGCCAGACCGACACGATGGTGTCGCCCAGGTTGTCACCGCTGCGGATGATCCGCGCGAACCGGCCCGCCGGCACCCTGGCCAGCACATCACCGGGCAGCAGATCGTCCAGGCTCCGCAGGTGATAGCCGACGATATGGGTCAGATACGACCCGATCTCCGGCGCGTGATCGACGTAGGCGCTGGCCGGAGGTCCGGGCAGCTCGCGCGCCAGATTGTGTTTCCAGGCCTCCTCCACCTTCAACCGGCGCGGCCCCTCGACCGCCAGCGCCGGGCTGCGTAGCACCGTCCCTGCCACCAGGGTCTCGTGGCGCTCAACGACATTGAAATCCACCGGTGTCGCCCCTATGTCTCGTGCTGTGTGATGTGTCGCGCGACTGACGTCGGCGCGCCGAACCACTCTGCTCTCAGCCGTGCCCGATCCCTGCCCGCCGCTCGCTTCTGCGCCCAGCGTAACCGCACCCTTCGCTGGTCTTTCTCTGCGAACATCCTCCCGCATCCTGCCACTGTCGTCGCCGATCGGCCCGATCGAACAAGTCCGGGCCACGCCACCTGAAAAGTTCCCGAATTCGCACCAACCGCGCCGCTCAGCCTTGTGGGCCGCCGTCACCGCGGTCCGGTATGCACCTAGTACTCGCCGGGCTCCACCCTATCGGCGTGTCTCGGGCGTTGGTCGCCGAACGCCGATTCGGTTGGTCACAACGACGCCGTCGGCCCAACCGCGCCGTCAGCCCGGCACCGGGACGCTCAGACCCGGGAAGATCTCGACCTGTCGGGTCGGGGGCGGCGGTGGAGCAATCATCGGGGCGGGCTGCGGCGGGGGCTGTTGCGCTGGGCTCGCGGGCGGCGCCAGCACATCGAAGGGGCCCTGGCCGGACTGGGGCGTGGGCGCGGGCGCGATCCCGAACGGGCCGACGCCGACCGGATCGGCCTTGGGCTGATTCGAGGCCGCGAACTGTTCGACCGGCGTACCCGCCAGCGCGCCGTCCATGGTCCGCTTCCAGATATCGGCGGGCAGTCCCGCGCCGTAGATGGCCGCGCCGCGCGCGGTGTGGATCGGCTGGGGTTGTTCGGTGCCGATCCACACGGCCGTCGACAGCGAGGGCGTGAAGCCGATCATCCACGCGTCCTTGTTGGCGCCGGTATCGCCGAGCTGCGTGGTCCCGGTCTTCGCCGCCGACGGACGCCCGGCCAGCGCATGGCCGTTGGAATAGGCCGCAATCGGCAGCATCGCCTGTGCGGTGGTGTCCGCGACGCGCGCCGAGATCCGCTGTTGCGACGGACGCTGCTCGGGCGCGCCGCGATCGAGCAGCACCCGCCCGTCCCCGGCGACCACGCGCTGGACGAAATAAGGCTGGTGATAGGCCCCGGAGGCGGCGATGGTCGCGTAGGCCGAGGCCATATCGATCGGTCGCACCGAATACACGCCCAGCACGATCGACGGCTGCGGCGCTGTGTCGTTGTCGGTCAGCGAACGTCCGGGCACGCCGGGGATCTGCTCCGGAATTCCGGCCTGATGGGCGGCGTCGGCGATCGACTGCGCGCCCACGCCCTGGGCGAGGCGATAGAAGCTGGTGTTGAGCGAACGTTTGAAAGCCTCGGCCAGCGAACAGGTTCCGCAGGATTCGCCCTCCACATTGGTCACCTTCACCCCGTTCACCGTGACCGGGGAGCTGTCGAGCGGATACGACATGGTGATGCCCTGCTGCAGCGCGGCGAGCACCGCGAAGGTCTTGAACGCCGAACCGGTCTGCAGCGGCGCCTGCGCGAAATCGAAGCCGACTCCGTCCTCGCCGCCGTAGTAGGCCCGCACCGCACCCGATCGCGGATCGATCGACACCACGGCGCTACGCAGTTCGGGCGGCTGGTTCGACAGCGTGTTGTGCACCGCGTCCACCGCTGCCTGCTGGGCGCGCGGATCGATGGTGGTGATGATGTTCAGCGCCCCGGTATCGATATCGCGTTCGCTGACCCCCGATGCCCGCAATTCGCGCAGCACCTGGGTGCGGAGCAGTCCGGCCGGGCTGCGCGCGGAATCGTCGGCGAGTACGACAACCGGAGCGATGATCGGGAATTCGACCCTCGCGCGCTGATCGGGCGGCAGGGTTCCCATCGACACCATGCCGTCGAGTACGTAGTTCCAGCGCGCCTTCAGCTGATCCGGATGGGTTTCCGGATCCAGGATCGACGGGGTGCGCACCACCGCGGCCAGCACGGCGCTCTCGGCGAGGGTCAGCTGCGGTACCGGCTTGGCGAAATACGCCTGGGCTGCCGCGGCGATGCCGTACGCGCCGCGACCGTAGTAGATGGTGTTGAGATAGGCGGCGAGAATGTCGTCCTTACTCCACTGTCGCGCCATCTTCGCCGAGATGATCAGCTCCCGCATCTTGCGCGACAGCGTGCGCTCGGAGCTGAGGAAGGCGTTCTTCACATACTGCTGGGTAATGGTCGAGCCGCCGCCCGCATCCTCGCGTCCGGTGACATTGTCGCGGGTCGCGCGCAGGAACGCCTCGAGTGAGAAGCCCGGATTGCGATAGAAGTCGCGGTCCTCGGCCGAGAGCATGGCATCGCGCATCCACTGCGGTACTTCCGACAGCGGAACGGGGATCCGATTACCCTCCGGCGGAACGACTTTGGCGAGTTCGGTGACGCCGTCGGCGGCGGTGATGGTGGCGGTCTGCTCGGTCTGCACAGATGCCGGATCGGGTATGTCGGCACTCCAGTACGCCAGCGCCACCAGCAGCGACGGCACCGCGACGAAGATCAGGAACAGCGCGAGCGCCAAGCGTCGAACGCGCTGGGCGCGGGTACGTGGCGGGCGGGATTGCGCACCTTCGGGATTCGGCGGCCGCTCACGCCGACGCGGCCGTCCGCGCTTGGCGCGTTCGCGCCTGGCGGTGACACTGGGGAGCTCGTTCCAACCGGCGACCGAGGCATAAGGCGCACTCGAAGCTTCATCGCGCCGCCTGCGTAAGCCCACTGTCCCGCCTCCCCGCGTATTCAGGCCATACGAGTAAGTGCCTCGACTGTCCGCACAGGTCCTGCGTTGGGTGCCGCGCCAGTTCTGGGCGTACCCGGCGAGTTACCCATGTACTCGCGAAACCAGCTGTTGCGTTGCGTAACGGCTCCAGGAGAGCCTAACCCACAGTCAGCTCTTGACGCCGCCCGCGGTGAGGCCGGAGATGATGCGGCGCTGGAACAGCAGCACCATGATCACCAGCGGAACGGTCACGATCGTGCCCGCGGCCATGATCGCCGAATAGGGCGGTACCAGCGGATCGTTACCGGAGAAGCGGGCGATGGCGACGGTCACCGGTTCGGTGGCGTCGGCCGACAGCAGTCGCGACAGCAGGTATTCGTTCACCGCGGCGATGAACGCCAGGATGGCCGTGGTGAATACGGCCGGTGCGGCCAGCGGCAGCATCACCAGCCGGAAGGCCTGGAACCGGCTGGCGCCGTCGATGCGCGCGGCCTCCTCGAGCTCCCACGGCAATTCGGAGAAGAACGACGACAGCGTGTACACCGTCAGCGGCAGCGCGAAGGAGATGTTCGGGATGATCATCGCCTGGTAGTGCCCGATCCAGCCGGTATCGGTGAACAGCTGGAACAGCGGCGTCACCAGCACCACCACGGGGAACATCGAGGCGCTCAGCACCAGCGCGGCCACGATCCGCTTGCCGCGGAACTGGATTCGGGCCAGCGAGTAGGCCGCCATCATGCCGATCACCAGTGCGATCACCGTGGTGGACAGGCCGATGATGACGCTGTTGGCCACCGCCCGGCCGAAGTTGTTGCCGCGGCTGGTGTCGAAGGCGTTCTGGAAGTTGGTCAGCGTCAGATGCGACGGCCACGGCGTGTTGTCGAAGACGTAGGCCGGATCGCGGAAGGCCGTGACGACCATCCAGTAGAACGGGCCGAGCCCCCACACCAGAATGATCAGCGCGCCGAGATACACCCGCGCCGAGCCGAGTCGTTTGGTCAGCGGGATACGCGCGGCCTGGGTCGTACTCACCATGATCAGTGCGCCTTCCGCTGTTCTTCCTGGGTCGCGACGGCGTTGGCGCCCAACACCTTCACCAGCACGAAGGCCACCGCGAAGATCATGAGGAAGGTGATCACGGACAGCGCCGAGGCGCTGTTGGCGCCCTGACGCACCTGATCGACGACGAGAATCGAAATGGTCCGGGTATTCGGATTGCCCTGCGTCATGATCGCGGGCAGATCGTAGAGCCGCAGCGCGTCCATCGTGCGGAACAGCACCGCCACCAGCAGCGCGGGCCGCAGCAGCGGCAGCGTGATCTGGGTGAAGCGCTGCCAGGCCGAGGCGCCGTCGACCCGCGCGGCCTCGTACACATCGCCCGGAATGACCTGCAGCCCCGCCAGAATCAGCAGCGCCATGAACGGGGTGGTCTTCCAGACATCGGCCACGATCACCGCGACCCGCGACCAGGTCGGATCGGTCTGCCACAGGATGTGGGTGCCGAGCACCCGATTGATCACCCCGTCGTACTGGAACATGAACTCCCACAGCCGCGCCGTCACCGCGGTCGGAATGGCCCACGGGATCAGCACCGCGGCGCGCAGTACCGCGCGACCACGGAAGGTCTTGCCCATGATCATGGCCATACCCAGCCCGATCGAGGCCTCCAGCAGCACGGTCACGACCGTGAACAGCAGGGTGATCGCGATCGCGCCCCAGAACTGGGAGCCGAGATTACCTGTCGGACAGGACTCCATCGTCCCGTCGGGCAGCTGGCACTGCTGCAGCAACCAGTGCGTGTAATTGCTGAACCCGGCGCCGCCGCCCTCGACGAACATGCCGGTGGCCTCGTCGATTCCGGCGTCCTTCTGGAACGACATCCACACCGCCCGCACCACCGGATATCCGATGACCACGGCCAGGGCCAGCAGGACGGGGGTGACGAACAACCAGGCGCGGCCGGGTCCGTCCAGGGCGGACCGCAGTCCACCCCGGGCGGGCCGGGGCGACGGCGGGTCGGCGGGCGGCGCGAGGTCGATCGCTCCCGAAGGATCCGACACGTTCAACTCTCCTACGGGGCTGACTCGACAGGGGGCGTTACCGTCGCCTCAGGCGCCGGCGGCCTCGATGCCCTTCTTCATGCCGGTGATCGCGTCGTCGACCGACTTGCTACCGGTCAGGGCAGCATAGGCGTTGTCCTGGATGGCCTTCGACACGGCGTTGTAGTACGGGGTCACCGGACGCGGCACGGCGCTGGCGATCGAATCCTTCAGCGCGGGCAGATACGGGAACTTCGCGATCAGGGCCGGATCGTCGTAGAGCGAGGCGCGCACGGGCGGGAAGGCGCCCTCGGCGACGATGCGCTGGGCATCCTCGCTGATCAGATAGCGCAGGAAGTCCAGCGCGGTGGCCTTGTGCTTGGAGTAGGAGCTGATGGCCGCGTTGTACCCGCCGAGGGTCGACGCGCCGATGCCGTCCTTACCGGGCAGCGGCGCCACGGCCGTATCGCCCTTGACCACCGACGAATCCGCGTTGGCCACCCCGAAGAAGTTCGGCCAGGTGCGCAGGAACAGCAATTTGCCCTGGGCGAAGGCGTTCTGGCTCTCCGGCTCCTTGAAGGAGATGGCCTCCTTGGGGATGTCGCCGTTCTTGTACGCGTCGACGAGTACCTGCAGACCGGCGCGCGACTGCGGGCTGTCCACGGTCGGGGCCTTGCCGTCCGGGCCGACGAAAGTGCCGCCGTAGGCGTTGATCACCTCGGCGGAGTTCACGGTCAGACCCTCATAGGGCGCGAATTGCCCGGCGTAGCAACCGATGCCCTTGTCCTTGGCGATATTGCAGTCGCCGAGCAGCTCCGACCAGGTCTTGGGCGGGTTGGGCACCAGATCCTTGCGGTAGTACAGCAGGCCGCCGTTGGTGTTGCGCGGCGCGGCGTAGAGGTTGCCCTTGTAAGTGGCGCTGGCCACGGTCGGGGACAGCAGCGTCGAGGTATCGATCGCGAAGGAATCCTTCAGCGGCTGAATCCAGCCCTTGGCGGCGAATTCGGCCGTCCACGGAACATCCAGCGCCATCACGTCGTAGTCGGACTGCTTGGCCTTCAGATGCTGGGCCAGGTCGTCGTACTGCTGGGAGGCGTCGTTGGACTGCTCCTTGAAGGTGACCTTCTCATCGGGATGCGCGGCGTTCCACCGGTCGATGAGCTGCTTGACCGCTCCGGTCTCGGTGGTGTCCTTGCCCTCCACATAGGTGATCGGGCCGCGGCCGCCGAGGTTCTCGGCGGTTGGGTTGGTACCGCCACCGCTCGAACACGCGCTCGTGAACGTCGCGGTCAGCAGCGCGGCCGAGGCGACGGTCAGCGCGGCACGGGACAGGAGGGACGTGTTCAAAGCCATCGATACTCCAGAGTCGAAAACGAGTACAGGCGTAAGCCGTGAGCGCCGGCACACTCACCCGGTTGCACAAGGCAAGATACATTGTTCGAGCGGAATTGTGTCGTTCGGTTCTCGTATCCTGGGGCCGATGTCGACCCAGCTGACTCAGGACAAACTGCTCACCCGCATCGGCGGGCTGCTGCGCCAGGCCGAGTCGACCGACAACGAACACGAGGCCGAGGCGTTTCTGGCTGCCGCGCAACGGCTCGCGACCCGTTCGTCGATCGACCTCGCGGTGGCGCGCGCCCATATCGCCGGGCGTGAGCGCCGGGCCGTGCCGATGCAGCGGATCATTCCGATCGGCGAGGCCGGTAAGCGGGGCCTGCGCACCTATGTGCAGCTGTTCGTGGCGATCGCGGCCGCCAACGATGTGCGCTGCGATGTGGCGCGCTCGTCCACCCAGATCTACGCCTACGGCTTCGATACCGATATCGACACCTGCGAGGCGCTGTACACGAGCCTGCTGGTGCAGATGGTGCGCGCGTCGGATCAGTACATAAAATCCGGTCGGTATCGCTCGGCGACGGTGGAGAAGGTCGTCGTCGAAAGCCGCTGGGGCCGAAAGGTTCAACGTCGCATACAGGCCCCTGTCGCAGCTGTGACTGCGCGATTGAATTTCCAGATGGCCTTCGCCGCGCGGATCGGTAAACGCCTGGCCGAGGTCAAGGCGGACGTGGAGGCCGAGGCGAAGGCCGAGCCATCGGCCGCGGCGGGTACCGCGCTGGCATTGCGCGACAAGGAACTCGAACTGCACGACTTCTACAGCCGCACCTCCGAGGCGCGCGGAACATGGCGAGGGCCACAGGAATCGGCGAGCTACTCCGCCGCGGCGCGCCGCGCGGGGGACAAGGCCGGTCGCGCCGCGCGCCTGGGTACGTCCCCCGAACTGGGCGCGGCCCGCGGGCAGCTGGACTCGTGAGTCCGCGCGATACCCAGCGCGCCCGCGTCTACGACGCCGAAGGTTTGGTGCGGCGCATGTTCGACCGCGCCGACGAGACCGGAATACGCACGGTCGAACTGCACGGTTCGCAGATCACCCTGCCGATCGAGCGACGCTTCGCGTCGGTGGAATCGGTGCAGAACTACGCCGACCGCGTCCTGGCCCTGAATTGGGTACGCGCCCAATGGGACCGGTCCACCGCGCCGGTCACCATCCGATCCCGCGCCGGTACGACCGCCGCCCACTACGAATCCGAACGCGCCGTCCTGGCCGTCCCCCTGCACACCCGCGGAACCGCCTGGGCCCTCCGGGAATTGGTCGTCCTGCACGAACTGGCCCACCACCTCGAACCCCTCGCCGAGCTCGCGCCGCACGGCCCCGAATTCTGCACCCGCTACGTCGAACTCGTCGACGGCGTCATCGGCCCCGAGGCCGCCCTCGTCCTACGCACCACCCTGCTCGGCTGCGGCGTTCACCTGGGGTGATGTCATCACCGCCGCCGACATGGCACCGTCGAGGGGAACGGGTTGGGACGGTGAGTCGAAGGGAGCGGCGATGAAACTGGAGACCGGACAGGTGGCGGTGATCACCGGGGCGGCCAACGGAATCGGGGAGGCCCTGGCGCGCACGTTGAGCGGGCGCGGATTGCGGGTGGTCCTGGCGGATCTGGAGGCCGAGCGGGTGAACGAGGTCGCGGGCGAGCTGGACGCGGTGGCCGTGCCCACCGATGTCGCCGACGCGGACCAGGTGGGGCGGCTGGCCGCGACCGCGCTGGAGCGGTACGGGACGGTCGATCTGCTGTTCAACAACGCGGGTATGGGCGTGGGCGGGCCGAGTTGGCAGGTCAGCGCCGAGGATTGGCAACGCGTACTGGCGGTGAACCTGGGCGGCGTCGTCAACGGCATCCGCGCGTTCGTCCCGGCCATGGTGGCCGCGGGGCGCGGGCATATCGTGAATACCGCCTCGGTGGCGGGTCTGACCTCCGGCCCCTTCAACGTGCCGTATACCGCGAGCAAACACGCGGTCGTCGCGCTGTCGGAATCCCTGCGGGACGAATTGTCCATTCTGGCACCGGGAATCGGCGTCACGGTGGTGTGCCCGGGCCCGGTCGATACCCGGCTGTTGCGCGGGGTGCTCGACGATATCGACGAATTCACCCCCGAACGCGTGCGCGAACTCCCAGGCGCCGAATGGATGGGCGGGCTGACCGAGCGTCAGTGGGAGCAGGTCATGCCGATCTTCGAAATGTTCAGCCAACTGCGCAAAACCGCCATGCCCCCGACGCGGGCGGCCGAAATGATCCTCACCGCGGTCGAATCCGACCAGCTCTACGTCACGACGCATCCCAGCTACGCGGCGGCCGTGCGCGACCGTGCCGACCGCATCATCGCGGATCTGGAGGCTTCCAGGTAAACGATGAGTCTGGGGGACAGCGGAATTAGACTGCTGGGCATTCGTCGGGGAGGGGGAGTATGACAAGCACGTCTCGTGCGGTCGAGCTGGGGACGATCGTCGGCGTTCGCTGTTCCATCGCGGTGACGAGTGAGCCGTGGACAGGGAACATCGATACGCTCGTTGTGTCGGTCGGCACCGACCTGGGCACCCTGGGATGGGCGGTGCGAACCCAATTCGAGGGCGGCGCCTGGGAGACGATTCCCTTCGACGCCATCTCGGCCGACAAGCCCTATGCTCTCCCGCTGCCCGCGCCGCCCGATTCCACTACGACGCTCAGTCGAGCGGTGCTGGTCAATGTGGAAGACGCCGAACTCGGCCGGGGTGTGGTGAGCGAGGGTTCGCTGCGCACCGCCACCAGACGTTCGCTCGAGGTCGCGGGTGAGGCCGGTGCGCTCGTGGTCGGGCTGCCGCTGCTGGCCACCGGAGCCTTGGGTCAACCGGCGCAACTCGTCGCGCAGATCTTGGTCCCCGCGGCCGTGGAGACGCTGTGGAGCAGGCACACCAGAACCGTGCGCGAACTGGTCTTCGTCTGTGAGGACGCCACTTTCGCCGCGGCCATCGAGACCGAGTTCGAGGCCGCGTTGGAGCAGCAGCCCGCCGAACCGGCCGAACTCGCGGGCGGGGTGTCCAGCGATCTGGTCGATCCGAATCGCGGCATTCCGCTGGCCGAGGATCGGCTCGACTTCGCGCCCTGTGTCTCGATGCTGGCCACCGTGATCGCCGATCATTCGACGCCGCTGCCCCTGTCGGTCGGCGTATTCGGCGAATGGGGTTCCGGTAAGAGCTTTTTCATGGGGATGCTCCGCGAGCGGGTCGAGGGGCTGGCCGCATCGCCCAATCCGCGCTACTGCCGCGAGATCGTCCAAATCGGTTTCAACGCATGGCATTACACCGATACCAACCTGTGGGCCAGCCTCGGTGACGAGATCTTCCGCCAGCTGGCGGGCTCCGGCGCGGTGGCGCCGGATCGCGCCGAACGGCTCCGGATCGAACTCGCCGAGCGACTGGACCAGCGCCGACAGCTCGAGCTGGTCACCGAGCACGCCCGCGCCACGGCCACGCGATTGCAGGCCAAGGTGGACGAGGCGGTCGAGCGCCGGGAGAGCTCCGCGCTGAATCTGCTCGACGCGCTGCGGCATTCGGCCACCTTCCGGCGCGGCGCCGACCGGCTGTGGCGTCAGCTCGGCATCGCCGACGAGAAGGAGCAGGCCGAGGTTCTGGTCCAGCAGCTCGAGGGTTCACTCGACGAGGCCGAGATGTTGCGGCAGGCGTCCACCTCGCGGCTCGGGTTGCTGTCGCTCGCGGGAGCCGTGACGCTGCTGGGGCTGGTCCTGGTGATTCCGGTACTGGCCGCCGAGATGCGGAACTACCTCGCCCTGGGTTCGGGACTGTCGGCGCTGATGACCGGACTCGGCGGCATCGCGTATCTGGTCAGCCGCGGCCACGCCGGGCTGCGGAGCCTGCGGCGATTGCGTGAGGATCTACAGCGCGAGATGCGCAGTACCGCCGAACACGCCATCAGCGACCGGATGTCGGCGACGCTGGCGAAACTGCATGCGGCGGAGGCCGATCAGCGCGTGGCCCAGGCCCAGCTCGACGATGTCATCGCCCACGTCGGCGAACTCGGCCGCCAACTGGCCCAACTCGCGCCCGGACAGCGGCTGTACACATTTCTCGCCGAGCGGGCCCAGGGCGACTCCTATGCCCGCAATCTCGGCCTGGTCTCTACGATCCGCAAGGATTTCGAGCAGCTCGTCACGCTGATGAACGAATGGCGGGCCGATCCGGAACCCTCGGACTCCCGGCGTCCGATCGACCGGGTGGTGCTCTATATCGACGATCTCGATCGCTGTTCACCGACGCAGGTGGTCGATGTGCTGCAGGCGGTGCATCTGCTGCTGGCCTTCGAGCTGTTCATCGTGGTGGTGGGCGTCGACCCGCGCTGGCTGCTGCGCTCACTGCGCAGTCGATACAGCGATCTGCTGCTGGGCGACGATACCGCCGACGTGGACGCGCGCTGGCATTCGCCCGAGGACTATCTGGAGAAGATCCTCAACGTGCCGCTGATCCTGCCCCGAATGTCGACCGGCAGCCTCGGCCGATTGCTGCAATCCTTTGCGGGCACAACGGTTCCGGTGCTGGGCGGGCCGTCCGGTAATCCGGCGGTTCGATTCGGACGGCTCGGGAGCGACGACGTGGCATCGATCCCGATCGAACCCGGTTCGGAGGTCGCGACCCAGCATCTGAAACCGCTCGCGAGCCTGGCGCCGCATCCGCTCACCGATCAGGAATTGGCGGTGCTGGGCGCGTTCGGCCTGTTCGTGGAGACTCCTCGCGAGGCCAAGCGCATGCTCAATCTGTATCGAATGATCCGGGCGACCCGGGACCTGTCCTCCTCGTCGCGTTTTCTCGGACTCGACGGGCAGCCGGGCGAATTCGAGGCGGTGGCGGTGCTGCTCGGCGTACTGGCCGCGCAATCGTGTGTGCTGGGTTCGCTGTTCGATGCCGCGCCGAATACGGCCGCCGGAATCCGTGGCGGTCTGGCGCATCGCGACGCCGGACTGATGTGGTACGAATTCGTCGCCGATATCGCGCCGCGCTGGTCGGGTGACGGCAGTGCGAACGGGATCGTCGGCTCGCTGCCCGAACATCATGTGGCGCACTGGGATCGGCTGCATCGCGGACTGGCGACCGTCAGTAGGTCGATCACCTTCGTGGATCTGGCGGATCTGCAAACCTGGCTGCCCCGGGTCAGATGCTTCTCCTACATCATCATGCCCGCGGGTCAGCTCCTCAGATGAGCGAGCGCACCCGTTGCAGACGTTGGAGCCACCACTTCTCCCGTTCGGGATCGGGATGCCGGAAGCGGTGCAGCAGTTCGGGATCCGGTCGAGGCAGTTCGGCCGGTACCGGGAGGTAGCCGTCGGTCGGGCGCAGGGATTCGGTCACCACATCGCCCTCGAAAAGAGCGAGTGTGCCCAGGCCGCAGGCGAATTCGAGAGTCGGTAGCGAGGCCGCCAGGGCGATCTGGGCGGTCAGGCCGATACTGGTTTCCAGGGCCGAGGAGACCACACAGGGCAGGCCCGCGGCCTCGGCCACGCGCAGGGCGCGCCGCACGCCGCCCAGGGGCGTGCATTTCAGGACCGCGATATCGGCGGCCCCGGCCACGGCGACGCGCAGGGGATCCTCGGCGCGGCGGATGGATTCGTCGGCGGCGATGCGGACCTCGACGCGGCGGCGCACGGCGGCCAGTTCCTCGATTGTGCGGCAGGGCTGTTCGACATATTCCAAACCGCCTGCGGCCTGGTCGATCCGGGTGATGCTGTCCACGGCCGTCGCCACATCCCAGACGGCATTGGCGTCCACGCGGATCGCGCCGTCCGGGCCCAGGGCGTCGCGGACCGCGGCCACCCGCGCCAGATCCTCGGGCAGCGAGTCGGGGTGGTCGGCGATCTTGACCTTGGCGGTGCGGCAACCCGACCCGGCGACGATGGCATGGGCCCGGTCGGCGGTCACGGCCGGAACCGTGCAGTTGACCGGAATGCGATCACGCAGCGGCTCCGGCCGGCCCACGGTGACCTGTTCGACGGCGGTGGCCAGCCAGCCCGCGGCCTCGCGGTCGTCGTATTCGGGGAACGGGCAGAATTCGCCCCAGCCGAGCGGCCCCTCGATCAGGACGCCCTCGCGCACGGTGATGCCGCGAAAGCGGGTGCGCAGCGGGATGGCGTAGACAACGGCGGCTTCCCAATTCGGCTGGTCGCTCACCCGGCCCAGCCTATCGCCGCCCGAGCGCTACTGACGGGCCGCGCGGTAGGCGCGCACGCGCTCCCGATTGCCGCAGGACGCCGAGGAGCACCAGCGGCGTGGTCGGCCCGCCGCGGGAACGACGAAAACGGTGCCGCAGGTGTCGGCCTCGCACTGATGCAGGCGCGCGCCCTCGGGACCGGTGAGCAGATCGACGGTGTCACGGGCGATGACGGTCAGCGCGTCGCGGGTGGTCAGCGGTGCGAGTTCGATACGGAAGCCGTTGTTCCAGAGCAGCTTCCGGCGTGGTTCGGGGCGTGCGGCGATCTCGTCGACCAGCCGCAGCGCCGCGGGTTCGGGTGCCCCGGAGAAGGCCGCGGCCTCGGCGAGCGCGTAGATCGCCTCGCGCAGCGATCGGGTATCCGCGAGATCGCGTTCGGAACAACCGTCGACCGCGAGTCCGTGTTCGGCGAGCCAGGCGCGCAGGGCCGCCGGATCGGACAGCCGCTCGATCGGCTCCCGGGTGGCCCTGCGGCGCACGGTGGCCACCAGGGCCAGTCCGATTCGCTCGGTCGGCATGCGACCACCTCCTATGTAATGGATTGACACATTACACGATCGAGGCGTAGTAATGGATCGAATCATTACGCACGATTGGAGCTGGTCGCCATGCCGTTCGCTCGCCTCACCCTCGCCGATCCCGGTGTCTCCGCCGATGTTCGAACGCGATTCGCCGCCGAGATCACGGCGCTGCTCGAAAAGGACCTGCTCAAAGAGCCGGAAGTGACCGTGGTGCAGGTCAATCCCGTTCTGCCGGAGAACTGGTTCATCATGGGTGAGCACCCGGAGCGGTCGACCGGAGTGCATCTGGAGGTCAGCATCACCGCGGGAACCAATACCGCGCAGGAGAAGTCGGCGTTCATCGCGCACGCTTATCAGCTGCTGGCCGATTTGTTCGGTCCGCTGCCCGCCGCTGCCTACGTGGCGCTGTATGAACTCGACGGGGAGAGTTACGGTTACAACGGCGTCACGCAGCTGGCGCGCCGTCGACTCGATCCGTCCGAAAAGGACTGAGCGCCCTGCCGTTTCACAGCCGTTCGTAGATGGTGGCGTTCGCCAACCCGCCTGCCTCGCACATGGTCTGCAAACCGTAGCGCGCACCCCGCTCCTGCATGGCGTGCACCAGCGTGGTCGCCAGGCGCGCGCCCGACGCGCCGAGCGGATGGCCCAGTGCGATCGCCCCGCCGTTGACATTGACGCGCGACAGATCCGCGCCCGTATCCTGCTGCCAGGCCAGCACCACCGAGGCGAAGGCCTCGTTGATCTCGATCAGGTCCAGATCGGCGAGCTGAAGTCCGGCGCGCTGCAGGACTTTTCGGGTCGCCGGGATGACGGCGGTCAGCATCAGCAGCGGATCGTCGCCCGCGACGGCGAAACTGTGCAGCCGGGCCAGCGGCTTCAGGCCGAGTTCGCGAGCCTTCTCACCGGTCATGATCAGCAGGGCGGCGCTGCCGTCGTTGATCTGACTGGCATTGGCGGCGGTGATGTTCCAGCCGATCTCCGGGAAGCGCTCGGCGTATTCCCTGCTGTAGTAGGCCGGGCGCAGACCCGCCAGGGTGTCCAGGGTGCTGCCGATGCGGATGCCCTCGTCGGTGGTGAGTCCGGCGATGGGCGCCAGCTGGGATTCGAACGAGCCGTTCTTCGTCGCGGCCGCGGCCTTCTCGTGGCTGGCGAGGGCGAATTCGTCCATGGCCGTGCGGCCGATGCCCCAGCGGGCGGCGATCAATTCGGCGCTGATGCCCTGCGGGACGAGGTCTTCAGGGTAGCGCTCCCGGAAGGCCACGCCCTCGAGGTCGGTGGCGCCGATCAGATTGGAGCCCATCGGGATTCGGCTCATCGACTCCAGTCCGGCGGCCACCACCACGTCGTATGCGCCGGAGATCACGCCCTGCGCGGCGAAGTGGACGGCCTGCTGGCTGCTGCCGCACTGCCGGTCGACCGTGGTGGCGGGCACCGATTCCGGATAGCCCGCGGCCAGGGCGGCCCGGCGCGTCACATTCGCGGCCTGCTCACCGACCTGGGTGACCACGCCGCCGATCACGTCGTCGATCAGCACCGGATCGATCCCACTGCGTCGAACGACTTCGCGCAGGCTGTGTGCGAGCAGATCCACCGGATGCACCTCGTGCAGGGCGCCGTTCGGCTTGCCCTTGCCGATCGGGGTGCGTACGGCCTCGACGATGACTGCGTCTCTCATGGCTGTGTCCTTCCGGGATCGCGACGATGCGATATGTCTAACTAAGTCGAACTATAGTCAGAATATTCCCTGACCATAGTCGCCACAAGTCAGAGGAGTTATGATGAGCGCCATGTCCGCTGTACTGGAAGGACCGCTCCGGGACGTCGACCGCTGGAAGCCCACCGAATGCTCGATCGCCAAGGCTCTCGACCTCGTCGGCACCCGCTCGGCCCTGCTGATCCTGCGCGAGACCATCTACGGCGTCACCCGCTTCGACGGCTTCGCCGCCCGAGTGGGCATCACCGACGCCGCCGCGGCCGCCGCCCTCCGCAAACTGACCGCGGCCGGCCTCCTCCGCAAACAGCCCTATCAGGACGAGGGCAAACGCACCCGCAACGAATACGTCCTCACCGACATGGGCCGAGACCTGCTACCGGTCATCCTCTCGCTCTGGCAGTGGGGCGACAAATACCTCCAGAACGGCACCCCACCCCTCCAGCGAGTGGAAGACGCCACCGGCGACCCGGTCCAGGTCGAAATCCGCAGCAGCTCAGGCACGGAACTAACCCTGGAAGACATCCGCATCCGCCTGAACCCATCCTGGAACAACCCCACCCCGAAACCCCCCACTTCACAAGAAGCCTGACCCCACCCACCGGCCGTCCACTTGTGGCCCCATTGGTCCCCGCGCTGTCCGCTTGCGGCCCCCATTTGTTCCCCGCGCCGTCCGCCCAGCGGGCGGCGCGGGGAGCCGAATTCAGTTGAGCCGCTTACCCGTCGAAGGCTCGAAGAAATAGATGTGCTCGGCCGTGGACGTCAGCGACAGCTTCTCACCCTTGACCGGGGGCTTGCGCCAATCCGCTCGGGCAACGATGGTTTCGCCTGTGCCCGAGCCGTTCTCGCCGAGGCTGCGGCCGTAGATGTAGGCGTCGGAGCCGAGTTCCTCGACCACGTCCACCTCCATGGCGATGCCGGAGCCGGATTCGCCGAGTTCGAAATGTTCGGGGCGGATACCGACCACGACCGAGCCGTCGGTGGCGTCGGCGACGGTGCGCGGGACCGGCACGGCGTGGCCGCCGAGGGTGACCGAACCGTTGGACAGGGGCAGGGTGAACAGGTTCATCGCCGGGGAGCCCATGAAACCGGCCACGAACAGGTTCGCGGGGTCGCGGTACAGGTCTCGGGGGGCCGCACACTGTTGCAGCAGACCGTCTTTCAGCACCGCGACCCGGTCACCCATGGTCATCGCCTCGACCTGGTCGTGGGTCACGTAGACGGTGGTGGTGCCGAGGCGGCGCTGCAGCTGCGCGATCTGGGTGCGGGTCTGCACGCGCAGTTTCGCGTCGAGGTTGGACAGCGGCTCGTCCATCAGGAACACCTGCGGCTGACGCACGATCGCCCGGCCCATCGCCACGCGCTGACGCTGACCGCCCGACAGCGCCTTGGGTTTGCGGTCCAGATACTGCTCGAGATCCAGCAGTTTCGCCGCCTCGCGGACGCGCTGCTCCTTCTCGGCCTTGGGCACCTTCGCCATCTTCAACGCGAAGCCCATGTTCTCGGCCACGGTCATATGCGGGTAGAGCGCGTAGTTCTGAAACACCATCGCGATATCGCGTTGTTTGGGCTCGGCGTGCGTGACGTCGTTGTCGCCGATCAGAATGCGACCGCCGTCGACATCCTCGAGTCCGGCGAGCATGCGCAGCGAGGTGGACTTACCGCAGCCGGACGGCCCGACCAGAACCAGGAATTCACCGTCGGCGATCTCCAGATTCAGTGCGTCCACAGCGGGTTTGGCGGCTCCCGGGTACAACCGGGTCGCGCGGTCGAAGGTGACCGTGGCCATGCGAAATCAATCCCTTCACCGGCAGGAACGTGCCGGACGATCCGAGTAGAGGGTGGTGCGGCCAGTGGCCGCGGCTCGAATACTAACTGGTCATCCGCTCCAAATACGGGCGTTCCGGCAACGCGGGTAGCCTCGGCAACGACCCACAACCCGGACGTAACGGCCCACCACCCGGACCAGGAGTGCCCAGATGAGTCGACCCATCCGCATCGGAGTCCAGCTCCAGCCCCAGCACGCCCCCCGCTACGACCTCATTCGCGACGCCGTGCGCCGCGCCGAGGACGCGGGCGTCGACGTGGTGTTCAACTGGGACCATTTCTATCCGCTGTCCGGCGATCCGGCCGGTGAGCACTTCGAGTGCTGGACCATGCTCGCCGCGATCGCCGAGCAGACCGAACGCGTACAGATCGGCGCGCTGGTCACCGGCGGCGGCTACCGCAATCCCGATCTGCTCGCCGATATGGCCCGCACGGTCGATCACATCTCGGGTGGCCGCCTGATCCTGGGCATCGGCGCGGGCTGGTTCCAGCGCGACTACGACGAATACGGCTACGAATTCGGCACGCCCGGAACGCGTCTGGCGCTGCTGAAGGAATATCTGGTCCGCATCGACGCCCGCCTGAAGAAGCTCAATCCCCAACCGCTGCGCGATATTCCGATCCTGATCGGCGGCGGCGGCGAGAAGAAGACCCTGCGCCTGGTGGCCGAGTACGCGCAGATCTGGCACACCTTCGCCGATATCGATGTGCTGCAACGCAAGTCGAAGATCCTGGCCGAGCACTGTGGCGATGTCGGCACCGATCCGGCCACCATCGAGCGCTCGGTGGACTGGCCGGGCGAGGACAAGGCCGACGCCCTCGTCGCCGCGGGCGCGACGCTGTTCACCGTCGGCTCCGGCGGCCCCGACTACGATCTGTCCACGGTCGAGGCCGCGATTCGCTGGCGCGACAAGCAGGTCTGAGCGTCTCCTCGAATCACCTCGAGTTCATTGCTTCCGCACTCGTGTGAGGTCCCTCACCATTGCTGCTGATCGCGGGCGACAGCCCCCGCGATCGGCAGTATCGAGGGAGCAATCATGAGTGAACCGGGTCCCGCGCCCACCGAGGAACGGTCGGCGCTCGCGCGGATCGGCGTCGACTGGTGGGCGGTCATCGTCGCCGGTGTCATTACGCTCGCCGCGGTCGCGGGCGTGCTGCCGAAGATTCCGTGGTGATCGCGATGGTCACCGAAAATCCCACGGCCGCTTCCGAGGTCGCGCCGTCGTCGCGGCCGCCCGTCGGGCGGGAGCTTGCCGCCTATCTGCCCGGTATTCTGCTGCTGATCGCGATCGGCCTGCTCGGCAAATACACCCAGATCTGGGTGAACTCCTTCGTCAAGGATCACCACTGGCGCTTCCCGGATATCGAATATGTGCTCTGGGCAATCGTTTTCGGTCTGATCATCGCCAATACTGTTGGCGTGCCGAAGATTTTCCGCCCGGGAATCGGCACCTACGAGTTCTGGCTGAAGATCGGCATCGTCGCGCTGGGCTCACGCTTCGTACTCGGCGATATCGCGAAACTCGGCGGCGCCAGCTTCGTGCTGATCCTGATCGATATGACCGTCGCGGGCGCGATCATCCTGACCGCGGCCCGATTGCTCGGCCTGTCCGGCAAACTCGGCTCGCTGCTGGCCGTGGGCACCTCGATCTGCGGCGTCTCGGCGATCGTGGCGACCCGCGGCGCGATCCGGGCGCGCAATTCGGATGTGGGCTATGCCATCGCCGCGATCCTCACCCTGGGCGCGGTCGCGCTGTTCACCCTGCCCGCGATCGGCCACGGCCTGGGCCTGTCCGATCACGAATTCGGACTGTGGGCGGGTTTGGCCGTGGACAACACCGCCGAGACCACCGCCACCGGTTACGCGTACTCCGATGCCGCGGGCAAGCTCGCGGTGCTGGTGAAATCCACCCGCAACGCACTGATCGGATTCGTCGTCCTCGGCTTCGCGCTGTACTGGGCCGCCCGCGGCGAGGCCGATGCGGTCGCGCCCGGCCTGCGGGCCAAGGCGGTGTTCGTCTGGGAGAAGTTCCCCAAATTCGTGCTCGGCTTCCTGGCCGTCTCGGCGCTGGCGACGGTGCACTGGCTGGACAAGTCCCAGATCGCCAATCTCGGCAACGTCTCGAAATGGGCGTTCCTGCTGACCTTCGCGGGCGTCGGACTCAACACCGATTTCCGTGAGCTCGGTCGCACCGGCTGGCGGCCGCTGGTGGTGGCCGTCGTCGGTTTGGTCGTGGTCGCGACCGTATCGCTCGGTCTGGTGCTGTTCAGCGTGCGAGTACTGCACTGGGGCGTGGTCGGCTGACCGTCATCGACTCCGGCTACTGTTTCCGGCTATGGCCCGTTTGCCCGTATCACGATCCCGTGTGCTGTTCGCGGTGGTGTCGGCCGTTACCCTGCTGTTCTTGACGGCCTGCGGTTCCAGTAGCAGCAACTCATCGGCAAGCCGAGATCTGTGTTCGCCTCCGGGCGAGGCGTCGGCGTCTTCGGCGCCCACGAATCTCGCATCGGGAGCCTCGGCGGGGACCGACCGCTACACCACGGCGAACACCGTGCCGCTGGATCGGATCGATACGAGCAAACTCGGTCTGCTGACCCCGGGCAAGCTGAGCGTGGGCACGCTGTCGGATGCGCCGCCGAGCATCTGCGTGAATTCGCACGGCGCGTTCACCGGCTTCGACAACGAACTGCTGAAGGCGATCGGCGCCAAACTGGGCCTGCAGGTGCAGTTCTCCGGCACCGAATTCGCGGGCCTGCTGGCACAGGTTGCCAACGGGCGCTTCGACCTCGGCTCGTCGAGTATCACCACCACCGATGCGCGCAGGCAGCTGGTCGGCTTCACCAACGGCTACGACTTCGGTTATTTCTCGCTGGTCGTGCCGAACGGCAGTGCGCTGAAGGGCTTCTCGGATCTGAAACCGGGCGTGCGGATCGGCGTCGTGCAGGGCACGGTGCAGGACGAGTACGTGGTCAACACCCTGCATCTGGATCCGGTGAAATTTCCGGACTACAACACCGCCTACGCGAATCTGAAGACCGGCCAGATCGATGCGTGGGTCGCGCCGTCGGCCCAGGCCACCGGCACGATCAAAGCGGGCGATCCGACCTCGATCGTGCAGAACACCTTCAGCCTGGACAACTACACGGCCTGGGCGGTGCGCAAGGACAATCAGCCGCTCATCGACGCGCTCAACGCGGGCCTGGACGCGGTCGTCGCCGACGGCACCTACGCCAAGCTGTACGCGGACTGGGAGCCGAGGCCGCTGCCGCCGGGGTGGAAGCCGGGCTCGAAAGCCGTTGCGATGCCGCAGCTCCCGGACTTCGAGAAGATCGCCGCCGAACATGAGAAGAGTGCTGCGCCGCAGGTCGCGCCGAAATCCACGCTGGCACAGCTGAAGGACACATTCTTCGATTGGTCGCTGTACCGCAAGGCTTTTCCGGATCTTTTCAAGACCGGTCTGCCCAATACGCTGATCCTGGCGCTGGTTTCGGGTGCGCTGGGTACGGTGCTCGGCATGCTGCTGGCGGTCGCCGGTATTTCACGGACGCGCTGGTTGCGTTGGCCCGCACGGATTTACACCGATATCTTCCGCGGACTGCCAGCCGTGGTGATCATTCTTCTGATCGGGCTGGGTATCGGCCCGGTGGTCAAGAATGTCACCGGCAACAATCCGTACTGGCTGGGCGCGGTCGCGCTCGCGCTGTTGGCGTCGGCCTATATCGGCGAGATCTTCCGCTCCGGCATCCAATCGGTGGAGGCCGGGCAGTTGGAGGCCGCGCGCGCCATCGGATTCGGGTATCGGCAGGCCATGACGCTGGTGGTGATTCCGCAGGGTGTGCGGCGGGTGCTGCCCGCGCTGATGAATCAGTTCATCGCGCTGATCAAGGATTCCTCGCTGATCTACTTCCTGGGTCTGCTCGCGACGCAGCGCGAATTGTTCGCCGTCGGCCGAGATCTCAACGCGCAGACCGGAAATCTGTCCCCGCTGGTGGCGGCCGGTCTGGTGTATCTGCTGCTGACCATTCCGCTGACCCATCTGGTGAACTACATCGACCGCCGCCTGCGCACCGGTCGGCGCGAGGATGCGGCCGAACCGATCGAGCAGGCCGTGGTGACGGAAGGGCGTGGAGCATGAGCGGTGACAAGGAATTCCGCAGTTCCTCTTTGACCGGTACCGGACTGCATTTGACGCTCGGCGGCAATCAGGTGCTGCGCGGGGTCGATGTGCATGTCGACGCCGGTAAGACGACCACGGTCATCGGCCCGTCCGGTTCGGGTAAGTCGACGCTGCTGCGGGTGCTGAACCGGCTGCACGAACCCGATTCCGGCGATGTGCTGATCGATGATGTCTCGGTGCTCACCGAGGATCCCGATCGGCTGCGCCAGCGCATCGGCATGGTCTTCCAACATTTCAATCTGTTCCCGCACATGTCGGTCGCCGATAATGTCGCGCTCGGACCGCGCAAGCTGCGCGGCCTGTCCAAGGAACAGGCCCGCGCGGTGGCGCTGGAACAGCTCGAGACCGTGGGCCTGGCCGGTCGCGCGGACACCCGCCCGGCCAATCTGTCCGGTGGTCAGCAGCAGCGGGTCGCCATCGCTCGGGCGCTGGCGATGAAACCGGAGCTCATGCTGTTCGACGAGGCCACCTCGGCGCTGGATCCGGAGCTGGTGAAGGGCGTGCTGTCGCTCATGGCCGAGCTCGCCTCGGGCGGTATGACGATGATCGTGGTGACCCATGAGATGGGCTTCGCCCGTTCGGTCTCCGACAATGTCGTCTTCATGGACGAGGGACGGATCGTGGAGTCCGGTACGCCGGATCGGATCTTCGACGCGGCCGAGACGCCGCGGCTGCGGCAATTCCTGTCCCAGGTGCTGTGAATCGCGGGGCGCGGCGTAAAGCGCAAACGTATGGCTATTACTGTATGTGATCGGCACCACCTGTCCATCCGCGTTATGGAAAGAGGGGAGTTCGATGACAACGGCACATGCGCCGCATACCGAGCACGATCACAAGCACGGTCCGGGCTGCGGACACGTCTCCGTTCCGCACGGTGACCATGTGGATTACGTGCACGACGGACATCTGCACCGCGCCCACGACGGGCATTTCGACGAATGCGAACCGGCCGGACACCGCGAGCACAGCGGGCACGATCACAAGCACGGCGAGGGCTGCGGCCACGTCGCGATCCCGCACGGTGACCATGTGGACTACATCCACGACGGCTGCCGCCACGCCGCCCACGACGGTCACTACGACGAGCACTGAGAGCTGATCAATCCGAGGTACCGATCGTTGTGAATGCCGCCCACGACACCGGCGAGTACTCGATCGATCCTGGCCGTCGACAACTGAACCGGTCCGAGGCCGCCGCGCAGTCCGCGCGGCGGCCTCGGCACGTTCACGTATTGGCGAAGCGCGCGAAATCGCCCTGAGCGCCGCTGTATACGTTCAGATCGGTGTTCCCGGCGATACCCGGAATGCTGCCCGAATCGGTGGTCTGCCAGAACGTCCAGGTCGGCCAGCCGCCCGGCACCTCCGGCTGCGCATTACCGCGGTAATCCGCGATCCACAGCGGGTAATTGGTGAACTCGTGCGAATCGGCCATCGCCGTGCGCCAGAAATTCGGGTAGGTGTAGATGATCGGCACCCGACCGGTCATGGCCTGTACGGCATTCAGATAGCGATGGGTCCAGTCGATGAGCGCGGCCGGGGGCAGTCCGCCCGAACTCTCGAGATCGAGCACCGGCGGCAGATCCAGCGGCCCGTTCTGCCCGAGCACCACGCTCGCGTACAGCGCGGCCTGCGGTTCGGGCGGTGACTGCGGGCGGGCGTAGTGATAGGTGCCCCGGGCGACGCCTGCGGCCCGCATGAGCAGACTGTCGGGCACGAAGTACGGATTGATGTAACCCAGTCCCTCGGTCGCCTTCACCATGGCGAAGTTGTTGCCGGAGGCGCGCACCTCGAACCAGTTGATCAACCGGCCGTCGATGTGCTGCCACGACGAGACGTCCGGCCCGCTCGGCGAGGCCGTGGCCATGCCGGTAGCCGAGAGTATGCCCATCGCTGCCGCGAGCGGCAGGGTGAGGAGCGTGCGACGAACCTTGGAGCGAACCACTGTGCGTCGATACATGGTTACGAGAGTAAGCAGCCGATGCCACTGTGACCACAGTCCGCGCTGTGAATCGCCGGTGAATGGTTGCTCGAGGCTAGCCCAGCCAGTCCAAAACCGATGCGGCCGTCCAGGACTGCTGCATACTGCCGAGCGGTTCGCCGGTGAAGGGGTCGTAGTACTCGGCGAAGCTGCCGTCGCTGGCCTGGCGCAGTCCCTCGGCGCGCAGCATGAACGAGCGTTCCGCCCAGCCGCGCCGGGCGAAGACCCAGGAGAACAGCCAACTCATCACCGGCCAGACCGGGCCGCGCCAATATTCGCGCGGTCGAAAGTCCCTGGATACCGGCGAGGTGGACGGCGGTAGCGCGTAGCGCAGGTCCGGATGACCGCAGAACCGCGGGCCCTCGAACAGCCGCAGCAGGCTGCGCTCGGTATCGCGGGGCAGGCCGCCGCACAGCAGCGGCGCGAAGATCGACAGGGTTTCGGTATCGATCCAGCGGCCCAGGCGCAGATCGAAGTCGCGGGCCGCACCGCTGCGCTCGTCGGTGGTGGCGATGACCCCGGCGCGGAAGTAGTCGGCCCATTCGTAGAGTTCGCGCACATCGGCATTGGGCATGCGGTAGTCCTCGCCGATCCCGGCCAGAACCTCGCAGGCCAGGGCGAAGATCGCGGTCACGAAGACGTCCTCGACCGCGAAGCTCAGTGTCGAGGCCATCTGGAAATCGTCGTAGCCGCAGCGGCGCATCTGCTCGACCAGCCACAGGTAGCGGTCGTATTCGCGGTCGGTGGGGCGCTGGGACGGATCGATCAGATGGATGTCGGCGCGTTCGTAGGGCGGCAGATCGGGACCGGGTACGACATTGTCGTAGGCCCGATCCCAGCGCGGCGAATTGTCCATACCCGATTCCCAGCCGTGGTACAGCGTGATGCGGCCGTTGCCCTTCGGGTCGCGGGCGTGGGCCAGCCAGCGATGCCAGCGCATGAGCTGGGTCCAGCGACGATCCAGGAATTCCTCGGCGACGGCCCGAGTGCTGCGGCCGTGCCGACGGGAATGGTCGAGGATGCGCTGCACGGCGATGGCGTGCACGGGCGGCTGGGTGATGCCGGAGGTGTCCGGGCCGTCGGGGGCATTGGCGGCGAGGCGTCGGCACTCCCAGCGGGCGGGGCCGGGGAAGTAGCCGTCCCGGCCGCCCGCGAACACTATGTGCGGGATCATCCCGTTCTTCCACTGCGCCGACAGCAGCGTGTCGAGTTCGACCACCGCCCGCTCCACGCTCAGTGGGGCCAGGCCGACCGCCACGAACGCCGCGTCCCAGCTCCACATGTGCGGATACAGCTTGGGCGCGGCGCTGGTCATGGTGCCCAGGTCGTTGCCGCGCAGCAGATAGGCGGCCCGGGCCGCCAGCTGCGTCGGGGTGAAACCCGGTCCGTTCATACCCCTATTCTGCGATGTCACCCGCAGGTACGCGCGCTGCGCGGCTCGTCGATCGGCAGTTGTCACCCTGTTCGCCTCGGTTCGTGGCTGGGAGTACGCGGTGCGCCCCCGAACAGGCGGGCTGCCGTGACCATCGTCCGATGCGACCCGGTGGTTACGCCAATCGGGCATTACGGTGAGGGCATGGTGACCGACAGCAAGCCGACCGCTCTGATCACGGGGGCCAGCCGGGGGCTCGGGGCGGCGATAGCCCGCGAACTGGCGCCGACCCATCGACTGCTGCTGGGCGCGCGGTCGGTGGATTCGCTGACCGAGATCCTCGCCGAACTGCCGCAGGCCACCGGCTGGCCGGTCGAGCTGACCGATTACGAGGCCGTGGCACTGGCGACCGGGCCGATCGAGCGGCTGGATGTGCTGGTGCACAATGCCGGAGTGGCCGGGGATCTCGGGCCGATCGCGGATTCGCCGGTGCGACTGTGGCGGGAGACGTTGGAGGCCAATCTGATTGCCGTCGCGGAGTTGACCAGGCTGCTGCTGCCAGCGCTGCGGGCGGCGAAAGGGCATGTGGTGCTTATCAATTCGGGGGCCGGATTGCGGGCGAATCCGGGTTGGGGTGTGTATGCGGCGAGTAAGTTCGGGCTGCGGGCGTTCGGGGATGCGTTGCGGCTGGAGGAATCCGCGCTGCGGGTCACCTCCATCCATCCCGGGCGGATCGATACCGATATGCAGCGGGCGATCGTGGCCGGCGAGGGGCGGGAGTATCGGCCCGAGGAGTTCCTGACCGCGGAAACCGTTGCGCGCGCGGTGCGTAATGCCGTGGAGACGCCGCGCGATGCACATCCGACCGAGATCGTGCTGCGGCCGATCGCGCGGTGAGGCTCGGCCCGTGCTGCGGACGGAAGTTCGACGGGTGGTCATCCGGCGTTCATACGGCGTGGGTGGCCGCTGCATAGCGTGGCCTTGACTACCGTGGGTCGCGAAGCAGGCCGACCTCGAACATGTTTGGTGAGTTATGAATTCGAACTGGTCCCGGCGGCGGTTCCTGACCATGTTGGCCGCCGGTACCGCCGGTGCGGCCGCCGCGCTGGCCGGATCCTCGCTGGCCGAGGGTGATCCGCCGCTACCCAGTGGTTCCGGCGGCGACCTCCCGAATCCGGTCCCGCCGCCCCCGCCGCGTCCCCCGCTGCTGCCGCCCCCGCCCGGCGGGCCGAAGACGCAGCTGTCCCGCGGGACCATCACCGCATTGCCCGGCGCCGGTACGAATCTCGCCCTGACCGTCGACGACGGGTCCAGTCCCGAGGTGGTCGGCGCCTATATCCGCTTCGCCCGCGACACCGGCGCCCGCTTCACCTTCTTCGTCACCGCCTACTACGACTCCTGGACCATCCACCGAGACGCCCTGCGCCCCCTCGTCGACTCCGGCCAGATCCAACTGGGCAACCACACCTGGAACCACCCCGCCCTGACCAAACTCACCCCCACCCAGGTATCCGACCAACTGGCCCGAGCGAAAACCTTCCTGCACAACACCTTCGGCGTAGACGGCACCCCCTACTACCGCCCACCCTTCGGCTACCACGACCCCACCGTCGACCGAGTAGCCGCCGACCTCGGCTACACCGTCCCCACCATGTGGTACGGCAGCCTCTCCGACTCCCAACTGGTAACCGAGGACTACCTCATCCAGATGGCCCACCAGTACTTCACCCCCCAATCCATAGTCATTGGCCACGCCAACCACCCCCCGGTAACCCACTGCTACAACCAATTAGTAGAAATAATCAAGTCCCGAAACCTCTCCATGGTCACCCTCAACGACGTCCTCCTCCCCCCACGCTGACCCCAGCCTCGCTGCGCTCGGCGGGACGGGCGGGCCTTGATCCGGACGAGGACTTCAAGATCTTCTGCTATAGGCTTCGATACGAGGGAAATTTCGATGTCATGTACGCACCCGGCTCCTCTGTGATCCACGATCACGACTACGGCAAAGAGTCGGACTACGAGTCGGTTCGATGGCGAAAAGAGACCCTCGACAGAGATTTCTCCAGATTTTCAAATAAATGGAAATCCGCATACCTATCCGAATTTTCGGATAATACCTTCAAAATATAGTCGAACTTCCCAGTACCCGAAGGCATATCCGATCGCATGGGTCTGCCTTCGGGTCTCGATCGTGGGGCCACGCTCGGTCGCCATCGAGCGCCCACCTCGGTCAGGCTACGACGTTGACCAGGCGGCCGGGGACGACGATTACCTTGCGGGGGGGTTTGCCGTTGAGGAATTCCTGGAGTTTTTCGTCGGAGAGGGCTGCGGCTTCCACTGCCTTCGCGTCGGCGTCGGCGGGGACGCTTATTCGGCTGCGGACCTTGCCGTTTACCTGGATGGGGTATTCGACGGAGTCCTCTACCAGGAGGGCGGGGTCGGCGGTGGGGAAGGGGCCGTGGGCCAGGGAGGTGGTGTGGCCCAGGCGTTCCCAGAGTTCTTCGGCTATGTGGGGGGCGGTGGGGGCCAGCATCAGGATCAGGGGTTCGACTACCTGGCGGGGGGCGCCCTGGGGGTATTCCTTGGTCAGGTGGTTGGTCAGCTCGATCAGCTTGGCGCCCGCGGTGTTGTCGCGCAGGGCGGCGTAGTCGGCGTCGACGCCGTCGATGGTGCGATGCAGCAGGCGCAGGGTGGCGTCGGCGGGGGTGGTGTCGGTGACGCGGACCGCGCCGGACTCCTCGTCGACGACCAGGCGCCAGACGCGCTGCAGGAAGCGGTGCGCGCCGACGACATCCTTTGTGGCCCAGGGGCGGGAGGTGTCCAGCGGGCCCATCGACATCTCGTAGAAGCGGAAGGTGTCCGCGCCGTACAGGTCGTACATCTCATCGGGGGACACGGCGTTCTTCAGCGATTTGCCGATCTTGCCGTACTCCTGGAAGACCTCGATCTCGACGCCGGACTCGTTGGTCCAGAAGAACTTTCCGTCGCGCTCCACGATCTCGGCCGCGGGCACATAGGTGCCGCGCTCGTCGGTGTAGGCGTAGGCCTGGATATAGCCCTGATTGAACAGGCGGCGGTACGGCTCGGGGCTGGACACATCGCCGAAGTCGAACAGCACCTTCTGCCAGAACCGCGCGTACAGCAGATGCAGCACAGCGTGTTCCACGCCGCCGACGTACAGATCGACGCCGCCGGGATCGTTCGCGCCGTGCTCGGCCGGACGGGGGCCCAACCAGTAGCGCTCGTTCTCCGGTGCGGCCAGCGCCTCGGTATTGGTCGGATCGGTGTAGCGCAGCTGATACCAGGAGCTGCCCGCCCACTGCGGCATCACATTGGTGTCGCGGCGATAGGTCTTGGGACCGTCGCCCAGATCCAGTTCCACGTTCACCCATTCGGTGGCCTTGGCCAGCGGCGGCGACGGTTCGGAGTCGGCGTCGTCGGGATCGAAGGTGACCGGCGCGAAGTCCTTCACCTCCGGCAACTCCACCGGCAGCATCGATTCCGGCAGCGCGTGCGCCTGACCGTCGGCGTCGTAGACGATCGGGAACGGCTCACCCCAGTAGCGCTGCCGCGCGAACAGCCAGTCGCGCAACTTGTACTGAATGGTGCCGCGCCCGTGCCCGTCGGCCTCCAGCCGCTCGATGATCTTCGCCTTGGCCGCCTCGACATCCAGGCCGTTCAGATATTCGGAGTTGACCAGCGCACCGTCACCCGAATACGCGGCCTGCGAGATATCCCCACCGGCAATGACTTCCACGATCGGCAGCCCGAAGGCGGTGGCGAACTCCCAGTCGCGCTGATCGTGGCCCGGCACGGCCATGATGGCCCCGGTGCCGTAGCCGCTCAGCACATAATCGGCGATGAAGATCGGCACCTGCGCGCCGTTGACCGGATTGGTCGCGTAGGCGCCCAGGAAGACGCCGGTCTTGTCCTTGTTCTCCTGGCGCTCCAGATCCGACTTCGCCGCGATCGACTTGCGGTACGCCGCAACGGCTTCCGCCGGACTCGGGGACTGGAAGGTCCAATGCGGATCGATACCCTCGGGCCACTGCGCGGCCAACAGACGATCCACCAGCTCGTGCTCCGGCGCCAACACGACATACGTCGCGCCGAACAGCGTATCTGGCCGGGTGGTGAACACCTCGATCGTCTGCCCGTCGGCCGCGAACCGCACCTGCGCGCCGCGCGAACGCCCGATCCAGTTGCGCTGCATGGCCTTCACATTGTCCGGCCAGTCCAGCAGATCCAGATCGTCGACCAGTCGGTCGGCGTAGGCGGTGATGCGCATCATCCACTGCCGCAACCGCTTACGGAACACCGGGAAGTTGCCGCGCTCGCTGCGCCCGTCGGCGGTGACCTCCTCGTTGGCCAGGACCGTACCCAGCCCGGGGCACCAGTTGACCATCGAATCGGATTGGTAGACCAGGCGATAGGAGTCCAGCACCGCGCCGCGCTCGGCCGCGGACAGCTCGGCCCACGGCCGTCCGTCGGCGGTCTGCCGTGCGCCCGAGGCGAATTCGGCCGCCAGCTCCGCGATCGGCCGGGCCTTGTTCGCCGAGGTGTCGTACCAGGCGTTGTAGATGCGCAGGAAGATCCACTGCGTCCACTTGTAGAACTCGGGATCGGTGGTCGAGAACGAGCGCCGGCGATCATGGCCCAAGCCCAGCCGATCCAGCTGACGGCGCATATTGGCGATATTCGACTCGGTGGTCACCCGCGGATGGGCGCCGGTCTGCACGGCGTACTGCTCGGCGGGCAGGCCGAAGGCGTCATATCCCAGGGCGTGCAGCACATTTCGACCGTGCATGCGGTGGAAGCGGGCGAAGACGTCGGTGGCGATATAGCCCAGCGGATGTCCCACATGCAGACCCGCACCCGACGGGTAGGGGAACATGTCCTGGATGAACAGCTTGTCGGCCGGGGTCTCACCCGCCAGCGGGCCGACCGGATTGGGCGCGTGGAAGGTGCCGCGCTCGTCCCAGTTCCGCTGCCACTTGCTCTCCACGCGTCCGGCCAGATAGGCGTTGTAGCGGTGTGCGGGCATGTCGCTGTCACCGGTCGCGGCGGCACCGGTCGTATCGGTTGCACGGCTGTCCTGCACGGTCCTGCCTTCTGTTTGGGTTTCGTCCCCGGACAAAGGTCTTCACCAGGGTAAAGCGTGCCCACGTCGGCGCCCAAAAAGGGGCGCATGCCGCCCGCGTCGGCGCGCCGGGTAGCGTGATCGGGGTGTTCGTGGTGGCGCTGATCCTGTTCGTGCTGGCGGCTGTGGCCGTCGTCACCGGGGTACTCGGGCTGACCGGCTCCCTTCCCCCCAATCGGTTCGTCGGTGTGCATACCGAGGAGGCCCTGCGAACCGAGGAGACCTTCCGCGTGGCCAATCGGGTCGCCGCGCCCACCTCGATCGGCGCGGGTGTGCTGCTTGCGGCCGGTGGGCTGGTCACGCTGGTGGCCGGGGGCGTGCTCGGAATGGTCGTGGCCGTCGTGGTCGCGGTGATCGCGCTGTTCACCCTGGGCGCCGGGGCCAATGCCGCCGGGCGCTCGATCGTCGGGCTCGCGCCCGCGCCGGAGGTCGGCGGTTGCGGAAACGCCTGTGGCGCCTGCTCCCTGCGCGACGCCTGCCAGCCCGCGAACTGAGCCGATGAGTACGAGTAGATGAATCCGGTGGCCTTCACGGTCGGCTTCGACCTCGATATGACGCTGATCGATTCACGTCCCGGCATCCGCGCCTGCTACCAGGCCCTGTCCGAACGCACCGGCGTCTACATCGACTGCGATCTCACGGTCACCCGCCTCGGCCCGCCGCTGGAACTGGAACTCGCCCACTGGTTTCCCGCCGATCAGATCACGGCCATGACCGACCTGTATCGCGAGATGTATCCCACCCACGCCATCACCGGCACGATCGCGATGCCCGGCGCGCGCGAGGCGGTCGCGGCCGTACAGGCCGCGGGCGGCCGGGCGGTGGTCGTCACCGCGAAATTCGAGCCGAACGCCCGACTACACCTGGAACATCTCGAGATCGGCGCCGACGCGGTGATCGGCGATCTGTGGGCCGAGGGCAAGGCCGAGGCCCTGCGCGAGCATCGGGCCAGCGTCTATGTGGGCGATCACACCGGCGATGTCCTGGGAGCCCGCACGGCGCAGGCGTATTCGGTCGCGGTTACGACCGGCCCGTGTGACGCCGACGAATTGCGGGCGGCCGGGGCCGATGTGGTGCTGCGCGATCTGACCGCCTTCCCCGATTGGCTGCGCGACTACCGATCGCGCTGAGCGCAGTCCGGGGGCGGAATGCTCCGCGACAGCGGACTGCCCGCCGGATTCAGATACAGGACCGTCAACATCAGCGGTTTCGTACTGCTGTTGCGTGCCAGATGCGCATTGCTCGGCCCGCGCGGTTCGCGGAAGATCCGCCCGGGCCGATGGATCACCGGTGCGCAGTCGGTGCCCGGATGATCCAGCGCACTACCGGTCACCAGCACGAACAGCGTGCCGTCGTGATAGTGCCAGCCGCTGTCGCCGCCGGGTTCGATGATGGTCTGCCGCACCATCACCTCCCAGCGAGCGATGCGCAGCCGGACCAGTATTCGGCTGCGCGTGCGCAGGGCCGGTGCCGCGTTGGGCCGGAAGTCCATGGCTGCCATCATCCCTCGCACGTGAAGGCCCCGCCCGACCCGCTGGGCGGATCGGGCGGGGCATACCCCTCGGAGATTGCGGATCGGGCGGGGGCTTCCCCTCGGAGGTCGCGGAACGAACGAGAACCGCTTCGTATTACTGGTCGGCCTTGCGCCGGAACTGCCTGGTCGACCACAGGTAACCGACCACCGCGAAGGCGACGCACCAGGCGACGGCGATGATCGCGTTGTTGCCGATCTCGGTGCCCATCAGCAGACCGCGCAGGGTTTCGGTGATCGGTGTGAAGGGCTGATATTCGGCGAACTGCCGCACCCCGGTCGGCATGGTGTCGGTCGGCACCAGACCGCTGCCGAGCATGGGCAGGTACAGGATGATCGAGGGCGTATTGCTGGCGGCCTCGGGCGAGGCCGCCGCCATTCCGAAGCCCGCGCCCAACCAGCACAGGCCGAACAGCAGCAGTGCGATCAGTCCGAACGCGGCCAGCCACTCGAGCAGGTTCGCGTGCGGCCGGAACCCGATCAGCATCGCCACACCGAAGGTCAGGATCAAACCCAGCAGGCCCTGGATCATGGTGCCGAACACCTGACCGCTGAGAAACGACGAATGCGCCACCGGCATGGCCCGGAACCGGTTGACGAAACCCTTCGTCATATCGGTGGCGATCGCGACCGCGACCGTGACGACCAGCATGGCCGGAACGATCAGCAGCAGACCGGGAGTGATGTAGTCGATGTACTTGCCGCCGACGCTCTTGCTCAGCGCGCCGCCGAATACGTAGTTGAACAGCAGCAGCATGGCGACCGGCATGATCACCAGATAGCCGGTCATACCGGGATAGCGCTTGGCGTGCACCAGATTTCGGCGCAGCATGGTCCGGGTGTCGACCAGGGAGTCGGTCATGACGCTCATCGTGTGGATTCCTTCTCGGGAACGGATTGGCCGGTGAGGCTGAGGAAGACGTCGTCGAGGTCGGGGGTGTGCACCACCAGTCCCTCGGGCTCGATACCGGCGGCGTCGAGCCGATCAAGTAGGGAGCGAAGCGATTTCACGGATCCGTCGCTGGGTACCGCGAGGGTGAGGTCCTCGGTCTGCGCGACGCCGCCGAGCAGATCGGTCGCGATGTCGAGGCCGTGGCGATCGGCCAGCGTGAGCCGGATATGTCCGCCCGGCACCAGACGTTTGAGCTGATCGGGCGTGCCCTCGGCGACGAGGCGACCGTGGTCGAGTACGGCGAGGCGATGCGCGAGCTCGTCGGCCTCCTCGAGGTACTGCGTGGTGAGGAAGATGGTGACGCCAGCGGCGGCCAAGCCGCGCACGATATCCCAGACCACCCGTCGGCTGCGCGGATCGAGTCCGACGGTCGGCTCGTCGAGGAAGATGATGTGCGGGCTGCCGACCAGGGTCATGGCCAGGTCCAGTCGCCTGGTCATACCGCCGGAGTAGCTGCTGGCGATCTTGTCGGCGGCCTCGAGCAGATCGAATCGACCGAGCAGCTCATCGGCGAGCCGACGGCTCTCCGAGCGCGGCAGATGATGCAGATCGCCCATCAGAATCAGGTTCTCGCGGCCGGTGAGCAGTTCGTCGACCGCCGAGAACTGGCCGGTGACACCGATCGTCGCGCGGACCGCGTCCGGATCGGCGGTGACGTCGTGGCCGCCGACCCGAATATCGCCGCCGTCGGCACGCAGCAGCGTCGACAGGATCTGCACCGTCGTGGTCTTGCCCGCGCCATTGGGGCCCAGTAGCGAGAAGATCGTCCCCCGCGGGACGGACAGGTCGATGCCGTCGAGTACGACGTGATCGCCGAAGGATTTTCGCAGGCCGGTGACCGATATGGCCGCTGCGGGGATGGGGGTGGACATGTTGTTCCTCTCATCAATGAATAGCTATTTATGCATGCGTCATCTGAGCCGTGACCGCTGGCTGGCCGCGGTCAAGGTCGTACTGCGCTGTTCGGTTGTGCGGGGGCCGCGACGCGCGGCCTCCGATCAGATGTCGAGATCCTCGATCTGCGGATGTTCGGCGAGGTCGAGCACCCGGGCGTAGAGGCTGTCGGGAATGCGGCCCTGTAGTTCGGTCACCGAATCGAACAGGTCGAGGCTGAAATCACCCCAGTCCGGATCGCCGACGCCGAGCATGCGCCGCCAGTCGGTGAGCTCCTTGATCCAGTTCTTGTGGGTCTGCGTCGGATACTCCGACCAATCGGAGACCTGGCTGTGCAGGACGAATTTGCCCTTGCGACTGCGGTACACGCGGATGTACTGCCAGGCCTTGTCGTTGATGTCGCGCCACTCGCCGAGCAGCGCGCCGGAGAATCGGACCTGCCGGGCGCCATTGCGGCCGACCCGGACGACCACCTCGTCATAGCCCTCCTGCCGTCCCTCCTCCAGTTCGATGAACCGGCGCAGGGCCGTGACGATCGCCCCGGACAGATTGCCGCCGACCAACTCCTGCGCCCGCTGGAAGAGGGGTAGGTCGTCGTCGGATACGTAAACGGTCTTGTTGGGCATGGCTCCACTATATGTAGACGTATACGTACATGGCAAGGGGTAGTTGAAATCGGGTGAACCGAAGGGGTCGGCTGCTTCGTATTCCGAGGTACGAGTGACCACATCCGCCCCTGATATCGGGGGCATCCGGATGCGCGTCGCCCGCGTGACCGGCAAGGAAGGAGCGCGGATGTCAGCACGCGCGGTGGATTATCTGGTGCGGGCCGTATCGGATCTCGGAGTCCGGCACATCTTCGGCGTCGACGGCGCCAATATCGAGGACCTCTACGACGCGATCTTCGCCTCCCCGCATGTGACGGGTGTGGTCGCCAAGCACGAGTTCGCGGCGGCGGCCATGGCCGACGGATACGCCCGTTCCACCGCCGGATTCGGTGTGGTGGCCGCGACGTCGGGCGGCGGCGCAATGAATCTGGTTGCGGGACTTGCCGAATCGTTCATCTCCCGGGTTCCGGTCCTGGCGCTGGTCGGCCAGCCGCCGACCGCGCTGGAGGGCCGGGGCGCATTTCAGGACACCAGCGGAATGGCCGGAACCTTCGACGCCGCAAGGGTTTTCGAGCAGATCTCGCACTATTGCGCCAGGGTGTGCGACCCGACGCAACTGCCGGAACATCTCGAGCGCGCGGTGCGCGCGGCCCGGCGCGGTGGGCCAGCGGTGCTGCTGCTGCCCAAGGATGTCCAGCAGGCCCCGCTGGCGGCCGCGGCGTTCCGGCCCACTCCTCGCGAATCGCGTTTCGACGCCACGGGTTTCGCCCGAATCCGCGCCGAACTGCGCGCGGCGCGCATCCGCGGCAAGATCACGATCATCGCGGGCGACCAGGTGGCCCGCGACGACGCCAGGATCGAACTGCGGCGCTTGGCGGCTGCCCTGGACGCCGCGGTCGGTGTGGCCCCGGACGCCAAGGACGTCTACCACCAGGACGAACCCGGATTCTGCGGGGTGGCCGGAACCATGGGCCACCCCGAACTCGTCGACGCGGTGCGCGGTGCGGCCCTGTGCCTGCTGATCGGCACGCGGCTGCCACTCACCGCCCGTGCGGGCCTGGACGAGGCGCTCGACGGTACGACGCTGGCCAGTGTCGGGGCCGAACCGCCGTATGCGCCATCCGTCCACGCCACCACCACCGATCTGGCCGCCACCCTCGGTGCGCTTGCCGAGGAACTGGGCGGTGGTGAGCCGCCGATCGCCGTGTCGCGACCCGCCCCGACCCCGTTGCCGGTCCCCGTATCGAGCGGCCCGGGGTTGCGCTATCGCGATATTGTCGAAACCCTCGGCGCGGCAATGGAACCCGGCACCGATGTATTCGCCGACGCGGGTAATACCGGCGCGGCCGTGGTGCATCATCTGCGCGTACCGCGCGAGGGGCGCTTCACCGTCGCGCTCGGGATGGGCGGTATGGGTTATGCGTTCGGCGCGGGAATCGGTTCGAGTTTCGCGCGTGCGCGGCGCACCTTCGTGATCGCCGGTGACGGCGCGTTCTTCATGCACGGCATGGAGGTGCACACCGCGATCGAGTACGGACTGCCGGTGACGTTCGTAGTGTTCAACAACAACGCGCACGCCATGTGCCTCACCCGCGAACAGCTCTACTACGGAAATCGCTACAGCTTCAATCGCTTTCACCCCGCCCGGCCCGGCGAAGGGGTGGCCGCGATGTTCCCGGAACTGCCCGCGTATTCGCCCACCGGGACGGGCGAGCTGGCCGACGTCGTCCGGCATTGCATCCGCGCCGCGGGGCCCTCGTTCATTTCGATCGACTGCGATCCGGACGAGATTCCGCCGTTCACACCGTTTCTGTCGGCCTAGAGGAGGCATTTCGTGACCACCAGCGCCCTGCCCGCGCTCAGCGATATTCCGGAGAGCGTGATACCCGGTGTGCTGCGCATCGAGAATTCCGATCGGGAGACGACCACGCCGATCATCATGGACATGCTGCGATCGGTGTATCCACACGATCAGATCTTCGGCGAGTTCTGCCCGGTGCAGTCCTATATCGCCGCGCCGCCGCGTGCGGTGTACGAATACCTGGCCGACACCCGCAGCCTCGAGGAATGGACCTACAGCCTGCGCGGATTCGTCGAGACCGATGAGCCGGGACTGTGGCTGGCCGCGGACCGCCTCGGCCCGGATACCAAGATCTACACCCGCACGGTCGCCAATCCCGATGCCCTGACCGTGGATTACCACTGCGCCTGGGACCAGGGCGAACACCTGTGGATGATCTATCTGCTGCGAGTCGTCGACGCGCAGTTGGTATTCAACAAGCCGGGTTCGGTTGTGCTGTGGGTCAATTGCCGTCACCCGTTCTACGACGAGAATCCCTATCCGGAGGCCGCACCGCCGAAGCGACCGGTCTGGGTCGGGGACTTCTGGGAGATGTTCTCGGCGGGACATCAATTGGAAATGGACAATCTCAAGGCGATCTGCGAATACCGTGCCGCGCACGGCCTGCCGATCAAGCCCGACTGGATGAAGTGAGAAGACAATGGATTTCGAGGATTCCGGGGCTGCGGTCAGCCTGGTCGATGTGGCCAGCTATCTGCCCGGCGAACCGGTGGGGACCGAGTACTTCACGCAATTCTCCCGCTCCGAGCGGATGGCCAAGAACGTGATGTTCCGCGCGCCCAAGGCGCGCCATCACGTCGACCGCGACGAGACGGCGGTCGATATGGTCGAGCGCGCGGTCGCGCCGCTGGTGGAACGCCATGGTGTCGAACTGCTTTCGAATATAGACGTATTGCTCACCCATACCCAGCTGCCCACCAATCCGGTGATGGGCTGCGGGCCCGAGGTGGCGCGGCGGCTGGGGATGCGGCCGAATTGGGTGTTCGACGTGCACAACGGCGGTTGCGCCGCCTTCGTGCACATGATGCAGCTGGCCAGAATGATCCTGCGGACCACCGAGGCTCGCAGCGCTCTGATCGCGGTCACCCAGAACACCGCCGGTCCGGTGTTCACCCAGACCGACATTCGCGGGCTGGCGCAGGCGCCGGTGCCCGGTGACGGCTGCGGTGTCGGACTGCTGCTGAAGGACGATCGGGCCCCGATCCTCGATATCGAATGCCGGACCTATCCGGAATTCGCGGGTGATATGGATTTCGGGACCGGATCCGACCGCAAGTACTGGGAGCCCGGCGAGGGGCAGGGTTGTGTGAGTTTCAGTGAATCGAAGATCACCAAGGTGTTCGCGCGCGGCAATCGGCTGGTGCCCGAGGTGGCGTTGGCGGTCTGCGATCGTATCGGGGTGAAGGGCCGCGATATCGACACCTTCGTCACCAATCAGCCCAATCGGCTGTTCCTGCGCAACTGGCACGACGCACTGGAACTGCCCGCCGAACGCCATCCCGACACCTTCGATCGCTGCGGAAATCTGTTCGCCGCGGGCATTCCGGTCACCCTCGACATCGAGAATCGAGCGGGACGGCTGCGGCCCGGTTCGGTCGTACTGATGGCGGCCTTCGCCCACGCCGGTGATTTCGCGGGGGCCGCGGCCGTGCGCTGGGGAGCGACGGTATGAGCCGATCGGCCACCCGGCCGGGCCGCGATACGATGCCGTGGTCGCCGTCGGGGGCCGTGCGCTACGACCTGTCGCTGAGCGAGAATCCCTTTCCGCCTTTGCCTTCGGTGCTCGAGGCGGTGCAGAGCGCGCTGCGGCGCGCCAATCGCTATCCGGAATTTCTGCCGCGACGGCTGCCGAACCTGATCGCGGAGCATCTCGGGGCGCGGGCCGATCAGGTGGTGGTCGGCTCCGGGGCGACGGGCGTCGTACTGCAGATCATGCAGGCGCTGACCGCGCCGGGACAGCGTGTGGTATTCGCAGCGCCGACCTTCGACGGATATCCGATCATGGCTGGGATGGCCGGACTGGAAGCCGTTGCGGTGCCGCTGGATTCGTCGGGATGGCAGGATCTGTGGGCGATGGCGCGTGCGGTGGACGAGCGCACCGGCCTGGTCGTGGTGTGCCGCCCCCACAATCCCACAGGCACCGTCGTGGCGGCCAGTGAGCTGAAGGCGTTCCTGTTCGGGATTCCGCGGCATGTGCCGGTGGTCCTGGACGAGGCGTATGTCGAATTCCTCGGTGCGACAGACGCTCTCGATCAGCTCGAACTCATCGATCGCTATCCGAACCTGTTGGTGCTGCGCACCTTTTCCAAGGCGTACGGCCTGGCGGGGCTGCGGATCGGCTATGCCTTCGGCGCGGCGGAGCTGGTGGCGCGGGTGCGCGGTCTGCAGCTGCCGTTCGGGATTCCGGAGGCGTCGGTCGCGGCCGTGGCCGCCTCCTACGCGGCCGAGGCCGAACTGGCCGAGCGTGTCCTGCGCATCACAGCCGGACGGGAGATCCTGCGAACCACCCTGCGGCGCAACGGCCTTCGCGTGCCCCGCAGTCGCGCCAACTTTCTCTACCTGCCGGGCCCCGGCATCGTGGACGCGCTGACGCGCGCCGGCATCGTCGCCAAGGGCTATCCCGACGGCAGTGCGCGTATCGCGGTGGGCGATCCGGCCGCCGACGCCGCGGTGCGCGCCGCCCTGGGCGATTCGATGCCCGAATCCCTCGGCCTGCGGTCGCTGACCGTGCGTGAACCGCGGAACTGAGCAGTCTCGACAACACTCGCCTAGCGCTGCTAGTCTTGCTCTACAAGCTAGCAATGCTAGATTTCGAGTAGGAGAATGCAGATGTTCACCACGGCCGCACAGGTTCTCGCTGTCCTCGCCGTCCTCGGCAACGGCATCATCTACGGCACCGACGCCTGCGCCGGATTGATCATGCGGTCGGTCTACAAACGTCTCGACGACGCGACCGTGACGGTGTCGGCCGGTTGGGGGCATTACTACGGCGACCGCCGGATGCCGTTCGCCGGCGCGGGTGGCGCGATCACCGCGGTGCTGGCACTGGTGGCCGCGCTGATCGCGGGACAGGCGGGCGCGGCCGTCGCCCTGGGAGTCACGGTGCTCGCCCTGATCACCTGGATGGCGTTCTATCTGCGCGTGGCCAAGCCGATCAACACCGCCCAGACCGAGGCCGCCCGCACCGGCGTCATTCCGCCGAATGCCCGTGCACTGCAGGACAAATGGGACAGCATCCTGGGCTATCGGATCGGCCTGCAGGCCACCGCGATCGCCGGGCTGTGCGTGGGGCTGGCGCTGCTCTGACTCAGATCGCCGACCGCAGCACCGTCGCCCCGCCGGTGCGCACCTCGAGCGAGGCGATCTGATCGGGCGGCAGATCGGTGGTCCGTGTCATGGTCAGCGCCTCGCCCGGTCCGGCCGACCAGCCCATGAGTTTCGCCGCGGTGCCCGTGCGCGAGGTCAGCCAGAGTTCGAACTCGGTCCGATACGACTGCTCGCCCGCCGGGTACCGGCACGACATCTCCACCGTCGCCCGCCCGTCCGCGTCGAGCAGCTTGACACTCGCCGAAACCGGGGTCGCCGCAACGGGTTCGAGCTGTCGCTCCGCCACCACCTGGGTCGCCGCGGGCGGGGCGTCGCGCTGGGCCACCGTCGCGGTGATCGGAATCGCGATCGCCACCGCGGCCGCCGCGGTCGCCACCGCCGCGCCGACGGCCGCCCATCGGCCGCGGCGGCGTTGTCCGCGGGTGCGTTCGGCCAAGCGGGGCAGCAGATCGACCGGTGGCTCGGCCGGTTCGTCCACTCGCGACTCCGGGAGGCCGCGGTGGCCGTCGGTTTTCGCGGTGTGGTCGCCGATGATGTCGGGCACGGTCAGCCGGGCCGGAAGCGGTTGGCGCGGGATCGGATCCACCAGCGCCAGCGCGACCTCGGCCTCCACCCGACCGAGCAGTCCGGGTATTCCGGCCAACTCCGCCACCGCGGCGCGGCAGTGGGGGCAGGCGGTCAGATGTTGTTCGTACTCGAGCCGTTCGGCCCGTTCGAGTGCACCGAGTACATACGGCGCATCCCACGTCGCGTACTCGTCGTCGGTCACCTCGTCACCCCCATTTCCTGTAGTGCGGAGCGGAGCGCGCGCATTCCGTAGTGCATCCGGGATTTCACCGTGCCCTCCGGAATGGCCAGCTCCGCGGCGATCTGCTGGGTCGTCAACCCACGGTAGTAGGCCCGCACGATCACCTCGCGGTGGTCGATGCTCAGCCGGGCCAGCGCGTCGGCGATCAACCAGCCGTCCAGCGCGCGGTCCGCCTGATCGGGACTGGTCTGTTCGGGCGGGGTGTCGGTGCGGAACTCGCGTCGGCTGCGGGCGCTGCGATGCTCGTCGACGGCCATATTTCGGGCCACGGTGAACAGCCACGCTCGGGCGGATGCGGTGGACTGGTCGAGGACGTGCGGGCGCTGCCACGCCCGCAGCAGGGTCTCCTGCACGATGTCCTCGGCGCGGCCCGAATCCCCGACGAGGCTGTAGGTGTAGCGCCACAGCGCCGTCGCGTGCTGGTCGTAGAGCACCCGCAACAGGTGCGCCTGTGTCGAGTCGGGGTCGGCGCCGTCGGGGATCGGCGGGCCGACGCGGGACGGTTGTGTATCAGCCCCGTCGCTGGGTGTCCGTGATGAGCCGGCCATACGCTCACCGCATCAGTCGACGCGGGTTTGTCCAGATAGTGCCCACACTAGGTATATACGAGATTCAGTTACGTTCGAGTTCGATCGGATGTGTGGCCAGTAGCGACAGCGGTAACGGCTGGCGGCGCAGCACCTGGGCCCACAGGTCGGTGCGCCCGGCGATGGGATCGGTGGGCAGGGCCGACAGCACGATCCAGTCGCCGCGTTCGAGCTCGCCCTCGAGCTGTCCGAAGGTCCAGCCCGCATATCCGGCGAAGATGCGGATGCCCTCGACCAGCGGCGCGATCTGATCGGGATCGGAGTCCAGATCCAGCAGCGCCACCCGGCCGTCCACCCGGCGCAGGCCGGAGACGCGGTCGATGGGGGTGCCGACGCGGACGGTGGCCAGACACAGGGCCGCATCCCGTTTGACCGGTCCGCCCAGATAGAGGGCTCGCGGTGGGGCGGCCAGTTCGGCCCAGCGCGGTAGTACATCGTGGACCGCGGTGTCGCTGGGGCGGTTCAGTACCACGCCCAGACTGCCCGCGTCATTGTGTTCGACGATGTAGACGACCGTGCGTCGAAACGATGGCTCGACCAGATCGGTCGCAGAGATCAGCAGGGTGCCGGGCCGGACAACCTGGTCCTCGTGCCGGAATTCGCGTCGCGAGCGATCGCCGTGTTCGTCTGCGCGTGCCACCCCGCCATCATCGCATCGGAACAACCCCTATGCCGCTCAAGATATGTCCAATTACCGCTCATGCCGTCACCTCGCTGCGCTCGGCGCCGACATGCGCGGTGCGCGCTGTGTCAATGATTGCGCTCGCAAGCTCGCTCATTTCGGCAAGCCGAAACGTTCTCGCGCCCAATGCGGGACGAGTGCGAGATATTCCGGCCGGGATTCGACGAAATGTCGGACCATCGGACACAGCGGCAGAATCCCGTACGCGTCGGCGCGGGTGGTGTCCAGCGCCGCCTGTACGAGTTTGCGGCCGTAGCCTTGGCCTTCGTACTGGGGATAGATCTCGGTGTGCACGAAGGCGCGCTCGCCGGCGGTGTCCTGATATTCCGCGATACCGGCGAGATTGCCGTCCACGTGCAACTCGAAGCGGTCGAGGTCCGTGTTATTGCTGACTGTCAGGCCTTGTGGCACTCGCTGAGCCTAGAACCTGAAGGTTGCCGATTGTGGGTAAGTGGCCCGGGTTGTCGCGTTCGAGTTGTCTGCGGAGGTTGAGGTGAACAGAATGCAGTAGGTCGAAGGTAAGGCGGTCGAGGATGGTGACACGACGGACGAGCCGCTCGGCGGCAGGGGTTTTCGCGGCGCTGCTGACGGCCCACCTGCTCACCGGAGTGGCCGATGCCGAGGCCGCGCCGAAGTTCGGCGCCTGTCCCGATGGCGCGGTGACGGCCGGGCGTGGCGCGGAATGCGCGGTGATCGCGGCGCCGCGCGAGTACACCTCGCCGACGGGGCCGCGAATCGAGCTGACGGTCAGCCGTATTCGCGCCACCGGCGAGCGCTGGGGAACGATATTCGCCAATCCGGGCGGTCCGGGCGCCGACGCGCTCGACTATTGGGCGCGGCATGTCTCGGAATTACCGGATGAGCTGAATGCCCATTACGACCGGATCGCGGTGCAGCCGCGTGGAATGCGCTGGTCCACGCCGCTGGATTGCGATTCCGCCGAGCGTAAGGGGCGCGGGGTCACTCGCGCTTCCTGTGAGAATGCCCAGCCCGGATACCTGCGGACCATCACCACCGAGAACACCGCGCGCGATCTGGACGCGGTGCGGGCGGCGCTCGGTCTGGAACGTATCGACTTTCTCGGTATCTCCTATGGCACCTATCTGGGCGCGGTGTACGCCTCGCTGTTTCCGCAGCGGGTGGATCGAATGGTGCTTGACTCCAATGTGAATCCGGCCTGGGTGTGGACCGAGCAGTTCGCGCAGCAGCAGATGGCCGGTAAACAGCGGCTCGACGATCTGTTCGCGTGGATCGCGGCCCACGACGGCGACTATCACCTGGGCGCGACGCCGCTGGCGGTGTATCAGAGCTGGGTGCGGCTGGTGGTCGCGCAGGGCGGCGGCTGGTACGCCAATCTGACCCCGCCGCCCGCGACCACCGCCGATATGTCCGCGAATCTGCCGCAGCCGCTGGCCGATATCGCCCGCGACGGATTCAACGGCGGCCGCGACCAGATCGGCCAGTTGCAGAACATGGTGCGCACCTTGGCTTCCGGCGGCGTCTCGGCCCAGGTCCCGCTGCTGGCCGCGACCTCGGTGGCCACCTACACCCGCACCTTTTGGCCGAGTTTCGCCCAGTCCATGGCCGATGTGGCCGCCAACCCCGGCGACACCCGGCTGATGCGTGCTCTGGAAGGCGTCGCCACGACCGACCCGACCGGCCGCAACGTCTTCTCCGCCATCACCTGCAACGAGAACGCCGTCCCCCCGCACCCCGAACTGATCGGCGCCGCGGCCGCGGCCATAGCCTCCGGCGGCAACGCCCTGGACGCCCGCGCCAACCTGGTCCGCTCCGGCGTGTCCTGCGACGACTGGCCCGCCGCGACCACCCCCGTCCCCATCGCCGACAACGGCCTACGCACCCCGCCCCTCATCCTCCAAAGCCGCCACGACGCCCTGACCCAATTCGAGGGCGGCCCAGCCATGACCACCGCCCTACACGGCCACCTCATCACGGTGGAGGGCGGCGACCACGGCACCTTCGCCCGCGGCAACACACCTCTGGACCAGGCCGTCCTCACCTACTTCAAAACCGGCGCGCCCACCACCGACCACGCCGACCAGGCCCCGTTGAACTGACCCGACCACCCGCTGCCCGCGTAGTCCCGCGAACTTCACGGACTCCCACCGGGCCGGTGACGTCGATACGGGTCCGAAGCCGGTAGCGGCAAACCCGCTGCCCGCGCCCTCCTGACGCACAGCCCTGCACGCGAGATCATGGCCGCCTGCGCTATTTCCACTGCCGGTGATGATCTCTCTGAAAAGCACGAATTTCCGTGCCCGCGAGGGCTCGCCGCCCCACGGCTGGGAACTCCGACCCACCACCCGAGCACAGAACCCACCCGTGTCCCCCGGCGCACCCCTTCCTGTTCCCTGGGCGCGCATCCTCCCTGTTCCCTGGGCGCGCATCCTCCCTGTTCCCTGGGCGCGCACCCTTCCTGTTCCCCGGGCGCGCACCCTTCCTGTTCCCCGGGCGCGCATCCTTCCTGTTCCCCGGCGCGTCAGCGCCGGGGATGGACAATGGCGGGATGCGGGTTGTGGTGGCGCCGGACAAGTTCAAGGGGTCGTTGGGGGCGGGGGAGGTTGTGGCTGCTTTGGGGGTGGGGTTTCGGCGGGGGCGGGTGGGGGTTGAGGTGGTGGGGATGCCGGTTGCGGATGGTGGGGACGGGACTGTGGGGGCGTTTGTGGCGGCGGGGTGGGAGCGGGTCGGGGTGGGGGTGGTGGGGCCTACGGGGGAGGAGGTGGAGGGGGTTTATGCGGTGGCTGGGAAGACCGCTGTGGTCGAGTTGGCCGCGGTGGTGGGGTTGGGGAAATTGCCTGGGGGGCGGTTGGATCCGATGGGGGCGAGTACCTATGGGTTGGGGCAGGTGATCGCGCATGCGCTCGAATCGGGGGTGCGGGAGATCGTGCTCGGGCTCGGGGGGAGTGCGTCCACCGATGGTGGGGCGGGGATGTTGCAGGCGTTGGGGTTGCGGATTCTGGATGGTGACGGATGTGAATTGCCTTGGGGCGGGGCAGCTCTCGCGCGGGCTGCGCGGATCGATAGGTCGGGGTTGCATCCGGCGCTGCGGGAGACGGTCGTCACGATCGCCAGTGATGTGGACAATCCGTTGCTCGGAATACGTGGTGCGGCAGCCGTTTTCGGTGAACAGAAGGGAGCCGATGCGAGCCAGCGCGCGATTCTCGAAGCGGCGCTGATCAATTGGGCGCGCGTGGTGGATCCCACGATCGCCGAGCGGCCGGGCGCCGGTGCGGCCGGTGGGACCGGATTCGGGGCCATGGCCCTGCTCGGCGCGGTGGTGCGGCCGGGAATCGGGGTGATTCTGGAGCTGATCGACTTCGACGCCCGGATCGCCGGCGCCGATCTCGTCGTCACCGGTGAGGGCTCCCTCGACGAACAGACCCTGCACGGTAAGGCCCCGATGGGCGTGTGCGAGGCGGCGCGGGCCGCGGGAATTCCCGTCGTGGCGGTCGCCGGACGCTGCTCACTCGATGAAAAGCAGTGGCGCGCAGCCGGATTCTCGGCCTGCTACACCCTGTCCGAACTGGAACCCGATCCGAAGCGCTCGATGGCCGACGCCGCCGCGCTGCTGGAACAACTCGGCGCCCGCATCGCGCGCGAACAACTGCCGGGCTGACCTCAGACCACGGTCAGCGTGCGCCCGAGCACATGGTCGCGGTGCCGATCGCCCCACTCCTCCAGCGGCCGCAGCGCCCGGCTGAGCTCCTGGCCGATCGGGGTCAGCGAATACTCCACCCGCGGCGGCACCTCGGGATAGATCTCCCGCCGCACCACGCCCGCGGCCTCGAGATGGCGCAGATTCTCGGTGAGCACCTTCTCGCTCACCCCGCTCAGCAGCGCGCGAATCTGCCCGAACCGCTGCGGCTCGCCGGCCAGCACCCACATCAGATGCAGCTTCCACTTACCGCCGACCACATCGATGGCCACCGACATGCCGCATACGTCCTCGTGATCCACGCCACTACCCGTCGTCACCGCAACCCTCCTGACCGTATTTCGTACCTCAGGGTAAGCAACCACATCCGAAAGTGCGTTATTGCAGGCCTCCTGAGCTGCGGTGAATATCTGTGCAGCAGGGAAACGATCGAATCGCGGAGGAGCAACACCATGTCAGAACATCGATCCGTCACCGTCGTCGGCCTCGGGCCGATGGGACAGTCGATGGTGCGGGCCTTCCTGGAAGCCGGTGTCGCGGTAACGGTTTGGAACCGCAGTGCCGGTAAGGCCGAGGCCATGGCCGAATTGGGCGCGACCCGCGCCGCCACCCTCGCCGAGGCGCTCGACGCCAACGAGGTGATCGTGCTCAGCCTCACCCACTACGACGCGATGTACGACGTGCTCGGCCCGGTCGTGGACCGGCTACCCGGCAAGGTGATCGCGAATCTGTCCTCGGATTCGCCGGAGAACGCCCGCAAGGGCGCGGCCTGGGTGCGCTCACACGGGGCGGAGTTCATCTCCGGCGGCTTCATGTCGGCCGGTGACAACATCACCCATCCGGCGTCCTACCTGTTCTACAGCGGTCCGAAGGAGGTCTTCGACGCCCACACCGAACTGCTGCGGCCGCTGAGCCCGCAGGAGTACCTGGGCGCGGACGACGGTCTGTCCCAGGTCTTCTACCAGGCCCTGCTCACGATCTTCCATCCGTGGATGCTCGGCTATCAGCAGGCGCTGGCGCTGATCGAGAACTCGGGCAGCGATATCGAGCAGTTCCTGCCCTACGCGCTGCGCTCCAACGAGGCGTTCCCGTTCTTCATGACCGAGTACGCGACCGGCGCGAAGGCCGGAGGCTGGGGCGATCTGGCGAGCTACAGGATGATGGACGCCGGGGCGCAGCACGTCATCGACGCCGCCGAGGAGGTCGGCGTGGACGCGACCATCGCGCATGCGGCACAGCGGGTTTGGCGTAGAGGTGTGGAGGCCAATCGCGAGGTCGACGGTTCGGCCACCGTCTATGAGCTGATCCGTGGGATTCGCAAGTAGAACCTCAGGCGCTCTCGCTGTCCGACCCCAAACGCGGGAACGGCCGGACCGAGAAGATCACTTCGATCGGCACCTCGAAGTATTCCGAAATCCGAAGCGCCAGATGCAGGCTCGGGCTGTACTCGCCGCGCTCGAGATAGCCGACGGTCTGATAGTGCACCCCGAGCGCCTCGGCCAACTGTCGCCGCGAGATGCCGCGCTCGGCGCGCAGCATCGCGATGCGGTTGTAGATGACCTCAGTAGGCACGATGCATCGCCCTCTCGCGCCGGGCGGCCACACTCGAGCCGGACTCCCGGCGGGCCATACGGCGCAACACGATCGGCGCGATGAGCAGACCCGCGACGGTCCACGCGCTCAGCACCCCGAACGTCTCCCACAGCCGCCAGGAGTGCCCGATCTCCACGACCGCGGCCGCGTCCGGCAGCAGCGCCGCGCGCATGCCCAGCCCCAGCCAGTAGATCGGAAAGACCTCGGCGAGCACCTGCACCCAGCCGGGCAGCGAGGTGATCGGATAGAAGATCCCCGAGATGGCGAACAGACCCATGATCGGAAACGATACGAACCCGACGGTCCGCGGGCTCTCGAACAGCGAGCCCAGCACCGCGCCCAGCGGCAGCGTCGCCAGCATGCCCAATAAGAACACCCAGATCATGGTGACCCAGGAGCTCACCCGGCCCACATCCAGTCCGCCGACGATGATTCCGCCGAGCGTGAGCACGATCACGAACTGCAGCAGCACCGTGGTCGAGATCGAGACGATCTTGCCGATCAGATAGCCGACCATTCCGTTGGGAGTCGCCTTGGCCCGCAACAGCGTTCCGTCCTCGCGGTCCACGGCCAGGAACTGTGAGATGCCGAGTAGGCCGCTGGAGGCGAGCAGCATGCCCAGCGCGCCGGGCAGCGCGAGTGAGCCCAATCCGATGCCCGTGGCCTGAAAGTGCCCGTTGCGCATGAAGAACAGTGTCACAAGCAGGATGATCGGCCAGAAGTACTGGGTGAACAGATCCATGCCGTTGCTGTGCATCTGGCGCGTCTCGATCAGTCCGCGCAGCACACCCGAGCGGACCGCCGTCACGATCGGAGTCATCGGGCCGACACCTCCTCGAGGGCGCGGATATCGGTATCGCCCTGTCCGGATTCGAAGCGGTGCACCAGGGTCATGTAGGTGTCCTCCAGGGAGGCGCGGCGCACCTCGAGCTCGCCGATCTGTTCGCCGTACTGCTGAAACAGCTCGTAGACGAATTTCGTGGATTCGGTTGTGGTGTGGACGAAGCGCTGGCCGTCGCGGGTCCAGCGGATCTCGGCCTCGCCCTTGATGCGGCGCGACAGCTCGTCGGCCGAACCGTCGGCGATGATGCGCCCGCCCGCGAGGATCAGGATGCGGTCGGCGAGTTTCTCGGCCTCGTCCAGATCGTGGGTGGTGAGCATGATGGTGGTTTGCTGGTCGTCGGCGAGGCGGTGGATCAGATCGTGGAATTCGCGGCGGGCCTGTGGATCGAATCCGGCGGTCGGCTCGTCCAAGAACAGCAGTTCGGGGCGGCCGACGATGCCGATCGCGACATCGAGGCGGCGGCGCTGGCCGCCGGAGAGCATGGCGATCTTCTTGTCGCTCTGCTCGGTCAGGCCGACGGTGGCGATGAGTTCGTCTGTGTCCCAAGGCCTTCGGATGGCGGATGTGGAATACGGCGCGTAGTAGGCGCCCAGGTGGGCGAGTAGTTCGCGGACCCGCCAGCGGCCGTGATCGCGCCAGGACTGCAGCACCACGCCCACGCGCGCCCGCCAGTCCTCGCGCCCGTGCGCCGGATCGGCGCCGAGGACCGACACCTCACCGGCGGAACGCATTCGGAAACCCTCCAGCACCTCGATGGTGGTCGTCTTACCCGCGCCATTGGGCCCGAGCAGGATCAGCACCTCGCCGCTGTGTGCCTGAAAGGTCACATCGTGCAGGACATCTCGCGTGCCGTAGCGCATCCGCAGGCCGCGAACGTCGAGCACGATGTCGTCCCCTATCGTCATCCCCACCCCTCCGTAGTATTCCGAGGATGGGATGTAGCATATCTACTACATTCAGGGATGGACAAGATCCCCGCCTTCGGCGGGGAAAATGAAGGGGCCCTGGGGGAAACGAGGGGCTCTCCCTCGGGGGAAATTAGGGGGGCTCTCTCGGGGAAAATGAGGCGCAGCCGCGGAGGTGAAGGCCCGCGGAAGACTTGAAGTCCGGCAGGACATCACGGGTCCGCGGGGCGTGAAGTCCCGCAGGGAGTCAGGTCCGTGAGGGCGTGAAGTCCCGCGGGGAATCGAGGCCCGCGGGAGCATGAAGTCCCGCGGGCCTCCAGGACACGCGGAAGGGGATGTAGGGCGGGGATCAGGCGCGTAGGCAGAGGTATTCGACCGCGGCCGCGTAGCCCTGGATGCCCATTCCGGCTATTACGGCCGTTGCGATGGGGGAGATGTAGGAGTGGTGTCGGAATTGTTCGCGTGCATGCACATTCGAGATGTGCACCTCCACGATCGGGACCTCCGGGATCACCAGGGCGTCGCGTAGTGCCACGGAGGTGTGGGTCAGGCCGCCCGGGTTGATCACGATGGCCGATTCGGCTCCGCGGGCGGCGTGGATGCGATCGATCAGGGCCCCTTCGGAATTCGACTGGAAGGCGACGATCTCCCGGTCGAAGCGGGCGGCGGTCTTACGGCACAGCTCGACGACGTCGTCGAGGGTCTCCGAGCCGTACACCTCGGGCTGGCGGGTGCCGAGCATATTGAGATTCGGTCCGTTGAGCACGAGGATCGGCGCCATGGGGCCAATCTAGTCCGTCTGCGGCCGGGTCAGAGCCCGCGTGGGCCCTCGGCGCGCAGATCGTCGACCTTGCGCATGGCCTCCCGCAGTTCCCCGAGCCATTCCTCGGCGTGCTTACCTGCCAGCTTCACCGTCCAGGCCAGGGCGTCGGCGCGGGAGCGGGCGACTCCGGCGTCGACCAGCGTGTCGAGCACCTTGCGCTCGGGCTGGCGCAGTCGGGTCATGACCGGAACGGCCAAATGGGTGAACATGGTTCGCTCACCGTCGACCGAGACGCCCCACGCGACGCTGCGGCCGTAGCGGGCCTGCGCCTCCTGAGCGATCTGCATGCGGGCGGGCCGGGTGGTCTCGCGGAACCGCGCGACCTGACCCTCGCGGGTGGCCTTGGGCACCTCGCCCGTCGGAGGTTCGGCGTCGGCGGGCTGTTCGGCATCGACCGGTCCGGGCGCGGGTGCGGGCAGTTCGCCGATCACCACGATCTCGTCCCGATCGATCTCGATGGTCGGCGGCCCGGCGAACCAGTCGGCGGGCAATCTTCCCGCGAACCAGTCCGGCGCCTCCGCGGCGTCGGGGAGATCGGCCTGCTGCCAGCCGCCCGGACGGCCGAATCCGCGTCCTCGATATCCGTGTCTCATCGTGCTACCTCACTTGCTTGTGCAAGAACTGTTTCAGTGATTACAAGATTACGTCGAAATCGGACGCGCGGGTTCCGCCCTGGGAGAACGACGTCGAGATGGCAATTCAGTGAACACGGCTAACGATTGCGCGACCGGTCCCGCGGATGTGTTGAAACGGGCACTATTGTGGTCTCTGAGCATGGAGAATGCGGGCGGCGTCGTGGTGGCGTCGCTGGCGACTCCTTCGGGTACCGTTGGTCTTGTTGCAGAAGTGACAAGAGTGAAGAGTGGGCGATATGGATGTGTGGGGATCCCGCCGCTTTCGCCTTCGCGGCGCAGCGGCAGTCGGGGCGACGGCTGCCCTGGCTATTGCGATGGGATCATGCGGTTTTCACGACAAACCGAACGACCCGCAGGGCATCGTCAACCGCTTCGTGGAACTGTTGGACAAACAGGACGCCGTCGGTGCGGCGCAGCTGACCTCCTACCCCAGTGGGGCCGAGGCGACGCTGAAGCAGATGTTCGGCGGGCTCAATCCCGGCAAACCTGATTACGGCGTCGTGCAGTACATCGGCCTGGACGCCGATTCGGCCATGTTCAACCTGAAAGCCGACTGGAACTTCGGGCCGGGCAAGGACTGGACCTACGATCTGCAGGGCAGCATTCGCAAACTGGCCATCGGCTGGCGAATCTCCTGGGATCCGACCGTGGTGATGCCGCAGCTGGACTACAAGCGTTCGGTCAAGCTGGTCAAGACCGATGCCGTGCCCTCGCCGAAGGTCGACGACAACGCGGGCGCGACGCTGATGAGCGAGCAGACCATCAACGTCGTCAAGCTGGATCCGACCAAGACCTCCGACCCCGTCGCGTCCACCAATGCCCTCGCCGACGCGATTGCGCCGGTGGCCCCTTTGATCACCGGCCCTGCGCTGATGCAGCAGCTGGCCGCCGCGCAGGGCAAGCCGGTCATCGCGGTGAATCTGCGCGAGGACGATTTCGCGATTCTGCAACCGCGCATGGCCCCGATTCCCGGTGTGGTGATGGAGAAGCAGCCACAGCTGATCGCCGCGGATCGCCGGATCTGGTCGCCACTGCTGGACGCGCTGCGCAAGGTGTGGCAGGAGAATCGGGATCAGCATGCCGGTTGGGGTGTGCAGATGTTCGAGCCCGACGGCAAATTGGTCACCCAGCTGGCCGGGCAGCAGGGCCCGCCCGGACCGAATATCGCCGCCACGATGGATCAGCGGTTACAGCGCGCGGTCGAGGACGCCGTGGTCAGCGCGGGCACCGCGGCCTCGATCGTGGCCGTCCAGCCGTCCACCGGCGCGGTGGTGGCCGCCGCCCAGAACACCTACGCCAGCGCCCAGGGTTCGGTGGCCTTCACCGGCGCGTATCCGACCGGCGGCATGAACGAGCTGTTCAAACAGGTCGCCGCGATCGTGAAGAAGAAGGCGCCCCAGGACGTTTCGGTCCAGGACATGGCCGAGGCGGCCGCCACGCTCGGCGTCGGCATCGGCTTCAAGGTGCCGGGTCTGGATCAGACCACCGGCCGGTTACCGATCGGCGGGCGCGGTGTCGAACAGGTCCGGCAGGGCAGTAACGATCCGATTCTGGCCAGCCCCTTCGGGATGGCGATCGCGGCGGCCACGGTCGCGCGCGGTTCGGTCGCCCCGCCCATGATCGAAATCGGCCGCCCGGCCACCACCGAGGCCGAACTGGCCCCGCTGCCCGGTGAGGTCGTCGATCGGTTGCGCGGCATGCTGCGCGACGCCGCGGGCGGTCCGGAACTGACGAGCCTGCGACGCTACGCCGATGTCAGCGCCTTCTCCGCGACCGCGGGTGGCGCGGGCTGGTTGATCGGGACCATGGGCGATCTGGCCTTCGCGATCCATATCGACGATGTGGATTCCGGCGACGCCACCGCGCGCATGGCCGCGCGGATGCTGCAGTCGCTGGCCGCGCCGGACGACAAATGAGCCGCTAGCTCAGCGCCTTCCACGCGCCACGCCAGCCGAGCAGGAAGAAGGCCAGTACCGAACCCGCGACCAGAATGAAGCTGATCGCGGTGCCCTGACCGCTGAGTACGCGCAGCGCCATCCCGCCGATCAGGGTGCTCAGCCAGATCACCACCCCCGTCGGCCACAGCCGCCGACCGTCGAAACGCCTTATCGCGCGGGTCCACTCGCTGCCCGCGAACAGCCACAGCGCCAGTGCCCAGCCGATGAGCAGGCCGGCGCCGAAGGGCCATAGGGTGCGTAACAGACCGGACAGCACACCCTCGCCGTGGCTGCGCCGGCCGATCGCGCAGAAGACGATCACCAGCAGGGCGTCGAGCACGAACGGCACCAGTTTCTTCACGCCGACAGGGTAATAGGGCCGGCGTGGCGGTCCGGTCACCCGGTCTGCGCGTCGTCGTTCGGCCGGGACAGTATCGTCGAGCGCTGCTCGAACTCCTTCTCGAATTCCGCGTCCTCGGCCTGCGGCTTGCGGAACAGGAACGCGAAGACGATCCAGCCGACGATGGCCACCAGGATCAGGCTGACCAACCGGTAGACGAAGGCGGCCGAAACCGCCTGCGCGAAGGGCAGACCCGCGGCGGCCGAGAGGCTGGCCACGAGGGTGAGTTCGACATAGACCAGTCCGCCGGGCGCGAGCGGAATCGTGCCGACCGCCTTGCCGACGCTGAAGACGATCAGCACACCGGCCAGCCGGGGATCCGCGCCCACCGCGTAGCAGGCCGCGGCCAGGCAGGCGACATCGCCGAGGCGATGCACCAGCGCCCAGAACGCGACCAGCGCGCCGTCGCGGCGACCCAGGTCCACCGATTCGAGCTGATTGAGCATCTCCGCGACCGTATCGATGCCGTCGTCGGGCCGGTGCCGGCGAATCCGGTTGACCAGGTGCAGGACCCGATGCGCCAGCGCGCGCACGGCGCCGGGATGGCGGGAGACGTAGTTTCCCGCCCACACGAGCGCGACCACGCCGGCCAGCGGCAGAACCACCTTCCACGGTCCGATCTGATTGCCCACCAGCACCGCGCCGCCCACGCCGAGCAGCACCATGCCCGCGGCGGCGACCACACCCGACATGGCCAGCTGCCAGGAGGCCAGCACCGGGCTCGCACCCCAGCGCCTGGTCTGCCGATAGGTGAACGCGGTGGAGAACACCTGTCCGGCGGGCAGGGTCACCGATATCGCCGTGGCGCCGTAGACCACTGCCACGGATTTGCGCTGGCTCACATCCACGCCGCCCGCATGCAGCAATTGTTTCTGAATGCGACCATATCCACTCATGGACACCGCCTGCATGACGATGCAGACCGCGACCCAGCCCCAATGGATTTCGGTGAGGCTTCGCCACGATTCGTGCAAACGGGGCCACAGATATACGCCCTCGGCGACGAGTAAAGCCGATACGGCAACGCCGAGCACCCATTTCACCCAGCGGAACCGGCCCCGACCTTCCGGGGCGGAGCCGCCGGTCGGTTCACCAGGGGCCGTCACGACGTCAGCCTAACAGCGCCGAAGCCTCTTTCGGCCAGGCCAGTTTCGTCTTGCGCCGGCGTCCCCGCAGCTGGACCTCTTCGCCCGTTTCCCAGAATTGCTGTTCGAAGCCGTCGGCGAAATACAGTGCGCTGCCCGAGGCCAGCACCCGCCCGGGATGTTCCTTGGACAGTTCGGTGAGCCGGGAAGCCTCGTTGACCGGATCGCCGATCACCGTATATTCGAAACGATTGGCCGCGCCGATATTTCCGGCGACGGCCAGACCCGCGGAAACACCGATTCCGATATCCAATCCCGATACCTCGCGCAGCGCCTCGCGCAGTTCGCGCGCGGCCGCCAGCGCGGCGGTCGGGGCGTCGGGACGATCCAGGGGCGCACCGAAGATCGCCAGCGCGGCATCGCCGACGAATTTGTTGATCAGCCCGCTGTGCCGGTCCACCACATCCACCACGATCCGGAAGAACTCGTTGAGCAGGCTCACCACCTCGGTCGGCGGGCGCTCGGCCGCGGTGGCGGTGGAACCGACCATATCGACGAACAGCACCGCCACGAACCGGGTCTCACCGCCCAGTTCGGTGCCGTACTCGAGGGCGCGCCGGGCCACCTCCTCGCCGACGTGCTGGCCGAACAGCTCCTGCAGTTCGCGCCGCTGCGCGGCCTCCTCCATCATTCGGTTGAATCCGACCTGTAGCAGGCCGATCTCACTGCCGTCGAAGACCTCGACCTGAACGTCGCGCGCGCCCTCCTGCACCCGGTCGATGGCCCGCGAGAGCTGACGCACCGGATCGGAGATGCTCGAGCCGGTCAGCATCGACAGCGCCAGCGCCTGCAGGATCACCACCCCGCACAGCAGCAGGATCGACACCGCCAGCGAACGCGCGGAGAACTGCACCTGGGAGGTGATCTGCGTGACACACAGCAGCACGATCGCGATGGTCGGCGCGAATGTGCCCATGCCCCAGGTCATCCCCATGCGGGTGCCGACGCCCGGGGTGAGGGTGTGGTCGAAGGTGCCGGTCTGCAGCGCGTGCGCGGCGACCGGCCGCAGGATCCGCTCGCCCAGCATGTAGGTGAAGCCGAACACGATGGTGGCGGCCATACATTCGGTCACGATGACCGCACCCGCCAGCTGTGGCGTCTCCGCGATGATCGACCAGGCCAGCACCGCGCCGCCGACCAGCCACAGCGCCAGATGCACGATCGACTGCCGCAGCGGCGCGTGCAGGGCGGCCATCTGCTCCTGGCGACTCGGCGGGCCGCCGCGGACCTGCCAGCGCATGACCGGACGCAGCATCAGCGCCGAGGAGGTCAGGCTGAGCGCGCCACCGATGCAGAACACCAGCGCCGGGACCAGCAGACCCGCGCGGCGGATACCGTTGGGGCTGCCCTCCGGTGCGGGCAGACCGTATTGAATGAAGGCGTAGACCAGAATCGCGCCGAAGGCGTTGGCCGCCAGCATCGATGCGAGGTATAGCGGCCAGCGCGTTCGCATGGTCTGTTTGACCGCTTCCAAGGGCGCTGACACGATCACCAATCTAGCGTCACCGCACCGTGGACACGTGCTCGCGGCGGCCGCGGCGGTTAGGCTCGCGGCGTGAACGAGGGCAGGGGTACCCAGCCGGTCGACGGCTCGCAACGCAGGCTGCGCGCCACCCGCTCGGGGCGGTCGGCCGCCGAGGCGGTACATCCGCTGGTGCGCGAGGCCGCGGAATGGTGTTGGCGGCTGCTGATCATCCTCGTCGCCGTGCTGGCCGTGGCCTATCTGGCGCATAAACTCACCACGGTCGTGATTCCGCTGGCCATCGGACTGCTGGCGGCCGCGCTGCTCTCGCCGCTGGTGGATTGGATGCAGCGGGTGGGTCTGCCGCGCGGGCTCGGCGTGGTGGTGGCGCTGATGGGCTCGCTCGGCCTGGTCGCCGGAATCTTCACCTTCGTGATCGAGCAGGCCGTCACCGGTGTGCCGCAGCTGACCGACGAATTCAAGACCAGCATCCATCAGATTCAGGACTGGCTGATCAACGGGCCGCTGCATCTGAGCAACGATCAGATCCGCGATGCGGGCAACAAGGTCATCAAGGCTATCGAGTCGAATCAGGACTCGCTCACCAACGGGGCGCTGACCACCGCGGCCGCGATCGGCGAATTCTTCACCGGCGCGTTCCTGACGCTGTTCATCCTGATCTTCTTCCTCTACGGCGGCGACCACATCTGGGAATTCCTCACCCGGATCGTGCCCACCCCGCAACGCGATCGGGTCCGCACCGCGGGACGGCTGGCCTTCGGCACGCTGATCAGTTTCGTCCGCGGCACGGTCATGGTGGCGGCCGTGGACGCGATCGGCATCGGGGCCGGGCTGGCGATTCTCAATGTGCCGCTGGCCCTGCCGCTGGCGTCGCTGGTGTTCATCGGCGCGTTCATTCCGATCGTGGGTTCGGTGCTGGCCGGATCGATCGCGGTATTCCTGGCGCTGATGACCAAGGGCTGGGTGACCGCGCTGATCGTGCTGGGCATCACCATCGCGGTCATGCAGCTGGAAGGCCATGTGCTGCAACCGCTCGTACTGGGTCGCGCGGTGGACATCCATCCGCTCGCGGTCGTGCTGGCGATCACCACCGGCGTGGTGCTGGCCGGAATTCCGGGTGGTCTGCTGGCGGTGCCGTTCGTGGCGATGTTGAATACCGCGATCCGATCGCTGCTCGCGGACAGTCCCGAGGAGCTGTATCAGGAACTCAATACCGGCGGTGAACCGATGTTCCACGCCGAGCCCGACGAGCCGACCGCCGGACGCTACGACCCGCCCGCGACCGAAACCTGATCGCGGACCTCAGGGATTGCCCTGATGTGCGGTTACCGTCGCGTGGGTAGCCTCGAACGCATGGGTGAGACGATTCCTGCCCCGGCCACCCAGCAGACCGGGGGCGCGGTGGGCGATCGGGAACTGCGGGTCTCGGATATCGAACGGGAACATGTCGGGGCGCTGCTGCAGCGCGCGGTCGGGCTCGGGATGCTGTCGCTGGGTGAGTTCACCGAGCGCATGGATACCGCGCTGGCGGCCAAGACGCGCGGCGAGTTGAACGCGGTACTCATCGATCTGCCCGGGATTCGGCTGGCGGGACAACCACATTCGCCGCAGCAGCCGCGGCCGTTCGTGCCGCCGAGTTCGGCCGTACCCGCCGCGGGCGGCAATGTGATCCGCGCGCGGCTGTCCGGGGTCACCCGCAAGGGGCCGTGGCAGGTGCCGCCCACGCTGTATCTCAACAGCTATCTGTCCGGGGTGACCCTCGATTTCACCCAGGCCGTGATGAGCACGCAGGTGGTCGAGGTGCAGATCGATGATTTCTGCAGTTCGCTGACCCTGATCGTGCCCGGTGAGGCGACCGTCGATCTCAACGGCATCGAGCTGATCGGTTCCAGCGCCAACAACAAGGTGCGCACCGGCCCGCCGATCGGGCGGCTGCATCTGGTGGTGCACGGGCGCACTCGATTCGGTTCGGTCACCGCCAAACAGCCGTTCGCGGCGCAGTGGCGGCGGATGATGTCCGGGCTCTGACCGGGCCGACGTAGCGGCCGACCGGTAGCCTCGGTGCATGGCGCAGGTCGTGAGCGAACCGGAACCGCAGTTTCGTGCCGGACGAGGCGAGCCGCTGCTGCTGGTCCACGGCCTGCTGCTCACCTGGCAGTCCTGGGGTGTGGTCGCGGACGAATTGGCAAGCGACTACGACGTTCTCGCGCCCACCCTGCCCGGCCACTGGGGCGGCCCGCCCGCGCCCCGCCCCGTGACGATCGCCGCCCTGGCCGATTTCGTGGAATCGGTTCTCGACGAAACGGGTTGGCCCACAGCACATCTGGTAGGCAATTCGCTGGGCGCCTGGCTGGTCTTGGAATTGGCCGCCCGCGGCCGCGCCCGCACGGTCACCGCCATCTCCCCCGGCGGCCTGTGGGCCTCGGATGCCGGTGCGTCCCAACGCCTCATCCGCAAGTACCGTGCCTTCGCTCCCGTCATCGGCGTCGGCGCGGGAGCGGGCGCCCATCCCATGGTCCGCAGCCTGGTCACCCCGCTGCTCGTACACCGCCCCGCCCTCGTCCCGCACCGCTTGGCCACCGCCAACGCCCTGGCCCCCGCCCACTGCACGGTCGTCGACGACCTGACCGAAGACCCCAGCATCCCAGCCGGTTTCACCCGCTTCCCCGACATCACCGCCCCCACCACCCTCCTGTTCTGCGCCGAGGATCGCCTCCTCCCGCCCAAGGACAACAACCACCACCCCACCCACCCGACCCTCCACACCCGAACCCTCCCCGCGGTAGGCCACGTCCCCATGCTCGAGGCCCCCACCCTCATAACCACCGAAATCCGTACGGCCACAGCCCGTTCCGGCCACGCCTCCCGGGCGTGAGTCTGGGGATTCAGGCGTATCGCGGAAGGCAACCGGTATCGAGCGAGAAGGCAAACGGCTTCGGCAACGGAATGTCGACGCCGTATTCACCTTCGAGTTCGCCGTGGTACGAGTCGTTTCGGGGATGTGAATAGAGGGTCCATTTGCCGAACCTGGGGTCGACGACCAGTAGGAGGCGGACGCCCGCCACGCTGTACCAACCGTTCTTATCGGTGATCTGCCGGGACTTCTCGGACTGAGAGATCACTTCCACCGCCAGTTCGACGTCCGTGGGCTCGGCCAGCCACTCGTCGTCTTCATCCCAGGCATCGGGCAGGATCACCAAGTCCGGCGTGCAGTAGTCGTCGGGATCGCCGGCCAAGGCCAGGGAGGTGACCTCGTAGGTCGCCAGCCCATCGGGAATCCGGGCCTCGATCTGTTGCTGTAGCCGTCGGATTGTTCCCGCATGCTTGCCGCGAGGTGTTGGGGAAATCACGAGATTTCCTCCCAGAATCTCGACACGCAAACCCGTTGCACTCTCGATCTGCTCGGCGACCGTACGGAGGTTGCCTGGGCGTGGGTGCATGGCAGGGACAGTCACGAACGATCACTCCAATCCTCGCGGACGGACTGCCTCGAGTTGCTCAGTCGCGGTTCTGGCGGCGGAGTAGTTCGTTGACGCTGACCGTGCGGCCCGGGGTGCCGGTGTGTTTGCCCTCGTTCGGGTCGGGGGTGTTGGTGCGGCGGCGGGAGGAGCGTAGGTCGGACATCCACTTCTCGATGCTGCTGCGGTTGGTGGGGGTGGGGTCGGTGCCGGGGTGCGGGGGTTCGGGTGGGGTGTCCTCGGTGGGGGCGGGGTCTTCCGCGGGCTCGGGGTGGTAGGCCTGGGCTCGGCTCGCGGGGTGGGGTGGGACGCTGGGGATTTGGGGTTGTGGGGGCAGGATGCGCGGGGTCGCGCCGACGGGGGCCGTGGGTGCGGCGGGGTCGGCGGAGGAGGTGGCCTGGTCGGGGGGGATCAGGCGCGGGGGTGCGGCGGGGCGCGAGATCTGGGGGGTGGAGATGCTCGGGAGTTGGGGGGACGGCGGGGGTTCGTGGGCGTCCGGTGGGGTGGAGAGCTCGGGCGCGGCGGCCGGATCGGGTTGGCGCACCAGGGGGATCACCGGGGGGCCCGAGATCTGGTCGACGCCGCGCATATCGAGCAGACTCGTCTTCGGACCGTCGGCGGGCCGATCGGTGACCTTGGGGGTCTGGTTCAGACGTTCGGTGGGCGCCTCGCTGTCGGCGTCGCGAATGAACCGGGCGCGCTTGGGTTTACGGGCCGGTTTGGCGGGGGTGCCGTCGGGCAGCATCGGGATCTGCATGGTCACCGGATCGGTGACGGGCGTGGTCTTGACCAGGTCGACCACATCGGTCCCGGCGGGATGTTCGCTGTGCAGAATGGGCTCGCCCAGGCCGATCTTCTGCTGGATGCGCTTCATCCACGCGGGCGCCCACCAGCAGTCGTCACCGAGCAGCTTCATGGTGGCGGGCACCAGCAGCATGCGCAGTACGGTCGCATCGATGAACAGCGCCGCGACCATGCCGTAGGCGATGTACTGCATCATCACCAGATCGGAGAATGCGAACGCGCCGACGACCACGAACAGGATCAGCGCGGCCGCGGTGATGATGCGCCCGGTCTGGGCGGTGCCGATGCGCACCGCCTCGGTGGTGCTCGCGCCCACCGCGCGGGCCTCGACCATGCGCGAGAGCAGGAAGACCTCGTAGTCGGTGGACAGGCCGTAGATGATCGAGATGATCAACACCAGTACCGGCGACATGATCGGCTGCGGTGTGAAATTCAGCAGTCCGGCGCCGTGTCCGTCGACGAAGATCCAGGTCAGAATGCCCAGCGTCGAACCGAGACCGAGCGCGCTCATCAGTGCCGCCTTGATCGGCAGCACCAGTGAGCCGAAGGTCAGGAACATCAGCAACGTGGTGGCCAGGACGACCAGCGCGATCATGATCGGCATCCGCTGCATCAGCGTGTCGATACTGTCCTTCTGCATGACCGGCTGACCGCCGATGAGCACCTGGATGCTGTCGGAGACGTCCATCGACCGTAAGTAGTCGACGGTCTCATCCGGATGATCCGGATCCTTGAGCTGGGTGGTGGTCTTCCAGACGTCCGTATCCTTCGGCGGCGCGCCGGGAGTCGCGAACTTCTGCAGCAGTCCGGGCGCCTGATTGGCCTTGTTGATGGCCGCGCCGATGGCATTGCGATCGGTGCCGACGATCACCAGCTGAATCGAGTTGGTGCGGAAGGCCGGGAAGAGTTTGTCGAACTCCTCCTGCGCCACGCGGGTCGGATTGTCCGGGGGCAGATAGCTTTCGCTGATACCCCCGAACTTCAGATTCTTCACCGGAATGATCAGCAGCAGCAGGATGATGCACAGCGGGATCGCCACCTTGAGCGGATGCTTCATCACCCACTGTGTACTGCGACCCCAGAAACCGTTCTCCACCTCTTCGGCGGTCTTGGTCTTGCGCATCCCCTTCAGGCCCAGCGCGTCCACGCGCTTGCCGAGGATGCTGAGAATGGCGGGCAGGATCGTCAGCGACGAGACCGCCGCCAGCAGCACCGTCGCGATCGTGCCGTAGGCCAGCGATTTCAGGAAGCCCTGCGGGAACAGCAGCATGCCCGCACTGGCCGCGATGATCATGATGGCGGAGAACATGACCGTGCGGCCCGCGGTCATGACCGAGCGCCGCACCGCCGCCTTGGTGTCGTAACCCTCGGCGAGTTCCTCGCGGAAGCGACTCACGATGAACAGCCCGTAGTCGATCGCCAGGCCGAGGCCGATCATCGACACCACCGCGCCGACAAAGGAGTTGACCTCGGTGAAGTTGGTGATGAATCGGACGATGCCGTTGGCGCCCACGATCGTCAGACCACCGACGATCAGCGGCAGCGCCGCGGCGACGATGCCGCCGAAGATGAAGAACAGCAGCACCCCGACCGCCGGGATGGCCAGCATCTCCATGCGTTTCTGATCGGAGGCGATGGTGTCCTGCAGGGTGCCCGACACCGCCTGCAGACCCGCGACCTGAACATCGACGCCGGGAATCTTGAAGACGTCCTTCACATCCCGGAAGTTGTTCATCGTGTCGGTGTCGTTGTCGCCCTTGATGGCGACCGTGGCGAACGCGACCTTCTTGTCCGGACTGGAGAAGATGGCCGAGGACTGCGTCTTCGGATTCGCCAGCCGCCAGTAGGAGACGTTGACGCCGCCGATCTGATTCGGATACTTCTGCGTCAGGCCGTTGAGCGAATCGACGACCTGCCCGCTGAACTGCGGATCGTCGACGGTCTTCCCGTCCGGGGCGGTGTACAGCAGGATCACGTCACCGGTGTGATCGCGTCCATAGGTGTCGTCCACCAGCACCGCGGCCTGTGACGACTCGGCGTTCGGATCGAACCACCCGCTGGAGCTGAGGTGCTTTTCGACTCCGAATCCGTAGCCGCCCAGGCCGAGCAGCGCGGCGACCACCGCGCCGAGCACGGCGAAGCGGAATCTGTAGACCAGGTCGCCCCAGCGGGTGAACACTAAGCGACTCCTTGAGCGGGGCGGGAGGTGAGCAGGGCCGACAGCGGTCGGAAGGGCTGCAGCCAGGCTCCCTCTTCGGGCAGCGAGTCGAGGCTGACCCGGGGCAGCGGTTCACGGAACACACCCGGGATGTCCTCGAGATCGATGAACTCGAGGATATCGGACGTCACCGCCCAGCTGGCATGCTCACGGAATCCCAGCACCTGCACCGGAACTCCGCTCGCCGCGATCTCCTCGAGCGGTTCGCGGAAGGCCTGGCCATCGGCCGAGGCCACCATGATGCCGGCCAAACCCGCACCGCGGCGGCGTAACTCGATATGGGCCAGCATGTCGTTGTCGACGTCGGAATCCTCGTCGATCTTCGGCTTGGCGAATACGGCGTAGCCGACATTGCGCAGCGCCTCGACCCACGGGCGGACCACATCGGCCGTGCCCGGGGCGATATTGGTGAAGACGGTCGCCTCGGCGTCCACCCGATGCGTACTGCCGACCGACAGTTCCGCCGTGCGCGCGAGCAGCCAGCGTCCGAGCGCGTCGAACCGCGGCCGATACGCGGCCGTTGGTCTGCCGCCGAGAATCGCGCCTAGGCCCATATCGAGATTGGGCGCGTCCCACACCAGCAGGACTCGCCGCAGATCGCTCCCGGGCGGTAACGCCGATACCGCTCCCGGACCCTCTGCGGCGGTGCCGTGCATTATTTCGGCAACATCCATGACCCCCGCAGTCATTTCGCGCACGCTCATAAAGTGATCTTCCCCCAAATAAGCTCGGTAATAGCGCTACCGGCCCGATGCGCCTTGCCTTCGAACTTCGTTACGGGCCTTTCGAAGCCGATCGGCGCGTCGGCGCGGAAGGCCTCCGGATCGCCGCCCGTCGCCTCGTTCATGCCGATGAACTGCGGTTCTCCCGCGCCTACCTCGGCGATGTGCTCGGCGTAGTCGGCATGGTCGGTGGCCACGTGCAACACGCCGCCGGGCATGAGCCGACTCGCGATCAGCGACATCGTGGCGGGCTGCAGCAGCCGCCGCTTGTGGTGGCGCGCCTTCGGCCACGGATCAGGGAAGAAGACGCGGACACCCGTCAGCGAATCTTTGGCAATCATGTGTTCGAGGACATCGACGGCATCGCCGCGCAGCAGCCGGATGTTATCGATGCCCTCGCGTTCGATGCGCTGTACCAGCTGAGCCAGGCCGGGTTGATAGACCTCGATGCCGATGAGGTCGAACTCCGGTTCGGCCTGGGCCATGGCCGCGGTCGCGGTACCCGTGCCACAGCCGATCTCCACGATCAGCGGTGCCCGGCGGCCGAACCACGCGTCGGTGTCGAGCAGTTCGTCACCGACGTCGCGGCCGATCCGGGGCCAGGTCCGTTCCCATGCCTGCTGCTGGGTAGGGGTGAGTGCGCCACGGCGGGACCGGAAGCTGGTCACCCGGGGGTACAGGCGAGAGCCGGTCGCTGTGGACCGCGGCCCGGGGACCGACTCGGCTGTGTCGATGCGGTTCGCGGCGTCGTTCACGGCGTCCATTGTCCAGTATTCGATGATTAGCGCAGCAATCGACCGCGCCATCCGGGGGGGTCGCGGGGTCAGGCGGCCAGGGTGCGGGCGGGGGCGAGCGTCGGCTCGGACTCCTGCCGCAGCGGCAGGCCCAGGACGACTCGCGTTGCGGTGCCGATCATTTCGAGTAGACCACGTCGGCTCGCCGCGGCGGTCGCCACCGACCACACCGTGCGCGTCGTGGTGTCCGTCACGGGACGGCCCGCGATGCGGTCGGCGAGCCAGTCCAGACTCAGCGGCGTGCTCAGCGGCAGCAGGGTGAAGTGATCGCTGCAGCGGTCCCGGATATAGGACACCGCCGCGCCCGCGCGACGGTACCGATCGACCTGGCCGTCGATGCCGTCGATGTGGATGATCTGATCGTGGACCGGCTGGATGACCAGGATCGGGCAGCGCGGCGCGCTGCCGCCCAGGCGCATATCGTCGAACATCGCCCGCAGTTCGGGCTCGTCGAGGATCTCCTCGAGCGTCCGGTTCAGATGATCGGCCACATTGTTGTGCGCCAGCCGCAGCAGCGCCACGAGCGGGGTGAGCCGGGCGGCCTGTTCGACCAGCCGCAGCCCGCGCGCGCTCAGCTCCTCGTCGAGCACCCGGCCCAGGGCCGGATAGACGTGGCGCAGCGCCGCGATCACGATCGCGGGGAAACCGGCGTAGCGCCCGCCGTTGAGCCGGAGGAAGACCTGACCCGGGTCGCCGACCGGCGCGCCGAGTACCGCGCCGACGAGATCGAGTTCGGGTGCGTAGGTCGGGGCCATCTCCACCAGCCATGAGCTGGCCATACCGCCGCCGGAATAACCCCACACCGCGACCGGGGTGTCGGCGTGCAGGCCGAGCGGTTCGAAGCGCAGCGCCGCGCGGATACCGTCCAGGGCGCGATAGCCGGGTTCGCGCGGGGCCCCGAAATTGCCGTGTGGGCCTTCGTGATCGGCGATGCTCACCGCCCACCCGCGCCGCAGCGCGCCCGCGACCAGCATCCATTCCAACTGCGTGATGGAACCGGGTGCGAACGCGCCCGCGCGCAGGGCGTAGGAGGGAGCGCAGCGTTCGGAGACGGCGTCGATGGCGGATTGGAAGGCCAGCAGCGGACGTTCCTCGTTCGGATCGGCCCCCGCAGGCAGCAGCACGGTGGTGACCGCGGCCTCGGGGCGGTCGTGCAGATCATTGCTGCGATACAGCAGCTGCCAGGCCGAGACCCGCTGCGGAACGAGGCCGAGCAGGGCCAGGCGGACCGGACGGCTGCGCAGAATCGTTCCGGGAGCGTAGGCGGCCAGGTCGGCGGGCGGCCGCAGGAACGGATCCCGCGACGGCGGCGCCGGACGCGCCGTGTCGATCTGCTCGATGACGTCTTCGATGACGGTCATCGCAACCTCCTTCACAACCCTGCGATCCCGGCGGCGTGCGCCGGTCGGGACAGGGTAAGCGATCGGACAGCTGTCCGGAAGCCCAACTGGTTTCGAATTATGCTGTCCCACAGTGCAACCCGATGCGTCTCCGTGCGAATTCCCCAGGGCGGCTCGAATACTCGAATACCTCGATGTGAGCGACGACACAATGTATTCGGCGCCGGTACCGACAAATGCGATCTCTTCTGACAGAATTTTCCGCCGGAAGGGGGTGCCAAACCGTGTCGACAGGCATCGTGTCCTCGGTTCCGGTCAGCGATTACGGCGGGCGCACACCGGGACTCGATCAACTCCTGGCCACCCTGCGCCTCGGCGACGATCCGGACCTCGCCGAGGCGATCGCCCGCCGACGCCGGCCGCTGCGCATCCAGGTCACCGGCCGGTCCCGGGCCGGTAAGAGCACCCTGCTGCGGGCGCTGGCGCTGATCTCGGCCGAGGAGACCGATCCGGTGGACGAGCCGGGCCGGGCCGATCCGGTTCTGGACGGCGATCTGGTGGTGTACATACTCGCCGCCGCGCCGCAGGCGGCCGATCGCCGCATCCTGGCCGGGCTGGCGCGGGATCGAACCCTGGTCGTATTGAACAAGGCCGATGCGATCGGATCGCGCTGGGTCGACGCTGTCGCCGCGGCCGACCGCTGCGCCCGGGAACTGGGCCTGCCGGTACTGCCGGTGGTGGCCGCGCTCGCGGAGCACACCCGCGCGGGTATGCCGGGCGAGGACGATCTGCGCACCCTGCGCCGACATCTGGACCGCGCCGACCCGGCCTTCACCCTCTCGCCCGAACTGTTCACCGCGCCCGCCGCCGGGCTCGACACCGCGGATCGGCAAGCGCTGTTGGATCGCTGGAGTCTCTACGGCGTCGCCTGCGCGCTCACGGCGCTGCGCCACGATCCGACGCTGGGGCCGGGTCCGCTGCTGCAACTGCTGCACGCCGCGAGCGGCATCGACGCGTTGCACGCCCTCGTGCACACCGACTATCAGCGGATCGTCGCCCAGCGCGGCGGTGAACTGCTCGACGAACTGGCCCGCCTGGCCGCCCGCGCGGTCCCGAACTCCGGCTCGCGCGCCCGCGATTCGATCGAGGACTATCTGGCCGGTGACGAGGCGCTGGGACTGGGCATCCAGGCGGGCCTGGCCTGTCCGCAGGTCCGGCACCTGGCCGCGGGCTATCCGTCGCCGGAACCGGTCGATGCCGATGACGCGCTCGCACGCGCCGAACGCTGGCGCGCGGTCGTCTCGAGCGATATGTCCGCCGCGGCCCGCCGGGCCGCGATCCGCGTGCACAACGGCTATGTCCGCCGCTGGGAACGGATGCGCGGTGCCGGACTCTGATTCGCTGTCGCCGCAGGTGCTCGCCGTCGTCGCGCGCTGGAATCCGCAGGGCAGCGCGCTGTTACAGGCCGCCGCCCCCACATCGCCGCAACATCCGGCCCCGGGCGCGACGGTCACCCTGATCGGCCCCGACGATGCCACCACCGCCCAGTTGCGCGTGGAACTGGCCCGATTCGAACCGCATCTGCCGCTGTCGGATCCGATCGCCGATCCGGCCGTCGCGACGCTGCCGCCCGGTGCGGTGCTGATCCTGCTCGACGCGGGTGCGACCCTCGGCGCGGCCACGCTGGAGCTGATCATCCGCCTGCATGCCAACGGCTCGCGAATCGTCTTCGCGCTGAGCGGATTTCACGCCCACGCGGATTGGCGGATCGTCGCCGAACGCGATGCCGCGCTGCTGGCCCCGGTCCTCGGCGGCGAGCCGGAGATCGTGCCGGTCTCCGCGCGCCTGGCCGTGGCCGCGCGCGGGAACGGCGATGCGGCCCTGCTGGATCGCTCCGGCATCGGCACGCTGCACGCCCGCCTGATCGCCGCGCTCGGCGGCCCCGGCGCCGGGACCAGGCCCGAGGTGATCGAGCGGGTCCTCGCCGATACCCGCCAGCGCATTCGCGATCAGGCCGAGGCGCTGCGCTCCGGCGCGGCCGTACGTCAGATCCGCGAGGAGCGGGCCACGCTCACGGCCAATCGCGACGGCGGGCGCGCCCAGGCCATGGCGACCCTGCGCAACCGCCTGCATCTGGCCCGGATGGATCTGCTGCACGAGGTCGGCGCGCGCATCCGAACCCTGAATACAACGGCCCGCGCCGAATTGGACCGCCTGGCCCGGCGTGCCGCCGAGACCTATCCGGGGCATCTGCAGCATGCCGTCGACGCGCTCACCACCGAACTCGACGCGATGGTCGGCCGTCGCCTGATCGAACTGACCCGTCAACTCGAGGCCGTCACCGGCCCGGCGCCCGCCGCGATCCAACTGGTCCCGCGCACGGATCCGCCGCCGCGGGTGGGCCCGGATCCCGAACCGCGCCACCGCGGCGTCGAGGATCATCTGATGATCGCGCTGGGCGCTTCGGGCGGGTTCGGTCTGGGCCGACTGGTCGTCGCGCCGCTGTCGCTGGTGCCCGCGCTGGACTACGCGACCGTACCGGTGACGCTGGCGCTGGGCGGCGGCGTGGCCTACTGGGTGGTCCGAGCGCGCGGTCATCTGGCCGATCGAGCCCATCTGCGGCAGTGGGTTTCCGACGCGCTGGTCAATGTGAAGGCCCAACTCGAGCAGCGGGTGGCCACCGCGCTGGTCGAGGCCGAGGCTCAGCTCACCGATCAGGTGGTGCGGGCCAGCACCGTGCGGGTGATCGAGGCCGATCACCGCATCGCCGAACTCGAGGCGCAATTGCGCCAATCGAATTCACATCGCCCGGCGCAATTGGCGGCATGTGAACGCGACCTTTCCGTACTCGACGGGGGGTAGTAACACATTCGGGGGCTTGACCGGGGCAGGTTTGGACCGGATATCGAGTGAGCAACCCCATTCCGTACCGGCGGTCACATCGCGTTAACCTCTTTACACAGGAACCTGGGCGTCCGCTTCGTCCTTGTACGCCGTCCAGCCGGGGCGTGCTTCACGGCAAGCCGGAGCGGGTACCCTCCGCCAACGGTGGCTCCCAGCGTCGCGAGCTGTGCCTTCGCCCACTCGACCCGCCCCTGTGCCGCCCCATTCAGGAGAGTTTTCATGACCTCAGTGACCATTCCTGGTCTTCGCGGATCCGATGGCACCGCCCCGACAGAGCACGCAGGGCTGCTCGCCTGGGTGCAGGAGGTAGCAGAACTCACCCAGCCGGACCAGGTGGTCTGGGCGGATGGTTCCGACGAGGAATGGGATCGGCTGACCAAGCAGCTGGTCGAGGCCGGAACCTTCAAACAGCTCAATGCCGCCAAGAAGCCCAACTCCTTCCTGGCGCTCTCGGATCCGTCCGATGTGGCCCGTGTCGAATCGCGCACCTTCATCTGCTCGCGCGAGGAGGCCGACGCCGGCCCGACCAACAACTGGGTCGCGCCCGACGAGATGCGCAAGACCATGACCGAGCTGTACCGCGGCTCGATGAAGGGCCGCACGCTGTATGTGGTCCCGTTCTGCATGGGCCCGCTCGGGGCCGAGGATCCGAAGCTGGGCGTGGAGCTCACCGACTCCGAATATGTGGTCGTGTCGATGCGCGTGATGACCCGGATGGGTAATGCGGCGCTCGAGAAGCTCGGCTCGGACAAGCCGTTCGTCAAGGCCCTGCATTCGGTCGGCGCCCCGCTCGAGCCGGGTCAGGCCGATGTGCCGTGGCCGTGCAACGACACCAAGTACATCACCCACTTCCCCGAGGATCGCGAGATCTGGAGCTACGGTTCGGGTTACGGCGGCAACGCGCTGCTGGGCAAGAAGTGTTACTCGCTGCGCATCGCCTCGGCCATGGCCCATGACGAGGGCTGGCTGGCCGAGCACATGCTGATCCTCAAGCTGATCTCCCCGGAGAACAAGAACTACTACGTCGCGGCCGCGTTCCCGAGCGCCTGCGGTAAGACCAACCTCGCGATGATCCAGCCGACCGTGCCGGGCTGGCGCGCGGAGACCCTGGGCGACGACATCGCCTGGATGCGTTTCGGCAAGGACGGCCGTCTCTACGCGGTGAATCCGGAGTTCGGTTTCTTCGGCGTCGCGCCGGGCACCAACCACAAGTCCAACCCGAACGCGATGGCCACCATCGAGGCCGGCAACACCGTCTTCACCAATGTCGCGCACACCGACGACAACGATGTGTGGTGGGAGGGTCTCGAGGGCGAGCCCGATCACCTGATCGACTGGAAGGGCAACGACTGGTTCTTCCGCGAGACCGAAACCCTTGCCGCCCACCCGAACTCGCGCTACTGCACGCCGATGTCGCAGTGCCCGACGCTGGCTCCGGAATGGGACGACCCGCAGGGCGTGCCGATCTCGGCGATCCTGTTCGGCGGCCGCCGCAAGACCACCGTGCCGCTGGTGACCGAATCCTTCGACTGGCAGCACGGCGTGTTCATGGGCGCCACCCTGTCCTCCGAACAGACCGCCGCGGCCGAGGGCAAGGTCGGCACCGTGCGCCGCGACCCGATGGCCATGCTGCCGTTCATGGGCTACCACGTCGGCGACTACCTGGGCCACTGGATCAATATCGGCAAGAACGCCGATGCCGCGAAGCTGCCGAAGATCTACTACGTCAACTGGTTCCGCCGCGGCGCCGACGGCCGCTTCCTGTGGCCCGGCTTCGGTGAGAACTCCCGCGTGCTGGAGTGGATCATCAACCGCATCGAGGGCAAGGCCGACGCCGAGCCGACCGTGATCGGCAATGTGCCCACGGCCGCGCATCTGGACCTGGACAACCTCGATGTGAACCCGACCGATGTCGACGAGGCGCTGCACGTCGACGCCGCCGAATGGCGTAGGGAGATCCCGCTGATCGAGGAGTGGTTCGAGTTCGTCGGCGACAAGCTGCCCTCGGGTGTGCGCGACGAATTCGAGGCGTTGAAACAGCGCCTGGGATAGGGGTTGACACCGACCGCCCGCACCGCTGCACGCGCGGTGCGGGCGGTCGTTTATTCTGTGCCCTATTCTGGGTGTTCTACATCTCATGACTGACCAGTTCGATTTCAGGTAGTTAGGCCATTCGAGTGCACTGATTGCCACGCCGTTGCTCGCGGATTCTGGTCCGTCCGCGACCCGTCGGGCCGAATAACAGAGATGGGTGGTTGGGATGACCGATCTGCAGTTCGACGCCCCCCTTGTCCCCGCGTTGTCCGATGCCGGAGCGAGCACGCCACTGCATCGCGCGGCCTGCCGCCTGCAAGCGGTCCTGCCCCCGGGTTGGTCGGTCGACATCGTCGATCCTCCCCTGCTGTCCGAACGTGGTCGCCAGGCCATCCTGCGTGTGCGTATGCCGGAGAACTGAGCACATCCGGCAAACCGGCTAATTCACGGCATTCGAAAAGCGCGAAATCCTACCTCCCGGTTCGCTTTTCGCAGAACGCACTATTGCGTTCTGAGGCTCGTCGGAGCATGCTTATAGCAATCTGCTTTGCCCGCTCGATTTTTCAAATGCAATCGCAGGGGAGTCCGAGTCATGGCGGTGCAAGTGGTCGGCCGGTCCTTGATGACCAGCGATCAGACCCCACATCAGGCGAGATGTGTCGGCATGGGTGGATGGGTGGTGTCCTTCCTGCCCGGCCGCACGCTCACCCTCGAACAGGCCGCGGCCGCGCTACAGGCCGCGGAAGCGGTTGCTGCGGTGCGTGCCCTGGCCGACAGAGTGGGGCTGACCCCCCTCGAAACAGTCGGACTGGCAATGCAGGAACCACCCTGGAGCGAACAACCCGCGCACAGCGGCCGCCGCTCCTGGCGGCGCGGCCGACTCGAGCGCTAGCGTCACCGCTTGGCGACCACTACGACGAGGTTGCTGACCAGCAATTCACGAAGTCCGGGCACGCGCACCAGCCACCACGCCCAGCGGGGGTGATATCGGGGGAAGGCGGCCAGCACCCGGCCGCGTGATCCGAGGCGTTCCGCCCAGCGCAGGCCCGCCGCCGCGGTGACCACGAACAGCGATGTGCCGAAACGATTCTTGGGTTCCCGGCCGGTGCGGCGGCGATAGCGTCGCGCCGCGTATTCGCCGCCCAGATAATGCCACGGCCCGGTTTCGTGTCCGCCGAACGGACCCAGCCACACGGTGTAGGAAAACACCATCAGCCCACCGGGTTTGGTCACCCGCAGCATCTCCTCGGCCATATGCCACGGCCGCGGCACATGTTCGGCCACATTGGAGGAGAGGCAGATATCGACCGCGCCGTCGCGAAACGGCAGCGCCATCCCGGAGCCGCGCACCGCGCCCGGCACCCGGAGGCCCGCGGCGTGCATTTCGGTCGGATCCGGCTCGACCGGAATGTAGCGCGCGCCCGCCTCGGCGAACCGATCGGCGAAGTATCCGGGCCCGCCGCCCACGTCCAGCACCGTCGTGCCCGACAGATCGCGACCGGTCAGATCGCGATGGAAATCGGCGACCAGATCCAGGGTGTCGGCGGCGATCCCGCCGTAGAACAGACCCGGATCGGTTTGCTCGAAACGGAAACTGCCCAGCAGTCGCAGTGATCGGCGCAGGGTGGCCCGACGTGCGAAGACTGTCGGCGGAAGGTCTCGAAGCATGGCGAATCAGTCTCGCACAGCGGTCCGTCGGGAGCCCGTCGGCCCAAGCTGTAGGGTGGACCCACTTGTCCCTAGATCATCTGGAGTTGTGCCGTGTCCGAACCCGGCAGAGTGCGTGAGGTGCTGTTGCTCTGCTGGCGCGATACCGGACATCCGCAGGGGGGCGGTTCGGAACGCTATCTGGAACAGGTCGGCGCGCGGTTGGCCGCGCGCGGCATCAAGGTGACCCTGCGGACCGCGCACTATCCGGGTGCGCCGCGGCGCGAGCGCGTCGACGGTATCGACATCAGCCGTGCGGGCGGGCGCTTCACCGTCTATCCGCGGGCGCTGGCGGCCATCGCGCTGGGGCGGCTCGGATTCGGTCCGCTGCGCGGTATCCGGCCCGACGCGGTCGTCGACACCCAGAACGGCATCCCCTTCTTCGCCCGCGCGGCCACCCGGGCCCCGGCGATCGTGCTGGTCCATCACGGACATCGCGAACAGTGGCCGGTGGCCGGTCGATTGATGGGCCGGATCGGGTGGTGGATCGAATCGCGGTTGTCCCCGCGGGTGCATCGGCGCAATCAATATCTGACGGTGTCGCTGCCCTCGGCGGAGGAATTGGCGACCCTCGGCGTGGACCGCCAGCGCATCGCCGTGGTGCGCAACGGCGCCGAACCCGTTCCCGCGCAGGCCCCGACCGGATCCGCGGCGACCCGGACCGCGCATCCCAGCATCGTGGTGCTGTCGCGGCTGGTGCCGCACAAGCAGATCGAGGACGCGCTGGCGGTGGTCGCCGGGCTGCGGCATCGAGCGCCCGGGCTCCGCCTGGATGTGATCGGCGACGGCTGGTGGGCCGACAATCTGAAAACCCGTGCGCGCGAACTGGATATCGATGCCGCGGTCACCTTCCACGGCCATGTCGACGAATGCCGCAAACACGAATTACTCGCCCGCGCCTGGGTGCATGTGCTGCCGTCCCGCAAGGAGGGATGGGGGCTGGCCGTGATCGAGGCCGCCCAGCACGGCGTCCCGACCGTCGGCTATCGCAGTTCGCGCGGGCTGACCGATTCGATCGTGGACGGGGTGACCGGCACGCTGGTCGATGATGTCGCCCAACTCACCGAGGCCGTCGGTGAACTGCTCGTCGACGGCGGCGAGCGGGCGGTGATGGGGGAGAAGGCCCGGATCCGGGCGCGCGAATTCTCCTGGGAGCAGACGGCGGGCGGGGTGTACGAGGTACTGGCCGCCGCCGGCCGCGGCGAATTCGTCGCGGGCCTGGTGCTCGGCCGCGCGGTCACCGATCGGGTGGCATGACGAACAGGCAGAACGGATGTCCGGCCGGATCGGCGTAGGCGTACAGCGGTTCCACCGGATCGTCGAATTCGTCGAGCAGCAGGATCGCGCCGAGGCCGAGTACCCGATCGTCGTGCGCGCGTAGCTGTTCGACGTCCGGCAGTTGGAAGTCCAGATGAAGCTGTTGCGGCACTTCGGGTTCCGGCCAGGTCGAGCGCTGGAGTTCCGGAACGGGCTGGAATGCCAGGCGGATTCCGCCGGGGCCGAGCAGGCGTCGCCACGTCGGCGGATCGGGCTCGTCGGCGGCGGGCGGTTCGTCGCCCGGGGCGTAGTCGTAGCCGGTGAGCTTCCGGTAGAACTCGGCCAGACCGCGGGGGTCGGTGGTGTCGAGGACGACCGCTCGCAGCGCGGGACCGGCCTGTTCGGCCGGGTAGTCGCGGATGGCCACGATGCAGAACGGATGTCCGGAGGGGTCGGCGTAGGCGCGCAGCGGTTCGTCGGGATGATCGGTGCGGTCGAGCAGCGTGGGTGCGCCCAGGGTGAGGATGCGCTCGTGCGCGTTCGCCAGTGCCGCGCGGTCCGGGACGATGAGATCCAGGTGAAGTTGTTGCGGTACTTCGGTTTTCGGCCAGGTCGAACGGGGCAGCCTGTCGACCCGCTGGAACGACAGGCGAGGTCCGCCGTAGGGATTACGCAGCGCGAGCCATTCCGGATTCGCGTCGGTGATCGGTTCGTCCTCGGGGATGTAGTCCCAGCCGAGCAGGTTGCGGTAGAACTCGGCCGATACACGGGTATCGGTGGTGTCCAGGACGATCGAGCGCAGCGTCATCGGCATACCGGTCATCCTGTCGCGGATTCGACCTCCGCGGAGCGGGTTTCGGCGCGCCGGGTCAGCAGTCGTGCCAGCGGTCCGGCGAGCAGCAGCAGGGCCCAGAGCAGATGCGCCGCGATGGCGAGGTATCGGTGGACGGCGTGGCCGGGGGCGCGGACGTCGGCCGGATCGGATACTCGATACAGCGTGAGATCGCCGTCGGTATAGCGGGAACTCAGGTGTGCCAGGGTATTCGCGGAATCGCCGAGCGGGCCCGGGGTCGTATGTTCCACCAGCACCCAGCCGACGCCGCGCGCGGCGAGGTCGGCCGGTTTGCCACCGTGCAGCAGGATTTGTTCCACTTCGCGGGCGCGGCTGCCCTCGCCCGCGACGATGCGCCCGCGTACCGGAAGTTCGCCGGTCTGCAGGACATCGCGCGGTAGCATGCGCGGCGCGGGGTCGAGAACCGGAACCCGGCCGCTGAAGGGGAATTTGCGGAACATGCCCGCCGGGAGCACGGCGATATCGCCGGGCCCGTCGACCGCGGCGGCGACGCGCTGCCAGGCGGGCGGGTAGTGCACCGGCCGCAGCGCAGCGCCGACGCCCCAGGCCAGATCCGGCAGCGTCACCACCGGCAGGGCGACGAAAAGCGTTGCGATCAGCGGTAATGCGTCGACCTCGGCGGCGCGCGTGCGGATCGTCGCGGCAATGGCACGGCAGCCCGCCGCCGCGCAGAGGGTGTAGGCGGGTACGGCCAGGGCCACGTATTTCTGGGTATCGCGCAGCAGTCCCGCACCCGGGACCCGGGTCACCAGCCATTCGCCGATCTGCAATCCCCAGCCGGTGGCGCCCAGTGCGGGCAGTGCGATGGCCGCGACGGCGATGACCAGCAGCATCCGGCGCGCGCGTCGTGTCGCCGGATCACCCGGCGCGGCCACGCCCCGAATTCCGGTCGCCACGATCGCCAGCAGGACCACCGTCGCCGCGAGTGCGAAAAGCGTTGTCCGCGAACCTGGTACGGCATCGGCATTCCAGATTCCCCCGAGCCCGGCCAGGCTGCCGAGCGTCCCGAGTCCGGGTTCGGCCCGGGCGGCGAAGGCCGTGATCCCGGCCGGATCCGACGGTTCGGCCCCGCCGCCGGACAAGACCGTGGCGATCAGCCAGGGCGCGGAGGCCGCGAACCAGAGTGGCAGCGTCCAGACAATATGGCGCTTCCCGACGAGTACGAGGGTGACCAGTCCGGCCAGCAGCGCTCCCGTCGGTGTCAGCCCGGCCACGGCCATCAGACTCGCCAGGGTCGCCCAGCCACGCAACGATTCGGGTCGGCTCGTGATCTCGGATGCGTCCCGATCCGCGCCGTGGGCCATCCCGGACGATCGAATTCGCCGGGCCGCCAAGGCGGTCCACGGCAGGGCGGCGTAGCCGGTGAGCAGGCTCCAATGGCCCTGTAGGAGACGTTCGGCCACATAGGGATTCCAGATCGCCAGGGTGGCGGCGACCAATTGGGGGCCGAGGGATACGCCCAGCAGGCGACGGGCCAGGGCGGCCGCGCCCCAACCGGCGGCCCACAGTGCCGCCACCAGAATCACTTTCACGGCGATACCGCCGTCGAGCAGCGGCGAGATCGCGGCCAACAGGCCGTCCTGCGGTACCGCGCGCGGGGCGGCGTCGCCGAGCCCCAGCGCCGCATCGGTCGGATAGGACCGCGGCGTGCTGACCGCATCGCGCAGCAGCAGACAGCCCGGACCGAGCAGCGGACCGGTCACGAGCAGAGCCAGGGCGAGGCTCCAGGCGGCCGGTACGATCCGGTCCCGCAGCCCGCCGACGTTCCGGCCAGTCTCGGTCACGCTCAGCCACCCTACGTGCCCCCGGCGCCGAGGTGGCAGCATGGCGGGGTGCCTGCCTTACGTCGTCTACCCGTGGTCGCGGATCTGACCCTGGTGACGGCGGGGGCCATGATCGCCAATGTGGCCGGATACCTGCTGCAACTGCTCGCCGGACGCTGGCTGGGCGTCGCGGGCTACAGCGAATTCGCGAGCCTGCTCGCCGCGCAGACCCTGTGCGCGGTCCCGGCCATGGCCCTGCAGAATGTGGTGGCCCGCCAGATCGTGCACGGCGCCTCGGTCGCCGCGGCCCGCGCCCTCGGCCGGCGCTGCGCCCTGATCGTCGCCTCGGCCGCCGCGGCGCTGATCCCGCTGGTCGCCACCACCCTGCACGTCAGCGTCGCCGCCGCGGCGGGCGCCCTGATCTCGGCCCCCGGCCTGGTCGTGCTCTCCACCGAACAGGGCATCCTCCAGGGCGCCCACCGCTTCCGCGCCCTCGCAACAATTCTCGGCGCCAATGGCGTCCTACGCGCCGCCCCCGCCTTGATCGCCCTCGCCGCGGGTGCGGGTGCGGCCCCCGCCCTCTGGTCCGCCGCCGCGGGCCTGGCCCTCGCGACAGCCTTCGCCTACCACGCCACCTCCGCCGAACCGATCCCGCCGAACCGCACGGGAAATACCTCTGCGTGGGGCGCACCGCCCGAACCGCGACCGACCTCGGCGAAAGTCGAGCGCTCCGAATCGGAAACTTCCTCGGCGGGAAGTGCGGCCCCCGAATGGGAAACTCTTTCGGCAGGAAGTGCGGCCCCCGAATCGGAAGCTTCCGCGGCGGAAGTTGTTGTCCCCGATCGGGTGTTCATCTCGGCCAAGGCCGGTGGGGTGTGGGCGGTGTTGCGCGCGGCGCAGGTGCAGGCGGCGTTGATGGCGTTGTCTTCGGCGGATCTGCTGGTGGCTCGGGTGGTTCTGGCGGATGCGGATGCCAGTCGGTATGCGTTGGGGGCCATTGCCACCAAGATCGCGTTCTGGTTGCCGCAGGCGGTGGGGGTGGTGCTGTATCCGCGGATGGCGCAGCCGCAGCATTCGGCGCGGGCCGTGCGTGACGCGCTGGGGGTTTTGTCGGCCGTGGGGGTGGTGGCCGTGGTGGGAGCGGCCGTATTCGCGCCGCTGGCATCGCTTTTCGCGGGACGGGACTACGCGCCGATCGAGGGACTGCTGTGGTTGTTCGCCCTCGACGGGGCGTTGCTGGCGCTGCTGCAGGGGGCGCTGTTGTCGGCGATCGCGGTGGATCGCACCGCACCGGCGGTCGTCACCTGGATCGGACTCGCGGTCGAGGTCGCGCTCGCGCTGACGCTGGTCGGCACGCTGCCCGCGCTGATCACGCTCGCGACCGTCGTGGCCGCGGCGGTCACCGTGACCATCATCGCGCTGGTGCTGCTGGCCGTCGGTGGTGAAAACAAAGGCTCCCCGGAGTCGACCTCCGGGGAGCCTCGGCAGCGAATTCGCTAGGGCCGCTTGCCCAGATTGATCTGCTGAGTGGGCTGATCGTCGGCGCCCGCGTCGGCGGGGGTCCGCTTGCGCACCACCCGGCCCGGCTTGTCCTCGCCCCCGCCGAACAGGCCCAGCACCAGACCCACGATCAGCGCGACGGCGCCGATGACGCCCAGCACCATCGGCAGGATCCGGCTGTAGAGCGACAGCTCGTCGGTGTACTTCTTGGCCTCGGCGATCTGCGAGTCGACCGTCTTCGGGTCGAAGACCAGGTTCGACTTCAGCGCGGTCACCTCGGGCTTGGCGGCCTCGCGCGCGTAGTACAGATGAATCTGCTCCGCGCCCTTGATGACCGTGCCGGTATCCGGCTCGACCCACACATCGCGAATATCGGTGTAGAAGCGATCCATCGTCACATCGCCCTCACCTTCGACGCCCCATTTGGCGGCGGGGAAGGTGAGCTTGTTGGTCGGCGCGTTCACGACCTTGGCCAGATCGGTCGGGGGGACCTGCTGCTGGAAGTGGTAGACCTTCAGATCGTTGATCTCGGTCTCCTCGACGAACTTCATATCGAAGGACTTGCGCGCGTTGATGTCGAAGTACGGGTAGTCCTTCTTCTCGGTCCCGATCGGGAACCGGTACTGCAGGCCCGTGTGCTGCACCGGATCCGCGACGCTCTCACCCTTGCTGTTCACCGCGGCCGCGATGGATCCGTTCGGATCGGTGTCGACCGGCTGACCGGTCTTGCGGTCGATGGTGACCCGGTCGATGGTCGCGGTGAGCAGGCCGGTGTCGCCCTGCTTATCGATGCGCCGCAGGGTCGAACCGGCCTGCACGGTCATCTCGGTCTTGTTGGACGGATCCTCGACCGTAAGGAAGCGCTGCGAGATCAGCGACACGTTCTGATCGACCTTGGCCGGACCGGTTCCCGAGGTCAGCGACTTGGAATCCAGCACCTCACTCGGCGCGTTCGGATTATTGGTCGCGATCGTGGTGATCTCGAGATCGAGGGGAGTCTTGGCCAGCTGACTCACCGCATACGTGGGTGTCAACACTGCCGCGACGATCAGCAGCGTGCCGAGCCCTACGAGCACGCAGGCAACCGTCCTCTTGGTACCGGCACCGAGTGCCATGCAACTCTCCTCGTCGTCGAACAGGCCGTTCCGGTTCGAACTCCGTACCACACGGCGTTCGTGAGCCCCGACACTAACAGTCGTGCACCTGACCATGCCGAGCTGAGGCCCGAAACTTCGGCAAACCGGTCGGTAATTCGCGACACCGCGGCACCCGGCACACTGGACCGCGATGACCACCACCGTGACCGAGCAGATCGCACCCGCGCGGGTGCCGTCGCGCGCGTTCGTCCCCGCGCTGGAGGGGATGCGCGCGCTGGCCGCGCTCGGTGTGGTGCTCACCCACGTGGCCTTTCAAACCGGCGCGTCCGGCGTCCCGGTGCTGGGCCGGGTGTGGGGACGATTCGATATGGCCGTGGCCGTCTTCTTCGGCCTGTCCGGATTCCTGCTGTGGCGGCCGCACGCGGCGGCCGCGCGCGGACACGGTTCGGCCCCGCCCGCCCGGCGTTATCTACTGCATCGCGCCGCGCGCATTCTGCCCGCGTACTGGGTGGTGGTGTGCGCGGTGCTGATACTGCTTCCCTCGGCGGCGCATTCGGCCGGGCGGCGGGTGTGGCTGGCGAATCTGACGCTGCTGCAGGTATTCGTGCCGCTGACGCTGACCGACGGGCTCACCCAGATGTGGAGTCTGTCGGTGGAGGTGGCCTTCTATCTGGCGCTGCCCGCACTCGCCTGTGCACTGATGTGGATACATCGGCCGCGCTGGCGGATCGCGAGCGTGGTGGCGCTGGGCGTATTCAGCCTGGGCTGGAATCTGCTGCCCGTACCCACCCCGGACGCCATACACGCCGACAACTGGCTGCCGGGGTATCTGCCGTGGTTCGCCGCGGGCATGCTGCTGGCCGAACTGGTGGAGGACGAGTCGCCGCGCTGGCGGCGCATCGCCGGAAACCGTTGGGCCATGTGGATTCTCGCCGCGGTCGCCTTCGGATTGTCGGCAACCGATCTGGCCGGTCCGGCGGGGCTGGTCCGCGGCGCGCCCTGGCAGTATGTGCTGAAAATGGGCCTGGGCGCGCTCATCGGTTTCGGACTGCTCGCGCCGCTGGTGCTCGGCGACGGACGGCATCGCCTGTTGGAGAGCCGGATCGCCGCGACGCTGGGTCGCTGGTCCTACGGCATCTTCATCTGGCATCTGGCGGTGCTGTGGATGGTGTTCCCGGTCTTCGGAATCATCCCGTTCAGTGGACATTTCGTCCATGTGCTGCTGTTGACGATCGCCTTCACCGTCCCGCTCGCCGCAGCCAGTTACGCGCTCGTGGAGGAGCCGGTGCGGCACTGGGTTCGGCGTCGTCTCGGCTGAGCGCCGCGAGTCCCACGGCGACGACCGCGACCAGCGCCGGGAACTGCACCCACAGCGAACCGCCCATATACCCGTCCGGCGAACGCCACGGTCCGGTGGACAGGGCCGCGGCCGCCACGGCGGAACCGAGCCCGGCGAGCAGCACCAGCACCCTGGGCATCACCCGCGGCAGGAACTGATTCGCGAGCAATCCCGCGACGGCCAGCCCGGCCCCGACCGGACCGGAGATGAGCAGCGCGGCCGCGGTCAGCCCGGCCATTCCCGCGATTCGGGCATGCCAGGGATCAGGCGGCGAATCGGGTTGTCGCACCGGCACTTCGGCGCGCCGCCGCCAGGGCACGGCCAGAGCGATCAGGGGCAGTAGCAGCAGCAGTCCGCCGAAGATGGCCAGCCGGTACCAGCGATCGATCGGGAATTCGACGGTGACCGGACCGTGGGCGTCGGCGGGCAGGAGCCAGCCCTGCTCCCAGCCGTCGACCACGATCGGGGCCAGGGTGCGCCCGTCGGCGGTGTGGGCGCGCCAACCGACATTGGTGCTCAGCGGCAGTACCAGCAGGCGGGTGCCCGGCGGTGCCGAAATCGCTTGCGGCGCGGCGTCGGTACGGTCGAGACGCAGTTCGTCGACGGAGAACAGTTCGGTGGGAGTGGCAGTGACGTCGACCCGCCCCGCGGGAAGGCTCACCGCGTCCGCGTCCTCCTCGCAGATCCGGGCGGGAACCGGTGCGCCGGAGCGCAATTGGTCGGCCGTCGCGGTGATCGAGGTGTGCACGATCCGACCGGCCACGGCCAGTGTTGGCCCGTGCGCGCAGTCGACTGTCACCGGTCGATCCAGCGGCGCGGGCGGCGGATAGTCCGGACCGAGCACCGTGATCTCCGCAAGGCCCGGCGGCTGCGCCAGGGTGAAACCCAGTGCGGTGCGGTCCAATACGGTCTTCCAGCTGTTGATACTGAGCTCGATGCGATCGGTGACCCGCGGCTGCAACTCCAGGCGCGCCGGTGTGCCAGGTTCGGCGTCGGGATCGATCTCGTGTACCTGCGGTCCGTCGCCGAGATTCACCGCGACCGAGGTGGGCCGGGCGGGCAGCGCGCCCCGTGATGGGGTCACCTCCACACCGGTCACCAGTTCCGGACGCGGCAGCTCGATGGTGAGAGTCGGCTTGGGCCCGGCCGGATTTCGCACCATATCCTCCGGCGCGATCCAACTGGTGCGATCGTCGCCGTCGGTGGCCGCGAAGGCCGAACCGCGCAGATCGCCGACATCGGCCTTGCCCCGGGCGATCGGCCGGTCGTGATCGGTGAGCAGCGTCTCGAGCGCCGGGCCCTGTCGGGTGCGAACGGTCAGTCGTGGCTGGACCGCCATCGGCTCGGGCACCTGCAGCGTGCGCTCGAACGAACCGGGCTCCTCGGGCGGAAGTCCCAGACCCTTACTGCAGCGCACCCGGTCCTCGGAGTCGAAACAGCCACTGCGCCCGGGGAACTCCTGTCCCAGATCCCAGCCGCGCACCGGAGTGCCCGCGGCGATCGGCGGCAGTACCGTGCGGTGGCGGATATCCACCGATACCGGGGCCTCGCGGTCGGCATAGTCCTCGAGCGAGAGTTCGCTGATGCCGAACTGCCCGCCGCCCGTGCCGTTCTCGGTGCGGGTGGCGGTGACGGTGAGCCAGTCGGTACGCCCGGGCGGCAGCGAAATCGACACCGGCGCACCGGGTTCGGAGATGCGCGCGGCGACCGTGCCATTGGCGGTGCGCACCTCGAGCCATTTCACCGGATCTCCGATCGCGGCCGGACTGGTGGTGACATGCAGTACGCCGGTGCGCACCGGCCGCTCGAGTTGGAGCCGAACCCATTGGCCCACGGCGCTTTCGGCGCTGTTGCTCAGCCAGGCGGTGGAGGGATCGCCGTCCACCATGGCCGCGGTGGAACTGCCCGGCGCCGAACCGCCGAGCTGGGTGGCGTCGGCGGCCGAACTGGACGCGGTCACCACCGCACCCGACCATTCGCCCTCCACCGATCGCTCGCCCGGTACCGCGTAGTCGGGTACGAGATTGTGGGTGCGTCGCGCGTCGGTCGGCGCACGCAGGGCCGAATTGTGATTGTCCACCTTGCCGAAATCGGTCTCCCGGTCCATCGGGGTATCGGTCACCGTCACCGATTCGCCCGATAATCCGGCCCGCCCGGCGTCGGCGGCCAGCAGCGCGGGCCTGTTCGGGTTGTCGCGTCGCAGCCGTTCCAATACCTCGGGTCCGCCGCGCACCACCGGCACCGAATTCAGCGGAGTCGTATACGCGCCCGGGAAGGCATCGGGCGCGCCCGAACCCCCGCGGACCTCGGCCGGTGTGCCCGGCCGGGGCGCGGTGACGCGGTAGATCTCGATCGCCGGATAGGCCGGGCGCAGATCGCCGTCGGTGACCAGTCCGTCGCCGTGACCCACTTCGATCTCGTTGCCGAATTCGGCGACCCTGCTCAATCCGGGCGAGCCCGCGACGGTCTGATGGGCGAGCATGGGCCGCGTCGAGCGCGAGGTGTCCGGGTCGAGATCATTGCGCAGCACCAGAATTCCGATGCCCTGATCGATCAATGTCGGGGCCAGCGCGGTCGAGGGCCGTCCATCGGCGATGAGCCGCTGCACCGAATCCATGGCCCGGATCGCGCCGGGCGGGGTGAGCGGGACGGCGTCGCGCACCGCCCACGGCGTCGTGGCCAGGGCCTGCAGCGGTTCGTCGCGGGTCAGTCCCCAGATCTGACTGCCGAAGGGTGCGCCGGGCACGACCAGCGCGCGGGTGTCGGCGGCATTGTGCGCCAACCAGTCCGCGGTCTGCTGCCAGTAGCCGGGCACATGGTCGTACGCGCCGCGCGGGGCCAAGCGATTGGTCCAGGCCAGCGAGGTGGACAGGGTGAGCGCGGCCAGGATCAGCGCGGTCACGGCCACCATCGGGTTGCGTTCGGGATGGGCGAAGGCGCTGCGCCACACCGGCATCCGCACCGAGGCGGGCAGCGGGACCCGGCGCAGCAGATGGGCGAGCCCGACCACCAGCGGCAGCCGGATCAGCGGCTCGAGTTTGTGCACATTGCGCAGGGGCGCGCCGCCGGAATCCAGGAAGATCCGCACCGAATCCGCGAACGGCCCGCCCAGCTGTCCGGCATAGCCCGCGCAGATTCCCACCAGCCCGGCGATCAGGATCAGCGCGAACCGTCCCCGATACGGCATCGATCGCAGTGCCAGCCCGGCCATTCCGGCCGCGGCCAGCAATCCGGTCGCCAGCACCGCGGCGGGCTGGGTGACCAGGACCGCGCCCGCGATCCGCTCGGGCGAGACGAACGGCGTCCAACTGTCGGTGCCGCGCAGCACCTCGCCCAGCGACGCCCACTGCGTGGTCACGCCGGAGGATTCGATGTAGTCCAGGAACGGCGGGCTCACCTTGCCCAGCACCAGCAGCGGCACCACCCACCAGAAGGTGGCCAGTACCAGCAGCGGAATCCACGCCCGGGTGAACCGCCACCACATGCGATTCGGCCGATAGGAGATCCACCACAGCGCCGCGGGCAGGAACGCGGCCGCGGTCGCCACCGCGTTCACCGCGCCCATCAGCGCCAGCGCGAGCGCACTGCCCGCGGGCGAGGCGGCCCCGCGCTTGCACAATCGCATCCGGCCCAGCGCGGCCGGGGCCAGCAGCACCCAGGGCGCGAGCATCATCGGCAGCGTCTCCGACGAGATCGACCCGAGTGTGGTCAGCACGCGCGGCGAGAGCGCGAACGCCAAGGCCGCCACGACCCGCGAGCCGCGCGAGCCGATGCCCAGCGCCTCACACAGTCGGACGATGCCCCAGAATCCGGCCAGGATCAGCAGCGCCCACCAGATCCGCTGCGTCACCCAGGCGGGCAGGCCGAGAACATGTCCGAGGGAGAAGAACGCGCCGTGCGGAAAGAAGTAGCCGTAGGCCTGGTTCTGCACCTGGCCCATCGGCGCCTGACTGCTCCACAGATGGGCCGCACGCTGGAGAAATCCCAGCGGGTTCTGGGCCAGATCGTATTTGGTGTCGGCAACCGTATGCCCGGGCGCCTGCAGAAAGGTGAGCAGAAATGCCGCGCCGATCGTCCCGACGAGCCAGCGCCGGCCTAGGGGCGCGGTGGGATCGGCGCGTGCGGGCGGATCAGCGAGCGCCGTACTCAACGTTGTTGAGCAGCGACGACGAGGCGTTGCCGCTGCGATCCACCTCGGGCCGCGAATTCTGCTGCGCCGCTATCGTGATCACGAACACCGCGACGGCGCCCAACACAGCCCCGGCGACGGCGCTCGCTACCCCAGGAACGGCAAACTTCATCGCGGGACTCCCATACATCGACACGGGTCGTATTCCGAGCCAACCTACAACATGCGCTCGGGCACCGGGCAGTGCAGCCCGCCCAGCAGGGTGCGCAGCTTGGCGGTCGTCTCGTCGAGTTCGGTCTGCGGATCCGAGGCCGCGACGATGCCGCCCCCGCCGAAGGCCCGCAGGGTGCGCCCGTCGGCGGACAGTTCGGCGCAGCGGATCGCGACCATCCATTCGCCGTCGCCGCGCGCGTCGCACCAGCCGACCGCGCCGCCGTAGAAGCCGCGCTCCTCCTCGAGTTCGGTGATGGTCTCGAGGGCCAGATCGGTCGGGGTGCCGCAGACCGCGGGGGTGGGATGCAGCAGGACCGCGAGATCCAGTGCGGTGACCGCCGGATCGCGCAGGCGACCGCGGATGGGGGTGGCCAGATGCCACACATCGGCGGTATCGGTCAGCTCCGGTTCGGGCGGGACCGACAGTTCGGCGCACACCGTGGCCAGGCGCTCGCGGATCCAGTCGATGACGAAGGCGTGTTCGGCGCGATTCTTACCGCTGGCCAACAGCTCTCGCGAACGCCGCGCATCGATCTCGGGATCGGGATGGCGCGGCATGGATCCGGCCAGCGGACGCAGGGTGACGATGTCGCCGTGCCGGGCCACCAGCACCTCCGGCGTCGCGCCGACCAGCGTCGCGCCGGTGCGCCCGGCCGGGGTCAGATCCACGGCGAAGATATTGGCCCGCGGATGGCGGATCAGCAGATGCGCGGCCACCACATCCGGTTCCAATTCGGCGTCGGCCTCGGCCAGCAGCGATCGGGCGGCGACCACCTTGCGCAGCGGCTGCCCCGGATCCGAGAGCTGTTCGACCAGTTTGGTCACCCGCGCGATATGTTCGGCGGGACTGGGGATCTCGGCGATCACCCGGACCGACGGCAGCGGCGGCACCGCGGCCGGCCGCCATGCTCCGGCGGTGTGCTCGGCGTGTTCCGGTACGCACAGCGCGGCCGGATCGCGCGGATCGAAGGCCAGCGCGCCGACCACGAGCTCCGCCCCCGCCCGCAGCGCCGCGCCCGCGGCCCGCGGCTGATCGAAGGTGTCGCGGACGCCCGTGGTCCGCAGCACGCCGCCGGGCTGTGCGAGCAGAAAGCCGTCCATGCCCCGACCATAGTCGGCGGCTCTCGCGGTCACACCTCGACCGACAGCACCGCGCTCAGCGCCTCCAGCAATTTCCGGGCCGGCTCGGCGACCAGGCCGTGCGAGCGCCAGGCCACATGCATATCGGGACGGACCAGCACGCAGCCGTCCTCCTCGATCTCGCGCACCCGCGCCCAGTCGTCGTAGAGATCGGTGTGCTCGCGACCCGGTCCGATGATGTGGGCCGCGATCTCGATGCCCAACTTGTCGGCGACGGCCACCGCCGCCTCCGCCCACGCCTGCCCGGAGATGCCGGTGAGCACCGCGAAGCGGCCGTGCCCGCACAGATCGTGCGTGCTGACCCGATGGCCGGTTCCGGTACCCAGCCACGCATGCGGCAGCCGTGCGCCCGGATAGGTGGTCGGGTGGTAATACAGCTCCGGATCGCGGGTATAGCCGGGTTCGTCGGTGCCGTCGCCGAGTACCGCCCCGGAGCGGTAGCGCTGGCCGAGCTCCACGCCGTGGGCGTTGAATTCGTAATCCTTGAGTTCGAGGGCGGCGCGCAGGTCGCGGCGTTTGCGGGCGCCGGCCTCGGTATCGTCGCGGCGCTCGTCGATGGCCGCGCGCATGATCTCCGGATCGCTGCCGCCGTCGACGCCCAGGGCGTCGAAGATCGCGCCGAACTCCTCGATGCTCCGATTCGCCCGCAGCACCACCTGCCGCCCGACCGGCATCCGCTCGGCGCTGTAGGTGTCCAGCAGTGCTTCGCCCGCAACGCCTTTCAGCACATAGGCGAGTTTCCACGCGAGGTTGTAGGAGTCCTGGATGGAGGTATTGGAGCCCAGCCCGTTGGACGGCGGATGCCGGTGCACCGCATCGCCCGCGCAGAACACCCGCCCGGCGCGATAGGCCGTGGCATACATCCGATTGTTGCCCCACAGCGAGGTCGAGCGGATGGTGACCGGCACGGTGTCGTCGCCGATCAGCTGATGCGCGATCCGGGTGGCCGCCTCGTCGTCGATATCGGGCGGCGGTTCGTTGATGTCGTAACCCCACACGATGAGCCATTCGTTCCACGGCCGCACCATGCGAACCAGTCCGAGGCCGATACCACCCACATCCGCGCCCGGCCGCAGCACCCAATACAGCACGCTGGGCCGATGTTCGACCAGATGCGACAGGTCGGCGTGGAAGACGATGTTCATACTGCCCGCGATATCCATCGCGCCCTCGAACGGCAGCCCGATATCCGCGGCCACGGCGCTGCGGCCGCCGTCCGCGCCGATGACATACTTTGCCCGCACGGTGAATTCGTTGCCGCCGAGCCGATCGCGCACCCGCACCTCGACGCCGTCGTCGTCCTGGGTCAGGCCGAGATATTCGGTGTCGAAACGGATTCGGGAGCCGCGCGAGGCCGCGTGCTGAATGACGATGGGCTCCAGGTAGTTCTGCGGAATATCGCAATTACTGCTGGGGCTGGCCAGGGTGTAATCGGCCTCGCGGGCCGGATGGGTGCCCCACGCCCGCACCCGGCCGAGTTCGTCGCCGGTGAGACTGGTGCAGAACACGGTCTGACCCATCAGCTCGTGCGGGGTGGCGCGGGCCAGCACATCGTCCTCGATGCCGAGGTCGCGGAAGATCTCCATGGTGCGCTGATTGGTGATGTGCGCGCGCGGGGTATTGGCCGTATAGCGGTATTTGGTCAGCACCAGATGGTCGACGCCCAGTGTGGCCAGGGCGAGCGCCGCCGCCCCGCCGGCGGGTCCGCTGCCGATGATGAGGATGTCGGTCTCGATATCTCGAGGGGCGGTCATGGCCGAATCTCCTGGGCGAGAACGATATCGAAGGTCATGCTGTAGTAGGGCCGGTCGCGGTCGGAGCCGTCGGGTGCGCGGCCGGCGGGATGTTCGGTCGCATCGACGATCAGGCTGTCCTTGACGCCGAAGACCGCATCGCTGCTCAGATGTGGATCACCGGATACGAAGATGTGTGTCACCAGCGTGGCGTAGCCGGGCGCGGTGACGCGAAAGTGCAAGTGCGCCGGGCGCATCGGACTGCGATGTGCGGCCTCGAGCAGTTCGCCGACCGGACCGTCGTGCGGTATCGGATACGGCGAGGGCAGCACCGACCAGAAGTGATAGGACCCGTCGTCGTTCACGGTCAGCCAGCCGCGCCCGGCCCGCCGATCGCCCTCGTACTGCACATCGTAGAAGCCGTCCTCGTCGGCCTCCCAGACATCGATGCGCGCGCCGGGAACCGCCGCGCCGGAGGTGTTTCGGACCGTGCCGCTGACATGGCAGGGCGCGCCCTTGGCCCCCTGCGCGATATCGCCGCCCTGCGGGATCCGCGGCGCGTCGTCGACGAAGAACGGGCCGAAAACCGTTGACTCGGTAGCCTTCTCGTCCTCGGGCGCGTTGATGCCGATGGTCAGCATGGACAGGCCGAGCACATCGGAGAGCAGGATGAATTCCTGGCGCGTGGCGGTGGTGATATGTCCGGCGCGGGTGAGGAAGTCGATACCGCGCTGCCATTCCTCCTCGGTGAGGCGGACCTCCCCGGCGAAGGCGTGCAGATGCCGGACCAGGCTGCTCATCACCTCGCGCAGGCGCGGGGGCGCGTCGGCGAAACTCGCCTCGACCTCGGCGGTGACGAGCCGTTCGCGGGTGTGCCGGTCGGTCATGGGTGCTCCGGGGTGGCGGCGCCGGACCAGGCCGCGGCGAGCAGTGCGCGCAATGCGGTGCGGTCGGCGGGGACGGGATTGTCGTCGGGTACCACGGCCGCGGTCAGTGCGGCCGCCTCGTCGAGATCGGTTTCGGCGAGCCCGATTTCGCGCAGATTCGTGGGGATGCCCAGGATCTTGGCCAGATCGCACAGGGCCGCGACGGGATCGGCGCTGTCGAGGGCGCGGCCGATGCGATCGACCGCCTCCGGCGCGCCCGGGGCGTTGAATGCCAATACATACGGCAGCATGACCGCGTGGGTCTGGGCGTGCGGCAGATCGTACGCGCCGCCCAGCACATGGCAGAGCTTGTGGTGCATGCCGGATCCCGCGGTGGCGAAGGCCGATCCGGCCAGGTAGGCGCCGTAGAGCAGATCGGGTGCGGCCGCATCGGCCCCGGCCTCGGCGAGGGTGCGCAGGCCCGCGCCGAGCGCGTGCACGCTCTCCTCGGCGATCACGCTGACGCTGCTGCCCCGGCCCGGCGCCCAGAAGGCCTCGACGCAATGTGCCATGGCATTGAAACCGCTTGCCGCGGCGATACTTTCGGGCATCGAGCGCAGCAGGTCCGGATCGTAGACGACCACGCGCGGCAGAACGGCCGGATCGGTCCCGGTGCGTTTGTGGCCGTTCTCGGTCAGTCCCCACACCGGCGTCACCTCCGAACCGGCGTAGGTTGTCGGTACGGCGATGATCGGCAGGCCGGTGGCCAGCGCGACGGCCTTCGCGGTGCCGGTGGTGGAGCCGCCGCCGAGGCTCAGCACGGCGTCGGCGCGGGCGACCCGGGCTCGATCACCGGCCACCTCGGCCACCGCGACCGGAATGTGCGGGCGCACGCCGGTGAAGACGTCGGCGACCAGATCCGACAGCGAGCACAGCAGCCCAGCCGAAATCCGTTGCCGGGCCGGACTTGTCAGCACGAGCAGCCGTTCGACGCCGAGGCGTTCGATCTCCGAGCGCAGCTGACGGCGTACCGAACCCGTGCCGAAGACGATGCGCTGCCAGGGTGCGTCGTAGGTGAATTCGGGCACCGGCTCACCTCTTTCGATCTGTGTTCCGTCTCACAGTCGCGTACTGCCAGGTATATGTCCAATACGAAATATATGGCTCAGCCATACGATCAGGTATGGATCTGCGCCAGCTCGTCTATTTCGTCGCCGTCGCCGAGGAGGGGTCGGTGACGCGGGCCGCCGATCGGTTGCATGTCACCCAGCCGCCGCTGACCGCGCAGATCAGGAAGCTCGAGGCCGAACTGGATGTGCGGCTGTTCGTCCGGCACCGCCGCGGCGTGGATCCGACCGAGGCCGGGCGCGAGCTGCTCGTCAAGGCCCGGCGAATTCTGGCCGATATCGCCGAGGTCACCGAATCGGTGCGACATATCGGCGCGGGCCGGGCCGGGCGGCTGACCCTGTCGTTCGACGCGGGCACCGGCTGGGGCGTACTGCCCGAACTACTCGCCCGCTACCGCCGGGAGCGGCCGCAGGTCGAACTGGACTACACCGAGGAGCTGGGTGCGAGCGTGCTCGATTCGGTGCGCTTGCGCCGCAGCGAGATCGGCATCGTCCAGCTCCCCCCGGTCGCCGTCGATCCGGGCCACGAACACCGCCTCGATATCGCGGTCATCCATCGCGAACCACTGGTGGCGGTACTGCCGATGGCCCTGGCGCGCCGCCAGGACGGTCGCGTCGATCTCGCGGATCTGGCCGATGAACAGTTCTTCGCCCCCGCGCCCGGCGCGTGGGGCGGCCTGCATCAGCATCTGACCGAGGCCTGCCGTCTCGGCGGCATCGCCCCGGCGATCCGGATCGTCGCCCAGATGTCCACCGCGGTCGCGATGACCGCGGCCGGGCACGGCCTGACTCTGGCCCCGGCGTCGGTGCGCTCGCTGTGCGGCCCCGCGGTGGCGACACTGCCGCTGGCCCGCTACGTCCCGGTGGTGGAGACGGCCGTGCTGAGCCGCCGCGGCGACGCCCTGTCCCCGCCCGCGGACGCCTTCCGCCGCCTCGCGATGTCCACGCCCGAACCCGACGTTCTCGGCCCGAATCTGGCCCCCGCCCGCGCGAATCCCGACGATTCCTGGCGTTGGCTGCAACAACGCTGAGCCGCAACGGGATTCGGTTTCCTTCTCTATGATGCCGAATATGACCGAGATCGTTTCCCTTGCCGCCGCGGTGGAACAGCTCGTCCACGACGGGGATACGGTCGCGCTGGAGGGCTTCACGCATCTGATCCCGACGGCCGCCGGGCAGGAGATCATCCGGCAGCGGCGGCGCGAGCTGACCCTGGTGCGCATGACGCCCGATATCGTCTACGACCAGATGATCGGCGCGGGTTGCGCGCGCAAACTGGTGTTCTCGTGGGGTGGCAATCCCGGCGTCGGATCCCTGCACCGCTTCCGCGATGCGGTCGAGAACTCCTGGCCCGCACCGCTCGAGATCGAGGAGCACAGCCACGCGGGGATGGCCAACCGCTATGTGGCGGGCGCGTCGGGACTGCCGTTCGCGGTGCTGCGCGGCTACACCGGCACCGATCTGCCCGCGGTCACCGACACCATCAAACCCATCGAGTGCCCGTTCACCGGCGAGCGGCTGACCGCGGTCCCGGCGCTGAATCCCGATGTCACGATCGTCCATGCCCAGCGGGCCGATCGGGCGGGCAATGTGCAGCTGTGGGGACTGCTCGGTGTGCAGAAGGAGGCCGTACTCGCCGCGCGGCGCAGCCTGGTGACCGTCGAGGAGATCGTCGACGAGCTGACCCCGCTCCCGGGCGCGATCGTGCTGCCCGCGTGGGTGGTCACCGCGGTCGCCGAGGTGCCCGGCGGTGCGCATCCGTCCTACGCACAGGGCTATTCCGATCGCGACAACGCCTACTACGCGGCCTGGGACGCCATCAGCCGCGACCGGGACGCGTTCACCGGCTGGCTCGCTGAGCGCGTGCACGATTCGACGACCGGGAGCCACCCATGAGCTACACCACCGACGAGATGATGAGCGTCGCCGCCGCGCGGGCGCTGCGCGACGGGCAGCGCTGCTTCGTGGGCATCGGATTGCCTTCCACCGCGGCCAATCTCGCCCGCACCACGCATGCGCCGGGGCTGGTGCTGATCTACGAATCCGGCACGCTGGGCTCCAAACCGGATCGCCTGCCCGCCTCGATCGGCGACGGCATCCTCGCCGAAACCGCCGACGCGGTGGTGAGCGTCCCCGAGATCTTCAACTACTGGTTGCAGCCGGGGCGTATCGATATCGGCTTCCTCGGCGCCGCGCAGATCGATAGGTTCGGCAATATCAACACCACCGTGGTCGGCGACTACGCCGATCCGAAGGTGCGCCTGCCCGGTGCGGGCGGCGCGCCGGAGATCGCCGCCTCGTGCGGTGAGGTGTTCGTGGTCGTCCGGCATTCGGCGCGGGCCTTCGTGGAACGCGTGGAATTCGTGACCTCGCTCGGACACGGCGCCGGAGAGGGTGAGCGGGCACGCTACGGCCTGCGCGGCAAGGGCCCGACCCTGGTCGTCACCGATCTCGGACTGCTGCGCCCCGATGAGCGCGGCGAACTGATCCTGACCGCGGTGCATCCGGGCGTCACCGTCGAGCAGGTGCGGGCCGCCACCGGCTGGGAGCTGCGCGTGGCCGAGGAGCCGGTCGTCACCGACGCCCCGACCGAGGCCGAGCTGAGCGCCCTGCGCGCGCTGCGGGCCGCCGGTTAGTGCTCGTGGCCCACGGGATTCTTCCCGGGCGGCACCAGCAGGATCGGGCGATGACAGTGCTTGAGCACCGCCTCGGCGACGCTGGAGTGCAGCAGCGCGCGAATTCCGGTGGCGCCGCGGGTTCCTGCCACGATGATGTCTACATCGAGCTCGTCGGCCACATCCACGATCGCGTTCCAGATCGTCGAGGTGCATTCCGCGGTCCGGGCCTCGGCATTGAGCCCCGCGAGCTTGGCCAGCCGCACGCCCTCGGCATTGATGTGCTTGGCGTCGACGTAGGCGATGTCCTCGATCTCCTCGTCGGCGATCCACTCCGGTTGCATCACCCCCGACAATCCGGAGACCCGCGCGGCCTGGCGCACCATCGGCTCCCACGCGGTCAGCACCACCGCCTTGGTCGCGGACAGAAATCGTCCGGCGTACTCGACCGCGCGCTTCGCGTTCTCGGACCCGTCGTAGGCAATGAGCATCAGATCGCACGCCATGACGAACCTCCCAGGTATCCCGTTCGGCTACGATCCGAGCGTACCCGGCGCGCCCGTCGAAAACGGGCAACCGGATGCGCCGCGGTTATTTCCGCGGATTTCATGCAAATAGCTCTCGCTATTTGTTCACCACGCCGATGCAAGTACAGTGACGGCCGGTCGGTAAGCGCGCACTCCACTAGCTGGTCCTTGATAATTCGCTAACGATTCACCGAAATCGGTGTCATGGCTTGCGATTACAGGATTGACTGTCTAGACCACACCGGCGTCGGGGCACAGAGCCGGTACGCAAGAGATGCCGAGCGAGGTTTATCGTGCGGTTGGAAGAACTTGTCACACCGCAGGATTGGGCATGCGCATATCGTAGCGTGTTCGGATTGCCCAGGGTCCATGTCACATCGCCCGGATTCGTCGTGTTACCTCTCGTCGACGCGATCGCCGCGGTGAACACTCCGGAACCGTTGGGAGCCTTACTGTTGGGCGAGCTGACCGTACGCGGAATTCCCGGTCCGGTACTCGTTCGAGAGCGCCCGCCGCGGCGCACATTCATCGCGGTCTTCGACGGCTATCCGGCCCTGGAATATACCGTCCAGTTGGAAAGACACGGTGTGGATATCGGTTCGCATCGCAGCAATGTCATCCTGCCCACCGGCTTCGGCCGGCACACCCATGAGGGGCGGTGGTGGGCCCGCGCGCCGCAGCGCGACGAATCGCTGCCGCTGCTGTCGGAGGTGGTGTCGGCGGCCCTGTCCACGCTGCGGCTGTCCCCGACGAGTTCGGTCCGCTGACCCATTGGGTATCCCATCTTGCGAACGTATTCATTCCCACCTGTGAAGATCATGGAACCCATTGAGCCGGCCGTCTTCGGCCACCCCGAGGCGGATCCGCGCGCCCTGCTGTACTTCGAGTGGCGGCAGCGTCGCGAATCCGGGTATCTCGTCGACGAATTCGCCGAGGAGATACACGACCTCACCCACACCCCGATCCCCAATCCCGCGGCCTGCTGGCGGATGCTCGACCGCGTGGAGGCCGCGCCCCACGATCCGGCCTGGCCGTATGTCGAGGAGGGCGGCGAGGTCGACGAACCGCCCGCCCGCGGCGATTCGGCCGCCGTCCCGGACCACCTCTACGACCGCATCCTCGGCGGCTGGCTCGGTCGCTGTGTCGGCGCCACGCTGGGCAAACCGTTCGAGAACGGTCCGGTGTGGACGCCCGCGCGCATCCGCGCCTACCTCGAGCGCGCCGACGCCTACCCGCTGGCCGATTATGTGCCGGTGCTCAGCCCGATGCCGGAGGGCTGCGAATTACAGGGCAACTGGCCCGAATCCACATTCGGTCGCGTGGACGGCTGCCCGCGTGGCGACGATCTGGACTACACCGTGCTCGGCCTGCATCTACTCGAACAGCAGGGCTGGAGTTTCACCGCCGACGATGTGGCGGGGCAGTGGCTGGAACTACTGCCGTTCCTGCAGACCTACACCGCCGAGCGGGTGGCCTATCGCAATCTCATCGACGGCTTCTCCCCGCCGGTCACCGCGCGCTATCGCAATCCCTATCGGGAATGGATCGGCGCGCTGATTCGTGCCGACGCCTATGGCTATGTGTGCCCGGGTGATCCGTTGCGGGCGGCCGATCTGGCGGCCCGCGACGCCGAGGTCTCGCATACCGGAAACGGCGTCTGGGCCGCGCGCTGGGCGGCCGCGCTGATCGCCTCGGCCTTCATCGCCGACTCCGCGGCCGCGGCGCTGCACGAGGCGCAGCAGGCGATTCCGGCCGGCTCGCGCCTGGCCGAGGCCATCGCGCTGGTGCGGGCCGATCATCGGCGCGGTATCGGCTGGGAGCGGGCGATCACGGCGATTCACGCGCGCCACGCGCATTACGACCGGTCGCACGCGGTCGGCAACGCCGCGCTGATCACCGCCGGATTGCTCTGGGGCGCGGGTGATTTCACCCGGACCGTGGGCCTGACGGTGCAGGGCGGCTGGGATACCGATTCCAACGGCGCGACGGCCGGATCGGTGGCGGGTGTCCTGGCCGGGGCGGGCGGTATCGCCGAACATTGGACCGAACCGCTGCACGACACGCTGCGCACGGCCATCGCGGGCTATGACGGGACGAGCATCTCCGGCCTGGCCCGGCGCACCTTCGATCTGGCCGGTCGGCAGATCGCGCGCCGCTATCCGAGACCGGCCGGATAGCGGCGCGCGAGGCGGTCAGCGCTCCAGGATCGCCACGACGCCCTGGCCGCCGGCGGCGCAGATCGAGATCAGCGCGCGCCCGGAACCCTTCTCCGCCAACTGCTTCGCGGCCTGGGCGACGATGCGCCCGCCGGTCGCGGCGAACGGGTGACCCGCCGCCAGCGAGGAGCCGTTGACATTGAGCTTGCCGCGATCGATCGAGCCGAGCGCGCCGTCCAGGCCGAGGCGCTCCTTGCAGTACTGATCCGACTCCCACGACTGCAGGGTCGCGAGCACCACCGAGGCGAAGGCCTCGTGGATCTCGTAGAAGTCGAAGTCCTGCAGCGTGAGTCCGTTGCGCGCCAGCAGCCGCGGCACGGCGTAGGTCGGGGCCATCAGCAGCCCGTCCGGACCCCATACGTAATCGACCGCGGCGACCTCGCTGTCGACCAGGTAGGCCAGCGGCTTCAGATTGCGCGAGGCCGCCCACTCCTCACTCGCCAGCAGCGTCGCCGACGCGCCGTCGGTGAGCGGGGTCGAGTTGCCCGCGGTCATGGTCGCGTCGCCCAGTTTGACGCCGAAAACCGGCTTGAGCGTGGCCAACTTCTCCAGCGTGGAACCCGGGCGCAGGTTGTCGTCGCGGGTCAGGCCGAGGAACGGGGTGATCAGATCGTCGAAGAAGCCACGATCGTAGGCGGCGGCCATATTCTTGTGCGACAGGTAGGCCAGCTCGTCCTGCGCCTCGCGGGCGATCCCGAACTCCTTGGCGGTGATGGCGGCGTGCTCACCCATCGACAGTCCGGTGCGCGGCTCGGCGTTGCGCGGGATCTCGATGCCGACCATGCTCGGGCGCAGCCTGCCGACCAGCTTCACGTAATCGCTGTTCTTCTTGGCGCGATTGGCGTCGAGCATCCACTCGCGGGCGGCCTCGCTCACGCCGATGGGCGCGTCGGAGGTGGTGTCGGTGCCGCCGCCGATGCCGGCCTCGATGCGGCCCAGTGCGATCGCGTCGCCGACGGTGACCAGCGACTGCAGGCCGGTGCCGCAGGCCAGCTGCAGATCGTGCGCGGGGGTGTAGGGCGACAGCTCGCTGCCCAACACGCTCTCGCGGATCATGCCGTGCTCGCCGACGCGCTTTAGCACCGCGCCGCCGACGACCATGCCGAGCCGCTCGCCCTGCAGGCCGAACCGGCTCACCAGACCGTTGAGCGCGGCGGTGAACATGTCCTGGTTGGAGGCGTGGGCGTAGCGGCCGTCCGAGCGAGCGAACGGAATCCGGTTACCGCCGATGACAGCGACGGGACGGGTCTGCTTGGTGTTCTTGGCCCCGCCGCTCGCGGACGCGGCCTTCGTCGAACGGGCTTTGCTGGTCACTCGAGTCTCCACATGTCTCGACGTCGGTTTACATTAAACTTACTCTGGAGTAAGTTCATTGTCGACACCGTACCCCGTAGATGTGCGAAAAGACGCTCGGGGCAAGCCGGATTTGCATGCCGACCACATTCGACACGAAGGAAAAGGTAGGAACAGTGGCAGCCAGCAAGAGCAAGGGCGCTCCCAACCTCTACGGATCGTTCGTTCACTCGGCCCCCGGTAATTTCCTGGCCGGCAAGTTGGGCCTGCCGAAACCGGAGACGCTGCGCCGGTACACTCCGGGTGAGCCCGCCCTGCCCGGCCCGGTGCTGCTGGGCGGTAAGGGCCGCGTCGCCGACGCCGCGCGAAACCTGCTGTCGGACTACACCTTCGCCGACTCCATCAGCCAGGGCGTGAAATTCGGCGCACTGGTGTTCGACGCCACCGGTCTCAATTCGATCGAGGAACTCGAGCAGCTGTTCCAGTTCTTCCAGCCCGCCATGCGCAGCATCGCCGCCTCCGGCCGTGTGCTCGTCGTCGGCACCACCCCCGAGCTGGCGTCGAGCGTCGAGGCCCAGATCGCGCAGCGCGCGCTCGAGGGCTTCACCCGCAGCGTCGGCAAGGAGCTGCTGCGCGGAGCCACCTCGAATCTGGTGTACCTGCACCCCGAGGCCGCCTCGACCGCAACGGGTCTGGAGTCGACCCTGCGCTTCATCCTGTCGGGTAAGTCGGCGTTCGTCGACGGCCAGGTGTTCCGGGTCGGCAAGGACGACAACGCCGCCGCCGACATCAACTGGGACAAGCCGCTCGACGGCAAGGTCGCCGTGGTGACCGGCGCCGCGCGCGGTATCGGCGCGACCATCGCCGAGGTCTTCGCCCGCGACGGCGCGAAGGTCATCGTGGCCGATATCCCCGCCGCCGGTGAGGCTTTGGCCGCGACCGCCAACAAGGTCGGCGGCGTCGCCCTCGCGGTCGACGTCACCGCCCCCGACGCCGCGGACAAGCTGGCCGAATTCGCCACCGAGCGCTTCGGCGGCATCGATATCATCGTGCACAACGCCGGTATCACTCGCGACAAGCTGCTCGCCAATATGGACGACGCGCGCTGGAACTCGGTGCTGAACGTGAATCTGGCCGCGCCGCACCGGATTACCGAGGGCCTGGTCGCCAAGGGCGCGCTCAAGCAGGGCGGCCGCGTCATCGACGTGTCCTCGATCGCGGGCATCGCGGGCAACCGCGGCCAGACCAACTACGGCGCCTCCAAGGCCGGCGTCATCGGCATGGTCAACGCCGAGGCTCCCAAACTGGGCGAGAAGGGCATCACCATCAACGCGGTGGCCCCCGGCTTCATCGAGACGGCCATGACCGCCGCCATCCCGCTCGGCACCCGCGAGGCGGGTCGGCTGCTCAGCTCGCTGTACCAGGGCGGGCAGACCGTGGACGTCGCCGAGACCATCGCCTACTTCGCCAGCCCGGCCTCGAACGCGGTGAGCGGCAACGTGATTCGCGTCTGCGGCCAGGCCCTGATCGGAGCATGATGACCCAGACCATCTCGCTGCACGAGCCGCCCAAGACCGGCAATCTCTATCTGAAGGCCGCGCTGGGAGCCGTTCCGCTGCCGCTGGTTTCGGCGCGTAAATCCCAGATCCCGGACCGGGCGATCGAATTGAACGGTCTGAAGGTCGATGCCGACAATCTGGCCGCCTACTGCCACGCGACCGGCCTGCGCTTCGGTGATTCGCTGCCCCTGACCTATCCGTTCGTCCTCACCTTCCCGCTGGTGATGCAACTGGTCGTCGCGCGCGACTTCCCGTTCGTCGCGGTGGGCGCGGTGCACGCGGAGAACGTGATCGAGCGCACCCGCGAGATCTCGATCAGCGAGCCGCTGGATTTCAAGGCGCATGTGGAGAATCTGCGCGAACATCCCAAGGGTCTGCTGGTCGACGCGATCAGTGAGATCAATGTCGGCCGGGAACTGGTGTGGCGGCAGGTGACGACGTTCCTGCATCAGCAGAAGACGTCGCTGTCGGGCGGTCCGAAGCCGGAGGCCAAACCGGACGAGGTACCCCCGCCGCCGCTGCGCACGCTGAAGGTCGGCCAGGCCCAGATCCACCGCTACGCCGCGGCCTCGGGCGATCGCAATCCGATCCACATGTCCGCGCTGAGCGCGAAGGCCTTCGGCTTCCCTCGTTCGATCGCGCACGGCATGTGGTCGGCCGCAACGATTCTGGGTGTGATCGAGGGCCGGGTGCCCGCACGGACCACCTACTCGGTGAAGTTCGGCAAGCCCATCCTGCTACCGTCGACGGTCAATGTGTACGCCGATCAGGTACAGGGCGGCTGGGATCTGGCGCTCAAGAACCCGAAGAAGGGTTATCCGCACCTGACCGCCACATTGCGCTGAGCCGCACGTCTTTCGGCGGCCGCGGATCGGATCGCATGGGGGATCCGATCCGCGGCCGACCCGGATGACCTGCGGCTTTTCGCGTTTCGCTACTCGGCCTTCTTCTTACCCGCCAGACCGCGCCAGGCCAGGTTGTCCAGCAGATCCACGGCCTCGGCCACATTCACCTCACCGCTGGCGATGCGGTCGGCGATGGCCTCGCCCGCGCCGATCACCGCGACGGAGACGATGTCGAAATTCGTTCCGGGTTCGGCGTATTTGGCGCTGGACTCGAGCAGTTTGGCGGTCAGCTCGATGATCCGCTCGCGGCTGTTGCTGATCTCCGAGGCGAACGGCTGCTGTCCGAGGGCCTGCCGATAGAGCACCTGCCAGGACAGCCGATTGTTGTCGACATAGGACAGGAACGCCTCCAAGCCCGCCCGCAACTGCTCGTGCGGGGTGAGGCTGGGGTTGCCGGCTACCGCGACGGCCTCGATGAATCGGACGGCCTCGCGCGCGATGCACGCGCGGAACAGTTCGTCCTTGGATCCGTAGTACAGATAGAGCATCGGCTTGGAGATCTTGGCCTCGGCGGCGATGGCGTCCATCGAGGTGTCGTGATAACCCTTGCGCGAGAACACCTCGACGGCGGCGTCCAGCATCTGCTGCTCACGAACCGCCCGGGGAAGCCGCTTCGTTCCGCCTGCCATCCACTCTCCTAGACCATGTCGAAACCCCTATCTTACTCCAAGGTAAGTTCTCCGGAGGGTAATTGCCGGTGATTCGCGGATGCTCAGCAGTTCAGCGGGATGCCCTTGAAGCGAGCCATCCGCAACACCGACTGGTCGACCTGCCGCATCGACAACCGCCCCTCGCGCACCTCCTGCTCGAGCCGGTCGAGTACCTGCGGGACCGCGGTGCTCGAAATCCACAGGGCGTTGTCGGCCCCGGCCTCGAGCGCCGCGGCCACCGCGTCCTCGATACCCATCCGGTTGGTGATGGCGGCCATGCCGGACAGATCGTCGGTGAAGATCGGCCCGTCGAAGGCGGCCGCGCCGTAGCCGTCGCCGTGTCGCAGTAGGGCCATCACCTGCGGGCTGATACTGGCCGGGGTGTTGGGGGTGGTCAGTCCGGGCACGTCGAGGTGTCCGACCATCACCCCCGCGCCCGATCCGATCAGATTGCGGAACGGTACGAGATCCTTCTGCTGCAACTGGTCCAGCGGCGGCGTGCGGACCGCGCCGGTATGTGAATCGCCCGAACCCGAACCGTGGCCGGGGAAATGCTTCATGACCGCGCCCAGACCCGCGTCGTGCATCCCGCGGATGAACGCGCCCGCGTAGCGGGTGACCACCTCCGGATCATCGGAGAAGGAGCGGTCGCCGATCACACTGTCGTCGGGCTGATCGCTCACATCGGCGTCCGGGGCGAAGTCGACGGTGATGCCGAGCTCCTTCATGGCCGTGCCGCGGGCCACGCTCTGCTTGTAGAACTCGTCGTCGGAGACGGTCTGCGCGGCGACCCGGGCCGAGGGGGCCGCCCCGATCACATTGCGCAGCCGCGAGACTCGGCCGCCCTCCTCGTCGATGGTCACCATGAGCGGGGTGCGCGCGGCGGCCTTGACCCGGTCGATCTGCTTGTCCGCCAACAGCCCCGGATCGGTCCAGCTGCCCACGAAGATGCCGCCGATCTGCTCGGTGCGCACCGCGTTCTCGGCGTCGGTCGCGCCGGTGATGCCGACGGTCAGCAGCTGCGCCAGCTTCTGGCGGGGCGTGAACTGGGCGAGATAGCCTGCCGCGCAGTCGATTCGACCGGCGGTCGTGGTACTCGCCGGGGTCGCTCCGGCGCTCGTCGTCGTGGACGGGTTCGCGACGGTGGTGGAATTGCCGCCACCGCCGCCGCTACCCGAGCAGGCCGACAGGGCGACCGCGGTGACGGCGAGCAGGATCCCCGAAACGATGCGCATGGCTCCCGACCGTACCGCCTGTGCCGGTGAGTAGAGATCCCGGCATTGTTTGTCACCCGATTGTGAAATGAATCATCGAATGACACATGAAGTTCGATGCCGCGTCATCTTCGACGAATGAGCAAACACCGCTATCACCAGGCTATTTGCTCGCTCGATCCGATCGGCCGTGCCGGACAGATCCGCTCATGATCGGATTGGACTGCCACCTACCTGCGGTTGGTAATGTCCTCGTAAACGACAGGTCGATCGAAGGTCAATCTCAGGGATATTATTCGAGTCCGTAGGAAGCTATTGGATAGCTAATTGGCTCGGCCCGGCTTGTTCGATCGTCAACCGCCAAGCGGAAGGCTCTACACCATGCGCATCGGCGCGCTTGTGCGTGGCGCGGGACTGGCTCTCGCGGCACTGGTCACCATCGGACTCGGAACCACTGGCACCGCCCTCGCCGCGGACGAGGTGGATCGCTATCTGGATCTGCCCCTGGTCAACCGCGACGCGGCGCAGGGGCCGGGCGGGGTGAATCCCGAGCTGCCCTACGACGAGGCCGAACTCGGCGGCCTGCTGGCTCAGGCCCGTGCCCGGGGCGTCGCTCCCACCCGGTACGCCGCCCTGCTCTATCAGTACTGGCTGGTCGATGTGAGCAACAAGGCCGGAATCGACCTGCCCTCCTGGAACCCACGCACCGGCGTACAGGCCAATCGCGAGAACCTCGTCAAGTCCTACCGCTACTACGAGAATCTGCAGCTGGACCATCGCGAACTGCAGTGGGCCGGAATGGGTGGCCAGGTCGGCGCCGACTTCGGCGGCGGTATGGTCGATTTCGATCTGGTGAGCAATATCTACGATCTGCCGGGCATCTCCGAGGCCGCGCGCACCGTGCTCGGCGCGGTGGAACAGACCGCGGGCCCGCAGGCGGTCGCGCTGCTGCCCGAGGGATTGCGCGCCCTCGCCGAGGCCGGACCGCGCATCGCGCCCGAGGATCTGCAGTGGATCCTGGGGATGATCCTGGTGATGCAGAAGAACATCTTCTCGGATCTGATGCCCATGCACGACGCCTACGTCACCGGCGGTCTGCCCGCACTCGAGGAATTCGAGGCGGCGGGACTGTTCGGCGGCGACATCATGGCCGCCTGGCGCGATGTCGCCTCCGGCGACGAGGGCCGCATCGCCGAGGGCAATGCCACGCTGCTGCGCCGCGAACAGCTCTGGGCGGTCGCCGCGCAGTGGGACGAGACCCGCGCGTACAAGGGCAGTATCGGCGAGGCGATCACCTATCTCAGCGGTGCGGCCGGATCGCCGTCCATCGCGGGTGTGGTGCCGCCGCGTGAGTTCCGGCCGGTGCGAATCCCGTTCATCGCGAACAACGGTCAGCCCATGCGGCTGGTCCTGCCGCTGCCGAGCTGGAATTGGTCGGTCTTCGACGAGCGCTGGGACTACATCGCCACCGAACTGCTGCCCAAGTACCGGTTCCAGGTCGAGAACAACTGGCCCGCGGTGGAAGCCACGATGCGCACGCCGTACGAGATCCAGCTGGAATCGCATCGCCCGTTCATGAACATTCCGCAGCTGCTGACCTCGGCCGCCGGTGAGCTGCGCGTCGAGCCCGCCGGACAAGGAGACTGACGTTGCCTCGCACCCTGTTCGCCACGGCGATCACCGCCCTGGCACTGAGCCTGTGCGCCACGGGAATCGCCGTGGCCCAACCGGATTCGCCCGAGATCCCGAACAGCACCCCCGGCCTGGACCGAGTTTTCAACGGCTTCGTGGTCGGCACGATCCAGGACTCGCCCGCGGCCACGCCGGAGGAAGCCTTCCGGGCCTTGATGTTCGACGATCCGTTCTATCAGGAGCCGCCGCTGACCGGGGCCGAACAGCCCGGCACGGTACTGAAGGCCAAACCCGTGGACGTGATGTTCCTCGGCGTGAAGCCGAATTCGGTCGAGGCGTACAAACTCATGTACGTCACCACCGCACTCGACGGCGTCACCCCGGTGATCAGCACCGGAATCCTGATGATTCCCAAGGACGGTCGCGCCAACTCCGATCGCCGGGTCATCTCGTATCAGGAGGCCAACGACAGCGTCGGCTGGTCGTGTCATCCGAGCACCCAGTGGACCGGCGGTGATCCGCTCGACGGCTCGTCCTGGTCGGCGCTGGGCCCGCTGGCGTTGATGTTCGACAAGGGCTACGCGGTGATGATCTCCGATGTCGGCAACGACGGCGATCGCCGCCCGCACGGCGTATTCGCCGGGAAGTTCGCCGCCCACGCCCAGCTCGACGGTGTGCGCGCGGCGCTGAATCATCGTGAGGCGGGACTGGATCCGAATGCGCAGATCGGCCTGTTCGGCATCGCGGGCGGCGGTGTGGGCGCGGCCATGTCGGCGGAACTGCAGCCGCGGTACGCGCCCGAACTGAATGTGAAGTCGGCGATGCTCGAGGGCATGGTCGTCAATCCGCGCAACTTCATGCGGGTGGCCGATGGATCGGTCGGCTCCGGTTTCGTCTTCGCGACGCTGCTGGGACTCGAACCCTGGTATCCGGAAATGAAATTGGACGAGAAGCTGAATCCGGCCGGACTGGCCGTCGCCAATGCCTTCCGCACGCAGTGCCAGACCCCGGCCTACTTCGGTATGCCGATGATTCCGCTGAACCTGCTGTTCAGTTCGGGACTGAACCCGGCCGACGAGCCCGCCTTCCAGGCGGTGTTCGAGGACAATGTGCTCGGCAGGTCGGGTACGCCCAAGGCGAAGGTCATGATCACCTCCTGCGCGGCCGACGACTCGTTCATGTCGCTGGTGCCCGCCCGCGACTCCCGCGAACTGGCCGATACCTACCGATCGCAGGGGACCGAGGTGAGTTACCAGCCCACCGACTGCAGCATGGGACGCATGCTGACCGATCTGTACGGCTGGGGCACAGACCTTTTCGGCATGCAGACCATCGACTGGATCGATAGATCGTTCGACTGAGAAGAGAGAGATATGGCTTTCCTGACCGGCGCCGCGTACCTGCTGTTCTACGGTCCGCTGGCGGTATTGAAACTCGGCCTGCAGGCTCTGCATCTGGCCTGACGCGCTGAAAAGCGAAGGGCGGCGGGAAATCCCACCGCCCTTCGCCGTTTCCTACTTACCCGGCAGCTCGTTGTGCCCGCCGAACGCCTTGCGCATGGCCGAGAGCACCTTGTCGGCGTACAGCGCCTCGCCGCGCGAGGAGAAGCGCTGGTACAGCGCCGCGGACAGTACCGGCGCGGGCACGCCCTCGTCGACCGCGGCGTGGATGGTCCAGCGGCCCTCACCGGAATCGGAGACCCGGCCGCCGAAGGTCGACAGCTCCGGATCGGCGTGCAGCGCGGCCGCGGTCAGATCCAGCAGCCACGACGCGACCACCGAACCGCGCCGCCAGACCTCGGTCACCTCCGGCACATTGATGTCGTACTGGTAGTACTCCGGATTCTCCATCGGCGTCTCCTCGGCCGAATGCGACTCCGCGAGCACCTTGCCGATATTGGCCTTGGCGAGAATGTTCATCCCCTCGGCGTAGGCGGCCATCGCGCCGTACTCGATGCCGTTGTGCACCATCTTCACGAAGTGTCCGGCGCCCGCGGGACCGCAGTGCAGATAACCCTGCTCCGACGGGGAGGGTTCGCCGGTGCGGCCCGGGGTGCGCTCGGCGGCCTCGACGCCCGGCGCGATGGACTTCAGCAGCGGCTCGAGATGCGCCACCTGCTCGGCCTCGCCGCCGATCATCAGGCAGTAGCCGCGCTCGAGACCCCACACGCCGCCCGAGGTGCCGATGTCGAGGTAGTGAATGCCCTTGGGCTGCAGCGCCTTCGCGCGCTTGATGTCCTCGTGGTAGCGGCTGTTGCCGCCGTCGATGATGATGTCGCCGGGCTCGAGCAGTTCGGCCACCTCGTCGATGACGGCGCCGGTCGCGCCCGCGGGGATCATCACCCACACGACGCGCGGCGCCTCCAGCAGGGCGACGAACTCCTTGTAGTCGGTGGCGCCGGTGAAGTTGTCGCCGAGTTCGGTTGCGAACTCCTTGATCTGCTCCTCGTGGCGCGAATATCCGACCGCGGTGTGCCCGTCGCGGACGATACGCCGCACGATGTTGGCGCCCATCCGGCCGAGCCCGATCATTCCCAGCTGCATACTCATCTCCTCGAGTCGTCCGAGCTCCGGTGGATCCGAGCTCTCAGGTCGCTGTGCCCGCACTCGATTCTCCCCGAACCCGTGTAACGCCCCGAGCGGGCCGCCGATAATCAGATCGGCTCCGTGCAGTTGCCAGACCCCCGACCCGGCAACCGCACGGGGCCCCATGCGTTCCCGGCCCGATTAGAGCGGCGAGCGCATCAGGACGACGTTGTACTGGTTGTGCACGCCCAGTGCGAAATACAGATCCCGTCCGGTCTGATACGGATAGACCATCGGGGCGTAGGCGGTGGGCAGGTCGCGGGCGTCGACCAGGACACGCGGCGGAGTCCACGGACCCTCGGGCGCGGGCGCTGTGCGCATGACGACCGAATTGAACGGGTCGGTGGTGAGCATCACATACTGGCCCAGATAGTCGTTCCACCCGACCGACAGCTCACCGACGCCGCCGACGATCGGCTTGGCGAGGTTGGCGTCCTTGGGTTTCCATGCCCCGCCGTCCCAGAACTCGTAGGCGTCCCAGTTGGCCACATCGGCCTCCTTGGCTCGCGCCACGAACCCCGGATTGTCGCGCCCGGCCGGGGTGCCGAAGCGGTAGACGTAGCCGTTCGCCTTGACGAAGGCCGCCTGCTGGAAGTTCTGGAAGCCACCGTCGTTGCCGCGGCGGGTGGTGGGCAGCTGGGCCCAGCTCTGGCCGTCGTCGCCGGAGACGGCCAGCGTCGAGTAGTTGGTGTCCCAGTGGCCGTCCGCGCCCCATTCGCGCACCGACATCATGCTCATGTACTGCACGCCGTTCACCGATACGCCCGCGGTGGGGATGAAGCTGATCTCGATACCCGGGATCTTCGGGCTGGCCAACGGATTGTCGACGAAGCTGGTGTAGCGGATGCCGTCGCCGGGATGCATTCCGGCGGGGCTGCGGTACAGGACATTCGACCGCCACGCCCAGAAGCTGCCGGTGAGCAGATTCGGCGCGCCGAGCCCGGCGGTATCGCCGTAGGCGGTCAGCATCTGGCCGCGGCCGTCGTCCCACATGATGCCCAGATCGGTGCCGAGGACATTGTTGCCGTCGGTCCGGTTCGGGCTGGCCATGCCGGTGAGTTGGAACACCGCCTGGGTGGCGCCCGGCAGGCGCGGCAGGCCGGTGGTCCCGTTGAGCACCGGTATCGGATTGACTGCGTTGGGATCCGCCCCGGCGGGCGTTGCCACGGCCGCCAGCAGGGCGGTTGCGGCACAGGCTCCGGCAAGCGCGGACAGCGATCGTTTCATAACTCTCATGCCCCTTCCGTGACTCGAGCCGAGGCTGATTCTGCCCCGTTTTCTGGATCGATGCGGTATATGCATCACGCTTCGTTTCGGTCGCGGTCGCTGCGGCTAGACTTTCACAGGTATTTCCGAGCGTTCGTTCGCCAGCTTGCCCGTTGTTTCCCGACACAGGGCGGTACCAGATGAGCAGCAGTCGTTCGATAGTCCGAGCCTGGTGGCGTGACCGGGTCGACTACCGCTGGCTGCTGGACACTTTCGAATCCCATCACGCGCTCGTGCCGATGCGGCTCGCGGTCGGCGCGGGCGGGGCGGTGCTGCTGGTGATCACGATCCTCAGCGCCATGTCGCGCTCGGGTTCGACCGGTGTGGTCGGCGCGGTGGTGACCGGACTGGTCTCGCTGCTGGCCGCGGCGTGGGCGGTGCGCTGGTGGTTCTTCACCTGGCCCAGTCAGACCGAATCGCTGATCTGGGTGGCGCTGGCCGATCTGGCCTCGCCCGCCAACTGCCTGCCCGAGCAGAACCGGCTCTACGGCGCGCTCGGGGCGATTCTGCTGGTGGTGATCGGGGGATACGTCACCGTCTTCCACGGCCCGCGCGTACTGGCACTGCATGTGTGCTGGTCGCTGCTGGCGATCGTGGTGCTGTCGATTCGGATGGTGCTGGGCGGTCCGCCGCAGAGCGCCGCGGTGGCCGGTGATATTCCGCTGGCCGTCGCGGTCGTGCTCATCATGGTGGCCGCGACCGTGGTGGTGCTGCCGCCGGTGCACTTCTGTCACTGGCTGTTACGCCGCGACGCGCTGTCGGATCCGCTGACCATGCTGTTGAACCGGCGCGGGCTGGACTACTACCTGTCGCGCTTCGCGGGATCCGGGGCCACGCGCAATTCCCGTGGCGCATATGTCATCACACTGGATCTGGATCGCTTCAAGAACGTCAACGACACCTTCGGCCATCTGTTCGGCGACGAGGTGCTTGCCGGTACGGCGGATCGGTTGCGCGTCGCCGCCCCGCCCGGTTCGGTCATCGCGCGCAACGGCGGCGAGGAATTCGTGGTGGTCGGTCATGTGCACGGCGACGAGGTGCGGGTGATCGCCGAGCGCCTGCGCCGCGGGATCGAGACCATGCACGATCTGCCGGTGCGGATCACGGCCAGTGTCGGCGTCGGCGTCTGCGATATCGAGCAACTGCACGAACAGGGCGCGGAGAAGACGATCCGCCGCCTGCTGCGGTGTTCGGATATCGCGATGTATCGCGCCAAGCGGCTCGGGGGGAATGCCGTGGTGATCGCGAATTCGGCGGAGATGGACGAGGCGGCCGAGCGGCTGAGCGCCTCCGGCCCGGCCTGACCGATCACTCGTCCAAGTAGCTGATACTCATCGTTACAGTTAATATTCGGTTATTGGCCTTTTGCGGCGGACCCCGGTGACGGACGTGAGGCGACGACCGATGAACGACAACGGTGTGATCTTTCGAGCCTGGGCGAGTGACCGGGTCGATTACGACTCGCTGGTGCGGACCATCGAATCGCATGCCGCGCTCGGGCCGATGAAGACCATGATCGGATCGGGCGGCATCGTCATGATGCTCATCACCGTGCTGGCCGCGATCTCGCCGACGGGACAGAACGACCCGGTGGGCCTGACCCAGGCGGCCGTCGCGGCGACCCTCGCCGGGCTGTGGACGCTGCGGTGGTGGTTGTTCCCGTGGCCGCGCGAGCGGGAGTCGCTGTTCTGGGTCGCGCTGATCGATGTCAACATCACCGCCAACAACATCATGGTGTCCGATCGCCTGCTGGGCGCGCTCGGCATCGTGCTGCTGGTGACGACGGGGGCGTATGTCGCCATCTTCCACGGCACGCGCTGGCTCGGACTGCATCTGCTGTGGGCGCTGCTGTCGATCGTCGTGGTGACGGCCATGATGACGCTCGGGCACGGTCACGGCGCGGGGGATGTCGCGCTGGGCGTGGGTACCTTCCTGGCCAATATGGTCGTGCTCATCGTCGTGATGCCGGTCGTGCAGTTCTTCAACTGGCTGATCCGATTGGACGCGCTGTCGGATCCGCTCACCGGACTGCTGAATCGGCGCGGATTGGATTCGCGCGTCCAGCGTTTCGCCGGGACGGCTTGTCGCGAGGGCGTCTATGTCGTGACCCTCGACCTGGATCGGTTCAAATCCGTCAATGACACCTTCGGCCACCCCGTGGGCGACGAGGTGCTCATCCGCACCGCCGACTGCCTGCGCGCCGCGTCTCCGCGCGGGGCGGTGGTCGCGCGCACCGGCGGCGAGGAATTCGCGGTCGTGGGTCGACTGCACGGGCAGTCCGTCGAGGAGGTGGCCGAGCGCCTGCGCGGCGCTATCGAGGCCATGGCGGGTCTGCCGGTCACCGTCACCGCGAGCGTGGGCGCCGCGTTCTCCGATTCGCCGGTTCCGTTGGCCGAAGACCTGTTCCGCCGGTCGGATTCGGCCATGTACCGCGCGAAACACTTGGGCGGCAACACCGTTGTGGTCGCACCGCCCGCGGAAACGAGACAGGCCCCGTCACCACAGTGGGCGACGGGGCCTGCTCGTTTCACTAGAACGCGGCTTCGTCCAGCTCCATGATGTCGTTGTCGAGGTTCGACAGCACGGCGCGGGTCGAGGTCAGCTCGGGCAGGATGTTGCGGGCGAAGAACTGCGCGGTGGCGATCTTGCCCTGGTAGAACGGCTCGGTCGAACCGTTGTCCAGTGCGGCCAGCGCGATCTCGGCCTGCCGCAGCAACTGCCAGCCGATCAGCAGATCGCCGACCGAGAGCAGGAATCGCACCGAACCCAGGCCGACCTTGTACAGCTCCTTGGGATCCTGCTGGGCGGCCATCAGGTGTCCGGTCAGGGTCGCGGCCATGCCCTGGACATCCTCGAGTGCGGTGGCCAGCAGCTTGCGCTCGCCCTTGAGGCGGCCGTTGCCCGCCTCGGAGTCGATGAACTTCTGGATCTGACCGGCCACATGGGCCAGCGCCACACCGCGGTCGCGGGCGATCTTGCGGAAGAAGAAGTCCTGCGCCTGGATCGCGGTGGTGCCCTCGTAGAGCGAGTCGATCTTCGCGTCGCGAATGTACTGCTCGATCGGGTAGTCCTGCAGGAAGCCGGAACCGCCCAGGGTCTGCAGCGATTCGGTCAGGTACTGGTAGGCCCGCTCCGAGCCGACGCCCTTGACGATGGGCAGCAGCAGATCGTTCACGCGCGCGGCCACATCGGCGTCGGCGCCCGAAACCTGCTCGGCGATATCACCGTTCTGATGCGCCGCGGTGTAGAGGTACAGCGCGCGCATGCCCTCGGCGTACGCCTTCTGGGTGGCGAGGCTGCGACGTACATCCGGGTGGTGGGTGATGGTGACGCGCGGGGCGGCCTTATCGGTCATCTGGGTCAGGTCCGCGCCCTGGACGCGCTGCTTGGCGTAGTCCAGCGCGTTCAGGTAACCGGTCGACAGGGTGGCGATGGCCTTGGTGCCGACCATCATTCGCGCGTTCTCGATGACGTCGAACATCTGCGCGATGCCGTTGTGCACCTCGCCGACCAGCCAGCCCTTGGCCGGAATGCCGTGGCCGCCGAAGGTGACCTCACAGGTGGCCGAGACCTTCAGGCCCATCTTGTGCTCGACGCCGGTGACGAAGACGCCGTTGCGCTCGCCCAGTTCGCCGGTCTCGTGGTCGAAGTGGAACTTGGGTACGAAGAACAGCGACAGACCCTTGGTGCCCGGGCCCGCACCCTCGGGGCGGGCGAGCACGAGGTGGACGATGTTCTCGAACATGTCATCGGAGTCGCCGGAGGTGATGAAGCGCTTCACACCCTCGATATGCCAGGTGCCGTCCTCCTGCTGCACGGCCTTGGTGCGGCCCGCGCCGACATCGGAACCCGCATCGGGCTCGGTGAGCACCATGGTGGCGCCCCAGTCGCGGTCGACCGCGATCTTGGCCCACTTCTTCTGTTCCTCGGTGCCGTTGTTGTAGAAGATCGCGTTGAAGCCGGGGCCCGCGGCGTACATGTACGCGGCCGGCTGCGCGCCGAGGATCAACTCGCTGATCGCCCAGTGCACGGCCCGCGGCACGCCGAGCCCGCCGAGCTCCTCGGGCAGGCCGAGCTTCTCCCAGCCGCCTTCCTGCAGGGCGCGAAAGGACTTCTTGAACGATTCGGGGATCGCGACGCTGTGGGTTTCGGGATCGAAGACCGGCGGGTTGCGATCGGCATCGGCGAACGACTCCGCGAGCGGACCCTCGGCCAGGCGACGCACCTCGCTGAGCATCTCCTTGACGGTGTCCGCGTCGAGGTCGCCATAAGCGCCGGAATCGAGGATCGAGCCGAGGCCGAGCACCTCGAAGAGGTTGAACTCCAGGTCGCGGACGTTGCTCTTGTAGTGACCCATGTCTGTACTCACTCTCCGTTGAGTCGGTGCGGTCGGTGTGTTGTCCGTTCCCGCCCACTGTGTTGCCACCGGGTAGTCGACCGACTTGTCCGCCTACTACTCGCGGGTAACTTACACCGTATATTACCGACGAGTAATGGGCAGTCCAAGGCTCCGACGGCGGAATGTGACGCGAAGAACAGACCCACGACGCTCTCCCTTGCCAGCGCGCCCTCAGCTCCCCTGCCCGCGCGCCCTCGTCTCTCTTGCCCGCGCGCCCTCATCTCCCTTGCCCGGACGAAGTCCGGGCGAGGGTTACCGTGACCAGGTGCGCATCGACACGAGTGCCGGACCTGCGGAGATCGAACTCGACCGGCCCAAGGGAGCCCGGCTGCTGCTCGTACTCACCCACGGCTCCGGCGGCGGCGTCGACGCCAAGGACCTGCTGGTCGTCCGGGATCTCGCGGTCGACCTCGGCGTGGCCGTGGCCCGCGTGACCCAGCCCTATCGCGTCGCCGGTCGCCGCGCTCCCGGATCGGCGACCGTGCAGGACGCGGCCTGGCTGGAAATCGTTGCCGCACTGCGCAAGAAGGTGCGCGGCGCGTCCCTGGTCCAGGGCGGTCGCAGCAACGGCGCGCGGGTGGCCTGCCGGACGGCCGTGGCGGCCCGGGCGAAAGGCGTTCTGGCCCTGTCATTTCCGCTGCATCCGCCGGGTAAGCCGGAGAAGTCCCGCCGTGACGAACTGCTGGCGGCCGCGCAACACGTCGACGTCGTGGTGATCAACGGTGCCCGCGATCCCTTCGGCATCCCCGACCCGGCCGACGCCGCCCAGGTGACAATCATTCCCGCCCAACCACATTCGTTCCGGGCGGGCTTCGATGAGATCGCCGCCGCCGTCGAACCCTGGCTGCGCCGCTGGTCCGCGCGGGACTGAGACTACGACTCGATCGCCTGCGCCTCCAGATCCGGAACCACCCGCGTCGCGATCACCAGCGCATCGATCGCGTCGCGCCCCTCGGTCGCCCGCAGCACCCGGTCGGCCGTCCGCACCCGCATATGCTCCCCGGCCGCGGCCAGATCGCGCGCGACATCATCGGGCGTGAACAGAATCGACGGATCCTGCGGTCCGCCATGGCCTTCGGTGAGATTGAGCGAATCGTGCCCCAGCACCAGCAGCGTCCCGCCGGGGGAGATCCGTTCGGCGGCCTGCGCCAGCACCTTTCGGCGCTGTTCGGCGGGCAGATGGAGAAACACCATCAGAACCAACTCGAACGGCCCGCTCACATCGGCCTCCGCCAGATCCGTCACATCGGCGCACTGCCAGTCGATGCGCCCCCGCACCGAACGCGACAACCGCGAGGCGACCGTCCGCCCCTTGTCAATGGCGACCTGGGAGAAGTCGATCGCTCGCACCTGCCAACCGTGCGTGGCCAGCCAGACCGCGTTGCGCCCCTCCCCGCACGCCAGATCCAGTGCGCGGGGCAGGGCGGGCGGCTGTTCGCCGGGGGCGTCGGGCTGCGGCGTCACCCGCCGATCGAGTCCGTACACATGCTCGACGACGGTCGCGTTCGGCGGCGCGCCCCACACCAGTTCGCTCTGTGCATATCGGGCATCCCACTCCGCCGCATCCATGCCGCCGAGTGTATGTGCCCCGGCTACAGCGTCGTTCGCATCAGCAGGACGTTGTACTGGCTGTGCACCGTGGTGAGGAAATACAGATCGCGCCCGGTCTGATACGGGAAGATCGAGGGCGCGTAGGCGGTCGGCAATTCGCGGGTATCGATCAATACCTCCGGCGGGCTCCACGGTCCCTCGGGCGCCGATGCCCGCCGCATCACCACCGAATTCCACGGATCGGTGGTGAGCATCAGATATTGACCCAGGTAGTCGTTCCACATCACCGACAGCTCGCCCACGCCCCCGGTGATCGGCGCGGCGGCATTCGGATCACCCTTGCGCCAGCGCTCGCCGTCCCAGTACTCGTACAGGTCGAGGTTCTGGATATCGTGCTCGCGCACCCGCGCGACATAGGCGAAATGATTACGCCCCGAGGGCGTTCCGTATTCGTAGACGAAGCCGTCGTTCTTCACGAAGGCGTTCATCTGGAAGTTCGCATTACCGCCCTCGTCGGGTCGCCGTGTGAAGGCCAGATCGGCCCAGGTCTCGCCGTTGTCGGCCGAGGCGGCCAGGCCGGAATAATTGGTCGTCCACTGTCCGACCTCGTCCCAGCTCTGCACCGACATCAGGCTCATGTACTGCACCCCGTCCACCGCGATACCGGCGGTCGGAATCCGGCTGATCTCGAGAAACGGGATCTTCGGACTGGGAATCAGATCGCGGGCCTGACCGACGCCGTCGCGGACCACGCTGTCGAAGTACACGCCGTTGGCCGGATCATGGGTATGGCTGCGCAGTAGCACATTCGACCGCCAGGCCCAGACGCTGCCCGACAGCAGATTCGGAAAGCCCACCCCGGCCGTATCGCCGAAGGCGGTGAGCATCTGCCCCTCGCCGTTGTCCCACATGATGCCCAGATCGGTGCCGAGCACATTGTTGTTCTCGGTGTGATTGGGACTGGCCATGCCGGTCACCTGGAATATGGCCCGGGTGCGCCCGGGCAACTGCGGTAGGCCGCTGGTGCCGTTGAGCACCGGAATCGGATTGATGGCGTTCGGATTCGCCGCGGCAGGCGGGCAGACGGTGAGGAGCAAGGCCGAGACACCCGCTAGCGACAGCAGGATGGATGCGGTCTTGGTCAAGGTCGGAGGGCCTTCCGGGATCTCGCCGATCCGGTGCGGCCCAACTGAAGATCTGTGTCACCACCGCACACGATCATCGACTTGGCTGGCAATTGTGAAAATGCTAACAGTTTGCCGAGACCGTGTGTGGTTTCCCGCTCCGAAGATTCGGGTATTGAACAAAATTTTCGGACGAAAGGACGAAAGGCTGGGTATCAGCGGCGGCCGAGGGCCTGTCGAACGAGCAGGGGTAGCTGGGTCGCCCGCTCGATGCCCAGCGTGCGCAGGGTTCCCTGCTGCCAGGTGCGATCGAAAAGGCGTTTGGCGGCGGCCACGGCATGCGGAGAACGGGCCGCGATCCGCTCGGCGAGTTTATCGGCCGCGGCCTGCGGATCGGCCGTGACCTCGGTGATCAAACCGATTCGCTCGGCGTATGCCGCATCCACCGAATCGGCGGTCATGGTCAACAGCAACGCCTTATCGATACCGATAAGCCGCGATAGCGTCACGGGCCCGGTCATATCCGGAATCAGGCCGTGCTTGGCCTCCATGACCGAGAAATCGGCATCCGGTGTGGCGAATCGGAAGTCGGCCGCCAGCGCCAGCTGCAAACCGCCGCCGTAGCAATGGCCGTGCACCGCGGCGATGACCGGCTGCGGCAGCCGCCGCCACGCCCAACACGCCTCCTGGAAGGTATTGGTGCCGCGCCAGGGAATCGGCACGAAATTGCGCACGATGGTCAGTGGATCGCCGGTGGCCTTCGCGATATCGAGACCACTGGAGAAGCTGGGGCCGTTACCGGACAGGATGACCGCGCGAATATCGTCGCGCTCACCCACCTCCCGCGCGACTCGCACCAGGTCCCGCAGCATCGGAATGGTCAGGCCGTTGTGCTTGTCGGGCCGATCCAGCGCGACGAGCGCGCGATTACCGTCGAAGCTCAGCGATACGTTGCTCATATCGTTCTCTCTGTCGTCTCCACCAGGATCTCCGCGCATCCCGCGGGATCGTCGTAGAACGGCGTGTGGCCACTCCCGTGCAGTGTGACATGGCGAGCGTGCGGCAGCAGCGCGCGAGCGCGGCGGCTCTGGGTGGCGTAGGTGAGCAGGATGTCGCGATTGCCCCACGCGATCGTGACCGGTATTCGGGCCAGCCGCCCGGCGTCTTGCAGTCGCGCGAATTCGAACGAGGCGAGCGCGGGCTCGAATCCGGGTGAGTACATCGCGCCGTGCGCGGTCTCGATGGCGGTCTGCGGACTCACGGCCCAGGCCCTGCCGAATACCAAGCTCAGAAAGGCCGTTCGCCCCGCGGCCGTGCCGAGCACCGCGGGTAACGCCGCCCGCAACAGCATCGCCAAATCCTTCGACCGCCCCAGCGACTGCTGACACCAGATCCGCCCCGGTGTGGACCAGAACCCGATCGGCGAATACGCGGTCACGCTCCGGGCCAGCCCCCGCGCCCCCACATTCAACGCGATCAACCCACCCATCGAATTTCCCGCCAGATGCGCCCCCGTCAGCCCCTGGTCCACCAGAAAAGCCGCCAACGCATCGGTCAGCTCGTCAACGGTCGTGCGCCCCAACGCCTCCGAGGCCCCGAACCCGGGCAGATCCACCGCCACCACCTCGAACCGCTCCGCCAACGCTTCGATGACGGGCTCCCAAACCTGCCACCGACTCCCCACCCCGTGCACGAGCACAACCGGCTCCCCATGCCCGACCCGCTGATAATTCAACATCCCGACTCCCGCGCACTAGTGGCCGAACCCACACTAACAACAATTGGCATTCCGCCAACACCACCACTGCGCCGCCTCGCGCCGGTACGATAATTGGTATGGCAACCCGTAAGGTGACTCTGTCCCTGGACGAGGCGGCCTGGTCGTATGCCGAGCAGGCCGCTGCGCGGGCGGGAATGTCCCCGTCCGCCTGGATATCGCGGGCCGCGCGCCGAGAGGCCGTGCGTACCGGTTGTGGGCCGGTGGCGGATCCGGTCGCGGTGGCGGCGGCCGACGAGGCCGAGCTGCGGGCCGCGGAGAAGGAGTTGCGTGCGCAGGGGTGAACTGTGGATCTACCACCCGCAAGGTTCGCAACGGCGTCGCAATATCGTCCTGATCTCCAGTGACGGCATCAACGAATCCCCGCGCCCCTGGCTGATCGCGGCCGAGGTCGAGGACGAGGACCCCAACGACATCCTCGCCGTGTCCATCCCGGGCCACGGCTGGGTGCACGCGGGAAATATCGGCCGCATCTTCCGCGGCTGGCTGTCCGAACGGGTGGGCGAGATCGACCTCGAAACCGCCGAGCGCATCGATACGGCCCTGCGCGCGGCCATGGATCTGTGACCCACGTCTGTTGCCGCGCCGGGTGATACGGCAGGATCACCACCGCGGTGCGCGCGCCACCGCCCCGACCATTTGCGAGAATCGAGGAACAGTTGAGGATTTCGCTGATCGCCGCCGCATTCGTCGCCCTGCCGCTGCTGGCGGCCTGCGGCGGCTCCGATAGCAAGGACTCCCAGCCGCAGATCACCCAGGCGGACGTCTCCAAGTCCTTGCAGTCCGGCGGCCTGCAGGCAAACCTGGCCGACTGCGCGGCGAAACACTTTGTCGACGCGGGCATTTCGCAGGACGGCCTGCGCACCATGACCAAGACCGGCGCCAGCACCCCCACCGCCGATCCGGGCCAGGGCATGAGCAAGGAAGACGCCGACAAGGCCCGCGGCGCGGCGCAGAAGATCGCCACCGAATGCTTCACCACCAACTGATCCGCTGATCGGGCGGGTGCGCAGCCGACGCGTGGTGCGGGCGGCCGCGGTCACAGCGGTCGCCGTCGCCGTCTACGTCGCGGCGCTGTGGCCGGTCTACGTGCGCCCGCGTATCGATACCCCGATGCGCGCCGACGCCATCGTGGTGCTGGGCGGGGCCCACGACGGCCGCGAGGAACTGGCCCTGCGGCTGGCCCGCGACGGCTACGCGCCACGGGTGCTGTTCTCCGATCCCTATGAGCACAGCGCCCTGATGAACCGGATCTGCCACGGTGGTTACCGGTTCCGGGTCGACTGCTTCGACCCCGATCCGCGCACGACCCTGGGCGAGGGCCGCGAACTGGCGGCCCGGGCCCGGACGGACGGCTGGCGCCGGGTGATTGTGGTGACCTTCACACCGCACGTCTCCCGAGCCCGCTATGTGCTCGGAAAGTGCTGGGGCGGTGAGCTTCTCGTGGTCGTCGCCCACCCGCGCATCTCGCCGCTCCGCTGGGCGTACCAGTACGTCTACCAGTCGGCCGGATATGTGAAGGCCGCCGTCGAGACCTGTTGAGGAATTACCGAAGGGAAGTAACGTAGCCGTAACTGCCCGGAAAAAGTAACTCTACATTCAACCGTGAATCTCGATCTCCGAACCCCGTTCGCGACGGGCGGGAGTGAGGAGTTTCAAGTGGTCGACGTGCAGACGCGGCAGACCGATTCGGTCGCCGCGACGAAGGAAACGCTGGAGGACTACACGCTGCGCTTCGCGCCGCGTAGCTACCGTAAATGGAGTCCGGCGGTCGTCGGCGTCTCCGCGCTGGGCGGCATCGCCTATCTGGCCGACTTCTCCATCGGGGCCAATATCGGCATTGCCAACGGCACCGGCAACGCCCTGCTGGGCATCGGCATCTTCGCGATCGTGGTGATGCTCACGGGATTTCCGCTGGCCTACTACGCCGCCCGCTACAACCTCGATCTGGACCTGATCACCCGCGGCAGCGGCTTCGGCTACTACGGTTCGGTGATCACCAATCTGGTGTTCGCGTCGTTCACGTTCATCTTCTTCGCCCTCGAGGGCTCGATCATGGCGCAGGGCCTGAATCTGGGTCTGCACATCCCCCTGTGGCTGGGCTATCTGTGTTCGACCCTGCTGATCTTCCCGCTGGTCATCTACGGCATGAACACCCTGGCCAAACTGCAGGTGTGGACCACCCCGCTGTGGCTGCTGCTGATGGTGCTGCCGTTCGTCTTTCTCGTTGTGCGGCACCCGGATTCGGTGGGCTCCTTCTTCGCCTACGGCGGTAAGGACGGCAATGCGGTGAGCATCGCCGGAATGCTCGGGGCCGCCGGGGTGTGCCTGTCGCTGATCGCCCAGATCGCCGAGCAGATCGACTATCTGCGCTTCATGCCGCCGAAAACCCCGGAGAACTCCCGTAAGTGGTGGGGCTGGATGCTGCTGGCCGGACCGGGCTGGGTGATCTTCGGCGCGATCAAGCAGGTCGTCGGTCTGTTCCTGGCGGTGTACCTGATCGCGAATCTGCCTGGCGCACAGGACATCGCGAATCAGCCGGTGCATCAGTTCCTGGAGATCTACCGCGATATGGTCCCGTCCTGGCTGGCGATGACCCTCGCGGTGGTGCTGGTGGTGATCAGTCAGATCAAAATCAATGTGACCAACGCGTATTCGGGCTCGCTGGCCTGGACCAACTCCTTCACCCGGGTCACCAAGACCTATCCGGGCCGCCTGGTGTTCCTGGGCCTGAATCTGGCGATCGCGCTGATCCTGATGGAAGCCAACATGTTCGACTTCCTCAACAACATCCTCGGCTTCTACGCCAACTGTGGCATCGCCTGGATCGTCACTGTCGCAACGGATATCGCGGTCAACAAATACCTGCTGAAGATCTCGCCGAAGCAGCCCGAATTCCGCCGCGGCATGCTCTACAACTTCAACCCCGTCGGCCTGGTGGGGTTCGGGCTCTCGGCGGCGCTGTCGATCATGACGTTCTTCGGCCTGTTCGGCGAGACCCTGAAGCCGTATTCGCCCATCGTCGCCGTCGTCATCGCCTTCGTCGCGACCCCGCTCACCGCCGTGGTCACCCGGGGCCGTTACTACCTGCGCCGCACGGACGACGGCATCGAACTGCCGATGTTCGACGAGTACGGCAACCCCTCGGGCGAAACCCTGACCTGCCACGTCACCGGAATGGATTTCGAACGCCCCGACATGATCGCCTCGGCAGTTCCGGGGCCGGCCGGGGAGATTCAGTACATCAGCTCCCTGGCGCTGTCCACCGACAAGGCCGGGGCGCACGTCCTGCCGCCGCGGTGAGCGTCGGGCGGGGTCCAGCTGCCGGATGGACCCCGCCTGACGTCAGACCTGGTCGGGCAGTGGGAAATTCAGATACGCCTTCGACGGCGTCGGCCCGCGCTGACCCTGATACTTCGACCCCGCGGCCTTACTGCCGTACGGATTCTCCGCCGGGCTCGACAGCCGGAACAGGCACAGCTGCCCGATCTTCATCCCCGGCCACAGCGTGATCGGTAGATTGGCGACATTGGACAGCTCCAGGGTGATGTGCCCGCTGAAACCAGGATCGATGAATCCGGCCGTGGAATGGGTGAGCAGCCCCAGTCGTCCGAGGCTCGACTTACCCTCCAGCCGTCCGGCCAGATCGGTGGGCAGCGTGCACACCTCCAGCGTCGAACCCAGGACGAATTCGCCCGGATGCAGGACGAAGGGCTCGCCGTCGGCGGGTTCCACGAGGGTGGTCAGCTCGTCCTGCCGCTGCGCCGGATCGATATGGGTGTAGCGAGTGTTGTTGAACACCCGGAACATCCGATCCAGTCGCACATCGATACTCGACGGCTGAACCAGCTTCTCGTCGAACGGCTCCAGCCCGAGCCGGCCCGCGGCCAGCTCGGCACGAATGTCGCGATCGGAAAGCAGCACGTCGACAGAGCGTAGTGCGTCGGCCGCGGAGCCGGGCAGCGGGGAGCGGGCCGCCGGGAGGTTGCTGACATCATGTGCGCATGCTGCACGTGCTGTATCTGGTCGGTGTCGCGGCCTTTGCCGCGAGTGGTGTCCTGGCCGCGTACCGGGCCGATATGGACCCCTTCGGTGGGCTGGCCCTGGCCTTCGCCGCCTCGATCTCCGGTGGCACGCTCCGCGATCTGATCCTCGGCCGCTATCCGCTGTATTGGACCCATGATTGGGTGCTGTTGACCGTGATCGGCGGGGTGGGCCTGGCGACCATGGCCTATCTGCGCTTCTGGTCGCTGCCCCGGCGGTCGCTGCTGGTGGTCGATGCCGTGGGTCTGGCCGTGGTGACCGTGATCGGCGCGCGGGCCGCGATCGAGGCCGGCGCCACACCGCTGGCCGTGGTCATCCTGTCGGTGATGACCGGCGTGACCGGTGAGGTGATCCGCGATGTGCTGTGCGGGGAATTCCCGCCCCTGCTGCTGCGCGAGGACGTCTACGCCATCGCGGCCCTGATCGGCGCCTGCTGCTACCTCGGCATGGACCGCCTGGGCGCGGGTCCCGGTCCGGCGGCCATGGTCTCGGCCGGGCTGGTCTTCGCCCTGCGCATGGCGGCCGTGTATTTCGGCCTGCACCTTCCGCGTCCGCACCGCCGCGAACCGCGATAGCGGTCCCGGCAGGGTGGGCGTCCGGCTCTCCCCTCCGGCGAGTCGGACATCCCACCCCGACCCCCCGGATCCGGGCTGAGCGCGTTTGCCCGGCCCACAACAACAGTGGATAGTTGTCGAGCCGGAGTCAACAGTTGCGACCCGTACAGCTTGTCCGGGTCCGAGTAAGGGATCTTTTCGATGTCGTCGGTTCGGAATCTGGGTTCCTACGTCCGTGAGCTCAGAATCAATGCCAATCTGAAGCAGAGCGAGCTGGCCGCAATGGTCGGGATCTCCGAGGAGACGCTTTCGGCCATCGAGCGCAACAAGCGGCCCCTCACCCAGAGCGTCCTCGGTTCGCTACTCAACGCGCTGGGTCTCGAGCCCACTCGTGCACGGGCATTGACCAGCCTGTACGCCAATACGCAGCTGCCGGATTACGAGGAGCCCACCGCGCACGAGATGTCCGCGCTGGAAGCGATTTCGGCGCCCGCGTTCTACCAGGACATGCGCACCTATCGAACCCTGGCCGCCAATGCCGCCGCCCGACGACACCTTCCGGGTCTGACCCCGGGAAAAAGCGTCGTGGAATGGCTGCTGCTCGATCCGAGCCCGCGGCAGATGATTGCCGAATGGGAAATGCTCGCCCACACCTTCGTGTATTCCCTGCGGGTGATGGCTGCCGGACTGCTCGATCCGGTCGCTTTCGAGTCGCTCGTCCGCTCCTGCAGTCAGGCCCCGGAGTGGGAAACCATGTGGAACAACCAGATCGAGGAGGTCGCACCGGTCCCCGTGGTGACCCATATCGATCCCGCCACCGGCAAGCGCCAGCAGTACCACATCACCTCGCTCACCCTGCAGTACCCGCGCTCCGGCTGGTGGCTGTGGATGGTGAGCCCGGCCGCGAGCTGATTCAGCGCGGCCGCCGCGCGGTCCACAGCGCCATCGAACCGCGCGTGCGCACCTCCACCGATTCGAACGCCCGCTCGAGCGCGGCGACCAGCCCGTCGAGGTCGTCGTGCTCGTTGTGGAAGGCGCCGAGGGTCTGGTAGCGCCGCATCTCGTAGCGGCTGAGCGCGGTATGCGGGACCCCGCTGGCCAGCACGGTCGCCCCGAAGAACACCCCGTCCTCGGCCGTCGCCGCGGCGATATGGCGGAACGCCTCGCCCTTGGTGTCCCACCCGCCCGGCACGCAGTGCATGAGATGGGTCGCCGACACCGAACCGAATCGGTGCCCGTCCACCGGAAGCGGTTGCAGAACACTGCCTTCCAGGGTCCGAGACGCGATCCCGCGCTGTCGGAGCCGCCCGCTCGCGGTAGCCAGGGAATTGGGGTTCAGATCGATCAGCGTCACCCGCGGCAGCGCGGTGGGATAGGTCGCACGGCACAGGAACCACCCGGTTCCCGGGCCGATGTCCAGATGATCGGCGCTCACCTCACGGTCATACAGTGCCAGCACATGCTTTGCGGCACAACGCCATACGAAACGCAGATTGAACCACAACACCCGAAAGTCGTATATCGCAAGCGTTCTCGGCGAATACGGAGCCGCACCGTCCCGCTCGGCTCGATCGATATCCTCCGGCGCCATCCACCCTCCTCCAATGCCACCGCACCCCGGCCATCGTTGCTGGTCAGAGTCTCTTACCTGGGAAGTTGGCTGCCGCGACGGGCGGTCTGCTAATGTCTGTCGAGCAGCCATCTGGCAGTGCCGGTGTAGTTTAGTGGTAGAACATCAGCTTCCCAAGCTGAGAGTGCGGGTTCGATTCCCGTCACCGGCTCTTCGATTTCCCGCCTTCCGGCCGTAACCTCCAATGTGGTTCCGCGCTCGGACATCTCGATTCCGCAGGTCGGGCAGACATTCGATTTATGCCCTTTGACGTGCGGGTTTCCGCTTGTACATCTGATGTTGCCCCGGGACTTGCCTCGGCGACGCGACCCGGCCATCGCGGACGCTTACCAATCGATCATGCGTCTCACGGTGTTCGGGACTGGGTATCTGGGAGCCACCCATGCCGCGTGCATGGCCGAGCTCGGGCATGAGGTGATCGGGGTCGATGTCGACCCGGGTAAGGTCGCCAAGCTGTCCGACGGGGTGGTGCCGTTCTACGAGCCTGGGCTCGAGGAGGTGCTGCGGCGCAATCTCGATCGCAAGCGGCTGCGGTTCACCACCTCCTACGAGGAGGCCGCGGCGCATGCCGACGCGCACTTCCTCGGCGTGGGAACACCGCAGAAGAAGGGTGAGTACGCCGCCGATCTGAAGTACGTGCACGCCGTGGTGGACCGGCTGGCGCCGATGCTCGAGCGGCCGGCGGTGATCATCGGCAAGTCGACCGTTCCCGTGGGAACCGCCGCGGAACTGGGTGTGCGCGCCCGCGCCGCCGCCTCGACGGAGGTGGAGGTCGCCTGGAATCCGGAGTTCCTACGCGAGGGTTTCGCGGTTCAGGACACGCTGCGCCCGGATCGGCTGGTGGTCGGTGTGGATGCGGCGCGCGAGAACTCCGGGTGGGTCGAGGAATTGCTGCGCGAGATCTATGCCGATCTGATCGCCGCCGAGGTTCCGTATCTTCGAACCGATTTGGCCACAGCGGAATTGGTGAAGGTTTCCGCGAATGCCTTTCTCGCGACGAAGATCTCGTTCATCAATGCCGTCTCCGAGGTGTGCGAGGCGACCGGCGCCGATGTCACCGTGCTCGCCGACGCGCTGGGCTACGACGCCCGTATCGGCCGCCGCTTCCTCAACGCCGGTCTCGGCTTCGGCGGCGGCTGCCTGCCCAAGGACATCCGCGCCTTCATGGCCCGCGCGGGGGAGCTTGGCGCCGACCATGCCCTGTCCTTCCTGCGTGAGGTGGACAACATCAATATGCGCCGCCGCACGAAGGTGGTGGATATGGCGGCCAAGGCGTGTGGCGGATCGCTACTGGGCGCCAATGTCGCGGTACTCGGCGCGGCCTTCAAACCGGAATCCGACGATGTGCGCGATTCGCCGGCATTGAATGTGGCCGGGATGATTCAACTGCACGGCGCGGTGGTCACCGTGTACGACCCGAAGGCGCTGGAGAATTCGCGCAAAGTTTTTCCGACGCTCAACTACGCGACTTCGGTGGCCGAGGCGTGCGAACGGGCCGATGTGGTGCTCGTATTGACCGAATGGGCGGAATTCACGGCCCTGGGCCCTCGGGACCTGGATCGGGTGGTCCGGGCCCGTTCGATCATCGATGGGCGCAATTGTCTCGATCGCGCCCAGTGGCGTGCGGCGGGATGGGTGTACGCCGGGCTCGGCACGTCGTAGGGTGTCGGGAACAGGTACAGTGGCCCCCACCGTGGGGCGACGCTGGCCATCCGCATGCGGCGGCCGCCGCGCACGTCGTGGAGTGGAAAACGAGATGGGCAGCAGATGAGTTCGGTACTGGGAGTTTCGGTGGGAGCGGGCGCGATCCGCGTCGCGCGTCCCCATCCGGGAAATTCCGCCGAGCGTTTCGCGCCCGATCGATTCGATTTGCAATCCTTATCGGTGGACGAACAGCGGGTCGAGGAGGTCGCCGCCGACGCACTAGCCGCCGCGCTGGGCCCCGAGATCGCCGCCACCGCCCTGGCTTTCCGCAGCGAACAGCATGCCCGTGCCCTACGCGCCGCTCTGGCCCGTCGCCAGCTCACCAATTACGAACTGGTGCCCGAGGTCGTGGCGGCGCTGCAGTTTCTGGAGTCGGCCGGTGAGGTATCCGGCTACCGCACCATCGCGCTCTACGATCTGGGCAGTTCCGGACTGTCGGTGAGCATCGTCGACGTCGCCAGTCGCCACATCCTCTACAGCGAGCGCACCAGCGATATCAGCGGCGACTATCTGGATTCGCTGATCCGCGAACAGCAGATCGCATCGGGCCGGATCGCCCATCCGCCGGATCCGCAGGGCCTGGCCGAACTGGACGCGCTGTGCCGTCAGGCCAAGGAACAGCTGTCGGTCAACACCGCGGTGGCGCTGCCGTCCGAACACGGTCTCGTCCTGATCTCCCAGGAGAACTTCGAGGCGCTGATCATGCTGGCCGTCGAGTCCTCGGCCCGGATGACCCGCGATGTGATCATGCGCTCCGAACAGGCCGTGCAGGCCGTGGTGGCGATCGGCGGCTGCGCCCAGATCCCCCTGGTCACTCGGGTACTCGGCCGCTGGCTCGGCATGCCCGCGGTGGTACCCGCGCATCCCGAATCGGTGGTGGCCCGCGGCGCCGCGCTACTGGCCCGTCCCGCCCGCCCGATGGCTACCCCGCCCCCGGCGGGCCCCATGGCCACCGAGGACACCGAACAACTGCAGCCCGCCTGGCTGTCCGATGAGCCCGCCCCCCGGGCCCGCCGCGCCTCCCGGGGCCTCGGCATCGAACTGCCCCGGGGCCGCCGGCGCGAAATGAGCGTCGCGGGTGTCGCGGTGGGCGCACTGGTCGTCGTCGCCGCCCTCGGCATGGGCCTGGGCTGGGCCCCTCAAGTCCTGCAGGGCAATTCGCAGAGCAGTAAATCGGTACCCGATACGACCACCCCGAGCACGCCCCGCCCGGTGGTCCTCGAACCCACGGCGACCCCGTCCCCGACCGACACCACCAACGAATCGGTGGCCGCCCCGCCCCCGCGCTGGCAGCAACCCACCACCGAGGACGCCCCGCCGCCGCCCGGCCCCAACACCATCATGGTCCCGGGCCTGCCTCCGATCGTGGTCCCCGCGATCCCGCCCCTGCCGCCACTGTTCCCGGGCCCGCCGCAGTAGCTCGCTACTGGTCGTAATCGCTCGGCGGCCAATCCCTTCGATAGCGGTGGCGCGGGCGCTCCTGTTCCTCCGGCCGGTCCTCCGACCGACCGTGACGCGGGGGCTGATCGGGATAGCTTACGCCGGGGTGGTGGACCTGCGGGTCGTAGCGGGCGTGGCGGCTTTGGTCCAGGTGGCCGTAGTCGTCGTATTGCTGACCGGCGTAAGGGTTTACGTTGCTCGTGTAGTCGCCTTGCGATGAATATCCGTCGTCCGGATGCCGTCCGGCGTAGTGCTGTGCTGAGTAGTCGGGCTGGTCCGCCTCGGGCACATGGTGCGTTGGGTCCTGGTGCGGTTGCTCGGGCGCGTAGTGCGCTGGCAGGCCCTCGCGTGGTTGCTCGAACTCGTAGCCGCCCTGGGGAATTCGTCTCGCCCCAGGGCCACGGGGTCCCGTTTCGTCGCGTCCGAAATCCGCCGTGGCGCGCGCCTGCGCCTGCCGGGTGGCGTAATTGCCCGGTCGTCGGCCGACATGCTCGTCGTATTCGTCCTCTTCGTACGGCTCGTCCTCCTGCGCCCTGGCCGGGAAACGCCTTCTCGGAGAAGCGGATTCGTCGTCGTCAGCATGCCGATGCGCATGCGCGGCGGATCGCCGTCGCGCCGGTGCGACCGGTTCGGTGCGCAGCGAGAACGGTCGGGCCAGCAGGACCGCGATGATCGTGGTCAGCGGTACCGACAGGGCCAGGCAGATGCCGCCGACGGCCGAGCGGGTGATCTCGATCGCGACGGCGTCGCCGGTGAGGACGTCGCGCATCGAGCGTCCGGCGACCGAGAACATCAGCAGCAGCGGCAGCGCGCCGCCCGCGTAGGCCAGGACCAGGGTGTAGACGGTGCTGGCGATGTGGTCGCGGCCCACCCGCATGGCCGCGGCGAAAACCTCACGGCGCGTGGCCTCCTCGTCGATGGCGGCGAGTTCGAAGGCCGCCGAGGCCTGGGTGATGGTGACGTCGTTGAGCACGCCCAGCGAGCCGATAATGAAGCCCGCCAACAACAATCCGGTGATACTGACGTGTTGGACGTAGGTGGCGACGTTGGTGTTGTCCTCCTGCGACAGGCCGGTGACATGGGTCAGCTTCAGCGTCAGCCACGACAGCGCCGCCGCCAGCACCATCGCGCTGAGCGTGCCCAGCAGCGCCGAACTGGTCCGCAGATTCACCCCGTGCGCCAGATACAGCACGATGTACAGGATCAACGCCCCGGCCACCAGGGCCACCGGCAGCGCGGGCTTACCGTCGAGCAGCGCGGGCAGCAGGAACACCACCAGCACCCCGAAGGCGAGCACCAGCCCGATCACCGCGCGCACGCCGCGCCAGCGCGCCACCGCCGCGATCACGACCGCGAACGCGATCCCGATCAGCGCCAGCGGCCATCCGCGCGAATAGTCGTCGAAGGAGTAGACGGGGGTGCCGCTGGGATCGTTCTGCCGCACGATCCGGATCTTGTCACCGGCGCGCAGATCGGGTTGTCCTGGGCCGGGGGCGATTTCGAGCAGCGTGTGCTTGCCCTGATGCGGTCCGGAGTCGATCGAGACCATACTGCGTTGGCACTCATAGGATTTGGCGGGCGGCGCCAGGGGAGTGTCGTCGAAAACCTTACCGTTGGACTGACTGCCGCACGGCCCGATGTCCTGCATGACCACCGTGCCGGCCTCGGTCTGCACCGCGCCGCCGCCACCGTTCTGCATCGGCAGCGGAATATCGATGTGCTGATGACTCGGCCACAGCCAGATCGCGCCGACCACGACGAGCAGGCCGATGCCGGCGAGTAGCCCGACTACCACGCGGGCCGCGGTGGCGCCGATGGCGATCGGCCCCGAGTGATCGTGGTGGTGATGGTGGTCGCTCACCGGTCCCTACCTGTCCGTTGCGTGCCTGACCGAAGCGAGCTTAAAGGATTTGATTTTCAAGAACACCAGGACGGGCGACACCTTCGCCGAATGCGGACTACCATGCGGGATTTCGATAATTCGCAGCTGAGAGGCGGGAGGGGGCGGCGGAGAGCAGGGGGATGTCTCCGCCGCCCAGGGATCCGACGGCCCAGGGGGGTAGGCGGTCGAACCCGGGGCCGAGCGACCCAGGGGGGTAGGCGGCTCGGCCGGGCACCTTGAAGTGCCATGGACTACTGTACACAAACGGCCGATCTTTGCGCTAGCTAAGTCTTCAAAAACCTCAATTTTTCGAACTCAGGGTTTGTTTCGTCCGGCAGTGCCTACGGACCGTTCGTCACTGTCTGTAGCTGGCCAGGAAGTTGCCGAACCGCTCGATCGCGACGGCCAGATCGCGCGCCCACGGCAGCGTCACGATCCGCAGATGATCGTGCTGGGGCCAGTTGAATCCGGTGCCCTGCACCATCAGAATCTTTTCCTGCAGAAGCAGATCCAGGATCAACTTGGAATCGTCGTGGATCTCGTGCACCTCGGGATCCAGGCGCGGGAACGCGTAGAGCGCGCCGCGCGGCTTCACGCACGACACACCCGGAATCATATTCAGCTTCTCCCAGGCCACATCGCGCTGCTCCAACAGTCGCCCACCCGGCAGCACCAGATCGTCGATGCTCTGATGACCTCCGAGCGCCACCTGAATCGCATGCTGCGCAGGCACATTCGGGCACAGCCGCGAGGAGGCCAGCAGATCTATACCCTCGAGGAATCCGGCCGCGTGCTCCTTCGGCCCGGTGATCACCAGCCAGCCCGAACGGTATCCGGCGACCCGATAGGCCTTGGACAATCCATTGAAGGTCAGGCACAGCAGATCCGGCGCGAGCGTCGCCAGCGAGATGTGCTTGGCATCGTCGTAGAGGATCTTGTCGTAGATCTCGTCGGCCAGCAGCAGCAGCCGATGCTTGCGCGCCAGAGCCACCAGCTGCTGCAGCACCTCCGTCGAATACACCGCGCCGGTCGGATTGTTCGGATTGATGACCAGCAGCGCCTTGGTGCGGTCGGTGATCTTCGACTCGATATCCGCGATATCGGGCTGCCAGCCGTTGGCCTCGTCACACAGATAGTGCACCGGCGTACCGCCCGCGAGGCTGGTCATGGCCGTCCACAGCGGATAGTCCGGGGCGGGGATGAGCACCTCGTCACCATTGTTCAGCAGCGCCTGCATGGTGATGGTGATCAGCTCGGAGACGCCGTTGCCCAGGTAGACGTCGTCCACATCGAATTCCGGGAAGCCCGGCACCAACTCGTAGCGGGTCACGATGGCCCGGCGCGCCGAGAGGATGCCCTTGGATTCGGAATAGCCCTGCGCATACGGCAGCGCCGCGATCATGTCCCGCATGATCACATCCGGAGCCTCGAAGCCGAACGGAGCGGGATTGCCGATGTTCAGCTTGAGAATGCGATGGCCCTCGCCCTCCAACCGCGCCGCATGGGCGTGGACCGGCCCCCGAATCTCGTAGACGACGTTCTGGAGCTTGGTCGACTGCTCCAGAACGCGCGGCGGTAGATGAGGTGACTGGCTGGTAGGGCTCACCCGTCCAATGGTGCCACTGGTTGGCAAGCCCTTATCGCCGCCTTCCCCTATGCGGACAAATGCACCGGAATCATCCGCACGGCCGCCGATGCCCCGCAGAACTCCTCGATACGTTCGTCCAGGTGACGGGCCTCCGCGGCATCGCGGAACGGGGGCGCGGCGATGCGTCGGCGCAGTTTTGTCAGGCGCTCCTCCAACTGGGCGATGCGCTTGTCCTCGGCCAGCTCGAGCACCGGCCGCAACGCCTCGGCAGCCCCGTCGAGACTGCCGTTGATCAGATGCGCGGCCGCGTTGTCGACCCGTGCCAGCGATTCGGCGCCGTAGGAGCGTTGCTCCTCCGGCCCGCTGGCATACAGGTCGATCGCGCGCTGGGTGGCCTGCAGCGCGGGTTCGGCCTGGTCGAGGTGGATGTAGGTAGCCCCGGCGTAGTAGTGGCTCTTGGGCTCGTTGAAGCCGAAGACCCCGCCGACCTCGTCGTGCAGCGAATCGGTTCCATCGCTGTCCCGGGCCGAATCGGCCTCGCGGATACACCGCTGGGTGTCGGCGACGCTGCCCAGTTTGGACCAGATCCGGGCCTCGATATTGTGCAGCCGCACCCGGGCCGTGGTCGATTCGGCGTACTGCTGGCCGTTCTGGGCCAGCAGCACACCCCGACGCGGGCGCTCGGATTTGTACTCGATCAGCGCCTGCATACCGCGGGTCCAGGCCCGTAAACCGTTGTGTCCGCACAGTTCCGCGTAAGCCCACCCGGCCCTGGCCTGTTCACCCGCGGCGTCGTGATATCCGAGGTCGGTGCTGGCATTGGCCAGTAGACCCGAGAGCGTACCGGCGAGCAGGTACAGATGGCCTGTGTCCGAGGGCCTTTGGTGTCCCTCGAGCAGCCGATACACCCGCCGCCGGACCCGCAGCATCTCCACCATCATCGGTACCGGTGGCACATGGACGTAGTCGTTTGCGATGCGCGTGACGTCGGCGTCGAGTTGCTCCAGCGTGGACGCACCGACGTTGGTGGCCTCGGCTCGGCCGGCGTGCTCGCTTGCTTCGTGGGCAGCCGCCATGATCAGATCCCTCTCCGAAATCGCTGCTAACGCATCACCTCTCATCGCACCGGCGTCTACGAGTGCCAAAAGTTCCGCGTCGCTCGAATACTTGGTGTGCGCGGAACTTTCACCGCGCACCTCGAATTCAGATGCGGGTCGATCGATAAGGGGCTGATCGATCAACGCCGCGAACCGCGCCCGCACAACATCGTCGGACCTGGCAAGAGATGTATCGAGGGCGGCCTGATTCACCGGGCGGGGATGCACCCGGGCGCCACCTGCTTCCCATTTCGAGACCAGGCGTTCGTGCACACCCAGATGTGCCGCGAACTCCCTGATACTCATCCGCTTCGCATCGCGGAGGGCGCGGGCTTCTTTCCCTGACCACTGCCGGACCACGACGTCATCCCTTCCGCAACGAACTTCGTAATCCAGGGTACGAGCGCATGGTGATCATGACCACAGCCGAAACCGAGCTGGTATCAGCGATTTTGCAGGTGAAGAGATCAGAGGCAGCGTAAGGGCAGCGCTAGGAGGGCGGCCGGGCGTTTCGAATGGGAGTCGACCGGCGCGAAGCTGGAGGAGGATCGAGGGAGTTCGCCGTGAACGTGGAGAAGCTCAGGACCGTAGAGGATTGGGTGGCGTTCTACCGGCACGAATTCGGGCTGCCGGTCACCGAACGCGGTGGCTTCGTCATGCTGCCGATCACCGGACGTATCGGTGTCGTACATCTACCGACGATGCGCGCCGAACGCGTCCGCGACTCCCTGTCCGAGCAGGGGATGGCCGGTCCCATGCTGGCGCGTCAGATTCGGTGGAGTTTCCTGGTGGTGCCCGACAGTCGACCGGGCACACAGGTTCTCGACGTTCTGAATCGCCTGGATATCGGCATCCCCGCAGCCGGCAGCGCCGTGATGTTGCCCACCGGTCTCGGCCGATGGACCCGGGAAGGGTGCCACTGGGTCGTTCCGCCGAGCCGGGACAGCAAACTCCCACCCCTTTCGGTGGTCATCACGACGGCGCTGGCGGTGGGTGGGGGCAGCGAGGCCTGAAACCTCGCTCCCCGGACCCGGGTCCGCCTCCCTTGGCAGTCGACGGGGCGGACCCGGATACCGGGGTCTTGTATTTCTCGGAACGGGTTCCGTTGTCCTCGTGTGCATCTGACGAAAACCCCGCTGGTCTGTGTATACTCCGGCCGTCGGATATGTCCGAAATTGTTTGTGCGGCTGGGCATAACGGACGGATGGAAGGTATGGGATAGGGCGAGGCGGACTGACACCCCAAACGGGTCGCGCAGGCGAACGGGAGCTGCCGTTCGCGGGGTGGGCGTCCTTTCGTTGTTCTCCGGCCGGCGCAGCTCCCCGGAGTACGAAAGATTCGGTCCGTATCGGACCGGGAGGTCATGGGATCCGTTGTGGGTCTTGGAATTCGAAGGGGATAAAGCCGCATGGAGGCGAGTAGATGGGCGGCGTGGTTCGCCACGCTGCTTGACGGCGAGGCGCTGACGATTGTCGGCGCCGGACTGGGCGGGGAGATCGTGCGACGGATACAGCTGGGCACCGCCACGGTCAGCGATGTGATCCGAGCGGCGTGGGAACTGGGTCGAGACCCGCGGGAATTATTTCCGGTATCGTTCGACGACTTCGATCGTCTTGGCGACGATCTCCTGGGGAGAGATACCGAGAGCGTCACTCAGGGCATGTAACTGAAGCATGTCCGGTGAGCGCTCACCGTTTTCGAAACGTTGAATGGTGCTCACCGCCAATCCCGACGCGGCCGCCAGCTGCGGCCGAGTGAGGCCGCGCCGGGCCCGCGCGGCCCGCAGTTCGCTGCCGACCGCGCGATTGATCTCGTCGTCCATGTCCCGCAATTCCATACGGACCATTGTGAAGTCCGAACGGCGTTCTTGCAAACACATTCGGCGTGTTGGCGCAGACACGCCAGTTCCGCGTGTCGTCATGGTTACTGGTCCGTATGGACTTGCCGAAGGTCCATACGGACCTTAAGCTACTCCGTATGGAACTAGAAGAGAGATGCATCGCCTTCAGAGTCGAAGGTGCCATGGCCGCGGCGGGCGTCGACCTGCCCGAACTGGCCAGACGCACCGAGCTCTCGGAGGCGACCCTCACCGAGCGGCTGGCCGCACCGGCGACACTGCGGCTGACCGACCTCGGGCGTCTCGCCCTGGCGCTGGACTGCAGTCCGACCGACCTGCTGGCCTGCCCCGGCGGTAACGACTCCCCGACCTGCTGCCGACGGGGTGCGGCCGCATGAATCCGTTCGAACCCGGGGCTCGAGAGCAGCGAAGTGGGGAAGCTTGCGCTGCTCGAATCCACGGCGACGACCAGCTGTACCTCGACCGCGCCGCGATCCGGGAACTGTCCGCCCTGCTGCGCGAAATCCCCGACCTGGCCACCGATCTCCTCGACGCGGTGACCCGCCGGGCCCGCCTCGGCGAACGAGACCGCGGCTGGCGGCAACGTTCCGGCGCGCAGCCGCTGCCGTACAACCCCGTGGCCGCCGCGGCCGCGGACCGCTTGCACGCCACCATGGTTTCCTGGGTGCGGCTGGTATGCGAGCACCGGGGGCTGGACTACGACGGGGCGACCACGGCCGGGGGTTTGGCCCGCTGGTTGGATCGCAATCTCATCGCGCTGGCCATGACTCCCGGGGTCGAGGGCGCGCCCGGTGAGATCCGATCGGCGATCGAGACCGCGAACCATATCGTGTGCCCACCCGCGACCGTCATCGAACTCGACGCGGCCCAACTCGCAAAAGCTCGCGGCAGCCGCCTCAACGCCTCGGGAATCGCCACCTTGGCACGGGAATTGGGCGAGCAATACCGAACACTCACGGTGCGCCGCATCCAAACCCTGCGCGACGCCGGACGTATCACCGCCATACCCGGCCCGTGGTCCCCCGACTGGCCCGAACAATTCGTGGTCGGCGAAGTTCTCGACGCCCACCTGATCCACCCCTTACGTCGGCGCCGCACCGCCGCAACCGATTCCACAACCCCGCGAAAAACGGTAGGAATCGAAATCCGGCGCGCCGGCTGAACTGCCCGCGCCCCATTCTCTGACACCTCCCAGGCCGACGAGTTCCACGAACTCGCCGGCCTGACTCATATTCGGAGCATTTCCCATGCACTACAGCCTCACCCAACTACTCGACATGTCCACCCACACCGCCCCCAAACTTCCCCCACCCCTCTATCAGGCCCACGAACTCATGCGCCTGCACCGCCAATGCACGGTCGAATCCTGTCCACGTAAACGCGCGGCCTTCGAGGTTCTCGTCGAGGCTGGGCGCATAGTGCCGGACTCGTCCAGGCGACACTGAAATCGATGCTCTACCAGCAATTTTCGATATTCTTTCCGCGAAGGCGTTGACAAACCGATTCGCTTGGGTGAAGCTATCTGCAGCGCCACAGTTGTGCCCGGAATCGAAAACTTCCCCTCGATCACATTCCGGCCCAACCTACTTCGCGCGAATCCCCTCTCGAATACCCGAGACACTTCCCGAACCCGCCCTGCCCGGCCTGTGCCTCCCGCGATTCCCACCCCTTCGCAGCGGTCGCAGGCGGCCGGACGCCGGGGCGCTCGGCGGTCCCACCCGATGCCTGCGCATCCGGGTGGGACCGCCCTTTCCACCGATCGTGACCCACGCTTCGAAGGAGCGGCCTTGATCACCGTCCTGACCTGCCGGGGAACCGCGGAACCAGCGGCAGGCCCGAACAATCTGCTGACATTCGTGACTCGCAAACTGGATCCCACCAGCTACCGGATCGGCCCCGATGTCGACTATCCCGCCAGTATCGGTCCGGTCAATCCGCACGGAGCCATCGGCGGCTGCTCCGAACAGCAGTCGATCGAGCGCGGCGTCGATGAACTCGCGGCGGCGATCCGGCGCACACCCGACAAGGTCGGCCTCCTCGGCTACAGCCTCGGCGCCGAGGTGGTCACCCGCTTCCTGGAGGCCAAGGCAGCCGGCGAACACGACGACTGCGATATCGTCTGGTCGGCGAATATCGCCAATCCGCTGCGCCGCGAGGGTGATTCGATCGACCGCGACCCGGTCGGCTTCGGCATCAACGGCCAGCGCGGCGACTGGCCCGAGGACGTCTTCACCTGGGAGGTAGCCAGCCCGGGGGACGGCATCACCTCCTGCCCCGCCGAATCGCCGCTGCGTGCCCTCGCCGACGGTGTCTCGGCCTTCAGTTTCGCCGAACTCGGCGGCTGGAGTATGGACCTGGCCGAGCGCATCGGCCGAAATCGCTGGCAGCCCGATCAACTCGACTGGTGGCGGCATCCGGTCCGGCAGTGGTCGAGTTGGACGCGGGCGGCCGAACTGATGAAGGGCTATCTCGTCGGCGGCACGCACAACGTCGCCTACATCGAGGGTGGCTACTGCGATCGCCTCGCGGCAATCCTCAACGCACACGGATGATCCGCGTGGCATCGGTAGAGTCCGGTTGTGGCACTGCGGAACTGGGGCTTCGGTCGGAAGAACCGTCCACTGCCCCAGCGGAATCACGTGCCGATCGGTCGAATCATTCGATCGGCTGTTCCTCGGGCTGCTGTGCACAACGACGCTCTCGGGCGGGCAGCTGAATTGGATGACCGGCCGCCTGGCGATATCCATACCGGGCGAACTCAATTCTTTGTTGTCCACCCTGCTTTTTCCTGGCCGATCAATCCGGCCGGACAGCAGCTTTCGATGTCGAGGCGGTGACCGCCATGCTCACACCGTCGTCGGCTCCGCGCATATTCTTGCCTAGGTAGGTGAAACGTGGGATACGATCCCAATTCGCTGGATGTGAAACATTTCGACGGATCGTTCGCAGGCTACGGAACCTCGTATGAAATCGTAGACGACCAGAACGGCAATCCGCTGTGGGTCGATGTGAACGGATCGTCGAGCCTGAAACAGATTCGATACGAGCCGGACGGCGGTCAGACCTTCGTCCCGCTACACCCCGGACTTGCGCCGATCACCTGGACGCCGAGCTCCAATGATTTCAAATCCGGCGCGCTGAACGCGTTGTCCTCCGCCGCAGTCGATTCCAAGCGTGAGGTATTGAAGAATTTCGCGAGCAAGGGCGGGGGGTCGTTCCTGTTCGACGCGGTTCTGTCCGATACCGATTCCCGCTACGGCATCACCGCCGAGAACGTGGACAATGTCCGGACCACCCCGCGTCGGCCGACCGCGAAGGGCACAGCCCTTCCGATCGGGCCATCCCATCCGTTCGAACCTCCCGCGGAGGGCCTTTTCACCACGCTGCGCCGCACGCTCGGTTTCGCCGACGGTGGGGAGGTGGAGGGCGGCCCGCGCGATGGCGAGGGCTTCCTGTCGACCGCACGTCCGGGTCTGCTGTTCCCATTCCTGCAATGGCCCATGCTGGCGCAGCTGGCGGGTCAAGCCGCGGGAAAGGCGTTGATACCGCAGGTTTTCGCCGAGGGCGGCGAGGTCGAGGAGGAACACGGCCCGCAGGATTGGGACAGCGGCTTCCTGTCGCTCAACAAGCCCGGCCCGCTGTTCCCCTTCCTGCAGTGGCACAGCTGGTACGACATCTTCGCCAAAACCAGGTCACAGGTCGAGAAGGCGGTTGTCACCGCGGCGGCGGGTGTGGCGGGTGGACCCGCGGGCGCCGCGGCCGCCTCGTTCGCCAACAACCTGCTCGATACCTTCGGCAGTCTTTCCCAACAGTTTTCGGCTCCAGCGCGCACCTACACCCCGCTGCCGTTGAATGTTCCGTCGGGGGCGGCCGTCGGGGGCGGCGCGCAGATCGATCGGACCATGACTGTCAATGTGATCAAGCCGCACGAGAAGCTCGATGACCCGGGCATGGCCGAACAGTTGCGCCGTCGCTCCGCGACCTACATGTCGCATGTGCGCTAGCCCGCCGAAATACGAACCGCCAAATCATATTCCGCTGTCCCAACCAGGAGAGGTACAAGTGTCCGTATCCGACGAAACCATCAGTCTTCCCGCGTCTTTCGCCATCGATATGTCCGCGTTGCTGGCCCGCGTCGTCACGCTGCGCGCCGATCTGGACGCATTGGCGAATCTGGTTCAGGGCATGGCCCTGGCCGTCGACGCGGGTCGTCCGGCGTCGACGGCCGGCAGCCTGAGCGCGATCGTCTCGCTCGGGCCACAGCCGGAAGCCGTGTGATGGCCGATCCGATCTATCCGGCGCCCGGGGAGTTCCCCGATTTCGAGCGGTTTCTGACCGATCTGTTCGCCCCGATCGCGAGGACCGTCGGCACACTGCCCGCGACGCCCTCGGAGCTGCAGTCGGCATTGCCGCTGATCTGGGTGCGCCAGACCGGCGGAACGCTCGACATCAACGCCATTACCTACAAGGCGAAGGTCAGCGTGGTCGTCTTCGGCTCCACACGATCGGAGGCCCAGCGGCTGGCCGTGCGAGTGCGAGACGCCGTGCTCGACGCTCCGGCCACCCGGGTGAACGGCGTACTCGTCGACTACGTCGAGGAGATCACCGCCGAGGAACCGAAGTTCCATCCGCCGATTCTGCGGCGCAGTCGCGGGCTGACCGAGGTCCCGGACCTCGATCCGCTCAATCAGATGGTCGAGGCCGCGTTCTCGATCGAAGCCCGCCGCCAGTAGGTCGGGCTCGAAACCCTGCCGGAGACAGGGACGTTCATCAGCACCCGATAAGGGTGCTTTTTTATTGGCCACATCCGCTCGCGCGGATGTCTCGAATGGAGTCTCATGCCTGCCCCCACCAGCCTGTCGGATCTGAAGGCCGCCCAGCGGTCGCTGCTGCTCAAGCCGCTCGACGCGGCGGTGTTCCTCGCGCCCTGGCCCACCCCGGCTCCGGCGTCGTTCACCGACGGCAATGCCAACCTGCAGCCCTTGCCGTCGGATTACAAGCCGGTCGGCCTCATCGACAAGAAGACCGGTATCGCCTTCGCCCGCGGCATCACCGCCGCCCCGATCGAGGCCTACGGCGAACTGCAGCCGGTGCGCAACGACATCACCAGCGACATCACCACCATCGAGTTCCAGCCGCAGCAGACCAGTCTGACCACTTTGCAGCTGACCACCGGCGCAGCGCTGCAGCAGCTTTCGGCCGCCGCCGGCTCTGGTGAGGTGTTCTTCCCGCAGCCCACCTCCGAGCAGATCACCTATTACTCGGCGATCATCATCGGCAAGGACGGCAACGACGCCGCCCCGGTCTATGTGTTCAAGGTTCTGCCCAAGGTCGCCGTCAGCAAGTACGGCGGCGAGCAGTGGACGCCGACCGAGGTGCTGAGCCAGAAGCTCACCCTGGTGGCGTTCAAGGACGACGCCGCCGGTTACGCGGTGGCGCACGGTTTCGGCGGCGCCGGCTGGCAGAAGCTGCTCGCGGCCAGCGGTATCAAGTACACCATCAGCTCGATCAAGGTTGTGCCGCAGACGCTTTCGATCGTGCGCGGCAATTCGTCGGCGCCGCTGGTCGTCAACGATCAGTACGGCGGCACGATCACCGCCCCGGTGATCTTCAACTCGTCGGCGACCTCCGTCGCGACGGTCGCCGCCAACGGCGTCGTCACCGGCGTCGCCGCCGGTTCCGCGACGATCACCGCATCCTTCACCCCCGCGGGTTCCAGCACGGCGCTCACCGCGACCTGCGCGGTCACCGTCAGCTGACCCCAGGTCCCGATCACCCGGCCCAGCCGGGCGTGGGAGCGTGCGCGCGTGTCTCCGGTCGCGCCACGCCCCCACATCTTCTGTCCACATACTTTCGAAGAGAAAGCGGGTTCATGGTGTCCGCCATTCCCACTCAGTACCCCGTCACCCTCACCGACGGTGACCGCGAATACCCGGTTTTCAATGCCACGGAGTACGTCAACGCCGTGTTCAAGCTCGGCCACAGCGCGGCCGGCGATCACTCGCAGACCGACTCGAACGCGTCGAATCCCCAGTAAAACAACCGATCCGGAGAACACGACCCCATGAGTGCCATCGATCGCGGTCGCTTCTACGAGCTGCGCAATGAGCTCGCACCGAAGCGCCGCGTGCCCTACCGGCTGACCGAGGACATCGAAATCCCGCCCGTCACGCGCGGCCAAGTGCTCGCGCTGCGCGAGGCGACCAGCGACGACGAACAGATGGCGATCGTGCTCGGCGAGCACTACGACGCCGTCGAACACCTCTTCGCCGACCGCCCGCACGACGAATGGTTCGCCTTCCAGCGCGATCTCTACGCGCATATGTTCGGCCAGGGCGCCGGTGACCTGCCGGGGGGATCCGTGGGCTCGTAGAGTTCTGGGAACGTTTCGGTGCCGCGCTCGACTACGACCTGCTCGAGCGCGGCATCGATGTCCGGGACTGCTTCGGGCCCAACGACATTCGCACCAGAGACTGGCGAACCATCTGGGCGTTCAAGGACCGGTTGCCCCATGGGTCGCAATATCGTTCGGCGTTGGCCACGGATCGGGAGCTTGCCGAGCAACTGCTCGCGGCCGAGGACGAGTCCTTCGATTCCGACGCGGCCGCCGACGACTCCTCCGGCCCCCGGCCGGAGGGATACACCATCGACAGCTACCTGCTGCTGTCGGTGATCGATGCGCTACAGGGCGTCCAGGCCGCGATCATCGCCGCAGCAGGCGGCGAACCACCCCGCATCCAGCCGATGCCCCGCCCGGTCTCGGCCCTCGAATCGGTCCGCGACGAACAGCGAGACCGGTCGATGCGCCGGTTGATCGACCAATTCACCAGCGGGGCGTGAGGTGACAGAGCCGCACCCGGAACAACTGAACGAGGTTTCAATGATCTACTCCGCTACCCTCCCGGCACAACCTGCCGGTGGGGCGGATGTCGTCGCGGTCGCCGGGGTGTATTCGCCCGCGTTCTACAGCGGCGATACCGTCACCGACGTCGAAATCGTTGCCCCCGCGGGCTTTTCCCCCATAACCGGCGCAGCGAACGACAATGTGACCATCGAGGTGCGGCAGCTGCGGGACGGGGTGGTGCTGCAGACATTCGCCGCCCTGACCACTGCACCCGGCATCACGCTGTCCGCCGAAAGGCCGATATCCCTGCCGATTTCGGGCCAGCCCCTGCTGCTGGCCAGGGACGTGATCGATGTGCGACTGCGGCAGAACGGCGCGGGCCGCGCCGTCGGCCCCGGCCTGTATCTGTCGGTCTTCGTCAGCTGACGCTCAGCGTGAGCCGAAGTGGACGGGTAACCAACTGTGGCCGCCGTCGCGGGTTACCAGGAGCGTCTTCTCGGAGCGATAAGAATGGATGTTGTCTGCGGTGAACCTCACGGACTGGAACGTGAAACCGGTTGACGGTGTGACGAATCCGGGCCCGTCGTCGTGATCGGTTCGGCCGAGGTCGCCGAAGTTGGTGTAGCCGCCGGACTCCGGTGGCGAATACGTCCGAGTCCGTTGTATACCGCCGTCGAACGATGTGTGAATCGTGCCGTCCACGCCGAGGGCGATGGTGTCCTGCGCGGAGGCCAGCAGTGTTGTCAGGGTTGCGCTCGGATTATCGCGCGTGGTGAAGGTTTCGCCGCCGTCGGCCGAAACGAGTAACCTCGGCTGCCGATATCCGGACACCGTGGCGGGCGGAGCGCACAGGGCAACGACCCGGTCGGTCGTGGGCGCCTGCAATGCGGACAGGTATTCATCCGCCGCGTTACAAGGGGTGCGCCACGAAAACCACTGCTCTCCGGCAAATTTTGGCTCCCGTGGAAACCGGCGTCGCGGCACCGTCGCGGCCTCTCGTCTCCCCATAGATCCATACCCATGTGGTGTCGTCGCGCGATACGTTCTCGACGAGGGGATCGGTGAGGTAATCGCCGTCGGTGCGGAAAGACGAGACTTTACCTACGGCTTCGCCCATCCGGCCAACCGACAACTCCAGCTGACCCGATCGACTCCCGTTGACGAAATGGACGGAGTCGCCGGGCAGGGTGGTGTTGTGGCCGAGGGCGGCACCCGTCCAATCCGCTATTTCCCAATGGGTCCCGCCGTCGCGGGTCCACCACAGCACTCCCTGTGCGGCTACCCAGCCTTCGGAGGCGGTGGCGAAGCGAATGGTCCACGCACCCTGCGGGATCGTCGCGGGGCAATACCTGCCAGGTTCGACCGCCGTCGGTGGTGTGTTCGATCCGCTGGCACGGCCGACCCGAGCCGCAGGGTTCGACCGCGCCGAGCACCCAACCCCTCATCGGCGGAGACGAAACTTGCCGAAAGCGGCTGAAAGCGTGGCGATCGCAAGGGACGCGGTGCCGATCCCGACGACATGCCATCGCTTCATGATTCGAGATCAGGGATGCGGAATGGAGTGCGGGGTCGGTGCGGCATTGCCCTGGGCGGCGCTGGGGAAACAGGGTGACGTGATGTCTACTCCGAAGTCTCCGTTGTCGGCGATCTCGGCCACGATCGTGAAATGGTCGGGGGTGGTGGATTTCATGATTCTGGGATTGATTCGCTCGTCGTAGGTGACCGGCCAGCCGAGTTGTTGCCATGCCGTGCGAAAGTCGGGGAGATACGAATGAGGCGATCTGATGGCGCCTGTCACCACATAGGTCGTTCCGATTTTCAGCGGAGCATCTGGACCGGATTCGTGCAGTAGGCAGCTGCCGCGATAGTTCGGTCCGAGTTCAAAACCGTCCCAATGGTCGGACAATGCGAAGGAGAGCTCGGCGGGTAACAGCCGCAGCGTTTCCCGTAGATGCGTGACCTGTAGTTCGGCAGCGGCCTTCTCCGACATTTTGTCGGCGACGGGAAAATCGCTCAGATAATTGACCTCGGGCATCGGCGTCCATACCGGAGAGGTGGGTGCGCCCGTGTTCTCCGAGGCCGTGCCGCAACCGCCGCACAGGACGGTAGCCGCGACGGCGAGGATCGGCCCGAGGCGGCACCAGGACACGGAATTTCCTTTCGAAGCGCGCTGCCGTATTCGTACGGCGTTGCCGCACATGGTATCTCGCCGCGCTGCCGCGGTACCGGCGTAGTCGAGAAATGAGACAACGGTGACATGATTCTTGATGATCAACCCCACGACCTGCGGCGTGCACTGCTCGCGCCGGGCGGCGGGCCCCCGCTGGCATTGCCTGGAATCGGCGATGTCCTGGGCGCCATGTCCCGGTTTCTGCATGCGCAGGCTCCGAAACCGACGCCCATCGACGCCGATCCGCGGCGCGCGGCATCCATGGAAGCCTTCAAACAGGTATTCGGCCACGCCCCGGTGGACAATGTGGACTGGGAGACCGCCTACGCGCTGAACCCGAACAGCTACGACCCCAAGTATCTGGGTGTGAAACCGCAGATTCGTGTCGTTCGAATCAATCCGGTAGCCGAACAGGGAGTCGTCCGCGCCGGTGCTTTCATTCACGTGCCCAAGGCGTTCAATTCCGTCACCGGCGACGACAATCTGGGTGACGATCGCGACCCGCAGGCCGACTTCGACCCCGAGCACACCCGCGTATCGATGTACGTCGATTACAAGAACGGCCTGGTGGTCCTGCGCCAGAACCCCTCGGTCAAGCTCGATTCCGATGGCAAGCCCGCCGAGGCGAAGACCGGGACGCCCGAGGCGCAGGTCTGGCAGGCTCAGGACGGTTCGGTCCGTATCAAATACAGTGCCCACGATGCCTTCGTGCCGAGCCTGGGGCCCACGATCGGCACGGTGAACGGCGATCTCGTCTTCACCCCGGGCCACGGCGTCGCCGGGACGGCGGGTTCCACCGGTGCCACGGTCAACGGCCGGACCACCGAATATCCCTGGCTGGAGATCTATCAGGATGCTCCGAACGGCAACCGGCACACGATCGGCGTGATGCGACCGCCCGAACGAATCGACAATCGCGCGGGGCCCAATCTCGGCCTCTGGGTCGATCACGATGTGGGCGAGGGGCTCAGCGCCACGGCTCCTTTCCAGGAGCGCGGCATTGTCCAGAAGGGGCCGGACAACTTCCAATACGCCATGGTGGACAAGCCGTCGGTGAATGCCGGAAGCGTGCAGAACCCACCGAAGGCGCCGGTATACGCGTCCGGTGGCGATGTCCGCGGCCCCGGATCCTCCATCGGCGACAAGATCCCCGCCTGGCTCTCCGACGGCGAATTCGTGATGAATGCCAAGAGCACCGAGGTGAATCGGCAGTTTCTGCAGGCGCTGAATCAGGATCCGTACTTCCTGCAGAAGATGTTGGCGCAGGCCGCCGGCGGAGGCGGGCGTGCGTCCGGCGGCGGTGCGCCGGGTCCGGTGGCGCAGCCGGATCGTCCGGCGCTGGTGAATATTTCGACGGCCGGTGGTGAGGATGTCATCGGGCGGTTGAAAGTGCTTGCCGCGCAGTGGGAGTTGATGCATGCGCGCTGAGTGCGTGGGGCTTTGTCGGAATCGATTGGAATTCAAGGGAATAGAGGCACAACTGTGGCACCGAAAGCCGCGATGATCACGGTGACCGGCGTGGATGGATCGCAGTGGACGATCGCCGGTCAGGGGCGTGGGCGGGAGGGGGTGGAATTGGCGACGTCGCCGAGCGGGCTCTATGACGCTCCGGTGACGACGATCTGGAATCAGACGGCATTTCAGGCCGGATCTTCGTTCGGTGGATATCGGACGAACAAGCGCGATGTGGTGTTCGCGGTCAACATCTTTCAGGCCGCGGGGCAGTCGTGGGAGGCGGTGGACTCCGCCTGGCGCAAGGCCTGGGCCTACGACCGGGATTCCACGCTCACCATCACCACCGACTACGGCACCCGCTCGCTCGCATTGCGCATGTCCGAGCAGCCGGATTTCAAGCCGGAGAAGGATCCGCATCTGAAGAGTTGGGGCAAGGTCGTGATGACCTGTACCGCAGGTAATCCGTGGTGGGTGGAATCCGATGTCACCAGCTCGTGGACCGCCGCCGTCGACACCACCGGCGGCCGCATCGAATCCGGCACGGTCACCGTGTCGAATCCGACCGATCAGCCCATGTGGCTGAAGTGGGTGTGCTCGGCCCCGGGTAAGTGGACGCTGCCCGACTTCTCGTGGATACCGGGCGATTCCCATGCCAATCGCGTGATCACCCTGCCGCAGACCGCGGCGAAACAGGATCTGACGGTCGATACCGATCCGATGGAGGAGATGATCGTCGCCGCCGATCACTCACAGGTGTGGGCGCAGATGAACGGCGTGAGCTTCCTGCATTCCGTGCCGCCCTATACACCGGCGACGGCGGTGCCCGTCTCGGTCACATTCGCTCCGGTGCGTGCCTCGGTGCTGGTCGTGCAGCCGCGTAATTGGTCGCGGCCCTGGGGGTTGCAGTGACGACGGCGTTGGAGCTGCCGGGCATCTATTCGAATGCCCAGATCGCCAAACGAATTCGCAAGGAACAGCGCTTCGCCCGCCCGCTGGTGCGGCTGTGGGACGGCGATTGGAATCTGCGTGGTGTCTGTGGCGCGGAGATCAGCGCCGACTTCCGATGGATCCTGAATCAGGCCGGTACCGGCGTTCTGGTGCTGCCCTACGACTACTACCTGGCGAAATGGGCCGTCGACATCGAGGGCCGACCGACCCAGAACGTGCACATCACCGTCGACAAGGACGGCGCCCGCTGGGACGGGCGGCTCGAGAAGGCGGTGCTCAAAACCGATGAACGCGGTGTGACGACCGTCGAGCTGCTGTTCATGCACTCGTATCAGGAGCTCAAGCATATCTACTGCTGGGCCAATCCCTTTCTCCCCGAGGGCTTTCAGTTTCCGCGCGAATTCCTATTGGCCGGGCCCAGTATCTGGGTCCTCAAGACGGCACTGTTCCTGAACCTGCTGCGGTTGAACAACCGCCAGGACTGGCCGGTTCCGGTGGATCCGATCGATCTGAACGGGTGGGCGACCCTGGATCAATCCCAGTGGCCGATCGTGGTGTCGCCGACCCGATTCGATACCGACAGCTCGATCTGGACCATCTTCGGATCCCGCTTCCGCAATTTCCACGAGGTGGCCGCGGGCACCCTGGAAACCGCGCAGCTGGCGGTCGTCACGCGCCGCTGGCTGCGCGGCGACCCACCGCCGTGGCCGGGCGCGAACCTGCGTAACGGAACCCTCGTGGTCGACATCGTCGACAAGTCGGGTTATTACAGCGGAACCAGCACGGGCGGAAATATCTGGGACGGCCTGCTGCACACCATCGAGAAGTTCGACAAGGATTGGCTGGGAACGACTCCGAACCGGCTGCCCGATCCGGACGCACCCGAGTTGTACAACAAGCCGGGCTGGATGGGCACGCTGCCGTCGAGTCCCTGGGTGGTCTATCGGCAGAACGAACACACCGGCATCCAGTCCTCCCAATTCGTCGTCTCGCCGTCCTCGGCCGTGCAGGTGCTCACCGGCGGTCATTCCATGCCCGGGGTGAACGAGGCGATCTCCTCGGCCATCCAATTCACCGGCATGGTCATGGGCGGTCTGCTCGGTGAGATCCCCTTCGCGGGGCCGATTCTGCAGGGCGTTGCCAATGGCGTCACCGAGGTGGTGAATACCATTGCCATGGCACTGCTTTCGGACACCCTGCTGGCCTGGATGCGATACGAATCGCCGCAGCGGATCAAGGAAGCGGGCTGGTCGCACTACTACGAGCATTTCGAGAACAGCGCCGACCGCGCGTACACCCTCGGCTCGCTGCTCACCATGGGTGAGGGACTGTGGAAGACCCGCCGCTACTTCACGCATAAATTCACCGTCGCCAACGGCGAGCCGTATCTGATCGGCGATCAGGGCAGCGGCCACTTCTTCCTGGGCGACCGCGTCGGTTCGACCGTGAAGGGCATGCCCGCGGGCTCGATCTACGTCGATCAGGTTACCGAACTGGAACTGGCCTGGTCGCGCACCGCCAGCCCCGCCTGGCAGATCACCGTGGGCACGGACAAGGACCACGACATGCCGTTCGCCAAGTCGATGCGGGTGATCGCCGACATCGTCGACGAAATCCAGTCGCTGGCCGTCCAAATGTAGATCTCGGAGAGAATTTCATGTCCATTCCCGTGTACGAGGAATGCAATCAGAACGATCCCTACGACGCGTTCACCTGGGCGCTGGTCGGCCTGCCCGGCCCGCGCAACGCACCGTTGCTGGTACACCCCGATGTATTGCGGCAGTGGTCGAAGCACCTGTGGGACCTGGGATTTCGTCACTATCCCGACGAGCAGACCAAGGAATTCCATCCGCCCGCGCGCGGAGTCACCCACTGGCTCAACGGTTCCGGGCGATGGGCTCCCGCGGGCAGTGAGCGGGCGCCGGAGGCCACCGTCCCGGATATGACCCAGCTGACGCAGGACGAGCGCGCGGATATCGTCCGGCAGCTGCGTGAGACCGGGGAGCTGCGCCATCTGGTCGATCCGCGCGAGCTTCCGGCCAATGTCGCGGTGATCGGAACGGCCGACCAGATCGGGCGCGAACCGGATTCGCCGGGAAGTGCGCGATGACCCAGCCCGACAAGGAAACCAAGGCGGGTCAGTACGGCCTGAGCCCGGGCACCGGCGCCCTGGGCGGTATGCAGAAGATCACCTTCGACGGTGCGCGGCAGTCGATCATTTCCTCGGTGCTGCAATCGTTTCAGGGCGTCGACGCGGCCGGTACGAATATCAACGGGGCCACCAACAAGGCGATGAATGCCGCCGCCACCGCGCAGGCGGGTGCGGTATCGGCGCAGAACACCGCGAACTCCGCGCAGGACACCGCGACCGCCAACTCCTCGGCGATCGCGAATCTGCAGAATCAGCAGCAGCAGAATCAGGTCGGCGGTGCGACGTTCTCGGATTCGTTCGATACCTGGAATACGGCCAACTGGAACTCCTTCAAGTCCGGACCGGTCGCCGATATGGTCGTGGTCCGCGGGCAGGCCGGTCTCGACAAACGCGGAAATACCGACTCGGGTGGCGTTGTCGCACTGTGGAAGACACCGCTCTACACCGATGCGCAATCGGCATCGGTGGTGATCGGCAATCTCAACCAGTCCGGTAGTTTCGCCGGGAGCGGTCCTGTCATCCGCGCCGCCGCCGATTTGTCGACGTTCGTCTGGGCGGTGGCGGGCGGAAATTCGCTATATCTCGGTCGAGGTACCCGATCCGGTGGCGTAATAACGTTGACGCAGTGGAAAGCCACCGGCAATGCGCCCATCGAGACGGGTGACGCCCTGACGCTCAGCGCCAAGGGCAATACCTACACCGTGCAGGTAAGTGGCGTGTCGCTGCTGTCGTATACCGACATCGCGGGAGAGGTACCGGTCGGCAGCACGAATCGGTGGACCGGCTTCATGAGCCAATATCTGCTGCAGAACTCCAGCTGGGGCGCCAACGCATACTTCGGCTGCGACTTCGATTCGTTCACCGCGGCCGATACCACGCAACCGTCGATGGTCGGCACCGGTTGGTCGATATTCCGGCAGGACGAAAACGGTGTTCCGCAGCCCACCGGCTACAACCGCATCGCGCAGGGCACGTTCGACACCTTGCGGTCGTCGAACAATGTCAATGTCAACCTCGGCAACGGCGCGATTCAGGTGACCAAGTCCGGTTGGTATGTGATCAGCGTCGGTCTGCAGTGGACCAATCCCGCCGCGTCGAACCTCGCGTATTGGACCGCACTGTATTCCGCCCCGTCCGCCACCGGACCGTGGAATCTGTTGCGGCTCTCCGGTGAAGTCACCGCCCCGGGGACCTACGCCAGCGGTGCGACCTTCGTGGTTTTCCTGGCGGCCAACACCTTCGTCTCGCCCGGCTACGCCACCCTTCAGGGCGGCACCGCCGTACGCGGTGATCCCGGCGGCGCGGCGACATTCTTCGACGGCACCCTCTGTTCGTTCGCCTGATCCGAGAGGAAACCCATGACCACACCGAGCGATCCCGGATTCCTGGGATATCAGCCGACCATCGAACCCTTGAAACTGACCACCGGCGCCAGCTTCGTGCAAACCGTTCAGCCCTCCGGCGGCGCCGTATTTCCGAGCGGCACAACGATTTCCCTCGTTCTGACCGCTCCGGGCGGCGCGGCGCTGGGTTCGTGGCCCGCGACGGTCACCTCGACCACGGCGACCTGGAACGTATCGACCGAGATCGCCGATGCCGTTCCGGCGAATTCGCGGTACACGATGCTGGTCACCTACCCGGCCGGGCCTGCGGGCCCGGCGACGACCTACGCCTGGTACGCCGGCACGGTCATTCGCACCTAGTTTCTCGAACGCTACCCGAATGCGTTGATGCCCAATGGCATTCAACGAATCACCATCCATCCCAAGGAGAAGGAACCGATATGGCTATCGCCGTTACCAAAACCAAGGACGCGCTGTGCAATGCGTACGCCACGATCGCGCCGACCATCTATGTCTCGGTGCACATCGGTGATCCGGGCACGACCGGCGCGAACGAGGCAAGCGGTGGCACCCCCGCGTACCAGCGCAAGGCCACCACCTGGGCCGCCGCGGCCAACGGCCAGGTGACGGGCTCCCCGGTCACCATCGACCTGCAGCCGGGCACCTACACCTGGGCCGGACTGTGGAAGTCCGCCAACGGGACCGCGGCGGACCAGTTCATCGACAAGGTCGCCATTCCGTCGACCACCCTGGGCGCGCAGGGCACGCTGATGATCACCCCGACCTTCACCATCAACTAGGTCGGAACATCTTTCCCGACAATTGAATCGGAGGCGCTGTGACAGCTACAGCACGGGTGAGCGCGGCGACATTGCCCGCGCCACCTACTGCGCTTCCCGCGGCCCCCGCGCCGCCGTCCGTCGCGGTGTCGTTGCCGAGCGCACCGCTCATCGTGGTGGACGGCGGACAGATACCGGTCGTTCCCGCCTTCGTACCTGCCGCTCTCACCGCCACCGGCGGGCTGATCGCCGCGTTGATCCCGGCGGCACGGATCCCGGCGGCGGCGGAGACCACCGGATGGTTGACGATCGTCGCCGTCCCGTCGCAATACACCCCTTCGGATTTCACCGTGGGTGCGGGCGCGACGGGCAGGACAGCCGTGATGACGGGGACGGCCACCGTCCCCGCCGCATTCGGTGGCGAAGGCCGGTTGAACTTTCCCGAACTACCGCTGCGTGGTGAGGGATCGCTCTCCGCGACCATCGTGGCCGCGAGTTCGACCTGGAGTCCGTTCTCCGGAACCGGCGCTGCGACGGCCACGGTCAACTCGGTCGCGTCCTTCTCCGGAATCGGTACGGCGAGTGGTTCGTACAGCCAGAACATGAAGGTTGTCGAGCCATTCGCCGCTACCGGCGGTGCCGTCGCTACCGTGGCGGTGAAGGGTAAGGCCGTGATCACCGCGGCCTTCGGGGCAATCGGGTCGATGTCGTCCAAGACGGCCCCCGCTGCCCCCGTCCCGGGGTCCGCGTCTGCCGGGGGAGCCCTGACGGTTGGAACCGGTTTGTCCAGCGCTTTCGGCGCGGACGGGACCCTTGCGGTATCGATGGGCTCGGGTTCTCCCTTCGCGGCCACCGGCACTGCGGCGGCGACGGTGAGCGCCCCGGCCACCTTCGCGGCGGTCGGCGCGCTCATCGCGGACGTGGTCGTGCCGACGCCCGCAGCGTTCGGCGGCAGCGGATCTCTGGTCGGATATCGAGCCGATGCCGCGGCATTCGGTTCCGGAACGGCGACCGCCACGACCGGTGTCGCCGGCATGTTCGCCACTGTCGGCGGCGCACTCGGCGCGACGGGACTGACGGCGACAGCGACCGCTGGCGGAACGCTGATGGTGAAGGTGGTCAACGGTTTTCAACCGGGCGGCATGACCAAACCCGCCGCCCAGCAGACCTCGGGCAGCTGGGCACAATTGGGCGGCTGGACCGCCGAGGCCGGATCCACGGTCGCCGGGGACGCTCTGATCGTCAAGGGCAGCAAGGCGTCAGCCTCGGTGAGCGCGAAGATCTACTGGGAAGCAGGCACTTTCAGTCACAAGATCCAGGTGCAACTGCGGCGCAACGGACCCGGCGGCCCGGTCATCGCCCAGGGGCCCGCAAGTGGTTCGAGTCCGTCCCAGGTGCCGCCGACCACGGTTGCCCTGAACGACGGGGATCAGATCACGGCCGAGATCATCGATACCGGTCTCTACCCGGCCTATCCCGCCACCGTCATCGGCGACGGGTCGTACGTGCGGATCAGCTGAGGCGGTGAAATGCGACGGCTCCGGCCTCCCGACTCGGGGGCCGGAGCCGTCTTTTCCGTCTCGACAACAGGAAGTAAATCATGTCCAAAATCATCAAAATCCCCGTCACGCCGCTCGACGAGTGGACGACCATCCAGGTCCCGGCGACGGCCGAATTCGTCGGTGCGGAACAGGCTTATCTGCCGGGAGCGCCCGGCGGCGGCCCCGCGAAGTACAAGTACACCTTCTGGTTCGTACCGGACCGGACCGGACCGGCACCGGAAACATCACCTGCGCGATTCGCGCCGGGAGCTTCCCGTCGCCGCTTCCTGGTGGCGGTGGTGATCCGAACACCGCGACCTCCGGGCTGCCCGACGCCCAGGCGTTCTTCACCGAGAAGCATTTCTTCTGGTATCTGAAGGACACCTTCGGCACTATCGGTGGAAAGTATCCGCCGAATCCGGGTGCGAGCAACTAGTTCTCGCTCAGGCGAACCAGGCTCGTGCCGATGGCCGCGTCAGCGTCGCGGATGTGGTGAGGCCGCACAGCAATCCCAGTAGGCCCGGCGGAGTGTGATTGAGCATTCCGGCCAGGCCGAAGAGTATTTCTATCGCGCCGCAGATTATTACCGTGGTGTGGGCGATTCGGCCGCGTTGGGCGAATCGCAGGCACGCCGCCGCGGCTATACAGGTGGGAAGGAAGCCGAAGACCAGGGCGCCGACGGCTTCGGGATTTCCCGCGGTGGAACCGAATATCGACAGGAACAGGCCGAAGGCTGCCAGGGCGATTGTGGCGAATTGGGCCGCGCGGACAGGGTAGGGCATGTCCGCGGGGGATTGCGGCCACGGGAGCTGGTCCAGGGGGATTCGGTCGGTCTTGTCGTAATCGTAGGTCTGGTGCGCCACGAGGTTTGCTTTCTGCTGTGCGGCGCCGCGTGGGCCGGCGGGGCGGCTGGCGCGGCGGAACGCTACAGAATGCCCGAGCGGGCGGAATGTCGCAAGCTTGCCCGGCGGATGCGAACTTCGCTGCGGGAAAACGAAATCGAGGTTTCGGCAGGTGCGGGGCGGGGAAACCGGAAGTGACGCTGGTGGATTCGGCCTCGGTTGCGGGTCGGCTCGGCGCGCTGAGCAGCGATGAGCGTAATCGAGCTATGTCGGCTCGAAAGCGCTTGGCGTTACGAAAAATTGATAGTGATGTATATCTCACAGTAGCTGAATTGTTGCCTACTGCTTCGGGATACGCGATATCGGTAATGACAATCGAATCGCTGTGGCCCGCTCGGCATGGTGCTCGGTCGGCCATGACCGCAGGTATCGATTCGCCCCTCGATCGAATAAGGCTGTACTAAGACAGTCGATTCGGTGCGCGAGTCGGCGAAGAGTGAAGCTTCCTCCGTGAAATACCCGTTACCGGACCGCTATCGATACGTGATCCGCGCGGCGGAACCACTGATAGGACACTGTTCGGTCGGCGTGATAGGAAATTCGTTGTCGGCGGCGCTTCAGTCGCCGACCAGCGGGACCGCGGCAATTCGGCCGCGGCGCTCGCGGGAGGATCAATTCGAGGGGATATGTTCCTGATGAAGAAGTTTCGTGCTGTCGGAATGGCCTGCGCTGCTGCTGCGGGCATCATGATCGCCGGCGCCGGTGTGGCGGCCGCGGACGGCGGCACCGGCACGGGCACCGACAATCCGGCCACCGGATCGTCGTCGATCCTGACCGAGCTGGTGAAGGCGCTGGCCACCGGCAGCTCGAAGGCGGGCGGCACCGGCGGTGGCACCGGCGGCACCGGCCAGTAGTTCACAGGGACCGAACGGCCCCACCTCGGGGGAGGTGGGGTAATTCCCGACAGATCTCCACACCGACTCCCCTGCAGGAGGAATTGCCCCCGCCGCAGTAGCGGCGGGGGCAATTTTTTTTTGTGGTGTCCGAGCGGTCCCTCACCCGTCAGCCGCTCGACGACGTTGGATCAGATCGCCTGCCACAGAGCGGGTGTCGTCGGTGGCGTCCAGCCGTCCTGGGCGGTGTGGGTCTGCAGGCAGCGGTAGCGGGCGCCGTTGTAGGTGACCACATCGCCGGTGCTGTAGGTCGTACCCGAAGCCCACTGTCCGGCAGGGGGATTGGGGTTGCTGGTGGTTGTTGTCGGTGGGGTCGTGGTGGGTGGGGTCGTGGTCGGCGGTGGCGTCGTGGTGGTGGGAGGCGTTGGGCCGCTGCCGATCTGGAGATCGACACAGGCGTAGAAGGCATTGCCGGTGTCGGCGATGTTCCAGATGCCGATCATCTTGTGGCGGCCGGTCAGGTTGCCGAAATTGACCGTGTGCGTGACATTTTGGCCCGGCTGGCGACCGCCGCCGTCGACGGTGGCGATGCGCTTGCCGTCGACCCAGTACTGCCAATCGGTGGTCGCGTGCCGGGCGGTGAAGGTCCAGGTGAAGGCCATCGAGCTGCCGACCTGGGCGACCTTCCAGGGCTTGCTGTCGTCGTCCAGGTCCTTCCAGCGGGAATCGCCTGCGCTGCAATTGAGTTGGCCCTTCGGGCCCTCGACGCTCTGCGGTTCGTACTTGATGGGCCCGCACGGCAGCTGGTTCTGCGCGCACTGCGCCTGGCGGCTGGCGGGTGAGGAGATGTAGCCGTGTGCGCTCGCCTGACCGGCGGGCAGGATTGCGATCAGCAGTGGCGCCAGACCGGCGGCACCGAGGAACGACAGAATTCTCCGACGAGACATGGGGGTACTCCTAGCCGTTTGGGTATCCGATCCGGATCGGCTCGAAGTGAAAAGAGGTTATTACGGTAAGCCCGCTCGCTCGAGACGGTCAACCGTCCGGAAGGTAACCCCCTACTCTTCGGGGTTGCCTCGACCGGGAATGATCTTCGTATGGTGTCGATCGAAACACGTTACAGATCAAGAGGTTTCGATCTTCGCCGAGTACGGTGGCGAACCGGGCGCTGATCGATTGCCGGAGGCGGTTTCGGAGCGGTCGGTTCGTTTCGAAAAAATGCCATTCGGAAGCGTCGCAAACTTCTGGCTATGACTGCGACGAATCCCGCTCGGCCGAGCGGGAATACGCCGAGGGCGGTGCGGCCAATATCTGGCAACACCGCCCTCGGGCGTGACTACGGGCCGCTCAGTCCTTCCGGCCCGGCGCCTTGGCGCCGGACTTGAAACCGAGTCCACCCGGCTTGGCCGCCGGGGGCTTCGGCGCGCCATTGCCCTCGCCGGAGCTCGGGGCCTCGGGCGCCGCATCGCCGTCGGCGGTGGCCTCGGGCGCCGAGACCTCCTCGCTCGCGGCCGGTTCCGGAGTGGCGGGTTTCGGAGCACCCGGAGCCTTCGCGCCCGGCCGCTTGAAACCGGACTTCATCGCCAGCCCCTTCGGGGCAACAGTCGGTTTGGTCTCGACGGCCTCGGTCGGTTTGGTCTCGACGGCCTCGGTCGACTTGGTCTCGACGGCCTCGGTCGGCTCGGCCTCCGCGGCCTCGGCCTGCACCGATTCCGCGGGCGCCGAAACCTCCTCGCTCGCGGCGGACTTGGCCCCCGGCGCTTTCGCGCCGCCCTTCATGGCCAGACCCTTACCACCCGGAGCCTTGGCCGGGCCCTTCATGGCGAGGCCACCCGGCTTGGCCGTCGGCGTGGACGGCGTGCCGGATTCCGCGGGAGCCTCCGCGGACTCCGCGGCCGGAGTCGCCTTGGCCCCGGGCGCTTTCGCCGCGCCCTTCATCGACAGACCCTTGCCACCCGGAGCCTTCGCCGGACCCTTCATGGCCAGGCCACCGGGCTTGGCCGCGGGTGCGGCCGGGGTCTCGGCGGGGTCCTCGGCCGGGGCGTCGGCCTTCGCGCCGGGAGCCTTGGCGGCCCCCTTCATCGAAAGACCCTTACCGCCCGGTGCTTTCGCCGGACCCTTCATGGCCAGGCCCTTACCCGAGGCCGGGGCGGCCTTGGGCTCGGCGGCGGCCGTCTCCGCGGGCGCGCTGGCCACCGCGGGCTCCGGCTCCGGTGCGGGTTCGACCTTCTTGGGCTCCTGGACCACCTTCAGATTCGCCGACAGCGTCGCCGGTTCGGCCCGCTCGATCGAATTGAGCATCAGCTGCGCCACGTCGACGACCTCGACGCCCTGGCCGACCTCGCCGGAATCCTTGCGCGCGGTCACACCGTCGGTGAGCATCACGCGGCAGAACGGGCAGCCGGTGGCGATCAGCGACGGCGAGTTACCGCCGTCCAGGGTGGCCAGCGCCTCATCGGTGCGATCGAGGTTGACCCGCTTACCGAGCTGCTCCTCCATCCACATCCGCGCGCCACCCGCGCCACAGCACATGGAACGTTCACCGTGCCGAGGCATTTCGGCCACGGCCGCACCGGAGGCCGCCATCAGCTCACGCGGCGCGTTGTAGATCTTGTTGTGCCGTCCCAGATAGCAGGGATCGTGATAGGTGACCTTCTCCGACACCGGCGACACCGGCACCAGCTTGCGCTGCCGCACCAGGCGATTGAGCAGCTGCGTGTGGTGCACGACCTCGTAGGCGCCACCGACCTGCGGGTACTCGTTGTTGAGCGCGTTGAAGCAGTGCGCACAGGTGACGACGATCTTCTTCTTGCGATCCTCCACACCCTCGAACACCGAATTCAGCAGCTCGATGTTCTGCATCGCCAACTGCTGGAACAGGAATTCGTTACCCGCGCGCCGCGCCGAATCACCCGTGCAGGTCTCCTCCTGACCCAGCACCATGAACTTCACGCCCGCGGTGGCCAGCAACTCCGCGACCGCCTTGGTGGTCTTCTTCGCGCGATCCTCATAGGCGCCCGCGCAACCGACCCAGAACAGATACTCGTAGCCGTCGAAACTCTCCGCGTCCTGGCCGAACACCGGAACGTCGAAGTCCACCTCGGAGATCCAGTTCAGCCGATCCTTGGCGTTCTGGCCCCACGGGTTGCCCTTGTTCTCCAGATTCTTGAACAGACCCGCCAGCTCGGAGGGGAACTCCGATTCGATCAGCACCTGATAGCGGCGCATATCGATGATGTGGTCGACATGCTCGATATCTACCGGGCACTGCTCCACACACGCACCACAGGTCGTGCACGACCACAGCACCTCGGGATCGATGATGCCGTGCACATCCTCGGCGCCGACCAGCGGACGCTCGGCCTCGGCACGGGCGGCCTCGGAGATCTTCGCCAGCGCGGACTCGTCCGGCTTGCCCTCGGCATCGACCAGACCGACCTCGTCGCCGCCCATATCCTTGCGGCCACCCGCGAGCAGATACGGCGCCTTGTTCACGCCGTGGTCCCGAAGGGACATGATCAACAGCTTGGGCGACAGCGGCTTTCCGGTATTCCACGCCGGGCACTGCGACTGGCAACGACCACACTCGGTGCAGGTCGTGAAGTCCAACCAGCCCTTCCACGAGAAGTCCTCGACCCGTCCGACACCCAGGGTGTCGCTGTCGGGATCGATCTCCTCCATATCCACCAGGGCCTTGCCCTTGGACATCATCGGCTTGGCCGCGCCCAGCGCGACACCGCCGTCGTCCTCACGCTTGAAATAGATATTGAAGAAGGCCGCGAACCGGTGCCACGCCACACCCCAGTTGATATTGCGACCGACCAGCAGCAGGAAGGTGCTGCCCGAGACCATCTTGACGAACGCGAACACCGCGACCATCGCGACGCTCGAGGGCAGCAGCTTGGCCACCTGCATGGTGAAGAAATCGGTCCACGCCGTGGAATGGCCGTAGGTGGCGATCTTGCCCGCCTTCACCAGCACCATGCCCAGGCCCTCGATGAGCACGATCAGCTCGATCGTGTACGCCGGGCCGAACTTCGAACCGCTGAAGCGAGACAGGCGTTCCGGTACGCGCGGGTGGTTGAGCTGGCGGATCACGATCAGCGTGACGATGCCGATCACGGTGGCGATGCCGAGCAGCTCATCGGCCAAGTGATAGATGTGCCAGTCGCCGATGATCGGCCAGTGGAATTCGGGTTCGAAGGTCTGCCCGTAGGCCTCGAAGTAGAGGATGAAACCGGCGAGGAATCCGATCATGACCAGCCAGTGCGCCCAGCCGACCGTGCGGAACTTGTTCATCCGGGTATGCGCCAGGAATTCGACGATCATCGTCTTGAGGCGCGGGAAGAACGGCCGCCATCGGTCCGGGGCGGGCTGTCCGATCATGATGGCTCGCACCATCTTGGTGACGCCGCCGACGAATGATGCCCACGCCAATAGGCTGAACATCACCCCAATCGTGCCCAGCGTCACTGTCAGGGCATTCATGTCGCGACCCTTCCTTCGGTTCAACGAGCATCCGGTGGCAGGGCTGATGCCACCGCGGTTGCACGTATCCTAACGGGCAGTAAGTTACCCGCCGGTAACTTGGTCTGTCCATCATAAGCTTGCGGGTCGGCCTGCCCCAGCTTGCGGGGGCTTGACCCACCCCGTATTGTGACCGCCCTCACCCACTTTCCTGGGGATATGTGTGACCGCGGTTCGCTATCACGGTAAAACCCGGCAAACGAAGACTTGAACCCAGGACAGGCTTAGTTGGATTGGCGGAAAACGGATCTCGCTTCTGGTCAGCTATTCGACTAGGCTCCAGTCGTCCTGCTTGCTGTGCCGTCTTCACCCCGCTCGGGGAGGGTTCCGCAGGGATCGACCTGAGGGATGCGTGGGCTCTCGCGGGGACGTCGAGCACAGCGAAACCTGATGATGGATTGGATAACCGAATGAAGTTCCGCAGAGGTACTGCGGTGGGCGCCCTGGTCGTGGGCGCTATGACCGTTGGGCTGGGAACTGCCCACGCTGAGCCGGCCGCTCCGGCCGCCAAGGGCATCAACTACTCGGTCCAGCTGGTGGATGCGCAGCAGCCCGGAACGCCGAAGTCGGTGGTTACGCGCTTGCAGGGGGGAACTTTCCAGCTGTCGAAGACCGAGGTCGCCGCGAAGCCGGGGGAAGAGGCCACCCAGGTCGACACCGTCGACATCAAGGATGCCGAGGGCGCCACGGTGGTCACCCTGCCGCTGACCTACACCTTCGCTGGTCAGCAGGTCCAGGTGAAGCCGGAGATCAAGGGCGAGGGTAAAGAGCTCGAACTGGTTCCCGACAAGACCGTGGCGCCGATCGCGAACCAGACGCAGGTCGAGCCGCAGCAGATCACGCGCGACGGAAACCGCGTCGTGCTCAAGGATGTCGCCTCCCCGATCGAGAACCAGCGGGCGATGAACGACTTCGCCAGCAAGTTCGGAATCGCCACGGCTGTCGGCGGTTTCGTCGGCACCGCGATCGGCGCGGTCGTCGGCTGCATCTTCGGCCTCCCGCTGTTCGGTGTCGGTTGCCTCGCGGGTCTTCCGTTGGGTGCGGGCATCGGCGGCATTCTCGGCACAGTCGCCGTGGGTGGTCCCGCGCTGATTGCGACCGCTGTCGACCTGGTCAACACGATGACCGCCGCACCGGGCAGCACGCAGTGGAGCGACGAGAACCTGGCCAAGCAGCAGCAGGCGCAGAACGCGCCGCAGAACTGAGTTTCGGCCTCGAACGGCCCGTACTCCTCGGAGTACGGGCCGTTTTCGTCTGTCAGTCGGGCAATCGCATTGTGCCGCTGAACGATACCTCGCCACGTGGACGACCCAGTCGCCCGAATGTGCGTTCGGCCATTTCGAATGTGCCGTCCTCGCGCACGAGCAGCACTGTGCCGCAGCGGGTTCCGTGGACGATATCGGCGATGAAGCGCGGGGAGATCGCGCGTTCGCGCCGCTTGGATACCCCCGTGCCGGGCAACTGGTCGTCCGGGGCCACGGTGCGATCGGCCAGGACGTCGAAATAGGCCGCGGTATCGGCCGGATCGGTGCGGATCACCTCGCGCAGGGCGGTCAGGCCGTCACGTACCTTGGGCCAGGCGGGCGCTCCGGTGTCGGTGCGAATGGTGATGTCGCTGTGGACATCTCCCGAGCCGAGCAGTGCGCCATTGGACAGCCCGTGCAGCCCGGGCAGCAGTTCGGTCGGGGTCAGCGTGCTGCGATTGCTGTGCCACCACAGCGATTCCAGATCCGAGACCACGAGGTTGTAGCCGTAGTAATCGTCCGGGGCCGCGGCGACCGAGCGGACGAACTTCTCCGGGCCCACCGAATCGCGCAGGTAGTCCAGCAGCAGGGTCCCGCGCGAGGGCGCGGCGGGGCGGCTCTCGGCCGGATTGCGCACATTGGTCACCGTGGCGAAGCGATGCGCGTCGGGCATCAGGCCCAGCCAGGTGCCGGGCATGCGCGTGCCGTTGCCCAGATCGCGCCCCGCGAGCAGGCCGGGAACCTCCGGCCACCAGCGCAGCGATTCGGTTGACCGGGTGTAGAACTCGTCGCGATTGGCGGCGACGATCAGCCGATAATCCGGGTGCGCGCGCCACCCGATCAACACCAGACACATATGTCCAGAATGCCTGGCGAGCCGTATACGGAAAAGGCCGACGGTGGGTAGCCGTCGGCCTTGTCGCGGAGTTGGCGTCAGTTGGTGCGGACGCGCAGCCCCGGGTTGTCGGAGAGCACGACGTTGACCGGCTGAGCGAACAGCTGCGGGGCGTCGCCGGTGATCATGCCGAGCACCTCGGGAATGATGCAGTGCGGGTAATCGGCGACCGAGGAGGCGCTGGAGATACCCAGGGCCAGGGTGCCGGTCACGATCGGACCGCCGCTGTCGCCGGGCAGCGCGCAGATGTTGGCGGAGAACGATTGGGTCAGCTCCCGATCGCCCACCTGGACGGTCTGATCCACCGCGTTGACCACGCCGCAGCTGAAACCGGTGCGGGTGCCCGACTTGCAGACCGGCGCGCCGACGACCGGATCGGCCACGCCGGTGATCGCGATGGGGGCCGCGCCCTGCACCCGAACCAGGTTGTTGCCGAAGCGATCCCGGTTCGCGTCGTTGATCGACACGATCGAGTAGTCCTGGTTGCCCAGGATCGACTTCTGGAAGGTCCCCAGCTGGTTGCCGACGTGATTGCCGGGCAGCAACTCGAACATGCCCGGGGCGTTCGCGGTGCCCGCGGCCGGAATGTTCGGATCGCAGTGTCCGGCGGTGATGTTCACGACATTGTTCTTGGCGTCCAGACCGTTGAAGCCGGACGAGCAGATCAGCTGCATGCGGCCCGCCACCGAGGCGTAACCGTCACCCGCGGCGATCGAACCGTTGGCCTGGCCCGCGATCGGCTGGGCGACGTCGTCGGCCTGCTCCGGGCCGACCGGCGCGGCCGGCATCACGATGACCCGGGCGGGATCGACGAAACCGGGCATCGGCAGGCCGGGCTTGTCGACGCGAACCGCGATGCTGTTGTTCATGGTGTCGACCACGACCCCGCGCACCGCCTTGGCGACCGCCTCCGGCTGACCCGAAAGCCACTGCTGGAAGGCGTTCTTCTCGCTGCGCAGCACGGTCTCGCTCTTGGCGACGTCCTTGACCTGGAATCCGGCGTCCTGCGCGGCCTTGCGAGCCTCGTCGAGTCCCTGTCCCTGCGACAGCGCGATCACGGCCTTGCCGGTGTTGTCCAGCCAGGAGCCCGCGTATGCCTGCGGGTACTGCCGCTGCGCGCTGATCGCGAACGCCGCGACCTTCTGCGCGACATCGGCGCGGTGCAGGTACTCGTCGGGAGAGATCTTCAGATCGCGTTGCACAGCGGCGATCAGCTCGGCCGGCAGATTCGGCGCCGGAGCGGGAGCCGGTTCCGCGGATGCCGACCCCGCCACAGGTCCGAGGACCAGTGCGGTTGCCGACGCGGCAACCGCTGCTTTGCGGAGACGGTTCCGCGGGCTCGATCCCGCGGCGGACATACGGATGCGTGGCAGGAGCATGAGGCGACTATATGGGGTTCGGATGGTTATGCCTACTCGTCTCGGACTTGTCATGAGAATTCATCTCGCGTTCGGGTTCATCCCGCATTCGACCGGGTCCGCACCGCGATCCCGGAACCGAGGCCGCCGCCGGAATTGGCGTCGATGTGATCGAGGATCGCGCGGATCGGAATGCCCAGCGAGGCGGTGCCGCCGTATTGCGCCAGACCGATATTCGCCTCACCGCAATCGGGTGCGTCGGCCGCGTTGGAGCCGCTGGTGATGCCCAGCGCCAGGGTGCCGGACACGATGGCGCCGCCGCTGTCACCGCCCAGGGTGCAGGCCGTACTCGCGAAGCCGCGCACCGTCTTCGATTCGCCGTCGGCGGTGTAGAGCTGGGTCTCGACCCGATCGGCGACCACGAAACCACAAGTGAATGTGGAGGATTGGCCCGACTTGCAGACCGGTGCGCCCACGATCGGGTCGGCGGTTCCGGTCAACGTGATCGTGGTGCCGTTGGCGCCGCGCACCGACGGCTGATCCATCCCCGCCCGCACCGCGCGGTCGTTGAGCTTGATCACCGAGTAGTCCAGGCCGCTCTGGCCGCCCAGCTGGGCGCGCACGAACGAGCCGACCTGCGGGCTGGCCTTGATGTCGTGCACATCGGGCACCCAGACGTCGGCCTTCTCATCGCCCTTGCCCAGATTCGGATCGCAGTGTCCCGCACTGATGTTCAGCGCGTTGCCCGCGGCGTCGACGCTGTTGAAACCGAATGAGCACACATCGACGGATTTGAGCGCCTCGTTGTCCAGCGAGGTCGGCGCGCTGATGTAGGTGTCGCCGCCCATGGGCCGGCGCTCCACCGGGCCGCCGCTGTTCGGGGACAGCACCACCTTGATATTGGCGATCAGCGTGGGCAGATTCAGTACATGTCCGGCCGGGGTGTTGGCGACGTTCACCACCAGCTGGCTGTTGAGGAAGTCGATGGCGACGGAATTGACGGCCGAGGAGATCTCGCGCGGCAGGCCGTTGATCCAGCGAGCGAGCTGATCGAGCGAATCCTCCAGGCTGTTCGCCGAAATCGGGGCCAACCGCGTCTGATAGCCGTCGGTGGCGGCGATGCGGGCGGCGTCGAGGGAGGTGACGGCCATGATCGGCTTACCGTCGGGACCCAGCCAGGCTCCGGCGAATTCGTCGGGGCGCTCGGCGCGGAACTGACGGGCGTAGTCGCGCAGCTGCTGCGCCTCGGCTGCGCGATCGAGGTACTCCGCGGGGGTCATCTTCAGATCGCGCGAAATCGCCTGCGCCAGCTCGGGCGGCAGTTGATCGGCGGCGGGCTGATTCGGTGCGGGGGACGCCTGCGCGGGCACGGCGAACATGGGGCCGAGCAATACGGTCGAGGCGAACGCGACGACGGCCGCCTTGACCGTGGCGCGCTGCGCCGGCAACTTGCGCATGGAGTCCCTTCGTCAGGCACCGGTGTGCCGGGTAGATCCGACGGGCGTAAAGCCGTTGTGCGGCAACAGCCCTCGTCCAGCAGCCGACCGAGCGTTTCGGATTGGGGATCCGGCAACACCGGTCAGCGCTTCACTTTAGGGCACAAACGGGCAAAGTTCGCTACGAAATGATCACGGATCAAGGTGTACCTACATTCCGGGCAGCGTCGGCAGTCCCGGGATGGTCGGTATCGGCGGAATCGTCGTCCGGCGCGGGGTGGTGCGCGTCGGGTGCGGGGTGGTCGTCGGCGGCTGGGTCGTCGTCGGCGGCTCGGTGGTCGGCGGCGGCGGGGGTGTGGTGGTCTCGGTGGTCTCCGGCGGTTGGACCGTCGTCGGCTCCGGGATCGTGGTGATCGGCGGTGCGGGTGCGGGTACGAAGGTCGGCGTCGCCGGGGTCGTCGTGACCGGTTGGGAGTGGGCGTCCGGCAGCGGCGGGACGGGTGTGGTGGCGTGGCCGCGCAGCAGCAGGGCCACACCCAGTCCGCCCAGCATCAGGCCCACGATCGCGGCCGCGGCGATCAATATCGGGGTGCGTCGCAGTTTGCGTTTCGCCGGCGGCGTCGCGGTGGTTGGCGTCTGTTCGACGATCGCGGTTTCCACCGGCTCGGCCACCGGGAAGGCCGCGGAATAGGCCTGCATCGTCGGATCCGCGGTCGGGAGCGCGGGCAGGATGTCGGTGACGATCAACGCGTTCTCGGCGTGGGTGGGATCCGGCGGCGTCGCGCCGGCCGGTGTGGACAGCACGGCGGCCAGTGCCGCGCGGGCGGCGTCGTGCGCGTAACCGCGGCCGCTGCCGCCCTCCGAACCGGGCAGGTCGGCCTCGTCGACCAGGACGACCGCGCGCAGGCCCAGATAATCCAGCGCCTCGCGCAGCCCGTTCACCTGCGGTTCGGGCCAGGACGAGGGGTGGGTGGCATAGAACTCGGCCGGACCCTCGAGATGTTCGGCGGCCAAATTGATCAGGCAGAACAGGGCCGTGGCCACCAGATCCTCGGCGCGATAGGCCTCGCCGTCGTCGACCGAGATGCCCGCCGGATCGCCGATCGCGGCGAAGAAGCCGGTGATCGAATGGGAATGGCCCGCCGGCGGTTCGCCACCGAGGGCCGCATCGCCGTCGTCGGACATGTGCAGCACCGACTCGCGCGCGATGTACAGAGGTTCGGGGGTGTCCTCGATCCCACTGGTCAGAACCGCCGCGATGCACTCGTCGTCGGCGATCCGCAGGCCCACCCCTGTGGCCATCCTCGTTACCTCGCTTCGCGTCTCGTGCGCCCCCGGCGGCGTCATTTCGCGCCCGCCCTCACACGAGCAGTGAACCGTGTCCCATGGCGCGGAGCATCGACAATAGCTCCGACCGGGATCCGGCTCCGATCCGACGCCGGATCCGTGCGACATGATGCTCCACCGTCTTCGCCGAGATGTACAGCCGAGCGCCTATTTCCCGATAGGTGAGCCCGAGCAGCACCAACTCCGCGACCTCACGTTCCCGTTCGCTGAGCAGGGCATCGGGGGTGGGCCCGGCCTGTTCGGGTCGCGGTTGCGGAGCGGGCTCGGCCACCTGGATCACGCGTTGCGGCCGGGCCTCGGTGCGGACCGAGCGGGCGAGTTTGAGTAGTGCGGTCGCGGCCGTGGAATCACCGGCGGCGAGGGCGGCCTCGCTGGCGAGCCGGGCCGCATCCCAGATCAGGCCGATTTCCGCGAGTCGACGGACCGCCGCGGCCACCTCATCCTGTTCGACCTGACCGCGCAGGACCAGGACCCAGGTGCGACCGGCATCGGCCAGCACCGCGGCATGGGCGTCACCGGCCTGCGCGGCGGCCTTGAGCCGCTGGGCGGGCGGCAGCAGTTCGTCGGGGCGCTCATGGGCGATCGCGGCCTGGATGGCGTACCAGTGGAAGGCGTTCGCCCAGGCCGGGGGATCGCCCAGGCGGCGCAACAACTCCCGGGCCGCGTCGACCAGCGGGCTCACCCGAGCCTCGTCGCGCAACCGGATTCCGGCCAGCCACAGTTCACCGATCGGCAGCAGCGACAGCAGATCCGCGCCGACATCGTCGAACAGCGGATGCGCGGCCTCCCATGCCAGGGCCAGCGCGGTGTGATCGCCGCTGCGGCGGGCCAGCCCGATCGCGACGCCGTGGGCCAGCAGCCGATCGCGTTCGGACAGCGCGGGCAGATCGAGGGTGGCGAGTACGGTCGCGGCGGCCTGTTCGTCGCCGCCGAGCATCGCGGTCCAGGCGATCAGCACCGACAGCTGCGGATCGCGTTCGGAGCGCCCGCGCAGGGCATCCGCGGCGCGGCGGGGCTCGCCCATGCTCAGACACAGCAGGGTGGCGATCGACACCGCGGTGCAGGGCAGGAAGCGTCCGGCGGTCGGCGCGGTATCGGCGCGCGCGGCCTGGATCAGGGCCGAGGCCGCGGAAACGGCTGTGGCGCGGGCGGATTCGCCCGAATTGTGCAGCGTCTGGGCCAATGCCGTGGCGATCAGACTCGCGCGGGCGGTGTCCTCGGTGGGCGGCCAGTGCGCGGCCGAGGCCGACAGCGTGGCGGCGGCCTCGATCTCACCGGCCAGGTACTGCACGGTCGCGCCGACGGCCCAGTCCGAGCCCACGCGCGCCGCGCCGAGCCACGAATACAGCTGTGCGGCCCGGGCGGCCAGGCCGCGCCGGGTCCACACGCCCGCGCAGATACGTACGGCCGCGGCCAGTTCCGCGGCGGTCGCGGTGTCGGACAGGATCGGTTCCGCGAGGCGCAGCGCGGTATCGCCGTCGCCGGTGTGCGCGGCGGCCTCGGCCCAGTGCACCGCGACGGCCTGCCGATCGGCGCCCGCCGCCGCGGCCGCGGCGTAGTAGCGCACGGCCTCCTCGCCCGCCTTTTCCGCCGTGGCGCAGAGGAATTCGGCCAGCCGGGGATCGCGCACGCCGGATTCGGCCAGCAGCAGCGCGGTGTGATCGCGCAGCAGACCGGCGTCGAGACGGGCCTGCAGCAGCCTGCGCTGCACGGTCAGGAAGCGGCGATCGCCGACCAGGGTCCGCAGCGGGGCGACCGCGGGGGCCAGTAGCAGATCCGCGTCGGTGATCAATGCCCCGGCGCGGGCACGATCGATGACATCCAGTGCGGCGGGGTATTCGATGTCGAGGACCTCGGCGAGTTCGCCGGGGTCCAGGCCCGCGCCGGTGGTCGCGACCACCAGCACCTCGAGCAGGCGCGGGTCGGTGCCGTCGAGCAGGGTGCGCGCCCAGGCGGTGACGGCGTCGTCGACCGCGCTGATGCCCGCGTCCAATCGGGTCGCGCAGGCGGCGGTGAGGGCGGCCACCACACCGCCGTGGATGCCGCCGGTCTGGCGGTGGATGTGCTGGGCCACGGGCCGCGGCACCGTCATACCCAATTCCCTTGCGAAGGGCGCGATCTCGTTCACCGCCAGCGCGCGCAGGTCCAGTACGCGGCCGTGCCGGGAAACGGCGTCGGTCAGGCCGCGCAGCGCCGGATCGTGCGGACGCGGGCGAGTCGCGGCGATGATCGTGCGGCGGCCCGATTCCACGGTGCCGATGAGCTTTTCGAGTTCGGGCCGATCGAGGGTGTGGGCGTCGTCGATGATCAGGACGGGGGCGTCGTCGGCGACGATCTCGTCGCGGGCGGCGATGCCGTGGCCGCGCAGGCGGTTTCGGATACCGGCCAGCAGGGTCGACTTACCGGTACCGGAGCGGCCGCGGATCAGATAGACCCGCGCCTGATGATCCCGGGCGTCCAGTTCTCGCAGGATATCTCGCACGCCCGGCAGGGATTCGAGTGCGATGGCATTGGGGGTGACCACGTTTCGACCTCAGCCGCCCGTATGTCCGAGGACCTGGCCCGGCGCCTGCAGCACGGTGCCGAGGGTGTTGCCCGCCTGATCCAGACCGTTGTTCAGGGTCTTGCCCAGATCGGGGGCGGGCGGGTTGGGCACGGTGGGCGGCTGGATGTTCGGCGGTTGGACCGTCGGCGCGGAGGGCCCGGGGGCCGGATTCGGTTGCGGGGCGGGGTTGTTGTTCGGGGGCGGCGGGGCCGCGGCCGGGTTGTCGGTGGCCGGGGCGGGCTGATCGGCCGGACGGTCGCCCGGCGTCGGGGAATCGGCGGCGGCCCTTCCCGCGGCCGGGGTCGCCGCGTTGGGGGTCCGATTGCCCTGGGGGGAACCGGTATTCGCGATCGCCGCGGCGGAATCAGTGGTCGATGCCGCGCCGGTCGTCTCGCCCGTGGGCGAGACGGCGGAGGTGCCGGAGGAATTCGAGGCGGGGGTGGACTGCACGGCGGTGCCCAGCGCGAGGGTGCCGGTCGCCAGCGCGGCGACCGCCACGGCGGCGCCCGCGATGAAGGCCGTGCGACGCCAGGAGCCGAAGCGGCTGGCGCGCGGGGTCTGCGGTAGCAGTGGTAGCACCGGGGCTCTGCTGGGTTCCGGGAGCTGTTGGGGCACAAGCGGGACGACGTCGGTGGGCGCGGCCGGAAGCTCGGCCTCGGCGGTGGTGTCGAGGGCGGCGACCGCCGATTCGGCGGCCAGTAGCGCCGCGCCCGCGGCGGCTGTGTGGGCGGGTTCGGCGGCCGAGATCACCGCGGTGCCGAATTCGGTCGAGACGAGTTCGGTCAGCAGCGGGATCGCACTTCCGCCGCCGGTCAACAGGATTCGACCGATCGTGCCCAGACCGGCTCGGCGCGCGGCCTGATGGATCAGCTCGAGCGAGGCCAGCAGCGGCTCGCGCAACAGATCCTCGAGCTCGTCGCGCACCAGGCGAACATCGCGGACCTGACCGGACAGTCGCACCGCGACCACCGTCGCGGTATTTCCGGAAAGGTCTTCTTTCGCTTTCGCGCAGCGCTGGCGAAGCGCGGCCAATTCCCTTTCGATCATCGGGTCGAAGGGATCGAATTCGTTTTCGCCCGCAACATTTGCCAGGACATAACGCATTGTCAGCAGATCGAATTCGGCGCCGCCGATCTCGGTGGAGCGCAGCGGTTCGGCGAGCAGTCCACCCTGCGGCCCGGCGTCGACCACCGAGACGGTGACCCCGGTGGTGCCCAGGTCGTAGACGACGACCGCGCCGGAATCGGGGCCCGGATGGGTGGCGGTGAGCCAGCCGACGGCCGCGACCGGTTCGGGGGTGAGCCGCACCTCGCTCAGTTCGGCCCGCTCCAGGGCGGCGCGCTGGGCCGCGACGGTGTGGCGCGACCACCAGGCCGGATAGCCGAGTACCGTCGCCGCCGGTGCGGTGCCGTCGACGATGCGGCCGACCAGTCCGGCCACCAGATCGGCGGCGGCGATCGAGGCGCCGTCGTCGGTGAGGATGTCGACCGGATCGCCGACCCGGGACAGGAAGTTCTCCGCACCCGGCGCGCTCGGTCGGACCGAGGTCGCGGCGCCGCGTAGGTCGCCACCGTCCGCGGCGGTCGTCACAGCGACCGTATTCGACGACCCGACGGTAATGCCGAGCGCCAGGCCCTGAGTCATGCGAGATCCCCTGTCGTTTGCGCGGGTGAGGTCGTCGTGACCTAACGGGCCTGTCGGTTGCTGGGGGATCCTCGTTACTCGTATCGAGGGGATATGGGGAAATTCCCCTAATGCCGCGCTGGCCCCCAATGCGGTCGGCTTCGTGAGGAGGGGGGTTCACCCCGTTTCGGCGTAACGGTTCGCGTTCCTAGCGTGAAAGGCAATTCGACTACTGCGGATCGACCAGGTCCGCCCGAACCGGGAGACGATCCGCGATGAGCCCCAACGCGATTCTGGAATTCATCCTCAGCCTGCTGCGCGACCATGAGGCGGCGGTGAACTACTGCGCCAATCCGGCCGCGGCACTGACCGCCGCCGGACTCGAGGCCGTGACGCCGGAGGATATTGCCGCCGTGGCGCCGATGGTCGCCGAATCGGCACTGGTCAGCGGCGGTTCGCAGCTGGCTGCCATTGTGGCCGCGGGTGCGGGCGCCGCCGCGAGCGCGGGCCTGAACGCCGTGGCCTCGGCCGCGACCGACGCGAATCTCGGGGCCGGGCTGGCGGCCGGTGTGAACGGCGGCGCGCAGGCCGGTACGGGCCTGGATATCGGACTGTCCACCGGCGCCGACCTGGGCGCGGGTCTGTCGGCCGGACTGCAGACGGCCGCGGGCCTGGGTGCCGGCCTGTC
>NZ_BDBS01000031.1 GCF_001613105.1 Nocardia pseudobrasiliensis NBRC 108224 | reverse complement strand
GCGGGGGTTCGGTGATGGTGAGTTCACCGAGGTCGCCGATATCATCGCGACGGCGTTGAAGGGTGACGCCGACCTGAGCGCGCTGAAGGCCCGGGTCAGCAAGCTGGCCCAGGACTTCCCGCTGTATGAGGGCCTGGAGGACTGGCGTCTGCTGGGCTGAGCGTCAGCCCTTGGCGTCGCGCTGTGCGGCCGGGCTGACCGTCGACTCGGCGTAGACCGTCGAGCACGACAGTCGCATGGTCGTCACCGCGTTGTTCAGATCGTTGAGCGACTGCTGAACGGCGTTGACCGCACCCTCGCCCGGCGCCGCGCCCTGCACGGCCTGGTCGAGGCGCTGCAGTGCGCCGTGCAGGCGGTCGCCCGCGTCCGCGACGCCGGAGTAGGCGCGTTTGGTCGCCGCCGAGCTCATCGGGGCGGTGGCGGCGTCCAGACTCGATTTGATGTGCGCGGCGAGGGCCGCGCCGGTGCCGACCCGATTGCGCAGATCGCCGATATCGCCGCGTTCCGAGGCCGGGCCGATGCCGCCGAGCTGATCCGACAGCTGCTGAAAGGTGTTCTGCAGGTTGCCGATCACCTGCGCGCCGGAGCGGCAGTCGGCGGTATCCGGATCGGGCGCCGCGGCGGGCGCGGCCTGATGCTGGCTCGAGCAGCCGGCGAGTGCGGCGACGCTCGCGGTGGTGAGTACCGCGAGCGCCGCCGCCCGGCGTGCTCGAATCACGGTGTTACGGGCCATGATTCGACACTCCTTCGATTCAGCCGAGCACGCTGCGCCAGGGATCCATCAGTTCGTAGTACACGCTCTCGTCGAACCGGCCGCGGCCGACCAGATCCTGCAGCACCGTGGCGGTGACGGCTTGGCTGACCGCGGTGAGGGTGCCGATAGAACCCAGCGACTGCAGCACGGCGGTCAGGTCGCCCGCCCCGGCGCCGGGTGAAACCGCCTGGCCCACAACGAGTCCCGCGGTCTGCAGGTTGCGGGAGCGGCCGAATTCCTTGGCCGTCTCGGCCGCGATCTGCATGGGCTGCGGATTGGCGTTGGCGCCGCCGCCCAGGCTGGACAGCAGTCCGGCCAGACCGTTCTCGCCCGAGGCGCCCGCGAAGGCCCCCAGACCGGCCTCCATCTTCTTGGCGGCCGCGGCATTGAGCCGTTCGCGCTCCTCGGCGGTCAGCTGCGCCGCGCGCTCGATCAGCATCATCACCGAGCGCCACTGCGGCCCGTAGAGGTATTCGAGGTGGAAGGTCTCGGCCGTCTGGTCGGTGCCCGCGTTGTTGAGGTCGTTCGAGGTATCCATGTCGGCTCCTTGTGTGACTCGAAAGGGATTGCGAGGCATTACAGGTGTTGCAGGATCGTGAGCAGGGCGTCCTGGATGCTCGGCATCAGGCCGAGATTCAGGGCCAACGTCGCACCGATGGCCCACTGCAGGGGTCGGTGCCGGTTCCACCAGCCGATCGTCTTGTCGGGGTCGACTCGGCGATGCCGTTCGATCGATGCGGCGTCGTCGGCGTTCTCGGCGTAGTAGCCGTAGCTGACGGGGGCGGTAGCGGGATCGAGTAGTCCGGCGACGGGGTCGACGACATCCCGCCCGGTGGCCGGAGCGCCGATCGTCACCATGTATTCCTCCTCTCCTCGGCGCCGTCGGCGCCGACCAACGCGAGTTCGAGCACCCGGCGGGTGTTCGTGCCGTGGATCGAGCCGTCGGCCGCCGCGGTGCCGATGAACGGGACCTCGGCGTGGGCGGCGGGCGCCGCCGGTGCGACGGACGACTTCGGCTGGGGCGCAAGCAGTTTCGTGAGCGAGGCGATGACCGTGTCCAGGTCGGCGTCGTCGGCGGGCAGATCGTCGAGGAACTGCGAGCCGCTCGGCGCCACGCCGCTGCCCTCACCCGCCCGCGGGCCGAAGAAGTCGAAGACCGCGCGCGCGATCGAGATCAGATACGACCGGAACTGACGGCTCTGCCGCAGCGCCTCCTCGAACCCGATCGCCCCGGCGACGGCCGCGATCAGGCCCGCCAATCCGAGACCGGTGGCCAGACCCGCCAGGAAGCCGAGCGGCGCGACGACCGCGGTGGTGCCCGCGATGGTCAGCGCGGCCAGGATCGGTCCGCCGATGAGGGCGGTGGTCAGCACGCCCGCCAGGAAGGCGAGCGGTCCGACCACCAGCGCCGACAGCAGTGCGCCCAGACCGAACGCGACCGGGATCGCGAGGGCCAGCGCGGCGATGATCAGACCGCCGATGACGAGTGCGTCGAAGGCCAGCTTCGCGCCGATCGCCAACGCGCCCAGCAGCAGCGGGATGCCGATGAGCGCGGCCAGCGCGAGGCCGCCCAGCAGCAGCGGAATGCCGATGATCGCGGCGATGGCCAACGCGCCCAGCAGCAGTGGGATGCCCACCAGCGCGGCCAGGGCGAGCGCGCCCAGCAGCAGCGGGACGCCGATGATCGCGGCGAGCGCCAGCGCCGCGATCACGAACGGGGCCGCGACCAGTGCCACGCCGAGGGCGAGGATGCCCAGGCCCAGGCCGACCAGCAGCAGCTTGCCGAGGTCCAGCACCGCGGCGAGGGCGAACAGCGGTGCCAGCAGCACCGCGCCGACCGCCAGCAGCGGCCAGGTGAGCGGGCACAGGGCCAGGAACAACCCGAGCGCGACCGCACCCGCGAGGAACCAGTTCAGCGGGCACAGCAGGATCCAGGCCAGTCCGGCAAGCGCGATCGCGCCGCCGATCCCGATCAGCGCCAGGCCCGCGAGCACCGAAAGTACCGGCAGCGCAAGCAGAATCAGCCCCGCGATCCCGGCAGCGACCAGCAGGCCGCCCAGTACCAGCGCACCGAGACCCGCGCCGATCACGGCCAGCTTGAACAGCACCACCGCGCCGACGATCACCGCGCCGATCGCGAACAGCGGCCAGGTGAGCGGGCACAGCAGCAATAGCGCGCCGATGACGAGCACCGGCACCGCGAGCGCGGCCGCGATCCAGGTCAGCGGGCACAGCAGGAAGGCCACCAGAATCGCCGCGCCGAGAGCCATCAGTGGCAGACCCACCCCGATCAGGGCCAGCGCGCCGAGCGCCAGCAGCGGCAAGGCCAGCACCACTAGGGCCAGACCGCCCAGCACCAGCAGCGGCAACGCCACGAGGGCCAGAGCCCCCAGCGCCAGCGCTCCCACCACGAGTGCGCCGATGACCAGCGCGCCCACCACGAGTGCACCCAGCACGAGCGCGCCCAGGATCAGGCCGCCGATGATCAGCAGCGGCAGCGCGAGCGCGGCGAGCACCAGGCCGCCGATGACCAACGCTGCCAACACAATCGGTGTGAGCAACACCGCGCCCACAGCGATGGCGCCCAGGGCGAGCGCGCCCTCGATCAGCTTCACCACGAACAGCGCGCCCAGCGCCGCCGCGCCGACGGCTACCAGCGGCCAAGCCAGCGGGCACAGCGCGAGCAGCGCCAGGACCACCGGACCCCCGGCGAGCAGTGCCCAGCACAGCGGGCACAGGGCCAGCGCCAACAGCGCCAGTCCGCCGAGCAGCAGCGGCAGGCCGATCACGCCCAGCACGATGCCGCCGATGATCAATGCGGGCAGGGCCAGCGCGGCCAGTACCAGACCGCCCAGCACCAGCGCGCCGAGGATGAAGGGCGCGGCGATGATCGCTCCGATGATCAGCACCGGCAGCGCGAGTAATCCGATCGCGCCGATCGCCAGCGCGCCCGCGAAAAGCAGTGGCACGATACCGATTCCGACACCGACGAAGCCGAACCCGCCGATGAGCAGAAATACGTCGCGGGTGCCGATCAGGCTGTTGCCGGACAGCAGGCCGCGAATGCCGTGCAGTAGTCCGGCCAGTCCGCCGCCGGTGGGCTCGAGCAGACCCAGCACCGGGGTGACGAAGCCGAGCAGCGGTGCGAAGGCCGAAAAGGCCGGTGCCGCATAGCCGATCACGGCGGCGGCCACGGGGGCGAGTCCGGGCGCGGTGAGGGCGGCGAAGCGGCGTGCGTCATCGCCGAGCAGTTGCAGCCGGTCGGCGGGGGCGGCCGTCGGGCTGGCCAGATCGCGGACCAGATCGCGCAGCGCGCCGGGAATGCCGTTGCCGTCCTTCGGGAATCCGAAGGCCACGCGGGCCTGTTCGATCAGATCGTCGATCGGGGAGGGCTGGTCACGACGGCGGGTGCCCGCCTGTTCGGTTGCCGCGCCGACGAATTCGAGCAGATCGTCGACGGGACCGCGCAGCGGACCGCTGGGGAAGGCCTGGTCGGCCCAGTGGGCCAGGCCACCCAGGTCCATGCGGGAATTGCCGATCTGTGCCGCCACGGCGGCCAGATCGCCGACCGGATTCGCGCTGCGCGCGGCCGCCCCGCCGATCGGCGCGGAGACCTGCTGGATCGGCAGCCCGCCGCCCTGCCACCCGTCGGGCGCGGGACGCAGCGAATCCGCCAGGGACTCCAGGGTATTGCGGACCGGACTGGTCTGATCGGGGACCGCGGCATCGATCGCGCCCTGGGCCATGCCCTGGACGTCGACTCCGGGTGCGACGGAGTCGATCGCGGCGCCGATCTGGGGCATCTGGTTCTGGGCGCCGTTGATGGCGTCGCCGACCGGATCGGTCGGGATCGGGATGGGCAGTCCCGGGATGTCGGCGCTCGCTCGGCCGCCGGTCATCATGACCGTGCTCAATGAGGCGAAGGCCGCCGCGGCGTACAGGCCGCGTCGATTGCGCTTGATGTTCTTACGGTGCCTAGCTACCTGGTTGTCGGTGAAACGCGGGTTCGAGAAAAGCTGCTGCCTGGTCGACATGAGTGAACCTTTCCAATTTGTAACCACGAAACACACTCGGGGTGCGGCGGGCCAGGGTCAGGCCGGACCTGTTTCGTCGACGGCGCATACCGCCCGGGAGCTGCCGCCCTCCGGACCGATAGGCTCGCCGATGCGGGTATGCGGTACACCACCGAGATCGCGACAGCGAATGAAGGCGTGAGTGCCGGCGCCGGCACCCGGTTCGCAACTCACAGTGACCTGGTTCGGTACAGAGTTATCAGCGGTACAGCCAGCCGGTGGCGGCTCTGCGGACGCGGCCGGTGCGATCAGGCCGACGCTCGCGGTGCTGGTCGCCACCAAGCCAGCAATCATTGAGCAAATTGCTTTACGGGTCATGAGCTCGATGGTCGAGCCGTATTGGTCAAATCGTCAATCGGACGTAGATCACAGTGATAGTACTGCCAGGTGGAAACGCTTAAACAATAGTGTTTCACAATGTTGAGATTGTTTGTTTCCTATGTCCGACTACGATAGGAACAGCTCCTCTACCGGGCAATCTCGCTGAATATTTCGTACAACCGACGGAACGCGTCAGCAAATCGTTAGCATTGCGCCAGAAGGCGGCTGAGACCGACTGTGAATGTGGGGTGAGCGTCATGAAGGCAAACGCGGTGAAATCGCGGCGCAGCGGAAGATATGTCGCCCGTGCGACCTATTCCGCTCGCGGCCTGACCCTGGGTGTGGCACTCACCGCGATCGCGCTGATCGTGCTGGTCGCCGCGGTCGGCGTCTTCGTCACCGATACCAAGCGCGACCGGGACCACGCCGCACAGGCCCGGGCGGCTGCCGAGGCCCCGCCGTCGGTCTACACCGACCGCGGCACGCTGCGCTTCGGTGATCCGGCCGTCGCGACCGTCCTGACCGTGACCACGGATTTCGCCTGCGCGTCGTGTCGAACCTTCGCTGAGACCAGCGATCCCGCGCTCGCGGATTACATCAAGGGCAAGCAGGTCGCGGTCGAATATGATCCGGTCGCGATCGTCGGCGGCAAGGACGACTATTCCGCCCGCGCCGCGAATGCCGCGGCCTGCGTGGCGGCTTCGGACAAGGCCGTCTGGCCCGCCTGGTACGGCCTGATGTTCCAGCGCCAGCCCGCCAAGGACGCCGCCCTGACCGACGATCAGCTGGTCGATATCGCCAACCGATCCGGCGCCACATCCCCGGAGGTGGGCTCCTGCATCCACTCCGGCCGCTACCGCGAATTCGTCACGGTCCACACCAAGCGGACCATCGCGGCCGGTCTCACCCATACGCCCACGGTGCACGCCGGTGAGCAGGTGGTGGAGAACATCACCCCGGACGGTTTGCGCGCCGCGGTCGATCGCACCGCCGTGCGGTAGATCTGCAAGGTAGGAAACGGAATTGGAGCCCGGCAACCGCCGGGCTCCTTTCGTATGGGCGTCTCCTCGCGATGTCGGTACGACTCACGGATCGGGCCGCATCCGCATATTCCGCCGCGGCCTGCAGCGTGGGTCCCGCCGCCTCGCGGGTGTCGGTGCGGCCGCCGTATCGATCGGTATCGGCTTCGCACACACAAGAAATGGAGCCCGGCGGATGCCGGGCCCCATTTCTTTCATCTCAAAGGTGTTGCAGCGCTGTCAGTAGCGCGTCCTGTACGGCCGGGAGGAAACCGATATTGGCCGCCAGGCCGAGGCCCACCATGGCGCGTAGGCGTCGGTGCTGGTTCCACCAGCCGATGCGGCGGTGTCGGCCGCGGTTGTGGAATTCGGTGATCGTCTGTGCGTCCGAGGCGTTTTCGGCGTAGTAGCCGAAGCTGATGGGCGCACTGCGCAGGTCCAGCAGACCCGCGCGGGGGTCGACGATCGAAGGACTGCTGCCGGATCCGTCGATCAGTCCGTTCACAGCGACACCTCCACCAATTGACGGGCATTCGAATCATGGGTCGAACCGTCGGCCGCGTCGTGGGCGACCAGCGGCAGATCCGCACAGGTGCACGGAGCTTCGGACTGGTGCTGCTGTTGCTGTTGCGCCGGTGCCAGTCGCGCCACCAGCGCGGCGATGAACTGGTCGAGCGGGGCATTGTCCGGAATCAGGTTGTCCAGCAACTGCGATCCGTCGGGAGCCGCACCGCCGTTGCCCGACGGTCCGCTGAACTGGGCCCGCAGCGCGGAGATCACATACGACCGGAACTCCGGGCTGAGCAGGAACGCGGCGATCAGACCGCCGATGACCAACGCGGCCACAATGATCGCCAACGCGGGCACCCCGAGCAGCGTCGAGATCGCCAGCGCCAGCGCGGCCACCGGCCCGCCGACCGCGAGCGCGCCCAACGCGAAGATCACCGGCGTCGCGACGACCGCCGTGATCAGCGCACCCAACCCGAGCGCGACCAGTCCGGCCACCGCCAGCGCCGCGATCGTGCCGAGCACCGCCACGATCGGACCACCGATGACCAGCGCCGCCAGAGTGGCCAGCGCAAAGCCACCGACCGCCCCAACCGCCAGCGCGACCGGAATGCCGATGACCGCCGCGGCAACTGCGCCGAGCGTGACAACCGCGGCAATAGCCCCGAGCGCCAACACGATCGGGATCCCAATGGCCGCCAGGGCCAGCGCGCCCAGTGCGAGCGCGCCGACCGCGCCGACCGCCAGGGCAATCGGAATGCCGACCACCAGTGCCGCCACGGCGGCGATCGCCGTGGCGATCGCACCGGCCGTCACTGCCGCGGCGATCGCGCCGCCGACGAACAGGGCGGTCACGGCCGCGAGGGCTGTGGCGATCGCACCGGCCACTGCCACCGCACCGGCCACCCCGACCACCGCGGCGATCACGCCACCGACTAGCAGGGCCGCCACGGCCGCGAGGGCCACCGCGATCGCGCCCGCCACCACTACCGCGCCGATTGCGCTGGCCGCCAAGGCGATCGCACCGCCGACGACCACGGCGGTCGCGGCCGCGAGGGCGAGGGCGATCGCACCGCCCACGACCACCGCGCCGATTGCGCCGAGCGCCAGCGCAATCGGAATGCCGACGACCGCCGTGGCCAAAGCGCCCAACGCGGCAGCGATGGGCCCGCCGATCACGGTGGCGGCGATTGCTCCCAGCGCCAGGAGAATCGGTCCACCGATCACGACGGCGGCGCCCAGGCCGAGCAACGCGAGGGGGGCACCGACCAGGAATGCACCCAACGCGAGGAGACCCGCAACGGCCAAGGGCACGCCGATCAACAGCGCCGGGACGGCCAGGGCCGCCAGCAGCGCCGCACCCGCGCCGAGTACGGCCAGACCGGCCGCACCGACGGGGAGTCCGATCACCAGCAGTCCGGCCAGCGCCGCCAGGGCGATGAGGCCGATGATTGCCAGCGGAATTCCGAAGCCCAGCACCGGAATCGCGAATACGGCCAGCAGCGCCGCACCCGCGCCGAGCACCGCGAGCCCGATCGCGGCCGCGGGCACGCCGAACACCACGGCCGCCGCGATCGCGGCCAGCGTGAGCAGGCCGATCAGGGCCAGCGGCACACCGATGGCCAGCACCGGCAGGGCCAGCAGACCCAGCAGCACGGCCCCGCCCAGAGCCAGCGCGCCGACACCGATCGCACCCACGGCCAATCCGGCCAGCGCCGCCACACCCAGCAGCGGAACCAGCACCGCGGCCACGACCGCGCCACCGACCAGAGCGCCGACGGTCAGCGCCGCCAGCAGCGCGGTGATGGCCGCCCCGACGACGATGAATCCGGCCGCGAAATCGAACGGCAGGCTGACCAGCCACAGCAGCGCCACCAGCGCCTTGAACCCGAGGAACAGGCCCACGCCCAGCACCAGACCGATGATCGGAATTCCGATCAGGCCCAATGCCTGCACCGCGACGGCGACGAAAGCGCCCAGCAGTCCGGCGACCGCGAACGGCGCGAACAGCGACAGGATCGCCAGCGCGATGACCGGCGACAGCGCGGTGGACAGCACCGGCGCGAACGGACCCACGATCAGGAACGGAATCGTCAGCACGGCCGCGATGGCCAGTGCGGCGATGCCGACCGGAAGCATGGCCACGGTCGCGATGATGCCCAGCGCCGCGGTGAGGATCCAGCCCGCCGCGGTCACCGTGCCGAGCACCGCGTATCCGGCGAACAGCACCAGTAGCAGCGCGGCCGCGCCCACCACGAATGCCGCGGCGCCGACCGGGATTCCGATCAGGGCGAACGGCGGGAACAGCAGCGACCCGAAGACGAAGGTCGCCACGATGGCCCCGAGCGCGATGAAGCCGCCCCCGGCAAGCAGCGGCATCAGCACCGCCACGAATCCGGCCAAAAGCGTACTCACCAGCGCCATTCCGGCCAGGCCACCCAGCACGATGAACAGCTGACCCGCCAGCAGTAGCGGCAGCGCGATCAAAGCCAGCGGCGGATTGATCACGATGAGCGCCAGCAGCGTCAGCGTGAGCATGGCGAAGCTGACCACGGTGATGCCGAGTCCGCCGACGAACGCCGCCGCGACCACCGCGGCGGCCACCGCGAACGCACCGGCGATCAGCACCACGAACGGCGCGAAGGTGAAGACGAAATCGGCCGCCGCGATGGCCATGATGGCCGCCGACGAGATGGCCAGGAACGCGGCGATCAGCGGCAGCAGCAACGGAATCGCGTACGGCATCGTGATCATCGCGATCACGGCCACCGCGGCCGCGGCCAAGGCCCACATACCGGCCTCGACGATGAACGCGCTGGTGCACACCGCGACCAGCGTCGCGAAGATGCCCAGCCCGCCGAACAGGAACAGCAGACCCAGCGCGGCCGGAACCGCGACCAGCGCCACGAACAACACCGGCGCGAGCAGCGGTCCGATGATCGGCAGCGCGAATACCAGCAGCAGCGTGGCCGCGATACCGGCCACCACACCCACGACCGAGGCGATCACCCCCGCCGCCGTGACGATCAGCGTCGCCGCGGCCGCGAGGAACCAGCCGCCGACGATCGCGGCCAGCCGGATGGCCTCGGCCGCCAGCGCCAACACCAGCAGCACGCCCACCGCGACGGGTGCGACGATCGCCAGTGCGAGCCCGCCGACCAGGAACATCGCGGCGATGACGATGCCGGACGCAACGGCCATGGCGCCGAACAGGATCAGGCCCGCGAGCGCGACCACGGCCAGCACCGGCAGGAAGATCAGACCCCACGGCGTGAGCAGCGAGGCCAGCCCGAGCGCCACGGTCAGCGCGGCCGCGACGGCGAAGGAGATGCCGAGTACGCCGAAGGTCGCCACGGCCGTGAGCAGCGTGCCGATCACCAGGATGCCGAGCGCGCCGACGGTGAAGGCCAGCGTCGCGGTGATCAGACCCAGTGGCGGGAACAGGATCGTGAGCAGCAGCCCGACCACGAGTGTGACGGCCAGGGTGGCCAGCGTGGTGGCCACGCCGAGGGCCAGCGTGACCGCCGCGGCCGCGATACCCGCCACGACCACCGCGGCCAGCGTCACGATTCCGCCCGCGAGAATGACCGGAGCCAGTACCTGGAAGGCCACGAAGGCGATGGGCGCCACCACGAGCAGCACCGGAATCGCGATGATGGCCGCCACGATCAGCACCGGAATGGCAAGTGCGGCCAGCACCAGGCCACCGATCACCAGAGCCCCGATGATCAGCGGCGCGGCGATGACCGCACCGATCACGACCAGCGCGCCTATGCCGAGCGCGCCGATGGCCAGCGCACCGGCGAACAGCAGTGGCACGATGGCGATTCCGGCGATGACCGGCAGGGCCAGTAGCGCCAGCGAGGCGTGCCGGGTGCCGATGATGCTGTCCTCGCCGAGTAGGCCGCGAATGCCGTGCAGCAGCGGCGTCAGCGCCGAGGTCGGATTCTCGAGCAGGCCGAGCACCGGCGTGACATAGCCCAGCAGCGGGGCGATCTCCGACAGCGCCGGTGCGGCGAAGCCGAGGACCGCCGCCGCCAGCGGGGCGAGTTCCGGTGCGGCGGTGAACTTGTGGAGATTCTCGGTGATGTCGTGCAGCGGGTCGCCGGGTCCGGTGAACGAGCTCACCAGATCGCGCAATGCCTTGGTGACGTCGTCACCGCCCTGCGCGGAGCCGAAGGTGTCGCGCAGATGGCCGATCAGATCGTCGAACGGCGAGGCCGTCTCGCGGCGACGCCCACCGGCGAGCTCGGTGGCCTGGCTGACGAAGGCGAGCAGATCCTCGACGGGCTGGCGCAGCGGCCCGGTCGGGAAGGTCTGATCGGCCCAGCTGGCCAGCTTGCCCAGATCGAGATTGGCCCCCACGACCTGCGCGGCGACCGCGGCCAGCTCCTCGACCGGACTGGCGGCGGCCTCGGTGCGGGTTCCGGTCACCGAGCCGACGGCCGGTTGGACGGGCAGTCCCGGCGTCGCGGACTGCGCGCGCAGCGGCGCGGGTGCATCCGGATTCGCGGTTTCGGCGGGTTCGGTGGTGTTCATGGCCCGCGACAGCGCCTGCAGGGTGCTCTGCACCGTATCGCGCACGGGCGCGGGCGAATTCGGCGAGAGTGCCGCGGTCACGGCGGTCTGCGCGAGGCTGGTGACATCGACGCCGACGCCATTGCCCGCGCCGTCGTTGTTCGGGGTGAAGATCGGCGTCGAATCGGTTTCGGCCTCGGCGGTGGTGGTCTGCACCGGTGTTCCGGTCGCGCCGACCGCCGCGGTCCGGCCCGGCAGATTGATGCCGAAGCCGGGCAGGACCGGGTCATTGGGCTCGATCGGTTGCATCGGGGAGACCGGATGGATCGGAGCCTGCGCGTTCGCCTGCGGTACGGCCATCATCGCGCTGCTCAGACTCGCGAAGGCCGCCGCGGCGTACAGCCCGCGACGGTTGCGCTTGATTTCCTTGCGGTGTCTCCCCTTACCTGCGGGTTCGACATTTTCAGAAAGAGCTCTTTTTTTAGAACGATTGCTTGTTGCAGTCATCGGAAAAGCCTTTCTTCTGGTCAGGCGGGTATAGCTGTTTCTCCGGTCGCGCAGATGGCGCGGGAACTGCCGCCATCTGGTCCGATCGGAGTTCCGATTCGGACATGTTGCAGGCCGCCCAGATCGCGACAGCGGATGTAGGCGTGGGTTCCGGCGCCCGCGCCCGGTGCGCACTCGAGGGTGATCTGATCGGGGACCGAGTAGTCGGCATTACAGCCGCTCGGCAACGGTTCGGCCAGGGCGGGACCGGACAGGATCGCCGGACCGAACACCGCTACCGACAGAACTGCAGCAACTGCAGAGCATCGATAAATTTGCGACATGTGCCGATGGTCGGGCGTCGTTGGCCAGTGGTCAATTAGACGTAGATCACACCAGCGGATTCGACGCTATAACCTGCATGAATACTGATGTTTCACATTCACGGACTTGTATTGTGAATGCGCGCGTATACGATGCCACAACATCGGAGTTGTGATTCCTGATTACCGATCTGGCAAATATCTAGTAATCAAGAATTCGGCCCTGTGGGCGGTGTGGCGTCGCTCGTTCGCAGCAGCGGGCGCCAGCGTTCGACCGAATGTTCCATATCCCGGCCGATATTGGCCATGAACGCCCCCATCGCCCGCAGCCGATCCGCGGGCGCGCCGTCGAGCAGATCCGCGCCGCGCAGGGCGGCCTCGGCCAGGAGATTGGTGGAATGGACCCCGGCCATGGTCGAGCGGTACCAGGCCTCGTCGTCGAAAACGTAACGGTCCCGGCGGGTTCCGGGTTCGCGTTCGCGCCGGATCAGCTCGTAGTCCTCGAGCAGGCCGACCGCGGCCGACACCGACGCAGGGCTCACCCGCAGCGCGTCCGCGAGTTCGGCGGCCGTGCTGCTGCCGGTCTCGCTGAGGTAGATGCGGGCGAGGACCCGGGCGGGCATGCGGGGAATGCCGGTTCGCTCGAGCAGTGTCGTCAGCTCCTCGACGACGGCGGTCGCCTCGGCGGATGTCATTGCGGCGGAGGGCTTCCGATCCGATCGCGGACGCACGCGGCGGGCCCGTGCGGCGGCGGCGCGCTGGGCTCGTTCGGGCCGATAGCGGCCGGGGCCGCCGTTGCGACCCACCTCGCGGCTGATCGTGGAGGTGGGGCGGCCCAGTCTGCGGGCGATCTCGGCGTAACCGATTCCGCTCGACAGATTCTCGGCGATGAATCGACGGTCGTCGGCGGTCAGCCGGTCTCCGGGCATCGGTGCTCCCGTGGGGTCGGACGTGCGGGTTGGGACAGTATGCGTTCAGTACCATCGTCATTGCAACGCGCGCACGAAATCGTTGCATTGAGTCCCATTGTCGTTGCATCGATGATTCGTAATCTGCCTGGAGTTAGCCATTTTTCGGCATCGTTCGTCGTTGTCGGAAGTTCGAATGCAACGTAGCGTTCGGTACATCGTGAACAACTGATCCGAGGGTTGCCGCCATGACCGATACCGTTCTCGCCCGAATCCCCACCGAGCGCTCCGCCGATCGCCCGTTCGACCCGCCCGCGGGATTGAGCGCGCTGCGCGAGCAATCGCCCCTGATCCGATTCCGCTTCCCCGACGGCCATCTCGGCTGGCTGGCCACCGGGCACGCCGTCGTCCGTGCGGTGCTGTCCGATCCGCGGTTCAGCGCCCGCCCCGAACTCATGCACTATCCGCTGGCCGATCTCGGCCCGATGCCCCCCGCGCGTCCGGGTGACATGTTGAGCATGGACGCCCCGGACCACACTCGCTATCGAAAGTTGCTGGCGGGCAAGTTCACCGTGCGTCGCATGCGCCAACTCACCGAGCACATCGAGGAGATCACCGCCGAGCGGCTCGATGCCATGCGGCGTCAGGGCGGTCCGGTGGATCTGGTGGAGACCTTCGCCCGCCCGATCCCCGCGCGGGTGATCTGCGAACTGCTCGGCGTCCCCTTCGCCGATCGCGAGACCTTCCACCGGCATGTGGATCGGATGAACGATTCGAATGTCGACGCCGAGCAGGCCTTCGCGGCCTTCGACGCGATCGGCGACTACATTCGCGCACTCGTGGCCGACAAACGCGCCGCGCCCACCGACGATCTGCTCAGCGATCTGACCGACTCCGATCTGACCGACGCCGAACTGGCCGGGGTGGGCGCGCTGCTGCTCGGCGCGGGATTCGACACCACCGCCAATGTCCTGGCGCTGGGCACGTTCGCGCTGCTGACCCATCCGGATCAACTCGAGGCCCTGCGCGCCGATCCGGATCTGACCGATCGCGCCGTCGAGGAACTGATGCGCTACCTGAGCATCGCGCACACCGGCTCCCGCTGCGCGCTCGAGGATGTGGAACTGGCGGGCCAAGTGATCGAAGCCGGTGCGACCGTGGCGCTTTCGGTCCAGGCCGCCAATCGCGACCCGCTGCGCTTCGACGATCCCGACGCCCTGGACATCCGCCGCACCGCGACCGGACATCTGTCCTTCGGCCACGGCATCCATCAGTGTCTGGGTCAGCAGCTGGCCCGGGTCGAACTGCGAGTCGCGTTCCCGGCCTTGCTGTCCCGCTTCCCGAATCTGCGTCTCGCTACGCCCGCCGCCGAGGTGCCGTTGCGTACGGATTCGAGCGTGTTCGGCGTGCACCGGCTGTCGGTGACCTGGTAGGAGAGGGAAAGATCATGGAACTCACGGTGAATCGCGATATCTGCATCGGCGCGGGCGTCTGCGCGCTGGTGGCCCCGGAGCTGTTCGATCAGGATCCCGACGACGCCAAGGTGATTCGCCGGACGGAGGCGGTCACCGCGCGGCAGCGGGAAGATCTGATCCGCGCGGTGGACGCGTGTCCGTCGGGCGCTCTGCGGCTGCGGGCTCAGCCCTGAACCAAGGGCCCCAATGTCTTTCCGGCCAGTTCCAGCACACCGGGCTCGTGGCCGTTGCCGACCATATTGACGATGACGCCGTCGACACCGTGCTCGAGGACGCGGCGTTGGATCTGCTCGGCGACCTCATCCGCGTCGCCGACGAATTGGCGGTCGGTCGAGGTCGGGCTCAGATCGGTGCGCTCCTGATAGGCGCGCTGCAATGCGCGGGCCCGATCGCCGCTCTCGTCCAGGAACGCGAAGGCCAGGAAGCTGGTCTCCAGGGTCTTCGGATCGCGGCCTACCTCATCGCAACGCTGGTGCAGCGCATCGAGTTTGCGTGGCAGCTCCGAGGCGTCGCAGATGATGTTGATGTGGTCGGCGAAGCGGGCGGCCAGCCCGAAGGTCTTCTTCTCCCCGCCGCCGCCGAGCATGATCGGCAGATCGTCGCGAATGCGCGGCTCGTTCAGCGCATTCGAGGTGTGATACCACTTGCCCGCGTAGGTCGGATGTTCGCCGTGCAGCATCGGGCGGATGATCTGCAGCGCCTCCTCCAACCGCTCGAAGCGGTCGGTGAAGGTACCGAATTCGTAGCCGTAGCCCTCGTGCTCGAGCTCGAACCAGCCCGCGCCGATTCCGAGCACCGCCCGGCCGCCGCTGACCACATCGAGGGTGGTGACGGTCTTGGCCAGCATGGCCGGATTGCGGTAGGTGTTACCGGTTACCAAGGTGGACAGCTGAATTCGCTCGGTCGCGGTGGCCAGCGCGCCGAGGGCGGTGTAGGCCTCCAGCATCGGATCGGTCGGCCTGCCCAGCCCCGGCAGCTGATAGAAGTGATCCATCACGAACGCGGCGTCGAATCCGGCGGCCTCGGCCGCGCGCGCCTGCGCGATCACCGAGCCGAACAATTCGCGCGGCGAGGCGGCGTGACTGAAGCTCGGCATCTGGTAGCCCAGGCGAATACCGTTGCGCCGGGTGAAGTCGCCGGTCTCTGTCTTAGATTCGCTCATATCGCAACGGTATGATCTGGAGCGCACTCCAAGTCAACCGTCGCGATCAGGTGTGCTCGGCCAGGTATTCGATGTAGAGCGGACGCAGCGCCTCGGCGACCGGTCCCTCGCCCGCGTGCGCGTAGTCGTGCAGCAGCGAGAGCACGTTCTTGATGTCGACCTCGCTCTCGCCCAGATCACCCGCGGCCGCCTCGGCGGCCGGGATCTGCTCCAGGAGTCCCCACAGGAATTTCACGTCGGCGTGCCGGACCGCGTGATCCACCGCGCGGTCGTGCAGTTCCTTCGACGAGAGCTTTTCGAGTTGATCGACATCGGCCATGGGATCGACCCTAGCGGGTCGGGGCGAGTGGGCTCAGCAAACGCCGGGCGGCGCAGCGGGCCGGTGCGCCGCTGTGAACGAGATCTGTGTCACATCACGGATTTCCGGGTACGACCCTGCCGAACAGGGCGTTAACGGGATCTTCACCGACACGCCCGTTATCTCGGAGGCCGGAATCACGAATCGGCAGTAACGTCGTGAGTGCGGGCCGCGTCGGTGTGGCCCGTACGGGAGGTCCTGATCGTGACTGAGAGATTCAGTGCGAGGGGGCCGGCACCCGGCCCCTGGGTCGCTTGACCCCAGGGCGGACCGGCCCAGCGAGAACGTCCGTGCGGGTGTAGCACGGGCAACAAAGGAGCCCACCGTGACTGATGCACGCTCCGTCATCGCTCCCAACGCCCGCTCTACCAAGAGCGGAGGCTCCGGAAAGGGAGCCCGCGCCTCGCAGACTGGTTCTGCTCCCAAAACCTTCGTGATCGATACCTCCGTACTGCTGTCGGACCCGTGGGCCGTCACGCGCTTCGGAGAGAACCATGTGGTGTTGCCCCTCGTGGTGATCAGCGAACTCGAAGCCAAACGTCATCACCACGAGCTCGGCTGGTTCGCGCGGGAGGCCCTGCGCATGCTGGACGACCTGCGCGTCGCCCACGGCCGACTCGACCAGCAGATCCCGATCGGCACGGTCGGCGGCACCCTGCAGGTCGAGCTCAACCACACCGATCCGAATGTGCTGCCGGTCGGATTCCGCACCGACACCAACGATTCCCGCATCCTGGCCTGCGCCCTCAACCTGGCGGCGGAGGGCAATGAGGTGGTGCTGGTCTCCAAGGACATTCCGCTGCGAGTCAAAGCCAGTGCGGTGGGCCTGCACGCCGACGAGTACCACGCGCAGGACGTCATCACCTCCGGCTGGACCGGTATGACCGAACTCGATGTCAGCGCCGAAACTGTCGACCGGCTCTACGCCGAATCGAATATCGATCTCGACCAGGCGCGGGATCTGCCCTGCCATACCGGGATTCGACTGCTCGGCGCGAACGGTGGCGCCCTGGCGCGGGTCACACCGGACAAGCGGGTGCAACTGGTGCGCGGCGACCGGGAGGCCTTCGGGCTGCACGGCCGCTCGGCCGAACAGCGGATCGCACTCGATCTGCTGCTCGACGAGAGTGTGGGCATCGTGTCGCTGGGCGGTAAGGCCGGTACCGGTAAATCGGCGCTGGCGCTGATGGCCGGCCTGGAAGCGGTGTTGGAGCGGCGATCCCATCGCAAGGTCGTGGTGTTCCGGCCGCTGTACGCGGTCGGCGGGCAGGAACTGGGCTACCTGCCGGGCACCGAGGCCGAGAAGATGGGACCGTGGGCGCAGGCGGTGTTCGACACCCTCGAGGGGTTGGCCAGCACCGAGGTGCTCGAGGAGGTGCTCAGCCGCGGCATGCTCGAGGTGCTGCCGCTGACCCACATCCGCGGTCGCTCCCTGCACGATTCGTTCGTGATCGTCGACGAGGCGCAGTCGCTCGAGCGCAATGTGCTGCTCACGGTGCTGAGCCGCCTGGGCAGCGGCTCGCGGGTGGTGCTCACCCACGATGTCGCCCAGCGCGACAATCTGCGCGTCGGTCGCCACGACGGCGTCGCGGCGGTGATCGAAAAGCTCAAGGGGCACCCGCTTTTCGCGCACATCACCCTGACCCGCAGCGAGCGCTCGCCGATCGCCGCCCTGGTCACCGAGATGCTGGAGGAATACGGGCCGAATTCCTGAGTCCAGCAAATGCTGAAAGTGTGTTTCACCTCACAGGTGGCGGGTATATTCCGCCGTGTTGGGTGTTCGGCGCGGTTTCCGATGAAGCTCTGAGGTTCGCCGGACCTTAGCCGGACTACGGCCTGCACAGCCGGTGGTGTCGCTCGGGCGATGCCACCGGCTCGTCACCTTCGAGAGGATGGACATGCACCACTTCGCTCGACGTTCGGCTGTTTTCACCATGACCCTCGCCGCCGGAACACTGCTGTTCACCGGCTGCAGCAACGACGACAACAAGGATTCCGGCGCCAAGGCTTCCGACGCCGTGAACAGCGCCTCGGCCGCGATGAGCAGTGCGGGCTCGGCCATGGCGAGCGCGGGCTCGGCGATGAGCAGCGCGGCCGAGGCGGCCACCGAAACCAAGATCGCCACGCAGAACGGCGATATCACGGTCTCCGGCCGAATCCTGGCCAAATACACCGAAATGGGCGGCCCCGAGGGCGCGCTCAATCAGCCCACCGGATCCTCGGTCAGCGGTCCCGACGGCGGCTCGTGTCAGGAGTTCGTGGGTGGTGCGATCTGCTTCAGCGACAAGACCGGACCGCATGTGGTGTGGGGCGAGATCCGCAAGGCCTGGGAGGGCGACGGGGGCGTCAACGGCAAGCTGGGCTACCCCACCAGCGACGAGAAGGATATCGCCGGTGGTAAACAGAGCGATTTCACCGGCGGCAGCATCAGCTGGGTGAACAACCAGACCTCGATCACCACCAAATAATCCCGGCGTCGGCCCGGAGACGAGGGGCGTGTCCGGGCCGTTGCTGCCACATTTTTGCGTCGCGATCGGTAGGTTGGCTGAGTGCAGAGTGTCTTGACCGACCGTGAGCTGCTGGAAAAGCTTGCGGACGAGGTGGAAACAAATTTGCGGCGACACATCGCCGCGGCCGACGGCTGGCAGCCGCACGACTACGTGCCCTGGGACGACGGCCGCAATTTCGGCTTCCTCGGCGGAACCGACTGGGAGCCGGGGCAATCCGAACTCGGCGAGGTCGCGAAGCTGGCGCTGACCGTGAGCGTGCTGATCGCCGACAACCTGCCCTCGTATCACCGCGAGATCGGCAAATATCTGCGCACCGGTCCGTGGTGGCGCTGGGTCGGTCGGTGGACGGCCGAGGAGAATCGGCACGAGATCATGATCCGCAACTACCTCATGGTCACCCGGGCGGTCGACCCGGTGGAACTGGAGCGGATGCGGATGGCCCATATGACCACCGGATTCCGCCGTCCCGCACTGCATCTGCTGGATGTGCTGGCCACCTGTGCCTTCGAAGAAGCGGCCGCCGCGATTCGGCATCGCAATACCGCGGCGCTCGGGGAGAATCCGATCGTCACCACGATCGGCGAGCGGCTGGCCGCCGATGACGAACTGCAGCTGGAGTTCTTCGCCAATCTCGTCGCGGCCGGACTGGATCTGGCGCCGGATCAGGGCGTGCGCGCCATCGCCGATCGGATCGCCGATTTCCGCGTCCCCGACGTCGCCCTGACCGACGGCCGCAACAGCACCGACGTCCTCGCCGCGGCAGGGATCTACGATCCCGAGCGCGAGGGCGAACTCGTCTTCGCACCGCTGCTGGAGCGCTGGAATATCTTCTCTCGCACCGATTTCGGCGAGGACGGCGAACTCGCCCGCGCCGAGCTCGCGCGGTATCGCCGCTGAATCGGCGGGCCTACCGGCGTGGGCGGCGCAGGCTGCGCACCACGCCCACGCCCAGACCGCGCAGCAGGTTCTCCCAGCTGAAGTGGTCGTGCCAGAGGGTGATGCGGCCGTCGACGAGTTCGAAGGTGCCGCACACCCAGAAGCCGAATTCGATCGGGCCGAAGCGCAGGTAGTCGGTGCGCTCGGTGAGGATGGTCTGGCCCTCGGTGGGCGGATGCCCCTCGGATTCCGCGGCGATGTGATGCATATCGACGCGGAATCCCAGCGAGTCGCGATTCAGCCCGCGCAGTAGCGATCCGACTCGCTTGACGCCGCGCACATCGGGCAGCGAGGTGTTCTTCCAGACGATGTCCGGATCGAGCAGCTCGATGGCCTCGTCCGCCGCATCCATCTCGAGCGCGGCGAAGAATTCCCGCACCGTGGTGATCGCGCTCTGTTGTAGTTCCGGAGTCTCGGACATGTGCTGACTCTAGGCCGGCGCGGGCCCGCGGGACAGTGTCGCGGCGGGATCAGCGCCCGGCGGCGTGGGCGGCCAGGCCGTCGAGAATGCGGTCGATTCCCCAGTGCAGGGCGTTGTTCTGACTGCCCGGGGGGCCGGGTTCGGCGAAGGCCGCGATCATGTGCGGGTATCGCTCGGTCCGATCGGCCAGGGCCGCGTACATCTGCTCGGCCAGCTCCGATTCCAGATTTCCGCTGATCGCGTGCGCGGCCTGCTGGGCGAGGTTGCGCGCGTGGCCGGTCAGCAACACCACGGCGTCGAGCCGTTCCGGGCCGATCAGGCCCGTATCGATGAGCGCGCCCACGGCGACCTCGCTCCAGCCGATCTCGTTCGGTCCGAACGGGCGGGCGCCGATGGCGACCTCGAGGGTCCAGGGGTGCCGCGCCATGCTGCGGTACAACCCGATCGTCCACAGCCGCAGCCGAGTCCGCCAGGGCTGTTCCCCCGGATCGGCCGCGACCTTGTCGAGTTCGGGGGGCGGGCCCATCGCGGTATCGATCATCAGCGCGATGAGTTCCGCCTTGCCCGGCACATAGCGGTACAGCGCCATCTTGGCGCAGCCCAGCTTCTCGGCCAGCCGCTGCATCGACAGATTCGCCAGCCCTTCGGCATCGGCGAGGTCGATGGCGGCGGCCACGATGCGCTCCAGCGACAGCGACGGTTTCGGGCCGCGGCGCGGGCGCTGTCCGTCGCCCCAGAGCAGTTCGAGTGCGGTTGGTCCCGACATGGTGTCCATCCTTCCGAAGAAACTCTTGACGTTCAAACTGCGTCCAACATACGCTAATAAGCGTCCGACAGACGCAGTTAAAATCCGATGGAGCATCCCATGCGTAACCAGACCGTTCTCATCTCCGGCGCCAGCATTGCCGGACCCGCCCTGGCCTCCTGGCTCACCCGCTACGGCTTCACCGTCACCGTCGTCGAGCGCGCGGAATCGGTCCGGCCGGGTGGACAGGCCGTCGACTTCAAGGGGCAGACCCATCTGACCGTCCTCGAACGCATGGGCGTCCTCGACGAGATCCGCGAGCACGAGACCGGCCGGACCGATCTGGCCTATATCGACGGGCAGGGCCGCGAGCGGGCGCGGTTGACCGGTGAATTCCTCGGCGGCGATGTGGAGATCCTGCGCGGTGACCTCGCCCAGATCCTCTACCGGCAGACCGAGGGCAAATGCGAGTACCTGTTCGGTGATTCGATCACCGCGCTCGTGGACAGCGCCTCAGGGGTGTACGTCGAATTCGAGCACGCTCCCGCCCGCACCTTCGATCTGGTCATCGGCTGCGACGGCATCCACTCGCGGGTGCGGCGGCTCGCCTTCGGGCCGGAGGAGAACTACGTGAGGCATCTCGGCTACTACTACTGCGTGGCCGGTGCGCCGGGCTGGGGGAACGATCCGTCGCGCAAGGAGCGCAATGTCGGCCTGGCCTTCCACGCTCCGGGCCGGTTGGCCGTAACCGGTGGTTCGAAGGCGGCGCAGATGTTCATGTTCGCCGCGCCCGAATTGGATTACGACCGCCACGATGTCGAGTCGCAGCGGCGGATCGTGCTGGACCGGTTCGCCGGAATGGGCGGCGGTGTCGAGCAGATGCTCACCGAACTGCCGGGTCTCGACGATTTCTATCTCGACTCGATCAGTCAGGCGCGGTTGGACGGCAACTACACCAGCGGACGCGTCGCGCTGGTCGGAGATTCGGCTTACGGCAACACACTCGGTGGTTTCGGTACCGGCATGGCGGTGGTCGGGGCCTATGTGCTGGCCGGGGAACTGGCCGCCGCGAACGGTGATCACACCGTCGCCTACGAGCGCTATGACGAGATCATGCGGCGCTACGCCAAGATCGCGGGCAATACCAATGCCGGACGGTTCCTGGCCCCGAAGACCAAGCTGGGCATCCGGTTCCGCAACTGGTTCGTCGGCTCGCGGGCCTTCGGGCTCATGCTGAAGTTCAGCGATGACGCGGCCAACAATATCGAGCTGAAGGATTATCCGGAACTGGTTGTCGGGCAGTGAACGTGGGTATGGCGGCTCGCGCCGCCATACCCACCGAGCGCGTGAGTCAAAGAATGATTCCGAAGACCGCTGCCAGGGCGCCGAGGCCCACGCCGAGAAGGGCCAGGAAACCAGAAGCGAGTGCAACCAACATTGTTCTTTCCTTTCTTGGAACATCCGCGTGTTGCGGACATTCAGCTAATCGCAGGCTATGGGTGATCTGTTTCACATCCTGCTTCGAGAAAGGAAAATCGATGGCTGACCGGGGAATGGTTCGGAGGCTACTTCTGCGGATCCTCGACCTTCGCCATGGAAAGCACGTCGAGTCGACGATCCAGCTCCTTCTCGGACAGCTTGTCGCTGATCAGGCCCCGATCGATCACGGTCTGGCGGATCGTCTTCTTATCCTTCAGGGCCTGCTTGGCCACCGCCGCGGCCTCCTCGTAACCGATTGCCGAATTCAACGGGGTCACGATCGAGGGCGAGGATTCGGCCAGCTGTCGCAGATGATCGACATTCGCGACCAGACCGGTTACGCACTTATCGGCGAACAGGCGGGAAACGTTGGCCAGCAGGCGGATCGATTCCAGGACATTGCGTGCCATCATCGGAATGTAGACATTCAATTCGAATGCGCCGTTGCCGCCGCCCCAGGCGATGGCCGCGTCATTGCCGATAACCTGCGCGGCGACCTGGGTAACCGCTTCCGGCAGTACCGGATTCACCTTGCCCGGCATGATCGACGAGCCCGGCTGCAGATCGGGAAGCTGAATTTCGGCCAGGCCGGTCAGCGGACCCGAACCCATCCAGCGAATATCGTTGGCGATCTTCGTCAGCGAGATCGCGACCGTGCGCAGCGCGCCGGACACCTCGACCAGTCCGTCGCGGGCGGCCTGGGCCTCGAAATGATCCTTGGCCTCGGACAATTCGTCCAAACCGGTCGAACTGCGCAGTTCGGCAACCACTTTCGCGCCGAATCCCTCGGGCGCGTTGAGGCCGGTGCCGACGGCGGTGCCGCCGATGGCCAGTTCGCCCAGCCGGGGCAGCGTCGCGATCAGCCGCTCGATACCCGCCGATACCTGCCGGGTGTAACCGCCGAACTCCTGGCCGAGGGTCACCGGCACGGCGTCCATCAGATGGGTGCGGCCCGACTTCACGACCGTGCGCCACTCGGTCGACTTGTCCAGCAGGCGAAGTCGCAGATGATCCAGGGCCGGGATCAGCTCGCGCACCACGGCCTCGGTGGCGGCCACATGGGTCGCGGTGGGGAAGGTGTCGTTGGACGACTGGGACATGTTCACGTCGTCGTTGGGGTGCACGGTGACGCCGTTGTTCGCGGCGATGCTCGCGATCACCTCGTTGGCGTTCATATTGGAGCTGGTGCCCGAGCCGGTCTGGAACACATCGATCGGGAACTGGTCGTCGTGGCGGCCTTCGGCGATCTCGGTCGCCGCGGCGACGATGGCATCGGCCTTGGTGGCGTCGAGCAGGCCCAGATCCCGGTTCACCACCGCGCAGGCCGCCTTGAGCAGACCCAGCGCGCGGATCTGCGCCCGTTCCAGGCCCCGCCCGCTGATCGGGAAGTTCTCCACCGCCCGCTGGGTCTGCGCCCGCCACAGCGCATCCACCGGCACCTTGACCTCACCCATCGTGTCGCGTTCGACGCGGAATTGTTGTTCCTCGGTCATGGCCTCGACCCTATGCCCGTCTGCGTTCGAAATGGGCTGCTACCTCTGAGGGTTTTCGCACAGGAGCCGACGGAATAACGTCCGCGTGGCGACCGCACCTTCGAGATTTGCGGCCGCCCCGTCGTTCAGCGAGCGCTGAACGACGGGGTCACGAGGCCGCAAATCCGCCGGAGCGAAGCGGAGGCCAAAATTACGGCAGCGGCGGAACCGCGTGCTCGTCGCCGACGAAGTCGACCGATGAGTATTCGCGCAGCTTGGTCAGCCGGTGGTAGGAGTCGATCATCCGGACCGTGCCGGACTTGGAGCGCATGACGATCGACTGCGTGTACGCGCCGCCGCCGTAGTAGCGCACGCCCTTGAGCAGCTCACCGTCGGTGACGCCGGTGGCGCTGAAGAAGACGTTGTCGCCCGAGACCAGATCCTCGGTCGACAGGATGCGATCCAGGTCGTGCCCGGCGTCGATGGCCTTCTGCCGCTCGGCGTCGTCCTTGGGGGCCAGCTTGCCCTGCAGCGCACCGCCCAGGCAGCGCATGGCCGCCGCGGCGATGATGCCCTCGGGCGTGCCGCCGACGCCGATCAGCACATCGGTGCCGGATTCGGGCCGGGCGCAGGCGATGGCACCCGCCACGTCGCCGTCGGAGATCAGCCGGATGCGCGCGCCCGCGTCGCGGACCTCCTGGATGTGACGGCCGTGCCGGGGCCGGTCCAGGATGCAGACGGTCAGATCGGAGACCGAGGAGTTCTTGGCCTTGGCGACCCGGCGCAGATTCTCCGCGATCGGCGCGGACAGATCGATCACATCGGCGGCCTCCGGGCCGACCGCGATCTTCTCCATGTAGAACACCGCCGACGGATCGAACATCGCGCCGCGCTCGGCGACCGCGAGCACCGCGATGGCGCCGGGGGAGCCCTTCGACATCAGCGTGGTGCCGTCGATCGGATCGACCGCGAAGTCGACCTCGGGTCCGGTGCCATCGCCGACGAGTTCGCCGTTGTAGAGCATCGGCGCCTCGTCCTTCTCGCCCTCGCCGATCACGACGACGCCGCGCATGGACACCGACGCCACCAGCTGGCGCATGGCGTCCACGGCCGCGCCGTCGCCGCCCTCCTTGTCGCCCCGGCCGACCCAGCGTCCGGCAGCCATCGCCCCCGCCTCGGTCACCCGGACCAGCTCCATCGCGAGGTTGCGATCGGGAGCCTCGCGGCGGCTGGATGCGGGCGTGGATGCCGTCATTACGGTCCCTCCTAGGTCGGTTTACTGCTGGGTAAATTGTCGCAGAATGCCCGCCTCGTCCAATCAGGTACCACCGTTCCATTTCCGTATGGAGGGGGTGCGGCTGGTCACAGCTCGGCACGGTTCGGGCGCGGGACCACCGGAAGGTGTTGTGATGGACCACACTTGGACCGCGTGGACATCCAGAGGCGCAGGCTCGAGTATCAGAATCGTCGTCGCGGCTACACCGTGGTCCGATCGTCGTCCGGCGTCGCCGCGGGAGCCGCGCTGGTCCTGATACTGCACGGCACTTTGCAGAACGGCGAGGCCGTCCGCACCCGCACGAGCGCGAAATCGTTCGACGAACTGGCCGCCACCGGGCGGGCGGTCATCGCCTATCCCGACGCGGTGCGGCGGGAGTGGAACGGCGCGCGCAAGGCGGTGATGTTCTGGCGGGGTGCGAAGGATATCGACGACGTCGGCTTTCTGCGCGCCCTGGTCGCGGAACTGGTCGGCGAGTTCGGCCTCGATCAGCAGCGGGTGTACGTGGCGGGTTTCAGTCTGGGCGGGCAGATGACGATGCGACTGCTGCACGACGCGCCGGAACTCATGGCCGGAGCCGCGATCATCGGGGCATGTCTCCCCGCGCCGGACAACCGGACCTGCCACGGCGATGCCCCGGCCGCCGTGCCGGTGCTGCTCATCCACGGAACCGCCGACCCGGTCGCGTCCTATACCGGTGGCCCGATGACCGGACCGCTGGGACTGTTTCCCAAGGGCGAGCATCTGTCTGCCGAGGCGACCGCCGCCTATTTCGCGACGGGCAATGGCATCACCGATGAGCCGGAGGTCGAGTGGGTGCACGGCGCACCGGCGAGTATCGGCAGCGTCCGCCGCACGGAGTATCGGCAGGCGGGCCGTCCGCCGGTGCGGCTGTACAGCGTGATCGGCGGCGGACATCAGATACCCGGCGCACCGGCCGTGACACCGCGGCTGCTCGGCCCCTCACCGAGTCCGCTGTCGGCGGCTGCGGCGGTCGGCGAGTTCTTCGGCGTGCCAGACTCCGAGTCATGAGTATCGGCCCAACCATCCTCTGCGGCACCCGAGTTCGCGAACAGGCACAGGCGCATCGGCGCGCGGGGCGATTGGCCGCCGCACTGGTCGCGGCCGGGGTCGCGCGGCGCGACCGGATCGCGCTCATGCTGCGCAACGACATCGAATTCCTCGAGGTCTCACTCGCGATCGCGGCCTGCGGCGCGAATTCGGTTCCGGTCAATACGCACTGGCAGGCGCCGGAGGTCGCGCACATTCTGGCCGATGCCGGGATTCGAATCGTGTTCGCGTACACCGAATTCGTCCCGATCGTCGAACGCGCCGCAGTGCGGGCCGGGGTCGAGGTGCGGGTGGTGGAGGTGGCTATGCCGGGCGAGCTGATCACCGAGGCGGGCCTCGACGCCGCCCTCACCGAGCCGACCGGACGGCACCCCTTACTCGAGGACTGGATCGACGAACACCCCGAACCACTGGGCCACCTCGAGGGCGCGATCACCGATGCGATGGGTCTGATCTACACCTCCGGCACCACGGGCGCGCCGAAAGGCGTACTGCGCGAACGCATGACGCCCGAGCAGCTGCTGACCATCGCCGGTGGGGCCGCGCAGCGCATGGGCCTGGCCCCGGGCGGGCACGCTCTCGTCGCCGGACCGCTGTATCACTCCAGTCCCAATACGATCGCCGTCCTGGCCCTGCGCATCGGCGTCGACATCACGATCATGCCGAGGTGGCACAGCGAACGATTCCTGCGGCACGTGCACGAGCGCCGCATCACCCAGGCCAAGGTGGTGCCGACCATGCTGTCGCGGCTGCTGTCGCTGCCGGAACAGGTGCGCGCCCGCTACGACGTGTCGAGCCTGACCCATATCGTCCACTCCGCCGCGCCCTGCCCGCCCGCGGTGAAGCGCGCGGCGGTCGACTGGTTCGGCGACGCGCTGTGGGAGTACTACGGCTGCAGCGAGGCCGGGACCATCACCTGGATCGGCGCCGCGGAATGGCTCGCGCATCCCGGCAGCGTCGGCCGTCCAGTCGACGGGTCCCGGGTGGTCGTTGCCGATGCCGACGGCAATTCGCTCGCGCCGGGCGAGATCGGACAGGTCTATGTGCGCGGGGCCGACTACTGGCCGCAATTCGCCTATCTCAATCGGGCGGCGCAGAGCAGTCCCGTACCCGGCCTGATCTCCGTCGGCGACACCGGCTACCTCGATGCCGACGGCTTCCTCTATCTCACCGGACGTACTTCGGAGCTGATCATCTCCGGCGGGGTGAACATCTATCCGGCCGAGATCGAGAACGCCCTCATGGCCCTCCCCGGCGTCGAGGACGTCGCGGTGTTTGGAATCCCGCATCCGGGCGACCTCGGCGAGGCCGTCGCCGCGCATGTGCTGCCGCGTCCCGATTCGACCCTGAGCGCGGACGATATTCGGGCCGCGTTGAGCGGTGAACTGGCCGCCTACAAGATTCCGACCGAGCTGCGCCTGGTCACCGAACTGCCGCGCGACGAGTCCGGCAAGATCTACAAGCGCCGCCTCCGGGAGGGATATCTCGGATAGGGATACCGGCGGGGGTGTGGCGGGCCACAGCGCGGTGGTCTGGATACTGGGATCGTGTCGTCATCAAAGCCGCGGATCCTCAATGACTATCGGGATCTGATCTGGTCGCTGATTCCGCTGATATTGATCTGCGTCGTCCTCGCCGCGGTCGCGCAGCAGTGCAGCGTCGCCACGAACGGGCCGACGCCGGGCAATGTCCCGAACTTCCAACTGCACGACGCCCTGCGCGACGACGCCCGCACGCTGCCGTTCCCGATCCGCGAGCCCGCCCTCCCACCGGATTGGCATCCGAATTCGGGCAGCCGCGATACGGTCACCGGCACCGGGGGCGGGGCGATCAGCACGGTCGGCTTCATCACCCCGCAGGGCACCTACATGCAGCTGTCCCAATCCAACGCGACCGTCGACGCCCTCGCCAACCACATCGAGAAAACCCGCACCCCCAACGGCACCCAGAAGATCGGCGACCACATCTGGACCGTCTTCCACGTCCAGGGCAGTGAACCCGCCTGGATCACCGACCTCGGACAGGTACGCCTACTCATCAAGGGCGCGGGCAACCAACCCGCCTACACAACCCTCGCCACCGCGGCCGCCGAGGCCCAACCCATCCCGCGCTGACGGGACTGACCAAGCGAAACCTCCACCACCCTCCATTCGGCTAGGGTGAGCTGGTGGATAGCTCGGACTTCGGCTGGCTTGCGGAAGCTTTGGGGCAGCCGATCATCGAGGCGACCGCCACCGACTGGGGGCCTCGAAACCGCGCCGAGCTGGTGACCTTCGCCGACGGCACACACGCGATCGTGCAGCGATACCGCCGCCGCGCCGATGTCGAACGCCAGGTGCGCATTCTGGAGGCCCTGCGAGAACCTGCCGCCGCCAAGGGGATTCCGCTCCCGATCGTGCGCGCCAGCGATCTCGTCGCACAGACGCCCTGGATCGCCTTCGACGAATTACCCGGCGCCCCGGCGGAAGTCACACCGACCAGTACGCAATTTCCCGCCCTGGCCCACGATATGGGCGAACTACTTGCCGCATTCGCCGGAATCCATTGCCCGGACCTGGAACTCGACGACGCCTGGGCCCGACCCCGCTATCTGGCCGCCCGCGCCGACGCCTGGGCCGAATGCCTGGCCCCCGCGCTGACCCCGGCCCAGATCGCGACGATCGAGGACGTCCTCGACGACCTGCCCGAACTGTTCGAGGGCCGTCCCGCGGTGCTCGCGCACGGAAATTTCGTCCCCGGCAATATCCTCGTCGAGGGCACGAAGATCACGGGTCTGCTGGATCCGGACGCCCTGCGCCTGGCCGATCCGCTCTACGATGCGGCCTGGTGGGCCTGGACGGTGAGTTCGGCCGACCCCGAACTGCTGGCCGAATCCTGGCCCGCCTTCCTACTCGGCGCGGGTATGGATTTCGACGATCCCACCCAGGCCGAACGCGTCCGCTACCTGCAACTGATCCGCATGCTCGAACTGCTCGCCGACCACGACCTGGCCCCCGACGCATGGCGCACCGTACACGCGCGCCTCGCCCGCGTCCTCACGGCGCTCGGCCACGACTTCAACGATGACTGACCACGTTGACGATCGTGCCGTCGGGATCGCGCACGAAGAATCGCCGCACACCCCACGGCTCGTCGCGCAGCGCGTAGACGATCTCCGCCCCGGCCTCGGTCATATTCGCGTGCACCGCGTCGACGTCGCCCACTTCGACGCTGATATCCGGTTGCGGCCCTTCGGCATTCGGGCCCACCAGTATCACCTGCGCGGTCGGATTCGAGGGCGAGGCCATCGTGACCACCCAGCCCAGATCCATGACCTCCTCGAAACCCAGTTGCCGGTAGAAGTTCCGGCTCCGCTCCAGATCCGCACTGCTCAGATCCGGAACAACGCGCCGGATCATCCCTCGGCTTCCCGATCGCGCCGCGACAGCGCGTCCTCGACCCGCTTGCGCGCGCCCGCCAGATGTTCCTCACACCGCGTGGCCAGCGCCTCGCCACGCTCCCACAGCGCCAGCGAGTCGTCGAGATCCATACCGCCCTGCTCGAGCATCTTCACGACATTGACCAGCTCGTCGCGGGCGCGTTCGTAACCGAAGGTCGCGATTTCGGCAAGGTCACCGTCGCTCATCGGGGGACTCCTTCTGCGGGGGTCGGTCGGTGGTCAGGGATTGGCTGCCGAGGGCGGCCGCGCTGACCGCGCCGTCGGCGACCCGGATCCGCAGCTGCGTACCGGGCGGCGAATCGGCCACCGTGCGGATCACATGCCGCTCCTTACCCGAAACCCGCTGTACGACAGCGTATCCGCGCGCCAGCGTGGCGGCCGGTCCGACCGCGGTGAGCTTCTCGCGTAGATGCCGGGTGGCGGTGGACTGGGTGGTGACGATCTGGTCGACCGCGCGCCTGGCCGCCGTGCGCAGCCGCTCGGCCTCGTCGTAGCGCTGATCCAGTAACCGCAGCGGTTCGGCCAGCACCGGTCGCGACCGGACCTGGGTCAGCGCGCGCGCCTCGCGATCGACCCACCCGCGCAGCGCCGCGGCCGAGCGGTCCCGCAATTCGCGCACCAGGGCCAGTTCGGCCGCCGCGTCGGGGACGATGCGCTTGGCCGCGTCGGTCGGCGTCGCCGCGCGCAGATCCGCGACGTAATCGGCGATCGGATTGTCCGGCTCGTGCCCGATCGCGCTCACGATCGGAGTGGTCGCGGCCACGATCGCGCGGCACAGCGTCTCATCGGAGAACGGCAGCAGATCCTCCACGCTGCCGCCGCCGCGGGCCAGCACGATCACCTCGACCTCGGGGTCGCGGTCGAGTTCGGCGAGCGCCTCGAGAATCTGGGGTACCGCTGTCGGACCCTGTACCGCGGTATTGCGGACCTCGAATCGCACCGCGGGCCAGCGCCCCTGCGCCACGGTCAGCACATCGCGTTCGGCCGCGCTCGCCCGGCCGGTGATCAGGCCGATCGCCTTGGGCAGGAACGGAATCGGGCGCTTGAGCCGCGGATCGAACAGACCCTCGGCGGCCAGCAGCGCCTTCAACCGCTCGATGCGGGCCAGCAGCTCACCGATGCCGACGGGCCGAATCTCGGTGACCCGCAGCGAGATCGTGCCGCGCCCGGTGAAATAGGACAGCTTGCCGTACACCACGACCCGGCTGCCCTCCTGCAGCGGCGCCGCCGACGCGCGCAGCAGATCCGACTCACACGTCAGCGACAGCGACATATCGGCGGCCGGATCGCGCAACACCAGAAACGCCGTGCGCGCGCCCGGGCGCAGATTGATCTGGGTGATCTGCCCCTCGACCCAGACGCTGCCCAGCCGATCGATCCACTGCGCGACCTTGACCGCGATGCTGCGGACCGGCCACGGATTCTCGGGAGAATTCGCGGGTCGGCCGGGCGCATCGGCCCGGCCGGTCGGCGGCGGGGTGCTGGGATCGGTCACTTGGCCTGCACTGTGGCGATCCGATTCGTCAGCATGGTCACGAACGGGGCCCGGTCCCGGGTCTTCAGCTCGTAATCGAGCAGGGCGGCGAGGTCGTCGAGGCTGAGCACGCGCAGTCGCGCGCGCAGCTGGGCCAGGGTCATGGTGGCGTAGTCGTAGCGCACCGCGACCTCGGGCTCGACGACGCGCTCGGACTTGCCGTTACCCGAAGATTTTGCGGGAGCGGCGGTTTCCTCGGGCTCCTCCACCGGCTGCGGGGCGGTGAAGTCGCTTTCCGGCGCGAGTGGTCGCGGGGCGGGGGATTCGTTTTCCACGACCGGCGGCTGCGGGGCGGTGAAGGTGCTTTCCACCGACCCGGGTTCGGGCTCGTCGTACAGATCGAAACGGCTCACCCGGGTCGACGTCGGGGCGGAGCTGAAGGTTTGCTCGTCGGCGTCGTCTTCGTCGAATGTGGCCCATTCCGGCTGTTCGACGGGGCGATTGGCCAGTCGGTCGAATACCTCGTCGCCCTTGAGGGCGAGGCTGGTCACGAACTGTTGCGCATGCATGGTCGTCTGCAGCAGCTGGCTGATGGCGGTGATCGGGAAATTGATTGCGGCGGTGGGTAGCCGACGAGTTTCCTCAATCGCGTAAACAGCGGCTCCGGCGGCGACCCGGGCAATGAACGGAGGGCGGAACATGCTGTCAGCCTGCCCGAAAGCCGGTGCGATGCAAAGAGGAAGATATGCGTTCCCGGCTCGCCGCGTCGCGTTTCCGGCCATACGAGTCAGGCGCCCCTCAGGTCGTTCGGGAAATCCGTTGTTCGGTTTGTCGAGGATATATGGACCGGCTCGGGCAGTGTGCCGGTGCCCGGCGTGTCCTGCGGGGCTCGTCACGCTCGACATGGCCGAGCGCGCAGGTGCACGTAAGCTGGGGGCCATGTCGTCGGCTATCCCCTTGAACGTCGGAATCGCGCGGTCGGCCGAGTCCGCTGTGACCGGTGCCACGAAGCGCGTGCTGCTCGCCGAGCCCCGCGGTTACTGTGCCGGCGTGGACCGCGCGGTGGAGACCGTGGAGCGCACGCTGGAAAAGCACGGGGCCCCGGTCTACGTGCGCAAGGAGATCGTGCACAACCGCCACGTCGTGGAGACGCTGCGCGAGCGCGGGGTGGTATTCGTCGACGAAACCGACGAGGTGCCCGCGGGCGCGGTCGTGGTGTTCTCCGCGCACGGGGTCTCGCCCGCGGTGCATGAGGCCGCCGCCGCCCGCAATCTGCACACCATCGATGCCACCTGCCCCCTGGTGACCAAGGTGCATCAGGAGGCCAAGCGCTTCGCCCGCGACGATTACGACATCCTGCTCATCGGCCACGAGGGCCACGAGGAGGTCGAGGGCACCGCGGGCGAGGCCCCCGATCACGTGCAGCTGGTCGACGGTCCGGAGTCGGTCGAGGCCGTCACCGTTCGCGACGAGAACAAGGTGATCTGGCTCTCCCAGACCACCCTGTCGGTCGACGAGACCATGGAAACCGTGCAGCGGCTGCGCGAACGCTTCCCGAAGCTGCAGGATCCGCCGAGCGACGACATCTGCTACGCCACCTCCAACCGCCAGACCGCGGTCAAGGCGATGGCCCCGGCCTGTGATCTGGTCATCGTGGTCGGCTCCCGCAACTCCTCCAATTCGAAGCGACTCGTCGAGGTGGCCCTGGGCGCGGGCGCCAAGGCGTCGTATCTGGTCGACTTCGCCCGTGAGATCGAGCCCGCGTGGTTCGAGGACGTTCGGACGGTCGGCGTCACCTCCGGCGCCTCGGTTCCCGAGATCCTGGTTCGCGGCGTACTGGACCTGCTGGCCGAATACGGCTACGCCGACGTCCAGCCGGTCACCACGGCCAACGAAACCCTCGTCTTCTCCCTGCCCCGCGAACTGCGCGCCGCCCGCCACTGAAACCGGGCGTTCTGTAACGGCTTTCGGTTTACCACGATGTAACCACGTGTGGGGACGGTGTCGCGCGTCGGTGGGCCGAACGGCACCGTTGACCGGGTGTGGGAAGAGGGGCGCACCCGGCGCGGCGTACCGCCCGGCGGGCAGTGCCGGTGCGGTGCGTCAGCGATCGATACGACCCGAATCCCGTTCGCGGTAGCGGACATTGGGACGCGGATGCGGGGGCACATCGCCGCCGTAGGCCGCGCGATTGCGGCGCGGCGCGGAATCGCCCGCGGCGGCGCGCTCGGAGCCGCGGGGATAGCCGGAGCCGGGGGAGACCCGCGGCGGGCGTTCGGCGACCTTTCCGGTGGTTCTACGCGCGGTCCGCGATCCGCCCTCGGGATCGGCCTTGCCCGCGGCCGGCGACTCGGAACGGCCACGGCGACGAGTGGTTTCGGAGGCCGACGAGGACAGGCCGCGACGCGCACGATTACCGGCGGACGGCCGCGGGCCGCGCGAATCGCCCTTGCGGGAACGATCACCGCCCTTGCGCGGTCCGGGATCCTGCCGCTGCAGGAACACCCGCGCGCCGCCGATCGCCAGCACCAGCACCGTCGCGATGGCCATCAGGGGGAACCGATTCACCAGCGGGATGGCCAGATTGAACAGGATGTCCTTGAGCGAGGTCGAACTGTGGCCCGTCAGCTGCTGATAGGCCAGGGGCACCGCGACGAACAGCAATAAGGGCGGCGTCACCATCGCGGTGAACAGGCCGCGATAGCGCACCACGAGCGCCGCCAGCACACATCCGATGATGTAACAGGCAGCGAATACATGCGTCAGCTGCTGGCCGCTGCCTCCGGCATCGATGAAGAATCCGATGAACGTGCACGCCACCGCGATCAAAACCGCCGCACCGGCCGGGACGCCGGGCACCGACGGGATGATCGATCGGTGCGATGCGAGCACCTCGGATCGGTCGCGTTGGATAGCTGCCACGTAAAGCACACTATCTGTAGCGACCGAACCGTGTACCGAGGCCGGGCGGATGGGCAGGTCAGTCGCTGGTGTCGGCGCCTCCCACGGCCCGCGGCCACGCGTCCACCCGGCGGATCTCGGGCACATCGCGATCGCCGATCTCCAACTCGTGCAGCCGCCGCGCGGTGACCATGACCCTCGACTCCACCGTGGCGACCGTCTGATTGAACGCCTCGACCGATTTACCCAGCTGAGCGCCCAGCCGATCCAGATGCGTGCCGGTCGTGCTCAGCCGCGTATACAGTTCGCGGCCCAATTGCTGAATGGTTGCGACATCGCGGGACAGCGCCTCCTGCCGCCAGCCGTATGCGACGGTGCGCAGCAATGCGATCAGGGTGGTCGGCGTCGCCAAGATCACGTTCCGGCCGAAGGCATATTCCAGCAAACCCGCATCGGCGGTGAGCGCGGCGTCCAGGAACGGATCACCGGGGACGAACAGCACCACGAATTCCGGCGACGGATCGAAGGCCACCCAGTAGGCCTTGTCCGCCAGCTGATCCACGTGGGCGCGTAGATGTTTGGCGTGGCGGGTCAGATGTTCGGTGCGCAGCCGCGGATCGCTCTCGCCACCGGCGTCCAGATACGCGGTGAGCGGCACCTTGGCGTCGACCACGATCTGGCGTCCACCGGCCAGGCGCACCACCAGATCCGGGCGCACCCCGCCATCGCGTCCGGCGGCGCTGACCTGGGTGTCGAAATCGCAGTGCCGCGACATCCCGGCCAGTTCCACCACGCGCTCCAATTGGATCTCACCCCACCGCCCGCGGACCTGCGGCGCCCGCAGCGCCGATACCAGCTGTCCGGTCTGGGTGGACAGCTGATGCGATACCCGCTGCATGCCCGCGACCTGTTCGCGCAGGCCGGAATAGGCGTTGATGCGACTGTGCTCGACCTGGCGGATGTGCTGCTCCAACGCGCCGACGGCATCACGCAGCGGCTCCACCAGCGTCCCGATCGCATGGGAATTGCGCCGTGCCGCATCCTCACTCGCCGCGCTCAGCGATTGGCGCAGCAGCCGCTCGTTGTCGTGCAGTGCCGCCAGCCGGGCCTCGGCCGTGATCGCGCGTTGCCCCGCCCGCGCGGTATGGCCCAGCCAGCCGAGTCCGAATCCGGCACAGAACACCAACAGCAGCGCGAACAGCATCGGTGCGGTCATGGAAGCAGATAGTGCCCGATACCACCGACAAGTCGGCGCAACCGTGGCGTTTCTGCGCCACGCGCGGCCAGGCGGTTTCGATTCTGTCGGTGCGATGGCCTACGGTTTCGCGGCATGCGGATGCTGCACACCTCGGACTGGCATATCGGCCGCACCTTCCACGGTGTCGATCTGCTTGCCGACCAGGCGCGTTCGCTGGAGCTGATCGCCGAGGTCGTTGCGGCCGAGGGGGTCGAGGTCGTACTGCTGCCGGGTGATGTGTACGACCGGTCGATTCCGAGCGCCGACGCGATCGCGGTGTGCAACAGGGGTTTCGAGGCGATTCGCGCCGCGGGCGCGGTGATCGTCGCCACGTCGGGTAATCACGACTCGCCGACCAGGCTCGGTGCGCTGGGCAGTTTCGCCGCGGCCGGTGGCCTGCATCTGCGCACCACCGTCGCCGATACCGACCGGCCGGTAATGCTGTCCGACGCATACGGCGAGATCGCCTGCTACGGCATCCCGTATCTGGAACCGGAGATCACCCGCGTCGAACTCGATGTGCCGCAGGCCCGCTCGCACGCCGAAATCCTCGATGCCGCGATGGCCCGGATCCGCGCCGACCTCGCCCGACGCGGCAATCCGCGCTCGGTCGTGCTGGCGCATGCCTTCGTGGTGGGCGGCGAGGCCACCGGCTCGGAGCGCTCGATCTCGGTCGGCGGGGTGGAGACGGTCCCCGCGGGCGCCTTCGACGGCATCGACTATGTGGCGCTCGGGCATCTGCATTCGCCCCAGACCCTGACCGAGTCCATCCGCTACTCCGGCTCCCCGCTGCCGTACTCCTTCGCCGAACGTTCGCACAGCAAGGCGGTCTGGCTGCTCGACCTCGGGGCCGACGGTCTCACCGCGGTCGAGCGGCGCGATCTGCCCCGGGTGCGCGGCCTGGCCCAACTCACCGGCCCCCTGGACGAGTTGCTCGCCGACCCGGCCCATGCCGACTGCGAGGACCACTACGTCTCGGCCACCCTCACCGACCACGCCCGTCCCGTCGACGCCCTGCGCCGTCTGCGGACCCGCTTTCCGCATGCGGTCCACGTGGAATGGTCACGCCCCGAAGGCAATCCGGAATTGCGCTACCGTGAGCGCGTGCACGGTCGCCGCGACACCGAGGTCGCCCACAGCTTCCTGACCGATGTTCGCGGAGAGCCGTCGGCGAGTGAGATGCAATGGGTCGAACGTGCGCTCGCGGCGTCGACCGCCCACACCGAAGCCGTCCTCCGGCCGGACGAGCTCACCGCATGAGGCTGCATCGCCTGGAGGTCACCGCCTTCGGCCCGTTCGCCGAAACCGCGGTGGTCGATTTCGACGAATTGGGGGCCGACGGGCTGTTTCTGCTGCACGGGCAGACCGGGGCCGGTAAGACGACGGTGCTCGACGCCATCGCCTTCGCGCTCTACGGGCGGGTGCCCGGGGCGCGCGGGGAGAGTAAGCGGCTGCACTCCGATCACGCCGATCCGCAGACGCCGCCGCGGGTGCTGCTGGAGGCGACGCTGGGCGGGCGGCGCCTGCGGTTGATCCGGTCGCCGGAGTTCGAGCGGCCCAAGAAGCGGGGGACCGGATATCGGACCGAACAGGCCGCGGCCACCCTCGAGTGGCTGGACGGACGGGGCCAGAACCTCTCTCGCATACCGGATATCGGCGATGAGGTGGTTCGACTGCTCGGCATGAGCGCCGATCAGTTCTTCCAGGTGGTGCTGCTGCCGCAGGGCGATTTCGCGCGATTTCTGCGGGCGGACAACGAGGATCGCGAGAGACTGCTGGAAAAGCTTTTCGACACCGAGCGTTTCGGCGTCGCCGAGCAGTGGCTGGCCCAGCGCCGCCGCGACAGCGCCGCGGAATTGGAGATCCAGCGTCAGAATATCGACCGCCTGACCGCGCAGGTCGGCCTGGCGGGCGGGGTCGGCCCGACCGAGGCCGTCGGTCCGCTGGAGGCCGTGGAATGGTCGCAGCGACTGCTCGCCGACGCGCGCACGCACCTCACCGAGACCACCGCGGAACTCCAACGCTGCCAGCGGGATTCGGCCCAGGCGCACACCACCGCCGAACACCAGCGCCGATTGCACGACCTGCATCGGCGATTGGCCACGGCCCGCGCGCAGCTCGCCGAATTCACCGCCACCGCCGACCAGCGCGCCCGCCGCCGCACCGAACTCGACCGGGCGCGTCGCGCCGAACCGGTCGCGGACAGCCTGGCCGAGGCACGCAACGCGGCCGTCACGGTTCGCCGCCGAGCCGACGAAACCCACGGCCTGGCCGAACGCCTCGCCGACCGTCTACTCGAACCGGCGAGTGCCGAACTGTCGGGAACATACTGGGCCGCAACGGATCTGGCCAACACCGAGCTGTCCGATACGAACCGAGCCGAGGAACTGCGAGCCATCCCGCCACTCGCGGCCGACACCGCGCGGCAGGACGGTTCGGCGGCTGGTTACGGGCATGCCGACGCGGCTGATCGAGGCGAATCGGGAGATACGGCAGCGCCTTTCGAAGTAGTCGAGCCAGACGAGACGAGTGAGCGGCCCGAAGCCGCCGCCCCCGAGGAGCTTTCGATACCCGGCAACTCGCAGGGCGCGGCCGATGCCAATGCCGAGCCCGGACTCTTCACCATCGAACTCGCCGAACCTTGCAGCGACGATGCCGAGCCTGGCCTGTTCGCTCTCGTCCCGCTGGACCGGCCGGCCGACAACCGCCCGCTTCGCGCGGTGGCCGATGCCAACACAACCGCCCAGCCGCAGCCGGGTATCACATCCACGTCGAATGCCCCTGAGCGGCCGGCCGAGGACGGCCGCGCGACGCGTCCCGTGGCCGACAATCGTCCGCTTCGCACGGTGGCCGATACCGGCGCAACGGCCCAATCGCGGCCGGGTCTCGCGCCTACGACGAATGCCGCTGAACCGCAGGGTATTTTTTCTGTCGGCGGGGGTGCGCAGCCGGCCGGGCCGTCCGACGCGACGAACGGCATCGATACCGCGATCCAACGTTGGACCGCCCAGGTGGGCGCGTTGGACGAGGTGCGAATCGACGCCGACTCCTCCCGTCGTCTGGCCGCCGAACTGGCGGAGATGCGTAAGGAGCAGGGGCGTCTTACCGAGCGGATCGCCAAGGTTTCCGCTCGGCGGGCGCAGTTGCCCGATGCCATTCGATCCGCTGAGGTTCGCCTGCGGGAGGCCGCCGATGCGGTCGCCGAACTTCCCGGGCTGGCCGCCGATTGCGAGCGGTTGCGCGCCGCCGCCACGGCCGCGGTGGAATTGGTGCGGGTGCGCCAGGATTCGGCACGCGCCGAGGCCGCGCACGAATCCGCCCGCGCGGCGCACAACGACGCCCGTGAGCGCACCCTCGATATTCGCGAGCGCCGATTGGCCGGTATGGCAGCGGAATTGGCGGGCGCGCTGGTCGAGGGTGATCCGTGCGGCGTCTGCGGATCGACCGAGCATCCGGCCCCGGCCCGGGCGGTCGCCGCGGCGGCCTCGAAGGATGACGAGGAGCGCGCGGTCGCGGCCGAACGCCTCGCCGAGACCGCCCGCGATCGCGCGCTGGCCCAGCTCACCGACCTGCAACGCCGGATCGAGATCCTCGTCGAGCGCGGCGGCGACGGCGACAAGGCCGAATTGACCGCCGCCCTGAACACCGTCACCGCGCGTTACGAATCCGCGAGCACGAGCGCGACCCGCCACGACGATCTGACCGTCGAATTGGCGCGCCTGCGTACCGAGGACACCGGCCTGCAGGAGGAACTGCGCGAGGCGCAGAGCCACGCCAGCGCGGTCGCCGAACGCATTCTGGCCGCCGATCGTCGCCTCGCCGAGGTCACCGACCGCCTGCGGATCGCCGCGGGCGCCGACGGCACCGTGGAGCGCCGCCGCGCCCGCCTGGACGCCCTCATCGCCGACGCCACCGCCCTGCGCGCCGCGCGCACCGAAACTGCCTCGGCCCGAGAGCATCTCACCGCCGCAGCGCGCCGCGTCGAGGTATCCGCCCGCTCGGCCGGGCTGGTCGTCGACGCGGAAACGGTTGTGGCCGAGGGCGCTTCGGAACCGGACTACGCCGCCCTGGCCACCTACGCGAAGGTGGTCGACGCCGCCACCCGCACACCGCAGCAGCAGGCCGAGATCGACGCCGAACTAACCGCCGCCGACCGCACTCGCGCCCATGCCGAGGCGGTCCTGGCCGAACCGGATATCCAGACCGCCGCGACCTCGGAACCCGGCGACCTCGATACCGTGGAATCCCTTGTCGCCCAGTCCCGTACCCGCCTGGACGCCGCGGTGGCCGCCCACGCCGAAGCCACCCGCCGAGTCGCGCAGCTGGAGGAACTGGGCGGCCAGCTCTGGGCCGCGGTGGACCATATCGCCCCCGCCCAGAGCGCCCACGAGGAACTGGCCGAACTGGCCGATGTGGTCGCCGGTCGCGGCGCGAACAATCGCAAGATGTCGCTGCGCTCCTACGTCCTGGCCGCCCGCCTGGAAGAGGTGGCCCTGGCCGGTTCGGTTCGCCTGCGCCGAATGTCCGGCGGCCGTTACGAATTCGTACACTCCGACGCCGCGGGCCCCCGGGGTCGCCGCGGCGGCCTGGGCTTGGACATCCGCGACGACTACACCGGCGCCGTCCGCCCCGCCAAAACCCTCTCCGGCGGTGAGACCTTCATGGCCTCGCTGGCCCTGGCCCTGGGCTTGGCCGATGTGGTGGCCGCCGAATCCGGCGGCCTGGTCCTCGACACCCTGTTCATCGACGAGGGCTTCGGCAGCCTCGACGCCGACACCCTGGACGCGGTCATGGGCGTCCTCGACGAACTGCGCTCGGGCGGCCGGGTCGTCGGCGTCGTCTCCCATGTGGACGAGATGCGCCAACGAATCCCCAGCCGCCTGCACGTGATTCGCCAGCCCACGGGTTCGCGCCTGCGCACGATCGTGGCCTGATTCCCGCGCCTATCGAGGCGCGGGGGTGAACACCATGAACCGGTTGCCGTCGGTATCGAGCAGATCGGCGGAGACGAGTCCGTTGGGCGTCGTGGCGGGCGGTGCGAGCACCTTGCCGCCCAGTTCCGTCACGCGCTCACATGTCGCCGCGACATCGCGGACCATGACACAGAACACCGCGTATCCGGCCCCGGGCTGCTCGTCGTTCATACCGCCGGAGGGAACGGTCGCATCGGCATAGTTGATCAGTTGGTAACCGTCACCGCTGCCGGGATCGGCGCGGAAGCTCCAGCCGAACAGCTCGCCGTAGAACCGTTGGGCGGCGGCGGGATCGGGCGTGCCGATCTGGAACCAGGCCACGGTGTCGAAGGCTGGGGTCATCGAAGGGTCCTCCTCGGATCGCGATACAGCCCGAGCGGCTGCACTCGTCGAGCTTCGAGCACCGTGGCGACAACCCTGTGTCGGTGTTTTCTACAGCGCCACGGTCCGGACGATGCGATCCGCGGGCAGGTCGTCGAACTGCCGCCACCGCCGGGCGACGACGGCCCGCTCGCCCAATTCGGCTCCGGTGATCCGGTCGAGCCGGAAAACCCTTGCGTCGCCGCGCAACCGACACCAGCCGACCAGATACCAACCCTCCCCGCCGCACATCAACGCCATGGGTTCCACGCAGCGCTCGGTAACAACGCCGAACCGGTCGGCATACGACATCCGGATCACCCGCCGCTCGACAATGGCCTCGTTCACCACCCCCGCGCACGCACCCGAATCCGGTTCCGCCACCGCCTCCACCACCCGAACCCGTTCGGCCAGCGCCCGCGCGGCCCCGGCCGAAGCATCCGACAGCGCGGCCACGATCTTGGCCAGCGCCGCGGCCCCCGCGGCGTCGAACGGAGTGCCCCGCATCCGCCGCAGCGCGACCCCCATGGCCACCACCTCGGCGGGCGAGAAGTTCAACGGCGGCAACGACATCCGCTTGTCCAACGTATAGCCCCCCGTGCGCCCCACATCCGCGTAGATCGGCACCCCCGACTGCTGCAATGCCGAGATATCCCGCTCGATGGTCCGCACACTCACCTCATAGCGCCCCGCCAACTCCCGCGCGGTCCGCCGCCCCGGCGCCACCGCCCGCAAATCCTCGACCAGCGCGTACAACCGATCCGTCCGATTCATCGCCCACATCTCCCGCCATCAGCCGCGCGCGCAGAATACCGACAGCCACCGACAACCAGAGCTGAGCTTGCCGATGGATGTCAGGCGCTGTGGGTCTGCTCGTGGGACAGCAGCCAGTTCTTGACCTCCAACCCCCAGCGGAAGCCGCCCAGGGAGCCGTCGGTGCGAAATACCCTGTGGCAAGGGACGAACAGGGCCGCCGCGTTGCGGGCGCAGGCGTTGGCGGCGGCGCGGACGGCCTCGGGGCGGCCGGAGCGGTCGGCGAATGCGGTGTAGGTGACGGGGGATCCGGCGGGGATCTTGCGCAGGACTTCCCAGGCGTGCACCAGGAACGGGCCCGACAGCTGGCGGACGGTGATGTCGTCGATCGCGTGGAGTTCACCGGTGTGGTAGGTCTCGACGGCTCGGGTGATCGGGCCGAGGGCCTCGCGGTGGCGCAGTTCGGCGGGGCGCAGGGTGGGGTGGATGAGCAGTCGCAGGCCCTCGGCGTCGGTGGTCCAGCCCGCGGCCAGTACGGCGCCCTCGGCGTCGACGACGGTGGTGAAGGGGCCGATGGGGGTGCTCGTCGTCGCGTAATCGGCGAGACTCATTGCTGGACGCTCACTTTCACGGGGGTTCGGATGGGGGAGCCGTTCGCGGCGCCGTTGGTGCGTTCGGCCAGCGCTCGCTTCCACATGTGCATGGACAGATACGACCGCCACGGTGCCCAGCGCGCGGTCTCGCCGAGGTCGATGCCGAACAGCGTCGCCCCGCGCCGTACCACCAGATCGGTGTGCAGCAGGATGTCGGGGTCGGCCAGCAGCCGCATGGTCACATAGTCGGCGGTCCACGGCCCGACGCCGTCGAGGGCCAGCAGATCGCGCCGCACATCCGCGGCCGTACGCCCGGCGTGCAGCGACAGTTCGCCCGAGGCCAGCGCGCGGGCGGCCGACAGGATCGAGGTGGTCCGCCGGGTCGGCCCGGTCAGCACCTCGGCCCCGCGCTCGGCGATCGTCTCCGCGGACGGGAACAGCCGCGGCACCGGCCCGCTGACGGTCTCGCCCAGCGCCTCCACCAGCCGCGCGGTGTGGGTCGCCGCCGCGGAGACGGAGATCTGCTGGCCGATCATGGTGCGCAGCAACAACTCCGACGCGTCCAGGCAGCCGGGCACCCGGATTCCGGGACTGACCCCGGCCCCGGCCCCGAATCCGCCCGTGAGCGCCTCGTCGATACCCATGGGATCGGCATCCAGATCCAGCAGATGCCGCAACCGCGCCACGGTCGGGGCGAGATCGCGCATATCGTGCAGCGCGAGCCCGGCCCGCACATGTCCGGGCTGGACGCTCAGCCGCACGGTCGCATGCCCGTGCGGGGTGTGCAGGCTGCGGGTGTAGGTGCCGTCCTCCCACTGTTCGATGCCGGGCACCGCGTGCGCGGACAGGAACCATTCCAGCCACGGCTTGTCCAGCGGTTCGCGATAGGGCAGCCGCAGGGTGAGCATGCCGTTGGTGGCGGGCAGGGTGTCACCGCGCAGCCGTCGCGACTCCTCGCGCAGTACGGTCGGGCTCACCGCGAACACCTCGCGCACGGTGTCGTTGAACTGCCGGATGCTCGCGAATCCGGCCGCGAAGGCGATGTCGGACATCGGCATTCGCGTGGTCTGGATCAGCAGCCGCGCGGTATGCGCGCGATGGGCGCGGGCCAGCGCCAGCGGTCCGGCGCCGAGTTCGGAGGTCAGCACCCGGGTCAGCTGCCGCTGCGAATACCCCAGCGCCCCGGCCAGCGCGGGTACGCCGCCGCGCTCGATCACGCCATCGGCGATCAGTCGCATGGCCCGCGACGCCAGATCCGCGCGCGTGTTCCACAGCGGCGAGCCGGGCGCGGCATCGGGTAGGCAGCGGCGACAGGCCCGGAACCCGCTCTGCTGAGCGGCCGCCGCGGTCGGCATGAAGGTGACGTTGGAGCGTTTCGGAGTGATAGCCGGACACGATGGGCGGCAATAGATTCCGGTGGTGCGCACCGCGGTGAAGAAGTGCCCGTCGAAACGGGAATCGCGGGTCGCCACAGCACGGTAACAACGCTCGAAGTCCAGACCGTTCGCACTCACGCAGTCCACCATGTCAGTCCGAGCGGATCCGCGCTAGCGGAAATCAGCCAGCTACCCCCGCAAGACAACGTTTCTTAGTCATTCATTTCGGCTATTGATCGATTGCTCTCGGTGTGCTGCCACCCGCCCGGGCGATCCCGCGCCGAACCGCGCCCGCCCGCACAGGACGATCGGCGGGTTCCCGAGGGAAACCCGCCGATCAGCAATACTTCCGGTCAGCAGCAGCGGTTGGCCGGATTGCGCGCCGCGGCCGCATGCCGCTCACGCCAGTAGTCCCGCTCGCTCGGTACCGGGCGGTCCGGATGGTTGCGCCGCAGATGCTCCACGTAACGCGCGTAGTCCTGGCCGCCGAGTATCGAATTCATGTACCAGACGACGCCGCGCCCGGCCCGCAGGACGGTGTTCAATCCGCCGCCACCGCGTGCGCGGCTCCCGGAATCTTGACCCTGCCCGCTCTCGCCAGCTCGTCCCATTCGCTCTGCACCTCCTTCTCGGCCTTGGAGGCGAGGAAGCCCTTGGGGCCGAACAGCTTCGACGGGACCTCCGGGGTCTCGGTGGTCGGCCCGCCGCCCTTGCGCACGGCCTGGATACAGACGATCAGGCCCACCAGCGCCACGATCAGTACCAGCGCCGCGAAGATGATCGACAACGTGCCCTGGATGAACGTGTTGCGCACGACCTTGTCCATATCGGCCATGGTCTTCGCCGGAGCCAGCACCTTCCCGGCGGCCTGGGCGTCGCTGTAGAGGCTGTGCTGCTTCCAGTATCCGATGTTCTTGTCGGCGGAGAAGATCTTCTGCCAGGACGCGGTCATCGTGACGGTCAGATCCCACACCAGCGGTAGCGCGGGAATCCACGCCCACTTCAGATAGCCCTTCTTCACCACGATCACCAGCACCACGGTCAGCGCGACCGCGGCCAGCAGCTGGTTTGCGATGCCGAACAGCGGATACAGCGTGTAGATGCCGCCCAGCGGATCGGTCACGCCCATCAGCAGCACCGAACCCCACGCCGCGACCACGACGAACGAGCACAGCCACGCGCCCGGCAGCCACGACGGATCCTTGAACTTGCGCGCCGGGCCGCCCAGATTGCCCAGGGTGTCCGACAGCATGAACCGCGCGACGCGGGTTCCGGCATCGATCGTGGTGAGGATGAACAGCGCCTCGAACATGATCGCGAAGTGGTACCAGAACGATTTGAGCGCGGTGCCGCCGATGAACTTGTGCATCACCTCGGCCATACCGACGGCGAGCGTGGGCGCGCCGCCGGTGCGCGAGACGACGCTGGCCTCACCGACATCGCTTGCGGCCTGGTTCAGTTCGGCCGCGGTGATCGGCGTGCCGCCCAGTCCGAGGCCGTTGGTGTAGGCCGCGGCCTTCTCGGCCGTGCCGCCGGTCAGGCCCGCGCCCGCGTTCATCGCGAAGTACAGGTGCTGATCGAGGATGCTCGCGGCGATGATCGCCATGACCGCGACGAACGACTCCATCAGCATGCCGCCGTAGCCGATCATCCGCGCCTGGGCCTGCTTCTGCAGCAGCTTCGGCGTGGTGCCCGAGGACACCAGCGAATGGAAGCCCGACAGCGCGCCGCAGGCGATGGTGATGAACAGGAACGGGAACAGGCTGCCCGCGAACGACGGACCGCTCGAGTTGCCCGCGAATTGCGACACCGCCGGGGCCTTCAGCACCGGCATCGTGATCACCACGCCGACCGCCAGCAGCACGATGGTGCCGACCTTCATGAAGGTCGACAGATAGTCGCGCGGCGCCAGCAGCAACCACACCGGCAGCACCGAGGCGATGAAGCCGTAGACGATCAGCAGCCAGGAGATGGTCGTACCCGAGAGGGTGAACAGGTCGCGGCCCCAACCGGATTCGGAAACCCAGCGGCCCGAGACGATCGCCAGCAGCAGCAGTGCGAAACCGACCAGCGACACCTCGCCGACCTTGCCCGGCCGCACATAGCGCAGGTACAGGCCCATCAGCACCGCGATCGGGATGGTCAGCGAAATCGAGAACACGCCCCACGGGCTGCCGCCGTGCAGTTGGCCGTCGGCCCCCTTGGTCGCCGCCAGCGCGTTGACCACGACGATGCCCAGCACCGCGAGCAGGATCACCATGATCACCAACACGGCCAGCAGTGCCGCGATGCCGCCGACCACGCCGAGTTCCTCACGCGCCATCTGCCCCAGGCTGCGTCCGCGTCGCTTGACCGACGCCCACAGCACCAGATAGTCCTGCACCGCACCGGCGAGCACGACGCCGACGATGATCCAGATCGTGCCCGGCAGATAACCCATCTGTGCGGCCAGGACCGGACCGACGAGCGGACCCGCGCCGGCGATGGCGGCGAAGTGATGGCCGAACAGGACCCGCCGGTCCATCGGCATGTAATCCTTGCCGTTCTCCAATTCCTCGGCGGGCGTGGCGATGTCGTCACGCGGCTTGGTGATCCGATATTCGATCAGCCGGGCGTAGAACTGGTAGGCGAGGATGTAGGTGCACACCGCCGCGATCACGATCCAGACGGCGTTGACGCTCTCGCCGCGCGCGACGGCCAGGACTACCCAGGCGGCCGCGCCGAGTAACGCGATGACCAGGAAGATGCCCTTCTTGGCAGGCGAGAGGGAAGAACGGTCCACTACGCCCACGGGAGGTAGGTCGGGTTCCGTTCGGAGGTATTCGATGGTCGCCATGCGAGCTACTCTCCCGTGTTTCTAACTAGGTCTTGCGGAAACGGACACAACGTAGCCGAACCGACGCGCGCGCGGGTGCGACTTCACCAAGTCCGAACATTCGGACTGCATGGTTACATGCCCGTCTCACATATTGCACATCTGTATCTCACATTTTGATACATGCCGAGGGGTGGTCGGACGCTACGGATCGCCGATGCTCGTTGATTGCCACGCTTCCGATTGTGCGCTGCGTATGCTGCGGTGCCGGTACGCGGCATTGTCGCCGCGCCCCACCGCTGTCCTGGTAATCATCGCGGAGGGAGGTCGTCGTGCGTCGCCGCACCCTGTTGGGGGCCATGCTCGCTGCGCCGTTGCTGACCGCCGATTGTGGCGCTGCGGATGACGAGGCGCTCACCTTCTTCTTCCAGGCTCGGCCCGAGGAAGCGCGCGCCCGGCTGCGCATCATCGCGGAATTCGGTAAACGTCACCCGGACATCAGGATTCGCACCGTCCTGTCCGGACCCGATCCGCTGCAGCAGATGCTGACCTATTGCGCCGGAGGTAAATGCCCCGACGTGCTGATGGCGTGGGAACTGCTGTACGCGGGCCTGGCCGAACGGGGTGTGCTGCTCGATCTGCGCACGCTGCTGGGCCGAGAGCCCGAGTACGCCGGAGCCCTGCGCGCCGACAGCTACGGTTCGCTCTACGACACCTTCGGTTACGGCGGCGGTCAGTACGCGCTGCCCGAGCAGTGGTCCGGGGTGTTCCTCTACTACAACCGGAAACTGTTCGACCAGGCCGGGATTCGCGCTCCGGACAGTTGGGAGCGGGCCTGGACCTTCGTCGAATTTCGCGCCGCGGCACAGGCGCTGACCCGCCGTGAACCGGGCGGGCGGGTGCGGCAGTGGGGTTTCGTCGACGGCTGGGTGCCGTGCTATTCGGCGGCGTGTTTCGGGATGAACAATGGGGCCGAATGGTTCAGCCCGCCGGTGGCGCCGGTGCGCACCAATATCGGCGATCCGCGCTTCGCGGCCGGTGTGCAGTTCTATGCCGACCTCGCGGTGCGCGACCGGGTGGCCCCGGATGTCGGTGACCGGCAATCGGTCTCGGCCTACGACCTGTTCACCGCCGGGCGCGCGGCGATGCTGCTCGGCGGGCACTGGCTGTATTCGGAGTTCGCCGCCCATGACGAGCTGGACTTCGATGTGACCGTGCTGCCGGTCGGCCCGCACGGCGGGCCCGCCGCGATCACCGATGTCGGCTGCACCGGCCTGGCCATCGCCGCCGCCAGCCCGCGGCGCGAACAGGCTTGGGAATTCGTCAAATTCGCCACCGGCCCGGTCGGGCAGGCCATCATCGCCGAATCCGGACTGTTCGTCCCGGTGCTGCGTTCGGCCATGCGCTCACCGGGATTCGCCGTGGCCCATCGGCGAATCCGCAACCTCGCGGTGTTCACCGAGGGGCCCGAACATTCGCGGCCGCTCGCGATCACCCCGGCCTGGGGGAAGGTGGATGCACTGCTGTCGCGGCATTGCAATCGGGTGCTCCGCGGTGCGGCGACGGCGGATTCGCTCGCCGATACGGCCCCTGACATCGATACATTGCTGCGGGAGCGGGTATGAGGGGGCGGCACCGACATCGACCCTCGGCGCTGGCGCGGCGTCGGGCTCGGGCCGGAATGGGTTTCGTGGCACCGAATCTGGCGGCCGTCGCGGTGTTCATGCTGTTCCCGCTGGGATTTTCGCTCTATCTCAGCTTTCAGCACTGGGATCTGTTCCGGCCCATGCGATTCACTGGGCTGGGCAACTATCGGCAGTTGCTCGGCGATCCGCTGTTCTATATCGCCCTGCGCAATACGGCGGTATTCACCGTCCTGACACTGGCGCCGACAGTCTTGATCAGCCTGGGCGTGGCGGCGGCGTTGAATCGGAGGGTACGGGGGATCGGGCTGTTTCGTACGCTGGCGTTCCTGCCGCTGGTGGCCTCGACCGTCGCCATGGCCGTGGTGTGGCGATTCCTGCTCACCACCGACTACGGGGCGGTGAATCTGGCGCTCGGCTGGTTCGGGGTGAAACCCGTACCCTGGCTGAGCGATCCGGGCTGGGCGCTGGTGTCGCTGAGCCTGGTCACGGTGTGGAAGAGTGTGCCGTTCGCGACCGTCGTACTGCTCGCCGCCATGCAGGGTATTCCGCAGACACTGTACGAGGCGGCGCGGATCGACGGGGCGGGCGCGTGGCGACGCTTCCGGTCGATCACCGTACCGCTGGTCCGGGGCGCGCTGTCGTTCGTCTTCGTCATCACCATCATCAATTCGGTGCAGGCCTTCGATCAGGCGTATGCGCTCACCGACGGCAACGGCGGGCCCGAGACCGGCACCTATGTGCTGGGAATCATGCTGTTCCAGAACGCCTTCCGCTTCTACGAGGTCGGGTACGCGGCCGCGCTGGCATGGGTGATCTTCGCGCTGCTGCTGGTGGCGACGCTGGTGCAGCTGTGGTTGTCGCGGCGGGAGACCGAGGCGTGGTGATCCAGCGGGCGATGCTGCGGCGGACGCTGCGCGGGGTGGGAATCTATCTCGTACTGGTGGTGATCGCGTGGTGTGCGATCGGTCCGATTCTGTGGGCGCTGTCCGCCTCGCTGAAAGGCGATGGGGACGTACTCGATTCGGCTCCGGTCCCGGCCGCGCCGCGGTGGTCCAATTACGGGCGGGTGTTCGAACTGCTGCCGCTGGGGCGGATGCTGCTCAATACGGCGGTGTATGCCGCATGTGTCACCGCGGGGCAGGTGTTCTTCTGCTCGCTGGCCGGATACGCCTTCGCGCGCTTGCGGTTCCCGGGCCGCGAACTGCTGTTCGTGGCGTATCTGGCGACGCTGATGGTGCCGCTGACGGTGACCGTGCTGCCGCAGTTCCTGCTCATGCGAGCCTTCGGCTGGGTGGACACCCCGTGGGCGATGATCGTGCCGGGCCTGTTCGGGTCGGCGTTCGGGACCTATCTCATGCGCCAGTTCTTCCGCACGCTGCCCGCCGAATTGGAGGAGGCGGCCATCCTCGACGGCTGCGGTACCTGGCAGGTGTACTGGCGGGTGCTGCTGCCGCATGCCCGTCCGGCCGTCATGGTGCTGGCAGTACTCACCTGGATCTCGGTCTGGAACGATTTCCTGTGGCCGCTGGTGATGATCCAACGCAACGATATCGCCACCGTCACTTTGGGTTTGGTTCGACTGCAAGGTCAGTACCACACCCAGTGGCCGCTGCTGATGGCCGCGGCGCTGATCGTGCTGGCTCCGCTGCTGCTGATCTACGCCTGCGCGCAGCAGGCCTTCGTGCGCGGAATCGCTCAGTCGGGGCTGGGCGGGCGGTGAGTACGGTGAGCGATCCACTCAGCGATACGGCGGTGAGCGATCCACTCAGCGATACGGCGATGATCGTTTTTGTCGGTGTACGCGCATAAGCTGTGCGGGACAACGCAAGACGATGGAAGGCACCACCCCATGAGCACCATCCCGCAGACCGACGCCGACCCGGCCGTCGCCCTGGCCCCCGTCTGGCGCGAGGTGCTGATCGCCTCGCATCGGGCGCTGGTCGATGTGGTCTCCGGGATCGGCGGCGATCAGTGGCAGCTGCCGACGCCGTGCGCGGAATGGAATGTCACCCAGGTGATCCAGCACGCCGCGGGCGATCAGCGCGCCTACGCCCGGGCGCTGGGCGTGGGCACCGGCCCCGATTACGACCCCTTCGCCCCCTCCGGCGCCATCGAGGGCACGGCCGCCACTCTGGTCGCCACGGCCGTCGACGAGGTGGCCGCCGCCTGGGGCCGCGTGGGTGAGGATGTGGCCACGGTTCCCACGCCGCTGCCGCACGGTGAACTCCCCACGCCCGTCGCGGCCGTGATGTGCGGGCTCGACGCGGCCGTGCACGCCTGGGATATCGCCGTCGCGACCGGTCAGCGCTCCCCGCTCACCGAGGAACTGGCCGAGGCGTTCCTCGCCGCGGCCACCGGTCTGGTCGAGCCGCTGCGGCAGTGGGGTGCGTTCGCCGCGGTCGTGGACGGCACGGCCGAGGACACCGCGGTCGACCGGCTGCTGCGCTACCTGGGTCGCAATCCTCGCCGCTGAGATCCGCCGCGTAGACTCTTGCTCTCGTGAGTCTCACCCTCGGAATCGTCGGCCTACCCAATGTCGGAAAGTCGACGCTGTTCAACGCGCTGACCAAGAACGACGTCCTGGCGGCGAACTACCCGTTCGCCACCATCGAGCCGAATGTCGGCGTGGTGCCGCTGCCGGATCCGAGGTTGGACAAGCTGGCCGAGCTGTTCGGCTCCGAGCGCATCGTGCCCGCGACGGTGTCGTTCGTCGATATCGCCGGCATCGTCAAGGGCGCCTCCGAGGGCGCTGGGCTGGGCAACAAATTCCTGGCCAATATTCGTGAGGCCGACGCCATCTGCCAGGTGGTCCGCGTCTTCGCCGACGACGATGTGATCCACGTCGACGGCCGCGTCGATCCGCTGGCCGATATCGAGGTGATCGAGACCGAGCTGATCCTCGCCGATATGCAGACTTTGGAGAAGGCCGTCCCCCGGCTGGAGAAGGAAGCCAAGGTCAAGAAGGACCGCAAGCCCGTCTTCGACGCCGCCAAGGCCGCCCAGGACGTCCTCGACGAGGGCAAGACCCTGTTCTCGGTTCGCGACCGCCTCGACACCGACAACCTGCGCGAGCTGTCGCTGCTGACCATCAAGCCGTTCCTCTACGTCTTCAACGCGGACGAGTCGATCCTGACCGACGAGTCCAAGACCGCCGAACTGAAGGCCGCCGTGGCCCCCGCCGACGCCGTCTTCCTCGACGCCAAGGTGGAAGCCGAACTCCTTGAACTGGATGCCGAATCCGCCGCCGAACTCCTCGAGTCCATCGGCCAGGCCGAACCCGGCCTGCACGCCCTCGCCCGAGCCGGTTTCCACACCCTCGGCCTCCAGACCTACCTCACCGCGGGCCCGAAGGAATCCCGAGCCTGGACCATCCACCAGGGCGACACGGCCCCCAAGGCCGCCGGCGTAATCCACACCGATTTCGAACGAGGCTTCATCAAGGCGGAAATCGTAGCCTTCACCGACCTGGTCGAGGCGGGCTCGATGGCCGCGGCGAAGGCAGCGGGGAAGGTGCGGATGGAAGGGAAGGATTACGTGATGGTGGATGGGGATGTCGTGGAGTTCCGTAGCGGATTAGCCTCGGGGAAGAAGTAAGGCAGCGCGGGTATCGCTGCTGTTGGAGACTCTGCTCACCCCCCGTCCGGTGTCCGGGCGGGCTCTGTCTTTCCGGCGGCGCGACCCGTTGGCCGGTTCGGTTGGCGCGATATGCGGCATGTGAGCGCGTGGTCTCGGCTTGGACTCACGGCTTGCTGGTTGAGCGCATCCTTTCGGGAATCACCAGGGCTGAGCTTGTGCTCTCCGTGTTCGGGGCCCTCGATCGGGGACCGTCCGGGCAATAGGTCTCCACAGGGGTCATCCCGAGCTTCTCCATGACGTTGCGCGAGCCGCGGTTGACGAACATCGTTTCGGCCCAGACCATGCGCACCCCGAGCTCGGTGAACGCTTTACGCGGCAACGCCGTCGATCCCTCGGTCGCGTACCCTCTGCCCAGGCTGCCTTTCGGAACCGATAACCGAGCTCGACCTCGTCGAGCGGGCCTTCGGCTTTGGGGCGCAGGATGAACCAGCCGCTACTCTTCTCGTGCGCGGCGAACGTGCCGTAGGCATCCCGCTTTTCGTATTGGCCCACGATCCGGGGCATGATCCCGTTGTGAATCTTTTCCGGCGGCATCGGCACTCCGCCGGACAGATAGCGCATCACGTCGGGGTCGCTGTCGAGCTCAATGAGCAGCTGAGCATTGTTCTCGGTGAAGCGACGCAGAGTCAGTCGGTCGGTCTCGAGATAGACAGCCATACGCGATGCTCACATGGAGCAGATCAAACCATCCAGTGGTTTTCCATCGCACCGTCGTCACGCCCCAATCTGATGCACGCGGAGCGGCTGCATGAGCGGACATACAACGGCACAACCGATCTCGCTCTCCCGAGCGCGCGGGTCGCGGCATCTCGGTGTGTCGGTTGTCTCTGAAACACTGGCATCCGTGGCGAATTGGAGTGAGTTTCATCGAAGTAGTCCCGATCTTGCCGACACAGGCCGGGCGTTGTTGTACCAGGTCGGTGTCGGACTGGGCTTCCTGGCCACCGTTCGCCGCGACGGAGGACCCCGCGTACATCCGATATGCCCGCTGCTGCTCCCAGACGACCCCGTCGGGACAGAGCTGTATGCGTTCATCGTGCCCGGACCGAAACAAGACGACCTCCATCGTGACGGCCGGTACTCCCTGCACTCATTCCCGTGCGAGGACAACGAGGACGCGTTCTACTGCACCGGACGAGCCGAGGATGTCGCCGATGCTGGCATCCGCCGAGCCCTCTCGGATCTGTTCGTCGCTGAAAGATCGAAGTTCGATGTCGCGGCTCCCGACGCTGACGCGCACCTGTTCCGTTTCGGCCTGGACCGTGTCCTGGTTACCCGGACTGTCGGCCATGGCGATCCCGACCCGCAGCACACGACCTGGCGCGCCCCCACCGGGTCACAAGGACCTAAGTCGTAGCGCACCCAAAGCTGATGCGGCAACCGGATACTTACGGGACGTTCAGCGCCGCAGTCGATTTCGCCGTGTAGAACGCGCGTTATGCGGGTGCGGCTTCAGGCGTCCGGCGGGCCGAGATGATCTCGGCCCATTGACGTTCTGGACGCCACGCGGACCCGTTCGAACCGCGCGGGTCGCGGCAATATCGGGCGCCCTCGCTCAGTCCGATGATTTCCGGCCGCGGTCGTAGTCCAACCTTGCGTAGCAACGAACAGGAGTGGTTGAAATGGACCTGTACAGCGTGATGTGCGTGAGTGACCGGGCCCGGGCAATAGGCTGGTACGCGGTGTTCTTCGGACGTCCGGCGGATGAGGTCATCGGCGAGGAATACCTGTGGCAGACCGGCGCGAACGCGTGGCTCGTTGTCGACGACCGCGAGGTTCGCGCCGCCCGGGTGGGCGGGGCGATGATCACACTGGGCGTCACGGACCTCGATGCCTTCCTGGCTCGATTCGCTGAACACGGCATTGCGTACGGGTCGGTCGAGACCTACAGCAAAGGGGTGCGGCACGTCGAAGTGCTCGATCCTGACGGGAACAGCCTGTCGCTCGCCGAAGCACCGCCAGTCCGGTAATCGACATGCGGTGCGTTGGGATGCGCTGCCGGTCAACCAGTTTGGCCCATTGACCAACGCGCGCCCAGCGGCAATATGGTGCGCTCGTATATCTGCCGCTGAGTCGGCGGCGGTATTCGGTTGCCTGGTGTGGCATTAGCGTGTTGACATGGGCGTATGACCCTGAGGGTGCATACGGTCCTCTTCGATCAAGACCGCGAAATGACGTTGTTGGACGACCTTGCACCGGGTGCGGATTTTGCGGGGTTCGAGAGCTTCCGCACCACAGTGTGGGGCTCGGATGCCATGCGCGCGTTGGGCGCCCGCTATTTTCCTGTCCTGAACGGCGAGAACATGCTCACTGTCCTGCCCGAGGAGGTCGCCGACTTCCTGCACGAGTGCGCGACGGTCGAGGCCCACCTCGCGGAGATCGCGCCGCACACCGACCCACAGCACTCCCACGGCTGGCATGTGGAGGAGATTTCGGGGCGGCTGGCGACTATCCAGGCCGCCGCCGAACGGGCGCTGGAAGTCGGTGGCGGGGTTCTCATCTGGTAGATCGTGATCGATCGCGCTGGACATGCCATGCGGCGGCCGGACCGTACCTGCCGTTGAACTCGTGAATGGAATATTCGCTCATCGGCAGAAGCGGACATTCTGCGGGGCAGTCGATCTCACCGCGCATACCGCCCGCCACGGGGGAGCCATTATCGCTCACTCGCCCTGTCTGAAGTCAGCATGGACGGGGGTGACGCAGAGGTGATGTGCGGTCGTCGTCCGGTCGGCGTGATGGTGCCTGAGAGCAGCGATACGGCAGGAATCGACTGTGACTTGTCAGGTCAGCGAGCCGGAGAGTTTCGTTACCTTACGTAACGTGGTGGGCGGCGTGGCGATACACCGTTCGGGTCCTGGCCGCAGGCCGTGTCCCCGCTGATCGAATACGGGAGGTACGACCCGGCGAAATCTACGGGTCGGCTGCGCGCAAACGCGCAGTGATAGAAGGGGTTTGACTCGTGACGAGTAACGTGAAGTCGAAGGCTGTTCTGGTCGGTGTCGTCGGGGCGGCGCTCGTCTTGTCCGGCTGCACCACCGCCGAGGACAAGGATGCGGGTGCGAAAACCACGACGGGATCGGTGACGGTTTCCGCCGCAGCCACTATCGACGCCCCGAATTCCGTTGGCGGACAGCAAGAATCGACCCCGAGCGCCGAAAAGTCCGCGCCCGCACCGCAAGCGCCCTGGACCGCGCCGACCACGGCGCAGCCGCAGACCTCGACACCGGCGATGTGGAATCCGTGCGGGATCGCCGACGCCGACATCGCGCATCAGGGGCTGCGACCCGAGAGCAAGCAGGTCGTCGACGGATCCGACGGCGAGCCGGGCTGCCGCTGGCACTCGGCCACCGACGCCTTCGAAGTGACCATCTCCTCCACGCACCAGAGTTTGCAGGAGGTCAAGCAGTCCGGCCGCTACGCCGATTTCACCGCGGTGCGCGCGGCCGGGCACGACGCCACCCGATACCGTGCGGCCCAGGACACGAACAAGATCGGCTGCTATGTGAGCATCGCGGTGGCGGGCGGGCAAACAGTGTTCGTGACCAGGAACCTCAAATCCGACGCCCTCGAACCCTGCAGTGTCACCCAGCGTGTGGTCGAGGGGCTGACCAGCTACCTGAACTGACCGGCCAAGCAGGCCGCACGCAACTCTTCGCGTATCAGCACAAACGCTGCTCGGCTTGATCGGGGGCCGGTCGAGCACCCGCTCATCGGCAATACCGGATGTTCTGCCCCGCAATCGATCTCGCGTGCCGAACGCCCGGCCAGCGACGTTATGCACCCCCGCGAGTACCCTTCGGACATGACGGCGGTTCGGTTCCCGCGCCTGGCCGAGGTTTTTCCCGGCCTGGCCATCGAAGTCGCCGAGTTGTTGACAGACGAGGACGCGCGGCTTGCCCGGACTATCCAGGCTCTGCGGTTCTATGGTCGGTGTACCTGCACACCCGCCTGTCTGGTCCTGTTGACCGCACCGGTCGGTTCGCCCAGCCCAGGCGTCATTGAGCTGGAACGTGATGGCGAAACTATCGCCTTGCTGAATTTCGACCCTGCAGGGAGAGCTGTGACCGGGATCGAAGTGCTCGACGGCCGCGAGCTGTCCCTTCCATCGGCTTGATCAGGGACGCAGCTATAGACGAGGTGAACTGTGCGCCCGGCGGGAGAGATCAGCGCGGTATGCAGCCGCGCTGGAAAGCTCTGTCGGCCAATCGATCTGAGCAGTCGACCACCCCGCGACCAGCGGCAATAGCGGACAGTCGGACCGTGACATCCGGTTGACTTGCCATACGGCGTGCGTCTGCCGCCCTCGATGGTCGGCGGGTTTCAGGATTTCACGATGTCGACCAGCTGCTTACCGAGATTGCCGCCCTCGAAGACAGCGCGCAGTGCGCTCGGTGCGAATTCCAATCCGCTGCTCACGGTTTCGGCGATGGTGAGTTCGCCCTGGTCGTGCCATTCGCGCAACGCTGTGAACGCCTCGGGGAAGCGGTCGAGGTAGTCGAGAAAGATGAACCCCTCCATGCGTGCTCGGCGCATGGCCAGCTGCATGTAGTTCCGCGGCCCGTACTGCGGGTCCGAGCCGTGGTACCCGGAAGAGATCGCACCGGCCAGGACAACACGGGCGCCGGGGGCAAGGTGCGCCAGGCCGTGCTCGAGAATTCGACCGCCGACACCATCGAAGAAGACGTCGATACCGTCCGGGGCCATGCGGGTCAAACAAGCGTCGATGTCATCGTGTTTGTAGTCGATGGCGGCGTGCAGGCCCGCACGATCAGTGATCCACCCGCACTTGTCCGGACCGCCCGCGATGCCGATAACGGTACAGCCCAAGACTTTCGCGATCTGTCCCGCGATCGATCCGGTCACACCGGCCGCAGCCGACACCAGCACTGTCCGGCCGGGCTCGGGCCGGCCGATATCGGTCATGCCGAAGTACGCGGTCAAACCGGGAGCTCCGAACAAGGTCAACATCATCGTGGGGGGTACACCGTCGGGCACCACGTTCAGCCCGAACAATCCCCCCGCGGAAGCGACGACATAATCCTGCCAGCCGACCATACCGGCGACCCAGCTACCCACCGGATAGCTCGCGGTGTTCGAACGCACCACCTGTCCCACCCCGCTGCCCCGCATCACCGAGCCGACCGGGACCGCATCGACGTAGTTGTCCGCATCGTTGAGCCAACCCCGTTGCGTGGGATCAATACCCAGCCGATGCACCCTGACCAGGGCTTCGCCCGGCCCGGGAGCGGGAACCGGAACGCTCCTGAGCTCGAAATCCCCATCCCGCAAAGCCCCCTCGGGCCGCCTCCGCACAATCCACTGCCGGTTCACCGTCTCCGCCACCAGGCCAGGCTAATTCACACACATCGCAGTCTTCGAATCATTTCTCCACCGTGCGCAAATCTGGAAGTCGGCAATATGGTGCGTTCGGCGGGCCGAGATGTTCTCGGCCCGTTGACCTTCCGGGAGTGGGCACAGCCGCGTCGAACCGCGCTACACGCGGCATGTGCGGATATTCGTGGGAGGCGGCTGCGACAGCGCGGTCCCCCCAGGGCTTCGGGTTCGGGGCAGGTGCCCAGGGACGGCAAATGTGATGCCTGCGTGTCACCGCTGGAGATGGTCAGTGGGTCGGCCAGTCGAATTCCTTCAATCGTGTTGCCGCGTCCTCGGATTGGCGCAGACCGGCGTCGTAGGCGGCGGGCTGGCGGGTGAGGTCGAAGATGTCGGTGCCGCATGCGGCGATCGCGGCGTCGTCGGGTACGAGTGTCAGGACGGTGGCTCGGCCGAGGTCCTGATCGGTGGGCAGGCGCGAGAATTCGTCGGCCACGGCGTCGATGATGATGATCAGGTCCGCGCCGGCGGCCAGGTGGGCGTTGATGGCGGAACCGACGCCGCCGTCGATGTAGGAGCGGCCGCCGATGGGAATCGGGGGCAGTACGCCGGGTACCGCGGTGCTGGCTGCCATGGCTTCGGGGAGTGACGCCTCGCCGTCGCGTGTCCACCCGTGTAGGTCACCGGTGGTGATGTCAACGGCGGTGATCACGAGATCCCGTGGCGGCCAGGATTCGGTTCCGGTCAGCGCGCGCATGCGGGCGATGTGTTCTCGTGGATCGCTGCTCGCAGCCGCGACGGCTTTCTCACCCGCCTTGCGCCGTGCCTGCGCCAGGTCCAGGCCCGGCTCACCGAGCATCGTCAGTGCGTCGGTGGCGGCCTGGGAATCGGCCGGTGGCGCGGGCGAAGCGTCGGGACCCAGCAACCGCATGAGATCCCCGTGGGTGGTCAGCATTGCGGACGCGAGCGCACCCCCGGAGGTGCCCACGATCCGGTCGGCCTCGCACAGCTGTACTCCGCGGGCGGCCAGCCCGTTCATCAGCCCCACCAGCCATCCCATTCGCACCGGGCCGGTTCCGCCCAGCACGAGCGTGGTCCGGCCGGGCGCGGGCGGGGAGGGCTCCGTCATGGTCACCATCTTGTCGCGATCACGATCTACCGCCATTGCGACACACCCGCCGAGCTGAACGGTTCACCGCCGATCGGCCTGCATTGTTGGCGGCGGGAACGGATGTGTCACCGACGAGAGGAACCTAGTTCGTGACCGAGATCCGGACGCTTCTTCACGGCAAGCTACCGACGACGCGGATGAGCTTTCCCGGCGATCCCGACTTCGACCGGGCGAGGGCCACCTGGAATGTCCGCAACCGCTATCGGCCACTGGGCATCGTTCAGCCGACGAGTGTTGAAGAGATACAGACCGTGCTCGACTGCGTACGCGCAAGAGCCGGCGCCCGGGTGGTGGCCCGTTCGGGTGGGCACTCGTTCGAGGGGTTGAGTCTCGGCGGCGAGGACGACAAGGCTCTGGTCGTCGACATGGTGAAATTCAACAAGATCGAGATCCGATCCGATGAGCAGGTCGCGATCGTCGGAGGCGGTGTTCTGCTCGGCGACCTGTACCGAGAAGCGTTCAACCAGGGCGGGTTCATGGTGCCCGCGGGCAGCTGCGTCACTGTCGGGATCGGTGGTCAGCTGCAATGCGGCGGCTACGGTCACTACTCCCGCACCGCCGGCATCCTCACCGACCAGATCCTGCAGGTCGAGATCGTCACCGCCGACGGCGAACTGCGGGTGGCCGACAAGACCACCAACCCGGATCTGTTCTGGGCCGTCCGAGGCAACGGCACCGGCTCCTTCGGCATCATCACCCGAGCGAAAATAGAACTGACCAAGGCCCCGCGCGCGGTGGCGCGGTTCTCCTACAAGTGGAAACGCTCTGACATCGACTTCGCGAAGCATTTCACCCTGTTACAGAATTACGCGCTGTCGATGTCGCGCACCGCCAACCCGTGGATCTGTCTCTGGCTCGGCGAAGTGGAGTTCGTCGGCGCCGTTCTGACCGACACCGGAACCGAACGCGACACCGTGCTCGCCGACCTGGACGCCGCATTGCCGCCGACCACCGCCAAGCAGGTCAAGATGGTCAGCTTCCTGGAATCGGTGCGCGACTTCGGCCTGACCCAGACCTCGGCGCCCTGGTACAGCGATCTGAGCGCCATCGAACGCGAACACGACGAACACCTGCGCTACATGACCATCCGCGCCGGATTCCTCCCCGAACCGCTCAACGCCGAATGCATCAACCACCTTGCCGAGATCGTCGCCCGACAACCGTTGACCGGCAGCCGAATCCAACTGGTCAGCCTGAACCCCGACGACGGCCCCCTGCTGGGCGACACCGCGATCCCGGTCCGCGGCGCCACCTGGGCGATGGGCATGTCCAGCTGGTTCGAACTCGCGGACTTCCCCGACGAGGACAGCCTCATCCAGGCCGGCCGAGCCAACGACATCTGGCTGAACGAGGCCTACAACGTCTTCCGCCCTTACAGCGCCGGCGGCTACATCGGCGATGACGACCTGGCCGAAAACGCCACCTCCGACGACATCTCGACCGCTTACTGGGGCAACCACCTGGCCCGCCTGTCAGAACTCAAACGAAAATACGACCCCACCAACTTGTTCCACCACAAACTCAGCATCCCACCGAATTAGAACTCCAACCGGCACAGCAGTACGACTGCACGGCCGTCGGAGCCGACCGCGTATCCCATTAGATACTCGCTCATCGGCAATACCGCATGTTCAGCGCCGCAGTCGATCTCGTCGCGCAGACCGACCGCACCGTGGGGCGGGTGGGATTCGAACCCACTCAGCATGAGGCACTCGGTTTACAGCCGAGCCCGACTCTCCGACGTCGACGCCGCCCCGAATGCTCGACGGCGCAGCGTGATTTCAGCGCGCCCGGTCGAGCGGTGGAGCACAGCGATATCGCGCGAGCCGCACGATCGCTCTCCCTTCGTTATGCGGCGGACGATTTCCAGTATGAGCGCGAATTTCCCGGCCTCCGCTCCACGGTGATGCCGATGAGTACTCATGTGGCCGTATCACCGCAGGAGGCCGCCGATCGGCTGGCGATTCGCGAACTGTTCGACGCCTATGCCCACTGCGCGGACCGCCGCTGGTTGTTCAGCGAACGGCAGCTTCTGGTCGATTGGACCGAAACGCGCCCGTCCAATCCCTGAACCGATCACCACATGGCAATCCGGTACCACGCCAGCGGTGGCGGGCCGCCTTCGATCCGGAGAACCACTCATAGGGTCGATTGTCGTATTCGTACTTGTCGGAGAAAGCCATCCCGAACAATTGGCCTTGCCGCGGCAGCGGGCGGAGAAGATGGAAGTCGGCGGGGCGATGGTGAACCTTCGAAGTCACACGCCTCCGGTCGGCTCCAGCATGATTGCCGCGCGGGCGGGCTGATTCTCGAGCCGCCGGAGGTCTTGTTCGTGACGGGTTACGGGAGCGACCTGAACAGTGCGGCTCCGAGACGATTCGCTATGGCGCATGGTTCGGCTTCGCCGCTCTGGGTGCGGTCGTTGCGCACCGTGAACACGATGCTGCCGAAGGCGGCTGGCGTTCCGGCGTAGCAACCGAGTTTGGCGGTGTCCTGCGCCGCGCGGTACACGGCCAAGTCCCGGCCGTAGCACTGGGTCCTGCGCACATCGGTGTACCGACCGGAGGCGAGCTGATCGTCGAAGGTGCGGTCGGAGGCGGTGACGACCAGTTCGTAGGACCGATCGGCGGATTGCCACTTGCACACGCGGGCGGCCGGGTTCCCGGCGTCGGGCACGCGCGCCTTGGAAGCCGTATCCAAACCCGCGGCGGCGAGCGCGGATTCCGACAGCGAGCAAGCGTCCCACACCGAAGCGGCAGCCGGCGCTGTTGTGGTGGAGGGGTTTTCCACGCTGGGGGCAGGGGCTGCGGTGTTCGTGGACTTTGTGACGACATCCTCGGCCGGAGCGGGTTGCGACGCTGATGCCTCTGCGGTGCCAGCCGTTGTGGTGGCAGCAGCCGGGGTGGTCGACCCGGGCCCGGTCGGACCCGGCGAGCTGTTTGTTGTGGTGCCGCAGCCCGCGATCAGCATGACGGCTCCGGCCATGGCTGCGAGATAGCCACCCGAGGCGACCCGACCCGCGACGAGAGCTTTTGCACCTTTGGGCTTTTCGGACTTATGGTTTGATCGTCGGATGACCCCCGGACTTCGTTAGCTAGGCGAAGCGCCCCCAAAATCTGGGGGGCTGACCAACCCGTGCACGGGCCTCGATCACCGCCCATCGAATATCAAGCAGCAGGCCGCGTTTCACCCGAATCCGGCCGGCGGATAACGCATGATAGGGCCGACGAGTGGATGAGGTGTCGTCGATATGTGGGCCGTGATCGATCCCGCCACGGTCGTAATGGCTTGGAGTTTGATCGGTCTGGGCGCTGATCCTGAGAATGTTTCGCCACGAACGCTTTTCGCTGCCCGTCTGGCGCGGCTTTGGGAAGCCGATCCCACCCTGCAGCGGGTCGTCGATGCCACCGAGGCGTCCCAGTGGCCCGCTCGACCAGTGCCGTCTTCAATTCCGTTCCTCAAGAGTCGACTCCCTGGTCCCACCGTCGCATTCGAGGACCACGGCCGATCCCGCGCCACGAACCTGCGCGCCAGCAGGTGGTCGCCGACAACGATCTTGGCCGGTATCGGTGTGTATTCCCGCGCTCGGCCCGATGTCGTTGTGCCAGAGAGTCGATCGGCCACCGGAACAGTCCGGTCCCGACGGTAGTAGGGGCTTTACCGGACAGGCAGGGGCGCTCGATGATGGATCGCGGGGGCGTGATACCGCAATCCGATCATTCCGCGAACCTGCCTTGCCTCCGGTTTCGGCCGGGCCGAGATCGCCAGCCTCGTGTCGCTCGAAGGAGTTTGCAATGTTCGGAAAACTGTCCCGCGTACGGGCGGCCCTGATCGCGGTGAGTTGTACCGCCGCCGCGATGGCAGTCGGCGCTGGTCCGGCGCGGGCCGAGGACTCGACCACGGTCAGCCCGGCCGGAGCCGGTGTCGCTACCGCGAACATGGGTCCGGTGGTCTTCGGGACAGGCATCTCGAAGACCACGTGCTATACCGCCATATCCAGTGGCGGTTCCGTTCCCGCGGCACCGAACAACAAGAACACCAGCGGTCCGGTGATCGTGTCGCTCGGCCCGCTGGCTCTGAGCAAATGCGACTTCGACGAGCCCGATCGCACGGTCAAGACGACCGGCATCTGGGGAATGGCGGCACAGAACGGGTCACCGATCGCCGCCGATCTGATCATTCCGCAAGGGGGAGTGACCACCACAACCGGCGGGGCAGCGAATTGCACCACCGTCTACGCGCCGGACGGACCCGCCACGGTGTCCGGCACCTACACCAACAGCGTCGACAACGGCGGTCTGAAGTCGCTGCCGACGATGACGGTCCTCGATTACGTGCCGACAAGGAGATCCGGTGACGCCTCCTGTCCGACAGGGAATTCCTGGGAGACGGTGTCGGCCACCCTCATCGTGAACAATCCCACCGACCAGGGGCACATGATCACCGTCGGTCCGTAACCCGGTGGTATCCGCCACCCTCGCACGAGTACTGCGGCCTCTACCGCAGAACGGCACCGGGGACAGCCGGCGAACCGGCCCGAGACTGAAGTCGAACTCCTCTGCGCTGGCCCCAAGCCAGGGTTTGGAGCCTTGTCGTGAGATTCCACCTGCGGTCGATCACCGCGTCGGCCAGGGCCTCCAGATGTTTGGTGATCTGCTCTGCGCTTCGGCCTCCGGGCATGATCCATACCGAGCGAAGGCCGAATCGGTTCACCAGGTCGGCGACCTCGTCGAGATCGGTGGGACTTCGGCAGACGAACTTGAATACGGCGCCGGGGTTTCGGCGAGTCTCGTCAGTGCGGCGGGGACGATTCTTCGTGCCTGTGGGTCACCGGAGTGCGCCAGTTTCGGTGACACGTTGAATCGGACCTCGGGGCGGACCAGAGCGGCGAGCGGGCTGCGGGTTCCGTTGGTTTCGATCTCTATCTCGAGGCCGCGGTCGCGGCCGCCGAAGGTCTGGCAGCCCTGCACTTTTCCGGATTCGAGCTGACCTTGACCACCTGTCTGACCCGCCGCTCGGCGGCCGCCCGGCTGGATCCGGTCGTCGATGCCTATCTGAAGGCCGCTAACTCCCGTCGCCCGGCAGTTGGGGCATGAGCCATTCACCGTGAGCAGGGGCGGGCGCCGACAGGGCGTCCATGGTGAAGGTGACGGTGATGTGGCCTGGGCCCGGGTAGATCCGTGGTTCGGCGCCGTAATGGTGATAGCCCGGTCCGGTGATCTCCTGGCTCACCGACCCGCTGCGTCCGTTGTCGGTGTTGCGCCAGTCCGCGGTGATGGTCACCCGGCAGTCGCCGACGCCCCACAGTGTTGCCTGGAAGTTGAACAGGGCCGCGCCGTTCGCGAGCCCGCCGTAGCCGATACCGGGGTCGATGCGGCCGACACAGAGTCCCGATCGGGCCGCGGTGAAAATGGTGTCCCAGGATTGTCCGTCCGGCGCGGCCTCCGCCGGTACGGCGCCGACGAGAAGCGGGACCGCTGCCAGCGCGGGCACTCCGAACATTCGGGACAAATTTCTGGTGCGCATGAAATCTCCTCTCGTACAAGCAGATCCGACCATTCCGCACGAGCTGTTCGATCACGCCGCCCCGCCACGTGCGTGATCGTTTCACGCTACCGCAGAACTTCGGCGACTACGAGATCTTGTTGGACCGATCGAAGCCGGGGCCGCCTGGCGCCCTGCGCGGGATCCGCATCTCATCGTCCATTCGCAGGGGAAGATGTCCCAGTGTTCTTTCGCGGCAGTCCTCCATTCGGCGGTGAGCTCGTCTGGCTCACTCGGGGGCAAGGAGGACGCCGGTCGGGGCCAGCACGCACAGCGGATCAGGGCTATGCCTCAACGGCATTCGTGCCACCGTGCACCCTCGAGGAGGGGCTCGCCTCGTTCGTGATTCGCGTAGCTGATCGCACGGCGCGGCGCTCATCCGCTTGCGGAGGATGGCTGGTCGTCGAGAACGCGGGTATCTACAGCGTCCGGCCGGGATCTGTTGTGGTCATCACCGAAGGGCCGAGGGTCGTCGGCTACTTCCATGTGAACGAGATACTGGACTGCGCCCCGGTATCCGAGTGATCGGATGCAGCGGCGGGCTCTGCGGCCCATTCGCGCAGCGACATTACCGCGCATTCGGTTCGCTGGACGGCCGACCAAGGCATGCCCAGCTTCGGATCAGTGCGTTGCGGCCGCAGGCTGGCCCGACACGGGATTGACGACGATCTCGTATTCGGTGCTGTCCAGAGCCTCGATCGTCGCCATGATGGCGCCGTTCGCGTCGGTGGCGACAATCCGGCCGTCGATCATCTGGTCCAAGCCGTCGGCGAACTGCTGGATTCCGTCCCAATCGAAGACGGCAGCCCCGGCCTCGACATTGGCATCGAACTCTGCCCACGTGACGCCGCCGGGAAATCTTCCGGCACCCTCGAACTCTTCGACTCGCCACCGCCAATCGTTCGGCTGGAACCGCGTCAAGACATCACGCAGGTTCACCATAGTGCGCTGGTCAGTCCACATGGGAATTGTTTCCACAAGCATCGAGTATCCTCGCTGACACGGCCATACGATGCGCCGACGGCGGGCGAGTACGGCACTTCAGGGGCGGAAGGGTGCTCGACCTCGTGTTGGCCGCCGCGGGGAGCACTGCCTGGCCACCCCACCGCGGCAGGCATCCCGACCGACGGTGAGTGTGGTCGGCGCTAGACCGCTTCGGGACCGAGGGCTTTGTCGAGGAGCGTTCCCAGCTGGTCGAGTTCGGTGGGCGACAGGCTGTGGAAGGACTCTTTCAGGATCGCGTCGGCGATCGTCTGGCCCTCGGCGCGCAGTCGCTCGCCCTCCGCTGTAAGCCGGTGGCGGACAGCGCGACCCGGGCCCGGGATGCGCTCGATCAGTCCGCGGTCGGCCATCCGGGTGGCCAGCGAGCCGAACGATTGATCGGTCTGGAAGGTCAGCACCGCCAGATCGTGCAGCGAGGCATCCGGATTGCGGTGCAGATGACGCAACGTGTCCCACTGCACCAGGGAAAGACCCAGCGGAGCCAGGGCCTGGTTCATGGCGCGGTGGTGACGGTGTTGCAGTCGCTTGACGGACAGGCCCACCTCGGCCAGGCGATAGGTCATGTCACTCATCCTAGACGATCTGAGAAGGTTGTTTATATAAGGTTACTGATATAAGGTTTCTTACATCATTGACAGCGCAGAAAGAACGACAATGAGCACTCCCGTTCCGGCTGGCACCCTCCGGCCCGTCACCACCGAAACCCACACACTCGCAGGCGATCTCGAGATCACCGTCGCCGACCGCGACCGCACCCGGCCCTTCCTGCTGCTGCACGGCGGCGGTGGAGTCCCGACCATGGCCGGATTCGCCGACCTGCTGGCCGAGCGCACCCACTCCCGCGTGCTGCTGCCCACCCACCCCGGCTTCTCCGGCACCCCGAAAGCAACCGGGCTGACCGATGTCGCCGCCCTGGCGCGCGCCTACGTGGCGCTGCTCGACCGCCTCGACCTCGCCGACGTGACCGTGATCGGCAATTCCTTCGGCGGCTGGCTGGCCGCCGAGATCGCCCTGCAGGCCAGCCCGCGAGTCAGCGGCGCGGTGATCATCGACGGGATCGGTATCGAGGTCGAGGGTCACCCGTTGACCGATGTGCGCGGCATGTCGATCGAGGAGATCCGCGCACTGTCCTGGCACGACCCGAGCAAGGCGCCGGTCCCGCCCGGCGGCGGCGCCGGCCCGAGCCCGGACGTGCAGGCGCTGATCGGCTACACCGGCCCGACCATGACCGACCCGACCCTGGCCGCGCGCCTGGCCGACATCCACGTGCCGGTACACGTGCTGTGGGGTGAGAGTGACCGCATGGTCGGCCCGGGGTACGGAAAGGCCTATGCCGCAGCGATTCCCGGCGCGGTCTTCACGCTGCTGCCCCGCACCGGCCATCTGCCGCAGGTCGAGACACCCGAGGAACTGCTCGGCGCGATCCTCGACCTCGAGATCTCGAAGTGAGGACCATGATCATGACCACTCCGCTCACGGTGACCCGCATCGGGCATGCCTGCCAGCTCATCGAATTCGGCGACATCCGGGTATTGACCGATCCGTGGTTCACCGAGACCGCGACCTACCACCCGGGCGAACCGGTCACCGCGACCGTCGCGGACCTGGGCCGCATCGACGCCCTGGTGATCAGCCACGAGCACTATGACCACTGCGACCTGGACGCACTGATCGCGGGCGGCTTCGACCTCGACACACCCCTGATCGCCCCGCACACCGTGACGGACATCGCGGCCCGCAAGGGATTTCGCGACCTGCGGACCATCGAAGCCTGGGAGTCGGCGACCGTCGGCGACCTGCGGGTGACGGCCACGCCCGGCGAGCACGGCGTCCACGAGGTCACCTTTGTACTCCAATCCGGCGGGCGCACCGTATTTTTCGGCGGCGATTCGCTGCGGGTTCCCGAACTCGACACCCTCCCAACCCGTTTCGGTCACTTCGACCTGACGATCCTGCCGACCAACGGCCTGTGCGTGCGCGCGGCCGATATGCGCCAGGTCGTCATGGATGCCGAGCAGGCCGCCGCCCTGACCGCCGTATTGCTTCCGACCCTGGCGATCCCGCACCACTACGCATTCCACAGCGGCCGCCTCGGCGACCGCATGATCACCAAGGCGGACAACGACCCCCGTCACTACGCCGACGCGGTCGCCCGCCTCGCACCGAGCGTCGAGGTCCGCATGGTCCTGCCCGGGTCGACGGTGCACATCGCATGACCACCGCCGACCCGGCCACGGGCGTCTATTACCTGACCATCGCATCGCCCGAACATTCCGCCGCCTACACACGGAACCACCAGATCGACTGAACGTCCCCGGGTTATGGGCATGAGCGCACCGCTGAAGCACGCGGCGGCGCTCAGCGCCTTCGATGATGCGTGCGCGCCGTATCCGGCTATGGGCGTCGGCGGTCACATGCTCGGGCCGAATGTGAACCGAAGGTGAAGTGCTGGGCGGACTCTCCGTTCCGGGCGGGAGCCTCGAGTCTTGCTACGCCGTCCGACCAGCGGGGGACCGAGCCGTCCTCGATGCTCCAGAGAACGTGACCCGGCCAGGGCCTTTCAAGAACCAGTCGTATCTGAGCTTCAGGACCTCGCGGTGCAGGCCGCTGTAGACGAACAGGCGTGCGCTCTCGACGTCTTGCCACAGACTCAATGTCGCGATGTGCGCGAGCGGGTCGTGACCCGCGAAGTCCGGAAGGCCCAGGGGGAGTACGTAGATCCCCCAGCAGCCGAAATCTTGGCCGGGTGCGTGTTCCGCGTTCTCCCCATAGCCTCCTCCGGCCCGGCCGACGAACCCCGGGGCATCGTCGACAGCGCTGAAGATCTCGTCACCTCGCTTGGACAAGTCGGACAGCGCGGTCGGCTCCATGGCGGGGTCGAGAACGCCGAACGTGTAGAGCGCGATATTGCTCATGACGCCGTGCTTCCTACTCGGCGGACGGCCATTTCCGTCCAAGTGAACGCATCGCTGTCGGGCCGTGCGACCCGGTGGCTGAGGGCGATGACGTGGTGTCCCGGACCCGTGCCGAAATGCGAATGAGTATTTACATTCACATCATGGGTGCCGACCGCGCTACCCGCGCAGCCCATCGCAGAGAAAATCCTGTGCAGGGTCTGCCGAACCCACAGGCCGACAACGGATCCCGCCGGAAGGCGTGGAGCGTGCCGTCCCGTATCAGTGGGTGTCGTCCCGCACCGGGTAGTCGATGATGACCACACCGCCGGTGGCGTAGTTGACGACGTCGGCGCCCGCCCGCTGGCCTTGCGGCGACGACCGTGCCGACCGCATGGCGTCGGCGTCGGCGAAGTCGGCTTCGAAGACCGCGAAATACGGCGCTTCTCCATTGGCCGCCGTCACGTCGAAGCTGTAGCGCCACGCAAGCAGTCCGGGCATTTTCGTGGCCAGTGGAAGGTGGTGGGTCACGTAGTAGTCGCGGAAGTGGTCGGGGTCCGCGGGTTTGGGATACAGGACTAGCAGCTTGTGCATGCGCGCCTCCCGGCGTGTGTGGGCGCGGTGTCCGGTACCGCGGTCGGTCGAATCGTCATATGCGCAGGTTAGGGCTTGATATGCGGTCGAGAGAAAGACCGGGACGGGATAGGCTCAGAACGGATCGTTATCAATCGGCAGGGAGGGCATATGGCGCCGGATACGGTGAGCCTGCGGTACTTTCTGGTGCTGGCGCAGGAGTTGAACTTCACCCGGGCGGCCGCGCGGATCGGTATCGCGCAGCCCGCACTCAGTGCCCGGATGCGTCGATTGGAGGCGGAACTCGGTACGAGCCTGCTGGTTCGTAACACGCGTAGCGTCGTATTGACCACGGCCGGTGCGGCTTTGGCGGAGGCCGCGCCGCCCGCGCTGGCGGCGCTGGACCGGGCATGGGACATCGCCCGGAATGCGGGGGCCGGTGAACTGGGCACGCTGCGCATCGGATACAGCCTCAGCGCGGGGGCCGAGACGGCACCGGCCTTGGTGGACAGGCTCATTCGCAGCAGCCCGGGACTCGAGGTCGGCGCGGTTCCGATGGCGACACCGGAGATCTCTCCCGCGGTCGCCGACGGCCGCATCGATGCGGGGATCACCCGCGGTGAACAGCCGGGCCGTGGCGTGCGCCGGTTCCTGCTGCGGCGTCAGCGCGTCGGAGTCCAATTGGCACAACATCATCCGCTGGCCGAACACCCGGAGATCGAGATCGCCGACGCGGCCGCGTATCCGGTGCGACTGCCCGACCGCGCGGCCAACCCCGTGATCCACGATCAGCTGGCCGCACTGTTCCGCGATACCCGGCCCGGCCCCCGATTTCACACGCCCGCAATCTCTTTCGATATGTCTCAGCGCGACCTGCGCGACGGGCTCACCCTCGCTCCGGCCGGTGAGGTCGCGGTCACGACGCAACCGGCCGGTCTCACATGGCGACCGCTGCGGGGCGCACCCACCTTGACGCTTCACTTGGTCCTCCCACGCGTGCAGTCACCTCTACATCACCGCATCCGCACCGTCGCCAAAACCCTTGCGCACGAGCTGCACTGGTTGCTGGAATAGCGTGCCGCCCGGATCGAACACGTCCGATGTCGGGAAGCGATCCTCGGTTGATCGGTCAGTTCACGGTCACCGTGGCTTTTTACGGGTCGTCGAACATGGTCTGCACGGCCTCGGCCGATTCCCACTGGTTATTTCAGTGCTCATATCGGGGCCGAGTTCGTGTCAGTGTGCGGTGAGTCCGCCGTCGACGATGAGTTCGGCTCCTGTGATGAAGGACGACTCGTCACTGGCGAGAAAGAGCATGGCGTGGGCGATCTCGCGAGGGAGTCCGGCGCGGCGCATGGGTGTCCGCACGATGTCGGGCTGTTGGTTGCCTTGTTCGTCGAGAATGTCTTGAATCATCGGTGTGGCAATTACTCCCGGATGTACGGAGTTGATCCGCACGCCCTGGGTGGCGTATTCGACGGCGGCGGTCTTGGTCAGTAGTCGGACCGCGCCCTTGGACGCGTGATAGGCCGCGGCCGATCCGCTGCCCACGATGCCCAGTACCGAAGAGGTGTTGACGATCGAGGCATTACCGGATGCGCGCAGCAGCGGCATGGCCGTCTTCATCCCGAGCCAGGTACCGGTCTGGTTGACCGCGATTACGCGATCCCATGCCCGCTGCTCGGTGTCCTCGACACCGGCCCAGTCCACGACTCCGGCGATATTGATCAGAATGTCGAGGCCGCCCAACCGGTCGCTGGCCGATTCGACGACCCGGGCCCATCGGTCGGCCGAGGAAACATCCAGGCGAGCGCCGAGCGCCTCGGCGCCGTCGGACCGCAGCCGCGCCGCGAGCGTCTCCACGATCGCGGCATCGGTATCGGTGACGATCAGCCGCGCGCCCTCGCGGGCGAACAGTTCCGCGGTGGCCGCTCCGATGCCGCCGGTCGCGCCCGTGATCAGCGCGACTTTGCCGGTGAGGCGTGCTGTGTTCACTGCGCGGTCCAGCCGCCGTCGGCCGCGACCAGTGCGCCGGTGATGAAGCTCGCCGCATCGGAGCAGAGGAACGCGACGGTTTCGGCGATCTCTTCGGGGCGGCCGATCCGGCCGATCGGGTGCGCCGGTCCGAAGGAGGCGAGCATTTCGCGACCGTCCTCGACCACGCCGTCCATGATGTCGGTGTCGATCACGCCCGGCAGTACCGCGTTGGAACGAATCCCCTTGGGGCCGCCCTCGATGGCGAGCACGCGAGTGATCTGCGCCAGCGCGCCTTTCGATGCGGCATAGGCGGTCTGAGTGGCGAAGGCGACGAGCGAGGACACCGACGCGATCGACACGATCGCCCCACCCCCGCGGGTTTCCATCACCCGGAATGCCTCGCGGGCCTGAACGAAGTTCCCGCGGGCGTTGATGCGCAGGATCTCGTCGAACTCCTCGACGCTGGTATCGGTGATCGGCTTGTTCAGTGTCCGCCCCGCATTGTTGACCAGCATGTCGAGCCGCCCGAACCGATCGAGCGCCGTGTGCATGGTGGCGCGGGCGAATTCCTCGTCGGACACGTCGCCGACGAGGGCGGCCGCGTGGTCCGGATCGTGCGCGGCGAATTCCTCGACGGTGTCGAGACGATCGGTGACGACCAACCGTGCACCGCGTGCTCGTAACAGCGTGGCCGTGGCGTGGCCGATGCCGCGGGCCGCGCCGGTGACGACGGCGACTCGGCCGGTGAGATTCCAGGAGGGTGGGATGGCGGTGGTGGTCATGACTTCCTTCCGAAGCTGTTCAACGGGAGCTGATTTCGTTCCCGTCGACCACCATGGCCCGAGCGCGGTAGATCGGGGAGGCCGCCGCTCTCATAGGAGTGGCGCCCCCAGGATGGGGAACCTGACTCCGCGTCCGGTCCCGCCGCCAGTACCGCGCATGGCGGCTGTGATCTCCTGTGCGCGCTCCCGTTGGGCGGCGCACCCGCCCGGCCGGGCAACGGCTCCCCGACGCATGTCCGTGGGTATCGGCGACTCCCACGCCGTCGGATATTCACGAGAGCTACTGGCGGCCAACAATTCCCAGCTGTACGCGTGGCTGGGTTCTGATGTGCGTGGAATCTTCCAGCTCGAAGCCGAAAGAATATGAGGCAAAGGGGATTCAGGCATGGGCGAAGATATTGCCGGGGCGCGGGTACACGTCGAGTCGGACAGGCGCGGCGGACGGCTCAGATGCGCGGTCACTCAGCAGGATTCGCATCCCGCGGGAGTGCGGGGTGCGTGCGGCCAACATTGCCGTGAACCCCGAGCGCTGGTACCGTCGCACTCTGTAAGCCTCGCGAGCCATGACGAGGTGGGGGTGCGCTCCCGGCCGTATTCTGAGGTGAGGCCGGTACTTCGAGGGGGAGTTGAAATGTTCCATGCCATTTAGAGAATCGCTGTGTCAGATTCGACTTCGCTGGTGTTCTCGAGTGCCTGCTTTCAGGCTCGAGATCGATAGATAATTCCATCTTGATCGAGGAGGGGAAGCTCAGTGTTTCGCACGTTGGCTATAACCATGGCGGCGATCGGCCTGGTCGGTGCGGTCGGCTCCGTTGCGGAGGCGACTGTCGGTACGGCTCCGAACGTTGTTACCCGAGGCGTCGAACAGCACGTTCTCTATCAGGCCAATCGGTCCATCGGTACGATCATCGCAATTTTCGACACCGAACAAGAATGCCAGGACGTACGGTCCCGGGGACAATATCCCGGGCCCTCCGCCTGTGTGCAGGACCGAGTCGGCAAGTGGGGTTTGGTGGTTTACAGCTAGAGGCTGGTAAAGGTCTGTGAACTGCACGTCGCGCTGACGCCGCAGCCGCCGGAGGCATCCGCGCTGCACTCGGCGCGACGTGCGCGATCCCGTTGGGCGCCAAACAGCTCGCCGACCGGCATGTGCGCACGTTCTGCGACGCAGTCGATCGCACCCGTAAACCGCTCGACCCGCGGTATCAGGGGATGTCTGCACCGCGTGTGAGGTTACGCCTTTTCGGTGCGACTGATTGTGCGGGGGATTCCGAGCGCGGACAGTTTGTCGGGGTTGCGGATTCCGTAACCGTTGATGATCCTGTCGTCGGCGATGTCGAAGACGAGTAGGGCTTCCAGTTTGTCGCCGACATAGCACGCGAGTGCCGGTTGGCTGTTGCAGTTCACTGTCTCGATGCGCACCTGCGGTCGCCGCTGCGCGTATCGGAAGACCGCCATGAGAATCGGGCCCACCCGCTCGGCGCCGGCGATGACCAGTTCCGGCAGCGCGGTCACCTTGCCGCCGCTGTCGGTGGTCCAGGTGATATCCGGCGCGAGCATCGACAGCAGCCCTTCCATATCTCCGGTGGTCGCAGCGGTGATGAAGCGTTCGGTGACCGCTGCGGTTCGGGCGGTGTCGACGGGGCCGTACCGCTTGCGCCGCGCTTGCACGTGGTTGCGGGCTCGGCGGGCCGTCTGATAAACGGTGTCGAGGGATTTGCCTGTCGCGGAAGCGATCTCGTCGTAATCGAAGCCGAAGACCTCGCGCAGCACGAAGACCGCCCGCTCGATGGGGGTGAGCGTTTCCAACACCACCAGCATCCCCATCGAGACCGATTCGGTGAGCACCACGTCGCTCGAGGCATCACCGTCGGCGAGCAGCAGCGGCTCGGGCAACCACGGACCGACGTACTCCTCGCGGCGGCTGGCGCCGGCCCGCAACGTATTCAACGCCTGCCGAGTAACCAGTTGGGCCAGATAGGATTTGGTGTCACGCACCGTGGTCAACTCCACGCGCCGCCAACGCAGGTAGCTGTCTTGCAGTACATCGTCGGCTTCGGTTGCCGCGCCGAGGATTTCGTAGGCGATGGTGAACAGCAGCGGTCGCAGGTGCACGAAACGCTCGGTGTGTTCATCGATGGGGTTCACGGCTGCACGGTACTCTTCGGTTCTGCTGCGCTCAGTTCCTTGCGCCTGCCCAAGCCCATGAAGGTGGGGATCGCGCCGGGCTTGCGGGCTTCCTTGCGGATGGTCGCGATCGGTCCGGCCAGACCCACCCGCTCCTTGATCTGCCCGGCCACGCGCCCGCCGAGGTACATCGGCACGGGTGTGTCGTCACGGCGGCTGAACTGCATCACACCCGCGCGGCTGCCCAAGCCCACGGTGCACGCCACGAACGCCACATCCAGCACGCTGGGTTCGGCTCCCGCGATGCGGGCCAGGACAGTGTCGGCGGCCTGGGCGCCCAGGGGCTGGGCGGCGTAGCAGCTCATCCGCAGTGGACGGCCCGAGGGCGCGACCGCGTCCCCGGCGGCGACGATGCGATCGTCGTCGATACTGGTCAGCGTTTCGTCGGTCAGCAAGCGGCCCAGCTCGTCGGTGCGCAGACCGCTGCGTGAGGCCAGCTCGGGCACCCCGAATCCGGCGGTCCATATCGTGAGTGCACCGGGCAGCACATCGCCGTCGGCCAGTACGACCCCGTCGCGTCGCACCTCGCGCACCCGCGCCTGCTCACGTACCTCGACTCCGTTCCCGGCCAGCCACTTCGCTACCGACCGCCGCGCCGGATTCGAGAAGTTCGCCGCCAACCCCTCGCCACTCACGATCGTGACGGCGCGGCCCTGCTCGACGAGTTCGGCGGCGGTCTCGATTCCGGTCAGCCCGCCGCCGACCACGACGATCGGCGCCCCAACGGGCACGTCCGCCAGCGCGGCGCGCAGCCGCTGGGCGTGTTCGTATTCGGCGATCGGGTAGGCGAACTCGGCCGCACCAGGTATCGACGCGGGCACGGTGGCGGTGCTGCCGACCGCATAGACCACATAGTCGTATTCAAGCGCGCGCCCCGACCCCAGTTCCACTCGGCGAGTAGCAGTATCGACGCGGACGGCACGATCCACGATCAACCGCACACCCGCGCCGAGCAGCGTCTCATAGCCGATAGCGGCCTCGTGGGTACCGGCCACGAACTGGTGCAACCGCATGCGCTCGACGAACTCCGGGCGCGGATTGACCAGGGTGATCTCGATATCCCGACGCAGCCGGAGCCGATTGGCCGCTACGGCACCGGCGTAACCGCCGCCGATGACGACCACTTGGGTGATGGCGTTCAAATCAGTCATGCCCTCGAGACACGCCGCGTCCCCGGAATCTGACACGAAGTGACACTCGTCACGTTCGCGGCTTCGCGGTCACGCACTGGTGTCTGGATCTCTTCGTCGATTCGCTTCGGCGACAGTGTCATGCAAGCCCTGCGCAAGCTGCGGCTCGCAGGGTGGGCCTGTGAGATCGAATGTTTGTGTACTCGTCGGTGTTTCGCTCAACGATGATTCCGACGAGCTGACGATGGAGGGTTCGGCATGCGCGTAGCGATCATCGGAGCTGGGCTCGGCGGCTTGGCCTGTGCCCGTGTTCTGCAGCTGTGTGGCCGGCCGGTCACCGTGTACGAGCGCGAGCGCTCTCCCGACGCCCGCTCGCAGGGCGGCACCCTGGATCTGCATCCCGAAACCGGCCAGGCAGCCCTGCGCGCGGCGGGCCTGTTCGAACAGTTCCGAGCTCTGTCCCGCCCGGAGGGCCAGGAGCACCGAGTGTTGGAACCTGCCACCGCCGGGGTCCTGCGCCACGACCAGCCCGGCGACGGGGAGGACTACGCACCGGAGATCGACCGCGGCCAGCTGCGCACCCTGCTCCTGGGCTCCCTCGCCGACGGCGCCGTGCGCTGGGGCTGCACCGCGAGCGGGGCGACCCCGCTCGGTGACGGTACTGCCCGCCTGCATATGGCGGACGGTACTGCCGAGGACTTCGAACTGATCATCGGCGCGGACGGAGCCTGGTCGCGGATCCGCCCGGCCCTATCCGACGCCGTGCCCGAATATCTCGGCACCACTCTCGTCGAGACCCATCTCGATCACGTCGACACCCAGCACCCCGCCATCGCGAACCTGATCGGCAACGGCACCATGATCGCCAAGTCCGCCGGAAAAGCACTGTCCGCGCAGCGCAACAGCGGCGGCCACGTGCGCATCTACGCCATGCTCGACACCCCGCTGGAGTGGCACGCCGCCACCGGCGTGAACTTCCAGGGCACCGACGCCGTGCGGGAACTCTTACTGCGGGAGTTCGACGGCTGGCACGACAGCCTGCTCAGCCTGCTGCGCGACAGCGACGCAGGATTCATCAACCGCCCCCTGTACGGCTTGCCGGTCGGGCACAGCTGGGACCACACCCCGGGCCTCACCCTGCTCGGCGATGCCGCCCACCTCATGCCGCCGTTCGGCATCGGGGCCAACCTCGCCATGCTCGACGGCGTCGACCTAGCCCACGCCCTCGCCACACACTCCGAGAGAGACACTGCCGTCCGCGCCTATGAAAACACCATGTTGCCACGAGCCGCCGCAGCCGCCCGTGCCTGCGCCGATCTGTCCGACACCCTGACCACCGAAACACCCATGGATGTAGACGCCGTACGCAGATACCTCAATCAGCAACTCCTCCACCCCCAAACTTCTCACTGAACGAAACGCTCTCGTCGGCAATTGGGTTGATCTTCCGGACTGCGCAAAATCAGTTCTCCTCTCCACCGTGTGGTTTGTACCGTGGGAAAATGGATTGTGCGGAGGTGAGACCGATGCGGGTCGGTGATCTGCCGGGCGCCGAAAGTGCTTCTGATGCTGTCTTTCTCGATAGTGATCGGCGTGACCTGCGAGTCGGTGAGCCCGAACCCGAACCTCGATCGGAACAGGCCGCCAAGCGGTGGATCGACCGGATGCGTTATTTCCTGGAGGTGGACCCGCACGGTTGTTGGATCGCGGTCGATGGCGAGCAGGTCGTCGGATTCGCGATCTCGCAGAATCGAGAACGCCTGTGGTACTTGGCGACATATGGCGTCCTGCCGGACCGGCAGGGGCGGGGTATCGGGAAGCGACTGCTCGACGCCGTCCTGACCCACGCCGATGGTCGCCAGGGCATCTTCTCCTCGTCCGTACATCCCGGCGCCACCCGGCGATATCGGCTGGCCGGGTTCTCGCTGCATCCTCAGATGCGCATGATCGGCACCGTCGACCGCTCCACCCTTCCGGCGGTGACCGGTCTGTCCGAGGGGTCGGTCGATGACTTCGACTGGATGGACCGACTGGACCGACAGCTTCGCGGCGCCGGCCACGGACCCGATCACCGGCAATTGCTGAACCATCACCGCCTGAGGGTGTCTCGTGCCGCTGACAAGCGCGGATATGTATATCTCGATGATCGAGGGCGTTCGATCCTTCTGGCGGCGGCCGATCACAGCACCGCGGAAAATCTTCTGTGGGAAGCGCTCGCTTCCTCAGGTGCCGACACCCTCGTCAACCGCATCACCGTCGCGAACGAGTGGGCGGTCGACGTCGGGCTGGCAGCCGGGCTGCGGATCGGCCAGGAGGGCTATATCGCCGTCCGCGGTATGCCGACTCCGGCGCCCTATCTGGCCAGCGGACAGTTCCTTTGAGGCACGGTTCGCGCACGATATCGCGGACTTCGGACGTACCGTGCCGTGGTGAAGCCGTCAGATCCGGCCGCGGACGAGGTCGATCAACCGCCCGAGCACGTGATCGCCCGCCGCGCGCAGGCCGTTGTGCTCGTACTCGTTGGTGATCCACGGCCGCAGTGTCGGGATCGACCGCGCGGTCTCCTCGGAGAACTTTCGCTCGACATACATGTCGTTGGCATAGATCGCGGCCGCCGCCGGGACCGTGCACTCGCGCAGCACGTCGGCGTCATACAACCGCGGCCACTGGTGTGCGGCCAGCAGTTCGGCGGTCTCCTTCATCGGCCGGAGACCGTGGAAGTCGTCGAAGATCCAGGGAAACACGTGCTCCCCGGTGAACAGCGTCCGGTCGGTGCGGAACTTGTCCGGCAGCACGCGCTCGGCGGACCAGCGGGTGGCGAAGCCATCGGAGTAGGACGACTCGTGGATCACCGAGTACAGCGGATTGCGCGCGGTGAACGGCAGCGAGTTCGCGACGTCGTGCGCGAAGGCGGGGGACTTGGGGTCGCGTTCGAGCAGATAGTGCAGCGCCTCCTCGCCGCCGCTGGTACCGAGGACGTACCCGAGCTGCTGGAACAACCGCGCGGTGAGCGGACTGCCGTCGGGCAGGACGACGGCCCCGTCGTCGAGCATCGGCAGCAGCGCTTCCACCCGCTCGCGATCGCCCGGATAGCGCAGGTAGTACTGGCGATTGCGCTCGATCAGGTTGGCGAACGTCGCGGTGTAGACCTCGTCGGGATGCCGCGCGATCGGCGGCAGCCCGCCGGTGAAGAAGGCCTCGGCCAGGGCCTCGGGAGCGTGGGAAAGGTAGGCGAGCGTGCAGAACCCGCCGAACGACTGTCCGAGCACACTCCACTTCTCGACGCCCAACTGCCGCCGCACGAACTCCGCGTCGCGGACGATCGCGTCGGCGCGGAAGTGGGTGAGGTATTCGGCCTGCTCGGCCGGAGAGCCGGACAACATGCCGACCGGCGTGGACCGCCCGGTGCCGCGCTGGTCGAGCATCAGCACCCGGTACTCCTGCAACGCTCGCGACAGCCAGCTCGGCGTCCCGCGCGACGGCCGCGGCGCCTCGTGCCCGGGCCCGCCCTGAAGGTAGAGGAGAAACGGCCGGTCGAGCCCGTCCGGATCGGCGATCTCCCGCGCGAAGACAGTGATCTTCGGGCCGTCAGGGCGGGAATGGTCGAGGGGGACGGAGAACTCGTGCTCGGTGAGCACCAGCCCGGGAATGCGCACGCTGGTTGCCATACGGGCGATTCAACCAGAACGAGCGCCGGGGCGACCACGTGAATTGGACTGGGGGTCACTGTATTCGGCCATATGTCGACCGATCGGACGGTAGCGGTCGGCACTGAGGATGCACGGCCGGGGGAGTCCCGAGTTGAGGCGGGGTAGAGTGCAGGTTCGTTGCTTCTGTAGTGGATTCGAGGTGGTGACTTATATCCCAGGCCATGTAGCCGTCCGTGTTCCCCCACGTCCTGATTTCTGAACGTGTCCGGGGCGGACGTCGCGCTGGCCTGAGTTGCGTCACCCAATCCCTGTTTTCTGTCATTTCCCGGGTGCAGCTCTGCCGACTGCCCCGGGTTTCGTGTTGTCCGGCCCTGGTGTGTTGACGGCGAGCTCCCCGATTCGGTGAACCAGGAGTCCTGCCATGAATTCCTCCGCGCTCGACAACGAACCCGAGCACACCCGCGAGCCCGCGGGCAGTACCCCATCCGGCACCGCGTCGAAGACGACGACGGCCGCCAAGATCGCCCTCGCGGTCGTTCTGACCGGCGAACTCATGAACATCGTCGACGATTCGGTCGTCCTGACGGCCATGCCCACTCTCCAGCAGTCGCTCGGCGCGGGACCGGCCGTGGTGCAGTGGCTGACCGCAGGCTACGCGCTGACCTTCGCGCTCGGGCTGATCACCGGCGGCAGGCTCGGCGACCTCTACGGCCGACGCAGGACCTTCCTGCTCGGCACCGTCGGATTCACCCTCGCCTCGCTGCTGTGCGGCATCGCGGTCGGGCCCGGCATGCTGATCGTCGCGCGCGTGCTCCAGGGCGGGGCCGCGGCCGTGATGATCCCGCAGGTGCTGGCGACCCTGCACGTTACCTTCGACGGCGAAAACCGCGGCCGCCCCTTCGGCCTCTACGGGGCCATCCTGGCGACCGCCAACGTCGCGGGTCCGATCCTGGGCGGCGTGCTCACCGAGGCCGACCTGTTCGGACTGTCCTGGCGACCGATATTCCTGATCAACGTTCCCGTCGGCGTCGCGGTGATCATCCTCGGACGCATGTTCATCACGGAGTCGACCGCGGCGAAGGCCGACCGCCTCGACCTCGCCGGGGTGCTGCTGTCGGCGATCGCGATGGTGCTGATCGTCTTCCCGCTCACCGAGGGCCACACCCACGGCTGGCCGCTGTGGTGTTTCGCCATGCTCGCCGGCGGTCTGCTCGTACTGGCCGCCTTCCTCGTTCACCAGCGCCGCCGCACCAACGATTCACCGCTGGTGGCGCTGTCGCTGTTCAAGAGCAAGCAGTTCTCCGGCGGTCTGTCCGCACAGTTGACGATGGCCCTGGTGTGCGGGTTGTTCTTCATGACCTGGAGTCTGTACCTCCAGCACGGCCTGGGCATGAGCCCGCTGATGGCGGCCCTTGCCTTCGTGCTGCTCGCCCTCGGCGAGTTGGCCGGTGCGATGGTCGCGACCAAGACCGCCGGACGTTTCGCGCGTCGGCTGCCGCAAACCGGAACCCTGATCGCCCTCGCCGCGATCGCGGCCTACGCGCTCCAGATCAGCGGCCGGATGGAGGTCACCCTGCTGGCGATGACGGTCCCCGTGCTACTGCTCGGCTTCGGCTTCGGCATGATCGGCGGACCGATCGCCGATCTGACTCTGGCGCGGGTTCCGCGCGAGAGCGCCGGTTCGGCCTCGGGCCTGTTCAACACCGCGCTCCAGCTGGGCTACGCCCTCGGTATCGCGCTGACGGGCCCAATGTTCTTCTCCAGCACCGGCGGCGCACCCGCGGGCGCGCTCAACCGCGACGCGTTCACCGGCGTGCTCTGGTGGGTCGGCGGTGCGTTGATCGTGCTGTGGGCCTTGATGTTCTGCCTGCCCCGCCGGGCGCGCTAGCCGGGTCGGCTGGTGGTCGGCGTCGAGCGCGTCGAGGACCGCGTCGCGGTTCGTCCGACGAAATGCGCTGCACCGCAAAGGGTCCGGCATGTTGGTTCAGTACTAGGGAAGGTCGATCGAGTTGGCGATCTGTTGTTTGTCCTCGGCGGCCGCGCGGGCCATCCGCCGCCGGACGAGCGAGATGTTCGACAGGCGGATCTGTTGCATCTGCCACCAGAACTTCGATCGGCTGATGTAGAGGTTGCCCCCGGCTCGTGCGCGGGTGTGACATGTCGTGATGAACGGCCGCATGCGCCGGTCGTAGCGGGCGAATGCGGCGGTGAATTCCCCTGTCGCCGAAGCGAGTTCACCGGCGAGCGCATACGCTCCGACAATGGCGGGCGTGGTGCCGAGGCCGGAGGCGGGGGAGGCTAGCCGGGCCCCGTCGAGCGGGCCCCCGTCCTCGAACCTGATAGCCAGGCACTTTCCCTGTTCGGACTCTTTGAGGTGGGACGGATTCCCTACCGTCTCACCCCACGGCTCTACACCGAAACTCCATCTGATTTCCCCCTTCTCGTGATTCACTGATCCGGCTGAGACGCCGTCGGCCTCCGTCGTCCCGAGACACCACAGGATTCACGAGGTCCTACGTCTCGAAGTTCAATCAGCCTGTCGCAACCAACGAGTACTACGAATGGACAATCATCAAGTGCTGATCCGCCGCGCCGTCCAAGCCGATGCGGCGGCGGTGGCGGAGGTCTGGATCCGCTCGTTCGATGCGGCGTTGCCGACGGTGCGTCGCCCTCGAGACGATGACCGGATCCGAGACTGGTTCGTGCACAACGTCGTACCCACCCGGGAGACCTGGGTGGCCGAGGCACGGGACGCCGTGGTCGGCGTAATGGTGCTGCACAACGGTGAACTCGACCAGCTCTACCTCGACCCGGACTGGCGTGGGCGCGGCATCGGTGACCGTCTGATCGCGGTCGCGAAGGAGCGCTGTCCTGGCGGCCTCGAGCTTTGGACCTTCCAGGTCAACACTCCCGCCCAGCGCTTCTACGAACGCCATGGCTTCGTGGAAAGCTTCCGCACCGACGGCAGCGAGAACGAGGAACGCGAGCCGGACATCCGATACGTCTGGAAGCCGTAGCGCCTCGGCCGGTCCGAGCGCCTGCTCGCTCGGCCCGATCTCAGCTGTGCGCGGATGCGGCCCCGTGGGCGGCGAGCCAGAAACTGACGATCGCCACAAGGATCAGCACCGGGATCGACAGCAGCGGCCACACCATCGCGCGCCGTTCACGTCGCACGCTCCATGCAATCAGAATCAGCACGACGAGCCCGATACCGTATGTCCCGTAACCCATCAGATCGGAACCCGCGTCGACGTAGGTGCGGCACTGGCCGGTACATTCGCTCGACGCTCCTCCCGGTGCGCCGAGCATGCCGACGACGAATGTCAGGACGTTGCCGAAGAAGAACACCCCTACGAACAGCAGCACCGCGCCGATCACGTCCAGACCGCCCCGACTCGGCTGCCGCTGTGGTTTCAGGAACACTCCCGACGCCAGGCCGCTGTCACGCTGATCGAGCTTGTTGCGCATTTCGATGTAACCTCCTCGCACGCAATAGATTAGCGTGCGCCCGCGATCGGCGCGGGAGCCGCTTCTAGATGCCGGTCCGGCCGTCGATCCGTTCCCGAATGAGGTCCGCGTGACCATTGTGACGAGCGTATTCCTCGATCATGTGCACGAGAATCCAGCGCAGGCTGAAGCTCTCGCCGGTCGGCTGGTAGACGCCGTAGGCGTCGAGCGACTCGCGGGCGGCGGTGATTTCGCGGGATCGGTCACATGCGTTGTGCCACAACCGGAGCGCCTCGTCGGTATCGGCCTCGTCGATGTCGAAGTCCGCGCCGTCCGGGGCGTCGGCGCGCCAATAGCGGAATGGGATGTTGCCGCCGGACAGGATGCGGTCGAACCAGCCCAGTTCGACATCGGTCAGATGGCGGACGAGTCCGATCAGCGACAGTGCCGACGGCTCCACGGCCCGCGTGCGAAGCTGGTCGGCGGTGAGCCCGGAGCATATCCGGGCCAATGTTTCTCGCTGGAATTCCAGAGCTCGGGTGAGCGTCTCACGTTCTCCGGCGAGCTCATGTCTTTCGGTTTGTTGCGTCGACTCCACCTATTCATGATGCCGGGTGATTTTCACCCCGATTCGAAGCAGGCTGCAGTGCAGCAGGATTCGAGCAGCAGGGGGCTGGATCCGTGCCGCTCCTGCTGCTCATGTTGGGGCCCGATCGGGCGGGCCGTGCGCAGCCCCCGGCTCGGGTCGATGGCGACAGCGGTGAGCATTCACCCGGATGTCTCGCGCCGCACGGCCTCGGCGACGCGGGACAGGGCGACGCCGAGGTGTCGGCGCTGTGCGGTGGTGAGCGGGTCGAATACGAGGCGGCGCACCTGCGCGACATGTCCGGGCGCGCTGTCGACCACCTGCTGCCCACCGACGACGAGATCCCCGGCGTCAGCAGCGTCTTCTACGATGGCGTCGCCGAGGTGTGGGTCGACGACATCGCCGACGCCGCCCGCTGGTTCACCTCCGACACCCACACCACAACCGTCGCCCCGGACGAGGAGCGATTCATCGATCGCTCCCTGACCCGTTTCCTCTACAGCACCGAAACCCCGATCTTCGGCTGACCCCGGCTGCGGGCGGTGACGGTTTCTACGGGGTGTCCGGCCCGATTCTGCGCGGCTTGGCCAGACGCCGAATTCCTACCCCCGGAGCCTCGTTACCGGCTCGTTTGCGTCGCGACGCGCCGAGATCGATGACGCTTCCCTCATGTTCGCCCGCGCCCGGATCGACCGGCCATGCCCCCGTTTCGGACTGCAGTTCCGATCGCAGGACGGGCCTGGTCGGTGCGGGATCGAATACCGTACCGCCCTCGGGCTGCCAGGTCCTGCGGCGCGGTCGATGTGGCAGCCGGATGAGCTTTGCCGTGCTGTTGTCCCCCTCGGAGCGACCACTCTCGGCCGCCGTCGTATCTTCCGGCTTCCCATGTAACCGTTCCACCGCATCGAGCTCGTTTTCGCCGGATCCCGGCAAGTCGTCCACGCCCGTATTCTGCCTCAGGATGCGCACGGCCGTTCCCACGCAGTCCCGCTGCCAATGGTTGTAGGGGCCGCCGCCCCGGGCGAGATTTCTACGCGGTCGTGTAGTGGCCGACGGTCGCGCTGCTGTCCTACCCCGACAGACTCGTCCGCGTCAGCGCCAGTTCGCTCATGCCGCATGCCCACGGCTCTCGCGGCGGCTACCGCGCCACCTTCACCGACGGTGTGCTCGAACATCGATTCACCGGGGTGGCGCAGCAATCCGATTCCACCACAACCGAATACACCTCAGACGGAATCCGTGGCCGTGCACCGGAAGGCGATTCGAGTTACACCGCGATGATCGACCACGTACTGGCCTGTCTGCGTGGCGAGGCCGACAACCGGATCGCACCGGAAAGTGTGCTCGCCACTGTGCAACTGACGCTGGACATTCACGAGTCCGTGCGGTCGGGGATTGCTGAACTTCGCGTGTCTCGAAGGTAACGAGGCAGTAGCTGATGCATGGCCAACGCAGCGGATCGCTGTCGGTGATCAACTCCTTCACCTGGGGTTATCCCGCGCGCCGCGCCGTGGCGGCCAGGGCAGGATAAGCTGTAACTGAACGGTTTCCGGCTCTGGTGAGCGTTGTTCTGTAAGAGGAGTCCGGGCGGATGGATCGCCGGAACAAGGGGATCAGTCGGCGCAGCGTGCTGTTCGCCGCCGGGGCGACGGTCGCACTCACCGCGCTCACCCAGCCGACCCAGGCGCGATCGCTCACGCGGAGCGCGGGCGCGTACTGCGTGGGCGTCGAGGAGTGCGCGAAGCGGGCGGATCTGGCGGAACAGGCGATCGTGCGCCGGCATGTGCGCACGCTGTGGGGACAGTCGGGGCTGCGGTTGGGCACGCTCGTCTGGCCGTCGTCGCTCTTGGATCAGTCGCTTCTGAAATGGTGCTACTGGTGGCAGGCCCATCTGCTCGACTGCGCGGTGGATGCCGCGTACCGCGCCCGCACTCCCGAACGCGTCGAACGAGTTATCGCCCTCGCCAATGGGATTCGGGCACGCAATCTCACCGGCTGGACCAATCGGTACTACGACGATATGGCGTGGCTGGCATTGGCGCTCGAACGCGCCGATCGACTGCTCGGCATCCGGTTCGGCGATGCGGTCGAAGATTTGAAGTCGGCCCTGGTGGATGGCTGGAACCCGGCCGTCGGCGCGGTGCCGTGGCGGATCAATGCCGACTACTACAACACCCCGGCGATCGGTCCGACCGCGATCGCTCTGGCGCGCTTGGGCGAACTGCCGCGCGCCGAGCAACTCGCCGACTTCCTGCACACCCGATTACGCGACGCCGACAGCGATCTGATCCTCGACGGTCTCTACGAGCCCGGCGGGCGGGTGGACCGCACCGTCCTGACCTACTGTCAAGGCGTGGTCATCGGGCTGGAAGCCGAATTAGCCGTCCGCACAGGCGAATCGGTTCATCACGACCGCGCGGCCGCACTCGTCGCCGCGGCCGGCGACAGGCTCGCCCACACCGGAGTGATCGCCGCCTCCGGTGCGGACGATTCCGGACTGTTCATGGGCATCCTCGCCCGCTATCTCGCCGAAGCCGCACTGTCCCTGCGCGATACGACCGCGGCGCGAATCGTGCACGCCTCCGCGCGAGCGGCCTGGGAGAACCGTGCCGAGGTACACGGGCTGCCACTGTTCGGCATGGATTGGTCCCGCCCGGTCACGATCCCCGACGGCACGAAAGTCCTTGCCCAACTCACACATTCACCGCCTCCGCCCGCGGAGAACCTGAGCCCGGATCTATCGGTGCAGCTGAGCGGGTGGCTGCTGCTCGAAGCGGACTACCGGCTCACCGCCGCGGGCCTGTGAAGCGCCGATTCCCAACCGCCACTCGTATTCACCTGGGATCCGATTTCGTTGCAGAGAATACCGCCACCAGGAAATCGGAGTCGTCGGTGAACGGGCGCAGATCCCACGTCGAAAGTCGCACGTCCACAACGAGTCCGGCGCTCTCGGCGTCGGCGAGGAATCGCGGGAACTCGTAACCACGATCCGCGCCGAACCCCACGACCACGCGACCGTTCGGGGCGAGGTGGCGGGCGAACCCCGTCAGCACGGCCGTCCGGGTCGACGGCGCCACGAATGTCATCACATTTCCCGCGCACACGATGACATCGAAGCGGTCGGGCAGATCCAGTTCGGCGAGATCGCCGACGATCCAGGTCGGGCCGGGATGGTCCTGCTCGGCGGCGGCGATCAAGACCGGATCGACGTCGACGCCGACCACGAGGTGACCGGCGCGATGCAGATAACCGCCCACCCGCCCCGGACCGCATCCCGCGTCCAGGACGCGCGCACCGCGCTCGAGCATCGCGTCGATCAGTCGCGCCTCGCCGACGATATCGGTGCCCTCCGCCGCCAATGTCCGGAACCGCTCCACGTACCAGGTCGAATGCGCCGGATCGGCGGCCGTGATCTCCTCCCACTGGCTGGGGGTGCGTCCGCTCATCGTGTGTTGCTCCTCCCTGGGGGGTCGTCTCGGATCCACTGTGCCACGGACCAGCGGGAGAAAGATCGGGTCGACGATCTCCCTGCGCGCCCTGACACCTTGCCCGAGGAGTTCGTCAGCTCGTGCACACGATCTCGCCATCGGTGACGTGGATAAGATGGGGCCGATGAGCCTTCGTCAGTTCGAATACGCCCTGGCCGTCGCGGAGGCGGGCTCGGTCACGGCGGCTGCGGAGCTGCTGCATGTCGCCCAACCGTCGATGTCCCAGCAGATCCGCAATTTGGAGCGGGAGCTCGGCGTGACTCTGTTCGCGCGCACGCCGACGGGCCTCGTTCCCACCGCGGTCGGTCGCGCGTTTCTGCGGGATGCGGAGATCGCGGTGCGCGCGGCGCGTCAGGCGCGCGCGACCGCCCGGGCCGGGGCCGAGGAACTGGCGGGCGAAGTGGTGGTCGCGGTGCAGATGGGTTTCGGCACGCGGCAACTGCCGGGCGCGCTGGGCGCGCTGCGTCGGCGCTTCCCCCGGTTGGAGGTCACCGTCTTCGAGGAGCCGAGTTCCGCCGAGCTGGAACGACTCTGCCGCCGGGGCGCGCTGGATCTCGCGCTGATGGCGGCGTGCGAGCGGGGTCCGGCCGGTGCGCACCATCTCGGCCACGAGGAGTTCGCCGTGGTGCTGAGCGCCGGACATTCGCAGCTGGCCGCGGACCGGGTCGCCCTGCGTGAACTGGACGGCGAAGCGTGGGTGCGGTTCGACCGTGACAGCGCGCTCGACGGTGTGCTCACCGGTGTACTGCGTGACAACGAGCTGACCCCGGTCACCGCCGCCCGCGTATCCCAGACGGCGACGGCCGTGCGCTGGGCCGCCCACGGACTGGGTGTGACACTCGTTCCGGCCTCCGCGGTGCCCCACGGCTACGAATACCTTGTGCGCCCGGTATTTCCGATCGTCTCCCAGCCCGTCGTCGCCGTGGTGCGTCAGGAGGCGGGACGGGCGGCGACGGCGCTACTCGAACTCCTGCGGCAGGAGATCTGGTACAGCGCCGCCCCCTTGGCGTCCTAGCGCCGACTCACAGCTGCGTGGCGCCACCGTCGGCGACGAGTTCGGCCCCGGTGGTGTAGGTCGCCTCGAAGGCGAGAAATATTGCCGCCCGCGCGATTTCCTCGGGCGTACCGAACCGCCGCATGGGATTGTCCGCGACCCGTTCCGCCTTGAACCGCTCGGCGGCCGCCGCGGTCATCGTGGCCTCCAGAATTCCCGTATCAATAGGGCCGGGACTGATCGCGTTGACCCGAATTCCACGCGAAATCAGCTCGCGGGACAGAGTGCGGGCGAATGAGCGCAGTGCCGCCTTGCCCGCGGAATAGACACTCGACTCCAGCACGCCGATGGTATTCGCATTCGAGGTGGTGAGAACGACCCCCGCACCCGTATTCAGCAGCGGAGCGAGTTTCTGCACGGTGAAGAACGCGCCCTTGACATTGATCGCGAACAGTTCGTCGTACATCTGCTCGGTCGTCGATTCGAACGGCGTGAGGGCCGCGATGCCCGCATTGACGAAAAGGGCGTCGACCGTGCCGAATTCATCCCGCACGCGGTCGGCCAAGGCAGCCAGGTCCGATACCGCGGACACATCGCCCCGGACGGCCAACGCGTTGTCCCCGAGCCGCTCCCGCGCGGCGTCGAGGGTGGCCTGTGAACGACCGGTGATCATCACCCGCGCTCCGTCGTCCACCAGCAGCTTCGCCATCGCGAACCCCAGGCCATTACCGCCCCCGGTGATCACCACATTCTTGTCGCTGTAGACGCCCATGCCGGGCCTCCTTCCGATTCGCTTCAGCCCCGGGGGAATTCGCCGCCGTCTACGACGAGACTGCTTCCGGTCAGCCAACTCGCCCGGCCGGATACGAGAAACAGCACCGCGTCGGCGATATCGTCGGGTCTGCCGTCGCGGCCCAGCGGCGGGAAGGTGTTGTCCTGGCCCGGCCCCTCGTTCAGCAGTGCCCACCGCTCCCGCGTCGCCTCGCCGCCCGGGGTGGCGGTCCGGCCCGGCAATACGGCGTTGACCCGAATCCCGAACGGCGCCAACTCCGCGGCCAGCCCGCGGCTGTAGTTCTCGAGCGCCGCCTTCGCCGTCGTGTAGTGCAGGAAGGGTGGCGCGACGGACGGGACCGCGGCCGAGGAGATGTGCACGATCGCTCCCGAACCGCGCTCCCGCATCCCCGGTGCCAGCAGCGCGTCCAGTCGCACCGAGGCCAGGAAGTTCAAATCCAGCGCGTCCTGCCACACCTCGTCGGGAATGGCCAGGGCTCCATGATGCGGCTGCCCACCACCCGCGTTGTGCACCAGCACATCCACCCCGCCGAGCAGCTCCCGCGCGGCGGCGGCGATCGCCTCCGCACCGGCCCGCGTCCGCACATCGGCCGCCACGAAGGAGGCCCCCTCCGGCGCGGTGCTGGTCGTCGACCTGGCGGTCGTCAGCACCTCGGCCCCCGCGTCGAGGAGTTGGCGCACAATGGCCGCTCCTATTCCGCGAGTGCCGCCGGTGACCAAGGCGCGCTTCCCCGCGAGTTCTCGCGTTTCCGACCGTGTTTCGATCGTGGTCATGCCACTGATCCTTTCGATTACGTGTCGACGCTCGGCGAAAAATGGAATCGGCGTCGAGCTGTTTTCACGGTATGTCCCGAAAAGAAGCGGTGGCAAAGACGAATTGTCAGCGGGCCCCATAGGGAATTCCTATGCGGCCCCGCGAGATCAGGTGGTGCGGCGGCGGACGGTGCGTTCGAGGATGCCGAGGGTGGCCCGGAGGGCGGTTTCGGGGACCACCGGGAAGGTCAGTCGCCGCTTCCAGGTCTCGTCGAGTTCGGACCAGTCGTAGTAGGAGGTGACGAGTGTGCCGCCCTCGGTCGGCGCGAGCCGGTAGCCGTAGATGTGGCGGACATGCGGCCGCAGCTGACCCTCGACCGTCCAGGCGATCTCTTCGTCGGGGATCAGTGTGGTGATGACGACCTCGACGTCGTATTTGCCGAGTGGGAAGTCTCCCAGGGCATCTCGGTCCATATGCACCACGAATCTGTCACCGGCCCGCTCGACCGGCTGGCCCTCGGCGGACATGAGCATCCCGGACGCATCGATGTCCACATGGCCCTTCGGATCGGTGAGGATCGCGAAGACGGCGGCGGGGGGAGCGGGAATGACGCGCGAGACCTCCACGCGTTCAACGACTTCGGTCGCGGGAGGCGTATACGCCGTAGCGGTCAGCACCGCGCGGCCGAGGATGTGCGAGCTCATGACGAAGCCCAGATAGGCCGGGGTGGCATCGGCGGGGACGCCGAGGGATTCGACATCGAGGGCGTGCACGACGATCACATAGCGGTGCGGTCCGTGCCCGGCGGGCGGGGCCGCGCCGAGGAAACGCGCCATGCGCGCGTCGTTGGGCAGCTGAAAAGCCTTCTCGGGCAAGGCCGAACCGGTGTCGTCACCCGCACCCTCGGGCAGTTCGGTGACGGTGGCGGGGATGTCGGCGACCGCCCAGTGCCAGAATCCGGATCCGGTCGGGGCGTCGGGGTCGTAGACGGTGACGGCGTAGCTTTCGGTGCCGTCCGGAGCGCCGCTCCAGGACAGCTGCGGCGATATGTCCTTCCCGCCGGGTACGCCGGAGGACCAGTGCTGCGGCGGCAATGGGGCGCCGTCGGTGACGGTGGTGCTGGTGACAGTGAACGAGGCCGCCTGCGGGAGGCGGGCGAAGGGGTCGTTGGCGCTCATCGCGTACCTTTCGAGCCGAACTGTGGAACATGATCGACCGTAGCACGAATAATCGATTATTTGTCGAATCGTCTATGCTGAGCGGATGATCCGGACGGCCCACCCCTCGACGTCACCAGCGAAGCAGATGCTCTCCGAGCAGGTCTACCTCCGCCTGCGTGAGGCGATCATGCGCGGGGAGCACGCACCCGGCGACGCCCTGAAACCGCAGGATCTGGCCAGGGCGCAGGGTGTCAGCCTGGCCGTCGTGCGTGAGGCCCTGGTGAGATTGGTCGGCGAGGGCCTGGCCGATCGGCTGCCCAATCGCGGCTTCGCCGTACCGGAATTCACCGACCGCCGCTGGCAGGAGATCGCGGAGGCCCGCCGGACCATCGAACCGGCGATGCTGCGCATGTCCATCGAACGCGGCGACCTCGACTGGGAGGCCCGCGTCCGAGCCGCCCACCACCGCCTCGCCCGCACGCCGCCCTTCACACCGCGGGACGGCGACTACTACAGCGAAGCCTGGTCCGAGGCGCACCGGAGCTTCCATCGCACTCTGCTGGAGGGTTGCGCCAACCACGCCCTGCTCGAAACCTTCGATCGCCTCTGGACCGCAAGCGAATTGGCCCGCCGGCTGTCGGCGCGGCGCAATCCGCACCGGGACGGCGCCGAGGAACACCGCCGACTCGAGGAGTCCGCACTGTCCCGCGACGCCGACACCGCGGCTGAGGTATTGACCCGACACCTGTCACTCACCGCGGAAGCCCTGGCCGGACAGGAGGATTAGGCCCTCAGGCGCAATTCCGCGACGTCCTCGTCGATGAGCGCCGGACTGTGCCGGAAGCCCGCCTTCTCCAGCACACGGATCGAAGCCGGATTCGACAGTTCGACCTTCGCCAGCACGGTGTGCACTTGTGCTGCGCCCAAGGCGAATTCGGCCAGTGCGCGGGTGGCCTCGGTGGCGTAGCCGCGGCCCCGGCGGGAAGGCGCTATGCCGTAGCCGATTTCGATTTCGCCATTGTTCGGCGGCCAGAACAGGCCGATCGATCCGATGATCAGGCCGCCGTCGCGTTCGGCGATGAGGCGATGGCCGTACTCGGTCGACCAGTCCGGATTCTCCGAGATCAGACCGGCGATGACCCGGTCGCCCTCGGCGGGGAAGTCGGCCGCCCAGTGCGGCAGCCGCCGGTCGGTGAGTACGGCGTCGATCTCGCCGGATGTCCAGCGGCGCAGGACGAGACGTTCGGTGCGCAGGTCGGTCACCGGAGGAGTGGTGGACATGAGATCTCCAGATCGTGGAAGTACGATCCGGGCGTGCGTCAACGCACGAACCGGATGAGGGCATGGCGAATACAGCCTGTGCGGGCCATATTCATCAGCTCCTTGGTTCCGGTTCGTCGGACGCGCGCCGTGCGCGGGCGTCAGTCTACAGCGCGGCGCGCGTCCGCCTCAATGCAATTGATCAGCTCCTGGCCTGTAGCGATTTGACGTTGTTGCCGAAGGTCCAATTGCGGGAGCCGTCCCAGTTGATCGACCAGGTCATCAGGCCTTTGAGCGGATTGCCCGCGCCGCTGCCGTAATGGTTCCACGCCTGGGCGACCAGGCTCGGGGACATATAGCCGCCGCCCGCGCCGGGCTGGGCGGGCAGGCCGGGGACCTGCTTGTCGTAGGGGACGGTGATCGTGGTGCCCTGTACGGTGAGACCCTTTGCCAGGCAATCGGTTTGAACGGTGAACCCTTGGACCGTTCCGGCCTGGTAGGAGTCGCCGGAACAGCCGTACATGCTGCCGTTGTAGTACTGCATGTTGAGCCACCAGAGCCGCCCGTTGTCGGCGTACTTCTTGATGATCGGCAGGTAGGCGCCCCAGATCGAACCGTAGGTGACGCTCGCGCCGGTGACATAGGCGGTTTCGGGGGCCATGGTCAGGCCGAAGCCCGCGGGCATCTGGGCCAGGATGCCGTCGATGATCCGGATCAGATTGGCCTGGGAGGTGGACAGCGTCTTGATATTGCCGCTGCCGGTGAGGCCGGTCTCCAGGTCGATATCGATGCCGTCGAAGTTGTACTGCTTCAGAATCGGCACGATGGTCGCGACGAAACGGTCGGCGACCGCGCTGGAATTGAGGTCGATACCGGCCGCCGCGCCGCCGATGGACATCAGGATGGTGGCTCCGGCCGCCTTGGCCTGGCACATTTCCGCGGGCGTCGCGACCTTGACCGTCGAATCCATCCCGTCCTCCCACAGCGCGGTGCCGTCCGAGCGGATGACCGGGAATGCCGCGTTGATGACGTTGTAACCGTGTGTGGCCATGCGGGCGTCGGTGATCGGAATCCACCCCATGCCCGGATGCACGCCATTGGACGCGCCGTCCCAGTTCTCCCAATATCCCTGTAGCACTTTGCCCGCCGGTCGCGGTTTGGTTGCGCAGGTGGCGCTGTCGCTCGGCGCGGCATGGGTTACCGGCGTCAGTGCGGCGAGGCTCAAGGCGAGCCCCGCGACGATTCCTGCCAGACGTGGCCATCGACGACTCATGATTCTGCTCCCTCATCCGAGTCCAATGCAGTCATCATCCGACCGGGTGGAGCGGGGCGAGCGTCGATCCCGGGCGCGCAAATTCGAATTCCTCGACGCAGTAGGGGTTTACGGGTTATATAGATCGAATATGTTGGGGGTCAACGAATTTCGATCATGAAATCGGCCAATTCGGCCGCGATACTCGCAATGTCCGCGCCGTCGGTTTCGATCACCGGGATGCCGTCGGTGTTTCGGCGCAATGTGCGCGCCTCCGCGTCGGCGCGCCGCCCGGTTCGCGTCTGCCGTTCGGCGGATGCCCCGATGAGGGAATCGCCCGCGAGGCCGGGGCCTTGTCCGTGTGCGCGCTGGGCGATCCGCTTCGCCAACTCCTCGGGGGAGGCGTCCAGCCGGACGGTGGTGACGAACTCTTCGCAGAGCGCTCGCGTAAAGGGCTCGGGTTGGCCCCGTGTCACGACGATCAGCGCTCGTGCGCCCGCGCGACGGTATCCGTGCCAGACGCGAAGAAGATTCTGGGCCTTGATATTCGGGCCTGACCCGTCAGGGTGGAAGCCGAGTTGCTCGGCGTCGATGAAGGCGGCCGGAAGGTCTCGATCCCACAGAGTCCGCAGTACCTCCCAGCCCACGGCCGACTTGCCTACCGCGGTGGGGCCGAGGAGTAGCAGCACCGGAAGCGGCTCGGTGAATCCGTCCGTTTCGGTGGTCGGCGGTACGGTGTTCCCCTGTGCCGCAGTGCCAATTCGCTCGGAGAGTGCGTCGACGACGGCCTCGGGTGACAGCGTGGTGATATCCAATGGGACGCCGATGCCATTGCGATCCAGCAGATCCGAGAATTCCAACGCTTGAACCACACGCTCGCCGGATGATCCCCGCCCGAGATAACGACGTCGCAATTCCCCTGCCGTGCAACGCAACCGGACGAGCGTGATATCAAGATCTCCCACATATGGCGCGATGCCCCGCACCGGATCGACCACCCCCGACACGATCACCTGCTCCACCCCGTGCCGCCGGAACACCTCGACCACCTCGACGAGATTGCCCGCCTTGATCCGGTGATATCCCACATCCCCCTCCGGTACCGGAGCCAGCAACCCCAACTGATCGATATCCACATACGCCACCGCCCGCCCCGCAGCCCGCGCCCACATGAACAACCCCCACCCGGCCGTCGACTTCCCAACCCCCGGCGCACCGGTCAACCACAACACCGATCCCGTCACCCGGCCATCCTCGACGCCTGCAGGCACCCACTCAACCGATTTTGTCGTGCCGGGGCCCCGATTGCCGCGCCCTGGGAGTGTCATACCCCCCAGATCACTTGCGGGGGTACGTCCGCACGATTGTGCCGTCCAGATCGGCGGCGAGATATGCGCCGCCGTAGTCGTCGGACAGGTAGATCAGCAGCGAGGGTCGGTTGTCGTTGAATGTCCAAGCCGGGTCGACGATGACGTATCTGCTTGTGGGATGTGGGATTCGGAGCTGCTGATCGGCCGCGTCGAACAGTTTCGGCAGCACCGACCAGTCGACGGACCCCAGTGCGATGGTCGGATCGGTGAGCTGACCACCCGGCCCGCTGCGCGCGGCCTTGCCGTTGCGATAGCTGAACCGGTCGAACAACCCCGGCTGGCCCGCCACGGGCGCGCCGGTGTTCACGTAGCCGGGATAGATGGTGGTCTCGGTGAATTGCTGCCCGCCCGCGGCCTTTTCGAGCGCCGCGACGGCCGCCCGCATGCCCTCGGGGGTGAGCAGATTCGACTGCTCACCGACCGGGGGAGCGGCGGTGATCCTGGCGGTAGCGGACGGTGCCACTATGCTCGCCGGACCAACCACCTGCGAAGGCACCGGCTGATCCGCACCACCCGCCTCGGGCGCGGACGGCGTCGACCGCAAGAGAACCAGCCCGAATACGGCCAGAATCGCCCCGGAAGCCAGGACCGCAACCCCCGCCACCGCCCAACCGCGCCGCGATCGGACGGGCGACTGCGGACCATGCGGATATGCGGACGAATCCCGCTGCCCGGAGGGATGAACAGAGCCCGCGGAGAAATGAGGACCAGAGCTGTGGGTGGGGCCAGCCGAGGAATGCACTCGGCCCGAGCTGTGGTCGGTCCCGGCTGGGGGGTGCGCTTGGCCGGGGGTGTGGGTGGTCCCCGCCGAAAAGTGCTGTGGGGCTGAGGTGTGGGTGGATCCAGAGGAGGAATCGTGCTGTGGGCAGAAGGCGTGGCCAGGCCCGGCTGGGGGATGCGCTTGGCCGGGGGTGTGGGTGGGCCCGGCCGAAAAGTGCTGTGGGGCGGATGTGGAGGATGGATCGTGCTGTGGGCCAGCGGTGTACGGGGAACTGGGGGTGGAGGTGTAGGTGGTTGAGGTGGGGGAGATTTGGGGAGGCGGGGGAGTGAAGGGGTAGGGGCGCTCGGCTGTGTGGGCGAGCATGTGGTCGAGGGCTTCGGCGGTGGGACGGCTGTCGGGGTCCGGGACCAGGAGGGCAGTTAGGACCGGGGTCAGGGGGCCGGAGCGTTGTGGTTGCGGCACTTCGCCTTTGAGAACGGCTGCCAGGGTGGCGACCGAGGTTTCGCGCTGCATGGGCTGATAGCCCTCGACGGCGGTGAACAGCACCAGGCCCAGGGACCACAGATCCGAGGCGGGCAGGCCCTCGCGGCCGCCCAGACGTTCCGGGGCAACGTAATTCAGCGAGCCGACCACACTGCCGGTGGAGGTCAGGCCGGTCATATCGCTGAGCGCGGCGATGCCGAAATCGGTGAGCACCGGGGAATCATCCTGGCGCAATAGCACATTCGCCGGTTTCACATCGCGGTGCAGAACGCCCACGGCATGGGCGGCGCGCAGTGCGGCGAGGATGCCGCGACCGATTCTGGCGGCCTGGTCGGGCGGCAGCGGTCCGGCCGCGAGGCGGTCGGCGAGCGAGCCGCCGCGGACCAGTTCCATGACGATCCACGGATGCTTCTCCGCGGGCGAATCCACGATGTGATGGATGGCTACGACATTGGGATGCCCGATCCGGGCCAGCGCCCGCGCTTCGCGCAGCACCCGCTCGCGCTGCGCGCCACCCTGCTGGTCGTCGCGGACCTCCTTGAGCGCCACCTCGCGGTGCAGGGCGATGTCATAGGCCCGCCACACCGTGCCCATACCGCCGCTGCCCAGCGGCTCGATCAGCTCGAACCGCTGGTCGATCACAGTCCGACCCGAAATCACCGGGTCAGCTTATGGTCTCGGCGGCATCCTCACCACCAGCGCAGCGGGCGCACCTCGGTGACGACCGCGGCGTGATCGGAATAGAACACGCCGGGACCGTGCTGGGGCATGCGCCGGTCGATCAGCCGCGAGGAGCGAATGTCGAGCCCGCCGCGGGCGAAGATGAAGTCGATGCGCTGCGGGGTGATCATCTTCTCGGTCGGCAGCGGACTCCACGTGCTGCCCGGATCGGTGCACACATCCGGGTGCGCCGCACGGTAGGTGTCGACGAAACCCGCGGTGGTCACGGCCTGGGTGGCCCGCAGGGGATAGCTCAGACCGAAGTGGTTCGGGCAGTTGGCCTGGGCCTGAGTCCAATCGACGGCGGGGGCGGTATTGAAATCACCCGCCAGCAGCACCGGCGAACCGTCGGTACCGAGCATCCGGGGCAGCTGGTTGGTGACGATATCGGTGACGGCCTGCGTCTGCGCCCGATCGGCCGCGACCACATCGTCGACCGAATGCCGCGGCGGCCGCCCGGCCTGGCGATCGGCCGCGTTGTCGTCCATCAGATAGCCGTTCCACGGATTGGTATAGGGCAGCCAGGCCGCGAACAGATTCAGCTCGCCGCCGCGCGGCAGGCGTACCCGCACACCGCCGAGATTGAAGTCGGTGACCTGGCCGCCCTGCGGTTTCGGATAGGTGGCGACCACCTCGTAGCGGGTGAAGATCCACAGATTGTCCGAGCCCGGCGCGCGGTCGGTCACGCGAATCCCGGTGTAGCGGCCGTTGTTCGCGCGCCGGGTCAGGGCGTCGGCGATGGCGTCGCCGGAACCGTAGGTCTCCACGGCGAAGAACACATCCGGCCGCACGTCGACGACCTGGTCGATGAGCCGCGGCAGATTGTCCGGCGACGGCTCGCGGCCGCCGTGCAGGATGTTCCAGGACAGCACGCGCACATTCGCGTCGTCGGCCGCGTGCGCGTTCGGGGTGAATCCGGCGGCGAGGGTGATCGCCGCCAGCATGGTGGTGAGCATCGCCTTGGGTAATCGCATGCTCGGTCTCCGTTCCGGGTGGGAATTCTTGCGAGGCAAGCGAATCCTGGCAGCGCTGGATGACCTACCGGCAACACCCTTGCGAACGTCGGGATCATTCGGACAGAGCGGCATATCCTTCGCAAATTCGCGGACTGTTGACTTCCGTCCCTTGTTTCAGTCCGCACGGTCTGCTGTGATGGTCCAGATCCGAAGTTGAAAGTAGAACTACCATGATGTTCCTGATGTGGATCATCCTCCCCTACAGCGCCTTTGCCTCATTCGCGCTGGGACATCTGTGGCGCTATCGGCACGACCGGTTCGGCCCACTCGAGCCCGGTCCCGATGCCGGTCGCCTGGAGCGGATCGGTCCCGCGATCTTCCGGATCGGCATCGCCGGCGTGCTGGGCGCACGGGTGCTGGACATGATCGGCTCCACCTCGCACACAACCGATTCGGTGCATACCGTGGCCACGGTGGTCGAGATCCTCGCCCAGCCCTTCGCGATCCTCGGCGCCATGCTGCTGATCGTGCCGCCGCTCATCGCGGCCATGCCGAATTCGGCGGTGAGCCCGCTCGATCGGTTCACGCTGCCGGTGCTGGCCGCGACCGTGCTGTCGCGGGTGGCCATCGACTTCGGCTCGAACCCTACCGACGGCGAACACCCTGCGGCCGAAATGCTTTTCGTCTGGTTCCGGTCGCTGTTCAGTCTGCACCCGAATCCGGAGGCGCTCGCCGACGCGCCCGTGATGGTTCAGGCGCGCGGCTTGATCCTGCTGGTACTGATCGCCCTGTGGCCCTATACCCGCCTCGGCGGGACCTTCGCCGGGCCGATCGTCCGTTTGACCCACCGCTTCGCCGCCAAACATCGTCTGCCTCAGCATTTTCCGGTGGGCGTCTGATCCCGGAGGGACCAGGCGCCGTGCGCCGGCCGGTCGAGCGCAAGCGGGGCTCGGATCGGTTATCAGCTTTCAACGAGCAATCGAATTCGCGGGTTTGGATTCGGCGCCGCCGGGGTACCGGATCCTGCCGCTGACCGGGGGCTGACCGGGGGCTCGCGACGCGCCGAGAGACACGCGAGCCGGGCTGCGGAATTTACATTGCGCCTACAGTGCCGATGGCGCATGTTCCGTTATCGTTCATTTCACTGTCCGATGCTGCTGCTGGCGCGCCAGGGCTGGTCCGTCGATCCGGAGCGTTGCGACCGGTACGGCAACCTGCCCGAACGTGGCCGAGACCGTCCCGAAAGATCGAGGGAACGTGCCTGCACCCGTTACTCTCACCGGCCGCCTGGTACGGCTGGAACCGATTGCGCCGCATCATATTCCGGGGCTCGCCGAGGCGGGCTTCGGGGACCGCGACGCCTTTGCCTTCACGCCGGTACCCCAGGGCCCGGAGGAGGCCACCGAGTACGTCGCACAGGCGGTGGCCGGCCACGCGGCCGGTACCGCGCTGGCCTTCGCCATCGTCTCGGCGGTCGACGGCAGAGTCCTGGGTTCGACCAGATTCACCCGCTTCGACTACTGGCAGGGGCCGCTGGTCTGGCCGGTCGTACACGGTATGCCCAGCGGGGATCCGCTGATGGCGGTGCCGGACGCGGCCGAGATCGGCAATACCTGGCTGTCGCGGTCCGCGCGGGGGTCCGGGGCGAATCTCGAGTCGAAGCTGCTGCTGCTGAGCCATGCGTTCGACAGCTGGCGCGTGCGGCGGATCGCGATGCGCGCCGATGTGCGAAATCTGCGCTCGCGCATCGCGATCGAGCGCCTGGGCGCCACCAGCGACGGCGTGCGGCGGGCGCATTCGCGCGGACTGGACGGGCAGGTGCGCAGCACGGCCTTCTATTCGATTCTGGACGAGGAGTGGCCGACGGTCCGGGCGAATATCGCGGCCCAGCTCGCCGCCAACGGCTCGACCGACGGGCAATTGCTGAACGCGTGAGAACTCTGTGCGGAGGCGGGCTCGGCTCCTATACTTCGAGGAGTATCGGCCGGCCCGCTTTCCTGAGGAGTCCGCATGTCCGATCCGCTGCACAGCAGAATCTGTCTGTCCTGTTCGGGGCATGCCGAACCGATGGTGAGCCTGTTCCTGGTGCCCGAACCGCGGGTGCGCGGCGCCTACATGCTGCATCTGCTCGAGCAGGCTCCGGTGGCCGGTGCGCCGCGGCGCGATCCGGAACTGGTGGCCATGCTGGAGGGGCTGCGCCTGCCCGGTGTGCGGGTGCGTGCGGTGGCGTTCGCGGCCGTCGACTCGGACCCGCGCAGGGTGCGGTCGGTGTTCCACGATCACTACATCGCCGACGGTCCGGTCGGGCTCGACGTTGGGGATTCGGCCGAGATGGCGCGGCTGGCGCTGCTGCCGGAACGGTCGATCGGGGCGCGGCGCATCGATGACTTCCAGGAGTTGTCGGTGCGGCGGGCGATGCTGGCCGTCTATCGGTATTTCGGTGTGGATCAACGTATTCCGCTGATGTACCACGGCTTCGCCGAGCCGGGCGACGGGTGGCTGGCGCTGCGCGCGGCGGCCGCCTGAATGTTCAGCGCGCGGTGACGAAGCCGCGCGCGACCAGCCAGTCCCGGGCGACCACCGATGGTTCGCGGCCGTCGACGTCGACCTGCCGGTTGAGTTCGGTGATGGTCTCGTTGGTCAGCAGCTGTGAGATGGGGGCCATGATCTCGGCGATCCGCGGGTGGGCGTCGGCGAAGGATTTCCGCATCACCAGTGCCGCATTGTATTTCGGGAAGAAGCCGAGATCGTCGTCGAGCAGTTTCAGTCGCAGGGCCTGGATGCGGCCGTCGGTGGCGGCGACCGAGCCGAAGCGGCAGGTGCCGTTCGCGACGGCGGTGTAGACCAGGGCGTCGTTCATGATCTGCTTGCGGGCCCGACCGGGATCGATGCCGTATTTGCCTGCCATGCCGGGGAATCCGTCCTGACGGACGCTGAATTCGGTGCCCAGGCAGGTGTTGGCGGAGTTCGGATCGGAGTTCACCAGGCGTGCGTAGTCCGACAGCGTGCTGGTGGCGTCGGCGGCGGTGGTGATCAGGGCGTAGGTGTTGTTCATCGGGGCCATATCCGCCCAGAGCATGCCGTGGGCGGCCTGGTCGGCCTCGCGAACGGCCTGGAATTGCTTGTCGGAGTCGGGGATCGGGGTTTCGTTGCCGAGGTAGTTGATCCAGCCGGTGCCGGTGTAGTCGTAGGCGATGTCGACCTGGCCGTGCAGTTGGGCGTCGCGCAGGCTGTTGGAGCCGGTGATGTTGGTCAGGTCGCGAACCTGGGCGCCGGCGGCGGTGAGGGCGAATTCGATCAGGTAGCCGAGGATGTTCTGTTCGGTGAAGTCCTTGGAGCCCACCGTGATTCGCACCCCGTCGAGTTCGGCCACCGGGCGGATGCTGCCCGGGCCCACCCGCAGCGGCACCGCGCCGCCCGCCTCCAGACCGCATCCGGCCAGCAGGCCGAACGCCAAGAGCAGCAGTGCGATTCGCCTCATCGCAGCCCCCTCGGGCCGAGGAATCGTTCGGCCAGCGCGCCGAACCAGTCGACCAGCAGGGCCAGCGCCACCGCCAGCAGCGCGCCCACCCAGAGGGTGACATTGTCGCGCAGCTTGTAGCCGGTATCGATGAGAATGCCCAGCCCGCCCGCGCTGACCAGGAACGACAGCGTGGCGGTGCCGACGGCCAGCACCAGCGACGTGCGCAGGCCCGCGAGGATGTAGGGAATCGCGAGCGGAAATTCGATGCGGCGCAGCACCGTTCGAGCCGACATCCCCTGCCCGCGCCCCGCGTCGACCAGGGTCGGATCCACCTGCTGATAACCGAGGATGGTGTTGCGCAGCACGGGCAGGAGGGCGTAGAAGGCGATCGGCGCGACGCCGACCCAGAAGCCGGTGGTCTGCGTCCACAGATACGCCAGCACGATCAACCCGATCGCCGGCGCCGCGGCCCCGATATTGGCGATGCCGACGAAAAACGGTGCGAGCCTGCGATATCGAGCCCGGGTCAGCAGCGTCCCCAGCGGCACCGCGACCACCACGACGATCGCGATGACGGTAAGGGTGATCTGGATGTGCTGCCGGGTGGCGGTGGCGATATTGCCCGCGGAGAGACTGGCCCGCTGGGTGACGGTGAGCTGCCGATCGAACGCCCAAACCAGCACCCCAGCGGCCAGCGCCAGCGCGAGCGCAGGCTGAATAAGCAGCCGAATCCGCTCCGCCCGCTTCTCGGTCCGCATATCCACAGCGCTCATCCCCCCGCCTCGCTGGCGCTCGGCGGGGGGAACAGATGGGCCGTGCTCGGCAGAGGGATCGTGCGGGTTGTGCTCGGTGGCGGGGACGTGTGGGTCGTGCTCGGCGGAGGGAACAGGTGGGTTGTGCTCGGTGGCGGGGACGTGTGGGTCGTGCTCGGCGGAGGGAACAGGTGGGTTGTGCTCGGTGGCGGGGACGTGTGGGTCGTGCTCGGCGGAGGGAACAGGTGGGTTGTGCTCGGTGGCGGGGACGTGTGGGTCGTGCTCGGCGGAGGCAACAGGCGGGTCGTGCTCTGCGGCGGGAATGCGTGGGTCGGGTGCGGTGGGGGGTTGGTCATGGTTGGGGCTCCGAAGGGGATGGGGCGCTGGTGTGTTCGGCGCGGAGTTCGGAGAGGTGGGTGACCAAGGTGTCGATTGTGACGAGGCCCAGGTATTCGCCGTGGGGGCCGGTTACCACGGCGTTGGCGTTGGATTCGGCGAGGAGGGTTTCCAGGGCCTGTTGGAGGGTGGCTCGCAGGGGGACGGTGCCGGTTACGGGGAGGCCGAGGTTGTGGAGGGTGGTGGCTTGGGTGAGTTGGGGTTTGGAGATCCAGCGCAGGGGGCGGCGGGTGGCGTCGAGGATCAGGCCCCAGTCCTGGGTGGCGAGGGCCGCTCGGGCGGTGTCGAGTGGGTCGGATTCGAGGATGGTGGGGCAGTCGGCGAGTTCGGTTTCGCTCACTCGGACGAGGGTGAGCTGTTTGAGGGCGGCGTCGGCGCCGACGAAACCCGCCACCGTCTCGTCGGCGGGCTCGGTGAGGATCGCCGCGGGGGTGTCGTACTGGAGGATGCGGGACTGATTGCCCAGGACCGCGATCCGGTCGCCGAGTTTGACCGCCTCGTTGAAGTCGTGGGTGACGAAGACGATGGTCTTGTGCAATTCGGCTTGCAGGCGCAGCAATTCGTCCTGCAGCGCGCCGCGGGTGATCGGATCGACCGCGCCGAACGGCTCGTCCATCAGCAGTACCGGTGGGTCGGCGGCCAACGCGCGCGCCACGCCCACGCGCTGCTGCTGTCCGCCCGACAGCTGCCGGGGATAGCGGCCGCGGAAGGTATCCGGATCCAGCCCGACCAGCGCGAGCATCTCGTCCACCCGCGCGGCGATGCGCTTGCGGTCCCAGCCCAGCAGCCCGGGCACCGTGGCGATATTGCGCGCGACCGTCAGATGCGGGAACAGTCCGGCCTGCTGAATCGAATATCCGATCCCGCGGCGCAGCAGATCCGGATTCATCCGGGTGATATCGCGCCCGGCGATGGTGATGACGCCCGAACTCGGCTCGATCAGTCGGTTGATCATGCGCATCGTCGTCGTCTTACCGCAGCCCGACGGGCCCACCAGCACCACGATCTCACCGGCCGCGATGGTCATCGAGATATCGTCGACCGCCGGATCCCGCTGTCCGGGATAGCGTTTGGAGACCGAATCCAGCACGATCTCGGCCCGTTCGTTGTCAGTCACGGATTCCCCTCGTGGTGAGCCGGCCGACGAGTACGAGTACGCCGTCCAGCAGCAGGGCCAGCACGATGATCAGCACGGTTCCGGTGAGCGCCTGCGGAACCGCGGTCGGGCTGCCGAGGCGAGCCAGCCCGGAGAAGATGAGATTGCCCAGCCCGGGCCCCTTGGCATAGGCGGCCATGGCGAGGATGCCCATGATCATCTGCGTGCTGATCCGCATCCCGGCCAGAATCGACGGCCACGCCAGCGGCAGTTCGATGCGGCCGAGCACCCGCAGCCGGTTCATCCCCGCACCGCGCGCGGCATCGCTGATGGCCGGATCGACGCCCGCGAGACCCACGATCGTATTGCGCAGAATCGGCAGCAGCGCGTAGAGCACCAGCGCGGTGACCGTCGGCCGCACGCCCAGGCCCATGATCGGGATGAGAATGCCCAGCAGCGCGAACGAGGGCACGGTCAGAATGATGCTTGCCACCGCGGTCGACAGCGCCGAACCCCACGGACTGTGCTGCACCGCGACTCCCACGAGCACCGCGATCACGGTCGCGAGCACGACCGCCTGAACGACCGCGGAGACATGCAGATAGGAATCGACGAGCAGCTGACTGCGGTGGTCGACCACGAAGGTCCACAACGTGTTCAGGTGCCGACCTCCCACTTCGCGGCGTCCGAGCGGGCTGAGTGTATCGGCGCGGCGGTGTGTGGCGAGGGATTTTCCGGGCGTATGTCACAAGCGCGGCAAGGAACGATTCGGCCAATATTTCGTGGCGTCCGAGCGCCGCGCGACGGTCGAATACGGGTATCGAGGCCATGGTCCCATATGCCTCTACCAGCCCGTTCGACCGGTACGCCGCCGTCGTGCCCGGTATCGCCGCCGACGATTCGGTGGCAATCGGCGCAAACGAACGGGGCGGCATCGGAATTCACCACTACGAACGAGCGTCGGTACCGGGTATCGTCGGTTCCGGTCGTCTGTGAAACGTATCCGCCCCGCGGGGTGATAACTGGACTGACGGGGGAGGGCGCCTGTGTGCGCCGCGCCCTACGATAAACCCGGCGGTGCCCGGCAGCGCCGCCGTCGCGGTCCCTGTCCTGCTGCCCCCTCATCGGCAGGACGGGGACTTGCATCGCAATCGCTTACGCTCGGATCCAACCGACGCGAGAGCCGAAGGGCGACCCCGATCTCATGCCAGAGCACAGCGAATACGATCCGACGTGGATCGACTACGGCGAATTCGGTGAACGTTTCGTCCGGCACGCGGTGACGCCGGAGCGCATCGAATCCGCGGTGTCCGGAATGGCCGGGCGCGGAATAACCCTCGGGCCGTTCTCCATCGGCCCCGCCGGGCTGGCGGGATTCGTCGCCGAGGGCAGTGTCGGCAAGCCGGTCATCGCGCGCAGCGGGCCGAATGTCACCTTCGAGGTCCGGTTGCCCGTGACCCTGCACGTGACCGTGACCCTGGGCGGGCAGCGGCTGCGGCTGGAGGCGGTGGTCGAGATCGATCTCACCCTGCACGCGAGGACCGCGGATCCGCTGCTGATCGTCATCGATATCCCGCGGATCGGTTCGCGCGACGTCAGTTTCGTCATGCGGGCCCAGGCGGTGGGCGCGGCCTTCGAACTGCTGCTGGATCCGATCGCGGCGCTGGTGCAGCGCGAGGTCGCCGGGCGGCTCAACGGCATGCTCGCCGATCCGGGTGCGCGGCGGGCGCGGGTCTTCGACGTCGAGGCGATCATGAACGGCGTTCGTTCCGAACATCTTTCCCAGGAGCGGTTCGACTGGATCGACTATGCCGAATTCGGGCGGCGGTTCTTCCCGCGCATCGTCACCGCCGCGCGGGTGCGCGAGGTGGTCGAGGGATTGGCCGGGCGCAGTATCGAGGTCGGCCCGATCCATACCGGACCGCGCGAAGCGGCGACGGTGGAGGTGAAGGGCACCGTGCGGGTGCCGCGGCTGACCGAGCGCGAGGGTGTGGATCCGGTGTCGTTCGATCTGGCCGTGCCGGTGGGGCTCGACATCACCGTCGATGTGCTCAAGGCCAATCGTTATCGGGCCGAGGTGGAGATTCCGGTGCGACTCGTGGCCCGGGCGGCCGATCCGCTGTTGATCGTGATCGATGCGACGCCGCCGTCCGCGCTGGATGTGAGGGTCGATCTGGCGGCCGAGGGCTGGCGGGCCAAGGCGCTGGGCGCGGTCGGCGGTATTCGCAAACAGATCGCGGTGCAGGTGGCGCGGGTCATTCGGGGCGAGTTGGCCGATCCGTCCGGGCGGACGATCGATGTGGCGGCGCGATTGGACAAGATCGGCAAGACCTCGGTGTGACTTGTGGTGTTGATGTGTCCTGTGAGCCTGGCGGTTCGGGTGTGCATGTGGTGAAATGAGTTGACATTCGAGGCTCCCGGCGCGCGGATGACATCGGCGATGTCGTCGGGGAAGGCGCGCCGGGGATTTTCCTGCCGTGGTAACCGCGTGAAGGAGGTCGTCGATGCGTTCGGATCCGATGTCCCGGCGGACCCTGTTCGGGTGTGCCGCGGGCGCGGCCCTGGCAGCCGGTGTGGCGGCCGTGGCCCCCGCGGCGTCGGCCGAACGCGCCGAACTCGGCACGCTGCTGGACTACGCGGGTGGGGTGCCCGGCGCCGATGCGATCCGCGCGGCGGGCCACGCGGGGGTGATCCGCTACGTTTCCGAACGGCGGCCCGGGGCGGAGTGGATGGCCGGAAAGCCGTTGCAGGCCAACGAGGTCGACGCGCTGCACGGGGCCGGGCTCGCCATCGTGTCCTGCTATCAGTTCGGCAAGGGGCCCACGGCCGATTGGCGCGGTGGGCTGGAAGCCGGTAAATACCATGCCGATCAGGCGCTGAAGCTGCACAAGCAGGCGGGTGGTCCCGACGGCGTGCCGATCTACGCCGCCATCGATGACAATCCCACCGCGGCCGATTTCGGCGCCATGATCGCGCCCTATCTGCTGGGCTGGCAGGCCGTGATCGGCAAGGCGAATGTCGGCGTCTACGCCAATTCGCCGACCATCGACTGGGTCCGTGCGGCCGGGCTGGGTTCCTGGTTCTGGCAGCACAATTGGGGCACCCCGAAGGGTTATGTCCACCCCGCGGCGCATCTGCACCAGTTCGAGATCGATAAGCGCACCCTCGACGGGATCGGCGTCGACGTCAACGCGATCCTGACGCCGCAGTACGGCCAGTGGTGAACTAGGTCTGGCAGTGCAGGATCGGGTCCATGGTCGGATCCGGTTCCCTCGGGACCACGCGCAGCGCCGGACGGATCTCCGGGGCCTCGCGGTTGCCCATCCATGACAGCAGCGACCAGCGCGACAGGCCGGAGAAGGCCGAGCCGAGACTGAAGAACGATCCCGCCGATCCGACCGACAGCACCGAACCCACGCTGCCGATCGACAGGACGGAGTAGGCCGATCCGATCGAGAGGATCGAACCCTCCGAGCGAATCGACAGCACCGAGCGATGGGATCTGGTCGACAGCACCGACCGATAGGAGCGACGCGACATCACCGACCGGCGCGAGGGCCGGGCTGCTGACCGTTCGATCTGATCGACAGTCGCCATAGATAGCGGTCTACCACAGCGAACGCGCCATCGCGGACGTTCGAGACGAAATGTCCGGAGTGTCGGGCGTGCGCCGGTAAGGGGTCCTCGACGTCCGCTCCGCGTCCGTCGAGGAAAAGATTAGGCCTGGCCCCCAGCCGAGTAAAAGATAAGGCCTGGTCCCAGCCGAGGGAGGATAAGGCCCGGTCCTAGCCGAGGAAAGATTAGACCGGTCCCAGCCGAGGAAGGATGAGGCCCGGTCCTAGCCGAGGAAAGATTAGACCGGTCCCAGCCGAGGAAGGATGAGGCCCGGTCCTAGCCGAGAAACAAGTGCGGGCCAGCCCCCAAGCTTCGTGCGAGAGGGCCCGACCTCGGCCCGGTGGAGGCGGTGAAAGAAAGCCGCGCCCTGCCGGGGCTGGGCGCGGCTGAAGTTCGCTTGCGGCTCAGTGCTGCGGGGCGGAGGCCGGTTGGGGGGCCGGGGCTTGGGGAGCCCGGGCCGAGACCTGCTGGGGGGCGCCCGGGGCGACGGTGAAGAAGCCCAGGGTGGGGAGGAAGGAGCAGGTGATGGGGGGCTGGTCGGCGGCGGGCTGGGTGGTCAGGGAGCCCGCGACGACGGCGACGATGCGGCCGGGGCCGGTATCGGCGATCGCGGTCAGGGTGGCCGGGCCGTCGGGGTTGATGTGGGCCTCGTCGGTCAGCGCCAGGGTGCCCCCGCGCTGGGTGTCGATGTTGAACCACTGGACGGTCATCGGCGCGTTCTGTTGCGGCGTCAGACCTTTGGTGCCCAGGGCGGTGAAGACGAAGCCGGCCTGGTTGGCCTGCGGGCCCGGCGGGGGTAGTTCGGCGGGGCCGGGGACGGCCAGCGCGGTGCCGACCGAATCGGCGCCGGGACCGATGCAGCCGCGGCCGATGCTCGGGTAGAGGAACTGCGCGATGGTCGGGCCGTTCTTCGGGATGTCCGGACCGCCGCCGTTGCTACCGGTGAGGAACGCGATGATGGCCTGCAGGGTCTTCTTGATTTGCGGCGGCAGACCCGCCGAATCGAGAATCGCCTCGGCCTGATCGAGGATGGTCTGCTGACCCGGCGACGCGATGTTCTGGGCGGCCGCGCCGACGATGGCCGGGGCCAGGGCCGCCAGCGCGTCGACCGGAACACCCTCGGGCACCAGCGGAACCGTCGCGGATTCCTGGGGCTTCGGTGCGGGGGCGGCGACTGCGGTCGTCGACGCGGCAAGGGCGGTGCCGGCCGTCAGGGCCAGCACGGACAATGCGAACCGCGTTCCTCTGCTGCGAAGCACTGGTGTAGCCGTCCTTACCCTCGGGTACATCAACGTCGGCGATACGGCGCGCATCGCTGCGCGTCACTCTAGGGATCGAGATCTGTGTTGTACAGCCGTGGTGTGATCTTGCCTGCAGTCGTTGGGCGAGTAATCAAACTGGTCGGCGCGTTATCAGAAGATAGCCCTACTCGGTGTGACTGGAGTGATTAGAGATGCAAGTGTTACAAATGTGTCGGTCGGCTTAGTTCCGGTACGCTCGCGCCGCTAATCTTGTCCAGGCCCGGCACCCGACCCGAAAGCTTGCGCGCCGTGACTCGAAATCTGCGATCGATCCTCGGCGGACGTCGCGCAGCCGTTGCCGCGCTGGGTGTGTCGGTACTGATCCGGCTGCTGTGGATGACGCTCGCGCCCAACGGCATGAATCTGGTCGATCTGCACGTCTACGTCGGCGGCGCGGCCGATCTGGGCACCGGACATCTGTACGACTTCACCTATTCGGAGAAGACACCGGACTTTCCGCTGCCGTTCACCTATCCGCCCTTCGCCGCGGTGCTGTTCTATCCGCTGCACTATCTACCGTTCACGGTGGTGGCGATCGGCTGGCTGCTGCTGATCGTGGCGGCGCTGTACGCGGTCGTTCGGATCGCGCTCTCGATGCTGCTCGGCGAGGCCGCGCGCGAAAGCCGCTGGCGCACCGCGGCGATCGGCTGGACCGCGGTCGGGCTCTGGCTCGAACCGGTACGCACGACCATCGACTACGGACAGGTCAATGTCTTCCTGGTGCTCGCCGGGATGATCGCGGCCTACTCCACGCGCTGGTGGCTGTCGGGCCTGCTGGTCGGCATCGCGGCGGGGGTGAAACTGACCCCGGCCGTTACCGGCTTCTATCTCGCCGCCCGGCGACGCTGGGCGGCCGTGCTGTGTTCGGCGGCGGTGTTCGGCGCGACCATCGGACTCAGCTTCCTGATCTCGGCGGGGGAGACGCGCACCTACTTCGGGCCGCTGCTGGGCGACGCGCATCGGATCGGGCCGGTCGGCTCGGTGTGGAATCAATCGCTGCGCGGCGCGCTGAGCCGGCTGCTCGGCCATGACGCCGGATCGCCCTGGACCCTCGCGGGCCATCGGATCCCGTTCGGGCCGTGGTGGCTGGCCGCGGTCGCGGTGATCACGGTGCTGTCCGTATTCGCCTGGCGCGCCCTGGCATTCGACGACCGGCTGGGTCAGCTGCTGGTGGTGCAGCTGTTCGGACTGATGGTCTCGCCCATCTCCTGGTCGCATCACTTCGTGTGGCTGCTGCCGCTGATCCTGTGGCTGCTCTACGGCCCGCTGCGCGCGGTGGCCGGTGCGCGCGTGCTGGCGGGGTACTGGTTGGTCACCACGCTGGTGGGCGTGCCGTGGATTCTCTCGTTCTTCCAGCCGACCATCTGGGAGATCTCCCGGCCCGCGATCCTGTCGTGGCTGGGCACGGTCGACGTGATCGGCGTACTGGCGCTGCTGATCTGGATCGTTCGGGTCGGGCCCCGGCGCACGACGCCCGGGCCCGAAGCCGAGGGCGCTAGCTCTGCCGAGCCAGGCGATCGATCTCGTGTGCCAGCTCCACGTCCAGCCGGGTGAGACCGTTCGAGTCGTGGGTGGACAGGGTGAAACCGACCCGCCGCCAGCGGATGTCGATATCGGGGTGGTGATTGGCCTCCTCGGCCGCGGCGGCGACCTTGCGGACCAGTTCGATGCCGGCCAGGAAGGTCGGGGCCTCGACTGTCCGGGCGATGGAATCGCCGGTATGGGTCCAGTCGGGGAGGTCCTTCAGCGCGGTGGCCAATTCGTCGTCGGTGAGCAATGGCGTACTCATACCCACGTTCTACCCCACGGACTATGCCGCACGCGCCTGCTTGAGGGCCTTCTTCAGATCCTTACCGCAGCAACCAGCGGCTTCGGCCTTCTTCATCCGCATGATGACGACAGGGCACTTCACACAGCGCGTCGACTTGCGACAGCACTTCTTCTTCGGCTTGAGGCTCGAAACCTTCTTCGCCTTGACCTTGCCCATAGTAGGTAAGCATACCCTAATAGCAATGCCCGGAAATTGGTGGCCACCCGAATTTCGGTACTGTGTAGCTGGCCGCAAGCTCGTCCCCTCTACGGCGAGGGTCGGCCGCACCACCCCATTCAGCAGGAGGAATCAAACGTGTCGTCTGTCGAGTTCCGTAACGTGGCCATCGTTGCGCACGTCGACCACGGCAAGACGACGCTGGTCGATGCCATGCTCAGGCAGTCCGGTGCGTTCGCCGAGCGGGCCGAGCCCGTCGATCGTGTGATGGATTCCGGCGATCTCGAGCGCGAGAAGGGCATCACCATTCTCGCCAAGAACACCGCCGTGCACCGCCACAACCCCGATGGCAGCGTCACTGTGATCAACGTCATCGACACCCCCGGCCACGCCGACTTCGGCGGTGAGGTCGAGCGCGGCCTGTCCATGGTCGACGGTGTCGTGCTGCTGGTCGACGCGTCCGAGGGCCCGCTGCCGCAGACCCGGTTCGTGCTGCGCAAGGCGCTGGCCGCCTCGCTGCCGGTGATCCTGGTGGTCAACAAGACCGACCGTCCCGACGCGCGGATCGCCGAGGTCGTCGAGGAGAGTCACGACCTGCTGCTGGATCTGGCCTCGGATCTGGACGACGAGGCCGCCGAGGCCGCCGAACTCGCGCTGGACCTACCGGTGCTCTACGCCTCCGGCCGCGAGGGCAAGGCTTCCACGACCCGCCCGGAGAACGGCAGTGCCCCCGACGCGGAGAACCTCGACGCGCTGTTCGAGATTCTGATGAACTACATCCCCGCCCCCAAGGGCGATGCGACCGCGCCGCTGCAGGCCCACGTCACCAACCTCGACGCCTCCCCGTTCCTGGGTCGTCTCGCCCTGCTGCGCGTGCACAACGGCACCCTGCGCAAGGGCCAGAACGTGGCCTGGATGAGCGCCGAGGGCACCAAGACGGTGAAGATCACCGAACTGCTCAAGACCGTTGGCGTCGAACGCAATCCGGCCGAGGAGGCCGTGGCGGGCGATATCGTCGCGGTCGCCGGAATTCCGGAGATCATGATCGGCGACACCCTGGCAGATCCGGAGAATCCCGTGGCGCTGCCGCGCATCACGGTCGATCAGCCCGCGATCTCGGTCACCATCGGTATCAACACCTCGCCGCTGGCCGGACGCAACGGCGGCACCAAGCTGACCGCCCGCATGGTGAAGGCGCGCCTGGATCAGGAACTGGTCGGCAACGTCTCGCTGCGCGTGCTCAACACCGAGCGCCCCGACACCTGGGAGGTGCAGGGCCGCGGTGAGCTGGCGCTGGCCATTCTGGTGGAGACCATGCGCCGCGAGGGTTTCGAGCTGACCGTCGGCAAGCCGCAGGTGGTCACCCATCTGGTCGACGGCAAGGTGCACGAGCCCTTCGAGGAGCTCACCGTCGACGTGCCCGAGGAGCATCTGGGCGCGATCACCCAGCTGCTGGCCGCCCGCAAGGGCAAGATGGTGCAGATGACCAACCACGGATCCGGTTGGGTCCGCATGGAATTCATCGTGCCCTCGCGCGGTCTGATCGGTTTCCGCACCGACTTCCTGACCGACACCCGCGGTACCGGTATCGCCAACGCCGTCTCGCACGGCTACGCGCCGTGGGCCGGTGAGATCCGCGCCCGGCACACCGGTTCGCTGGTATCCGACCGCGCGGGCAGCGTCACCGGTTACGCCATGGCGCAGCTGGCCGATCGCGGCACCTTCTTCGTGGAGCCGGGCGCGGACACCTACGAGGGCATGGTCGTGGGCATCAACCCGCGCGCGGAGGACCTCGACATCAACGTCACCCGCGAGAAGAAGCTGACCAATATGCGCAGCGCCACCGGAGACGTGCTGGAGACCCTGGCCAAGCCGATGGTGCTGGATCTGGAAGGCGCGCTGGAGTTCTGCGCCGGCGACGAATGCGTCGAGGTCGGCCCGAACGTGGTCCGGGTGCGCAAGGTCATCCTGAACGCCACCGAGCGCGCCCGCGAGGTCTCGCGCCGCAAGGCCCGCGACCGCGCCGCGCAGAACGCGTAATCCACCGATCGTGCCCGGGTATCCCACCCGGGCACGGTTGTCTGTGGAGCGACCCGGGGCGAATCGAACGACGACTACAGGACGGTAGAGTGCCCAGCGTGATGCCGGGGGCAGTAACTCGCGCGACGGTGCGCGTGGTGGTTGTTGTGGCGACGCTGGTGACAGTGCTCGCCGGATGCACCGCGAATCCGCCGCCACCGATCGAGAGCACCGACAGTCCGAAGACGACGCCCGCCAAGCCCACCAAGAGCACCGTGGTGGTGGCGGTCGACGACATCGGGATCGGATTCAATCCGCATCTGCGCTCGAATCAGTCTCCCGCGACGAATGCCGTTGCCTCGATGGTGTTTCCGAGCCCGTTCAAACCGGCGCCCGCGGCCCCGCCCGCGCCGCCGGGGGTGACCGACTGGGTGCCGGACAACTCGCTGATGGTCTCGGCCGATGTGACCGCGCAGGAACCGTTCACGATCACCTACAAGCTGCAGAACCAGGCCTCCTGGTCCGACGGCGCGCCGATCGCCGCGGAGGACTTCCGCTATCTGTGGCAGCAGATGATCACCCAGCCGGGTGTGGTCGATCCGGCGGGTTATCGGCTGATCGCCGATGTCGCCTCCTCCGAGGGCGGTAAGACGGTGACCGTCACCATGAACGGGCCGTATCCGGCGTGGCGGGAGCTGTTCACCGATCTGCTGCCCTCCCATCTGCTCAAGGATCAGCCCGGTGGATTCCAGCGGGCGCTGGCCGTGGAGCGCGGGCTGATCGATCAGAACCCCATCTCCGGCGGGCAGTTCCGGGTCAAACAGGCCGATTCCGGCCGCGAGGAGATCCTGCTCGAGCGCAACGATCGGTACTGGGGCACGCCCGCGATTCCGGATCAGATCCTGCTGCGACGTGGCGGAACCGCCGCTCAGCTCGCCGAATCCCTGCGTACCGGCGACGCGCAGATGGCACTGGTGCACGGCGGTGTAGCGCTGCAATCGCAACTGGCCGCGATTCCGGCGGTGCGCACCGCGGTCATGGCCCAGGCGCGGGAAATGCAGTTGGCTCTCAATGCCCGCACCGGTGAACTCGCCGACGTCCGGGTCCGCCACGCCGTGCTGTCGCTGCTGGATCCGGCGCTGCTGGCTACTGTCGGCGCGCAGACCGGCGCATGGGCGGAACCGGTTCGCGCCCAGGTGCTTTCGCCCTCGGATCCCGGCTACGCCCCGACCGCGCCGCCGCGACCGCCGGTGGAGGAGGCCTTCGCGCTGCTCGCCGAGGCCGGTTACGGCCGCGCACCCGAACCGCCGCAGGGCAATTCGCCGACCTCGCCCGCCCCACAACCGCGGCCGCTGGCCAAGAACGGCAAGACCCTGACCCTGCGCATCGGCGCGGTCGACAAGGATCCGACCACGCTCGCGGTCGCCAATACCGCCGCGGATCAGTTGCGCAGTGCCGGTATCGACGCCACCGTGCGCAATCTGCCCGCCGACGAGCTGTACGGCAAGGATCTGCTGGACGGCACCGTCGACGCGATCGTCGGCTGGGAGCGGGCCGGTGAGGACGCCGCGACGCGGCTGGCCTCGCGCTACGGCTGCCCGCCGCCGCCCGCGCCGCCCACGGGCGCCGAGGAGAACGCCGCGCAGCTGGACGCGATGCGCAAGGCGCCGAGCAATATCGCCGGTGTCTGCGATCCGACATTGCAGCCGCCAATCGACGCGGCGCTGCGCGGACTCGATGTGCCCAGGGCCCTCGGCGATGCCGAACCCAAGCTGTGGGATCTGTCGACCGTGCTGCCGATCATGCAGGACACCGGTGTCGCCGCGGCCAGTTCGCGCATGGACGGAGTCTCGCTCGGCGGATCCATCCAGATCGGCATGTTCGCGGGCGCGGCCACCTGGAGGCGGCTGTCGTGAGCGGTGCTCGACGCGGCGTCCGCGGGCCCTCCATGGTTACTCAGGCTGCCGCCTCCGGGCCTGACGCTCCCGCCGTCGGCGGGTTGCTGCTGGTCCACGCCCATCCCGACGACGAGACCATCACCACCGGCGGCACCATCGCGCACTATCGCCGACTCGGCGTTCCGGTGACCGTGGTGACCTGCACCCTCGGCGAGGAGGGCGAGGTGATCGGGGATCGGTGGGCGCGGCTGATCAGCGTCGAGGCCGATCAGCTGGGCGGTTTTCGAATCGGCGAATTGGACCGGGCGCTGGGCGAATTGGGTGCGGGGCCGCCGCGGTTCCTCGGCGGGGCCGGGCGCTGGCGCGATTCCGGAATGTCCGGGACGACAGCCGATCCGCGGCCGATGGAACCGACGCATCCGCGGGCGTTCGTCGATTCCGGCCCGGCGGCGGTCGAGGCCCTGGTGGAGCTGCTGCTCGAGATCCGGCCGCAGGTGGTGATCGGTTACGATCCGCGCGGCGGTTACGGACATCCGGATCATATTCGCGCACACCGCGTCACGATGGACGCCGTGGACGCCGCGGCCGAAAAGGGTTGGGCCGCACCGAAGGTGTACTGGACCGTCACCGACGCCTCGGTGCTGCGCCTGCACACCGAGGCCCTGGCCCGCCGCACGGTGGACCGGCTGCCGGGCGCGCTGCCCCCCGGCTGGCGGCTGCCCGCCGAGGGGGAATTGCCCTGCGTGCCCAGCGAATCGGTGACCACCACAATCGACGTCTCCGATGTTCTGGCCGCCAAACGCGCCGCGTTGCGGGCACACGCCACCCAGGTCAGCGTCGCCGCCTCGGGCCGCGAGTTCGCGCTGTCGAACAATGTCGCCCAGCCCATCCTGCCCGAGGAGCACTACCTGCTGGTGCGCGGCCGGCTGGGTCCGGTGGGACCGGATAAGCGCGAACACGATCTGTTCGCGGGCATTGCCCAGCCGTGACCGCGCATTCGCCGCGGACTACTTCGGCTGGACGAACCAGGCGCCGGGACCACCGACGCAGTCGTAGTCGTCCCATTCACCGTTGGCCATACCCTGATTGCCGCGGGCCTCGCAGCTGCTGAGCCGTTCGAAGGGACCGTTCGGCCCGGCCGCCTCCGGGGCGGCGCTGCCGGTGTTCACCCGCGGCAGATTGTACGCCTGGGCGGCGGGGACGCTGATCAGGAAGGCGGCAGCCGCCAGGATCGACGCTGCGGCAATACGACTGACAGATTTCATTTCGGTTCTCTCCGTGGGGTTTTCCGTTACCGGGTGGAAGCCTGCTGGGCGAGGGTTTCACCGACATTTCACGCGCATCCCACGACCTGTGGGCCCTGCTCGATCCGAGCTGGCGGGCATATCCGCCGCCTGGCATAGACTGACCCGCATGTACAACTGGGCCCTGCAGGACGCCATCGCGGCGTTCGTGGAAAGCCAGAAGCCGTATTTCCAGATGCAGCACGAGATCTATCTGGCGGTGCTGCACGGGTTCGTCGCTATGCAGAGTCAGTTGCTGACGCTGCTCGGCTTCCCGCCGGTGCCGTGACGGCGGCCATCGATCGGGTGCCCGCCGCGGCCGAGGGGCGCGGGCTCGCATGGTCGGTGCTGGGCGCGGTACTGGCCGCTGTGCTGGTGCTGGACGGCCTGCTGACCCTGGCCCTGGAGGTGCTGTTCCTGCCGCTGTACATCGGCGGTACGCCCGTTCCGATCAGCGCGGCCGTGGCCGCGCTGGTGAACATCGCGCTGATCGCGGGTATGGGCGCGGTGGTCGCCCGCCCGGCGGCGATGTCGTTGCCATTGGTCGCGTGGTTGCTCGGCTTTCTGTTCTGCTCCACCGCGGGACCCGGCGGCGATGTGATGCTCACCGACAACTGGGCCTCGCCGCTGTTGCTGGCCTGCGGTCTGGTTCCCGCGGGGTTCTATCTGTTTCGGCGGGCGTTTCCGGCCCGTGGGTGACCTCGCGCGCTAGATCAACCGTCCCGCAAGCCTTTTCGCGTTCATGTAGGCTATCGCCTCGATCGAGATCATCGGATTGACGCCGGACGCGGTGGGAAAACAGGAGGCGTCGGCGACGACGATATTGCCGACCTCCCAGGTCGCGCCGTCCGGATCGGTGGCCGAACTGTCCCGCGAACCGCCCATCCGGGCCGAACCCATGATGTGCAGGGCGCCCAGCGCGCACTGTCCCGGTCCGTATCCGGCGGCCCGGCAGGTGGCGGCGAAATCGGCGTGTGTGCCGCGCCTGCCGGGTTCGTAGTCGATCCCCGCCTGATGTCCGGAGAAGATGCGGCGCGCCCCCGCGGCCTCGAGAATGCTTGCGGCGCCGGTGATTCCGGTGTGCAGATGGGCGGCGTCGCGGTCCGACAGCCGATAGCGCACGAGCGGCTCGCCGGATTTGTCGATCGTGACGACGCCCGCGTCGCGGTCGCGGGTGATGACGCCGATCGCCGCGGTGCGGGCCAGATCGAGCATGGTGTTGCGGTGGTGATCCGCGCCGCGCCAGCTCATGAAGCCGATGCCCATACCCGGGTGGATCGGTCCGGTCTCGTAGATGACGCCGTGGCCCTCGCCGTCCAGATTCGCGTGGCGGCGGCAGATGCGGCCCTGCAGCGCGCCCTCCCAGGCCCGGATCTCCTCGTCGAACACCCCGAACACCGCGGCGGCCGGATGCAGGCGCAGATGCGCGCCGATGTTCTTGTTGCGCAGACCCGATCGACGCAGCAGCGCGGGGGTTTGAATCGCGCCCGCCGCGACCACGACGGCGCGGGCGCGTACCTCGATCCGCGCGCCCGTCGAGGTGATCGCCGAAACCCCTTGGGCGCGAGCATTCGTCACGTCGATAGCGCGCACGTCGGCGTCGACGATCAAGTGGGCCCCGTGTGTGGCGGCATCGACCAGCCAGGTCTTGGCGACCGACCGCTTGGCGCCCAGGCGACATCCGTAACCGCAACGGCCGCATTCGATTCCGGCGTCACAGGCGTCGGAGACATTGCGCGGCAGCGCGTCGACCTCCCAGCCGAGGGCGTGGGCCCCGCGTTCGAGGACGCCGTCGCGCGTCGACAGCGGTGAGCGATCGTCGGTGACCGCCAACCGGTTCCGCACCGCCGCGAGCGCGGAACCGTACTCGTCCTCGGCGAACTGCCTCGCGCCCAGGGCCGCCCACTCCGCGCGAACCTCGTCGGGGGTGGGCAGTGAGGTGCTCCAGTTGACGACCGTGCCGCCGCCCAGGCAACTGCCCGCGACCAGCGTGATCTGTCCCTCCGCCGAACTGGCTCCCGGTGCGTAGAGCTGTTCCAGGGCGGCGAGTTCGCCTGCGCCGAAATCCCGGTCGTCGTAATAGTTTCCGCGTTCCAGCACGAGCACATCGAGGCCGGCCTCGGCCAGTACCGCGGCCGCCGCGCCGCCGCCGGCGCCCGAGCCGACGATCACGACATCGCAGGTGAGCGTGGTGTCCTCGGTGATCCGCAGCGGATTCAGCGGTGGTGGCGGAGCCTCACGCAGCGGACCCGTCGGCGGCGGATAGCCGATCTCCTTCCACAGCGGATTGGTACCCGTCGGACCGGGGGTCACGTTGTAGGCCAGCAGCGCAGCCTGTTTCAACGCCTGGAAGATCGCCCGCACGGGCGTCAGTCGCGAATCGCCGAGCCGCAGCAGCGCCTGTTCGCGTTCCTGCGGCGTCAGTGTCGAGAACCGCCGCGGACCCGCCCCGAGCAGCAAGCCCGCGAAGCGGGAGTCCCACAGCCCCAGCAACATTGCCAGCTGTTTGCGATCGGCCTCCCGCGGACTGCGCGCCAGCAATCGGAACACCGTATCGACCGCACCGAGCGCGCTCGCCGACGGCAGGGTCAGCCCGTCGCCCGGTACGAAGGTATCGCAGATCGCGCTCATCGCTGCCCGCTGCTCGGCCGTCGCCTCCATGAACTCCACCCTTCTCGACGCCTGCTGAGTTCTATCAGAATCGGCAGTTACTTAATGAGTCGAGCGGGTTCGGGAATTGTGATGTAGTTCACTTTCCTGCCGGGGTCACCGATTCGATGATCGCCCAGGCTCTTTCGATCGGAACGTCGACGACGTGGTAGCGCTTCTTACCCGCCGCGGTGGCCGCGGTCAGCGTGGCCAGGCCCGCGCGGCGCTGGAAGAAGGTCTGCCGGACCGTCCAGCCGATGATGCCGGGGGCCTCGAGGCAATCGCGATCGCGATCCAGGGAGCCGTGGCGGGTGATCAGCCAGGTGGGGTCGGCGTGCAGCACCGCGTGCCCGAGACCGCGATAGCGATCCTCGGCCAGCGGGATCGCCGCGGCGAACAATCCGGCCAGCGCGATCCAGGTCCAGCCCGGAAGGCCCGGTCTCACAAGGGATATGGCGATCAGCGCGACAGCGAGCGCGGCGACCGGGGTCAGCGTCCGCATGTAGCGGCGGCGTCGGGCGCGCGGGCCGTGGGGAATCAGCTCGACCAGTGCCGGTGCGGCCGCGTCACCCGGGGCCGCGCGCCCGCCGCTCAACAGCCGGGCCAGGGTGCGCTCGACCGCCGCGCGCGGCGCCTGCGGCAGCAGTTTCTGCCGCGGACTGGTACCCGTCATCACGGCCTCGAGTTCGGCGGCCCCGGCCAGGCGCAGCAGCAGCGGCTCCTTGACCGTCGCGCCGCGCAGTCGGGCCAGATCCAACGTGGTCTGCCGCGTGGTGAACAGACCGTGGCGGATGTGCAGGGTCTTGCCGTCGTCGAGCACCTTCAGCCCGAAATAGGTGGTCAGATAGTGGATACAGGCCGCGAGCGCGGTCACCACGAGCAGTGCCGCTATGCCGATGAGCGCCAGCATCGCGAGGAAGACCGCACCGCGCTCACCCAGATCGTGCACGGTCCGGGAATCCACGAGTACTTGCGCCACACCGTATTTGAGGGCCAGGCCCACGATCGGGCCGACAATGGCCAGTCCGGTCAGCGACAGCGGGGCGTACCGCACCCATGCCGGTCGCCACTGCGCGATATCCACACCCTCGTCCGGCTCGGGCCGCGCCGACGGTTGGGAAACCTCCTGGGGTGCGGCCTCTTCGGGCCGATCCGACAGCAGCAGCGCCCGCAGTTCGGGCACCTGTCCGGTGGCCACCCCGTCCAGATGGAACCGCTCCTCGCGGTCGGCCTGCTGTCCGGTGCCGATGGTCAGCGCGGCCAGGCCCAGGATCCGGTGCATCGGATCGGCGTGCACATCCACCGAACGAATTCGCGAGCGCGGCACGGTCAATGTGCGCCGCTGCAGCAGCCCGCGCCGCAACTGCACATTCTCCGGCCCGATCCGATACGTCGTGGTGAACCAGCGGCCCAGCGCCAGCGCGACGATCACCGCCAACGCCAGCAGACCCCAACCGGGATTGTCGCTGCGGCTGCCGACGACCACGGTCACGATCAGCACCGGAATGAAGCGGATCGCCTCGCGCACGGGATGTACCAGCAGCATGCGAGCATCCAGACGCTGCCACTGTCCGCCCGCGGTGGTCGTGTCGGTCATGTGGCGTCTCCGCGATGCGCGGCCGCGACCTCGGTCAATCGTGTGACCGTCTGCTCGGCCACCGCGAGATCCAGTGCGGTGATGCGCACCGCGCCCGCCGACGAGGCGGTGGTGACCGTGACCGTCGCCAATCCGAGCAGCCGCTCGAGCGGTCCGCGATGGGTGTCGACGGTCTGCACGCGCGTGATCGGCGCGACTCGACTCTCCTGGGTGATCCAGCCGGTGCGGGTGTAGACGGCCTCGTCGGTGATCTCCCAACGATGAACGTTGTAGCGCCACAGCGGCACCACCACGCAGACGAATACCGCCACGAGCAGGGTGGCCACCACGACCGCGGCCTGGATCGCCCGATACCGATCGTCGACGACGATCCAGACCAGTTCGCCCAGCACCACGAGTGCCCAGCCGATCGCGGGCCCGAGCGCCCAGAGCAGTTTCGCCCGCGGGCTGGGGCGCCGAGCGGGCGCGGCCATGATCGTCGGCTGTGCCATGCAGCCATGGTTTCACGAACCGGCCGTGTCCAGGAATCGTCGCCGTGCCCGGAATAGTGTGGTCATCGGGGAGGTTGTCACCCCTCACAGGCAGTGGAAGGAGACATGTCCGGATGGGTAGCGCATGATCGACGGGGTGACCGAATTGCCGAACCCGAGCATTCCTTCTCCGCCGCCGACGGCCTCGGCGATGCGCCGCGCGCTGCGCCGCGCCCGCGATGGAGTGACGCTCAATGTGGACGAAGCGACCGTGCTGCTGCACGCACGGGGAGCCGATCTGACCGATCTGAGTCACAGTGCCGCGCGGGTGCGCGACGCCGCCCTGGAGTCGGCGGGCCGGCCCAGGACCATCACCTATTCGAAGAATGTCTTCATCCCGCTGACCAAACTGTGTCGCGATCGCTGTCACTACTGCACGTTCGTGACCGTGCCCGGCAAATTGCGCGCCGAGGGCAAGGGGATGTACCTGGAGCCCGACGAGGTGCTCGACATCGCCCGCCGCGGCGCCGAATTGGGCTGTAAAGAAGCGCTTTTCACCCTCGGCGATCGCCCCGAGGACCGCTGGCCGGAGGCCGCGCAGTGGCTCGACGAGCGCGGCTACGACTCCACCCTGGACTACCTGCGCGCCGTCTCGATCATGGTGCTCGAGGAGACGGGCCTGCTGCCGCACATCAATCCGGGCGTGATGTCGTGGGAGGAGATCTCGCGGCTCAAGCCGGTGTCGCAGTCGATGGGCCTGATGCTCGAGACCACCGCGACCCGGTTGTTCAGCGAGAAGGGCAACTGCCACTACGGCAGTCCGGACAAGGACCCGCAGGTGCGCCTGCGCGCGATCACCGACGCGGGCCGCCTGTCGGTGCCGTTCACCACCGGCATTCTGGTCGGCATCGGTGAGACGCTGCACGAGCGGGCCGAGTCGATCATGGCGATTCGCAAGCAGCACAAGGCGTTCGGGCATATCCAGGAAGTCATCGTGCAGAACTTCCGGGCCAAGGACGACACCGCCATGCGCGATACTCCCGATGCCGATATCGAGGAGTTCCTGGCGACCGTCGCGGTCAGCCGACTGCTGCTGCCGCCGGATGTCGCCGTGCAGGCGCCGCCGAATCTGGTGTCGCAGAGCGAATGTCAGGCCCTGCTCGACGCGGGCATCGACGATTGGGGCGGAGTGTCCCCGGTGACCGTCGATCATGTGAACCCGGAGCGTCCGTGGCCGGATCTGGACGCGCTCGTGCGGATCACCGAATCCGCGGGATTCCAACTGGCCGAACGCACCTCGGCGCATCCGCGCTACGTACGCGCCGGAAATCCCTGGGTGGATCCGCGCATCGGCGCACATGTCGCCGCGCTGTCGGATCTGCGCACGGGCCTGGCGAATCCGGAGGCGATTCCGCGGGGCCTGCCGTGGCAGGAGCCGGACGAGTCGTGGGAGTCGGCGGGCCGGGTCGATCTGCACAGCGCGATCGATACCGATGGCCGTAACACCGTGTCCCGCAGCGATTCCGGGCTCGGTCAGGAGGTGCTCGGTGCGTTCGGCGACTGGGAGACCATTCGCGAGCAGGTGCGTGAGCTGGCCGCCTCCGCGCCGGAGCGCTTCGACGCGGATGTGCTCTCGGCCCTGCGCGCGGCCGAGAACGATCCGGCCGGGTTGACCGACGAGCAGTATCTGGCGCTGGCCACCGCCGACGGCGCGGAGCTGGAAGCCGTTGCGGCCCTTGCCGATCAGCTGCGCCGCGAGGTGGTCGGCGACGATGTCACCTATGTGGTGAACCGCAATATCAACTTCACCAACATCTGCTACACCGGCTGCCGGTTCTGCGCCTTCGCGCAGCGCAAGGGCGATGCCGACGCCTACACCCTGAGCACCGACGAGGTCGCCGACCGCGCGTGGGAGGCGCATGTCGAGGGCGCGACCGAGATCTGCATGCAGGGCGGTATCGATCCGGATCTGCCGGTCACCGGCTATGCCGATCTGGTGCGGGCGATCAAGAAGCGGGTGCCGTCGATGCATGTGCACGCCTTCAGCCCGATGGAGATCGTCAACGGCGCCTCGCGCGGCGGGCAGAGCGTGCACGACTGGCTCCAAGCGCTCGCCGAGGCCGGACTCGACACCATTCCGGGCACGGCCGCGGAAATCCTCGACGACGAGGTGCGCTGGGTGCTCACCAAGGGCAAACTGCCCACCTCCGCCTGGATCGAGGTGATCACCACCGCGCACCGGCTCGGCATCCGGTCGAGTTCGACCATGATGTACGGACATGTGGACAGCCCGAAGCATTGGGTCGGCCATCTGCGGGTGCTGCGCGGAATCCAGGACGAGACGGGCGGTTTCACCGAATTCGTGCCACTGCCGTTCGTCCATCAGAGCGCCCCGCTGTATCTGGCGGGCGCGTCACGGCCGGGCCCGACCAATCGGGACAATCGCGCGGTGCACGCCCTGGCCCGCATCATGTTGCACGGGCGCATCGACAACATCCAGACCAGCTGGGTCAAGCTCGGCACCACGGGTACTCGGGTCATGCTCACCGGCGGCGCCAACGATCTGGGCGGCACGCTGATGGAGGAGACCATCTCCCGCATGGCCGGCTCCGAACACGGTTCGGCGAAAACCGTTGCGGAGCTGAGCGAGATCGCCGCTGGTATCGGCCGTCCGGTCCGGGAACGCACGACGGTGTACGGTGTGCCTCCGCACCGGGCTCCGGCGATGTCGCTACCGGTGGGATAACCGGAACAAGTTAGGCAAGGCTGACCAGTAGTAATGTGTCGGTGCGGGATACTGTTGCGCGGGGCGCGGAAGTATCCCGCAGGCAAGGACCAGACTAGGAGAGCGGCAGTGCCGTACATCATCGCTGAACCGTGCGTTGACGTGAAGGACAAGGCGTGCATCGAGGAATGCCCCGTGGACTGTATCTACGAGGGCGGTCGCATGCTGTACATCCATCCGGACGAGTGCGTGGACTGTGGTGCATGTGAGCCGGTATGCCCGGTGGAGGCCATCTTCTACGAGGACGACACTCCGGACCAGTGGAGTGGTTACGTCAACGCCAATGTCGACTTCTTCGACGAGCTCGGTTCGCCCGGCGGCGCCACCAAGGTGGGCAAGGTCGATTTCGATCCACCGTTCATCGCGGCGCTGCCCCCGATGGCGAGCGAGTAGGCATCTTGTCGACGCGTGGCCGGGTCAGTAGCCTGCTGCCCGATTTTCCTTGGGACACCATTGCTTCGGTGAAGCAGCGGGCCGCCGCGCATGCGGGTGGAATCGTGGATCTGTCGGTGGGCACACCGGTGGATCCGGTGGATCCGTTGATTCGGCGGGCGCTCGCCTCGGTGGCCGAGGTGCCCGGCTATCCGGCCACGCACGGCACACCCGAACTGCGGGCGGCCGCGGTCGACGCGCTGAAGCGCCGCTACGGCATTACCGGCGTCGACTCCGCGGCCGTGTTGCCGGTGATCGGCACCAAGGAGCTGATTGCCGGACTGCCGCGGCTGCTCGGACTCGGCGCCGATGATCTGGTCGTCATCCCCGAGGTGGCGTATCCGACCTACGAGGTGGGTGCGCTGCTGGCGGGCACGCAGATCGCGCGGGCCGATGGGACCGCTCAGCTCGGCCCGCGCGATCCCGCGCTGATCTATCTGAACTCGCCGTCGAATCCGACCGGGCGGGTGCTGGGCGTGGAACATCTGCGCAAGGTCGTGGCCTTCGCGCGTGAGCGCGGCGCGGTCCTCGCCTCCGACGAGTGCTATCTCGGCCTGGCGTGGGACGAACCGGCCGTCTCGATCCTGGATCCGCGGGTCTGCGACGGCGACCACACCGGCCTGCTGGCGATTCATTCGCTGTCCAAGACCTCGAATCTGGCCGGATATCGCGCGGGCTTCGTGACCGGCGATCCCGCGCTGGTGCGCGAACTGCTCGAGGTGCGCAAACATTCCGGGCTGATCATGCCGTTCCCGGTGCAGGCCGCCATGACCGCGGCCCTCGGCGACGACGCGCACGAGGCCGCGCAGCGTGAACGCTATCGCGCCCGTCGGGAGATCCTGCGAAAGGCGTTGCAGGACGCGGGTTTCCGCATCGATCATTCGCAGGCCGGACTGTATCTGTGGTCCACGCGCGGCGAATCGGGTCGCGCCACGCTGGAATGGCTGGCCGATCGCGGCATTCTGGCCGCGCCCGGTGACTTCTACGGTCCCGCGGGCGTCGACCACGTCCGCATCGCGCTCACGGCCACCGACGAACGGATCGCCGCGGCGGCCGAGCGACTGGCCTGATCGTCGTCACCGTCCGGGCGGCGACGCGTTCCGGCCCCGGGTGGCGACCGAATGCGCCGGTTCGATATGCGGGTCCGCGAAAACCGTTGCACCCGTACCGTTGGTCGACAGGCGGGCGGCGGCGGAATCGGAGACTCGCAGGGCGTACAGACCGATCTCGGGGTCGACGGGGATCAGGCCGTAGCCCATGTCGACCTCGCTCTCGGTCAGATGCAGCGTGCGCAGGGCATCGCTCATGGACGCGCCCTGCGGCAGCTGGACGGTGAGCAACGGCATTACACCAAGCTACGCCCGATTCGTCGTCCTGCGCAGCTCCTCGAGCAGGGCGGCGCTGTCGGCGATGCCGTACCCGTAGTCGTAGTCGAAGCCCTTGGACCCGCGATCCAGGGCGGTGCGCTGGATCAGTGCGCGCAGCTGAGCCGGGGGCAGCGCGGTCGCCGACCACTTCGTCCGAACGGCCGCGACCAGGCCCGCGGCCACCGGACAGGCCGCCGAGGTGCCGGTATCGGGTTCGTCGGCCCCGAAGGCCTGTGAGCCGGCGAAGTGGGTGTAGGTACAGACGTCCGGTTTGTGATCGGAGAGTCGTCCAGGCCCCTGTGACGAATAACCGACTCGCCGGTTCTGGGTGTCCACGCCACCGATGCTCAGCACGCTCGGATGCGAATTCGCGCCGCTGATCGGGCGGTCGGGATAGGCGCAGCGACCGTCGGGGCAGTCACGCCCGCAGTTGCCCGCCGCGAACAGGATGTCCGCCCCCGCGGCCTCGAGCGAACCGACGATCACATTGAACGGATGCGACGGATTATCGGAATAGTTGCCGGGCTGCCCGACCGGGAAATCCCAGTCCGGGGAGAACGAACCCCAGCTGTTGCTCACCACCAGCGCGCGGGTCGCCGCGGGCTGATCGGTCAACACCGTGCGCAAGTGGGCGTATCCGGCCAGGGCGTCGGAGAGCAGGCCGTCCATCGTGGTCTGTCCCTGTCGCACGCTGCGCAACACCGGCAGATCGAGGAAGGACGCCCGCGGTGCGCAGATGAGGGCGTCGAAGGCGCACATACTGCCGTGATCGACCGGGAATTTGCCCGGGGCGCCGGTGACGCCCGAGGGATTCCAGCTGCGTGCGGCATCGATGGTCATATGCCCGCCGCGTACCCGGTCCACCTGTGCGGCATTGATTCCGGTGTCGACCACGGCCAGGGCCACGCCCTGACCGGTCAGACCCGCGGCGGCCAGATCGTCGGCATGCAGCAGCGTGCCGACGCCATGCCAGTCGCCGACCGAGGGATCACCGCCACAGGTGAGGACCGGCTCGATGGCCGGATCGGCGAAAACGCCTGTGACCAGCGACAACTCCGCCACTCTGCGATGGGTCGCGGGATCGTCGCCGAGTTCGCCGCGGACGAGCACCGAGGCGTGATCGGGGGACATGGAATAGGTCGGATTGTCCGTCCGGCGAGGTATCGCCACCGGTTCGAAGTCGTGATCGAGATCGAAGCCGGGCAGTGACCCGGCGACATCGGCCGGGGCGACTCGGGTCCGGGGATCAGCGACTGCGGTGATCAGATCGGCGTCCGGGCGAAGCTGAATGACAACGCGCATGATCGACATATTGCCGCGCTCGGCACGGATTCGCTCGCAGTGTGCGGAGTTCCGCGCGCCGAGCGTGCAAAGTCGACGAGCGATCGGGGCTCGGCGCTAGCCTGAACCCATGGACGCTGTCACCGTTGTCCCGCCTCCCGCGAATGAACCGGTGCACTCCTACGCGCCGGGTAGTCCGGAGCGAGAACTGCTGGTCACCAGGCTGGGCGAGATCGCCGCAGGGGTGGTGGACGTGCCCCTGGTGATCGGGGGGAAACACCGACCCGGATCCGGTCCGCGGCTGGATATCGTGATGCCACATCGTTATCGGCACGTGCTGGGGACTTACACGAATACCACGCACGAGGAGGGCCGCGCGGCGGTCGAAGCGGCCGTCGCCGCCGCGCCCGCGTGGCGTGCGCTCGCCTTCGACGAGCGGGCCGCGATCCTGTTGCGGGCGGCCGATCTGCTGGCGGGACCGTGGCGCGAAACCATGGCCGCCGCAACCATGCTCGGACAGTCGAAATCGCCGTATCAGGCCGAGATCGACGCACCGTGCGAGCTGGTGGACTTCTGGCGCTTCAATGTCGCCTTCGCCCAGCGGATCATGGCCGAACAGCCGGAATCGGCTGCCGGGGTGTGGAATCGGATGGACTATCGGCCGCTCGAGGGTTTCGTCTACGCGATCACGCCGTTCAATTTCAGCGCGATCGCTGGAAATCTGCCCACCGCACCGGCTTTGCTGGGCAATACGGTGGTGTGGAAGCCCTCGCCTACCCAGACGCTGGCCGCCTACTACACCATGCGGCTGCTGGAGGAGGCCGGGTTGCCGCCGGGGGTGATCAATATGGTCACCGGCGACGGGGCCGAACTGTCGGAGGAGGTGCTGGCCGACCCGCAGCTGGGCGGGATCCACTTCACCGGCTCCACCCGCACATTTCAGTATCTGTGGCAGCAGGTCGGCGCGAATCTGCCGCGCTATCACGGCTATCCGCGGCTGGTGGGGGAGACCGGCGGTAAGGATTTCATCGTCGCGCACTCCTCGGCCGATCCGGAGGCATTGCGCACGGGGTTGATTCGCGGGGCGTTCGAATATCAGGGTCAGAAGTGTTCGGCCGCCTCGCGGGCCTATATCGCGAAATCGGTGTGGCGGCGGATGAGCGCGGAGTTTTTCGCTCAGGTCGACGAGCTGACCTACGGCGATGTGGCGGAGCTGGCCAATTTCGGTGGGGCGCTGATCGATCGGCGGGCCTACGACAAGAATGTGGCCGCGCTGGAGCGGGCGCGCGCGGCGGGACTCGAGATCGCGGTGGGCGGCCGCTACGACGACAGCGAGGGGTATTTCGTGCGGCCGACGGTGCTGCTGGCCGACGATCCGCGCGACGAGGCGTTCGCGACCGAGTACTTCGGTCCGATTCTGTCGGTGTACGTCTACGACGACGCCGCCCCCGGGGCCTATTCCGATGTGCTGGCCGAGGTCGACGCGGCCGCGCCGTACGCGCTCACGGGCGCGATCTTCGCCAATGATCGCGATGCCATCGAACAGGCTTCGGCCGCTCTGCGTTTCGCGGCGGGCAATTTCTATGTCAACGACAAGCCGACGGGTGCGGTGGTCGGCCAGCAGCCGTTCGGCGGGGCGCGTGCCTCGGGCACCGACGACAAGGCCGGATCGTATTTGAATCTGCTGCGCTGGCTGGCCCCGCGCACCATCAAGGAGACCTTCCGGCCGGCCACCGATTACCGCTATCCGCATATGGAGGGATCGTGAATCCGCTGCGCCCGGCGATCCTCGCCGCGGCGGATTCCTCGCGAATGAGGCGGGCGCTCACCGGCATTCCGATCACGGCCGCAGTGGTGCGGCGCTTCGTGGCGGGGGAGTCGCGGCCGGATCTGGCGCCGGTGGTGCGCGAGCTGCTGGCCTCGGGGCGAATGGTGAGTGTGGATTACCTCGGTGAGCACACCACCGAGCGGTCCATGGCCGATACCGCCGTCACCGAATATCTGGCGCTCATCGACGATCTGGCGGGCTGGAACGGTCACGGCGGTACATCGGTTCGGCGCGTGGAGGTTTCGGTCAAACTCTCGGCGCTGGGGCAGGCGCTGGGCGCGGCCGGACCGGAGATCGCCGCGGCGAATCTGCGCACGCTGTGCCTGCGGGCCGAACAGGCCGGGGTGTGGGTGACCGTGGACGCCGAGGACCACACCACCACCGATGCCACCCTCGACACCGTGCGTCAGCTGCGCGGGGAATTCCCCTGGCTGGCGGTCGCGGTGCAGACCTATCTGCGCCGCGCCGAGACCGAATGCCGGGAGCTGGCGTCGCTGGGCGGGCGAATTCGATTGTGCAAGGGAGCGTATCGGGAGCCGTCGGAGGTGGCGCATCAGCGGCGCTCGGATGTGGATTCGGCGTATCTGCGCTGCCTGGACGTGCTGATGCGGGGCGCGGGGTATCCGATGGTGGCCACCCACGATCCGGACATGATCGCGGCCGCGTCCCGGTTCGCGCTCGAAAACGCCCTGGGTGCCGGGGAATTCGAGTTTCAGATGCTGTACGGCATTCGCGATGCCGAGCAGTTGCGGCTGACGCGGGCGGGGCACGGGGTTCGGGTGTATGTGCCGTATGGGAATCAGTGGTACGGGTATCTGATGCGCAGGCTGGCCGAGCGCCCGGCCAACCTCGCGTTCTTCTTGCGTGCCCTTACCGAAAAGCGTTGACGCCCTATACCAGTGGTCGTCCCAGGCGGTGGCGGATGCGCATATCCCACAGCAGATAGTTGAGCGGGAAGGCTCGGATGATCTCGGGCAGGCGCAGCCATACGAACGAGATGGCGCGCAGGATCCGGGTGTAGCGGCGGTCCTGGCGGGTGGTCCAGGTCATGCCCATCTGCTCCCGAAGATGTTGCGGGAGCAGGGCGGTCACGCCGAAGCGATGGATGCGACCGAACAGGACGCGCGGAACCGGCGAGAGCATCTTCAAGTCGATCAGATCGTTGAAATAGCGGCGCACCGGTTCGTCGATGGTGCGCTGGGCCAGATTCTCGTCCCAGTACCGATAGAACGCGGCGCGGTCTGCTGGCCACATCTCCGGGCGCATCTGCAATGTGGTGCCCAGGCGCGCGGAGTATCGGTAGAAGGCTTCGGCGAGTTCGGGTTCCATCGGGCCGTGCATGCGCAGGTACAGATCGTCGACGCCCCAGTACAGGCAGGCCGCGACCCACAGCTGCAGCTTCGGATCGAAGGCGTTGTACTTCACCGCGGCGTCCGGTTTGGAGTGGATGGGCCGATGCGAGACATTGACGGCCTCGCGATAGATCCGCCGATCCTCCTCGGTGCCCAGCCACGCGACCGCGAGATAGGTCAGTGTGGTGCGCAGCCGCTTGATCGGATGCAGCGTGGCCTTGCCGCTGTCGACCGGGCTCTCCAGCACGCCGTAGCCGACCGGCGGGTGGCTCAGCTGCATGACGACATTCGCGGCGCCGCCGAGGAACGCGGCGATGCCGTCCATATGTGGACGCACTGTGCGCGGGGTGAGTTCCGGCGTGTCCGGGGTTTCGGATTCGGTATAGCGCAGCGGGGCGGTCATCGTCGACTCGTCTCCTCGGTCTCGCTTCGTGAGGCGGAAGAAGTGTGAGAAACTTCTCTTCTCACCTTCTCATCGGGCGATGCCCATGTCAATGCCGGTACCCCATTGGTGACGATATGGGAAGATCTCCCTGTCATCGTGTCGTTTCGCGGGAAGGAGTCCGGGCATGGCCAAGCTGTTGCCGCTGGTCCGCGATGCGGGGGCCGAGGATCGCGGCCAGATCAAGGTGCTCGACGCGGCGCTGCTGGCCTTCCTCGACTTCGGAATCAAACGCACGAGCATGGTCGAGGTGGCGCGGCGCGGTGGATTGTCGCTGGCCACGCTGTATCGGCGATTCGCGGGGAAGTCGGATTTGATCCAGGCCGTCGGGCTGAGGCAGGCGCGGCAGTTCGTGCAGCAGGTCGACGCGGCCGTGCAGCCGCAGATCGATGGCGATGCCCCGGCCGAGGAGCAGATCGTCGAGCTGTTCGTGGCCTTCGTCGACGGGCTGCGCGGCAATCGGCTGCTCGATCGGCTGTTGAAGACCGAGCCGGAGATCGTGCTGCCGCATCTGACCGTTCGGGGCGCGCCGGTGATCGAGCTCGGCCGCGACTATCTGGCCGAATTCATCACGCGGCTACAGGACGAGGACAAGCTCGAGCGCTACGACCCGCTGCCGCTGGCCGAGACGATCGCGCGCACCGCGCTGTCCATGGCGCTGACGCCGCAGACTGTGATTCCGCTCGAGGACGAGGTCGCGCTGCGACAGTTCGCGCGCGACCACATCGTGCCCGGGTTCCGGCTGCGCGGCTAGACCAGGCGCAGGCCCAGCGCGCGGCGCACGCGCAGATCGGTCAGGAAGATGTTGATCGGAAAGAGCTCGAGCTGCTTGGGCAATCGCTGCTCCACCGCGCCGACGAGGCGCAGCAGCCGGGCCAGTCGGCGGTCGTCGGTGTCGCTCCAGGTCATGCCCATCTGCTCGCGCAGCCGCGGGGGTAGCAGGCCCGCGACGACCCAGCGGTGAAACGCACCGAATACCAAAGGGATCGGCTGCGGGAACATCCTCAGATCGATCAGGTCCTGGAAGTAGGCGCGTACGGGCGGATCGATACTCGTGCGGGCCAGGTTGGTGGTCCAGTAGCGGTCGAAGGCCGTGCGGTCGGGCGGCCAGAGTTCCTGTGGCATCTGCAATGTCGTGCCCAGACGGGCGCAGTGGTGATAGAAGCCGTCGGCGTCGGCCTCGGTCATGGGGCCGTGCATGCGCTCGTACAGATCGCGGGCGCCCCAGTACAGGCAGGCGGCCACCCACAGCTGCAGGCGGGGGTCGAAGGCGTTGTACTTCACCGGACTCGACGCGGTGGAGCGCACCGGGCGATGCGACCAGTTGATCGCGGCGCGATAGGCCGCGCGTTCGGTCTCGGTGCCGAGCATGGCCACGGCCAGATAGGTCAGGGTGGTGCGGGTGCGTTTGATCGGATGCAGCATGATCTTGCCGCTGTCCACCGTGCTCTCGACGACGCCGTAGCCGACCGGTGGGGAGCTGAGCTGCATGATCACATTCGCCGCGGCGCCGAAGAAGGCGGCGGAACCGTCGATGAAGCGGGTGATGTCGAAATCACCGCTCGGCGTGTGTTTTTCGTGCGGCGTCGCGCGAATCGGCCTGGTCATCGTTGACCTCGTTCTCGGTGAGAAAGCTGTGGATCAAATTTCTCACTGACTCAATGGTGTGTCAACCATCACAGTGCTGCGGATTGGTAGTTTGGGCGGGTGATCTCTGGATCGTTACCGCTGCTGCGCTCGTTGAATCCGGCCGCCGTCGCCGCGGGGGCCGATATTCCCGATGCGGTCACCATCGACTCCCAGGTGCTTTCGCGCAGCGATGTGCTCGGCGCGGCCACCTCGGTCGCCGAGCGGATCGCCGGGGCCGATCGGGTGGCGGTGTTGGCGCGGCCGACGGTGACGACCGTGCTCGCGGTGGTCGGATGTCTCATCGCGGGTGTGACCGTGGTGCCGGTGCCGCCCGACGCGGGGGCGGCCGAACTCGCGCACATCCTGGCCGATTCCGGTGCGCGGGCGTGGCTCGGCGAGGCGCCTGAGGGGACGTCGCTGCCGGTGGTGCCGGTGCGTAAACACGCCCGCTCGTGGCACACCTATCCCGAACCGGACGCGCGCACAACGGCTTTCATCCTCTACACCTCCGGGACGACGGGTGCGCCCAAGGGTGTGATGCTCAGTCGCGGCGCGATCGCGGCCGGATTGGACGCGCTGGCCGAGGCGTGGGCGTGGACTTCGAAAGATGTTCTGGTGCACGGGCTTCCGCTGTTCCATGTGCACGGGCTGATCCTGGGCCTGCTGGGACCGCTGCGGCTGGGCAGTCCGCTCGTGCACACCGGTAAGCCGACGCCGCAGGCGTATGCCGCCGCGGGCGGGACGCTGTATTTCGGGGTGCCGACGGTGTGGTCGAGAATTGTCGAAGATCCCACCGCGGCAAAGGAATTGGCCTCCGCGCGGCTGCTGGTATCGGGTAGTGCGCCGCTGCCGGTGCCGGTCTTCGAGCGGCTGCGCGAGCTGACCGGGCAGGCGCCGATCGAGCGGTACGGCATGAGCGAGACCATGATCACGCTGTCCACCCGCGCCGACGGCGAGCGTCGGCCCGGCTGGGTCGGAATTCCGGTGGCCGGCGTGGAAACTCGGCTGCGCGACGAGGCGGGGGACGCGGTGCCGCACGACGGGGAGAGTATCGGCGGGCTGCAGGTGCGCGGGCCGATGTTGTTCGACGGGTATCTGAACCGGCCCGAGGCGAGCGCCGAATGCTGGACCGAGGACGGGTGGTTCCGCACGGGTGACGTCGCGGCGATCGATGTCGACGGCTTCCACCGCATCGTGGGCCGGGAATCGGTGGATCTCATCAAGTCCGGCGGTTTCCGCGTCGGGGCGGGGGAGATCGAGACCGTACTGCTCGGCCATCCGGCCGTCGCGGAGGCGGCGGTGGTCGGCCTGCCCGACGCGGATCTGGGCCAGCGCATCGTCGCCTTCGTCGTGCCGCGAGGCGCGCCCGGCGACTCGCTTGCGGACGAACTCATCGATCTTGTGGCACAACAGCTCTCGGTGCACAAGCGCCCGCGCGAGGTCCGCCTGGTGGACGCGCTGCCCCGCAACGCCATGGGTAAGGTCCAGAAGAAACATCTGACGGCTTGACCTCTACCACACTCGAGGTCCTAGGCTTCCTACCATGATCGCAACGCTGTCACCCGCCCAGATCGAGTATCTGCGCACCCAGCGGCTGGGCCGACTCGCCACCATCCGCCCCGACGGCTCCCCCCAGAACAACCCCGTCGGCTTCCGCTACAACGAGGCCCTCGGCACCATAGACATCGGCGGCCGAGACCTCGGCGCCTCCCAAAAATTCCGCAACCTCACCAAGGAAGACCGCGTCGCGTTCGTAGTGGACGACATCAAATCCCAATCCCCCTGGGAAGTCCGCTGCCTGGAAATCCGAGGCACAGCCCAAGCCCTCCGCAACACCGAAACCTACCTCCCCGGCGGCTCTCCCGAACTCATCCGCATCACCCCCGAACGAATCCTCGCCTTCGGCATCTGACCCCTCGCCCCGCTCGGGGATAAGAGTTGGCCACCCGAGCGACGCTGGCAGACCGCTGCGAGCCCACCGATTCGTCCTCACCGCAATGCTGTTCGAACGTATGCCGCTGCTGTGGTGTGCATTCGTCCCGCAGGGGCGGCCTCCATCTATTCCACAGGGACGGCATCGGTTTGGTCTGCGTTGGCGGCATCCGTTTGTCTTGCGGTGGGGGCACCCATTTTCCCCCGCCGCGCTGCCGCCCAGATTTCCTCGCCGCACTACCGCCCATATTTCCCCCGCCGCGAGCGTCAGCGAGCGGCGGGGGTGCGCGGTCAGTTCGCGTGCAGGGCCGCGTTGAGTTCGATGCCCGTGCCCTTGCGGGCTACCACTTCCACTGCGCCCGTGAGGGAATTGCGGCGGAACAGCAGGTTGGATCGGCCCGACAGGTCCGCTGCCTTGGCGGTCTTGCCGTCGGGGAGGGTCAGTTTGGTGCCTGCGGTTACGTAGAGGCCCGCTTCGATGACGCAGTCGTCGCCGAGGGAGATGCCCAGGCCCGCGTTGGCGCCGAGGAGGCAGCGTTCGCCGATGGAGATGACCTCCTTGCCGCCGCCGGAGAGGGTGCCCATGATCGAGGCGCCGCCGCCGACGTCGGAGCCGTTGCCGACTACCACGCCCGCGGAGATGCGGCCCTCGACCATGGACGCGCCCAGGGTGCCCGCGTTGTAATTGACGAAGCCCTCGTGCATGACCGTGGTGCCCTCGGCCAGATGCGCGCCCAGGCGCACGCGGTCGGCGTCGGCGATGCGGACTCCCGACGGCAGGACGTAGTCGACCAGGCGGGGGAACTTGTCCACGCCGTAGACGGTCACCGGGCCGCGGGCGCGCAGCTTGGCCCGCACCAGCTCGAACTCCTCGACCGAGCACGGCCCGTGGTTGGTCCACACGACATTGGCGAGCAGTCCGAAGATGCCGTCCAGATTGGCGCCGTGCGGCCGAATCAGCCGATGCGACAGCAGATGCAGTCGCAGATACACGTCGTGGGTGTCGACCGGCGCCGCGGCCACATCGGCGATGGTCGTGCGCACGGCCACCACCTCCACCCGCCGGGCCTCGTCGAAGCCGACGAGTTCGGCGAAGCGGGCGTATTCGGGATCGGTGGGGCCCAGCTTTTCGGTTCCGGCCGCCGCGAACTCTCCGAGCTGCGGATACGGATACCAGGTGTCGAGGACCGTGCCGTTGACGGTCACGGTCGCGAGGCCGACTGCGGAAGCTCCCTGAATACTCACACAGGCAGTTTAGGCAAACGAACAATTAGGGTGGATGGGGTGACCATCGATCTGCGCGCCGACCCCATCGCCTTGACCGCCGCCCTCGTCGACATGCCGAGCGTCTCGCGGGATGAAGCGGCCATCGCCGACGTCGTCGCGGCGGCGCTGCGCGAGCAGACCGAGGGTTTCGAAGTGCTGCGCCACGGCAATACCGTGCTGGCCCGCACCGACCGCGGCCGCCCCACCCGCGTCATCCTCGCCGGACATCTGGATACCGTCCCGATCGCGGACAACGTCCCGGGCCACGTCGTCGTCGAGGACGGCGAGGAGCGTCTGTACGGCTGCGGCAGCGTCGATATGAAATCCGGTGACGCCGTGTTCCTGCATCTGGCCGCCACGGTCGCCGATCCGGTCTGCGATCTGACCCTGATCTTCTACGACTGCGAGGAGATCGCCGCCGAATTCAACGGTCTCGGCGGCATCGAACGCGAACTGCCCGAATGGCTCGACGCCGATCTGGCCATTCTCGGCGAACCCTCGGGCGGCTGGATCGAGGCGGGCTGTCAGGGCACCCTGCGCGCCCGGCTCACCGCCTCCGGCACCCGCGCCCACACCGCGCGAGCCTGGTTGGGCGACAACGCGATTCACGATCTGGCCCCGGTCCTGGAACGTCTGCGCGACTATCGCGCCCGCGAGGTGGAGATCGACGGCTGCGTCTACCGTGAGGGCCTGTCGGCGGTCCAGGTGTCCGGCGGCGTCGCGGGCAATGTCGTACCCGACGAGGCCGAGGTGGTCGTGAACTTCCGCTTCGCGCCGGACCGCACGCTCGACGAGGCGACCGAACATGTGCGCCAGGTCTTTTCGGGCCTGGGCGTCGAATTCGAACGCACCGACGGCGCACCGGGCGCCCTGCCCGGCCTGTCCGCGCCCGCGGCCAAGAATCTGGTCGAGATGGTGCACACCCACGGCGGCGGCGGAGTGCGCGCCAAATACGGCTGGACCGATGTCTCCCGATTCGCCGCGCGCGGCATCCCGGCGGTGAACTTCGGCCCGGGCGATCCCAATCTGGCCCACAAGGTCGACGAGCACGTGCCGACCGCGCAGATCACCACCGTCGCCGAGATCCTGCGCAGCTACCTCACCGGGGCGGGTGTCTGAGGCTGTTGCCGCCGCCGCTGTGAAGTTCGTCACCTGGGCGCGGCGGCTCGCCGCCGTCCTGGACCGGCGGAGCGGAGGAGGGACGGGCGGAGATCGCCAAGGCCGCGACCGCGACGCCGGAGCGGCGCGGAGAGCGCTGTTAGCGTAGCGATATGTCCACCGAGTTCGAGTCCGATCGGCAGCCGAGGTCCACTCCGAAGTTCCGCGGACCCGTGATGCTGCGCCGCGATCGTAAAGAGGGCACCGGCACCACCGATCAGCATCTGCTCGACGGTCGCGGGCCCACCGACTGGGTGCACACCGACCCCTGGCGGGTGCTGCGCATTCAGAGCGAATTCGTGGAGGGTTTCGGAGCGCTGGCCGAAATCCCGCGCGCCGTAGCGGTTTTCGGCTCGGCCCGCACCGCGATCGAGACGCCGGAATACGAATCGGCCCGGGCCATCGGCGCGGCGCTGGCGCGAGCCGGATTCGCGGTCATCACCGGCGGCGGCCCCGGCGTCATGGAGGCGGCCAATCGCGGCGCGTCGGAGGCGGGCGGCTATTCGATCGGCCTGGGCATCGAACTGCCCATGGAACAGGGCCTCAACGAATGGGTCGATCTGGGCCTGAACTTCCGCTATTTCTTCGCCCGCAAAACGATGTTCGTCAAATATTCGCAGGCGTTCATCTGCCTGCCCGGCGGTTTCGGCACCCTCGACGAACTGTTCGAGGCGCTCACGTTGGTGCAGACCCGCAAGATCACCCGCTTTCCGATCGTGCTGTTCGGCACCGACTACTGGTCGGGATTGGTGCGGTGGCTGCGGGATTCGCTGCTGGAGTCGGGCAAGATCTCGCCGGGCGATGTGGATCTGCTGTATGTCACCGACAGCGTCGACGTGGTGATCGATATCGTCGTGCGCGCTGCCGAGAGTCGCGGTGAGCACGTGACCGGTACGGAGGATCAGTGGTGAGCTATGCGGTGTGCGTCTACTGCTCGGCCAGCGCGGACGGTCCGGAGAATCTGGCTCTCGCCGCCGGGGTGGGCGCCGAAATCGCCCGGCGCGGTTGGCAATTGGTCTCCGGTGGCGGCAATGTCTCGATGATGGGCGCGGTCGCGCGGGCGGCCCGCGCGGCCGGTGCGCGCACGGTCGGAGTGATCCCCAAGAGCCTGGTGCATCGTGAGGTCGCCGATGTCGACGCCGACGAGCTGATCGTCACCGACACCATGCGCGAGCGCAAACAGGTCATGGAGGATCGCGCCGACGCCTTCCTCACCCTGCCCGGCGGCGTCGGCACGCTCGAGGAATTCTTCGAGGCCTGGACCGGCGGTTATCTCGGCCTGCACGACAAACCGCTGGTGGTGTTGGATCCACACGGGCACTATCGCGGACTGTTCGCCTGGCTCGGCGAGATTCAGGGTGGCGGATTCATCGGGCAGGGCGCGCTCGACCGAGTTACCGTGGCCACAGACCTGGCCTCGGCATTCGAGGCGCTCGCCTGAGTCGACCTGAGCACGAACCCTGCTGGAGGAACCGTGGCCGCGGACACCCGCAATATCTCCCTGCTCGACATCGCCCGGAAGTTACCCGCCATGGCATTGGACGCGCCGGGAATGCTGCGCGGTGTGCTCGGCATGATGGCGCGCCCGCATGACAAAGTCTCTGTGGGCCTGCACTTTCAACGCGCGGCCGATCGGTTCCCGGATCGCCCGTTCGTGCGGTTCGAGGAGCGTGAGTACAGCTACGGTTCGGCCAATGCCGAGGTGAACCGCTACGCCGCCGTGCTGACCGCGCGGGGCGTGCGGCGTGGTGATGTGGTCGGGGTGCTGATGACCAATCGGCCCGAGACGCTGTTCGTGGTGCTGGCGACGGTGAAGCTGGGCGCGACCATCGGAGTGCTCAATCACAATCAGCGCGAACAGGTTCTGGAGCACAGCTTCGGTCTGCTCGGCAGTGTGCTGAACGTGATCGGCGAGGAGTGCCGCGACGCGCTGGACACGCTGGGCGAGCCACTCGACAATGTGCTCTACTCCGGTGAGCTGGAGGAGCTGGCGCGCGGCGCCGATGCCACGAATCCGCCTGTGTGCGAGGATATTCGGGGCAGCGAGCGAGCCTTCCTGATCTTCACCTCCGGCACCACCGGCCTGCCCAAGGCCAGCGTGATGACCCACTTCCGCTGGAACAAGAGCCTGGCGGGGTTGGGCGGCTTGGGAATTCGGCTGCACGGTGACGACACCATGTACTGTTGCCTGCCGCTGTATCACAACAACGCGCTGACCGTCGCGCTCGGCGCGGTGCTGGGCGCGCGGGCGACTTTGGCTCTGGGGCGCAAGTTCTCGGTGTCGCGGTTCTGGGAGGAGGTGGTCGCCTCGCGGGCCACCGCCTTCATCTACATCGGCGAGCTGTGCCGGTATCTGCTCAATCAGCCCGATAAGCCGCAGGAGCGCGAGCATCGAGTGCGCCTGGCGGTCGGCAATGGATTGCGGCCGGAGCTGTGGGACGAGTTCCGCGAGCGGTTCGGTATCGGCCGGATCGTCGAATTCTACGGCGCCAGTGAGGGAAACGTCGCGTTCATCAACGCGTTCGGGGTGGATCGGACGGCCGGATTCGGGCCGCTGCCGTACGCGGTGGTCGAATTCGACGATGCCACAGGCAAACCCAAGCGGTTCCCGGACGGGCGGTTGCGGCGGGTGGGCTCGGGTGGTGTGGGGCTGCTGCTGTCCCAGGTCACCGACCGTTCGCCGTTCGACGGTTACACCGATCAGAAGGCGACCGAATCGAAGCTGGTGCGCGACGCCTTCGACGACGGCGATCTCTGGTTCGACACCGGAGATCTGGTGCGCGATCAGCACTGGCGGCATATCGCGTTCGTGGACCGGCTCGGCGACACCTTCCGGTGGAAGGGTGAGAATGTCGCCACCACGCAGGTCGAGGCGGCCTTCGACGGTGCGGACGCGGTCACCGAGGCCGTGGTCTACGGCGTCGACGTTCCCGGGGCCGACGGTAAGGCCGGTATGGCCGCGCTGACCCTGCGCCCGGGCGTCGAATTCGACGGCAAGGCCCTGGCCGGTCATCTCGCCGATCGGCTGCCCGCCTACGCCGTCCCGCTGTTCGTGCGCGTGGTCGACGAGCTCCAGACCACCTCGACCTTCAAAAGCCTCAAGGTGGACCTGCGCAAGCAGGGCTACACGCCGGACGACGCGACCACCCTCTACGTCCTGTCCGGTCGGGAGGACGGGTACGTGCCCTTCTACGACGACTACGTCGACGAGGTGGCGAGGGGTAAAGCCCCGAGGCTGTGATGCCCGCACCCCGTCGGGCGCGGCCCGGCCGATAAACTCGTGATCATGAGTTCGACGCCGGTGTTGTCCACTTTGTGCGGGAAACCGGTGGTGACGGATCGGTCGCTGGTCATGGCCATCGTGAACCGCACGCCGGACTCGTTCTACGACCAGGGGGCCACGTTCTCCGACGAGGCCGCGATGGCGGCCGTCGAGCGGGCGGTCGTCGAGGGTGCGGATCTGGTCGATATCGGCGGGGTGAAGGCCGGGCCGGGGACCGAGGTCGACGCCGCGGAGGAGGCCCGGCGGGTGGTGCCGTTCGTGGCGGCTATTCGACAGCGATATCCGGACCTGCTGATCAGTATCGATACCTGGCGCGCGGAGGTGGCCCGGGCGGCGGTCGCGGCGGGTGCGGGGCTGATCAACGACACCTGGGCGGGCGCGGATCCCGATCTGGTTCGGGTGGCCGCCGATCTCGGGGCGGGCATCGTCTGCAGTCATACCGGCGGGGCGCGGCCGCGTACCCGCCCACACCGGGTGCGGTACGCCGATCTGGTGGGCGAGGTGACCGATACGCTGGTGCGGGCCGCCGAGGCGGCCGAGGCGGCGGGTGTCGCGCGGGACGCGATTCTGATCGATCCGACCCATGATTTCGGCAAGAACAGTTACCACGGGCTCGAACTGTTGCGGGCGATGGACGTTCTTGTAAATACCGGATGGCCGGTCTTGATGGCGCTGAGCAACAAGGATTTCATCGGGGAGACTCTCGGTGTCGGCCTATCCGAGCGATTGGAGGGCACATTGGCGGCAACCGCGTGGTCGGCCGCGGCCGGCGCTCGAGTGTTCCGTGTCCACGAGGTCGCTGCGACCCGGCGCGTGGTGGACACGATCGCCGCGATTCAGGGCATCCGGCCCCCCGCACGAACTCTGCGAGGTCTGGTATGACAACCAACCCCGAAAATTTCGACAACTCCGACGACTGGGCGATCTCGCGTACGTGGGATCGCCCCGAGTGGACGATCGACGAACTGATCGCCGCCAAGGACGGGCGCACGGTTTCCGTGGTGCTGCCCGCGCTGAACGAGGAACGTACCGTCGCCGACGTGGTGGCCAGTATTCTGCCGCTGGTCGGCACGCTGGTCGACGAGCTCGTCGTGTTGGATTCCGGATCATCCGATGCGACCATCGAGCGGGCCCGGGGTGCCGGGGCGCGCGTGGTCACCCGCGAACAGGCCGTTCCCGAATTGGAGCCCGTGCCCGGTAAGGGTGAGGTGCTGTGGCGTTCGCTGGCCGCCACAACCGGGGATCTGATCGCCTTCGTCGATTCGGATCTGATCGATCCGGATCCGCTGTTCGTGCCGCGGCTGCTGGGCCCGCTGCTGACGGTCGACGATGTGCATCTGGTCAAGGCGTACTACCGTCGCCCGCTGCGTCAGGGCGAGACGGTCGATCACAACGGCGGCGGCCGCGTCACCGAGTTGGTGGCCCGCCCCCTGCTGTCGGCGCTGCGCCCCGACCTGTCGAAGGTGTTGCAGCCCTTGGGCGGTGAATACGCCGGCACCCGCGAACTGCTGACCGCCGTCCCCTTCGCCCCCGGCTACGGCGTGGAAATCGGCCTGCTCCTGGACACATACGACCTCCTGGGCCTCCCCGCCATCGGCCAGGTCAACCTGGGCGTCCGCACCCACCGCAACCGCCCCCTCTCCGACCTAGGCGTCATGAGTCGCCAAATCGTAGGAACCATCCTGGGCCGCAGCGGCATCCGAGACTCAGGCGCCGCCCTCACCCAATTCCCTTTGATAGGCGACGAATTCACCGCCCTGACCACAGAGGTCTCCCTCTCCGACCGCCCCCCGATGAACACCCTCCGCCCCACCGAGGTAGCCGCCTGACCGGGCGACGGGGGACGTCTGACCCTTTGTCGCCCATTACCTTTCGTGGCGGTAGATCGGGGTGAGCAGGTCCGCTTCCAAGGGTTCGCCGGTGTTGCGGTCGTAGCGGACGCCTACTACGGCGGAGAAGGGGTGGGTGCCTGCTCGTTCGTGGAGGGTGGCCAGGCGGGTGGCCAGGAGGCGGATGGCGCCGAGGGAGCCGGGTGGGTGGAGGCCGTCTATGACCAGGACCGTGCCTCGGGCGTCGGGGCGGGGGACCCTTGCGAGGTAGGCGATGTCGTAGGGTTCGGTGCCGCCGGGGCGGTAGACGCGGCGGGCGGCGCGGTCTTCTATGCCGCGGCGGACTCGGCCCGCGCGGGCGACCGTGCGGCGCAGGCGGGGGTCGGCGGCGACGAGGTAGCGCAGGCTGGGGGAGAGTTCGGGGCCGCCCAGGACGATGAGGCCGTCTCGGTCCAGGTCGAGGGGGCGGCCGGGGAGGAAGCGCTCCACGCCGACGGTAAATCCCAACTCGCGCAACAGTTCCACCAGGCGGTGCGGTGCGGCGGCGTCGGGCGCGCCGACCAGCGGAGCGGCCCGGGTGGTGCTGCGGACATCGGGGGTGAGGATGGTCAGGGGGCCGTGTCCGAAGAACAGGCCCTCCGGGACCGGGCCCTGCGTACTCACCTGATGAATGCGCGCGCGGGAAAGTCCCGCCGCCGCACCGATTCTCGCGAACGTCCACCCCTCGGCGTGCAATTCGCGAATGACGGCCCGTCGAATGCGCGTGAGTTCGTTGATGGTTTGCTGGGCCTGGGCAACCCCTTCGGTAGCCGCTTTCAGGCGCTCGACCTTGTCCTCGATCGCGAACACCCGTGCCACCTCATCGGCTGACATGTGCGAAGTCTAGAGCGCTCGACAGCAGTATGTGTCCAGACTCCTTGACGACCAACCGGCCGCTATTTTTCCCGAGGTAACGCGTTTACCTGCGTCGATCCGTCCCAATAGCCCGAATGGACCGCGATACCCGCGGCAACGAGCGGAAATTGTTATGTCGCGTCGAAGTCGATCGGCGGTTTTTCATTGCGCGCCAGTGGTTTCGGGGGCTCCGGCGGCGTATATGTCGGCGGCGGGGAATATTCCGAACCGATGGAAGTACTGGTCGGTTTGTCGAATTTTCCCGTGAACAGTGAATCATCGCCGTCGAGCAGATGTTTGGTCACCATCGACTTCGGCGTCATACCGCGGAACTCGTTGAACGGCCGGCGCAACTCGTTGAGCTCCTCCAGCGGCTTGCGCAATTCGTCGAGCTCGGGTCCGAGCTCACTGCGCAACTGGGTGGTCGCGCCACTGGCGTAATCACGCACCTGCCGCAGACTCTGAGCGGTCCAGCGGATCGCCCCCGGCAACCGCTCGGGACCCAGGATCACCAATGCGGCGACCACCAGGATCACCATCTCGGGCCAGCCGATATTGAACACACAGACAGGCTACCTGGGCCGACTCGCACCGGCCGAGGTAGCCCGCAGGGGTCGGCTCAGTCCGATTCGAGCGTCACCGGAACGTCCACCCGCCGGCCGTCCCGGATCAATTGGATGTTCACCGTCTCGCCGATCTGATGCGACTGGATCGCCACTGTCAGCTCCGGGGTCTCGGTCACATCGCGGTCGCCGACCTTCACGATGATGTCGCCCTCGGCGATACCCGCCTTGGCGGCCGCGCTGCCCGGCTGCACATCGGCCACCTGCGCACCGCTGAGGACATCGTTCTCGACCTGCTTGTTGCGAGCGCTCACGCCGAGCACCGGGTGGTGCACCTGGCCGTCGCGAATGATGGTCTGCGTGATGTGCTGCACCAGATCGACCGGAATCGCGAAGCCGAGACCGACCGAACCGCCGCTCTCACTGCGGATCGCGGTGTTGATACCGATCAACCGACCTTGACTGTCCACCAGCGCGCCACCGGAGTTGCCGTGATTGATCGCGGCATCGGTCTGCACGGCGTCGAACGCGCCGGCCGAATCGTCGCCCGCCTCCGGCGTTTCCACCATCGCCCGGTGCAGCGCGCTGACGATGCCGGAGGTGACGGTCTTCTGCAGGCCCAGCGGCGAACCGATGGCCAGCACATCGTCGCCGACCTGCACATCGCCGGATTTGCCGAGCCGGATCACGGTCAGATTCTTGACGTCGACCTTGAGCACCGCGAGATCGGTCTTGGGATCGCGGCCGACCAGTTTGGCCGGGGCCCGGGTGCCGTCGGAGAAGGTGACCTGAATCTTGGCGCGGCCGGTCTTGTCCGTGGCGGCCATCGAGATCACGTGATTGTTGGTGACGATGTAGCCGTTGCCGTCGATCACCACGCCCGAGCCGAGAGCGCCGTTGTCGCCGACGGTTTCGCGAATGGAGACCACCGAGGGCAGCACCGCGTCGGCCACCTTGGCGATCTGCCCGTGCGGCTTGTCGGTCGAACTCTCCTGCTGCAGGGCGACCTTGTGCGAGGTGAGCGAGGAGGTGGTCTCCGCGGTGAACCGGCCGACCAGTCCGCCGACCACGCCGATCGCCAGCGCCACGACACCGAGAATCGCCAGCGCCTTGGGCGCGATCCGGCCGCCGAACAGCACCTCGCGCGCGCTCAGCTTGGTGGCCCGGGGCAGCTCCTGCGCCCGCGGCGTGGCGATCGCGGGCGCGCCGAGCCGGGCGCCGGATTGCGGATCGCGCCACGGATCGGCCGGACCGGCGGGCGCGCCGTTGTCCTCGGCCGCGTCCGGATCGCGTTGCAGCAGTTCGGTGGAACCCGCGGGGCGCGCGAACGCCTCGGCCAGCACTCCGTCCGGGGGACGATTCACCAATTCGGGACCGTCGTTGCGCGGGGTCGCCGTGGCGGGGGTGTGCGGAGCGAAGGAACCGGCCTGCCCGGCGGGGCGACGGAACGCCCGCGTGGTGTGGGTATCGATATGCGGTCGATAGACCGGGCGTGGACCCAGGACGGGTGCGTCCGGCGGCCTCAGGTTCCCCCTGTCGGCCGCCGAATCCGTCGCGGCACCGCGTTGCGCCGCAGCGCTCCGGTCATCGGACGTCGATCCGGCGTTCGTGGATTCGGAGGTCACTTGGTGAACTCTACTTGCGCCACCACCCGGTCCACCGCCTGCTGTCGGACACGAAATGGAACGAATCCGTCCGCAGCCCGAGGAAACTCGTGCCGCGCGACATTTCCTCCATGCCGTGTCCGGTGAGGTCGGCGAGCGGAATGCGGCTCAGGGTGTCGTGCAGATCGGTGGGAGCGGAGATCTGATGCTGCGCGGCCTGTCGCAATGCGATGCGGGCCTGCTGCTGCGCTTCGACCTCGGATGCGCATTCCGGGCACTTCGCCAAATGTTCGGCGGCGCGCAGATAGGCATTCATGCGCAACTCGCCGTCGACGTAGGCGGCAATGGCCTCACTGGCCAGATGCTCGGTGGGGGCGAATCGGGGCCGGTTGGCCGCGGCATCTTCGCCACTCATACGGTGCACACCCTTCCGACGGATAACAGCTGCGCCGGGATCGGCCGCCTGGTAGCGGCCGGGATCACCCGACCTTCTCGTCAGCGGCGAACCGCTGCTGAGAACCATTATGCGCAAGGTACTCCCGCAGTGCCTGGCGTCCGCGATGGATGCGGCTGCGCACGGTGCCCAGCTTCACACCCAGTGTCGCGCCGATCTCCTCGTAGGACAGGCCCTCGATATCGCACAGGACCACGGCCGCACGGAATTCCGGGGCCAGCGAGTCGAGCGCGGATTGCAGATCGGGGTCCAGACGGGCGTCGTGATAGGCCTGTTCGGGATCCGGGCCCTCGGAGGGCACCCGGTCGTAGTCGTCGGGCAGCGCCTCCATGCGGATGCGGTTGCGCCGGCGGACCATGTCCAGGAACAGGTTGGTGGTAATGCGATGCAGCCAGCCTTCGAATGTGCCGGGCTGGTAATTGGACAGCGACCGGAAGACGCGGATGAAGGTCTCCTGCGTCAGATCGTCGGCGTCCTGGGGATCGCCGGTGAGGCGATAGGCCAGCCGGTAGACCCGGTCGGCGTGCTCGCGGACCAGTTCGTCCCAGGTGGGCATCATGTCGCGGTCACCGGTGGCATCGAAGGCCGCGGTTCCGGACAGGGATTCTTCGAGGGCGGGGTCGCCGCCGTCGGCAGTGGGCAGCTCGTAATCGGCCGTACCGTCGATCGGCAGGCCCGATTCGGGCAGGTGGGCGTACTCACGCGCCGCATCGACCATGTGGATGGGGTTACCTCCTACTCGGGACCGTGGCCGGCACCTACACACGACACTGGTTCGTGTACGGAAAGCAACCGAATTTCGGTTCCGGTTGTTCCCGGTGGCGCCGTCCGGTGGTCGGTCGGCCTTTGCGTAGCCCTTACTTTGTCGGGTCCCGATGTGCCCGTCGTATGGGGAGGCTGAGGGACACCTGAGAAAAAATTCTCGGCAAACCCCGATCGCGACCTTCGAACCCCCGATTGCGTCCCCGCTGTACCCCGATTGCCCGCGCCAGCGGGCTCGTCGTTCGCCACGCGGGCGGTCCTCCGCCGTTAGCCTCATACCCGTGAGTCAGTTATCCACCGCAGCGGCCCTGCAGCGCAACCTCGCCTATGTCGAGGAATCGGTCGTCGAGGATGAGATTCTCGTGGCGGCGCGCGAACGGGCCACCGAGTTGGGCGCCGCGCCGGTGCCGCCGTCGGTGGGTGCGTTGCTGAGCATGTACGCCCAGTTGCTGGGCGCGCGGGCGGTCGTCGAGGTGGGTACGGGCGCGGGCATCAGCGGGTTGTGGCTACTGGACGGCATGCGTGAGGACGGCACGCTGACCACGATCGACTCCGAACCGGAACATCAGCGCGCGGCCCGGGAGGCGTTCCGCACGGCCGAGATACCGCCCGCGCACACCCGGCTGATCAACGGCCGCGCCCTGGATGTGCTGCCGCGCCTGGCCGACGGGGCCTACGATCTGGTCTTCATCGACGCCGCCCCGCTCGAACATCCGCAGTACGTCGCGCAGGCCGTGCGGCTGCTGCGCGAGGGTGGGGCGATCCTGCTGCACAACGCGCTGCTCGGCGGGAGGGTTCCCGATCCGGCGCAACGTGATCCGGCCACCCAGGCCGTACGGGCGGCCACCCGCGCCATCGCCGAGGATCCGGATCTGACCAGCGTGCTGATTCCGGTCGGCGACGGATTGCTCTGCGCGTCGCGGGGATAACCCGCGCGGAAACGGGTATCGCGGCAGCTATATGTACCGGCCGGTGCGACTGTTCCGGCCCGAGCTGAGGTGATCTCATGGCGCTCCCGGATCGTATTGTCGCGCAGACGTTTTCGACCATAGCGCGGGTTCGCCACGCTCGCGTCTTTCATCCCGAGGGGCTGTCGCTGACCGGAGCCCTGCACGCGATCGACGACGATTACAGGGGACTGATCGGCGCCCCCGACAAACCCGTGCTGGCGCGCATCTCCAAGGCCACCAGCATGCCCGCCGCAATTCCGGATGCGTTGGGATTGGCTGTGCGCGTACTGGATTGGCAGGATCGCCCCTGGGATCTGGCGCTGGCCACCACGGGTACGAGTCCGATCGGTCGGTTCCTGCTCCGGCCGGTCGGCAGCTGGGCCGCGGCCCGATACGGCAGTCTGATGCCCTACTCGTTCTTCGGCGGCCCGCCCGAATGGGTGTTCGCGGCACCGGATTCCGCTCAGCCGCAGACGGTTTCGTTGAACTCGCTGGGGCAGTACCACGACGGGCATCGGTTGGAGTTCGTTCTCTACGCGGCCCCGCTGCTCGGTCCGGCCCGCCCGCTGGCCGAGATCACCCTGTCGCGTCCGGAGATCGGCGAACATGCCGCGCCGGGCTTCTTCGATCCGGTGCTGAACCGGCCGCCGGGGGTGGAGCTGCTGCCGCGGGTGGTGGCCGGGGTGCGGGAGTGGGCCTATGCGGGCAGTCGGCGCGGGCGCGGTGAGCACGCCCCCGTGGCCGAGGAGGGTTTGGCCGCCTTCCAAGGGCGCAATCTCCACTGATCGAGCGGCCGGATGTCACGAAACGCCAGGTAACAAGGCTCTTGCGTGACGATTGAACACGCGTTTAGTATATTGAACATGTGTTTAAGAGAGCAGCCGTATCGGAAGGATCCGCCGAAGATCTGACCACTCGCGCCCGCATTCGCGATGCCGCGATCGTCGCCTTCGGCGAGGAGGGTTTCGGGGTGGGCGTGCGAGCCATCGCCGCCGCGGCCGGTGTGTCACCGGGACTGGTGAACCATCACTTCGGTTCCAAGGACGGGCTGCGAGCGGCCTGCGACGATTACGTACGCGATCTCATACGCGAGGCGAAGACGGAGTACCTGCGCAACCCGACATCGGGCACGCTGCTCCAATCCCTTGCGGAGATAGAGGATTTCGCGCCGTATATCGCCTATATGATGCGCAGTTTCCAAGCCGGGGGGTCGCTCACGGTGACGCTGTACGAGCATCTGGTCGAAGATGTCGAGGGCTATCTCGCCACCGGTGTCGAGGCCGGAACGCTACGGCCGCAAAAGGATCCGAAGGCGACGGCGCGATATCTGGCGCTGCACAACGGCGGCGGACTGTTCTTCTTCCTGCAGCTCTACGCCGCTCGGCACGACGGAAAACTCGACTATCGACAAGCGCTACGCGATTACGCCGACCAGGTCATGCTGCCGGCGGTCGAAATCTTTACCAATGGCCTGCTCGCCGATTCCTCCGCGCTGGAGACCCTGCGCGAGAAGAAGCGGTGAAACCCTTATCTCACAAGGAGATTCGATGTCATCGGCAATCAGTGTCCGAGATCTGCACAAACATTTCGGACAGGTGCGCGCCCTCGACGGTCTCGACCTCGAGGTCGCCGAGGGGGAGGTGCACGGGTTCCTCGGCCCCAACGGGGCCGGTAAATCGACAACCATTCGAATCCTGCTGGGCATTCTCGCCAAGACCTCGGGCGAGGCCCGGATTCTGGGCCGCGACCCGTGGTCCGACGCGGTCGCGCTGCACCACGACATCGCCTATGTACCAGGCGATGTCACGTTGTGGCCGTCGCTGTCGGGCGGGGAGACCATCGATCTGCTGGCCCGGATGCGCGGCGGTATCGACGCCGACCGGCGTGCCGAGCTGATCGAGCGCTTCGAATTCGATCCGCGTAAGAAGGCCCGCACCTACTCCAAGGGCAATCGACAGAAGGTCGCGCTGGTCTCGGCGTTCTCCTCCCCCGCGAAGCTGCTGCTGCTCGACGAGCCGACCTCGGGCCTGGATCCGCTGATGGAACAGGTTTTCCGGGACTGCGCCCGCGAGGCGGCCGAGCGCGGTACGACCGTGCTGCTGTCCAGCCACATCCTGTCGGAGGTGGAGGCGCTGTGCGATCGGGTCACGATCATCCGCGAGGGGCGGACCGTGGAGAGCGGCACGCTGGCCGAGATGCGGCATCTGTCGCGCACCTCGATCAAGGCCGAATTGTCCGGTGAGCCGGGTGATCTCAGCCGGATACCGGGCGTAGAGGATGTCAGCATCGACGGCCGCACCCTGCACTGCCAGGTCGACAGCGAACATCTGGGTGAGCTGATCCGCGTTCTCGGTGATGCCGGGGTGCGCAGTCTGGTCAGTCAGCCGCCGACGCTCGAGGAGCTGTTCCTACGGCACTACTCGCGGGGCGGCGCGGGGCACGAGTTGGCGGAGGTGTCGAAATGACCACCGCCGTCGTCGCACGTCATCGTCCGGCCGAGATATCGCGGGGCGCTTCGGATTTCACCGGGACGCTGCAACTGCTGCGGTTGTATCTGCGCCGCGATCGAATCGTATTGCCGCTGTGGGTGATCCTGCTGTCGCTGCCGCTGGGGCCGACGTACATCACGAGTACGAAGAAGGTCATGTCGACCCCGGCCGATCTGGCCAACTACGCACATACGATCAATACCAATCCCGCCGAGCTGGCCCTGTACGGACCGGCCTACAGCACCGAATTGGGCAGTATCGGGCTGTGGAAGGCGGGGCCGTTCTTCACCTTCCTCGCGATCGCGACCATCCTCGTGCTCATCCGGCACACCCGGGCCGAGGAGGAGACCGGACGCGAGGAGTTGCTGGCCTCCACGCGTGTCGGGCGCTACGCCAATCTGACCGCGGCGCTGCTGCTCACGTGCGGGGCCGCGTTGATCGCCGGATTGCTTGCCGCGGTGAGCATCAAGGGCGCTGGGGTGCCCGGTGGGGGCGCGCTCGCGTTCGGGCTCGCGCTGGCCGGGTCGGGCATCGTCTTCGCGGGGGTGGCGGCGGTGGCCGCGCAGTTGAGCACGAGTGCGCGGACCGCGCGCGGGATCGCCTTCTCGGTGCTGGCGACGACCTTCGTGCTGCGGGCGGTCGGCGATGTCCGGGAAGCCGACGGTCCGGCCAGTGTGTTCAGCTGGTTGTCGCCGCAGGGGTGGTCGCTGCAGGTTCGGCCGTTCGCCGAGGACAACTTCGCGGTGCTGCTACTGCATGTCGTGACGGCGGTCGTATTGATCGCGATCGCCTATGTCCTGTTGGGGCGGCGTGATCTCGGGGCGGGATTGATCGCCGAGCGGCCGGGTCCGGCGGCGGCCGGGGCGGAATTGGGCGGGCCGTTCGGGCTCGCGTGGCGGCTGCAGCGTGGCACGTTGGTCGCGTGGACCGTGGGGCTGGGGCTGTACGGGTTGCTGATCGGCAGTGTGGTGCACGGGTTGGGCGATCAGCTCGGCGACAGCAAGGCCGTGAAGGATATTCTCGCCCGGCTCGGTGGGTCGCAGGCGATGGAGGACGCCTTCCTCGCGACCGGGTTCATGGCTCTGGGGATGTTCGCGGGCGCGTACGCCATTTCGGCTGCGCTACGGCTGCATACGGAGGAGAACAGTCAGCGGGCCGAGGTGGTGCTCACCGGGGCGGTCGGCCGGATTCGCTGGGCGGCCTCGCATCTGGTCTACGCCCTGCTGGGGCCCGTTGTGGCGCTGCTGGTGTCGAGTGTGATCGGCGGATTGGTATACGGTGCGGCCGCGCACGATATCGGCGGGCAGCTGCCGCGGGTGGTCGGTGCGGCGCTGGTGCAGACGCCGATGATCTGGGTGCTGGTTGGCGTGACAGTGCTGCTGTTCGGATGGTTGCCGCGCTGGGCGCCGGTCGCGTGGGGCCTGTTCACCGCGGGGATCGCGCTGTTTCTGCTCGGCTCGGTTTCCGGTATGCCGCATTGGGTTCAAGATCTGAATCCCTACGGCCACCTGCCCAAGGTGCCCGCCGAATCGTTCCGGGCCGCGCCCGTGGTGATCATGCTGGTGATCGCCGCCGCGTTGATCGTGGTGGGGCTGTTCGGTTTCCACCGGCGAGATCTGCGCCAGTAGTTTCGCGATCGTGACGAAATCGCCCGCTCCGCCCGCCGAGGTTTTTCTCGTCGTCACGAAAATGGCACCCGATGCCGGTTTCGGTACCGCACCATGGGTATGCGATCGATGACGGGTCGAACACAGTGCCCGATAAGCATCCGGGTATCCGACGGCTGCGAATGCGGAGGACTGTCATGGCCGGCGACTACGGCGAATACGGAATGTTCTTCGGCGAGCACATGCCCCCCGGCTGGCTCGGCCCCGCCCTGGTCTTCCTGGCCATCCTCCTCTCCATAGCCCTCCTGGTAATGCTCCTGGTCAGCGGCGCCCACTTCGACAACGATCCCACCACGGTTCCCGTAACCACCCCCGGCTCCTGCCAACCGTTCTGCACCACCACAACTTTGGACCCAGCCCAACCTCACTGAGGACCCCGCGCCCGGCCTGGCGGCCGGGCGCGGGGAGGTGAGTGGGCTGCGCTGAGGGTGGAGGTGGTTGTGCCGGGCGGGGGGGAGGTGAGTGGGCTGCGCTGAGGGTGGAGGTGGCTGTGCCGGGCGCGGGGAGGTGAGTGGGCTGTTCGTGTGCGGGTTGTTCGGTGTTCGGCTCGGGGCGGGCGGGGGTTTTCGAGGGGGCAGCGGATATTATTGGGCGAGTATGCGATTCGGTAGCGCAGAGGAGCTGTGATGGCGTTCGAACGCGGGCTACTGGTCGAGGCTTTGTTGCCGCGGGGGTGGCTGGTGCTGGTGGCTGTGGTGTTGGGGATTGCGGTGTTCGTGGCGTTGTTGGTGTTGCTTCTGGTGAGTGGGAGCGACTTTCACGAGCCGGCTACCGATATTCCCAAGGGGTCCTGTTATCCGTTCTGTACGGCCAGTCCGGAGCCGGCGCCGCCGGGGTGGCAGTAGTCAGACCCAGATGCCCTTGCCGACGGTTACCACGCCGCCGTTGCTGACCGCGAAGCGTTCGCGGTCGCGCTCGAGGTCGACCCCGATGATCTCGCCCTCGCCGACCATCACGTTCTTGTCCAGGATCGCGCGCCGGACCACCGCGCCGCGGCCGACCCGGACGCCGGGCATGAGCACGCTGCCCTCGACGGTCGCGCCGTCCTCGACGAAGACATTGGAGCTCAGTACCGAATTGCGGACCGTGGCCGCAGACAGGATGCTGCCCGCGCCGACGATCGACTCCTGAGCCAGGCCGCCCTGGGCGAATTTGGCGGGCGGCAGATTCTCCGCGGCGCCGCGAATCGGCCAGTGCCGGTTGTAGAGATTGAAGATCGGATGCACCGAGACCAGGTCCATATGCGCGTCGTAGAACGCGTCGATGGTTCCGACGTCACGCCAGTAGCCGCGGTCGCGATCGGTGGAACCGGGCACATCGTTGAGCGCGAAATCGTAGACGCCCGCCTCGCCCTGGGTCACCAGCGCGGGAATGATGTCACCGCCCATATCGTGATCGGAGTCGGAGTTGTCGGCGTCGGCGCGGATGGCGTCGACGAGGACCTTCGTGCTGAACACGTAGTTACCCATCGACGCGAAGGTGACATTGGGATCGTCGGGGGTCCCCGGCGGATGGACGGGCTTCTCCAGAAATCCGGTGATGCGCCCGGATTCGTCGGAGTCGATACAACCGAACGCGCTGGCCTCGGCGCGCGGCACACGGATCCCGGCCACGGTCACCCCGGCGCCGGAGTCGATGTGATGCTGCACCATCTGCTCCGGATCCATGCGATACACATGGTCGGCGCCGAAGACGACGATGTAGTCCGGATCCTCGTCGAAGATCAGATTCATCGACTGCATGATGGCGTCGGCACTGCCGGTGTACCAGCGCGGCCCGAGCCGCTGCTGCGCGGGCACCGGAGTGATGTACTCGCCGGTGAATCCGGACAGCCGCCAGGTCTGGGAGATGTGGCGATCCAGCGAATGCGACTTGTACTGGGTGAGTACGCACAACCGCAGATAGCCGGCATTGACCAGATTGGACAGGACGAAGTCGATCAATCGGTACGCGCCCCCGAACGGGACCGCGGGTTTGGCACGGTCCTTGGTGAGCGGGAAGAGACGCTTGCCCTCGCCGCCGGCGAGCACGATCCCGAGTACGTGCGGCTGGCTCCTCACATATCTCAACCTACCGTGTTTCGCTGTTGCGTTCGTTGCTCCTCCAGACGTACCCCAGGTACCGCTTCCCTAACGACGCCGGAAACATCCGGTGCTGCCGCGGTGCGTCGCGACGGGCGCGGTGGCCAACGTCGGCGCGAAGCGTTTAGTTTGGAGCAGTGAGTTTCGGCGCGGAGGACGGTCCAGAGCCGACGGGGCCCGCGGAGCGGCTGCGGGTCGCGATGCTGACCCGTGAGTGGCCGCCGGAGGTGTACGGCGGTGCGGGGGTTCATGTCACGCAACTGGTCCCGCGGTTGCGTGCGATCTGCGATGTCACCGTGCACTGCATGGGTGTGCCGCGCTCGGATGCCGTGGTGCACCAACCGGATCCGACGCTGTACGCCGCCAATTCCGCATTGCAGATGATGTCGGCGCAACTGCGCATGACCGATGCGGTCGGCGGTGTCGACGTGGTGCATTCGCATACCTGGTACACCGGCCTGAGCGGACATCTGGCCGCCACGCTGTACGGCATTCCGCATGTGCTGACCGCACATTCGCTCGAACCGCGCCGCCCCTGGAAGGCCGAACAGCTCGGCGGCGGCTACCGGCTGTCGTCCTGGTCGGAGCGCAATGCGATGGAATACGCCGACGCCGTGGTCGCGGTCAGCGAGGGTATGCGCCACGACGTGCTCGCCGCCTATCCGACGATCGATCCCGCGCGAGTACACGTGGTGCACAACGGCATCGACGCCCAGGCCTGGCACCCCGGCGGCCCGATCGCCCAGGCCCCCGACGTACTCGCCGATCTCGGCGTGCGCACCGATCTGCCCATCGTGGCCTTCGTCGGCCGGATCACCAGGCAGAAGGGCGTCGCCCATCTGCTGCACGCCGCTCGCGATTTCGATCCGGACATCCAGCTGGTGCTCTGCGCGGGCGCTCCCGACACCGTCGCGCTCGAGGCCGAGGTGTCCGAGGCCGTGGCCGAGCTCGCGCAGCGTCGCGGCGGGGTGTTCTGGGTGCGCGAGATGCTGCCCACCGAACAGGTGCGCCAGATTCTCGCCGCGGCAACGGTCTTCGTCTGTCCCTCGGTGTACGAGCCGCTGGGCATCGTGAATCTGGAGGCCATGGCCTGCGGGACCGCGGTCGTGGCCTCGGATGTGGGCGGTATTCCGGAGGTGGTGGCCGACGGCGTCACCGGCCGATTGGTGCACTACGACGGCGAGCACACCGCGGCCTACGAGCGCGGCCTGGCCGAGGCGGTCAATGCCGTGGCAGGCGATGCGGCGCTGGCGCGCGCGATGGGCATCGCGGGCCGCGATCGCGCCATGGCGGAATTCGATTGGTCCGAGGTCGCCCGGCAGACCGTCGCGCTCTACGACCGAATCCGCAAGGGCTGACGGCTGGGCAGGCAGCGATCGGCGGGCCGCAGCGCCCAAGACACGACGGTCAGCAGCGTCATCACCGCCAGGATCACCGCCTCCCAGCGTTGGTAGCCGGTGGTCAGATGCGAGGCGATCGCGCCGGTGTAGACGAAAAACGCCCCGGCATAGGCCCATTCCTTCACCAGCGGTCGCGCGGCGCGATGATCGCCGCGGCGCCGAGAATCTTCCAGATACCCAGCAGGATCAGGAAATACGTCGGATAACCGAGATGGGTGATCACCTCGCGCACGAGGTCGATCCGGGCGATGTCCCACACTCCGCCGACGGCCAGTTCGGCGACGATCACCGCGGTGGCCACCCAGTAACCGATGGCGCGATACGGAATCGCGTGGGCTCGAGGGGAAATCGAGGCGTCCACGTCTGAAGGGTACGCGGCTAGCGCGGGCGATACGACGAAACCGTCACCGAGGCCGTCACCTGTACGAACTCCGGTAGCGCGGCGATGCGATCGGACCGGGCCGCGGCCGCGTGATGGGCCGAGGGGCCCATGGCCGCCACATTGCCGATATCGGTGTGCCCGAGCTTCATCGGATATTCGACGAGTTCGCGATCGATCCGCTCGAAGCGGCCGGACAGGGCCTCGGCGAGGCGATCGTCCTTGGTCGAGTCGACGCTGACCATGCCCAGCGGTTCGATCAGTTCCGCCAGATGCCGATGGGTCGGGGCCACGACCACGAACAGTCCGCCGGGGTCGAGCACGCGTGCGACCTCGTCGGGATTGCGCGGGGCGAACACCGACAGCACATGGGTCAGCGCCGCATCGCGCACGGGCAGGCCGCGCCAGGCGTCGGCCAGGATCGAGGCGGCGCGCGGATGTGCGCGGGCGCCGCGCCGGGCGGCGGGTTTGGCGACATCCAGGGCGATCCCGTCCGCGTTCGGGAGGGCGTCGAGGGCCGCGGCGAGGTAGTAACCGGTGCCGGAGCCGATCTCCAGCAGCGTGCGCGGATTCGGTGTGGCGGCGCTCAGCGCCGCGACCAGTGCGTCGGCGATCGGGGCGAAATGTCGTTCACCCTGAAAGGCGGCTCGCGCGTCCAGCATGTCGGCGGTGTCGCCGGTCATCTTGGTCGACGCACCGGTCAGCAGGCTCACGTAGCCCTGCCGGGCAATGTCGAAACTGTGCCGACGTGCGCAAACCAATGAGCGATCGCGCACGGTCAGGGTGTCCCCGCATTCGGGACAGGCCAGTATCCGCGCGACCGCGGTCAGCGGCTCGGCGCCGGAGTTCACCGGCATCGATACGACGAGCGACTAGCTGGTGACTTCGGTGAGCTCTTTGCCGAGGGCCGCGGCCTCTTCCGGCGTGAGCTCGACGACCAGACGCCCGCCACCCTCGAGTGGAACCCGCATGACGATTCCACGCCCTTCCTTGGTTGCCTCGAGGGGACCGTCCCCGGTGCGGGGCTTCATGGCCGCCATCCTCTGCTCCCTCCAGATCCGCGCGGTCTGCTGCGCACTTTCTTGGAACTCGTGTGTTGTCACCAACAGGCAGCCGCCGCGCGCGAGAATCCGCGCCCGGAGGGCTGCACCACGCCTATTCTTCCTCATCACGGAACTGGGCGGGTACCTGAGTTCGAAAACCGACCGCCGCGGCGCGTGTTCACCCGCGCGGGTCGACCCAGCAATCGGCCAGATGATCATCGACCATACCGGTCGCCTGCATCAGGGCATATGCCGTGGTCGGGCCCACGAAACGGAACCCGCGACGTTTGAGTTCTTTTGCCAGAGCAATGGATTCGGGTGTGACCGCGGGCACGTCGGCAAGGGTGCGCGGGCGCGGGCGCGTCGGCGGGGCGAACGACCACAACAGCTCGTCGAGCGGCCGATCAAGATCGGCAGCAACCCTCGCGTTGCCGATACTCGATTCGATCTTGGCGCGATTGCGTACGATGCCAGAATCGGCCATCAGTCGTTCCACGTCCGCGTCGGTGAACGCGGCCACCCGCTCGATGACGAAGCCGTCGAAGGCGGCGCGGAAGGCGGGGCGCTTGCGCAGAATCGTGATCCAGGACAGGCCGGACTGGAACGCCTCGAGGCACATCCGCTCGAACAGAGCGTCCTCACCGTGCAGCGGGCGGCCCCACTCCTGATCGTGATAGTCGCGATAGAGCTGCGAGGATTCACCCCAACCGCAGCGGACCTTGCCGTCGTCGACCGGCGCGCTCATCGGGCGTCCCGCGAGCCCGCGTCGGCATGCGGATCCTCGACCAGCTGGGCGGGCGGCTGCACCTGCGGAATGGCCGGGGCCTCACCGTGCAGGCCGTTACCCGGCTGCGTCACGGTGTGCTCGCCGCGGGCCTGGGCCAGCTGGGTCTCGAGTTCATCGATGCGGGCGGCCAGGCGGGCCAGCGCCCAGTCCACCTCACCGGCCTTGTAACCGCGCAGCACCTGCTGGAAACGCAGTGCGCGCACATCGGCGCCGCCGATGCCCTGGGCGGGCAGCACGGTCGCGGTCGTGCCCTCGGGCAGCGGGCCCAATTCCTCCCCGCGCCCGAATACCGCGCTCGCGACCAGGAACAGCAGCGCGGCGACCAGGCCGACGATCAGCACGTACAGCAGCAGCGTGAGCATAGGGACGAGGATAGGTGGAAGGGCCGACAGATTCGGCTCGGCGTCGGGACGGATCCCGCCGAGCCGGACCCTCATCGCCCGGCTCGGCGGGTTCCCGTCCGGCACGGCAAGGCCGGGAGCCGAGGTCTGCGCCGGACGAGATTCAGGGGTCGCGCATATCGGTTGCTCGGGGATCGCTCAGTGTTCGCCGGTGCGGCGGTAGCAGTAGGCCGCCGCGGCCAGGTATTGGCGGCAGCCGCCACCGTGCCCGGCGTGGACGGCCAGGATGAACCGGGCTCTGTCGAAGCTCAGATCGCTCGGCTCACTGGCGCAGTTGCGGCTGCCGGCCAGCCACAGGTCTCGGACATCCGGGGGCGGGGCGTCCATCGGGTACCTCCAACTGGCGAGCGGTGCATCCGGCGTCGACAACCGGACCAAGGGGATCGCCGGCCCGGTTCGGGTTGTCACGGCTGCGAAGGTTGTGCCTCGACGCCGGATGCACTTAGTACTTTCGCCGTGTTCCGACCGATATGAAATCGCACACCGTTGGCGTTGGTGTTGGCCTACTGTTGGCAGAGAGGCTTGAAACAAGGACGTAACAATGGTGTTGGGTCGCCCCTGGACCGGGTTCGAAGCGGTCGCGCTGCAAGAGGCGATGCGAAAATCCGTGCGGGACTTCGCCGCTCACCTGGGTGTCGAGATGACCACGGTCGCCAACTGGCGGGCCGGACTGAGTACGGTGATCCCGCGGCCGCTCACCCAGGAGTTGCTCGACACCCTGTTGGTTCAGGTCGGCGCGCCGGTTCGGGAGCGATTCGAGCAGATCCTCGCCGAGGGGGAGCAGGCGCTGGGCTCGCGCCGATCCCTCGCGCGCCGAACGGTTCCCACTCCGCCGCCCGCGGCGTCGAGCGGGGACGCGGCGCTGCTGGCCCGGCTCGACGATGCGCGCACACAGGTCGATCGCACGCTCGCGGCCTGCACGATCGGGCCCGCGATGGTGGAGTTGATGGAGGAGCGGGCCGCCGGGCGCGTGCTCAACTACACCCGGACCCCGCCGTCGCAGGTATTGGCCACGGTGTTGCCCGATGTGCTGGAGGTGCAGTCGATTTCGACGCGCCGCCAGCCCGCGGCCATTCAGTCGCGGCTGTCGGAGGTCACCGCGGTGCTGGGGCTGCTGATCGCCGACGCGCTGATGAAACTGGGTCAGATCGAACGCGCCGACTTCTGGTACGGCACCGCGCGGATGGCCGCCGACGACACCGGGAACCGGCGATTACGGGCGCGGGTGCGGGCCCAGCACGCGATGCTGCCGTATTACTACGGCAGTCCGGAGCGGGCGGTGGTGCTGGCCCGGGCCGCACAGGCGCAACTGCCCGAGATCACCGACGACGCAACGGCTCTGGCGGCCGCCGCGGAGGCGCGGGCGCTGGCCCGGCTCGGCGATGTCGACGGTGCGGAATCGGCGATGCGGCGGGCGCGGCTGCGGACCGCCGAACTCGGCGATATGACCTCCGACGAGGCGTTCCGGTTCGGTGAGAAGCGTTTGCTGCTCTATCTTTCCGGCACCTACACCAATCTCGGCCGTGTCGCCGACGCGCGCCGGGTGCAGGAGCAGGCGCTCCAGCTGTATCGCGGCAGTCCCGATGTGGTGGTCGATCCGGCGCTCATCGAATTGGATATCGCGGTCGGCTACGCCCTCGAGGGCGCGGTGGACGAGGCGTGCGCGCTGGCCGCGCGGGTGCTCACCACGCTGCCGGCCGAACATCGCACCACGATCGTGGTGTCGCGAGCGGCGGCGGTGCTCGATGCGATCCCCGAAACCGATCGGGGGCGGCGCGCGGTGGTGGAATTGCGGCACCTGATCGCCGCCGGATCCGGTGAACTGCGGTGATTGCGATGCCCGAGTCGGCGGCGCCGGGTGCGTCCGTCGCGCGATTCACGCCGCGACGGACCTTCTGGATCCTCGAACGCGCCTGTGCGCGCGCCGGTTTCGACGCGACCGGCGCCCGGCTGCTGCGCCATCACACCAATGCCGTGTACGCGCTGGTGAGCGCGCCGGTCGTGGTGAAGATCGATCGGCCCTACGGCGTGCGGCCGCCAGTGGACGTGGTCGCGCTGATGCGCTGGCTGCAAGCCCAGGATGTGCCCGCGGTGCCGCTGGCCGCGGCGGTGCAGCCGCTGCACATCGGAGGCTGCGCGGTGACGTTCTGGCGATATCTGCCGCAGCAGCGGCCGATCGTCGCCGCGGATCTGGCCGAACCGCTGCGCCTGCTGCACGGCCTGCGCACCCGCCCGGCGCAGTGGCTGCCGCATCGCCACCTGTCCGACGCGTTCGCCCATATCGCGCATGCCATCGAGGCCAGCGCCATCCTGTCCCCGTTCGATCGCCGCCTGCTGCACGATGAGCGCCTGCGCCTGGCCGCGGGCGCGGCCGATATCGAATTCTTCCTGCGCTCGGGCCTCATCCACGGCGACGCCCATCATCGCAACGCCCTGTGGGACAGCGCCGCCGGGCGCGGCGTGCTGTGCGACTGGGAGAGCGTCGCCCTCGGCCACCCCGAATGGGATCTGGTCACTATCGAGGTCCACTGCCGCCGCTTCGCCCACCCACCGGTGGAATACGAGAAGTTCTGCCGCGACTACGGATTCGACATCCGCGACTGGCCCGGTTACACCTGGCTGCGCGATCTGCGCGAACTCCGCATGATCACCACCAACGCCTACAAATCCGCGCCCGCCTCCCCGAGCGCCCGAGAGGTACTGCGCCGCATCGACGGCCTACGCCGGGGCGTCGCCCTCGACTGGCACATCCTGTAGCTACAGGTGCCGGGTGGTGTCGATGCTCAGGGACATACCCGCGAGGCCGCGGCGGCGGATCGCGAGTTTCTCCGAAATGTTCAGCAGGGCTTCGGCGGCCGGGTTGGTGGGGTCGCTCAGCACGAGCGGGGTGCCGGTATCGCCCGCCTCGCGCAGTTCCTGGGTGATCGGGATCTGGCCCAGGAGTGGGACATCGGCGCCCACGGCCCGGGTGAGGCGCTCGGCCACGGCCTGGCCGCCGCCGGAACCGTAGAGGTCCATGCGGGAACCGTCGGGCAGGTCGAGCCACGACATGTTCTCGACCACGCCCGCGATGCGCTGGCGGGTCTGCAGGGCGATGGCGCCGGCGCGCTCGGCGACCTCGGCGGCCGCGGGCTGGGGGGTGGTGACGACGAGGATTTCGGCATTGGGGATGAGCTGGGCGATGGAGATCGCGACATCGCCGGTGCCGGGCGGCAGGTCGAGCAGCAGGACGTCCAGATCGCCCCAGAACACATCGGCCAGGAACTGCTGCAGCGCGCGGTGCAGCATCGGGCCGCGCCACACCACGGGCGTATTGCCCTGGGTGAACATGGCGATCGAGATGACCTTCACATCGTGCGCGACCGGCGGCATGATCATGCGCTCGACCTGAGTGGGACGCTGATCGGTGCCGAGCATGCGCGGAACCGAGTGACCGTAGATATCGGCGTCGAGCACGCCCACCGACAGCCCCCGCGCGGCCAGGGCGGCCGCGAGATTGACCGTGACACTGGACTTTCCGACGCCGCCCTTACCGGAGGCGACCGCGTACACACGGGTCAGCGAACCCGGCTGGGCGAACGGGATGACCGGCTCGGGGGAGTCGCCGCGCAGCTTCTTACGCAGTTCGGTGCGCTGCTCGTCGCTCATCACATCGAGTTCGACGGTGACCGCGCCCGCGCCGGGCACATCGGCGACCGCCTTCTGCACCATCTCGATGAGTTTGGAGCGCAGCGGGCAGGCCGCCGTCGTCAGGTAGATCTCGACGTGGACACCGCTGTCGGCGCCGATGGCGACGCTTTTCACCATGCCCAGTTCGGTGATCGGTTTACGGATCTCCGGGTCGTTCACCTTCGCGAGGGCGCCCCGCACATCCGCTTCCGTAACCACTGGCATAGGGCCGAGTTTACGGATGTCAGATTCGCGGCAGCTGGCTGGCCTGGGGAGCGACGCCCGTGCGGTACGCGACCTCCCACGCCATCACGTTGGCCACGTAGGCCATCGAATTGTTGTAGCGCATGATGGCCTTGGACTGCTGGGACAGATCGTTCATGTCCAGGCCGCCGTAGCACAGGTATTTGCCCGCGGTCAGGGCCGCGTCGAACAGGTTCTGCGGGTCGGAGATGCCGTCGCCGTCGCCATCGCCCGCGAACTTGCGGTAGGTCTCGGGCAGGAACTGCATCGGGCCGACCGCGCGGGCATAGCCGCGCATACCGCCGTCGAGTTCGCCGTCGGTCGCGTGCACGACATTGTTGCCCGCGAGGCTGCCGTCGAGCACCGGACCGTAGATCGGATCGAGCGGATTGCCCTTGGCGTCGACCTTGCCGTAGGCGTGATGCGATTCGATGCGACCGATACCGGCCAGCACCGACCACGGCATGTGGCAGGTCGGCTCCTCCTGTGCCAGCAGGCGTTCGGCATTGGTGTAGGCCGCGTACGCGACGCCGGGAATGCCCAGCGGCCCGGCGGGCGCGTCCGAGGCGACCCGGCCGTCGGGCTGCGCAACGGTTTTCACGACCGGCGGCCCGGGATGCTTGGCGGCGTGCATCAACTCGTCGGTGGCCGGATGTCCGACGGCCTCCAACTTCGGAGCCTGCTCATTGCGAGCGTCGTCCGAAAGATGCTGCGCCGCAGCCAATGTCGCGTGCTCTGCGGTATCCACGTCCGAGGCCGAGGCCGCGCTCACCGCGACGACTCCGGCAGGCACCAGCCCGGTGAGGGCGATTACGGATCCGCGCCGAACGGTGACGGTCGGCGGCTTACGGTGACGTCCCACTGTGCGGTGGCCCTCCATTGCTCGCTGTGAGCCTTTCGTGACACAACGAGATGAGGCTACCGCATCCGAGACCTTTTCGTTACTTCTTCGTGACCGTGTTCGTTGTTTATTTCATTGCGGCTGGCCGGGCAGCGGAATCACGATGCCGAAGGGCAGCGTGATGCCCGGCGGCGCGGGCGCGGGGGCGGGCCCGGGGCCCTCGGCGGGAGCCGGTTCGGTCGGGCCGGGTTCCGGTGTCTTGGCCGGGGTTTCGGACTGCTGCTGATCCTGTGCCGGAGCCGGAGCGGCGGGAGCCGGGGGCTGCGGTGCGCCGGGCTGGCCCGGTGCGGGCGGCGGTGCGCAGACGGCCGGACGCGCGGCGTTCGGATCCTGCGGCCTGGCATTCGGATCGGCGGGCTTGTTCGGATCCGCGTTCGGATCGTCGCCGGGCTTCACCTCACCCGGCTTGTTCTGATCCGCGGCCGACCAGCGCTGCGTCTCGACCGGGGCGACCGGATCGCCCGGTTTGGGCATCGGGGCCGGAACCGACGCCGGGCCACAGGCATTCGGCGGGGGCGGCGGGCAGAAGATGCCGCACGGGATCGGGGGCAGGCCCGGGATGTTGATCATCACCTGGGTCGGCTGCTGCGGCACCGCGGTGGTCGCCGCGGAGCTCGGCGGCTCGGTCGTCGAGGGTGGCCCGGGGATGGTCGTATTGGCCGCCAGCATCGTCGAACCCGCGCCCTCGGGCATGGCGCCCGGCGGAATCAGATCCGGCGAGATCTGCACCGGTGTCGGCGCGCCGCCGGTCTTGTAGGCATTGGACCAGCTGAGTACCTGCGCGGCGTAGGCCACGGAGTTGTTGTAGCGCAATACCGAACGCAGCTCCTGCTGCGGATCGCGCAGATCCAGTCCGCCCGAGCACAGATACTTACCGGCCGCGAGCGTGGCGTCGAAGACGTTGTTGGGGTCGGAGACACCGTCGCCGTTGCCGTCGGAGGCATAGAACGACCAGGTGCCCGGCAGGAACTGCATCGGCCCGACGGCCCGCACGAATCCGCCGTCGGCGGCCTTGATGACCTCGTTGCCGGGCAGGGTGCCGTCCAGGGCGGGTCCGTAGATCACGCCGACCGTGGTGCCGTTGGCATCGGTGCGGCCGAAGCCCGCGTGATTGGATTCGACCTTGCCGATACCCGCGAGCAGACTCCAGCTCAGGCCGCAGCCCGGCATCGAGGACTGCAGGGCCAGTTCGGCATTGCGATAGGCCGCGAGCACGATTTCCGGAATTCCGAGCGCGCCGCCGCCGGGCAGCGAAATGTCCTGCAGCGGGACGGTCCCGGCGAACAGCGGCCCACCGGCCGGGGTGGCCATAGCCCGAAGTTTGCGAGGCGGCTCGGGGGCGGCCGGAACGAGGCCGACAGACTGGTCGGTCGCCGCACTCGAACGGTCGGTGGGAGCCGTCATAGCGGCCAGCTGAGCCTCGGGAGGCTTCGTCGCGCCGGTGCGTGCCGAGGTGTGCACAGCCGTCGAACCCGAAGCCACCAAACCCGCCACTACCAGCGCCGATACGGTAATCGGACCAGATATTCGCATCGGCACAACCAAACCCCTTCGTAGTCGGTGAGCGATCGGCTCGGCACCCGTGCGAGCCGCTCGCTCTGGACAACGTGATCCAGGTTACCCGGCAGTCAGCTTGTTGTTCTCAATATTTACGGTCAGTTGCCTTCGATCTGTGGAGAAATCGGGACCCGGCCCCTCTTTCGCTCGCTAACCTTCTTCGTTTTGGGCATTGCAACGGATTCTTCTCCGTCCATTGGTGCATTCAGCTCGAGGCGCGCCAGGGCATCCTTGATGTCCTCGAGTTCGCGGCGCAGATAGTCGCGGGTGGCGACCTCGCCGACGGCGATTCGCAGGGCCGCCAGTTCGCGGGCCAGGAATTCGGTATCGGCCTTGGTCTGCGCCGCCCGGGTGCGGTCCTCCTCGAGGGCCACCCGGTCTCGGTTGTCCTGCCTGTTCTGCGCCAACAAGATCAACGGCGCGGCATACGCGGCCTGCGTCGAAAAGGCCAGGTTGAGAAGAATAAACGGATACGGATCCCAGCGCAGTATGGCGACGAACACGTTGAGGATGATCCAGACGATCACGATCACGGTCTGCAGCACCAGATAGCGCCCGGTGCCCAGGAATCGCGCGATCCGTTCGCTGGTGCGGGCCATCGCCTCGGCGTCGAAATCGAAGCGGAACCGGGTCTCGAGCGGTGTCTCCAGGCGTTGACGGGCCAGCGGCTTGTCGGCTCGGTCGGTCACGGCCGTCCTCCCGTTCCGTTGACGGCGTGCGCGCCGGCGTGCATATCGGTGCCTTCCTCGTCGTGCTCGCGCCAATCCTCCGGCAGCAGATGGTCGAGGACGTCGTCGACGGTCACCGCGCCCAGCAGGTGGTTCTCCTCGTCGACGACCGGGCCGCAGACGAAGTTGTAGGTGGCGAAGTATCGGGTGACCGCGGCCAGCGGGGTATCGGGTCCCAGCGGCGACAGATCGGTGTCCACGATCCCACCCACCAGATTCGCCGGAGGTTCGCGCAGCAATTGCTGCAGATGTACACAGCCGAGATAGCGGCCGGTCGGGGTCGCGGTGGGCGGGCGCACCACGAAGATCATGGAGGCCAGCGCGGGCGTCAGATCCGGATTGCGCACCCGGGCCAGCGCCTCGGCGACGGTGGCCGCGGGGGTGAGGACGACCGGTTCGGGGGTCATCAGACCGCCCGCGGTGTAGGGGGAGTACTCCAGCAGTCGGCGCACCGGCTCGGACTCCTCCGGATCCATCAGCGACAGCAGCGCCTCGGCCTCGCCGGTGGGCAGTTCGCCGAGCAGATCGGCCGCGTCGTCGGGATCCATGGCCTCGAGGACGTCGGCGGCCCGTTCCACGCCCAGTTTCTGCAACACCTCGACCTGGTCGGTTTCGGGCAGCTCCTGCACCACATCCGCGAGCCGTTCGTCGTCGAGGGCGCGGGCCAGTTCGATGCGGCGTTTGGCGGGCAGTTCGCGCAGCAGATGCGCCACATCGGCCGGGCGCAGGCCCTCGAACTGGCCGAGCAGCTGGGTCACGTCCTGACCGGGCAGATTCAGTTCGCGCTGGGTCAGACCGCGCACGTGGATCCAGTCGACCACATGTACCTCGCGGCGGCGACCGAGCCGGCGATGGCCGCGCACCGCTACCCGCGAGACCACCCAGTCGCGGGTGCGGGTCTGCTCGATGCCCAGATCGACCACGAACAGATCGACCCCGTGCAGATCCGCGTGTTCGGGATCGTCGACCTGCACCTTGGAATCGAGCACCTGTGCCAGGCCCAGCATTTCGCCCGGGCGCTGCTCGAAGCGACGCAGGCTGACATTGCCGGTGTTGAGCGTCACCGCACCCGGCTCGATCGAGGTGACACGCAGAATCGGCACGAAAATCCGTTTGCGCGTTGGCAGTTCGACGAGCAGGCCGAGCACCCGCGGTTGCTGGCGGTCGTACCGTACGGAGATCAACACATCCCGGACACGGCCGATAGACTCGCCGTCCGGCCCCAGCACCACCAGGCCCGCCAGCCTGGCGGCGAAAACCCTCGTCGCTGCCATGCGACCAGGCTAGAGGGTGGTGTGTCCGGATCTCGACTGTAAGGAGCTCGCTGCATGTCAGTTCGCCGATCGGTGCTCGCCGTCCCCGGTAGCAAACCCCGGATGATCGAGAAGGCCATGGGATTGCCCGCCGATGAAGTCTTCCTCGATCTCGAGGACGCGGTGGCGCCGGCGGCCAAGGCGGCGGCACGGGCGAATATCATCGCCGCGCTGAATTCCTCCGGATGGGGCAGGCAGATTCGGGTGGTGCGGGTCAACGACTGGACCACCGAATGGACCTATGCCGACGTCATCGCGATCGTCGAGGGCGCGGGCGCGGAACTGGACGAGATCCTGCTGCCGAAGGTCACCGATGCCGGACAGGTGCGGGCGCTGGATCTGCTGCTGACCCAATTGGAGAAGGCCTCCGGCCTCGAGGTCGGCCGCATCGGCATCCAACCGCAGCTGGAAAACGCACTGGGACTGCGCAATATCGATGCGATCGCCACGGCGAGCGCCCGGGTGCGGACGCTGGTATTCGGTCCGGCCGACTTCATGGCCAGTATCAATATGCGCACCCTGGTGGTCGGCGAGCAGCCGGAGGGCTATGACACCGGTGATGCCTATCACCACATTCTGATGACGATTCTGCTGACCGCGCGGGCCCACGGCCTGCAGGCGATCGACGGACCGTATCTGCAGATTCGCGATCTCGACGGTTTCCGCCGCGCCGCATCCCGAACGGCCGCACTGGGTTTCGACGGGAAATGGGTGCTGCACCCCACGCAGATCGAGGCCGCCAATGAAATCTTCTCCCCGCGTCAGGCCGATTACGATCGCGCCGAGGAGATTCTGGACGCCTACGCCTATCACACCTCGGTCGACGGCGGCGCCCGCGGCGCGGTGATGCTGGGCGAGGAGATGATCGATGAGGCGAGCGCGAAGATGGCGCGCGTCATAGCCGATAAGGGACGCGCCGCGGGAATGGTGCGAACCACGCGTTTCGCGGCCCCGTCGGTGGCCGAAAACTAGCATGATGGAGTCATGACAAGTCCCTTGGGGAACTCGAACCGCAATCGGCCGGCCCTGCCGACGCCTCCATCGGGTTGGCCGGTCGGGTCGTATCCGACCTATGCCGAGGCGCAGCGGGCGGTCGACTTCCTTGCCGACAATCAGTTTCCGGTCGACGGGGTGACCATCGTCGGCGTCGACCTGATGCAGGTCGAGCGGGTGCTGTACCGGCTGACCTGGGGTCGGGTCATCGGCGGCGGCATGGTGTCGGGCGCGTGGCTGGGCCTGTTCCTGGGTCTGCTGTTGAGCCTGTTCACCACCGGGGGCACCTTCGGTCCCCTGATCGTGGGTCTGGTGGGCGGCATCATCTTCGGCGTCATCTCCACCTCGATCCCGTACGCCGCCACCCGCGGTCAGCGCGATTTCGCCTCGACCATGCAGCTGGTGGCCGGTCGCTACGACGTGCTGTGCGAGCCCAAGACCGCCGAGCAGGCGCGGGACATGCTGGCGCGCCTGGCACTGTAGGACCCATGCAGGTGCTGGACGAGGTTCGAGCCGCGGTGCTCGGACATTACGGTGTGCCGTCGGCCGATTCGGCGTCGGTGACGTTTCTGGGTTTGGAGCCGATCGAGATCCTACGGATCCCGGACGGTGAGTTCACCCACTACGTGACGCTGGGCGGGGCCCGCCATCCCATGACCGATCCCACTGCGGCGCTGGCCGATCCGCTGCGCGGTCCCCGCGCGGAACTGGTGCTCGCCCTGCACGGCGGCCCGCACACCGGCATCAGCCGCGGCCTGGGCGTACTCATCGCCTCGCCCGCGGTGGAGGGTGTGGTCCTGCGGGAGGACGCGCTGCTGGACCTCGGAGAACCGTTGTGGCGCAATGCCCCGTTCACCGCGGCGCTGCTGGGCCCGAGCGAACTGGCCGAGGTGCCGCTGCCCGAACCCGCCGAGCCGGTGCGCTTCCTGTCGGTCGCCCCGATCACCGCGACCGAGGCGGCGTGGGTGCGGGTGCGCGGCGCCGCGGCCCTGCGCGAGGCGTGGGCCGAGGCCGGAATTGATGTGCGCGATCCGGGCCGGGGCGCGGCGAATCTGTGACTACAGCCAGTTGTTTCGGCGGAAGGTGATGAACAATCCGCTGCAGATGACCAGGATGACGGCGACCACCGACGGATAGCCGAAGGTCCACCGCAATTCCGGCATATGCTCGAAATTCATGCCGTAGATGCCCGCGACCATCGTCGGCACGGCCGCCATGGCCGCCCAGGCCGAGATCTTGCGCATATCCGTGTTCTGCTGGACGCTCACCTTCGCCAGTGCGGCATTGATGAGCGCACTGAGCGATTCGTCGAAATCGCTGATCCGTTCCGCGACGGCCGTATGGTGATCGGTGACATCGCGCAGATAGCGCCGAACCTCCTTGGGCAGCGGCAATTCCGGGCTCTTGGAGAGTAATTGCAGCGGCAGGGAGAGCGGATTCACCGCCCGGCGCAGTTCGACCACCTCGCGCTTGAGTTGATAGATGGCCTCGATCGCGAGGCGATTGCGCGGGGTGAAAACCTCCTCCTCCATCTCCTCGACATCGTCTTCGATCTCCTGCGTCACATCGACATACGAATCGACGACGTAATCGGCGATGGCGTGCAGTACCGCGCCCGGACCCAGCGCCAGCCGCTGCGGATTCCGCTCCAATTCGCGACGCACCCCCGTCAATCCGGTGTGCTCGCCGTGCCGGACGGTCACCACGAAATCGCGGCCGAGGAAAATCATGATCTCGCCGGTCTCGACGATCTCGGTGATGCTGTGCAGATCGTGTTCGACGTAGTTCACCGTGCGCAGTACCAGGAACAGAATGTCGTCGTAGCGCTCCAACTTGGGTCGCTGATGCGCGTGCACGGCATCCTCGACCGCCAATTCGTGCAGGCCGAAAGTCCCTGCCACATCGGCCATCTGGAACTCGTCGGGCGCGTGCAGACCCAGCCAGACGAATCCGGCCCCCTTGGCCCGCACCGTGGCCAATGCCTCGGCGTGGGTGAGTCGCCCCGGCAGGCGATGACCGTCGACGTACACCGCGCAGTCGATGACGGCGCGCGCGGTCGGGACAGGAATATGCGGCAACGGCTCCGCCTTTCCCCGGCCGCGGAAGGAGGGCAGTGGCGGAATCTGGGGCACGAGTTGGGATGTTAGTCGCTGATCTTCGGCAAGATGGACGGGTGCGCATCGACCTGCATACCCATTCCAATGCCTCCGACGGGACCGACACCCCGGCCGAATTGATCCGCAACGCGGCCGCGGCCGGACTCGACGTGGTGGCCCTCACCGACCACGACACCACCTCCGGGTGGGCCGAGGCCGTCGAGGCGCTACCGAACGGGATGACGCTGGTGCGCGGGATGGAGATGTCCTGCTCGGGCCTGGGCGAGGACGGCTGGCCGGTTTCGGTGCATCTGCTGGCCTATCTGTTCGATCCGACCGATACGGTCTTCGCGGCCGAGCGCGAGCGGCTGCGCGCCGAGCGCGTGATCCGGGTGCGCGCGATGGCCGAGCGGATGGCCGCCGACGGACTGCCGATCGATCCCGAGGCCGTGCTCGCCTCCGCGGGTCCCTCGGCCGGGCGGCCGCATCTGGCGCGGGCGCTGGTAGCGGCCGGGGTGGTGCCGACCGTGAGCGCCGCCTTCGAGGATCTGCTCGCCCCACGCGGTCGCTACTACGTCGAGAAGGCCGATACGCCGCTGCACAAGGCCGTCGAGATGGTCGCCGCGGCGGGCGGGGTGAGTGTGGTCGCGCATCCGCGGGCGCGCTCGCGCGGGCGGCTGCTGGCGCTGGACGAGATTCGCGATCTGGCCGGACTCGGGCTGGCCGGGATCGAGGTCGACCACATCGATCACAGCGTGGCCGATCGCGCGCTGCTGCGCGAGCTCGCCCATGAACTGGGCCTGCTCATGACCGGCTCCTCGGACTATCACGGCGCCAACAAGACCATCCGGCTCGGCGAATTCACCACCGATCCCGACCAGTTCGAGAAGTTGGCCGATAAGGCCAGCGGGGTTCCGGTGATCGTCGCGTGAGGTTGTTGCGGGCGCTCAGCGGGGTGGTCGCCGGCGGTTTGGTCGTGCTGACCCTGGTGGTGATCGGCGCGGAAATCCTCGGTGCGCGCCGCGGTTTTCCGGGACCCGGTGCGAGTCCGGTGGCGTGGCATATCGGTTTGTCGGCGCTCGCTGTCGCAGCACAGTTATTTGCCGATCGGCGTCGTGGTTTTGCGGCCTTTTCCGGATCGGTGGTCGTTTTTGGTGCGGCGGGTTATCTTTTGGTTACGCAATGGTGGAATTGAGTCCCGCGTAACGGTTGCCATCGAGTGAATTGTGGCCGAATATTTTTCATTGTGGCGGCGATCGAGTGCGATGTGTTGGTGGTGGGAGGTGGGCCCGCGGGGGCATGGGCCGCGCTCGCTGCCGCATATGGCGGCGCTCGGGTGGTCATGGTCGACAAGGCGCGCTGTGGGAGTAGTGGGCCCACGGCGAAAGGGCTTGTCGCGCTGTGGAACGTTCCACCGGGTCCGGCCCGGGAGGACGCGGTCCAGCACAGCTATGCCAAGGGCGGTTATCTGGGCGATCCGGTGTGGATGCACCGGGTGCTGTCCGAGACGCATCGGCGCGTCGATCAGCTGGTGCGCTGGGGTTATCGGTTTCCGGGCGAGCGGGCGGGCCTGCCCGCTCGGGTCTGTCTGGACGGCGCGAAGTATCTGGGCCGATTGCGCCGCAGCCTGATCGTGGCTGGGGTGCGCATCCTGGACCATCATCCGGCGCTGCAACTGCTCGTGGATGCCGAGGGGGTCGTCACCGGGGCCAGCGGCGTGCAGTTGCGCAATGATTACCGCAGCTGGTCCGCGCACGCGGGCGCGGTGGTGCTCGCGACGGGTGGCTGCGCGTTCCTGTCCGGCGGCGCGGGCACCGATGTCGATACCGGCGACGGCCTGCTGATGGCAGTCGAGGCCGGATGCGAGCTGTCGGGGATGGAGTTCTCGAGCGCCTACGCGCTGGCCCCGGTCGGCCCGGTGCGACTGTCCGCGCTCGGCGACGACGCCATCGTCCCGACGGCCCGGCCGGTGCCCGATCTGGCCCTGCACTTCGCCACCCTCTACGACGAGACGGGCGCGGCCCTCGGGGGCGGGCCGTTCGGCTCGCGCGCGGCGGCGTTCGAGGCGATCGCCGACGGGCGGCGGATCTACGCGGCGCTGGACGAGGTGCCCGGTTCGCTGCGCGAACAGCTGTCGGCGACGCCGGTGCTCGCGCATCCCAAGGTGCAGTTGCGGCCGGTGCTGGAGGGTACGGTCCGCGGTACGGGCGGGCTGCGAGTTACCGGATTCGACTGTGCCACAACGGTTCCGGGATTGTTCGGCGCGGGTGACGTGACCACCCGCGAGCCGATCACCGGTGCGGTCGGCGGCTTCGGCGGCCAGGGCGGGGCGTGGGCGATCTCCTCGGGGGTGTGGGCCGGTGCGGGCGCGGCGCAGTTCGCGCGTGGGCGCG
>NZ_BDBS01000030.1 GCF_001613105.1 Nocardia pseudobrasiliensis NBRC 108224 | reverse complement strand
GCCGCGGTCGCCGCTCAGGTCGGCACCCGCCGCGGCGCGGTCGCCGCGATCCTGGCCGCCCGCGACGAATTACACCGCCAATTCCCCGAACCCGCGGCCGATACCGTCCTGGCCGTCGCCGTCATCCCCGCCGCCGACCAGCCCGACGGCCCCTGCGATATCGCGTGGGTCGGCGACTGCCGCGCCTACCGCTGGAACGGCCGTGTCCTGCATCAGATCACCACCGACCACACCGTCGCCGAACTCCTTCGCGCCCAGGGCCGCCAACCCCTCCCGCGCATGAGCCACCTGGTAACCACCTCGGTCCGCACGGTCACCCCCGAAGCCGTAGGCCACTCCATCACCGGCACCAGCCACGGCCGTCTCCTCCTGTGCACCGACGGCGTCCACAAACGCCTGGAAATCGCCACCATCAAGGAATTCCTCGCCGCCACCACCCCCGCGGGCCCCACCGCGGACGCCTTGGTGGACATGGCCCTCCGCACCGGCGGCACCGACAACACCACAGCCCTGGTGGTCGACCGCACCTGACGAGCCACCCGCATCCCGTAGCCTGAGGCCGGACAAGCGGTTCGATCGAAGGGGTCTCGATGGCCGTCCGCGCGGTGAGCTTCGGCGTTGCCTATTTTCGTGAGCCGCACCGGTAACGATCTGGCCCACGCGGTGCTCGCTCATCCGGATATCGGTAAGAGTCCAGAGGCGATGTTCGCCGATTGCGGGAACTCTCCGTCACTTTCGGTCGGGAGTGCGGTTTGGGCTGTGCAGGCCCAAGGTTGCGGTGGCCAGGGTGCGGCGTAGGGGCCAGGGGAGGGCGGTGAAGAGGGCGAGCATTGCGGTGGCGGTGGTGCGGGGGTTGGTGGAGGAGAGGTAGGCGCGTTGGTGGTGTGGGGGGAGGGTGAAGAAGATGTCGAAGAAGGCGGGGAGGGTGGTTGGGGGGAGAGCCAAGAGGGAGCGGAGGCCCGCTGTGCGTAGGAGGTGGATGGTTTTGCCGGTGGGGCCGGTGAGAGTGTCGGCGGTGGCCAGGGATGTGGTGAGGCTGTAACCCGTTGCGGGGTGGAGCATTGCGGCGGCCGCGCCGAATCGGTGGGGGGAGGGATGGCCGCCCTGAAGGGGGAAGCGGACGTGCTCGGTGGGTTCGGTGCCCTGGAGGGTTATGCCTCGGGTGTGGAGGCGGTGGTGGAGGCGGGTGCGCAGGGTTGAGAGGGGGAGGGCGGGGCGGCCCGCGAGGCAGGTTTCCTCCAGGAGGAAACGGTTGTGGCCCAAGGGTATCGCATACAGGAACGACGGTGTTTGATCCGGGGCTGCGCCGCTGTCGGGGCGCCAGTCCATGAACAGCGGTTCGTTCCAGATGGTTTCGGGCACCACGACGCCGTAGGCGGTCTGTTCGGCGTGCGCGGGGGAACGAGATATGCCGCGGGCATCGATCGCCCGGCGGGCGGTGAGGATCTCTCCCGAGGAGAGATGAACTCGCGCAGGCCGTTTCATACGGAACGATCCGTGCTCGATGGCGGTGGCCCGGGCGGCGATCACCCGCGCGGCGTCGAGGGTCAGCGAGTCGCGCAGGGCCGCGGTGTCGAAGACGACATAGCGCCGGTCGATCTCGAATCGGCGTGTGCCCCAGGCGATCGGCCGCTCCACCGTCGCAGCCAGGACGCGCCGGTCGAGCCAGTGCGGGAGCTCGTCGGCCCAGCCGCCGTAGGTCGCGGTCCAGCGGCGGTCCGGATGCGGGTCGACAACCGTCACCGAGAAGCCCTGTGCCAGTGCGCGATGCGCGAGAGCGCGTCCGGCCGGGCCCAGGCCGCATACGATGAGATCGGTGGTCACACCGGAATTGGACCAGATCTGCGGCTCGTGATCCGTCATCCCGGCAGGCGTTTCGGTCGGCCTCGGCGCGTCCGGTAGGGTCTGCAGGCCATGCCCGGGGGGACGACCGCGGAGGGTGCATGGTGGCCCGGGCGCGGAAGGTGGCAGTGATGACGTATCCCCCTGGTTCCGGCCCGTACGGCCACAATCCACAGGAACAGCCCGGCTGGGGTCAGCAACCAGGATGGGGTCAGGGCCAGCAGCAGGGCTGGGGTCAGGATCCGCAGGGCTGGGGTCAGCCCGCCGGATATCAGGGCTACCCGGGCGGATATCCGCCGCCGCCCCCACCGCCGAAGAACAACAACGGTCTCATCATCGGCATCGTCATCGCGACCATCGCGGTCCTGGTGATCGGCGTCGCCGCGGTCGTACTGATCACCAAGGGCAAGAGCGACAACGACAATCGCGCCACCGGCACCACCACCCCGGACCTGGTGACCGCCACCGACAGCTCCACCGCCCCGTCCACACCGCGTTCGAGCGCGCCCGCCCAGCCCGCCTCCGGCAAGTTCAGCTATCGAGAACAGGCCAAGGACTGGAACTTCAAACTCGGCGACGTCCAACTGCACGCCGACTGGGTCGAGGGCCGCGACGACGCCAGCTGCCACGACATCGAGGTCAACGGCAAACTCACCGGCCTGGGCTGCCAGTACGCGGCCGAGATGGTCTACCGGTCCGAAGGCGGCGGTCTGATGCTGACCCAGTACGTCCTGGGCATGGCCGACGCCGACAAGGCCAAGACCGCAATCGGCCAGTACACCGACGAGGATCTCGAGCCCCGACCCGGCACCTATATCGAGGACTTCTCGGTCGGCAAGTGGAAAGACGACAGCGAGAAGCAGTTCCTCGTCATCACCCTGGTCACCACGACCCGGGCCGTCAACGAGGACACCGCCTCCAAATATCTGCGCTACCTGCATCAGGACATGCTGGGCGCGTTGGCCTTCCGCTAGATCCCGCCGGTGGCCAGCAGGCCGCCGTCGACCCGCACCACCTCGCCGGTGATCCAGGAAGCGGCATCGGAGACCAGGAAACCGATCAGCCCGGCCACATCCTCGGGTGTGCCCAGTCGCTTCAGCGGATAGGTCTTGGCGACCTCCTCCTCCCCGGCGGAGTACAGCGCATCGGCGAAGCGGGTCTTCACCACGCCCGGCGCGACCGCGTTGACGCGAATATTCGGCCCGAGCTGCCAGGCCAGTTCCTCGGTGAGCCGGATCAGGGCGGCCTTGGAGGCGCCGTAGGCGGCGATCACGCCGGTGGACCGGATGCCCGCGACGCTGGCGACATTGACGATCGCGCCGCCGTTGTCGCGCATCCAGGTCCGATACGCCTCCTGCACATATCCGAGCGCGGCCACCACGTTGACGTCGAAGATCTTGCGGACCGCGTCCAGATCGGCCTCCATGAGCGAGCCGTAGACCGGATTGATCCCGGTGTTGTTGACCAGGATGTCCAGCGATCCGAATTCGGCGACCGCGGTGGCGACCTGATCGGCGCGCGCGGTGCTGTCCCCGGAGTTACCCGCCACCGCAACGACTTTGCCCGGATGACCCAGCGCGCGCAGCTCCTCGGCGGTCTCCTCGAGCGGTTCGATCTTGCGTGCGGTGATCAATACGTTCGCCCCGCGGGAGAGCAACTCCGCCGCGATCGCCTTGCCGATACCCCGGCTCGCACCCGAAACCAGCGCGCCTCTGCCCTTGAGATCCTCACTCATGAGACGGCACGTTACCCGCAGCGTGGTCCGCGTTACGGCTCGGTTTTGTTCGCATGGGTAAAATCGGTGGTTCTTGCGTGTGCCCGCGTTGCACACTCGAGCCAGCCGACGCCGATATCCCGAGGAGACGTTTGTGATCACCGCGACCGACCTGGAGGTCCGGGCCGGAATCCGCACCCTGCTTACCGCGCCGGGGTCGGCGCTGCGGGTGCAGGCCGGCGACCGGATCGGGCTGGTCGGGCGCAACGGCGCCGGCAAGACGACCACGCTGCGCATCCTGGCCGGTGAGGGTGAACCTTACGCCGGAAAGGTCATCCGCTCGGGCGAAATCGGTTATCTGCCACAGGATCCGCGCGAGGGCAATCTCGACATCCTCGCCCGCGACCGGGTGCTGTCCGCCCGCGGCCTCGACACGCTGATCCGCGATATGGAAAAGCAGCAGGCCCTGATGGCCGAGGTGGCCGACGACTCCGAACGCGAGAAGGCCGTGCGCAAATACGGCCGCCTCGAGGAGCGGTTCTCGGCGCTGGGCGGCTATGTCGCCGAGAGCGAGTCCGCGCGCATCTGCCACAGTCTGGGTCTGCCCGATCGCGTACTGGGTCAGGCGCTGCGCACGCTGTCGGGCGGTCAGCGCCGCCGCATCGAGCTGGCGCGCATCCTGTTCTCCGCCTCCGACGGCAGCGGCGGTAAATCCGACACCACGCTGCTGCTCGACGAGCCGACCAACCACCTCGACGCCGACTCCATCACCTGGCTGCGCGGCTTCCTGCAGGGCCACGACGGCGGCCTGATCGTGATCAGCCACGACGTCGAACTGCTCGAGGCCGTGGTGAACAAGGTGTGGTTCCTCGACGCCGTGCGCGGTGAGGCCGATATCTACAACATGGGCTGGAAGAAGTATCTCGACGCCCGCGCCACCGACGAACAGCGCCGCCGCCGCGAGCGCGCCAACGCCGAGAAGAAGGCCTCCGCGCTCAAGGCCCAGGCCGCCAAGCTCGGCGCCAAGGCCACCAAAGCCGTTGCGGCCCAGCAGATGGTCAAGCGCGCCGAGCGCATGCTGGCCGAGGTCGACGAGGTGCGCGTGGCCGACAAGGTGGCGCGGATCAAATTCCCCGAACCCGCCGCCTGCGGCAAGACGCCGCTGATGGCCGAGAACCTGACCAAGATGTACGGCTCGCTGGAGATCTTCACCGGCGTGGACCTGGCCATCGACCGCGGCAGCCGGGTGGTCGTACTCGGCCTCAACGGCGCCGGTAAGACGACGCTGCTGCGGCTGCTGGCCGGGGTGGAGACGCCGACGGCCGGTGGTCTGGTGCCCGGGCACGGTCTGAAGATCGGCTATTTCGCGCAGGAGCACGACACCCTCGACGATCGGGCGTCGGTGTGGGAGAACATCCGTCACGCCGCGCCGGACGCGGGCGAACAGGATCTGCGCGGCCTGCTGGGCGCGTTCATGTTCTCCGGACCGCAGTTGGAACAGCCCGCGGGCACGCTGTCGGGTGGTGAGAAGACCCGCCTGGCATTGGCGGGTCTGGTGTCCTCGGCGGCGAATGTGCTGCTGCTGGACGAGCCGACCAACAACCTCGACCCGATCTCGCGCGAGCAGGTGCTCGACGCGCTGCGCAGCTACGCGGGCGCGGTGGTGCTGGTGACCCACGATCCGGGTGCGGCCGAGGCGCTGAATCCGGAGCGGGTGATCATGCTGCCCGACGGCACCGAGGACCACTGGTCCCAGGACTACCTGGAACTCATCCAGCTGGCCTGAGGCGGCGACGGCGTTGCCGACATCATTGGCGACAACGCCTGTGCCGCAACAGGTTTCAGCCTACTGCGGTCTCTGTCTCGTCGGAGGCCGAGGAATCGGAAGCCGAGCTGTCCGATGCCGAGCTGTCCGATGCCGAGCTGTCCGACGCCGAGGAATCGGACTCCTCTTCGGGCTCCGGTGCGGCGTGCCGGGGCTTGTACGGTGTGCTGGTATCGGACTTCGGGGTGAAGCCCGCGATCAGGCCGGTTCCGGCCTTGCTGACCTGAGCGCTGCCCGTGCCCAGGGCGGCGCTGCCGGATCCCAGCGCCTTGGCCAGCTGACCGAGCGGGCCGCCGATCGCGCTGCCGCTGTCCATCCCGAGCAGCTGACCGCTGCCCGAACCGAGCATGTCGGCGACGGGCGCGACCGAGGAGCTACCGGTACCCAGGGCCGAGCTACCGGTGCCGAGGGCCTGGGCCAGTGAACCGCCCGCATTGGCACCGGCCTGCAGGACCTGCGCGACGCTGGTGAGCAGCGCGCCGAGATCGGGGGCCGCGGGTGCGGTCGGCGCCGCGGCGGGAGTGTTCTTGCGGGTCGAGACGGTCTCGGCGTCGGTCTTCTTGGCATGCCTGCCGCCGGCGTTTCCGCCGGTCAGCCGCTCCGACTTGGGCGCGACCGTGTCAGCGACAGTGGTGACCGTGCGCTCGGTCTGCTGGTCGGGGTTCTCGTAGGTGAGCGGGATACCATGCTTCGGTTCCGTGTCAATGGCCACGGGTGCGACATCGACCGGACCGGTGGAGTCCGCGACAGCCGGTGCAGGCAGCGGGGTGACCTTCTCGGTCTCGTGGGCCTGCGGCGAGAGCCGGTCGGCGTTGGCCCGCGCCAGTACGCCCGTCGAGCTGTCGAGATCGGTCCAGCTGGTGGTGGCCTCGATGGCCCGGTTCTCGTGTGAGCTTTCGGCCGAACCATGTTCGGCGGTGACCGCGGCGGTCACCAACGCGGTCATCGAGAGCATCGCCATCCGGACCGGGCCCAGGGCGGTGCGCTTGACGCTGTGTTTCCCCATCAGATGTTCCTTCGTCGAGAGTCGGTACGCCGCGACGCAGTTCCTCGGTGAAATGCCTGGCCGTCTGTTCGACGCTGCGGCGCCTGGTGGATCTCGTTATTTGTCCGTGATGTGGCTCGAATAGTAAAGCGGGCGAGTGTAAGTCGGCCACCGGAGTTAGATGTGGCTTAACCCGAGTTAACCTGAGCCCCTCACAGCCGGACAGGGTGCACGATGATCTTGCACCGCACTCATGCTGACTGCCTGGCGATTTGGCGGGATCTTGGCTCGTTCGTTAAGGCGGGGCTTCAAAATCCTTCAGCTACGGAGCGTTACGTTGCGATCAGATCACGACTTGAATACCCTTCGGGCACAGAACGATTCCACAAACGCTGTGAGATGCATTCGAAATCTCCGCAGTGATTCCTTTTTATGTGTTTGTCTATTCGAAGGGAACCATGAGTTTCTCGTCGGCCACCAAGCGTTCAGTGACGGCCACCATCGGTCTCTCGGCGTTCGCTGTCGCGACCATCGCCGGGGCCACCCACGCGGGCGCGGCGCCGCAATCCGACTCCTCCAACGCCGATGAAGTTATTCGCCTCACCAATGCCGAGCGCGCGAAAGCGGGTTGCTCGCCGCTGAAGGCCGAGAGCCATCTGACGCAGGCCGCCCAGGCCCACACCGAGGATATGGCCCGGACCGGCAGGCTCGATCACAACTCGTCCAAGGGCGATCCGGGCGATCGGATCGCGGCGACCGGTTACAAGGCGAACACCTGGGCCGAGAACATCGCTCAGGGATACAGCGACCCGAAGTCGGTGGTCAACGGCTGGATGAACAGCTCGGGCCACCGCGCCAACATTCTCAACTGCGGTCTGAAGGACATCGGCGTCGGCGTGGCGAAGGGCCGCGGCGGTCTGTTCTGGACGCAGGACTTCGCGACCGGCACCGGTGGCGGTAAGCCGACCGATCCGGGTAAGCCGACCGATCCCGGTAAGCCGACTGATCCGGGTAAGCCGACTGATCCGGGTAAGCCGACTGATCCGGGTAAGCCGACTGATCCGGGTAAGCCGACCGATCCGGGTGAGCCGACCGATCCTGGTGAGCCCGGCGATGGCGGCGATACGTCGAATCCGTGGGACCCCTGGCTCCCGGGCGGTGGTGACGGCGGCGATTCGCACAACCCGTGGGACGACTGGTTCCCCAAGCCGAGCAAGCCCGGTAAGCCCGGTAAGCCGTCGAATCCGTGGGAGGACTGGTTCAACAACTGGTTCGGCGGCGGCCAGCAGGGCGGCAGTGAAGACGTGTCCTGGGATCCGTGGAGCAACGGCTTCGATTCCCAGGGCGAAGACCAGGATCAGTTCGCCGGTCAGGGCGGCGGCTGGTCCAACGGCCCGCAATGGTGGTAGCGGGCGAGGGCGCTGCCCGGTGAGATGACATTGGACCATCTCACCGGGCAGAGTCCCGAATCAATCCTGTTGCGGCAGATGCTTTTTGGCGTCGTCGTAGCCGGCCTCGCCGCGCTCGCCCGGACCGTACACCGCGTGGATCACGCCGGTGCGGAACGTGGTCGAGCGCAGCAGGGTCAGCGGCAGGGCCGCGTCGGCGTCGGCGAACAGCCGCTCGCCGGAGCCCACCGCGATGGGATGTATGAGCAGATGGAGTTCGTCGAGCAGGCGCGCCGCGAGCAGCTGCCGCACGATCGACACCGAGCCGCTGATGCCGATGGGACCGCCCGGTTCCTGTTTGAGCGCGGCGACCGACTCGATCAGATCACCTTTGAGCACTTCGGAATTGCGCCAGGTGAAGGTGAGATCCTGATGCGACACCACGATCTTGCGGGCATCGCCGAGCTTGGCGGCGAAGTGTGCGTCCTCGCCGCCGGCGGCCTCCCGATCGGGCCACGCGCCGGCGAAGCCCTCGTAGGTCTTGCGGCCGAGCAGCAGGGTGTCCGCGGCGCCGAGCTGCTGGTCGACGGCCGACCCCATCTCGTCGTTGTAGTACGGGAAGTGCCAGTCCTGCGGGTTCTCCACCACGCCGTCGACGGCGATGAACAGGCCCGCGCTGATCGTCCTCATGTCTGTGCTCCTGGTCTTGTGGGATCTCGTGAGTACAGACGGCGAGGTCCGGAGAAATTCATCGAATTAGGGGGTCGACACCGAATTCGTGATGCGAATCACACGGAGGCGTTGATCACCGAACGCAGAGTGTCTAGCCTGGAATGAGGCTGCAGGGCAACCGGAGGAAGCCATGAGTGACAGGCCCGCACAAGGGAAGTCCACGTTGGGTAAGGGCACGCGCGTCACCGGAAAGTCGCGAGACCGCCTGCAAACCCAGCTCAAGAAACAGTACGAGGCGGGTGCCAGCATCCGTTCGCTGGCACGGGAAACCGGCCGCTCGTACGGATTCATCCACAACGTACTAGTGGAGTCGCATGTGCAGCTCCGCAGTCGCGGTGGAGCCAATCGCCGCAAAGTGGCGTCCAAGTAAGGCTCGATGTCGCGAATCGCGCTGCGGGGCTTAGCCTTCCGCTGTTCGTGAGGCCGGTGGCGGTCTCCTCGTGAGACCGCCTGTGCCGGAAAATCTCTCGGGCTCGGAGGTGGATTTCTCAGCGCCGGTTGGCGTTTCGCTCGGCCCACCACTGCGGGGCGTCGACGAAGTGATTGTCGAATTCGTCCTGTACGGCGGCCAATTCGGCGAGTGTCGCCTCGCCGTGGGCGACCTTCTCGAGCACCCGGAAGTACTCGAAGCGCTGCACGCCGGGCGTGAGCGCGATGAGGATGCGCGCGGCGCTGTCGGGCGCCGCGCCGAACGCGTGCGGCATGTGGCGTGGCACCACGATCGAGCCGCCCGCGCCCACGGTGACGATCTCGTCGCCCGCCATCACCTGCAATTCGCCCTCGGCGACGTAGAACAGTTCCTCCGAGCGCGTGTGATAGTGCGGCGTGGCGCCGTCCGCGCCGGGAGTCATGGTCACCTCGAGGGTGCTCAGGCTGTTACCGGTCTCGTGCGCATCGATCAGCAGCCGCATGGTGACCTGATCGGTCCGATGCACCTCGGCCTGGGCGGGCTGGCGGATGACGGCCGGGATGCGGGGTGCGGTGACGCTCATAGCGGGCTCCGATTGTTCGCTGCCTGATAGTTCGGTGGCTAACTATATGGCATCGAATAGAATTCTGTCCATGGCGAACGAGAAATCCGATGCGGTGGACGAGATCGTCGCGCAGTGGCAGCGGGAGCGGCCCGATCTGGAGCTCGAGGCGATGGGGATCGCCGGGCGGCTGGGTCGGCTGTATCTGATCGCCTCGCGCGCGGTGGAGGCGGTATTCACCGAGCATGGGTTGCAGCGCGGGGAGTTCGATGTGCTTGCGGCGCTGCGTCGTTCGGGGGAGCCGTTCGAACTGAACCCCTCGGCGCTGGCCGATACGCTGATGCTGTCGCGAGCCGGGATGACCGGCCGGTTGGATCGGCTCGAGCAGGCCGGGCTGGTGCGCCGCATCGCCGACGCGCAGGATCGCCGGGCCGTGCGCGTCGCACTGACCGAGGCCGGGCGAGAATCGGTCGACGCGGTCGTCACCGCCCATACCCGCAACGAGACCCGGCTGCTGTCGGTGCTGTCGGCCGAGGAGCGCGGCGAACTCGATCGGCTGCTGCGCGTACTGCTGCGAAGTATGGAGTAGCGCTTCAGTATCCGGGCACCGCGGCGTCGGCGGTGACCAGGAAGTTGGCCAGGCTGTGGAAGATCGGCAGGCCGGTCTTGATCTCCAGATAGGCGAACTGGCCCTGCGGATTCACCTCGAGGAAGTAGTATTCGCCGTCGACGCCGAGGCGGATGTCGAGCACCCCGAACACCAGTCCGAGCGCGCCCATCAGCGTCGCCAGCGACTTGCTCACCGCGGCGGGCAGCCGCGCGGGTGTGAATTCCACGGCCGTGTCCAGGCGGGAATCCACCCGTCCCACACCGGATTGCGAGTCGATGCGCACCGTCCACTCCAGTCCGTCGATCCACACCACGCGCAGATCGCAGTCGGCATCGATGTAGTCCTGGAAGGTGGTCGGCGCGGAACGGATGGTGGCCAGGCGGTCGAGATCGCCCGGCCCGAGCAGCCGGGTCTCGGCGAAGGCGGCGCGGCCGGTGCCGGTGCGTTTGTACACCACCGGACCGGGCCGGGTGGCGACGAATTCGCGTGCCTCGTCCGGGTCGTTGGTGATGAGGGTGTCCGGGACGGCGAAGCCGGAGCGGCGCGCGGTCTCCAGCTGGACGATTTTGCGGCAGGCCGTGCGGTCGGCGCCGGGATCGTTGACCCACAGCGCCGGAATCGACCACAGCAGACCCTGCAGGAAGCCGTCGCATTCGGCCTGGCGGAACTCGTCGTCGGCGCTGGAGATGCCATTGGCGACCAGGCTGCGGTGCGGCCGCCGCCACCACACCGCGGTCACCGCGTCCAGGCCCGGGATATGCGACAGCGTGCGCGCGGTGCCGATCCGGCCGAGGCGGAAACTGCCGCTCTCGCGCGGGAAGTCGCGCATATCCAGCCGAATCGGGGTGATGCCGTGCCGATTTCGCAGCGTGGCGGCCAGTGCGTCGGCGTGCACGTCGTGCGTTTCGGTGACGATCAGAACCGAGCTCGCCGTGCCGCCCGCCATGGCGTGTCGCCCTCAGTCCAGACTGTCGCAGGCGGTGCCGTCGTCGCTGCGGCCATCGGTTTTGGTCTGGCAGAAGGTGAACGTCGCGCCGCCGACGCCGGGCGTCGCGGGCAGGCGCAGGCCGCGGGCCCAGTTCTCGGTGAGGCGGGCGAGCAATTCGTCGCCGCGTGCCGGAGAAGGCGGGCGGGTCAACGTCATCGGTCGTTCGGTCAGATCGATGCGCAACCGGCGGGTGAAATCGGCGGTCGCGCCGGGGCGGATGCGCACTCGCACCGGGCGTTCGGAATCGGTTGGGCCGCCGCCGTATTCGTCGACGGACAGCACATCGGCGCGGTCGAATGTCCACACGCCGTCGGTCACGCGCACACTGACCGACCGCTCCGATTCGCCCACCAGATCACCAGAGATGGGTGGTACGACGGTATCGAGGTCGGCGTCGAACATGGGCTGGTCTCCGATCTGCTCGCGGTTTGCCACGGAAGCCGAGCGTGATCTGGATCATAGCTCGCGGCGGGCATCGATCGGTTCGCAACGAAAGATTTCAGGTGTGCGTGCATATGCGCCGCACACGCGTGGAATGCGCTATCGCCGTAAGTTTTTCGGTTGAGCGGTCAACCGCTCAGAGTCCGAGTAGATCCGGGGAGTCGGTCAATTCGCGAAACCGGTCGACCGGATTCGATACGAGTTTGCGCGTTGTGAGATCCATCAGTCCGGTGACGACGGTGATGTCGGCGGAGACCGTACCGTCCAGCTTGATGATCTGCTGGCGGAACCGGAAGACCTTGCCCTGACCCCATTCGAACGCGCTGGTGACGGTCACCTCATCGCCGAGATGCAGTTCCCGCAGGTATTTGATGGTGGATTCCAGGACGACCGGGCCCAGTCCGGTGGTGGCCATCTTCTCCGCGTCCAGTCCGGCCGCGCGGAAATGCTCCCAGCGCGCATGTTCGGCGTACTGGTGGTAGACGGCCTGATTCAGATGGCCGTTGACGTCGATCTCATAACCGCGGACGGTAACGGGCACGGAGAAGGTCATACCTCTGCAAACCCGCGGCGGTTGCCCGGGAATTTCCGGCGTGGCGGTGTTCTCGGTCACGAATCGGCCTCGAGTTCGGCGATTTGCGCGCTCAGCCACTCCTTGTCGGCCTTGCGTGTGGCTGCGGCCAGGGTGAGCATGCCGCGGCGGAATCGGTCGGTCATCTCGACGGCCTTCAGTGGGCGGCCCTGTTCGTAGAAGTAGCTGGCCGGTTGTTCGTAGAAATCGAGTCGCCTGCGCAGGACCGCGATCTGATCGGACCGATCGGGCAGGTGGCCGAGGAAGGCGAGCAGGATCAGGAAGTTGTTGCGGTCGGTGATCTCCACCGGCGCGGGATCGCGCAGTCGCCGCAGCAGATCCGCGCGGCCGGTCTGGGTGAGCTCGAGCAGCTGCCGCCCGGTGTCGGCATCGTGCTGTTTGGTGATCAGTCCGGCCGCGCGCAGCCGATTCAGCGCGGGATACAGCGCGCCGTCGCTGACCGGCCGAATGTGGCCGGACAGGCCGGAGATGCGCTGACGCAGCTCGTAGGCGTGCATGGGCCGTTCGAACAGGAAGCCCAGGATGCTCAGCTCCAGCATGTCGTCACCCTACCCTCTAATCGACCCATCTCTAATCGAGTTGTCTCTATTCGAGACTCTCGATTAGAGTTGCGGGCATGACCGATTATGTGACAACCCCCGACGGAATCCGCCTCGCCTATGTCGATTCCGGTGGTTCCGGCGAGCCGCTGCTGGCCCTGCACGGTGCGTTCGGCCGCGGCCGCGGGTGGATGCCGCTCGCGGCCCGGCTGGATCGCCGCGTGATCGCGGTGGATCAGCGCGGGCACGGCATGTCCGACAAGCCCGGTGATTATTCACGGGAGGGATTCGTAGCCGACGCCGTCGCGGTGATCGAGAAACTCGGCCTCGGTCCGGTCACGATCCTGGGACATTCGCTGGGCGCGATCAATGCCTACCAGGTCGCCGCGCGCCGACCGGATCTGGTGAAATCCTTTGTGGCCATCGACTTTCCGGCCGTCGCGGGGGAGTTCGACGATCCGTGGCTGGACGAATTGCCCGCGCGATTCGCCAGTTCGAGCGAGATGTACACGGCGCTGCGGCGGTTGGTCGCCATGGGTATGCCGTTCCACTTCATGGAAAGCGCCGTAGAGGATGCGAACGGTTGGTATTTCCGATGGGACGCAACGGATATGCGGGCGGTCAAGCGCGGCGTGGTGGGGGACTGGTGGGCCGACTGGACCGGCAGCGCGCAGCCCGCGCTGCTGGTGCTGGGCGGTGCGAGCGAGGTGGTCGGGGCCGAGCACGCGGGCGAGATGGTACGGCGTCGGCCGAATACCGAGCTCGCGGTGATCCCCGGGGCCGGACACGACCTCTACCTCAGCCATGTGGACGAACTGGCCGCGCACCTCGAGGGGTTTCTCGGTTAGTGCACGCTGGGCGCGCATACCTCGCCGATCCGCTGCCGCGCGGAAGCTTTCGGACCTACCGTGGCGGTACAGGGACAGTATCCGCAGGCGAGGAGCACCCGATGATCGACGTCATCACTTTGCGTGGCACCAACGAGGTTCGCAATCCGGACGGCAGTCCGGCGGGCATGCTGGCGGCCATCACCGATCTGCTGGATCCGGAGCGATTCCACGGTTTCGAACCGGACTGGACCGCGTCGATCGGGCCCGATCCGGATCTGTGGGGGCCGTCGCTGGACACCTCGGTGGCCGACGGCATCGCCGCCGGGGTGCGGGCGATTCAGGATTCACCGAATGTCTGTGGGCTGCTGAGCTATTCGCTCGGCGGCATCTGCGCGAGTCGAATCCTCGAGGGGGTGGAGTGCGGTCGGTACACCAATACCGACGGCAGCCCGCTGGAGATCGCGTTCGCGGTGCATATCGCCAATCCGCTACGGCGGGCGGGGGATTCGGTGGGCGATCTGTGCCCGCCCTCGCTGTTCGGGTTGCACGGGCAGCGCGGCGACTGGCCGGACGCGGTCGTCACCCGGGAATACGCCAACCCGAACGACATCATCACCGCGGCCCCGGCCGATTCCCCGCTGCGCATCATCGACGTCGGCATCTCCCCGTTCTCGTTCGTCGAGGGCGCCCGCCTCGGCAACGTGAGCTACTTGATCTTCGACGAACTCCTGCGCTGGCTGATGACCGACCCGGTAGCCAACCTCGACCGCTACGCCCAAGCGGTCCGCGGCGCCATCGGCCTGCTCACCCCCGACGGCCCCCACGTGCAATACGCAACACACCAGATGCCCGGAACGGACCTGACCTGGACCGCCCACGCTGCCCAGTTCGTGAACGACAACTTCTGAATCAGTTCTTCCGGCGGACCGAGGCCTCGACCAAATCCAGGATGGCTTCGAGGTTTTCGTTGGCGTGGCCGGAGGCTATGCGGGCTATCAGGCCGTCCAGTACGAGATCGAGGTAGCCGAGGAGGACGTCGGTGGGGACGTCGTCGCGCAGGGCGCCGGCGGCCTTGCGGCGTTCCAGGCGGGCCAGGGTGGCGGCGGTGAGTTCGGCGGAGCGCTGGGTCCAGCCGGCGGCGAATTCGGGGTCGGTGCGCAGGCGTCTGGCGATTTCCAGGCGGGTGCCGAGCCAGTTGTACTGCTCGGGATTGGCGAGCATTTCGCGCATCACCTGTACCAGGCCCTGATTGGCCGCGACATCGGCCATCCGCTCGGCATCCTCCTGCGCGAGCGCGAGGAACAGCGCGTCCTTGTCGCGGAAGTGGTGGAAGATCGCACCCCGGGACAGCCCGATGGCCTCCTCCAGGCGCCGGACCGTGGCGCCCTCGTACCCGTACTCGGCGAAGCAGCGCCGTGCCCCGTCCAGGATCTGGCTGCGCCGGGCGGCGAGATGGTCGTCACTGACCTTGGGCATGGGCTTCCTCCAAACGGGGTGTGCGCGGAGACCCCCGCCTCGGCCTGGCGACCGAGGCGGGGGAAATCAGGCGGGCCCGCGAGCGGGGAAGCCTGTTCTCTTGCCTGGGCCGGGGCCGAAGCGGGGGTCTTGCACTAGCGACGAGCGGAGTTCCTGGCCCCGAAGCGAATTCGAGACCAGGACATCATGGCAACTTTCGCTCAGCTGCGGATCATGTTGCGCAGCACGAACTGGAGGATGCCACCGTTGCGGTAGTAGTCGGCCTCGCCGGGGGTGTCGATGCGCACCACGGCGTCGAAGGTGATCTTGTCTCCGTTCTCCTTGGTAGCGGTCACCTTCAAGGTCTTCGGAGTCACCCCCTCGTTCAGCTTGGTGATGCCCTCGATGTCGAACACCTCGGTGCCGTCCAGCTTCAGCGACTTGGCCGATTCACCGGCCGGGAACTGCAGCGGGATGACGCCCATACCGATCAGGTTCGAGCGGTGGATGCGCTCGAAGGATTCGGTGATGACGGCCTTGACGCCCAGCAGGCGAGTGCCCTTGGCGGCCCAGTCGCGCGAGGAACCCGAACCGTACTCCTTACCGCCCAGCACGACCAGCGGAATGCCGGCCTTCTGGTAGTTCTGCGAGGCGTCGTAGATGAACGCCTGCGGAGCGCCGTCCTGGGTGAAGTCGCGGGTGTAACCGCCCGAGACGTCGTCGAGCAGCTGGTTGCGCAGCCGGATGTTGGCGAAGGTGCCGCGGATCATGACCTCGTGGTTACCGCGCCGCGAGCCGAGGGAGTTGTAATCCTTGCGCTGCACACCGTGCGCGTCGAGGTACTGCGCGGCCGGGGTGCCCGGCTTGATCGGACCGGCCGGGGAGATGTGGTCGGTGGTGACCGAATCACCCAGCAGCGCAAGCACGCGCGCGCCCTTGATGTCCTCGACGGGCGAGGGCTCGAGCTCCATACCGTCGAAGTACGGCGCCTTGCGGACGTAGGTCGAGTTCTCGTCCCACGCGAAGGTGTCGCCCTCCGGGGTGTTCAGACCGCGCCAGCGCTCGTCGCCCTTGAAGACGTCGGCGTAGGACTTGGTGAACATCTCGCGGTTGATCGCGGTCTTGATGGTGTCGTCGATCTCCTGCGGCGACGGCCAGATGTCGCGCAGGAACACGTCGTTGCCCTCGGTGTCCTGGCCCAGGGCGTCGTGCTCGAAGTCGAAGTCCATGGTGCCCGCGAGCGCGTAGGCGATGACCAGCGGCGGGGAGGCCAGGTAGTTCATCTTCACGTCGGGGGAGATGCGACCCTCGAAGTTACGGTTGCCCGACAGCACCGCGGTCACCGACAGATCATTGTCGTTGACGGCCTTGGAGATCTGCTCCGGCAGCGGGCCGGTGTTGCCGATGCAGGTGGTGCAGCCGTAGCCGCCCAGGTAGAAGCCCAGCTTCTCCAGGTAGGGCCACAGACCCGCCTTCTCGTAGTAGTCGGAGACGACCTGCGAGCCCGGCGCCATATTGGTCTTGACCCACGGCTTGGAGGACAGACCCTTCTCGACCGCGTTGCGCGCCAACAGGGCCGCGCCGATCATGACCGACGGGTTCGAGGTGTTGGTGCAGGAGGTGATGCCCGCGACCACGACCGCGCCGTGATCCAGGACGAAGTCGCCGCGCTCCGGATCGGAGACCTTGATCGGCTTGGACGGCCGTCCGGTATTGCCGTTGGAGGCGTTCGGGATGATCGCGTCGTCGTCGGCGAAGGACAGCTCGGCCGGATCGCTGGCCGGGAAGGATTCCTCGAGCGCCTCGTCCAGCTTCGAGTGCGGCGCGGCCTCGGGATCGTTGGTGTAGTTGTGGATGTCCTTGCGGAAGGCGATCTTCGACTCCGACAGCAGGATTCGGTCCTGCGGACGCTTCGGACCCGCGATGGACGGCACCACGGTGCTCAAATCGAGCTCCAGGTACTCCGAGTAGGCGGGCTCGTGATCGGCGTCGTGCCACATGCCCTGCTCCTTGGCGTACGCCTCGACGAGCGCGAGCTGCTCGTCGGTGCGGCCGGTCAGGCGCAGGTAGTTGATGGTCTCCGCATCGATCGGGAAGATCGCGGCGGTGGAACCGAATTCGGGGGACATATTGCCCAGGGTGGCGCGGTTGGCCAGCGGCACCTCGGCCACGCCCTTGCCGTAGAACTCGACGAACTTGCCGACCACACCGTGCTTGCGCAGCATGTCGGTGACGGTGAGCACGACGTCGGTCGCGGTCACGCCCGGCTGGATCTCACCGGTCAGTTTGAAGCCGACCACGCGCGGGATCAGCATCGAGACGGGCTGGCCCAACATGGCCGCCTCGGCCTCGATACCGCCGACGCCCCAACCCAATACGCCCAGGCCGTTGACCATGGTGGTGTGCGAGTCGGTGCCGACGCAGGTGTCGGGGTAGGCTTGGCCGTTGCGGACCATGACGGTCGGGGCCAGGTACTCGATGTTGACCTGGTGGACGATGCCGGTGCCCGGGGGGACGACCTTGAAGTCGTCGAAAGCGCCCTGGCCCCAACGCAGGAACTGGTACCGCTCGCCGTTGCGCTCGTACTCGAGGTCGACGTTGCGCTCGAGGGCGTCGGCGCGGCCGAACACGTCGAGGATGACCGAGTGGTCGATGACCATATCGGCGGGCGAGAGCGGGTTGACCTTGTTCGGGTCGCCGCCGAGGGTGGTGACGGCCTCGCGCATGGTGGCCAGGTCGACCACGCAGGGCACACCGGTGAAGTCCTGCATGATGACGCGCGCAGGGGTGAACTGGATTTCGGTGTTCGGCTCGGCCGACGGATCCCACGACGCGATGGCGCGGATGTGGTCGGCGGTGATGTTGGCGCCGTCCTCGGTGCGCAGCAGGTTCTCCGCGAGGACCTTCAGGGCGTAGGGCAGCTTCTCGGTGCCGGGCACGGCGGACAGGCGGAAGATCTCATACGACCGATCTCCGACCTGCAGGGTGCCCTTGGCGCCGAATGTATCGATGCTCGTCATACGTTCAGCTCCACTCGTCGGTGAGGGTGTCGGCCATCGGCGGGGCTGTGCCGACGGCTCGGTCGAGGGCGCAGTCTGGGCTGTGCGCCTCGTGCTTCCAACCGTAACAGTACGCTTGTCCTGTGAAACGCGCGGGGCACGTCGACAGAGGCGTCCCGGGGTTCCATCATGCCCCGGTCGCGTACTGTGCATTCGATCGCCTGAACAGTGTTGGATGCCCGTCGCCCAGAGGGCGGCTCGACAGACCGGATGGAAGATGACCGTCTCGCACGCCTCGGTTTTCACCCCCATGGCCGCGGAACTACCGCCGGATACCGATCTGGACGCGATCTCGGCGGATCTGCTCGACAATCACGTCGCCGCGCCGAAGGATGTCGACCAGGACGGGCTGGCCGCCGTCGCCCGCGACGCGCAGGAGCACGGCATTCCGCTGAGTATCGTTGTCGTTCCCGGTAATCCGGCCCCGGACTCGAGCCTGCGTGACCTGGCCACCCGTGTCGGGCAGACCCAGCACGGGACCGTGCTGGTGCTCAGCGACGACTGGGCGGGCACCTACAGCGACAAGATCAGCCGTCACGAGCTCGAACGCGCCGAGGATGTGGCCAAGTATCGCGGGCACGGACACAGCACCGAGGCGGCGCAGGCCTTCGTCGGTCGGCTGGAGAAACCGGATGCGGTGTCGTGGACGGGGGTGAGCGGCGTGCTGCTGGCCGGGGCGGTCCTGGTGATCGGCGGGCTGTATGTCGTCAAGGCCCGGGGCGCGGCGCGTGAGCAGGCCGCGCCCGCCGAGCCGGTCGGCCGCAGCGCCGACTGATCCCCTGAACGTCCGTCCCGGGTTCGCGGGACCTTGCGCGCAGAACTAGTCGGCCGCCCAGTCTGAACTGGACGGTATTATCTAACGCCTGGTTTGTTTTATCCGGCAGAATCCTGCGACATATCAGGCAATCAGCGAGCAACCTCTGAAATACCCGGCGACGTGCTGGTGGCTCTGTTTCCTCCGTGGCAGAAGTGTCGTACGGTTTCCTAATGACACTTTTGGGGAAGAAGTGTCGCATGGGTCACCGGAGACTGCTGCTTCGGCGGATTGTCCTGGTTACCCGTGAGGCGAGGCCGGTGGCCGATCGTCTCGAGCGTCCCGGCCGGACCTCGTTCCCCGGGAACCACGGCGGGATCCAGGGAGGTGACATGCGAGTGTCGGCGAGGCGGTTCGGCGGCCCGCTGCGGGTCGCTGTGGGATTGCTGCTGTGCGCGGTCGCCGTATCGGCGAGCGTCGCGGTCGCGGGTGCGGCGCCGCCGCCCCCGCCCAATCCCAGTGACGGTGATATCGCCGCGGCGGGTGGTCAGGTGGACAGCTCGTTGAACGAGGTGGGCGGGCTGATCAACGAGGTCGCGGGCGCGGAACAGCAACTGCGGCAGCTCGATACCGAACTCGCGCGCAAACGCGAGGCGGTGAACAAGGCGCTGGTCGATCTGCAGACCGCGCGCGCGGCGGCCGACGCGGCCGCGGCGGTGGTCGCGGGCACCCAGCGGGATCTGGCCGACGCGGGCGCGAAGGTCGGCCGGGCACGGGGCGATTTCGATCAGTTCGCGATCGAGGCCTACACCCGGCCCAACACCGGATCCATGGTCAACGTGCTCGCCGGTGCGGATCCGGCGCTCGCGCTGGATCGAGCGCAACTGCTGGCCGTCGCCTCCAAATCCCAGCAGGACGCCCTGGATCGCCTGCGCCGCGCACAGGTCGAACAGGCCAATCGCGTCTCGGCCGCACGGCAGGCCCAGCAGGTCGCCGATACCGCCGCGGCGGCCGCAGAGCAGAAGAAGGCCGAGGCGCTCGGTGCGGTCGCGGCCGTGAAGGCGGCCCAGGACCAGCAGATCGCCAATCGCAATGCCCTTGTCCAACAGCGTGATTCGGCCCAGCGGCGGCTCGATGCCGCGCGTCAGCGGGTGGCGGGGCTGCAGGGGCAGCGCGATGCGTACCTGAGCTGGGACAACCAGCGTAAGGCCGAGGAGGCCACCGCCGCGGCCGCCGCCGCGGCGGCCGCGGCCCGGACCGCGGCGAACCGCGATGCCCGCGACCGGGCTTCCCAACTGGGCGCGGGCAAGCGTCCGCACACCCAGCTCGACAACTCCCCGCCGCCGCGTCAATCGCTGACCCATCCGCCCCGCGGCCCGTCGGGAAATCGTGGCCAATTGATCGAAACGGTTGTCGATCGTGCCATGTCGCAGCTCGGCGTGACCTATTCCTGGGGCGGCGGCGACGAGGACGGCCCGACCCTGGGCATCCACGATGGCGGCGTGGCCGACAGCTACGGCGATTTCGACAAGGTCGGCTTCGACTGTTCCGGACTGATGATCTACGCCTTCGCGGGCGTCGGTATCTCGCTGCCGCACTACAGTGGCTACCAATACAACATGGGCACCCGCGTGCCGGTGGCCGAGCGCGAACGCGGCGACATGCTGTTCTGGGGAGTCAATGGCAGCGAACATGTAGCGATGTATCTGGGCGACGGGAAGATGATCGAGGCGCCGGAATCCGGCGATGTGGTGAAAATCTCGCCGGTACGCGAGGGCGGAATTATGCCTTACGCAGTACGGCTCATTCCTTGATATCCGTTCCGCATAAAACGAGGAAACCGGTAGATTCAGGATTTTGAAACCGGACAAATAGCCGCCTGGTCGGTTGCTTCGATCGTGGCGTGAGCAGGCAATAAGACCATTTGCTGCCAACTGGAAGCAATGTTAGCGTTCGATCGTGACCGCGATGGAACCTGTTGCACCTGCACTGTTCCGGCCATCCGGCGCGGTTCACCGGCGTTCGTGAATGCATTTCCCGCATTCACGCAGACAATTCTCGAAATCCGGGTCGAATCGACCGTGCAGTGAATGGGAGTCCCGCATGACCACGCCCGAAATCACGCGCGCCCTGGCGCCCAGTGAGGCGATGTTCGCCGGTAATCAGCTCTACGTCGGATATTCCGTCCGCACCTCGGGCGAGCTGGATCTGACCGCGCTCGCGACCGCGTACGAGGCGGTGTGCCGCACCTATCCGGTGCTCGCCGCCCGCCTGGACACCACCGCCGACGGCGAGGCGGTCATCGTCACCTCCGACGCCCGCCCGACCCTCGGCGTGGGCACCGGCCCGCTGGATCGCCCGCTGGCCGGGATCGATCTGGAGCAATCGCGGGCGCTCAGCGGCCTTTCCGTCACCTACGACGGCTCCGAGGCCAGCGTGACCCTGGCGACCCATCACAGCATCGCCGACGCCTACCACTCCTTCGGCGTGCTCACCGCGCTGTGGGACCGCTACACCGATGCCGTCGAGGGCGTCTCGGCCGAACTTCGCCGCCACCCGTATCCGAAATCGGTCGAGCAGTTGCTCGCCGAGCGCGGTATCGATCAACTCGCCGCCGCCCCGGCCGATATCGAGATCCCCGCGGAACTGCCCGCTCCGCCGAATTCGCCCGCGACCGAACCGATCACGTTCCCCATGGCCCGCCTGCGCCTGACCGCCGAGCAGACCACGGCCCTGGCCGAACTCGGCCACCGCGAGCGGATCACCATCAACGGCCTGCTGTCCGCGGCGCTGCTGCTGGCCGAGTCCGACGTGCGCGCGGTCGCCATCAGCGAGCTCGTCTACGTCTATCCGGTGAATCTGCGCACCCGGCTCACCCCGCAGATCGGTTTGACCGAGGGCACCAATGTGCTCGGCTTCGCCAATTTCCAGTCCCCGACGCCCGCCGCGGATCCGCTGAGCCTGGCCCGCGAGGTCAATGCCGCGCTGCACGCGGGACTCGCCGAGGGGACTATTCAGCGCAGTGCGCTGGCGCTCAGCGATCCGCAGGCCATGGCCAAATCCGCCGCGGCGATATCCGCCGGTGCGGTCGTGGCGACCAACTGGGGTCCGGTCCCGGCGCTGCGCTCGCCCGCCGAATTGCGGCTCACCGATTTCCGCGGCACCTTCCACGCCAAGGTCGCGGCCGATATTCCGGATACGCCGTACTTCGGCGGCTGCTATCTGGTGAGCACCTTCGGCGGCCGGCTCAGCATCGAGATTCCGCAGACCGACGCCGACCCGGCGGCCGGACACGCCCGCATCGACGCACTGCGCGAACGCTTGAACCACCTGCTGTCGGGTCGGTGATCCCAGCGCTGTCCAGCGGCCGCTGCCGATGATTTGCGTTACTGTGCAAAGTGTCGCGAAACACGCGGCGAACCGCTGGGCAAGCGGTCGCTGCCTGGGAAGACGGCGGGCGCCCGAGCGGGTGCCGAGCGGAATCCCCTGGCCGCGTTGGGGGAGGATGCCAAACCTGGAATAGTTGTGGGGAACACACTTCGGTGCGAACCACAAAGCAGCGGCGAGCCTCTCGGGGCCGGACTAGGCGAAAGCGGGGATGTTGGTGACTTCGACGGATGGTGTGAGCACGGTGAATTCGGTGCAGGACGCGCCGGCGCCCAACACCCTCGAGCGCGATGTCCAGACCCTGGAGAAGGCGATCTACGAAGTCAAACGCGTGATCGTGGGCCAGGACCGCCTCGTGGAGCGTTTGCTGGTCGGTGTGCTGGCTCGCGGACATGTGCTGCTGGAGGGCGTGCCGGGTATCGCCAAGACCCTGGCCGTGGAGACCTTCGCGCGGGTCGTGGGCGGCTCGTTCTCCCGCGTGCAGTTCACCCCGGATCTGGTACCGACCGATCTGGTCGGTACCCGTATCTACCGGCAGGGCCGCGAGGAGTTCGACACCGAATTGGGTCCGGTCGTGGCCAATTTCGTGCTCGCCGACGAGATCAACCGCGCCCCGGCCAAGGTGCAGTCGGCGCTGCTCGAGGTGATGGCCGAGCGGCATGTGTCGATCGGCGGCAAGACCTATCCGATGCCCGATCCGTTCCTGGTCATGGCGACCCAGAACCCGATCGAGAGCGAGGGCGTCTACCCGCTGCCCGAGGCGCAGCGCGACCGCTTCCTGTTCAAGGTCGTCGTCGACTACCCCTCGGTGGAGGAGGAGCGCGAGATCATCTACCGGATGGGCGTCACCCCGCCGGAGCCCAAGCAGATCCTCGAGCCCGCCGAGCTGATCCGGTTGCAGAAGCTGGCCTCCAACACCTTCGTGCACCACGCGCTGGTCGACTATGTGGTGCGGGTGATCTCGGCGACCCGTAAGCCCGCCGAATTCGGAATGAACGATGTCGCGGGCTGGATCGCCTATGGCGCCTCGCCGCGCGCGAGCCTGGGCATCATCGCCGCCGCGCGGGCGGTCGCCCTGATCCGCGGCCGCGACTATGTGGTCCCCCAGGATGTGGTCGAGGTCGTGCCCGATGTGCTGCGTCACCGCCTGGTGCTGTCCTACGACGCGCTGGCCGACGAGATCAGCCCCGACGACGTGATCCGCCGCGTCCTGCAGACGGTCGGCCTGCCGCAGGTCGCCCCGCAGGCCAATGCGCCGGGCCAGCAGTCCAGCGGCCCCGCGCCGATGCCCGCGCCGCAGGCGCAGGCCGCGCCTCCGGTTCCCAATGGTCAGCAGCCCGCCGGGCAGCCCCAGCAGCAGCGTCAGTGAGCGGGGCATCGGATTCGGTTGCACCAGTGACGATGTCAGCGAAGGTCCCCGAACGGGGTGCGCCCCCGCCGTCGTTTCGTTCCGGTCAGCTCACCGACCCGAAGCTGACCGCGGCGCTGAAGACCCTGGAACTCACCGTGCGCCGCCGCCTGGACGGCGTCCTGCACGGCGACCATCAGGGCCTGATCCCCGGCCCGGGTTCCGAACCGGGCGACGCGCGGCTGTATCAGCCGGGCGACGATGTGCGCCAGATGGATTGGTCGGTCACCGCCCGCACCACCCATCCGCACGTGCGGCAGATGATCGCCGATCGAGAACTCGAGACCTGGCTGGTGGTCGACCTGTCGGCCAGCCTCGATTTCGGCACCGCGCGGTGTGAGAAGCGCGATCTGGTGGTCGCCGCGGCGGCCGCTGTCACGCATCTGACCAGCGGCGGCGGTAATCGGATCGGCGCGGTCATCGCCAATGGCGAGCAGCTGTATCGCATTCCGGCCCGCAGCGGGCGGGTGCACGCGCAGTCGATGCTGCGCACCATCGCGACCACACCGCACGCCGCCGACGGGGTGCGCGGGGATCTGCGCGGCGCGATCGACGCGCTGCGCCGCCCGCAGCGCAAACGCGGTCTGGCCGTGGTGATTTCGGACTTCCTCGGCGATATCGATTGGCAGCGTCCGCTGCGCGCCATCTCCGGTCGACACGATCTGCTCGCGGTGGAGGTGCTCGATCCGCTGGATCTGAACCTGCCCGATGTGGGTGATGTCGTGCTGCACGATCCGGAGACCGGGCGCACCCGCGAATTCACCGTGACCCCCACGCTGCGAAGCGATTTCGCGCAGGCGGCACAGCTGCACCGCGAACAGGTTGAGCAGTCGCTGCGCAGTGCGGGAGCGCCGGTGATGACCCTGCGCACCGATCGGGACTGGATCGCCGACGTCGTCCGGTTCGTGTCCACTCGGCGCCACACCTTCGGCGCCCCGTCCGGACGGGTACCCCGACAGTGAGCATTTCGCATTTCTCCGCGGCCATCTGGCTCGGATTCCTCGTCGTCATCGCGCTGCTGGCGCTGCTGTACGTGCTCAATCAGCGTCGCCGCCAACGGCATCTGCTGCTGTTCTCCAATATGGAGACCCTGGAGAAGGTCGCGCCCAAGCGGCCCAGCGCCTGGCGACATGTGCCGATCGCGCTGCTGCTGGTGGGTCTGGTGCTGTTGACCATCGCCGCGGCCGGACCGCAGGCGGCCAAGAAGGTGCCGCGCAACCGGGCCACGGTCATGCTCGCCATCGACGTATCGCTGTCGATGGAGGCCACCGATGTGCCGCCGTCGCGAATCCAGGTGGCCAAGAAGGCCGGTAAGGATTTCGTCGACGAACTGCCCCGGGGCATCAATCTGGGACTGGTGTCGTTCGCCGGAACCGCTTCGGTATTGGTTTCCCCGACAACCAATCACGAGGCCGTCAAGGCCGCCATCGATAACTTGAAGCTTGCCGAGCGCACCGCGACCGGCGAGGGCATCTTTTCCGCGCTGCAGGCCATCGACACCCTCGGCTCGGTCCTCGGCGGCGCGCAGGATCCGCCGCCCGCGCGCGTGGTGCTGATGTCCGACGGTAAGCAGACCGTGCCCGCGTTCGAGGACTACGAGAATCCGCGCCACGAATTCACCGCGGCCCGGGTGGCCAAGGGCAAGAACATTCCGATCTCGACCATCTCCTTCGGCACGACGTGGGGCCGGGTGCAGATTCCGCTGCCCGACGGCGGAACCCAGGACGCGCCGGTGCCGGTCGACAACGACGCCATGCAGGAGATCGCGAAACTGTCCGGCGGCGAATTCTTCACCGCCTCCACGCTGCAGGAACTGACCAAGGTCTACGACACCCTGCAGAGCCAGATCGGCTACGAGATGACCATCGGCGACGCGAGCCGACCGTGGTTGCTGCTCGGCCTGCTGCTGACTGCCGCGGGTGTGCTGACGTCCCTGGTCTACCGGCAGCGGCTGCCGTAGACCGGGCGGCGAATGCGACACTCTTGCAGGCCTTTGCGCGACGTCGCGGAGGTCTCGGGCCGAATCCGGCCCGGTCGTAGCGGATCGAGCGGACGAAGGTAGGTTGATGCCCATGTCGAACATCACATCCCGGTCGGTACTGGTCACGGGCGGTAACCGGGGCATCGGCCTCGCGGTCGCGCAGCGCCTGGCCGCCGACGGGCACAAGGTCGCTGTCACCCATCGCGGCTCGGGCGCGCCGGAGGGTTTGCTGGGTGTGAAATGCGATGTGACCGATGCGGAATCGGTCAATGCGGCCTTCGCCGAGGTCGAGGAGAAGCAGGGTCCGGTCGAGGTGCTCATCGCGAATGCGGGCATCGTGGACAACACACTGCTGATGCGCATGAGCGAGGAGCAGTTCACTCGGGTCATCGACGCCAACCTCACCGGTGCGTGGCGCTGCGCCCAGCGGGCGAACCGGGCGATGCTGCGGGCGAAGTGGGGCCGGATCGTCTTCCTGGGTTCGGTCGTCGGTCAGAGCGGGATGACCGGACAGGTCAACTACGCCGCCGCGAAGGCAGGGCTGGTCGGCATGGCCCGTGCCATCACGCGTGAAATCGGCAAGCGCAATATCACCGCCAATGTGGTCGCCCCGGGCCTCATCGACACCGATATGACTCGGGAAGAGATGAAGGACGAGTACAAGGAGATGGCCATCAATGCCATTCCGGCGGCCCGCATCGGCCGTCCGGAAGAGGTCGCCGCGGTGATCAGCTTCCTGGCCTCCGATGATTCCTCGTACGTCTCCGGAGCCGTGATCCCCGTCGACGGCGGCATGGGCATGGGCCACTGAGCCTTCGCATTTCGCATAATTCAGACTTCGCACCGACACAGGAGACCCCTTACCTCATGAGCGGATTGCTCGCTGGCAAGACCGTCCTCATCACCGGCATCATCACCGACTCCTCGATCGCCTTCCACGCGGCCAAGGTCGCGCAGGAGCAGGGCGCGAAGGTGCTCATCACCGGAATTCCGGAGCGGCTGCGGCTGATCGATCGGATCGCCAAGCGACTGCCGCAGGAGATCCCGGCGGCCATCGCCCTCGATGTCACCAGCGAGGAGGATCTGGCAGCGCTGCCGGACAAGGTGCGGGAACTCGCGCCGGAGGGCGTGGACGGCGTGCTGCACTCGATCGCCTTCGCGCCGCGCACCCTGATGGGTCCGGAGGCCAAGCCGTTCCTGGACGGCCCGGGCCCCGACGCCGCCAAGGCGTTCGAGATCTCGGCGTGGAGCTACGCCTCGCTGGCGCGCGCCGTGCTGCCGATCATGAACGAGGGCGGCTCGATCGTGGGTATGGATTTCGATCCGCGCACCGCGATGCCGTACTACAACTGGATGGGTGTGGCCAAGGCCGCGCTGGAGTCGGTGAACCGCTACGTCGCGCGGGAGGTGGGCGAGGCCAAGCGGATTCGCTCCAACCTCATCGCCGCGGGCCCGATCAAGACCCTGGCCGCCAAGGCCATTGCCGGTACCGCCACCGACGACGCCAAGCAGTTGAACATGCTCAATACCTACTGGGACGGCGCGTCGCCGATCGGCTGGGATGTCGACGACCCGACGGTGGTGGCCAAGTCCATCGTGACGATGCTCTCGGATTGGCTGCCCGGCACCACCGGCTCGATCATCTACGTCGACGGCGGCGCCAGCCACAACACCTGGTTCCCCGCAGACGGTTTCCCCACCAACTGATGAACGGTTCCGTCGACGCGTTGCTGCTGCTGTCCTTCGGCGGCCCGGAACGACCCGAGGACGTGATGCCGTTCCTGGAGAACGTCACTCGGGGCCGGGGCGTGCCGCCGGAGCGATTGGCGGAGGTGGCCGAGCACTACCTGCATTTCGGGGGAGTGTCGCCGATCAACGCGCTCAACCGGGACATCATCGCCGCGATCGAGGCCGAATTCGCCAGGCACGGAATAGATCTGCCGGTGTACTTCGGCAATCGCAACTGGCATCCGATGGTCGAGCGGACCGTCGGTGAGATGCGCGACGCGGGAGTCGGTGCGGCACTGGTGTTTCCGACCTCCGCGTGGGGCGGTTACTCCGGCTGTCGTCAGTACGACGAGGACATCTCGCGGGCGCGGGCCGCGGTCGGCGAGGACGCTCCGACGCTGGTGAAGCTGCGCCAGTACTTCGACCATCCCCTGCTGATCGAGGCGTTCGCCGACGCGATTCGCGCCGCGCGCGAACAACTTCCGGCCGATCGCCGTGATCGCGCCCGGCTGGTGTTCACCGCGCACTCGATTCCGGAATCGGCCGACCAGGCGGCGGGTCCGCCCGCCGGCGGCGGTCGCCTCTACAGCCGCCAGGTCGCCGACGCGGCCCGGCTGTGCGCGGCGGCGAGTGGATTCGACGACTTCGATCTGGTGTGGCAGTCGCGTTCGGGGCCGCCGCAGGTGCCGTGGTTGGAGCCGGATATCGTCGATCATCTGGACGCGTTGTCCGGCAAGGGAATCGATGCCGTGGTGGTATGCCCGGTCGGCTTCGTCTCCGATCACCTCGAGGTCATCTGGGATCTGGACAACGAGGCCGCCGAGAAGGCGAACGAGCTGGGAATGGCGTTCGCGCGGGCCGCGACCCCCGGGCCGGATCCGCGCTTCGCGCAGCTGGTGGCCGAACTGGTCGCCGAACATCTCGAGGGTGCGCAACCGCGACGACTGGGTTCGGTGCCCGGCTACGGATGCACCACCGACGGTGTGCCGTGCGCGTTCGGCTGCTGCGAACCACCTCATCGGGGACGGTAAGTCAACGGTGCTGCCGCCACGGCAGATACAACCAGCCGTGGTGGGAGCGACTTCCGGTGTGATGCCGCGGCGGTGCGTCGGAGTTCGGCGCATCCGGCGCCGGGGTGTCGGCGTGCGGTGCGATCGGCGCGGGTGCCACATTGCCGACGATCGACGGTTCGGGCTCCGGAATGCCTTGCTGTGACGCTTCTTTGAGCGCTACATCGGCCGCCGGTATCGGTGCCGCGGACTCGATCGTGCCCGGTGAGGCCACCGGCTGAGGCGCGATGACCGTGCGGGGCGTCGGGGTCGAGGTTCCGGACGCGGGCAAAAACAGCGACGCGCCCGCGATGCCGAGCACGGAGACGACCGTCGCACCCGCCAGCACCAGCGGCCGCCGCGAGGCCAGTCCGGTCATCGGCACGGCCCGGCGCGCCGCATGCAGGGCCGCCCCGATGGCCAGGCAGTCGGCGGGATCGGTCGAGGTGAGTACCGGCCGCTCCAACTCCGACAGCGTCGCGGCCACCTCCGGTGCGCGAGATGCTCCGCCCACCACCAGAATTCGATCGATGTCGGCGAGTGAGGTTTGTGCCGCCCGCAGTGCCTGATGGATCACGGTGAACGAGGCTCGGATGTGCGCGGCCCGCAGATCGTCGTAATCGGCGGGGGAGGCGGCGTTTTCGACGATCGAGGCCCCGAGCGGAATGCCGCCGAAACCAAGTGACCGCGCGGGCGTGCCGATGATGCGCGCCCCGTCGGGACCGACCTGAACCACCGCGACATCCAGACTCGTCGCGCCGAGGTCGTAGACCAGTACCCGCCCCGGCGACAGTGGGCCGTGCTCGTGGCGAAACCATTCGACCGCCGCGAGAGGTTCGGCCAGTGACCGCACCCGCTTCGGCAGATCCGCGTCGCGCGCACCGGACCGTGCCACCACGACACCGGCGCCCGAGGGCACCGAATCCAGCAGATCGAAGACCGCACCCGAATTCGGGGCCACGGCCCGGCGGCTGTCCACCGCGATGCGACCGTTCGCGGCGACCGTGGCGAACACGGTCGTGGCCGCGCCGAAACTCATCCCCACGCCGGCGATTGCCGTCCTGTCGACCATGCGACTCTCCTCGGGGGTCGAGTTTTCGATCAGCGGGAGCAGTGCGATTGCCGAACGGTAGCCATGCCGGTCATCGCCCGTCAACGCTCTCGGTCCGAGGTGTTGTGGGAATCATGTTCTATCTTCAAGAGGCATGATCCCGGGAAAGGTTGGGTGATGGGACGATTCTTTCTGGTCGGACTGGTCGCGTCCGCGGTGGTGGTGATCGGCGTGGTGGCCGCCATCGGCTCGTGGGCGTGGTGGATACCGCTGGTTCTGCTCGTTGGCGCGCTGGGGGTGGGGATATACGACCTCGCGCAGACCCGGCACGCGGTGCTGCGGAACTATCCGATCCTGGGCCATATGCGGTATCTGCTCGAGAGCCTGCGGCCGGAGTTGCAGCAGTACTTCATCGAACGCAATGTCGACGGCCGCCCGTTCGATCGCGATGTGCGCAGCATGATCTACGAGCGGGCCAAGGGCATCAACGGCGAGCTGTCCTTCGGCACCGAGCGGGATGTGGAGTCGATCGGCTACGAATCGCTGGTGCACTCCACCGCCCCGGTCGACGAACCCGAGCAGCCTCCGCGCGTATTGATCGGGGGCCCGGATTGTCGGCGGCCGTATTCGATGTCGCTGCTGAACATCTCGTCGATGAGTTTCGGCGCGCTGTCGGCGAATGCGTTGCGGGCCTTGAACAAAGGCGCGGCGGCGGGTGGTTTCGCCCATGACACCGGTGAAGGCGGGCTGACGCCCTATCACCTCGACGGCGGAGCGGATGTGGTGTGGGAGATCGGGTCGGGGTACTTCGGTACCCGCACCGACGACGGTCGCTTCGATCCGCGTGAATTCGCCGACAAGTCCGCCCACGACCAGGTGAAGGCCATTTCGATCAAACTGAGCCAGGGCGCGAAACCCGGTCTGGGCGGGGTGCTTCCGGCGGCCAAGGTCAGTGCGGAGATCGCCCGATATCGCGGTGTGCCCGCCCACGAGAAGTGCGTGAGCCCGGCGGCGCACAAGGAATTCCGCACGCCCCGCGAGCTGATCGGATTCGTCGCCCGGCTGCGGGAACTGTCCGACGGTAAGCCGGTGGGCTTCAAACTGTGCGTCGGCTCCCGCGTCGACATACTCGCCATTTGCAAGGCCATCCTCGCCGAGGGCGTCGGACCGGATTTCATCATCGTCGACGGTGCGGAGGGCGGAACCGCCGCCGCCCCACTGGAATACGAGGATCACGTCGGACTGCCCCTGACCGACGGCCTGATGACCGTGCACAACGCCCTGGTCGCCACCGGCCTGCGCGAGCACATCCGCCTCGGCGCCAGCGGTAAGGTCGCCACCGGCACAGATATCGTCAAACGCCTGATCCAGGGCGCGGACTACACCAATTCCGCCCGCGCCATGATGATGGCCATCGGGTGCATCCAGGCTCAGCGCTGCCACACCAACAACTGTCCCGTCGGCGTGGCCACCCAGGATCCCCGCCGCGCTCGCGCCCTGGACGTCACCGACAAAGCCCTGCGCGTGCGGCGTTATCAAGAGGCAACGGTCCGCCAGGCCATCCAGCTGATGGCCTCCATGGGCGTCACCGACCCGGCCCGGCTGACCCCGCACATGCTGCGCAAGAAGATCTCACCCACCATCCAGCGCTCCTACGCCGAACTCTACGAATGGCTGACCCCCGGCATCATGCTCGCCGAACCCCCGGCCGGTTGGCGCGCGGATTGGGCTGCGGCCGACCCGGATTCGTTCCGCCCGGTGCTACCGTCGTGAAGCGTGTCCTCAGACAGCGCCCGCACCCCAGTTGATTTCTGGTTCGATCCCCGCTGCCCCTGGGCCTGGATCACCTCGCGTTGGATGCCCGAGGTGGAGCGGGTCCGCCCGATCGAGGTGCGTTGGCGCATCATGAGCCTGGCCGTGCTCAACGAGAACCGGCTCGATGACCTGCCCCCGCAATATCGCGAGTGGAACATCTCCGGCTGGCGACCGGTCCGCGTCTGCGCCGCCGTCGAGCAGCGCTACGGCAGTGCCGCCCTCGCCCCGCTCTACACCGCACTGGGCACCCGCATCCATATCCAGCGCGAGAAGCAGACCCGCGGAACCTTCGCGGCCGCCCTGGCCGACGCGGGCCTGGCCGAGGAACTCGCCGATGCCGCCTACACCACCGAATTCGACGCCCATGTCCGCGCCTCCCACCACGAGGGCATCAGCCTCGTCGGCGAGGAGGTGGGCACCCCTGTCATCGCCGTCCCCGGCCCGGCCGACACCCGCATCGCCTTCTTCGGCCCGGTGGTCACCCCCGCCCCGAAAGCCGAAGCGGCCGGAAGGCTCTGGGATGGTGTCCTCCTCGTCGCGGGCACCCCGGGCTTCTACGGACTCGAGCGCGGCCGCGCCGCCGAACCGTCATTCGACTGAGCTTTCCGATAGACCGACACGTGCGAGTCCGAGTCGGCGGTGAACGGAGTGCCGGACCAATCCGCGTGCCGGGATTCCAGTTCGAAACCCGCCGTCTCGGCCATGAGGTCCAGTTCGGCGGGCCAGATATAGCGGTGCGGGCTGCGGAAGACGCGGGCCCGTTCGGTGTCGTCGAAGTAGATGTGATGTGAAGTGAGGTGCTGGTTGACGATGTCGTAGGTGTCCACGCCGAGGTAGCCCGGTTCGCTGTGGAAGACGCGGGCCTTCGGGCCCGGCGGGAGATTGCGCACGCCGGGAACACCCAGTTCGATGACGAATCGGCCGTCCGATGTCAGGTGGGCGGCCGCGTTTCGGAAGCAGTTCACCTGTTCGGCCTGGGTCAGCAGGTTGGAGATGGTGTTGTAGACCAGGTAGACGAGCGTGTACTCGCCGGGGGCCCGCGTGGTGGCCATATCGCCGGAGACCACGGGAATGGTTGCGGCGTCGGCCTTTTCGCGTAGCCGGGCAAGCATGGCGTCCGACAGTTCGATGCCCGTGACCGGTACGCCGCGCGCGGCCAGCGGGATCGCCACCCGGCCGGTGCCGATGGCGAATTCCAGCACCCGCCCGCCCGCGGCCAATGCGGCGAGCCGGTCGACCGTCGGTTCCAGAACCTCGGGTGCGAACATGACCGCTTCGGTGGTGTCGTAGGTCCGCGCGGCTTCGCTGTCCCAGATCTCGTCCTGTCGCATGGCCCGATTGTGTTGCCGCGGAGTCGATCCGGTCCAGCGAATTTCAGCTCGTCAGTTCCAGTTCCTCATCCATCGGGATACCGCCCTCGATGGCGTGCGGGGTGCGGCGGCGGTTGGGGGAGCCGAGGGCGGTGGTGAGGTCGGTGCCGTCGTGTTCGGCCAGCAGATCCTGAGAGTCCCAGACGAGAAGCGTTGCGCTGACGGTGTTCTCGGCCGCGGAGTGGGCCAGATCGTAGTGGGCGCAGGCGGGCACGTGGTCGTAGGTGATCCACAGGTCGTAGCCGGTCATGAACAGGTCGAGATCGAAATCGACCGACAGGCCCAGCAATTCGCTCTTGCCGTTGTCGTCGACGCCCGCGAATGCCTCGTCCAGCGCGAGCAGGCGCGGGGCCTGCGGGTCGGCGGAGTCGAGCATCACGTGGGCGGCCGCGAACAGCGGCAGATGCAGTGAGACCGACTGTTCGCCGCCGGACAGCGCGCTGTGGCGGGCCACCGTCAGCCGGTCCTCCGTGCCGTCGGCGGTGATGATGGTGAACGAGAACACCCGCCAGGTCCGGTAATCCAGTGTGGTGGCGAGGATTTCGGGATACGAACGCTCCGGATGCGCCGCCCGGGCGGCGCGGATCTCGGCGGCGAAATGCGCGCGGATGGTGGCGAGATCCTCGGGGGTCAGATCGGAGGCGTCGCGATCGAGCAGTTTGCACACCGCCCGCGCCGACTCCGACAGATTGTCCGCCAGCACCCAGTGCACGCCGATGGTATTGCCCGAGGACATGCGGCGCTGCTTCATCTCGGTACCCATCCGGGTGATGAGATCGCGGGCGTCGCTGGTGCGTTCGTGGATCTGCTGCGCCAGGCCGGTCAGCAGCGCGTCCTCGAGGATGCGGCGTTCGGCGTCGGTGAGCAGCAATTCCTGATCGCTGCGCGCACTGCCGATCCGGTCGGCGAAGTCGGCGAGCGCGGCCACGCCCTGATCGTCGTGCACCTGCACCACGGTCAGACCGTCGGCGGCGTCCCACTGCAACCGGTAGTCCTGCCGGGCCGCGGCCAGCGCGGCGTCGAATTCCTGCAGCGCCGCGGTCACCGCGCTGCGGGTCGACTTGCGGGCCGCCTCCCCGGCGCGCACGGAAGCCGTTGCGGCGGACAGGGAGTCGAACAGCTCCTGCACCTCATCGGGCAGCACCCGCAACTCGGCCTCCGGCCCACCGGTCTCGATTCGGTACAGCAGCTGCTCGGGCGTGGACCACGCGGCCTCGCTCGCGGGCCAGCGACCGTTCTCGGCCGCGCCCAGCAGGCTCAGCAGATCCGGCCGCGCATACGGCGCGAGATGGCGCACATCGGCGAGCAATTCGGTCAGCGCGGCGCCGAGCGCGTCATGCGCCGCGCGATAGGAACCCTCGGCCGTGCCGACGCCCTCGATGGCGTCCGCGGCGGCCTTGCGGGCCGACTTCTGTTCCGCCCGTGCGGCATCGATGCGCTCGCGCGCCTGCTCCAGTTCGCGGTCGATATCGGCGGCTCCCGCGCCCAGCGCCTCGCGCAGCGTCTCCAGCTTGCGCAGCTGCTCCTCGTAACCGCTGCGGGCCGCCTCGGCCTCCTCGGCGAACGCCTCGGCCAGATCGCGCGCCTCGGTGAGCCGGTCCTCGGCCTCGCGGACGCGTTCGTGCTCGCGCAGCTGATCACCGCGCAGCCGCAGCAGGGCCGTACCGGTGTTCTCGAAATGGCGGATGGCCGCGGCCAGGGCGTCGAGTTCGGCGGGATCGCGCGGCGCGCGATGCTCGGCCGCGACCGCGCGCACTTTCTTGTCGGCCGCGCCGAAATCGGTGACGGCCTGATCGAGTTCGCGTTCGGCCTGACCCGCCGCCTCCGATCGGGAACGCAGTACACCGGCCGCCTCCGATACCGCGCGCAGGGCGGTGGTGACGGCGCTGGTGCGCGGCAAAGCCTTGGCGGCGGCCGAGATTCGGGCCAGCTCCGCCGTGGCCGCCTGCTCCTCGGCGCGCGCGGCGGCCTCCGCCTCGGTGGCGGCCTCCACGGCCGCGGCGATCTCGGTCAGCCGCAGTTCGCGCCGCCGCGCCCGGGCGGTGGCCCCGATGAACTCGGCATGCGGTTTGGTATGACGTCCCAGCTGAACACCCTGGCGATAGCGCCCGTCGGTGGTGACGGTCAGGGGATCGTCCCGGTCCACTTTGTCCCGCAGGGCGATCGAGGCCAGCACATCGGCCACGGCGGCGACGCCGCAATCGTCCTCGACCACGAGCACATCGGCGAGGGTGCGTCCCGACGGGCGCTGCTTCGCGGGCAACGCAACCAGGAACTGATCCGAATCATGGTCGGGCATTTCGTCGCTCACCCAACCGTCGAGTAGATCCGCGGCCTGCAGCGCGGCCTCGATTCCGGCCGCCTGCTCGGGGGAGACGTCGTCGGCGAACCGCACCAGCCGCCACAGCGGCGCGCCCGGGCGGCCGTCGCGCGCATCGGTGCGCGCCGCGAAAGCCGGTGGCGCGTCGTCCTTTTCGGCCGCCACCTGGTTCTGCTCGGCCCGCAACTCCGCCGCTCGTGCCACGGCCTGTTCGGCGACCGCGCGGGCCTGCTGGCGGCGCGCCCGGATCTCGTCGGTGAGCGATTCGGTCCGTTCGGTGAACACCTCGGCCAGCGTGGCCGCGTCATCGGATCCGGCGTCGGCGAGCGCGGTATCGAGCGCCTCGAACAGCCCTTTGCGCACCGGGGACAACATCTCCCGCTGCGTCTCCCACCAATCCCGCAGGGCCGCGGCGGTATTCGACCGCGCCAGGGTGACCGAGGCCTCGGCCTCGGCGAGCGCGGCGGCGGCCTGGTCGCGCTGTTCGCTCGCGCGCTGGGCGGCCCGTTCGGAACGCGTGCGATCGGCCGCGGCGGTATCGACGAGCGTCAGCGCCTGGCGAACCGCGCGCACATCGGCGTCGCGTTCCTCGGCGTGGCTGCGCACGGTTGTGGTGAGCTGTTCGGCGCGGGCCTGCTCCGGCAGTGCGGCCCAGGCGATTCCGGCCTCCTCGGCGGCGGCGCGCAACTCGTCCTCGCCGCGCGTGAGCGCACCCATCGCCGATTCGACCGAGCTCCGGGCGCGTTCGGCCTCGCCGGTGCGCTGTTCGACGGTCTGCTGGGCCTTGGTCGCCTTGTCCCGGTGCACGGCCGAGGAGGTCTCGAGCCGCCGGACCGCGTCGGCCAGATCGTCGAGCTGCTGTTTGCCCTCGTAGGCGCCGGAGCGCTGCAGGGTCTCGCGATCGGAGAGGGCCTGTTCGTAGGCGCGGTCGGCCTCCTCGGCGCGGAGCTCGGCCGCGGCGCGCTCGCCCTCGCGGCGCTCGCGCAATGCGGTCGCGGCGAACAGCGCCGTAGAGGCATGGGTCACCGCGTCGAGCCGGGTGCGGACCTGATCGACATCCGACTTCGCCTGCACCCCAAGGTATTTGCGATACACATCGACGAAGGTGCGGGTGGCCGAGTCGGCCTGCACCAGACCCTCGAGGGTGCGCCCGACCTCCTCCATATCGCTGAAGGAGCGCGCGGCGTCGAGGATCAGCTGCTCGTCGAGCGGGCGCAGGCCGTCGGTGAGCGCCTGGGACAGTCCGCGCGGATCCAGGTTCTTGGCCAGCTGCGGGCGACGCAGCGTCAGAATGAGATTGATCAGCTGGTCGTAGCGCTGCAATCCGAGTCCGAACATGCGCGCGTCGATCGCGGCGCGATAGTCGACCGGGCGATCGGTGATGGCGTCGGTGCCGATCTGCTCGGCCAGCTGCTTACGGGTCAGGGGCCGATCGTCGGAGCCGATGAGCGAGAAGTCCACGCCCACCCGGCCGTCGGCGACGAAGTACCAGCGCGTGACCTTGTCATTGGAGCGGGTCGCGCGCATGCCGATGCCGACGGTTACGGTTTCCGGTTCGTCCCAGTGACCGCGCGCGAACTCCATCCACACATACGAGTACGCCGATTCCTGCTTGCGATACAGCAGATTCGACTTCATCGTCCGTTCCTCACCGGCGAACGGATTGAGCCGTCGCGGTTCGATGCGGCCGTCGAAGACGAACGGGAACAGCACCTCGAGCGCCTTGGTCTTACCCGACCCGTTGGGTCCGCGCAGCACCAGCCGCCCGTCGGCGAAGCAGAACTCCTGATCGCGGTAGTCCCACAGATTGACGATGCCCGCGCGGGTGGGAACGAACCGAACGCCGCCGTGAATGAGGTCCATCAGCTAATCCCTTCCCACATGCGTTGCCGAGGCGAACAATTCGGTCTCGGCGCGGGTGCGCACCGTGACGATCGCGCCGCGATAGCGAGCCAGCGCCGGGAGGATCAGCAGGCCGTCGTCGAGTACCTCGATCAGCCGCAGCCGTTCCATCAGCGCGACCACCTCCCTGGTCAGACCCGGCACATCGGCCTGCCACTGGGCGGCGAAGGTCGAGCCGTAGCGGTGCGTGAGCGCCTGCACGGTCTCCTGGATCCAGGGCCAGGTAATGAGCGGATGTTCGGTGATGTCGGGTTCTTCGGCCCGCCCCCGCTCCTCGTCCTCGTCGTCGAAGGGGTCGGTGACCACGAGCGGTGCGAAGACGGTGCTCTGCGGAATCGCCTGATCCAGTTGATCCATCAGGGTGGTGGCCGGTTCGGGGCGCGGCCGACGTTCGACCGGATTGTCGAGATCCAGGACCAGATCGGCGATCTCACCGACCAGTAGCAGCGCGACCTGGGCGAGGGTGCCGGTGCCCGGGAAGCGCACATCCGACAGCCGCCCCGAAACGTCGATCAGCGCCACGCCTTCCGCGCGCCGCTCGGCTCGCAGTCCGGTCAGCAGTTCCACCTCGGCCACCAGCTTCTCGGTGCCGAGCAGGGTGCGCTCGTCCTCGGCCAGTTCCTCGGCGTAGACCACCGGGAGCTCGACCAGGGCGCGGCGCACCCGGCGCGCGGCGGCGGCGCGCTGTTGCGGTGCGCCGCTGTCGGATTCGTCGGCGAGCAGGCCGCGCACGCTCTGTAGATGCTGCAGGACGCGGGGCGGTCGGAAGATGGCGAACACCACCGAGCGGTCGATGTCGTAGAGCGCCTCCCCGGCAGACGGGTCGGCGGCCCAGCCGCCCGCATCGCCGTCGGCGAGGGTCAGCGCGCCGCGCGCGCCCAGCCAGGCCACCGCGTCGACGAAGGCGTCGCGGTCCGCGGCGCGATCGGTCGACAGCTCCAGACCCTCCACGCGGGTGGCGTAGGCGGCGACCTGATCGGCCAACTCCGACAGCGTGATCTGATCACCCGCGCGTCCCAGGGCCGCCAGCGCCAGCGACAGATACGCGTAGCGTCGGCGATCGAAGACGCGTTCGGCGGGTGTGCGGGCGGGCCGCCCGGCATCGAGGCGATCGGCGACCGGGAACAGCCGGGCCGTGGTCTCGGTGACCTCGAGGCGATAGCCGAACAGTTCGGCCAGGTCCTCGCGCAGTTCGGTGGCCCAGCGCCGGATCAGCGGCAGGGCGATGCGATCGGGAAACGAGCGGGTCACCAGATGATTGGCCAGCATGACGCGCGCCGCGCGCTGATAGCTGTCCAGGGCGAGGGAGTCGATCGTGCGGGCGTGCATCACTTCCGCCCGGAAGACGCTTTGGCGCGCGGATTCTCGCGTACGGTCAGGCGTCTGTTGTTCAGGTGCAACAGACCTCGCGAGGTGCGTACGACGGTCGAGCCGTCGTATTCGCTGACGGTGAGGGTGACGCCGCTGTCGGAACCCGTTGTCCCGCTGACCCTTCCGCTCACCGGCACCCAGGCCGTCGAGGCGGCGTCGAGCAGCCGCAGCAGCACCTCGGTCTCGCCCTCGTCGAGGACTCGCTCGTGCACATCGGCCGAGGCCAGTGAGCGCGCCGCCTCCGCGCGCAGGCGCTGGGCGTCCAGCTGCGCCTCGCGCAGGCGGCGAATTCCGGCGTCGTTGCGCTGAATTCGCGACGGCGCGCCGGGGGAGGGCGGTCGACCGGTTTCGGCGAGGGTGCGCGCGATCTCCAATGGCGGTGCGTCCCACCAGGATCGGATGGGCGGGATCACATCGGCGTCGGGGTGTTCCATCGATAGATGCCGGGGTTTGCCCAGGCCGAAGACGGCGTCGAACAGCGCGTGGGCGCTCTCCGCGCTCGGCGCGGCGGTGAACCAGCCCGCCAGATGCCGCAGCGCCGATTCGCGGCTCACCCCGCCCCGACGGGTCTCGGTGACCCGGCGCAGCAGCGACAGCACCGCGGCGATCGCGCTCATCGTCGCCTCGCGCAGCCGCTCGGCCTCGGTGACCGGATTGCCATCGCCCGCAACGACATCGGCCGCGGTGGCCACGAACCAGCCGCGCAGGCCCGACCAGCGCGCCCGCCAGTCGGCCGCACGTTCGGCCGGGCTCAGCAGCACCCGCTCGTCGCACGCGCCCGCGCGGGCGACGAGTTCCTCGACGCCGGTGTCCTCCACCTCGGCGATGGCCGCGGCCAGCCGGGGCGCGAATCGGGCCAGATCCATGCTGAATTCGCGCATATGGGCCAGCAGCGCGTCCTTGTGGGCGAGGAAGGCCTCCGGCGTGGCCTCGGTGGTGCGCACGAGATCGCCGAGGGTCAGATAGAAATGGGCGGCGCGATCGGCCAATTCGGACAGGGCGGTATCGAGCCGGTTGAGGACGCGGTAGACGCGCTCGGCGTCACCGGTGCGATTGGCCTGCGCGAGCGCCTGCAGATCCGCCAGCAGTTCGGGCAGGACCAGCCGCGACAGCGACGCCTCGTCCAGCCGTGCGCCCAGTACCTCGGCCACGGCCCGGTAGGCGTGGTACCCGGCCTGGGAGAACTGATAGACGAAGTGGCGGTTGCGATATTCGGCGAGGGTCGCCGCGCGGGTGCCGTCGTAGCTGCGCTCGAGCACACCCCACTGGTGCAGCTGTTCGAGCAGCGGGCCCACCTCGGTCGCGGTCGGCCGGGGCGATTCCGGGACGCGGGTCAGGGTGTCGGCGACATCGCTGGCGTGCAGCAGCACGATATAGGCGGCGCGCGCGTGGTCGAATGCGCGCAGCACCCACAGATATTCGCCGCGCTTCTCGGCGGTGGCGAAGGAGAACAGCCGCAGTCGCTCCTCGACCGCGGCCGCGTCGAACCCGGTCGGCGCGAACACGACGCGGCCGCGGTCGACGCCGGCGGCGTCGATCAGGGCGTCGGGCAGCAATCCTTCAGCGGACTCGGTCACCGGGAAGAGGGTAGCCGATCAGGCGGCGTTCTCCGCGACGGCCGCGCGTTCCACGGTGAGCAGACTCTCCTCGCTGTGCTCGGCGTGGTAAGCGCGTCCGCCGCCGTTGATACCGAACAGTCGCTTCGACCAGAGCAGCCAGATCACGGCCACGACGTTGATCAGCAGTGCGCCCAGGCGCACCACGGTGATCTTCTCGGTGAGCTCGTAGATCTCGATCGGCAGGAAGATGCTGGTCGCGATGACCGCGAAGTATTCGCCCCAGCGCTGGACCAGCCACAGGCCCACGGCCTCGATGATTTCGATTGCGGCATAGGCGAGCAAACCGGCGGCGATCAAGGTGAGCGTGGTCGGCGAGAGGGTCCAGCCCTTCTCGATGAAGTGCACGATCTTCGAATTGTCCGGGTTCCAGCCGATCTGGTCGGCCAGCGGCCGGATCAGCGGCATCTCCTTGTCGAAGGCCGCCCGCAGCCGATCCTGCGAATTGCGCACCTTGAACACCCCCGCCGCGAGCGCGATGAACACCAGCCCGCGCAACACCCGCTCCACCGCCAGGAACCGCATGATGAACCGATCCCGCAGCAGCCGCCCGCGCGGCACTTCCGGCGCCTCGTCGGCGGGCCCCCGATGCCGCGGCTCACCCACCACGAAGTCCCCGCACCGCAAACACCGCCAAGCCTCCCCGGCAGGCGTCGAAACATGCAGCCGCGCCGCCAGTTCCGCCTCGTCCGGCGCATAAGTGGCATGCCCCCGCCACGAACAACTCCGCAGACTGAAGTCCATCGGGCGAGACTAGCAACCATTCAACTCGCCGCGAGGGAGCGCAGCTGGTCCAAATAGTTCCGTGTGCGTGGATCGCCCGGAAAGCGCTCGATCATCTCCCGGGCGGCCTCGCCCGCGATCCACAGCAGCGACGGTAGGGAGCGGCGTTTGCCCGCGAAGGCGCGCATGCCCTCGTCGACGGCCAGTTCCAGGTCGCGGTCGCGGACGGCGACGACGGCGAGGGTCAGTTGGGCCTCGGAGACGCGCATGGGTTTGCGGATGCTGCCGTCGGGGCCGGTGGAGGTGCGGATGACTTGGCGGGCATAGCTTTCGGCCAAGCGGTCGTCGCCGGCGACGCGGCAGCAGTCCATGGCGTAGAAGTCGAACTTCTGGGGGTCGACGACGAAGTGATTGTCCAAATTGGCCGGATGGTCCAATCTTTCGAGGATTGTCCGACCCCGCCGCAACGCGTTCTCCATGGCCTGCCGATCGCCGATGCGGGCCCACGCCTTGGCCTGCTGCGCGGCCAACTGGACGCCCACGCCATGTTGCCCGGTGGTCGCCAGACCGCCTTCGGCGGCATCGATCGCACCGCGGTAATTGCCCTGCGTGAGCGCGAACCAGGCCGCCATTTCCGCGCCCCAGCCCTGGATTTCGACATGCTCGGCCTCCTGGCCCAGCGACAGCGCGGCCCGGCGGGTGGCCTCGGCGGTGGTCCGCCAGCCCAGGTCGTAATCGACGCAACCCACCAGGAGCGCAACCCATCCGGCCAGAACCAGCACCTCGCGATGCTGCGCCAACGTGAGCCGACCGTCCAGTAGGGATGTGATGCGCCGCAGCCACGCCGTACCCTCGGAATGCAGTTCCAGCGGATCGGCGCACGGGTATTCGCAGCACAGCCGCTCCGCGGTGATTCGGATGGCGTCCAGCGTCGCCGACGAGACATCCGACATCCGCAGGCGCCCGATGAATTCGAGGGTGTCCATACCTGTTGACGACAGCAGTTCGTCGTCCCGATTCGGTCTGGCCTTGGGGAAGAACGCCGCCGTCACGGTGTCGAAGGCGGCCGCGATGATCGGGGCGTAGAAGTCGTCGGGCCGCGACTCGCCGGACTCCCAGCGCCGCCAGTTCCGCAGCAGTGTGCTGTCCGTGGGTAGGTTGTGAGAAGACTTGGCGCGCATCGCGCGAACGGCGTCGGCCTGTGACCACCCCCGAGCATCTCGCTCCGAACGCATCCGAACAGCCCAGACGGGTCGATCGTCACCAGCGGTCACCTTCGTAGTATCCCACCAGTTAACGCTGAGTGGCCCGGATAGGGCACAAAGATGTCCGCGTATTGACATCTGCAATTGCATCTGTGAGTACCGCACACTGGTCAGTGCACGAGATTCGTTACAGCAGGGACCCGCTTCGGCGATAGCCGCTATCGGGCGATCCAAACAACGGAACAGCGAATCAATCCACATCCAAACGGAGGTTCGGGTGGAAGCGTTGATCTATGGATACGTGCGTGACGACTTGGCCGACGGTCGCACCGAGGAGCTCGAGGACGCCATGTGCAGCCTCGCGCGTTCGGCGGGACTGTGCTTCGCCGCGACGTTCCATGAATCGACTCCGGGCGACGGCACCGCGTTCGCGGAGCTGACGGCCGAGCTCAAGCGGGCCGATGCCCACCACGTGGTGGTGCCGTCGCTCGATCATCTTGCCGGCCAGACCATTCCGCGTGATCTTCTGATCGCCAAACTGGCGCACGAGGTCCAGGCGCGGGTGTGGACCGTCGAGCGCATCCCCGAGGTGCAGATCGCGCAGTAGCCGGCCCGCGGCGGTCCTGGTGCGTCGCAAACGAATTCGCGGCCGCCATCCCGGGATCCCGTCGCAGACGTACAGCAGACCGACCAGTAGGTCGTCGCATTCGAAAGTGTCCGCTCCGGACGAAGCGGACCCCGCCTACATCCCGAACCCGCCCGGCCGTCCGCGCCGGCGCAGATACTTCTCGAATTCGGCCGCGATGGCATCGCCATCGATCTTGGCCATCGCCTCGTTCAGATCGATCGCCGCGTCCCCGCGCTCCTCGAGGGAGCGCACGTACTCGGTGACTTCCTCGTCACCGGCGGTCATCTCGTCGACCGCGGCCTCCCAGTCCTCGGCCTGCGCGGGCAGCTCGCCCAGCGGGACCTCGATATCGAGCACATCCTCGACCCGGTGCAGCAGCGCGATGGTCGCCTTGGGATTCGGCGGCTGCGAAACGTAGTGCGGCACCGCGGCCCAGAACGAGATGGCCGGAACGCCCGCGCGCACACAGGCGTCCTGCAGTACACCGGTGATTCCGGTCGGGCCCTCGTAGCGGGTCTGCTCGAGATTGAAACGTTCGGCCGCCTCCTTGCTGTAGGCGGTTCCGGTGACCGGCACGGGCCGGGTGTGGGGAGTGTCGGCCAGCAGCGCGCCGAGTATGACAACCGTTGTGACACCGAGCTGTTCGACCAATTCGAGGATGTCGGTGCAGAAACTGCGCCATCGCATATTGGGTTCGATGCCGTGCAGCAGGACCACATCGCGTTCGCTGCCCGGGGGCGAGCACACCGACAGCGTCGTCGAGGGCCATTGGATTTCGCGCGTGACACCGTCGACCTGACGCACGGTCGGACGGTTCACCTGGTAGTCGTAGTAGTCCTCGGAATCCAGTTCGGCGAGGGGTTCGGCGTCCCAGATCAGTTCCAGATGTTCGACCGCACCGCTGGCCGCGTCGGCCGCGTCGTTCCAGCCTTCGAAGGCGGCGACGAGGACCGGATCACGCAGCGTCGGCAGTTCCGGATCGGGTGTTGCACTGGGGTTCACTCGCACAGCCTACGGGGTTGGGGCCTTGGTGTTCACGGCATAAGCTCCGAACCTGCGTGTCGCCCCTGCCCCGCTGGCCGGGGTGGGCCGGACGCGATTCGGGCAAACACCCCGCCGCCGTGCGAACGGATGTGGCGCGGGACACGTCCGAGCCGGTGTGGAGTAGCTCTCCAGCGGGATTGTCTGACACTCCCCTTACTCTTGAGTACATGTCTGTGCCCTCCCGCGCCGAGTTCGATACCACGCTGCTCGACACGCTGTCCCGGCGTGTTCTGATCGGTGACGGTGCCATGGGCACGATGTTGCAGGCCGCGGACCTCACGCTCGACGATTTCCGCGGCCTCGAGGGCTGCAACGAGATCCTCAACGACACCCGTCCCGACGTGCTGCGCCATATCCACCGCGCGTACTTCGAGGCCGGTGCCGACGCGGTCGAGACCAACACCTTCGGCTGCAACCTGCCCAACCTCGCCGACTACGACATCTCCGACCGCATCCGCGATCTGTCCGAGCGCGGCACCCGACTGGCCCGCGAGGTCGCCGACGAGATGGGCCTGACCTCCTACGGAACCCCGCGCTACGTACTGGGCTCGATGGGCCCGGGCACCAAACTGCCCACCCTGGGCCACGCCCCGTTCGCCGCGTTACGCGACGCCTACACCGAGGCCGCGCTGGGCATGCTCGACGGCGGCGCGGACGCGATCCTGATCGAGACCTGTCAGGACCTGCTGCAGGTCAAGGCCGCGGTGACCGGCAGCCGGCGCGCGATGGCCAAGGCGGGGCGGCGGATTCCGATCATCACCCACGTCACCGTCGAGACCACCGGCACCATGCTGGTCGGCAGTGAGATCGGCGCGGCGCTCACCGCCATCGAGCCGCTGGGCATCGATATGATCGGACTCAACTGCGCCACCGGCCCGGATGAGATGAGCGAACATCTGCGGCATCTGTCCAAGCACGCCCGGGTGCCGGTGTCGGTGATGCCCAACGCGGGCCTGCCGGTGCTGGGCGCCAACGGCGCGGAGTATCCGCTGACGCCGGAGGAATTGGCCGTCGCGCTGCGCGGCTTCGTCACCGAATTCGGACTTTCGATGGTCGGGGGCTGCTGCGGCACCACCCCCGAGCACATCCGCCAGGTGGCCGAGGCGGTCGCCGACGCGCGCCAAGCCGAACGTACGCCCGATCACGAGCCCGCGGTGTCGAGTATGTACACCGCGGTCCCGTTCGAACAGGACGCCTCGGTCCTGATGATCGGCGAGCGCACGAATGCCAACGGCTCCAAGGCCTTCCGCGAGGCGATGCTGGCGGGGGACTGGCAGAAGTGCCTGGACATCGCGAAGGATCAGACCCGCGACGGCGCGCACATGCTGGATCTGTGCGTGGACTACGTCGGCCGCGACGGCACGGCCGATATGTCCGAACTGGCCTCGCGACTGGCCACCGCGTCCACGCTGCCGATCATGCTCGACTCCACCGAAACCCCGGTGCTGCGGGCGGGTCTGGAACATCTGGGCGGCCGCTGCGCGGTCAACTCGGTCAACTACGAGGACGGCGCCGGACCGGATTCGCGCTTCCAGCAGACCATGCGGCTGGTCGCCGAACACGGCGCCGCGGTGGTCGCGCTGACCATCGATGAGGAGGGGCAGGCCCGCACGGCAGCCAAGAAGGTCGAGATCGCCGAGCGGCTGATCGATGACATCACCGGCAACTGGGGTCTGGCCGAATCCGACATCATCATCGACACCCTGACCTTCACCCTGGGCACGGGCCAGGAGGAGTCGCGCCGCGACGGCATCGAAACCATCGAGGCCATCCGCGAACTCAAGCGCCGCCGTCCCGATGTGCAGACCACCCTGGGTCTGTCCAATATCTCCTTCGGTCTGAATCCGGCCGCCCGTCAGGTGCTGAACTCGGTGTTCATGCACGAATGCGTTCAGGCCGGACTGGATTCGGCGATCGTGCACGCCTCGAAGATCCTGCCGATGAGCCGGATCCCGGACGAGCACCGCGAGACCGCGCTGGATCTGGTCTACGACCGCCGCACCGAGGACTACGACCCGCTGCAGAAGTTGATGGCGCTGTTCGAGGGTGTGTCGACCTCCTCGTCCAAGGCGTCGCGCGCGGAGGAACTGGCGGCGCTGCCGCTGTTCGAACGGCTCGAGCGCCGCATCGTCGACGGTGAGAAGGCCGGGATGGAAGGCGATCTCGACGCGGCGATGCAGGAGGTGCCGCCGCTGCGGATCATCAACGAGACGCTGCTGGCGGGTATGAAAACCGTGGGCGAGCTGTTCGGTTCCGGTCAGATGCAGCTACCGTTCGTACTGCAGTCGGCCGAGGTGATGAAGACCGCGGTCGCCTACCTCGAACCGCATATGGAGGCCACCGACGACTCCGGCAAGGGCCGCATCGTGCTGGCGACGGTGAAGGGCGATGTGCACGACATCGGCAAGAACCTGGTCGACATCATCCTGTCCAACAACGGCTACGAGGTCGTCAATCTCGGTATCAAACAACCGATCTCGGCGATCCTGGACGCCGCGGTGGACAAGAAGGCCGATGTGATCGGCATGTCCGGACTGCTGGTCAAGTCGACCGTGGTGATGAAGGAGAACCTCGAGGAGCTCAACACCCGCGGAATGGCCGATCAGTTCCCGGTGCTGCTGGGCGGCGCGGCGCTGACCCGCTCCTATGTCGAGAACGATCTCACCGATGTCTACCACGGCGATGTGCACTACGCGCGTGACGCCTTCGAGGGCCTGCGGCTGATGGACGACATCATGACACGCAAGCGCGGCGGCAGCGGCGATCCCGACTCCCCGGAGGCGATCGCCGAGCGGGAGAAGGCCGCCGAACGCAAGGCCCGCCACGAGCGCTCCAAGCGCATCGCCGAGGAGCGGCGCGCGAAGGAGGTGCCCGTCGAGGTGCCCGAGCGCTCGGATGTGGCCGCCGACCTGCCGGTCGCGACTCCGCCGTTCTGGGGCACCCGGGTGGTCAAAGGGCTTGCGGTGCACGAGTATTCGGGCCTGCTCGACGAGCGTGCGCTGTTCCTGGGGCAATGGGGCCTGCGCGGCCAGCGCGGCGGCGAGGGGCCGAGCTATGAGGAACTGGTGGAGACCGAGGGCCGCCCGCGGCTGCGGTACTGGCTGGATCGGCTCACCGCTCAGGGCGTGCTCCAGCATGCCGCGCTCGTCTACGGGTACTTCCCGGTCGTATCCGAGGGTGACGATGTGATCGTGCTGGCGGAGCCGAATCCGGAAGCGGCCGAGCGGTATCGGTTCACATTTCCGCGTCAGCAGCGCGACCGGTTCCTGTGCATCGCCGATTTCGTGCGTTCGCGCGAAGTCGCGGTCGCGCGCGGGCAGGTGGATGTGCTGCCGTTCCAACTCGTCACCATGGGCCAGCCGATCGCTGATTTCGCGAACGAACTGTTCGCCGAGAACAATTACCGCGATTACCTCGAGGTACACGGTATCGGCGTGCAGCTGACCGAGGCGCTGGCCGAATACTGGCATCGGCGCATCCGTGAAGAACTTGTGCTGGAAGGGCATTCGGTCGCCGATGAGGACCCCTCCAACGTGCAGGAGTACTTCAAACTCGGATATCGTGGAGCGCGTTACTCTTTCGGCTACGGTGCCTGCCCCGACCTGGCGGATCGCGCCAAGCTCGTATCGCTGTTGGAATCCGAGCGCATCGGTGTGACATTGTCGGAGGAGTTGCAACTGCATCCGGAGCAGTCGACGGATGCGTTCGTCCTACTGCATCCGGAAGCGAAATACTTCAACGCGTAGGGTTTTTCGAGATTCCGGGCTTCACGCAGAGTGGCATGGCGGCTCGGCGTGCAAGCGCAGGAGGGCTACAACATCATGACGTCAGACCGGCTGATCGCGGGACGGTATCGACTGGGCGACCCCATCGGCACGGGTGCGATGGGCGTCGTGTGGCGCGCCAGCGACGTTCGGCTCAGAAGGACCGTCGCCGTCAAGCAGCTGCTGTTGGCTCCCGGTCTGACCCGCTCGCAGGCGGTCGAGGCGAAGATGCGCGCCATGCGCGAGGGCCGCATCGCCGCGCGGCTGCATCATCAGAACGCCGTCACGGTCTTCGACGTCGCCGAGGAGGACGGCCAGCCGTGGCTGGTGATGGAATTCGTCGACGCGCCGAGCCTGGCCGCGCTCATGCGCGAGAAGGGGCCGATGGATCCCCGCGAGGTGGCTCGCATCGGTGCGAAGGTGGCCGCCGCGCTGGCCGCCGCCCATGACGCGGGCATCGTGCATCGGGATGTGAAACCCGCGAATATCCTCGTCGCCGACAACGGCACTGTGAAGATCACCGATTTCGGAATCTCGCGCGCGGTCGGCGATGTCACCGTCACCTCGACCGGTTTCCTCGCCGGGACCCCGGCGTATCTGTCACCGGAGATCGCGCGCGGTGAGAATCCCGAACCGTCCTCGGATGTCTTCGCGCTCGGGTCCACGCTCTACGCCGCGGTGGAGGGTAAGCCGCCCTTCGGCGAGGGCGACAATCCGCTGGCGGTCCTGCATTCGGTCGCGCGGGCGCAGGTGCCCGAGCCGAAGCGGGCCGCGACCCTGGGCCCGGTACTGATGGCGCTGCTGGCCTCCGAACCCGGCGACCGGCCGAATATGCGCAAGGCACAGGAGGAGCTGGAGGCCGTCGCCGAGGGCCGGACCCCGACCATCGCCCCGCCGGCGACGAAGATCCTGCCGAAACCGGCCGAGGCGGTCGACGCCGCCGCGGCGACCACGGTGCTGTCCGGCCATGCCGCCGCCGTCTCCGCTGACGCCCCGACCGTGCACGTTCCCAATACCGCGGTCGGCGGCGGCACCGCACCGGCTGTGCCGCAACCGAATTGGAGCGGCCCGGCGCAGCGGCGGCGCGTGCTGGTCTTCGCCGCCGCGGGAGCGGCGGTGCTGCTGGTCGTGATCGGCATCGTGGCGGTCGTCCTGAGCGGTGGCGACAAGGACAAGGGCTCCGGGCAGAACGCGGCCGTCGGGCCCGCGGTCAGTACGCCGAGCAATGGCGAGCCTCCGGCCGGTGCGCCGCAGCAGAGCAGCGCGCCCGCGGTCCCGCCCGCGAACACCACCACGACGACCAATCCGCCGCCGAGCAGCAGCGCCGCGCCGTCGAGCGGAGCCTCGGCCACCCCGTCGGCGCCGAGCTCCGCACCCAAGCCGAGCACCACGACCCCGCCGCCGCCGTCGACCGCGTTCGGACCGGCCCAACCCGCCGACGTCAGCGGGTTCCTCTACAGTTACTACGGCAATCTGCCGGGCAATACGCAGGGCGCGTGGAGCATGCTCTCGTCCGGATACCAAGCGTCCACCGGCGGCTACCAGACCTATGCGAACTGGTGGTCGACCATCGCGTCGGTCAGCGTGAGCGATGTGAAGGTCAGCGGTCCCGGCAGAGCGAACGCGACGGTGAGCTATCGCACGAAGAACGGGACGACCGCCTCGGAGAACCGATGGTTCACCTTCGATTCCACCAACGGCCGGATGCTGATGACGGGCTCCGGCACCTGACAGCCGGAAGGGGCAGTGCGCGAGTGAGCGGGTTCGGGGCCGATGTGGCGGCCGTGCTGTGGGATATGGACGGCACGCTGTTGGACTCGGAGAAGCTCTGGGATATCGCCATGCGGGAGCTGTCGGTGGAACTCGGCGGCGAGATGACCGATGCGACCCGGCACGCGCTGATCGGCGCGGCCGCGCCCGACGCGCTGCGAATCACCTTCGCGGGACTGGGTATCGAGCCCACCGAGGCGCAGGTGCACGCGGCCGGTGAGTGGATGGAACGCCGGGTCGTCGGGCTGATGTCCGGTCCGATCCCGTGGCGGCCGGGCGCCCGCGAGGCCCTGGCCATGGTGCGTGCGGCGGGTCTGCCCTCGGGCCTGGTGACCAATACCAAGCGCTCGGTGACCCAACTGTGCCTCGAGACGCTGGGCCGCGAATTCTTCGACGTCACCGTGTGCGGTGACGAGGTGGTGAGCGGCAAACCCGCGCCCGACCCGTATCTGCGCGGCGCCGAACTGCTCGGTCTCGACCCCGAACGGTGTGTGGCCGTGGAGGACTCGCCGACCGGATCGCTGGCCGCCGCCGCGGCGGGCTGCGCGGTCCTGGTCGTGCCGTGTGAGGTGGCGGTTCCCGAGCGTCCCGGCCTGGTGTTCCGTGAATCGCTGATCGGGCTGACGGTCGCGGATCTGCGTGCGGTGCAGGCGATCGCGCACCGCTGAGTTTGCGGCAGTGTTGCCTGGATCACACAGATTCGGCCGGTATTTGCGGCAGTATTGCTGAGGTTGGTCGCGACCTCGTCAGAAGGGCCCGATTGCCATGACCGCATTCAAGGCATTCCCCGGCGTGAGCACGGAATGGGCGCTCGGTGACTACCACCGATTCGCGCGGGCGGTGCTGTGGGATCTGGGTCCCCAACTGGTTGCCGCCTGCGATATCCGGCCAGGTACCCAGGTTCTGGACGTGGCGACCGGAACCGGCAATGTGGCGATCGCGGCCGCGGCGGCGGGCGCGGAGGTCATCGCCTCCGACATCACGGTCGAGAATTTCATCGACGGCAGGGTCGAGGCGGCCACCCGCGGCGTGGCCGTGGAGTGGGTCGAGGCCGACGCGCAGGATCTGCCGTTTCCCGACTCGTCGTTCGATGTGGTCACCTCCTCGGTCGGCGCGATCTTCGCGCCACGCCATCAGGATGTGGCCGACGAACTGATTCGAGTGGCCCGCCCCGGCGGTCGGCTCGGGCTGATCGCCTGGACCCGTCGCTCGTGGATCTGCGAAATCCTGTCCGTGCTGAACTACTATGTCCCCCCGCCGCCGCAGGCGCTGCCCGCCCGGCTGTGGGCCAACTCCGAACATGTGCTGTGGCTGTTCGGCAATCGCATCTCGACCTTCGAGGCCACCACCCACAGCTTCCGCCTGTTCGCCCCGACTCCCACCCACTTCATCGAATTCTTCGAAACCTCCTTCGGTCCGATCCAGGCCACCTTCGCCGAACTGCTCGACAATCCGCAGCGCGCCGCCGCCCTGCACACCGACCTGATCGATCTGGCCGAACGTCTCAACCTGGGCGTGCCCGGCGGCCCCGCGGAGTACCTGTTCGAATATGTCCTGATGACCGCGACCACCGCGGACTGAACAGGGCCCCGACGCCCGCGTCCGCCCTTTGTGGACGCGAATAGATCCCGCCGGATTCGCTACTCGTCGGTTTGTGAACTGTCCCAACGATCCTGTCAAATGACCGCTGCGCCGGATGTGATCGGGCCACAATGATCGACATGGTGGCGGGCAGTGGGGGCAGGGGAGACACGTGTGCCTCGGAAGCGGCTGGGGGAGAAGACAACTCGGCGGCGCTGGCCGCGGTGGTCGATACCGATCGGTATCCGCTGCACGATTCGGGTGATCCGGGCCGCACCGCGGTGGTCGCGCGGGCGCGGACGGAGCTGGCGGCCGAAGGCTGTACGGTCCTACCGGGTTTCATTCGGGCCGAGCTGCTCGAGACGCTGCGGGCCGAGGGGGACGCGCTGGCCCCGCGGGCGTACTACACCGTGGAGCGAGTCAACGCCTACAACATTCCGCTCGACACCGAACTGCCGCCCGAACATCCCGCCCGCATCGTGCTGGAACGCGGAAACGCCTTCGTGGCGCGCGATCTCATCCCCTCCGACGCGTTGATCCAGGTGCTCTACACCAGCCCGCTGTTCCAGCGTTTCGTCGCGGACTGCTTCGGACTGGCCGAATTACACGAATTCTCCGACCCGCTGGCGGGTCTGTGCTTGAACGTGGTGGCGCCGGGGAACTCTCACCCGTGGCACTTCGATACCAATGCCTTCACCGTCTCCATGCTGACCCAGGAGCCCGAGGGCGGCGGAGTGTTCGAGTACTGCCCGAACATCCGCACGCCGCGGGCGGAGAATCTCGCCGATGTGCGGGCGGTGCTGACCGATGCGGGTGAACGGTTCGTCCGGCGGCTGCGACTGCGGCCGGGTGATCTGCAGCTGTTCCAGGGACGGTTCTCCCTGCATCGGGTCTCGCCGGTCACCGGGGACACCCAGCGTCATACGGCCATCTTCGCCTACAGCGAGCGGCCCGGGATCATCGGAACCGTCGAACGTACTCGGCAGCTGTTCGGCCGGGTGCTCACCGATCACCTCGCCGCGGCCGACAATGCCGTCCGCGGCGATCGACTACTCGATTGAGAGGAAGTGCCCGTGCCGGTTTCGTTGCACAGCACCGGAAAAGCCTCGTTCGACGACATCTACGACCGTCCCGACCCCAGCTCCTATTATCAGCGGATGTCCGAATTGGACTATGTGATACCGGAATTGGCGAAGCCGCACTTCCGCCGGATCATCGCCGACAGCGGCGCCGCCACGGTACTCGACCTCGGCTGCTCCTACGGGGTGAACGCGGCCCTGCTGCGCTTCGACACCACCGTCGGCGAACTCGCCGAACACTATCGTGACGGCGATACCGCCGCCCGCATCGCCCGCGACCGCGCGCGGCTGGCCGCCGCCGACCATCAATCCGAGGTCCGTTTCGTCGGAATGGACGCCTCCGCACCGGCTCTCGGCTACGCGGTGGCCTCCGGCCTGCTCGACGACGGTGTGCACGCCGACCTCGAGGAAGCGGATCCGACCGAGGCGCAGCGGCAGGTGCTCGGATCGGCGGATCTGGTGATCTCCACCGGCTGCGTGGGTTATATCGGCGAGCGCACCCTGACGCGTGTTGCCCGGGCGCACGGCGCTCGGCTGCCGTGGATGGCACACTTCGTGCTGCGCATGTTCGATTTCGAGGTGATCGCGCGGCCGCTGCGGACGCTGGGCTATCGCATCGAACGCCGTCCCGGCACCTACCGCCAGCGGCGCTTCGCCTCCGAGGCCGAACAGGCGCGTTTGCTGAATACGCTGTCCGCCAAGGGAATCGACCCGACCGGGCTCGAGGCCGACGGATGGCTGCACGCCCAGCTGTACCTCTGTATCCCCGACGACACCCACCCCGAGGACCGCCAGTGACCGACCGTACCTTCGCCTTCGATGATCAGCTGCCTCGCGTACCGCTGCCCGGCCTGGCCGACAGCTGTGCCCGCTTCCTGCAATGGTGCGCGCCGCTGCTGACAGAGGACGAGTACGCCGAAACCGAGGCCGCGCTGGCGGATCTGCAGCGGCCCGACGGACCGGCCGCGATCCTGCAGGCCGATCTCGAGCGGTTCGACGCGAGTCCGGGCGTGGGCAGTTGGCTCGACGAATTCTGGCCATCGCGGTATCTGGGCCGCCGCGACCGGATCGCGTTGAACGCCAACTTCTTCTTCCTGTTCCGTGACGACACCCCGCTGGCCCGGTCCACCTCGGCGCAGCAGGCCGAGCGAGCGGCGGCCATCGTCGCCGCCGCGGTGAACTACAAACTGCTCCTCGACGACGAGGCCGTCCCGCCGGTGACCCAGCGCGGACAGCATCTGTCGATGGCGCAGAACAAGTTCCTGTTCTCCGAGACCCGCATTCCGGGCGATCCGCAGGACAGCGTGCGGGTGCCCTACAGCGATGAGTGGCCCGGACCCTCGCGGGCCCGGCATATCGTTGTCTTCTTCCGCGGCAATATGTTCCGGATGGATGTGATCGGCCCGAACGGCGTGCCGTACGCACCCGGCGATCTGGTCGACGGATTGCGGGCGGTTCTGAAGGGCGGCACGCGGCGCGCCGCGACCGACACCTCGGCGGGTCATCTGACCACCCTGGCCCGCGCGCACTGGGCCGAGGTGCGCTCGTCGCTGCGGGCCGCACCGGCCAATGTCGCGGCGCTCGACACCATCGAAACCGCGCTGTTCTGTGTCTGTTTGGAGGATCTCAGCCCCGCCGACACGCTGCAGGCGTGTGATCAGCTGCTGCACGGCGACAGCGCCAATCGCTGGTTCGACAAGGCGGTCTCGTTCGTCGTCTTCGCCGACGGACAGGCCGGAATCAATGTCGAGCACTGCGGGCTGGACGGCACCACCATCCTGTCGTTCGTCGACGCGCTGCTCGACCGGCCGGTGACCGAGCACGCCGAGCGCTCCGGGGCGCAGCCGCAGGGTCTGCCCGCGGTGGAACCGATCGAATTCGCCCTGACCGATCTGCAGCGCGCCGAGATCGCCTCGGCCGCCGCGGCATTCGCGCAGTTCGCGGCCGACAATGCCACCGAGACCGTATCGTTCGAGGATTTCGGCACCCGGCGGGCCAAGGCGCTGGGCATCTCGCCCGACGCGTTCGCGCAGCTGTCCTATCAGCTGGCCCACCGCCGCAGCAAGGGTCTGACCGGCGCCACCTACGAATCCATCGCGACCCGGCAGCTGCGCAACGGCCGCACCGAGGCCATGCGGGTGGTCACCCCGCAGATCCTGGAATTCGTTGCGGCCATGGACGATCCGGCGGCCGATGCGGCCACCAGGCTCGCGAAGGCCCGCGCCGCCGCCGAGGCGCATGTGACCCGCGCCAAGGAGTGTCAGCGTGGCGACGCGCCCGAACAGCACCTGTGGGAGTTGCAACTCATCCAGCGCCGCCGCGGCGCACAGCTCGGCGCGACCGAGCCGATGCCTTTCTACGACAGCCCCGGCTGGCGCATCACCCGCGACGACTACCTGTCCACCAGCTCGGCCCCCTCGGCCAATATCCAGTACTTCGGCTTCGGCTGCACCAGTCGCAAATGCATTGGCGTCGCCTACGTCCTGCTGCCGGACCGCTGGAACATCTATCTGGCCACGCCGACCGAGGTGGCCGAGCAGATGCACGAATTCGCGGCACAGCTGCGCATCGCCGTGCGGGAGCTGGCCGACCTGCTGGAAGGGTCGCCTCGGGCCGTGGGATAACCGATTGCGGGCGGTACGCGGGCGTCTGAAACAATGGCTCACCGTGAAGAACTTCGAATCCCTGTTCGCCGAGCTGCAGGATCGTGCGGTCAACCGCCCGGAAGGGTCCGGAACCGTGGCGGCATTGGATGCCGGCGTCCATGCGCAGGGGAAGAAGGTGCTCGAGGAGGCCGGTGAGGTCTGGCTGGCCGCCGAACACGAAAGCGACGAGCACCTCGCCGAGGAGATCTCGCAGCTGCTCTACTGGGTGCAGGTGCTGATGGTGGGCCGCGGACTGCGGCTCGAGGACGTGTATCGACATCTGTGACGGACCGTCGTCGCCGAACTCCGTCACACGTCCCGAAAGGACACCCTCATGCTCCGCGTCGCCATCCCCAATAAAGGCGCCCTCTCCGAATCGGCCCTCGAGATCCTGTCCGAGGCCGGCTACCGCAAGCGCACCGATTCGCGCGACCTGTCGGTCCTCGACAATGCCAATCAGGTCGAGTTCTACTTCCTGCGGCCGAAAGACATTGCCATCTACGTAGGTTCGGGCGAGCTCGATCTGGGTATCACCGGACGAGACCTGGCGCTGGATTCGGGTGCGCCGGTGCAGGAGCGGCTGAGCCTCGGGTTCGGCCGCTCCACCTTCCGCTACGCCGCCCCCGCCGGGCGCGAATGGAAGGTCGAGGATCTCTACGACAAGCGCATCGCCACCTCCTACCCCAATCTGGTGCTGCGCGATCTGCAGCGGCGCGGCATCGAGGCCGAGGTGATTCGGCTCGACGGCGCGGTGGAGATCTCGATCCAGCTCGGCGTCGCCGACGCCATCGCCGATGTGGTCGGCTCGGGCCGAACCCTGCGGCAGCACAATCTGATCGCGTTCGGCGAATCGCTGTGCGATTCGGAGGCGGTGCTGATCGAGGCGGCCGGATCCGATCACCGCGACCGGGCCCGCAATCAGCTCGTCGCCCGCGTGCAGGGCGTGGTGTTCGGGCAGCAGTACCTGATGCTCGATTACGACTGCCCGAAGGAACTGCTCGACGACGCGGTGCGGATCACCCCCGGCCTGGAATCGCCGACCGTCTCCCCGCTCGCGGATCCCGGCTGGATCGCCGTGCGCGCCATGGTCCCGCGCAAGGAGGCCAACGCCGTGATGGATCAGCTCGCCGAACTCGGCGCGAAGGCCATCCTGGCCTTCGACATCCGCTCCTGCCGCGCGTTCTAATCCTTTTCCGGCCACCCCGGATACGGCGGCGGCGTGCCGCCGTATGCCGGGCACAGGGGTTTGTAGTCGCAGTACTCGCACACCCAGCTCGGATTGGGCGGGAAGTCGCCGGTGCGTCCGGCGATGCTGATCGCCTCCCACAGCGCGGACAGGATGCGCTCGAAGCGCAGCAGTTCCTCCTCGTCCGGGGTGTAGGTGAGGATCTGGCCGTCGGACAGGTAGATCAGCCGCAGCTGCGCGGGGACCACACCGCGCGAACGCAGCATGATCAGCGCGTAGAACTTCAGCTGGAACAGCGCCCGCCCCTCACCGCGCTCGACGGGCGAACGGCCGGTCTTGTAGTCGACCACGCGCAGCTGACCCGTCGAGGCGATATCTATCCGATCGACATAGCCGCGCAGCGGCGACCCGTCCGGCAGTTCGACCTCGATGAGCGATTCGCACGATTCGGGATCGAAGGCGGTCGGATCCTCCAGCCGGTAATAGCCGCGCACCAACTCGTGCACCTCGTCGAGGAACTGCTCCGGTCCATCGGGCACCAGCTCACCCACCTCGGGGTGTTCGGCCAGCAAACGCTCCCACGCCGGGACCACCAGCGCCGCGGCCCGATCCGGAACGCGTTCACTGCTGGGTAACCCGTACAGCGATTCCAGCACCGAGTGCACGACGGTGCCCCGCACGGTATGGCGCGCGGGCCGCTCCGGAATCCGATCTATCGCCCGCAATCGGTATTTCAACGGACATTGTTTGAAATCGTTTGCGCGCGACGGCGACAGGGCCAAGGCGTGTGCGCTGGGCTTGTCGGTGGTCACACCGAAGCCCGGGGTCGGCGTCGAGGGCGCTGTCATACCTGGCAGGCTATCCGGGGGCACCGACAATTCCGGCACGCCCGAACCGACCTCGCAATCACCCACCAGAACGGAGATCCATGACGGCCAGACGGACCGGTCCATTCACCAGCGGTGACCGGGTGCAACTGACCGATGCCAAGGGCCGCCAGCACACGGTTGTGCTGGAGGCGGGCAAGGAGTTCCACACCCACAAGGGCCAGATCCGCCACGACGACCTGATCGGCGCGGACGAGGGCAGTGTGGTCCAATCGGCCAACGGCACACCGTATCTCGCACTGCGTCCGCTCCTGGTCGACTACGTCCTGTCCATGCCGCGCGGCGCCGCGGTCATCTATCCCAAGGACGCCGCGCAGATCGTGCACGAGGGTGATGTGTTCCCCGGTGCGCGGGTGCTGGAGGCGGGGGCGGGCTCCGGCGCGCTGACCTGCTCGCTGCTGCGCGCGGTCGGTCCCGAGGGCAAGGTCGTCTCCTACGAGATCCGCGACGATCACGCCGAGCACGCGGTCCGCAATGTCGAGCGATTCTTCGGCGAACGACCCGCCAATTGGAGTCTGACCGTCGGCGATGTCGCCGATTACGAGGGCGACGGCGTGGATCGCGCGGTGCTGGACATGCTCAAGCCCTGGGAGGCGCTGCCGTCGGTGGCGAAGGCGCTTATCCCCGGTGGTGTGCTGATCGTCTATGTCGCGACGGTGACCCAGCTGTCGGAGGTCGTGGAGGCGCTGCGTCAGCAGCAGTGCTGGACCGAGCCGCGGGCGTGGGAATCGCTGATCCGGCCGTGGCACGTCGTCGGCCTGGCCGTGCGCCCGGAACACCGCATGCAGGGGCATACGGCGTTCCTGGTCAGCGCGCGCCGGTTGGCCGACGGTGTGACGCCGCCGAAGCCGCAGCGCCGCCCGTCGAAGGGCTGAGGGCGGGCCGCGGCTTGGAAGAAGCTGGGGGACAGGCGGTTACGCCTGGCAGGGGGCCATACCCATGGCCAGGATCTGGCAGGTGCTGGCATCGGAGAGCTGCCAGCCCTCGGCGCCGTGCTGCCAGGTCATCGGCATCGCCGGCGCGGGACCGTGCGGGGAGGTGATGACGACCTGTGCGGTGGCGGTGTCACCGGAGGCCTTCACATCGGACACGGTGAACAGGATCTTGCCGTAGTTGGCCAGGCCCTTGGTCATGGTGTCGATATTGGCCGCGCGCTTGGCGCCGTCGACGGTCAGCTTCTCCTTGTCCGCGGTCGGTTTGGCGGGATCGACGAGGCCGTCGAGGGTGGCCTGCAGCGAATCCGGGGTGGGCGCGGCCGCGGCCTGGGCGCTCGCTCCGGCGGAGGCGGTGATGCTGGTCACAGCCTTGCTGGGGGTGCTACTCGCGGGCGCCTCATCGGACTTGTCGGACCCGCAGGCCACAATGCCCGTAACGGCAAGGGCCGCGAATGCGGTAGCAACGGAAACACGAACAGTCCGTGCGACGTTGCCACTACAGCGGGTATCACCGAGGGGAAGGAGCATCGAACACACACACCTTTCGTTCGGTCCGGCGAAATTAACTCGCCGGAAACAGGTTAGGGCAGGCTAACATGGTTGCTCGGCCGCAGGCCGCAGCCGAGATGTGATCACGACGAAACCATGTCGGAAAGCGAGAACGGTTCGCGCCCGGTAGCGTTGATAGACCGGGACTGGGAGGAGCAGCATCATGAGCCCCATCGAGAATTCGGATTCGGCGGCCTGGAGGGAACTCGAGGCAGTACGCGCCGAGGCGGCTGCACTCCGGAGGCAACTCGCCGACTCGCCGGATCGCACAAGGGAATTGGAAGCGCGGATCGATTCGCTGACGATTCGCAACACCAAACTCATGGACACCCTGAAGGAAGCCCGCCAGCAACTGGTCGCGCTGCGCGAGGAGGTCGATCGGCTGGGCCAGCCGCCGAGCGGCTACGGCGTCCTGATCGGGGTCTACGACGATCAGACGGTCGATGTGTTCACCTCCGGACGCAAGATGCGGTTGACCTGTTCGCCGAATATCGACACCGCGACCCTGCACTACGGGCAGACGGTCCGTCTCAACGAGGCGTTGACGGTGGTCGAGGCGGGCACCTTCGACCAGACCGGTGAGATCGGAACGCTGCGCGAGATCCTCGACGACGGCCGCCGCGCCCTGGTGGTCGGCCATGCCGACGAGGAGCGCGTGGTCTGGTTGTCGGGCCCGCTGAGCTCGCTGGTCGACGCCGACGACGTCGACGATCCGGACCAGCCGATCCGCAAGCTGCGCCCCGGCGATTCGCTGCTGGTCGACACCAAGGCCGGTTTCGCGTTCGAGCGCATCCCCAAGGCCGAGGTCGAGGACCTCGTGCTCGAAGAGGTTCCCGATGTCGACTACGAGGACATCGGCGGCCTGACGCGCCAGATCGAGCAGATCCGCGACGCGGTCGAACTGCCCTTCCTGCACAAGGATCTGTTCCGCGAGTACGCGTTGCGTCCGCCCAAGGGCGTCCTGCTCTACGGCCCGCCCGGCTGCGGTAAGACCCTGATCGCCAAGGCCGTGGCCAACTCGCTGGCCAAGAAGATCGCCGAGGCGCGCGGTGAGGACGCCAAGGAGGCCAAGTCCTTCTTCCTCAACATCAAGGGTCCCGAGCTGCTGAACAAGTTCGTCGGCGAGACCGAGCGGCATATTCGGATCATCTTCCAGCGCGCTCGGGAGAAGGCCTCCGAGGGCACCCCGGTGATCGTGTTCTTCGACGAGATGGACTCGATCTTCCGGACCCGCGGTTCGGGTGTGTCCTCCGATGTGGAGACCACGGTCGTGCCGCAGTTGCTCAGTGAGATCGACGGCGTGGAGGGCCTCGAGAACGTCATCGTGATCGGCGCGTCCAACCGCGAGGACATGATCGACCCGGCCATCCTGCGGCCCGGCCGCCTGGACGTGAAGATCAAGATCGAACGCCCGGATGCCGAAGCCGCGCAGGACATCTTCTCGAAGTACCTGGTCGAGGGCCTGCCGCTGCACGCCGACGATATCGCCGAATTCGGCGGCGATCGGCCCAAGTGCGTCAAGACGATGATCGAACGCGTCGTCGAGCGCATGTACGCCGAGAGCGAGGACAACCGCTTCCTGGAGGTCACCTACGCCAACGGTGACAAGGAGGTCCTGTACTTCAAGGACTTCAACTCCGGCGCCATGATCCAGAACATCGTGGACCGCGCCAAGAAGTACGCCATCAAGTCCGTGCTCGAAACCGGCAACCCCGGCCTGCGCATCCAGCATCTCTACGATTCGATCGTGGACGAGTTCTCCGAGAACGAGGACCTGCCCAACACCACGAATCCCGATGACTGGGCCCGCATCTCGGGCAAGAAGGGCGAGCGGATCGTCTACATCCGCACCCTGGTCACCGGCAAGAACGCCTCGGCCAGCCGAGCGATCGACACCGAGTCCAACACGGGCCAGTACCTGTAAGCCCGGAACCGCAAGGGCCGCAATCTCGATCGAGATTGCGGCCCTTCGCATAACGGTGCACCCGGCCCGGGATCCCTCACCGCCGAGCATGCGACGGCCGACAGCGAACACCGACAAGCCTTGCGAGGGCCGCCAGCCGTACCGAGCAGCGCGTGAGGGAGTGCTCGTTTGTGAAGACGATAAAGCTCCAGTGCGCGTTCGGTGCACAGGTCGGCGGGCCAGACCTCACAGCAGTATTCGGCGATGCTGTTGTCCGCGTCGAGAACCATCATCGGTCGCGCTCTGGATGGTGCTGTTCACGCCAACGGGAGATGATGCGATCGACGTCGTCCTGGGGATGATGGTCGAGTACATCCTGTCTTCCGTCGAGATGTTCGAGTGTCCCGCCGGGATCGGGAATCGGATCTGGAAACATCTGCGCTCCTTCGCTGTTCCTCACCGGCCTGGGAAACAGCGTGAGGCAGCCGAACTGCTCTCAGGGGCGTGATGTGCGGTAGCACTGCGAGGGGTGCAGTATGCGTACCTGATCAGACGGGCAGTCCGAGACTTCGCGCGAGTGACCGCGCCCTGCGGCTGATGAGCGCCCCACCCTGGTCTACGGTTTCGGCGGTCATCTGCCGTGCTGTCGGTGAGTAGCGCACGGAGTCCGTGGAGATATCGAACGCCTGCTCGAGCCAATGCAGTGTGGCGGCGTAATCGCGGCGCTGGTGGTAGGAGCGGGCGATTTCGACGCCGAGCCGCCCGCGGCGCTCACGGCTGGGAATCTCGTCCGGATCAATGTCTTCGGCATGATTGCGAACGTCCGATGATTTGGACAGATCGGCGGCGATGGATACCGCGTGCAGCTTGACGTTCGATGTGCCGAACATGGTCCACGGATGGTTGTACCCGTCGCCGAGCCGTATTGCAGTCGTGCGCGCGGCGTCCCAGTGCCGCCAGGCGTCACCTTCGCGACCGTCTCTGGCAACCGTGACCGCTGCGTGCAGTTGAAGCGCGCCATACATGCCTCGAACGTCATCTTCGACGTGTTCCAGACGCGGTTCGAGCAGCGCCAGCACATCGAGGGCGAGGGCCAAGGCGGCGTCGGTGTCGCCGACGGAGCGCTGCACCATCCCGAGCGTCCATCCAGCGCTTGCCAACGCGGCGGGTGTATCCGCGTCCTGCGCGGCTGACATGGCCCGATCGGCCGCGGTCCAGATCAGATCCGTCTCGCTGGCCCATACGACTTCGTGCTGCACCAGGGCATATACATCTGCCAAGACCGCGCTGGCGGCGCGGCGGTCCGGACCTTCGGCAGTCCGCGCCGCGATACGAGCGTCGGTGACCAACCGGGGGAGAATGCGGCCGACATCGGTGCGATGTTGACTGGATCGATGCCACAGCCGCCAGGCATCGGAGGTCCTGGATGCCAGCGCCGTCACATCGACCGGCCCCGGCGGGGTCACGAGCAGGGGATCGCGAACGGCCTCGCGGATCGCGGGCACCGCGTCGTGCGGAATGCGCGCGAACGACGCCACTGGGACCGATGTGGCTCCGCCCAGATCCATATCAATCCCGGCGAGGACCGCCACGTCGCCAACCGCCAGAGCCTCGGCGAGTTTCACCAATTGCGGTAATCGCGGCGGCAATCGAGTACCTCGCTCGATCCCCTTGAGCCATGACGCGGACATCCCAACCAGCCCAGCCAGCACCGGCCGCGTCAAGCCCTTGCGCTGCCGCAGAATCTGGATGCGCTCACCCGTCCGTCTACCGGCGAGATCGTCAAGCACTCTGTCAAGCGTAGCCGGATCGGCGATGCGCGGTGGCGGTCCTCGGTGCATCGGCCGGCGTTCGCTTACCACCAATCCGGCCGTGGGAGTGTCGCCTCGTCGGAACGTCATCCGTCGCGGTAACAGTTGATTGATCAACCGTGATGTCATCCCTAGGTCGCAGTCCGATGATCGAGGACAGGGGAGCTATGCGCAGGATCAGGATTCTTATCACCGCGGCGACGGTCATCGCGCTGCTGTTCGTCGCAGGCGGGACCGCCGGTGCCAACCCGCCGGGGCCGGATCCGTACGCGTTTCTGCCCGAGCCGCTGCATATGTGGGTAGTCAATCTCGTGACGTTCCTGGTCCAGAACCACCTGTCGTGACGAGATCCTGCCTGGCACGAGGGCCGCGCTCCCATAGGGAGAGCGGCCCTTTCGCTTGCCCTGGGAAGCTCTGGCTGGCGAGAGGTGTCCGGGCGGCCTAAAATTTGGCCATGCGGCCAGAAAATGAGACGAGTGGTCGACGGCGGTCGTTCATCGAGGAGGCGCGGCGACGGCAGATCATTGCCGCGGCGGTCGAGGTGATTTCCGAGGTCGGGTATACGAACGCGTCGCTGGCACGCATCGCGAAGCAGGCGGGGATCTCCAAAGGGGTGATCTCCTACCACTTCGACGGTAAGGACGAGCTGATGGCCGAACTGGTCACCCAGCTCTACATCTCCGGGGGTGAGTTCATGGCTCCGCTGATCGGTCAGGCCGTGGGAGCGCGCGACAAGGTGATGACCTATCTGACAACCAATCTGCAATTCATCGACGACAACCGGACCTACCTCGGCGCGCTGATGGATGTGGTGACCAATCTGCGCGATGCCGATGGGTCGCTGCGATTCGGCTCGGACAACGCCGAGGAACCGATCATCCGGCCGCTGATCGAGATGCTGCGCGCCGGTCAGGACGACGGCGAATTCGGCGACTTCGATCCGGTGGTGATGGCCAAGGTCATGCGCGACATCATCGACGGCGCGGCGGGGCGTGCCATCCGCGAACCCGATTGGGACGTGGGCAAATACACCGCGGAAGTGTGCCGGATCTTCGAACTGGCCACGGGGAAGGGGAAGAACCGATGAGTACGGTGCTGGAAACCGATGCGCGCCAGCCGGATACGAGCGCGGCGTTACCGCCGTTCGCGAGGGCCGGGGTGGCGGCGGTGGTCGTCGTCGCGGCGATCGCGATGGGCGTCTCGATCGGCCGATACGGATTCTTCGGCGATGAACTGTATTTCATCGCCGCCGGACGCAGGCTCGCCGAGAGCTATGCCGATCAGGGTCCGCTGCTGCCCGCGATCGCGCGGCTGATGGATCTGATCGCGCCGGGTTCGCTGGTGGCGCAACGGATTCCATCGGTGCTGGTGACCCTGGGGGCGATCGTGCTCAGCGCGCAGATCGCCCGGGAGTTCGGCGGATCGCGCGGCGCGCAGACGCTGTCCGCGGTCACCTACGCCACCTCGGTCTTCCTGTTGGTTCAGGGAACGCAGTTGTCCACCAACACGATCGATACCGCGCTGTGGGTGGCGATCACCTGGCTGCTGGTGCGCTGGGTCCGCACCCGTCGCGACGATCTGCTTTTGTGGGCCGGTGTCGTCACCGCGATCGATATGCAGGTGAAGTGGCTGATTCCGTTCCTCTGGGTGGCGGTGGCGATCGGTGTGCTGATCTGCGGCCCGCGGGAGCTGCTGCGGCGTCCGGCACTGTGGTGGGGCGCCGCGGTGACGGGATTGACCATGCTGCCCAGTCTGTTCTGGCAGGCGCGGCACGACTGGCCGCAGCTGGGTATGAGCGCGCAGGTGGCCTCCGAACAGGAGACTATCGGCGGCCGGTTGACCTTCGTGCCCCTGGCGCTGGTGTCCGCCGGTGTGCTGGGTCTGTTGCTGGTCGTGTGCGGAATGGTCGCGCTGTTCCGCTGGGAGGCGTTGCGGCCGTATCGCTTTTTCGGTGTGGCGCTACCGGTGCTGTTCGCGGTGTTTCTGATCACCGACGGACGGCCGTACTACGTCGTGGGGATCTACCCGGTGGTGATGGCGGCCGGCGCGGTGTTCTGGATGCGACGCGCCGCGCGCTGGCGCACGATCGTGGCGGCGGTGCTGGCGGTCGCGTCGGCGGCGCTCACTGTGAGCAGCCTGCCGCTGAAGCCGGAACACGAGCTGCAACCCGCCGCCGACCAGAGGGCGGCGATGCTGAATATGGGGACCTACGCCAAACTCGGCTGGCCGGAACTGGCCGCGGCCACCGGGGCGGCCTACCGCGCACTGCCCGAGGCGCAGCGCGCCGACGCCGTGGTGATCACCGAATCGTACTGGCAGGCAAGCGCCCTGGACTTCTACCGCGAGGCCGACGGTCTACCGGCGGTGTACAGCCCCAACCGCGGTTTCGGCTATTTCGGCACGCCACCGGATTCGGCGACCACGGTCCTGTGGGTGGGCGGCGACGAGGCCGACCTGCGTACGCGTTTCGCCTCGGTCACCCCGATCGCCCGCCCGCACTCCCGGCTCGGGATTCCGGAGGAGAACACCGACGTCACCATCTGGCGCTGCGACGACCCGAAAACCGCGTGGTCCCAGACCTGGCCGGGCATATTGCGGCTGGGCTGAGCTTCGAGCCGAGAAGCCGTTTGCGGACTGGCCCGACAGCCCTCGCGGGTCGGGGGCGCCGCGATGATGTTCGGCCGCCGCCCAGCGGCGGCGGCCGGACACGGGATCAGTTGGTCGTGGTCACCGTCTGCAGGACGATGTCGGAGGCGGGCGGTCCGTCGGGGGAGCCGTCGCGGGTGCCGCCCGCGGCGATGTTCTGCAGCACGTTCATGCCCTCGGTGATGTGTGCGAAGGGCGTGTACTGCGGCGGCAGCGGGGAGTTGGAGTAGACCAGGAAGAACTGGCTGCCATTGGTGTTCGGACCCGAATTGGCCATGGCGACGGTACCGGCCGGATAGGTTGCGCCGACGAGGTTCTCGTCGTCGAACTTGTAGCCGGGATCGCCGGTGCCGGTGGCAGTCTGGTCACCGCACTGCAAGACGAAGATGTTCGCGGTGGTCAGCCGGTGGCAGCGGGTGTTGTTGAAATACTGCTGGTCGGAGAGGAATTTGAAGGAGTTGACTGTGCGCGGGGCGTGCGCGGCGTCCATGGCCAGCGTGATCGTGCCGCAGTTGGTCTGCAGATTCGTGGTGTAGGCCGCGTTCGGATCGATCGACATGGCGGGCTCGGCCGGGAACTTCTCCGGCTGCGGCTGGGCGTCGGCCGCGGTCATACAGCCGGGCGCCTGGGTGTGGGCGGGGACGGGTTCGGCGAAGGCGCGACCGGTGACCAGGATCGCGACGGAGACGCCCGCGGCCACCAGGCCGAGACGACGGAGAGTTGTGTGGCGCCGACGAATTCGCCGGGCGGGCTGGGCGGAATCGAGCTCGGAAGTCTGGGGAACGCTCTGCACCGGGGTGAGCCTCCTTGATCCGGTCGCACGGGGGGATGTCGTCGGGCATCATTCCATGCCGGGCGCTGTATGCGTCGGGAGAGTGCCGGAAAAAGATGGCATCCGGTCGGTGTGTCCTGTTCGGGCATGGCGAGCCGAGAACGCCGTCGCGACGTCCTACAGTGTGCCGAAGTAGTTGCTCGTTGATAACCAATGATCCGGTTGCGACCGGAGGCGAGAACGGAGCAAGGATGAAACGTATTGCTGTGGGTGTGGTGGGAGTCGGTATCGCGGTGGCCGGTTCGGCCTTGGCGGCGGGATCGGCGAGCGCGGGCATTCCCGACGGGGTGTACTGTGCGGCCTCGGTCTGTGTGAACAGCACAGCCCAACCGCAGACGATTACGGGCACCGCCATGTGCCCCACCGCGCAGTTGCCGGTGACCTGGGTGATCGAGCCGATGAGCGCGGCGTCCATGGGCATGATGTGCCCGACCGGCGTTGCGCCGCAAACGGTTCAGTTCTGATCGTGGCCGCGATCCGGCGCATCCCTCAGGTGCGCCGGATTCGGCGGTAGGTGGGGGGTGCGGTCGCAGCGGATGCCAAATGTGCTGCGACCGAGGCAATTTCGCCGTGCGGTACGGCCGCGATGGTCACGCGGAGATGGTCGCTGGACGGATGGTCGGTAACCTCGAACGGCCCGCCGGGCGCGGCCTTGATGCCCGCGGCGGCCAGGGACACCATGGCGGCGTTCTCGTCGGCGACCGGGAGCCACATATTGATGCCGTCCGGCCGTGGGATGGAAATGCCCTGTCGGGCAAGGGCTTTGCGTAGCGCCTCGGCCCGTTCTCGGTAGGCGTTGCGGGCATCGGCGACGGCCGTGCGCGCGGCATCGTCGGTCAGCATGTGCAGCAGGACTCTTTGCAGCAATCGACTGCTCCAGCCCGGACCGAGCATGCGGCGTTCGACTACCGGATCCAGGATGTCGGCGGGTCCGGCGACCACCGCCAGGCGCAGATCCGCGCCGTGGGATTTCGAATACGACCTGATGTGCACCGTGCGATCGGGTAGTCGAGCCCCGAGCGAACGCGGCGGCGCGTGCGCGATACCGGCGGCGTGGTCGTCCTCGACGATGAGAAGCTCCGTGCCCGAGAGGACTTCGGCCAGCTCGCGCACCCGTCGCGCCGATAGTGAGGCTCCGGTCGGATTCTGCGCGCGGGGTTGCAGCAGCAGCGCCGTCGGATCGTTCGCGGCTATCGCCTGGGCCAATTCGCCGTGCAGTGGGCCGGATTCGTCCATGTCCACCGGAACCGCCCGCGCGCCGAGCCGGGCCAGCAAATCGAGAAACGGTGGAAAGCACGGGTTTTCGACCAGCACCGCATCGCCGAAGCGCACATGTGCGGTGAGCACCCGGTCCACCGCGTCCAAGGCGCCGTCCAGTACGGTGAATCGCTCGGCGCGACTGGGCCATTCGCCCCGCACCACCGCCTCCAACTCCGGCAGCATGGCATCGCCGAGATAGGTGGCCGACAGGTGATCGATCGCTCCGTCTCGCGCGAGCGCCCGTACGGCCGCGGTCAGATCGGGCAGCAGCTCCGGATCCGGCACCCCTCGGGACAGGTCGATCCGAAAAACGTTGTCCCCCCGAGGATGCAGCCGCTGATATCGCCCGAGCGGCGCGTCGACCGCTCCCGCGCCCACGAACGTCCCCGCCCGCCCCCGGGCCACAATCGCCCCGGTGGCCGCCAACGCCCGCCAGGCCTGATTCACCGTCGCGGGCGAAACCCGCAGTTCTCGAGCCATATCCCGCACGGTCGGCAGCCGCGCCCCCACCTCGACCGCCCCCGACCGAATGGCCCGCCCCACCGCCGCCGCGATCCCCGCCGCGGACCGATCCCCGAGCTCGGCCACCACCTCCCCGACCGCGACGACATCCCCGCGTGAAACAGACACCGCCCCGGACGAGGCCGCTCCCGATCCCGCGCCCGTCATCGGCCGATCTCCGCATTCGTCCGCGCCGCGACGGCTTCGATGCGTGAATGGGACTCCGCCCCGGACGAGGCTCGTCCGGCCGGTCTGCTCGGCAGATTCCGCGCTTGCCTCGGTAGGGGCCGTCGACAGCTCTCCCTACCGGCCGGGGCCGGAGGAGCGGCGGGCTGGAGGTAGGGGACGGTGGTCACAAGCGTCATTCTGCGGGGGAGCGCGGGCACGGACCATCAGCGGGACGACTTTTTACGGTCCCGAAACTGTTTCCTCACCGTTGTAACACAACGGAATTGCTTCAGGGTGCACAATCACAAAGCATGGCAATCGTTCGAGCCGCGCTCGTCCAGACCGACTGGACCGGCGACAAGGAGTCCATGATCAAAGCGCACGAGGACTACGCACGGCAGGCGGCCGCGGCGGGTGCTCGGGTGATCTGTTTCCAGGAGTTGTTCTACGGGCCGTACTTCTGTCAGCTACAGGACGCGAAGTTCTACGACTACGCCGAATCGGTGCCCGGTCCCACGACCGAGCGTTTCGCGGCGCTGGCGAAGGAACTGGGCCTGGTGATGGTGCTGCCGGTGTACGAGCAGGAGCAGCCCGGTCTGCTCTACAACACCGCCGCTGTCATCGACGCGGACGGCAGCTACCTGGGCAAATACCGTAAACACCACATCCCGCACGTCAACGGGTTCTGGGAGAAGTTCTACTTCCGGCCCGGCAATCTGGGCTGGCCGGTATTCGACACCGCGGTCGGCCGCGTCGGGGTCTACATCTGCTACGACCGGCACTTCCCCGAGGGCTGGCGCGCCCTGGGCCTGGCGGGTGCGGAGATCGTCTTCAACCCCTCGGCCACCTCGCGCGGCCTGTCGGCCTACCTGTGGAAGCTGGAACAGCCCGCCGCCGCGGTCGCCAACGAGTACTACATCGGGGCGATCAACCGCGTGGGCGTCGAAAGCGATTACGGCGACGACGATTTCTACGGCACCAGCTATTTCGTCGACCCCGAGGGCAAATTCGTGGGCGAGGTCGCCTCCGACACCTCCCCCGAGATCGTCGTCCGCGATCTGGACATGGACCTGATCAAGGTCGTCCGCGACCGCTGGGCCTTCTACCGCGACCGCCGTCCCGACGCCTACGGACCGCTGGTGAAGCCATGAGTCGAACCCTTATCCGTGGCGGAATCGTCGTGTCCGCCACCGGGTCTCAGTCGCTCGACGTTTTGATCGACGGCGAGACCATCGCCGCGGTGATGCGGCCGGGGGCATCGGTCTTCGGCGTCGATCCGGCCGATGCCGCGGAGGTGGTGATCGATGCCACCGGCAAGTACGTCATCCCCGGCGGCGTCGACGGTCACACCCATATGCAGATGCCCTTCGGCGGTACCGAAGCCTCCGATACCTTCGAAACCGGCACGCGCGCAGCCGCATTCGGCGGAACCACCACCATCGTCGATTTCGTCGTGCAGACGCCGGGCGTGCGCGTGCAGGACGCGCTCGCGTCCTGGCATGCCAAAGCCGACGGTCAATGCGCCATCGACTACGGATTCCATCAGATCATCGGCGACGTCAACGACGAATCCCTCAAAGGGATGGCCGAATTGGTGTCCGAGGGCGTGACCAGCTTCAAACTGTTCATGGCCTATCCGGGCGTGTTCTACTCCGACGACGGCAAGATCCTGCGCGCCATGCAGACCAGCGCCGACCTCGGCGCGCTGCTGATGATGCATGCGGAGAACGGGATCGCGATCGATGTCCTTGTCGCGCAGTCGATTCAACGTGGCGACACCGATCCGTACTACCACGGCGTCACCCGGCCGTGGCAGATGGAGGAGGAGGCCACCCACCGGGCGATCATGCTCGCGCAGGTGACCGGCGCACCTCTGTACGTGGTGCACGTCTCGGCCAAGCAAGCCCTCGAACAGATCGCGCACGCGCGCGGGCAGGGCCAGAACGTCTTCGGCGAGACCTGCCCACAGTATCTGTACCTGTCGCTCGAAGAACAATTGGGCGCACCGGGTTTCGAGGGCGCTAAATGGGTGTGCTCGACGCCGCTGCGCGCCCGCGCCGAGGGCCATCAGGACGAGCTGTGGCGCTACATCCGCACCGGCGACGTCACCTCGGTGGCCACCGATCATTGCCCGTTCTGTATGAAGGACCAAAAGGAGCTGGGCGTAGGCGATTTCAGCAAGATCCCCAATGGCATCGGCGGCGTGGAACACCGGATGGATCTGATGTTCCAGGGCGTCAAGGACGGCCGGATCTCGCTGGAACGCTGGGTCGAGGTGTGCTGTACGACCCCGGCGCGCATGTTTGGCATGTACCCGCGCAAGGGTGTGATCAGCCCGGGCGCGGACGCGGATGTGGTGATCTACGATCCGAACGGGCACACCAGCATCGGCCTCGGCAAGACCCATCACATGAATATGGACTATTCGGCCTACGAGGGTTTCGAGATCGACGGCCACGTCGACACCGTGCTCTCGCGCGGTCGGGTGATCATCGACGGCGACCGGTATCTCGGCAGCACCGGCCACGGCCGGTTCGTGCGCCGCGAACTGTCGCAGAACCTCATCTGAACGACCGGAAACGGAGTGTGCCCCATGGACATCGGTGTGGTTCTGCAGTGCACACCGCCCGCGTCGCGCGTGGTGGAACTGGCGAGAATAGCCGAGACGTACGGCTTTTCGCACGCCTGGACGTTCGACTCGCATCTGCTGTGGCAGGAGCCCTACGTCATCTACAGCCAGATCCTCGCCGCCACCCGCAAGATCGTGGTGGGTCCGATGGTGACCAACCCGTCCACCCGGGACTGGACCGTCACCGCCTCGACCTTCGCCACGCTCAACGAGATGTTCGGCAATCGGACCATCTGCGGTATCGGCCGCGGTGATTCGGCCTTGCGCACACTCGGCCATCCACCCGCCACGCTGGCGCGATTACGCGAATCCATCGATGTCATAAGGGAATTGGGCAATGGCCGCAGCGCCCGGGTCGGCGACACCATCGTGCGATTCCCGTGGGCGCACTCCTCGCGTTTGGAGGTGTGGGTGGCCGGATACGGGCCCAAGGCACTGGATCTGACCGGTGAGGTCGCCGACGGTTTCATCCTGCAGCTGGCCGATCCGGACATCACGGCGTGGACTGTGGCGCGGGTGCGGGCGGCGGCCGAGCGGGCCGGACGGGATCCGAACGAGGTGACGATCTGCGTGGCCGCGCCCGCCTACGTCACCGACGGGTCGAAGGAATCCCTCGTCCACGCCCGCGAACAGTGCCGGTGGTTCGGCGGCATGGTCGGCAACCATGTCGCCGATATCGTCGCGAAATACGGTGGGGACAGCGAGGTTCCGGCCGCGCTGACCGACTACATCGCGGGGCGTAGCGGGTACGACTACAACCAGCACGGCCGCGCGGGCAACACCCACGCCGATTTCGTCCCCGACGCGATCGTGGATCGCTTCTGCGTCCTGGGCACGGCCGAGGAACATGTGCAGCGTTTGCGCGAGCTCGAGGCGCTGGGCGTGCACCAGTTCGCGGTGTATCTGCAGCACGACGCCAAGACCGCCACGCTGGACGCCTACGGGGAATCGGTGCTCCCGCAGCTGGCCCGCCCGATCACCGCGACCGCGAGCGCCGGATGACGGTGCTCGGCGAACAGGCGGCCGCGACGGCCGCCGATCTGCTCGCGGATACCGCCAGCGGGCGCACCGGATGGTTCGGTGCGCGGACCCGCCGCGCGCGCTGGCTGTATCCGATCGCGGCGGCCGGACTGCTCGCGCTGGTCTGGGAATCGGTGAAACTGCTGGTTCCCGTTCAGGGTGTGAGCATCGGCGGACAGCGGGTGCTGCCGCGAACCTCCGACGGCGCCCTACCGCACGTGTGGTCGGTGGTGACCGTGCTCGGTGAACGCGACGGGCACCGCACGGTCGGCGAAACACTCTTGCGCACGGCGGGTTTCACGCTCGGGCTGGCGCTGCTCGCCCTGGCGCTGGGCACCGTCGTGGGCGTGGCGCTGGCGGTGGTGATGCAGCGCTTCGTCTGGGTGGAGCGCGGCCTGTTCCCGTATGTGATCGTGTCGCAGACGGTGCCGTTGATCGCGTTGGCGCCGCTGGTGGCCGGGTGGGGCGGCCGGATCGCGATCGGGGGACAACCCTGGCGGCCGTGGATGAGCATTGTGGTGATCGCGGCGTATCTGGTGTTCTTCCCGGTCGCCATCGGAATGCTGCGCGGGCTGCGGTCACCGTCGCGGGCCTCGGTGGAACTGCTGCACAGTTTCGCGGCCGGGTGGTGGGCGACGCTGCTGCGATTACGGTTACCCGCGGCGGTGCCGTACCTGCTGCCCGCGCTGCGCCTGGCGGCCGCGGCCGCGGTGGTCGGCGCGGTGGTCGCGGAGATATCCACCGGCACCGCGGGCGGTATCGGACGTCAGATCATCGTCTTCTCGCAACAGTCCACCGGCAATGCCGCACGCCTGTACGCCGCGGTGCTGACCGCCGCACTGCTCGGTGTGGTGTTCACCGCCCTGGTCTCGATCGCCGAGCGGGCATTGCGCCGCTACAGCCGCGCATCCGGCGGAACCCGATGACCGCCGCATGGCATCCGCTCGACCCGCCCGTGCGGTGGTAGGAGGTACCCGTTGAATACGTCTGTTGCCGAGAATGCCTCGGGGGCAAGGCGATCCGATGCCGTGACGGCCGTGGAACTGCGGCAGGTCGGCAAGATTTACCCCGCGGGCGAGGTCACCGCACTCGAGGCGATCACGCTGACCGTGGCGGCGGGGGAGTTCGTCTCACTCATCGGCCCGTCCGGCTGCGGCAAGTCCACCCTGCTGCGCATCGTCGCCGATCTCGAGCAGCCCACCTCGGGAACCGTTGCCGTGCACGGCAAGACGGCGCACCGAGCCCGCTTGGATCAGGACTACGGCATCGCCTTCCAACAGGCCGGGCTCCTCGAATGGCGTACGGTCCAGGAGAATGTGGAATTACCGCTCGAGATCCATCGAGTACCCAAATCCCAACGCCGACAACGCAGTGCGGAACTGCTCGAAATGACCGGCCTGACCGAATTCGCCGGCCGCTTCCCGGGTGAACTGTCCGGCGGTATGCAGCAGCGAGTCGCCATCGCCCGCGCCTTGGCCCGCAAACCCCCGCTGCTGTTGATGGACGAGCCCTTCGGCGCCCTCGACGAAATGACCCGCGAACGCATGCAGGGTGAGCTACTGCGCATTACCGAGGAAACCGGCGCGGCGGTGGTTTTCGTCACCCACTCCATACCCGAGGCGGTCTTCCTCTCCGACCGCGTCGTGGTGATGACCCCGCGTCCGGGCCGTATCTCCGCTGTCGTCGAGATCGGGGAGCGGGGCCGGAAGTCTTCCGCCGACAGCGATATTCGTGCCAGCGAGGGATTTTTCGCCGCCGTCGCGGAGGTGCGGGCTGCGCTGCACGGCGGGCATGAGGGCGACCGGACCGGTGCGGTCGGTAAGGAAACGCGATGAGTGGGCGCGTGCGGTGGGCTATGAGGGGTGGATCCGTTCGCGGTTTGCTGCCGCCGGTCGTCGTCGGCATCATTGTGCTGGTCGCGTGGCAACTGCTCACCACGGCCGCCAGGGTTCCCTCGTATCTGCTGCCGTCGCCGACCGCGATTTGGGATGCCTTGCGCGCCAACGCCGCCAATGTCACCGAAGCGGCGCTGGCGACCGGGGCCAATGCCCTCGTGGGTCTGCTGGCCGGGGCGACGCTCGGGATCGTGGCGGCGACCGTGGCCGTCCGGTTTCGCGTCGTGGACGGGCTGCTCGGCCCGCTGGCCGCCGCCGCGGCCGCGGTGCCCATCGTCGCGCTCGCGCCGCTGCTGAATTCGATGTACTCGACCACCACCGATCTGCCGCGTCGACTCGTCGCGACGATCGTGGTGTTCTTTCCGATCTATGTCAGCACGATCAAGGGCCTGCGGCAGGTTCCGGCCGTGCACACCGACCTGATGATCGCGTATGCCGCCACGGGTTGGCAGATCACCCGAGCCGTGCGCCTACCGGCCGCACTGCCGCACCTGTTCACCGGCTTGCGGATCGCCGCACCCGGTGCGGTCATCGCCGCGCTGATCGCCGAGTATTTCGGCGGGTTGCAGCACGGACTCGGCAGCCGCATCATCTCCGCGGCCGCCAATACCGCCTATCCCCGCGCCTGGGCCTATGTCGTCGCGTCCATGGCGCTGGGCCTGATCTTCCTCGGCGGCGTCCTGCTGCTCGAACAACTCACCCGACGACCTCGCACGATCTTCCGGAGCATCAGATGAGAAGTCCCGCAACCACACTCCGCGCCTGGCTGGCGGTGACGGCCCTCGCCCTGGCGGCCGTCACCGGCTGCAGTACGACCGATACGACCACCACCGCCGACGGGCTGACCAAGGTGAAGCTGCAACTGCAGTGGTTCAAACAGGGGCAATTCGCCGGATATCTGGCCGCGGCCAATCAGGGCTTCTACAAGGAGCAGGGCTTGGCCGTCGACATCCTCGACGGCGGCACCGATATCGTGCCGCAGACCGTATTGGCCCAGGGGCAGGCCGATTACGCGATCGCCTGGGTGCCCAAGGCGCTGGCCTCCCGCGAGGCGGGCGCGGGTATCACCGATGTGGCGCAGATCTTCCAACGCTCGGGCACCAAGCAGGTGGCGTTCAAGTCCGCGGGTATCAACGGCCCGGCGGATCTGAAGGGTAAGAAGGTCGGAAACTGGGGCTACGGCAACGAATTCGAACTCTTCGCCGGGATGACCCGGGCGGGGCTGGATCCGGCCAAGGATGTCACCCTGGTTCAGCAGCAGTTCGATATGAACGCCTTCCTCGGCCACGACATCGACGCCGCACAGGCCATGTCCTACAACGAATACGCCCAATTGCTGGAAACGAAGAATCCGGCCAACGGAAAGCTCTACACCGCAGACGATTTCACCACGATCGACTGGAACGATCAGGGTGTGGCCATGCTGCAGGACGCCGTCTGGGCCAATTCCGAGAAGTTGAAGGATCCGAAATATCAAGAGCAGACGGTGAAATTCATCGCCGCCTCGTTGAAGGGGTGGGCGTTCTGTCGCGATCATCTCGATACCTGCCGCGATCTGACCGTCGCCGCCGGATCCACCCTCGGTGCGAGTCATCAGCAGTGGCAGATCAACGAGGTGAACAAGCTGATCTGGCCGTCGCCCAATGGAATCGGCACGATCGACCCGTCCGCGTGGGATCGCACGGTGACCATCGCGAAGCAGACCCGCAATCAGGAGGGTCACACCGTGCTGACCCGCACGCCCGACGACGACGCGTATACCAACGATTACGTCGTCAAGGCATTGGATCTGTTGAAGTCACAGAGTATCGACATCATCGGAGGCGGGTACGCCCCGCAGGCGGTGACGCTGGCGGAAGGCGGTAAATGATGGACCATGTCTTCTATCCCTGGAGCGCGCAGGCGTCGGTGAATCCGATGCCGATCACCGGTGCGTCGGGATCCTGGTTCTGGGACGCCACCGGCAAACGCTATCTGGACTTCTCCTCACAGCTGGTGAACGTCAATATCGGCCACCAGCATCCCGACATCGTGGAAGCCATTGTGGCGCAGGCACATACGCTCACCACGATCTCGCCGACGGTCGGCAACGAGGTGCGCAGCGAACTGGCCCGGATGATCGTCGAACGCGCGCCCGGCGCGCTCAACCGGGTGCTGTTCACCACCGGCGGCGCGGAGGCGATCGAACACGCGGTGCGGTTGGCGCGCAGCTATACCGGGCGCACCAAGATGCTGTCGGCCTACCGCTCGTATCACGGCGGCACCGGCACCGCGATCGGTCTGTCCGGTGAGCCGCGGCGCTGGGGCGCCGAGCCGACGAATGTGGACGTGGTGCGCTTCTTCGGGCCTTACACCTACCGATCCGCCTGGCAGGCAAGCAGTCCCGAGGAGGAGTGCGCCGCCGCGCTGCGGCATCTGCGGCAGGTGATCGAGTTGGAGGGGCCCCAGCACATCGCGGGTCTGATTCTCGAGACGGTGGTCGGCACCAACGGGGTGCTGGTGCCGCCGCCCGGGTACCTGGCCGGGGTGCGTGAGCTGTGCGACGAATTCGGCATCGTCTATATCGCCGACGAGGTGATGGCCGGATTCGGCCGGGTGGGCGAATGGTTCGCCGTGCAGGCCTTCGATGTCGCGCCGGATCTGATCACCTTCGCCAAGGGCGTGAACTCCGGTTACGTACCGCTCGGCGGTGTGCTCATCGCGGAACCGATCGCCGCCCGCTACGACGAGACGGTCTATCCGGGCGGGCTCACCTATGCCGGGCACCCCCTGGCGTGTGCGGCCGGGGTGGCCTCGATCAAGGTGTTCGAGCGGGACGGCATTCTCGATCATGTGCGGACCGTCGGCGCGGATGTGCTCGGAAAGGGTTTGCAGGACTTGGCGACCCGGCATCCATCGGTCGGCGAGGTGCGTGGGCTGGGATTCTTCTGGGCGCTCGAACTGGTCCGCGATCCCGTCTCACGCGAACCGCTCATTCCGTTCGCGGCGTCGGGGCCCGCGGCCGAGCCGATGGGCCGGGTGGTGGCCGCTGCCAAGGATCGCGGGCTGTGGCCGTTCGCGGCGGCGAACCGGTTTCAGGTCGCGCCGCCCCTGCCGACCAGCGCCGATGAGATCCGTCAGGGCCTCGAGATCATCGATGAGGTGCTCGACGTCGCCGACGCCTATATCGGGTAGGCCGGATCGATACCCGGCACTGTTACTGTCGCCGACATGAAGGTGGAATTGCGGCACAATCCCTCCTCGACCGTCGCGCGCTGCTTCCTCGCCGGGGGTGAGCCGATGCGCGTGGAAAGCGGTGCCATGCTGGCACATTCGGCCGGGGTCACACTCACGGCCAAGGCCGAGGGCGGGCTGCTGGCGGGATTGAAGCGGTCGGTGCTGGCCGGTGAGTCGTTCTTCGTCTCGACGTTCACCGCGCCGCCGCAGGGCGGGTGGGTCGACGTCGCGCCCGCCCTGCCCGGGGATATGCTCGCGTTGCCGATCGGACAGGACCGGCCGTTCTTCGTCAGCCGGGGCAGTTGGATCGCCAATTCCCATGGCGTGCAGGTGGAAACGAAGTGGGGCGGACTGGCGAACCTGTTCGGCGGCGAGGGCGGATTCGGGCTGCGCGCGCACGGGCAGGGTGAGGTGGTGCTGGGCGTGTTCGGGGCGATCGACGTGATCGACCTGCAGCCCGGCGAGCCGGTGACCATCGACAGCGGCCATGTGGTCGCCTACGACCTTGCCGTGAAGTTCAATATCCGACGAGCGGTATCGGGGCGATCGCTGCAGTCGCTGAAATCCGGAGAGGGCCTGGTCTTCGACTTCACCGGTCCGGGCCGGGTACTGCTGCAGACCCGAAATCCCGGCGCCTTCGCGGCCTGGGCCGGTGCGGTCACCTCGTCGGGTTAATAGTTAGCACGAGAAATGTTATAGGGGTTCATGACTCATCGGTACGTTCTCCACCCGAAAAGCGCTTCTGCTCAGAAGTGAATCAGGCATGCTTCAGTCGTCGCTACGAATGAGTGGCGATGACCCGGAGATGAGGAGGACACCATGGACACAGGTTCCGCAGCGGGCCTGTTGGCCGACCTGCTGGCCCGAACCATCCTGAAGCTGCTGTCAGGCAGCGCCGAATAGACGCGCAGTCGCGCAAAACCGACAGCCCACCGGCCCCGCAGACCCGGTGGGCTGCTCGGGTTTTCGGGGGTGTGCGGGGACATGAAGAAGTTGGTGGCCGCTCGGGTTTTCGGGCCCGGCCAAGGGCGCGCGGGGACGACGGGGGCTGGTTGCACCCTCCCGTCGTTCCGGCAGGTCGTTGGGCGGGTCAGTTCAGGATGTCGGGGATCAGGACTCGGGTGTCGGGGACGAAGGGCCAGGCGGGGTCGGCCAGATGGGTGCGTAGGGCGGTGTCGGTCCACCACCAGCCGTCGGCGATTTCCTCTGGTTGGTGGTGGATGGGGCCGTCGTAGCGGAGTTCGTAGGCGAACAGGTGGCAGCGCATGGGTTTTCCGGCCCATTCGCCGTCCCAGGAGGCGCTGGCCAGCGGGAGGGGGCCATCGGTGTCGGCGGGGATGTCGATGCCGAGTTCTTCGGACAGTTCACGAATCGCCGCAGTGCGGGGGTCCTCGTCGGGGCCGACCACGCCGCCCGCGAGGCAGTCGTGCATGCCCGCGAAGACGGCCTTGGTTTCGGTGCGGCGGTGGACGTAGAGGCGTTCGGTGTCGGGGGAGCGCACCAGGACTCCGGCGCTGGCGTGCCACAGGCCCTCGGCGTAGACGGTCGATCGTTCCTCGGCGCCGATGGGGCGTCCGGCGCGGTCGTAGACGGCGATCACCTCACCCATGGGTGGAAGTCCTTCCGCGACGGTCGATCTCGGCGTAGGCGGCACGCAGTTGAGTTTCGGCGTCGCGGAGGTAGTCGGAGAGCAGGGTGGCGGCGGTGTCGGCCGCGCCGCCGGTCAGCGCGTCGAACACCTCGTGGTTGCGGTGCAGGTAGGGCCGGTGGAAGGTTTCGGGATCGGCGACGACGTGGAAGATCAACCGCAGGTCGTTCCAGACGCCGGCCATGAGCGAATCCAGCAGCACGCTGCCGTTGAGCGCGGTGACCGCGCGGTGGAAATCAACGTCCGCGGTACCGACGCCGGTCCAATCATTGTGCGCCGCGCAGCGTTCCGCGCGCTCGAGAGTCGCGGCAACCGGTGCCAGATCGGTGCCGGTGCGTGGATGTTCGCGCAGCGCGGCGCATTCCACGATGCGACGGCACTTGTAGACCTCGGCGATATCGTCGACGGTCGGAATGCGCACGAAGACACCGCGATTGAGTTCGTGCACGACCAACCGCTCCTCGATCAGGGTGCGGAACGCCTCACGCAGCGTATTGCGCGAAACCGTCAGCGCCGCACAGATATCCGGTTCCGACAGTCGCGTACCCGGCCGGAAGGCGCCGTCCAGGATGCCGTCGCGGACGATATCGGCCACCTGCGCGCTGCGACTGGCGCGGTCGAGCTTGCCGCGATGCGCGGCCAGGGTGGCATAGGTCTCGACGGCGGGTTGCGCCATCGCGTCCTCCTCGGGTGCCGAACCACGTGCGGATATGTCGGATCCGAATCTACCGCGCGGAGATCACCGGATGCGAACGATCCAATCGCAGTATTGCAGGATCGTTCAACGATTTCGTACGATGAGATCTCTGCCACACCCGAAGCGCTATTGAGGGGGTCACCATGACCTACACCTTCATCAGTCCTCCCGACGGGACACCCGAGCCGAGTCGGAGCGCCGCCGCGCGGCCGTTCGACTGGTTCCGAACTCTCGGTGCGACCGGCCGTCGGGCGTTCGCGGGTGCTTTCGGCGGCTATGGCCTCGACTCCTACGACTTCCAGGTGTTGCCGCTGTCACTGGGCGCGATCGCGTCGTATTTCGCGATCAGCACCGGACAGTCGGGGCTGCTCACCACCGTCACGCTGGTGGTCTCGGCCGTCGGCGGTGCGATCGCGGGTACGCTCGCCGATCGCATCGGGCGTGTGCGGACCCTGCAGTTGACCATCGCGATGTACGCGATCTTCACCGTGCTGTGCGGTTTCGCATGGAATTTCGAGAGTCTGCTCGTCTTCCGGGCGCTACAGGGGCTCGGCTTCGGCGGTGAATGGGCCGCCGGGGCGATCCTGGTCGCCGAATACGCCCGGCCCGAATATCGCGGCCGCGCGGTCGCGTACGTGCAGAGCGCCTGGGCGGCCGGGTGGGGACTGGCCGTGCTGGTCTACACCGTGGTGTTCCAGCTGTTCGACGAGCGACAGGCCTGGCGGGTGCTGTTCTTCACCGGCGCGCTGCCCGCGGTGTTGATCGTGTGGGTGCGACGCAGCGTCACCGATGCCGCGGTGATCGAACAGCGGCGCGAGCACGCGCCCGGGCGCGGCCGTTTCGGCGCGATCTTCGGCCGGGATCTGGTGCGCACCACCGTCTTCGCGGGGCTGCTGGCGACCGGTGTGCAGGGTGGCTACTACACGCTGGCCACCTGGTTGCCGACCTATCTGAAGAAGAGTCGGCATCTGACAGTGGTCGGCACCGGCGGTTATCTGGTCTTCCTGATCGCGGGCGCGTTCCTGGGATACATCAGCGGCGGTATCCTGACCGACAAGCTGGGCCGCAAGCGCAATATCCAGTTGTTCGCCGTGCTGTCGGTGGTGTTCATGGTCGCCTATACCCAGATCCCGCAGGGCGCCGACACTTTGGTGCTGGTGCTCGGCTTCCCGCTGGGCTTCGCGACCTCGGCGATCTTCTCCGGCTTCGGCTCGTATCTGTCGGAGCTGTACCCCACCCAGTTGCGCGGCACCGGACAGGGCTTCACCTACAACTTCGGCCGCGGCGTCGGCGCGGTGTTCCCGACCGCGGTCGGCTATCTGGCCGGAACCTCGTTCGGGCTCACAGGTGCGATGCTGTTCGGGGCGCTGGGCTATGCGGTCGCGGTGCTGGCGCTGCTCGGGCTGCCCGAGACGCGCGGGCGAGAGTTGGCGTGAGACAAGGTATGTCACGAAGCGAGGGAGTGCGATGATCGATCTGAACAGTGATCTCGGCGAGGGTTTCGGCGCCTGGACCATGGGCGATGACGCGGCCCTGCTCGAGATCGTCACCAGTGCCAACATCGCGTGCGGCTTCCACGCCGGGGATCCGTCCATCATGCGGCGGACCTGCGCGCTGGCGGTGGAGCGGGGGGTCCGGATCGGCGCGCACATCTCCTACCGCGATCTGGCCGGATTCGGCCGCCGAGCCATGGCGGTCGGGCCGCGTGAGCTGGCCGATGAGACGCTGTATCAGATCGGCGCACTGGACGCCTTCGCCCGCGCGGCCGGTGATCGGGTGCGATATGTGAAACCACATGGCGCGCTGTATCACTCGGCCTGCGGCGAGCGCGAGATCGCCGACGCGGTCGTCTCCGCCGTCGCCGAATTCGGTCACCTGAGCGTGCTGGGCCTGCCCGGCTCGCAACTGCAGGCGGCGGCCGAGGCGGCCGGGGTGCCGTTCCACGCGGAGGGCTTCGCCGACCGCGCCTACACCCCCGAGGCGACGCTGGTGTCGCGCAGCAAACCGGGGAGTGTGCTGGAACCAGAAGCCGCGCTGGCACAGGCGATATCGATCGCCGTCGACGGCGCGACGCGGACCCTCGAAGGCGCCCCGGTCGAGGTGCCCGCCCGGAGTCTGTGCGTACACGGCGATTCGCCGGGTGCGGTCGCCATGGCCAAGGCCATCCGGGAAGCGCTGGGCGCCAAGGGCGTCGAGCTGCGGGCATTCGCATGAGTGGAACGGGCGACGGCGGCTGTGCGGCAGCGCCAGGGACAACCATTCGTGCCGAGCGGCGACGTGGACCCGGCGGCGGAGTGGCGCTGTTCGAGACGCTGTGGTCCGCGGCCGTCGGGCCGTGGCGGAATGGCGGACTGGGCGGCTCGGCCGTGGGGACAGCGGGGCTCGACGCAGGACAGGGGACCGGGGCGCGGATATGACCGACATTCGGATACTGCCGGCGGGGGATCGGGCGTTGCTCCTCGAAGTGCCCGACCGGGTGACGCCGTCGGGCCTCGCGGAGCGACTGCGCACCCGACCGATCGACGGCGTGACAGATGTGCTGCCCGCGGCGGGTACCGTTCTGCTCACCCTGGCGGCGCGCGCCTGCGCGGCGAAGATCGCCGATCAGGTGCATTCCGTCGTCGCCGAACTGGTCGATCGCGGGATCGAAACAGCAAGCGACGTAGCGCCATTGCTGATTCCCGTGTGCTACGACGGACCCGATCTCACGGAGACCGCCGACGCGCTCGGCATCACGGAAACCGAACTCGTCGACCGGCATACCAAGCATTTGTGGCGCTGCGCGTTCGTCGGATTCGCCCCGGGCTTCGGCTACCTGGAGTCACCCGACGCCGATCTGACCGTGCCGCGCCGTGATCGCTCGCGCACCTCGATTCCGGCCGGATCGGTGGCGCTGGCGGGCGGTTACAGTGCGGTGTATCCGCGCAAGTCGCCGGGCGGCTGGCGGATCATCGGCCGCACCGAGGTGACGCTGTGGGACCTCGACCGAACCGAACCCGCACTGCTGCGGCCGGGGACCCGGGTGCGTTTCGTGCGGGTGGATGCGAATGGGAGCAGGCGATGAGTTGCGCGGCATTGCGAGTGGTCGCGCCCGGAATGTTCAGCACCATCCAGGATCTGGGGCGACCCGGATGGTTCCACGCCGGGGTGGGTGTATCCGGTGCGGCCGATCGCGGATCGCTGGCGCTGGCGAATCGGCTGGTAGGCAATGAGGAATCCGCCGCGGCCATCGAATGTGTGCTGGGACGGGTGAGTTTGACGACGACCGCCCCGACGGTTCTCGCGGTGACGGGCGCGCCGGCTCCGATCGCGGTCGACGGCCGTGCCGAGGGGCTGGCGTCGGTGCTGTTCCTGAAGGAGGGCCAGCGGCTCGAATTGGGTGTCGCGCCAGTGGGTTTGCGCTGCTACGTCGCGGTGCGCGGCGGTATCGACGTGCCCCCGGTCCTGGGTTCGCGCAGCCGCGACACCCTGGCCGGTCTCGGACCCGAACCGCTGCGCGCGGGCGATGAACTCCCGATCGGCCCACCGCCGCGGCGCTGGCCCGATCTGGCGCTGGCCCCGGTGGCCGCGATGCGCGACGAACCGGTCGTCGCACGAGTGGTCCTGGGCCCCCGGGACGACTGGTTCGAGAATCCGACCGACCTGTTCACCGGCGGCTGGCAGGTCTCCAGTGATTCCGACCGTATCGGCCTGCGCCTGGACCGTGCCGGGGACGCTCCGACATTGCGGCGCACCACCGCCGGCGAACTGCCGACCGAGGGTATGCCACTGGGCGCGATCCAGGTACCGCCGTCCGGACAGCCCGTGATCTTTCTCGCCGATCATCCGATCACCGGCGGATATCCGGTGGTGGGCACGGTGATCGACGCCGATGTCGACGCACTGGCGCAGGCCCGGCCGGGCCAGCGGGTCCGCTTCCGTCCGTGGCGACCCTGACCGCCGCACTTCCACGTCGAGTCGCCGCGACTACTTCCGAATGGTAAGAAGTGAGGTGTTGCGATCCTCGATGCTGCGAGAGGGTGTGTTCGGTGATTCGGCGCACGACCGGCTTACGCCGCGCTACCGCGTTCGCGTTCACGACGGCGGTGCTGTTGACCCTGGTCGGAATCGCGCCGACCGCCGCCCAGGCCGCGCCTCCGCTGAGCGGTGATTTCCTGTGGGGCGTATCGTCCTCCGGATTCCAGAGCGAGGGCAGCGCCCCCGACAGCAACTGGAGCCGATACGCGAATTCCGATGCTCCGCCCGACCGCTACGGCAATTCGGTCGACTTCTATCACCGCTATCGCGAGGACATCGGGCTGGCCGCGGCGATGGGCACGAGGGTGTACCGGATCGGCGTCGAATGGGCGCGCGTGCAGACCAGGCCCGGGGAATGGGACCCGCAGGGACTCGCCTTCTACGACAATGTGATCGGCGCGATCCGCGCGGCGGGTATGCGACCGATGATCACCCTGGACCACTGGGGTTTTCCGGGCTGGGAGATCGAGCGTGGCGGGTGGGGCAATCCGGGCATGGTCGACGACTGGCTGGCCTACGCGCGCACGGTGACCGACCGCTACGCCGGCGACGATCCACTGTGGATCACCTTCAACGAGCCGAATGTCGGTCCGGAGATCTTTGCCGCACAGGGCAATTTGCCCGTCGACCAGATCGGCGTCGCGATGGATCGGCAGGTCGCCGCGCATCGGGCGATCTACGACTACATCCACTCCCGACAGCCGAATGCCATGGTCACCAGCAATGTGAACTATTCGCCCGGCTATCAGTCGGTGGCCGATATCCCGTTCCTGAACCGGATCGCCGACAAACTCGACTACATCGGAATCGACTACTACTACGGCAACATTCCCTCGCCCGCCGATCTGGCGAGTAATACGCCGTGGGCGAATCCGCTGCAACCCGAGGGCATCTACTACGCGCTACGGCACTACGCACGGCTGTTTCCGGACAAGCCATTGTTCATCATCGAGAACGGGATGCCCACCAAGAACGGCGAGCCGCGCGCGGACGGCTGGACCAGACCGGACGCCCTGCGCGATACGGTGTACTGGCTGCAGCGCGCCAAGGCCGATGGCATCGACGTGATCGGCTACAACTACTGGGCGCTCACCGACAATTACGAATGGGGCTCCTACACACCGCGTTTCGGCCTGTACACGGTCGATGTGAAGTCCGACCCCACCCTCACCCGTCGTCCGACCGACGGCGTCCCCGCCTACCGCGACATCATCGCGCACGGCGGCGTGCCCGCGGATTACCACCCCACGCGGCCGCCGACGCGGTGCTCGATCGTCGACCCGCCCGCCAGTTGCGTGGAGCCGGTGCGATGATCGCGCGGCCGCGGTAGCTGCGGATCTGCCAGCTGCGCAGCGTCTTTCGGACCCCTGCCCGCGATCACGGCCCGAATGCGCGGGTGGCGGCGTAGCCTGTGGTGCGCAGGGACTTCCGAGAGGGGCACGCTCATGCCGTTGCCACAGGCGCTGGCGAAGTTCAACCGACGAGTCACCAACCGCATCGCGGGCCCGCTGGCGGGCCGTTCGCCCGGCTTCGGGGTCATCGTGCACAAGGGCCGCAATTCCGGTCGCGTCTATCGCACTCCGGTGTCGATCTTCCACCGCGACGGCGCCTATCGGTTCGCCCTCACCTATGGCCGAGAGGTCGACTGGGTCAAGAACATCGTGGCCGCGGGGACCTTCGAACTCGAGACCGGCGGCCAGCCGCTGCTGCTGACCGATCCGACCGTGCGTCACGATCCGGCGGCGAGCTGGGCCCCGGCCGGCGTGCGTCAGGTACTTCATTTGATCGGGGCGGAGTACTACCTCGAGGCCCGACCGGCCTGACCCATGTCGGTTGGTCGGATGACCGTACGGGGGTGGTAAGAACACTGGGGAAGCGTGCGGTCCTCGAACGATGTGTGAACGAAGTGAGAGGGTGTGCTGGTGATTCGACGCGTGACAGGCTTTCGTCCCGCTGCCGTATGCGCGCTGGCCGCGGCGGCCGTATTGACGCTGGGTGGGCTCAGCCCCGCCCGGGCGCAGGCCGCGCCGCCGGTCGGCGGTGATTTCCTGTGGGGCGTATCGTCCTCGGGATTCCAGAGCGAGGGTAGTGCACCCGACAGCAACTGGAGCCGCTACGCGGCGTCGGGAAGAGTGCCGGATCCGTACTTGAATTCGGTCGACTTCTATCACCGTTATCGCGAGGACATCGGGCTGGCGGCCGATCTGGGAGCGAAGGTCTACCGGATCAGCGTCGAATGGGCGCGCGTGCAGCCACGCCCGGGGGAGTGGGACGAGGCGGGATTCGAGTTCTACGACAGTGTGATCGGGGCGATCCGTGCCGCGGGTATGCGACCGATGATCACCCTCGACCACTGGGTGTATCCCGGTTGGGAGGCCGATCGCGGCGGCTGGGGTAATCCGGGCATAGTCGACGACTGGCTGGCCAATGCGCGCGCGGTGGTGAACCGCTACGCCGGGGACGATCCGCTGTGGGTGACCTTCAACGAACCGACCCTCGGGCCGCCGGTTTTCGTCGCCCAGGGCAATCTGCCGCCCGAGCAGGCCGGTATCGCGTTGGATCGGCAGGTCACCGCGCATCGGGCGATCTACGACTACATCCACTCCCGGCAGCCGGGTGCGATGGTGACCAGCAATGTGTCTTACACCCCGGGCTACGAGTCGCTGGCCGCGGCGCCGTTCGAGAATCGGATCGCCGACAAACTCGACTACGTCGGCATCGACTACTACTACGGCAGCCTGCCCTCGCCGATCGATGCGCTGACGAAGAACACACCGTGGGCGAATCCGCTGCAACCCGAGGGCATCTACTACGCCCTGCGTCATTACGCCCGGCAGTTCCCGGGCCGTCCGCTCTATATCGTCGAGAACGGCATGCCCACCCAGAACGGTCAGCAGCGCGACGACGGCTGGTGGCGTGGCGACAATCTGCGTGACACCGTGTACTGGCTGCAGCGCGCGAAGGCCGACGGGATGAACGTGATGGGCTTCAACTACTGGAGCATCACCGACAACTACGAATGGGGCTCCTACACACCGCGTTTCGGCCTCTACACCGTGAACGTGAAGACCGATCCGTCGCTCACGCGTCACCCTACCGACGGCGTGCCCGCCTATCGCGACATCATCGCCGATGGCGGCGTATCGGATGACTATCGCCCCACCCGTCCGCCGACACCGTGTTCGATCGTCGACCCGCCGTTCAGCTGTATCGATCCGGTGCGCTGAGCTCATTCCGTCACGGCCAGGGAGCGAGCCGGACCCAGCCAGCGGGTGAGGGCCTCGGCCAGGCCATCGGCACTGGATTCGCTTGTCGCCCAGGCTATATAGCCGTCCGGTCGGATCAGGATCGCGGCGGCCGGGGCCTGCGGTGCGGGCGTGGTGACGAGGTCGATCCGGTCGGACCAGCCGGTGAGTTCGGCGCCGAGGCGATCGTGCGGATCCAGCAGCACCGGGCGGCCCGAGCGGAGCAGTTCGGCGATTCGCCTGGGGCCGTTGGTGGTCTCGACCGTGAAGTCGGGAACCAGGCGGCCCGCGAGCGGATGATCACAACCGGTGGCGTAGCGGATGTCCGCTCCGCTCATCAGCTGTGCCATATGGTCGATCACCGGATCGATCCGCAGCAGTTCGCCGAATACCTCGCGCAGCGCGCCCACCTCGGGTCCGGGTTTCATGAGCGCACCCTGGGCCATGGAGCTGATCATCACGCGTTCGGCCAGTGGGCGGCGTTCGCTCTCATAGGTATCGAGCAGATTCGCCGGGGCCCAGCCGTGGACCTCGGCGGCGAGTTTCCAGCCGAGGTTCATCGCATCCTGCATACCGAGGTTCAGCCCCGGGCCGCCCATGGCCGAATGCACATGGGCCGCATCGCCGATCAGCAGGACCCGGCGGTCGCGGTAGCGTTCGGCGGTGCGGGTGTTCTGGCCGACCAGGCGACGCATCACATGCGGACCCTCCCAGGATGGTGGCCGGATCTCCAGGTCGATGCCGAGGACCCGGTTGACGCTGGCGCTGAATTCCGCCATGGTCATCGGCGCGTTCTCGTCGATCGGCTCGGTGTCGTATTCGCCGGTCGCGAGCATGGTTCGGCCGGGCTGGAATTCGGCGAGGACGAACATGCCGCGTTCGGTCCAGTGATGACCCCAGGTCACCGGGCCGTAGCCGGGGAGCTCGTAGCCGCCCGTGGGCAGGCGGACCAGGTCGGGTATCTCGACATTCGCGGCGCGGGAGATGCGATCGGTCGAGGTGAAACCCGGAAAGCCGATGCCGGATCGCTTGCGCACCATACTTTTTCCGCCGTCGGCGCCGACCAGATAGCGAGCCCGGATCCGGTATTCGCCGTCGGGGCCGGAGACGGTCGCGGTGACGCCGTCGGGGTCCTGGGCGAAATCGGCAAGGGTGTGGCCCCAGCGCATATCGATGTCGAGGCCGCGGACGCGGTCGGCCAACAGCGCGGTGAGCTCCGGTTGGGAAATCATCCACGCGTACATCGGATTGTCCGCCAGCGCATGGAAGTCCATGGTGAGCCCGCTGAAGATGTAGAAAGGCAACGGCTCCGGCCGGCCCGGGTGGATGCCGCGCAGATCCAGGACGCGCGGGATCTGGCCGACCATACCGTTCGCCTTGGGCTCGCTGCCCGGTCCGGGGTGTGTCTCCAGCACGATCGGCCGCACCCCCGCCAGGGCGAGTTCGGAGGCGAGCAGCAGGCCGTTGGGTCCACCGCCGGAAATCAGGACATCGGTTCGTATTTCGGACATGACGAGGTGAACCCCCTGTTTGTTATTGATGTTTCGAAGGTGTGCACCGGGCTCAGTGCCAGGTGATGTCCAGGACGGGCGCTCCGTCGGCCACGAGCGAAAAGGCTTGACGCAGTACCGTTGTGATGAGTTCGGGTGGATCGGACCGCACATAGATCTCGAAGGCGGCGTGTACGGCGGCCATGGCTATTCCCGCGACCAGCCGCGGATACAACTCACGCTGCGGGTCGGTGCCGGTGCGTTCGGCGATCGCGTCGACCAGTTGATCCTGCAGGCCGACCGTGATGGCGGCGCGGGCGTCGGGAATATCGGCCAATTTCCGAATCTCGGCCAGCTGCGCCCGGGTCGGCGGCCCGGCGTCGGCGTTCCCGACCTCCGCCTCGATCGGGGCCAGAAGGGATTCGGTCAGGGCCTGCCAGATGGGCTCGTCGGCAGGGCGCTGCCGCAGGATGTCGATACTGCGACCGAAGCGGTCGACCTGTCGGTAGGCCAGGGCCTCCCACTTGTTGCTGAAGTAGTTGTTGAACGTGCGCACCGATACTCCGGCGCGGGCCGCGATGTCCTCGCGCGGGACGTTTTCGAGACCACGTTCGAAGGCCAGGGCGAGTGTGGCATCGCTCAAGGCGCGGCGGGTGTCGAGCTTCTTGCGTTCTCGCAGGGAGAGCGCGGGCTCCTCGGTCATGCATCCAGGATGACAGAAGATTTCCCACCGGGCAAGATTTCCCGGTGGGAAATCTTGCCCGGTGGGCATAATTATCCGATCCTCAGCGGGCCAGCACCACGCCCGCCTGGGGAATGGCGTCGAAAAGCGGTGCGGCCGTGGCGAACTCACCGGTTGCGGCGACCGTGCGCAGTACCGTGCGCAGTCGCTCCACATATCGGCTCACCGAGGCGTGCGCGGTCTCGGTATCCGGATAGCGAACGCTGACCTGCACCCGATCGGCCTCACGATGGAATTCCAGTGCCGAGGCGCGATCGGTGGCCGGGGCCGCGCAGAGCCCGTGGACGCGATGCAGTCCCGGCAGCGACTGTTCCAACATGGCCCCGGAGATCGGGCGGGCATCCAGACAGGAGACCCAGGCCCAGTCCCGAACATCCGGGATCGCCTGTCCGGTCAACTCGTTCGCGCGGGCCAGCGCCGCGAACAGTGGAATTCCGGCCAGTGGCTTGATGTCCTGCAGTGCGGTGCGCGCCCGCCCGATCAGTTCGGTGAATCGAGCGGCCGCGCCGACGTCGAAGACGATCGGCAGCAGATTCACGAAACGGCCCTGGGTGAACTGGAAGCGCGGATTGTTGCGCGTGCCGACCACATTGAGCCCGACATACCGGGTGCGCCCGGCCGATTCGAGTTCGGTCAGCGCGATCGCGGCGTAGACGCCGGAGGCGAACGAGCCGCTCGCGGCCGCGCAGGCACGGGTGAACGCCTCGCATTCCGGGCCGGTCAGCAAGTCGGTGCGCAGATCGAAACTCATCGCCGTCGCCCCCGGCTCGAGGCCGAGATCCCAGGGCAGCGGCCGGATATGGTCCCGATCGGCGGCGATGAGCCGGGCCAGCCGGTCCACATCGTCGCCGCGCTGGTCGACGGTGGCGCGTTCATGACGCGCGAACTCGGAATAGCCGCCGACCGGCGACAGCGCGGGCGTCTCCCCGGTGGTGTGGCAGGTGTAGAGCTGGTGCAGTTCGAAGATCGCCGCGACCTGGGAGGTGCCGTCGGAGAACGCGTGATCCAGACTCAGGTACACGGTGAACCCGTCGTCGCCGTGGTCGATCGCGCCCAGCGCGAAGCCGGGCCAGACGGTCGGATCGCAGGCGGCGAACCGGTCGGCGAGGCGGTCGCGCAGCTGTTCGCCGGAGTCGAAACCACCCTCGGAGACGATATCCAGATCCACCCACGCCGGGTCGAGGACGCGTCCGCTGCGGCGGCGACCGTCGTCGACGAACCAGCAGCGCAACCCGTCGTGGCGGCGCAGGAACTGGACGAAGCTGCGACACAGGGCCTTTCGGTCCAATGGCGCCGCGATGGTGAAACAGATCGACAGCGCGGGATCGCGATGTCGCAGATGGAAGTCCTGGATGTACGACGGCGGGATCGGGGCGGGATCAGCGGCAGCGGCGGCCGCGCGGGCGGTCGCGGTCGGTGGGAAGTCGAGCAACTCGCCGGGCTTAGGCAGCCAGTCACTGAGCCGGATCATATCCATATCGGTACTCCTCGTCCGATGCGTCGGTGGGCGCCGCGGTATGTCGGGTTCCGTGGCGTCGCACGACGGGCGCGTGACCGGATATGCGCTCAGAAAATCCCGACCGGAAGTAGTTTTCCGGTGTGCTGCGGGAAATTCTCGCTCGCGTTCCGGGGCGCGTGCCCTCGTCGGAAACTCCTGGCGACCTCGTTGTTCGCCGGAATGTCGATGCTCTGGGTCATCTGACCAATTAAGGTTACGGCGAGGTCTCGGGCGGGGTGTAACGAGGGGGTGAAATAACTACAGCAAATAGCTGGCGAATAACGGACAATGCCGCAATCCTCGTGTTTCGACCACGCGCTTCGCGTTGGAATGCATGGTCCGCGCGCAATGCGCTCAACCCGCCCGAACAGTGCGATTAACGTCGAATTCTTCCGGATTTAACATTCGGAACCCGTGGCGTCCGGGCATTCGGCGCGGCCGTCGAGCCGCGGCCGGGGCGGGCGGCGGATCGACGGCTATCGCACGGCGCGGATCACGGTGCGAAGGAGGCCGATTCGAGCCGTCGGGCGATGCGGGCCGCCGACAGCGTCATGGCATCGGTGGGCCGATGCGGATCCAGCCCGGTCAGTTCGTGTACCCGGGCCAGCCGGTAGGTGACGGTATTGCGGTGGATGTTGAGCAGCCGCGCGGTGGCCAGCTGGTTGAATCCGGTGTCGACGAACACCTCGAGCGTCTCGGCGAGCAGCGGCTGGCTGTCCAGCGGTGCGAGGACCGTCGCCAGACCCGGGCGGGCCGGACCACTGGCCGCCACGGTGTACTCGAACTGCAGATCCTTGCGGCGGCAGACCAATTCGGTGCGGTCGAGGCAGCGGCCCAGTTCGGCGAGTACGCGCGCCTCGGCGAAGACCGCCGGAATGTCCGCGCGGGTGCGGGCGGCGCCTATGCCGACCCAGAAGGGCGGCGCCGCATCGGGATTGCGGGCGGGCAGCCGCGAGGACAGGGCGTGCGAGGTGGCCGTGCCGTCGTCGCCGGGCTGCAGCGGGACCAGGGCCGTCCAACCGCCGCTGTCCAGGCGCAGGAATACGCCCGGAATGGCTTCGATGCAGTGCCGCAGCTCGCTGGTGTCCAGACCCTGCCGCTCGCGGGTATTGGTCGACAGCCGGAACACCGCGATGAGGAACGCGTCGGGCACGGTGATCGCGGGCTCGTCGGCCCATTCCACCGGATCGCGCCCGGTGAGCAGGGCATCGGCGATACCGCGGCGGCGCTCGAGCAGTTCCCAGCGCGGATCGTGGGCGCGGCGTACACAGGCCGTGGCGATGCGCTCGACGATCTGAGTCACGTACTGCAACAGGGGAAGTGCCGCATCGGCGAGTAGATCGCGTTCGCCGGGCTGGGCGGCCGCGCGCAGCCGGGTGTAGATGAATTCCGCACCCTGTCGATAGCGGCCCAGCACCTCGTCGAGCGGTTCCCCGTCGCGCACCCGGTCCAGCGCCAGCTCGACCAGTTCGCGGGTCTCCTCCGGCGCGGGCATGCGCCCGTGCCGGAGGTATTCGAAGAACAGCTCGATATTCAGCTTGGTGCCGCGCTCGAAGGCCGAGGCCACCAGCGACCGCGGGATCGTGCGATAGGGCGGCATGCTGTCGGAGAACTCACGGATGAGCACTCCCGCACGCTGATACAGGGCTTCGATGGCCTGATCCCGGCTCGGCGATTCCACTGCGTCCTCCCGTCCGGGCTACGTTGCGTAGAGGGATTCGATGGTATCGGCATATGCGGCGGCGATGGGTTTGCGCCGCAGTTTGCCGGTCGCGGTGAGGCATTCGCTACCGGGAGCCCAGACATCCGGCAGCACCACGAATTTGCGGACCTGCTCGACCCGCGACAACTGGGCGTTCGCGGCCGCGACGCCCTCCTCGATATTGGCCCGTACCAGGGGATTCGCCGCGAGTGCGGCGTTATCGTCGCCGGGCAGATCATGGCGTTCGGCGAAGGACTTGACCAGATCGGGATCGAGGCAGATGAGCGCCGTGTTGTAGGGGCGCCCCTCGCCGATAACAGCGACCGTTCCGGCCAGCGGGGTGAAGGCGGTCACGGTGTTCTCGATATTGGTCGGCGACATGTTCTTGCCCGCCGCGTTGATGATCAGTTCCTTCTTACGGTCGACGATCTTCAGGTAGCCCTCGTCGTCGATCTCGCCGATATCGCCGGTATGCAGCCACCCGTCGGAATCCAGCGCCTCGGCGGTCTTCTCGGGATCCTTGCGATAGCCGCGCATGACCATCTTGCCGCGCACCAGCACCTCGCCGTCCTCGGCGATCTTCACCTCGGAGCCGGGAATCGGCAGGCCCACGGTACCGATCTTGATGCGATCGGGCCGGTTGAGGGTGGCGCCCGCGGTGCATTCGGTCATGCCGTATCCCTCACACAGCGGCAGGCCCAGGCCCAGGAAGAATTCGTGGGTGTCGCGCGGGATCGGCGCGGCCCCGGTGACCGCGACGCGGACCTTGTCGAGTCCGAGCCGGGTGCGGATGGTGGACAGTACGAGCCGATCGGCCGCGGCGTAACGCAGTTTGTCCAGCGCGCCGAGCCGACGGCCGTCCGATACCGCGCGGGCGCGCGCCCGGCCGGTCGAGATGGCCCAGTCGGTCAGGCCGCGGCGCAGCGAACTCGGTTCGGCGGCAAGCCTTTCCTCCAGGGCGGCCTTGACCTTCACCCAGACGCGGGGCACGCCCAGGAATACCGAGGGATGCACCTCCGCCAGCGCCTCGGCGACCTGTTTGAGATCGGGGACCGTGGTGATCTGCCCGGCCGTCAGCAGGTTGAGATAATGGGCGAACCAGCGGTTGGCGGCATGGGCGTCGGGCAGATAGGACACCACCTTGTCCTCGGGGCTGCCGCCGCCCAGATCCGTTACGATGCGGGCATTTTCGATGAAGTTCGTATGGGTGAGCTCGACGCCCTTGGGTGGACCGGTGGTGCCGGAGGTGTAGACGATGGTCAGCAGATCCTCGGGATCGACAGCGCGCCAGGCGGATTCGAAATCGAAGTCCGGCGCCTCGGTGGCCTCGACATCCGACAGCGCCACGGTGCCCTCGGGCGCGCCGTCCACGCAGATCACCTTTTCGACCTGATGTCCTTGGGCCGCAGCCTTTTCGACGGCGGCGACGATCTGTGGGGCGAACTGGGACTCGCAGATCACCACGCGCGGTTCGGCATTGCCGAACTGGTAGGTGAGCAGGTCGACCGGATTGGTGTTGTACACCGAGAACGGGGTCGCGCCGGTGTGCAGGACGGCGGTGTCGCAGAGGTGGAATTCGGGACGATTGGTCAGCATCAGGGCCACGGTGTCGCCGGGGCGCACGCCCAGACCAGCCAGGCCGGTGGTGATGGCGCGGACGCGGGAGCCGTACTCACGCCAGGTGATGCGCTGGGTATCGCCACGGGTACGCAGTGCGACCTGATCGGGATAGCGCGCCACATTGTTCTGGAACGCCTCACACATGGTGCGCGGCCGGGTCGAGCCGGTCGCAACCGTCGAAGAACTCACAAACCTACCTCTGGCTCACGATGGTCGAGGTCACGACAGCGACCCCGGCGTCACCCTCCAGCACACCGCATCGCGGTTCCCGCCGCCACCGGCAATCGGGCAGAGTGCCTCTACCTCTATTGTGCACTCTGCACTAGAGTTGAACAGCGGTGTTCGCTCTGAGCAGGACGGTTCGGCGGACGTATGATCTTCACATCTGGCTTTCGGGTGGAAGCGGTCAGTGACATTATCAATTTGTGGGCGCGCCTGCCAGGCTGGAGTCGATGCGAAGATCATAGCGATAAGCTATTAATTTGCATCGATGAGCGCTCGCGGGTGTGCCGCGCTCCCCGCTGGACGCGCGACGGCCGCCGCGAATCGCCGCAATGGCCCCTCGATTCTCGAATGATCTTGTTAGCCAATGCGATTCGCGGTCCGGCGGCGATCGGGAAGTCGTATCGTGGAACCGGCGGCCGCGCATTCACGAGGAGTTACCGGTGATCACCCCAACCACGGAAGGCGTCCTGGACTTCGTCCACGCCGAGAATGTCGAATACATCGACGTGCGCTTCTGCGACGTTCCCGGCGTCGAGCAGCATTTCTCCGTTCCGGCGAAGATGTTCGGCCCCGAACTGGTCGACGACGGCATCGCGTTCGACGGCTCCTCCGTCCGAGGGTTCCAGCAGATCCACGAATCCGACATGCTGCTGCTGCCGGATCTGCGGACCTGCCGGTTGGATCCGTTCCGGGTGGCCAGGACGCTCAATGTCAACTGTTTCGTCCACGATCCGCACACCCGCGAGGCCTACAGCCGCGATCCGCGCAATGTGGCCCGCAAGGCCGAGGATTATCTGCGTTCCACCGGCCTGGCCGATACCGCGTATTTCGGTCCGGAGGCCGAGTTCTACATCTTCGACGCGGTGCGTTACGACACCACCATGAATCGCGCGTTCTACGAGGTGGATTCGGCCTCGGCGGACTGGAATACCGGCGAGAAGTACAACCCCGACGGAAGTATCAACCGCGGCTACAAGATTCGGGCCAAGGGCGGCTATTTCCCGGTCGCGCCCTACGATCACGATGTCGATCTGCGCGATGTCATGTGTACGAATCTGCAGCGTGCCGGGCTGGAGTTGGAGAAGGGGCATCACGAGGTCGGCACCGCGGGGCAGGCCGAGATCAACTATCGGTTCAATACGCTGCTGGCCGCCGCCGACGATCTGCAGCTGTACAAGTACATCGTGAAGAACACCGCCTGGCAGCACGACAAGACGGTGACCTTCATGCCGAAACCGCTGTTCGGCGACAATGGATCCGGTATGCACGTCCATCAATCGCTGTGGAAGGACGGCGCCCCGCTGTTCTACGACGAGGCGGGTTATGCCGGTCTGTCGGATCTGGCGCGGCACTACATCGGTGGGCTACTGCACCACGCGCCGTCGCTGCTGGCATTCACGAATCCGACGGTGAATTCCTACAAGCGTCTGGTCCCGGGTTTCGAGGCTCCGGTGAATCTGGTTTACAGCCAGCGCAATCGGTCCGCGGCCGTGCGCATTCCGGTGACGGGAGCCAACCCCAATGCCAAACGGCTCGAATTCCGCTGCCCGGATTCCTCGGGCAATCCGTATCTGTCGTTCGCGGCCATGATGATGGCGGGTCTGGACGGGGTGCTCAACAAGCTCGAGCCCGCGATGCCGATCGATAAGGACCTCTACGAACTCACTCCCGAGGAGTCCGCCGAGGTGGTGCAGACCCCGGCGAGCCTGGCCGCGGTGATCGACCGGCTCGAGGCCGACCACGACTACCTCACTCAGGGCGGAGTGTTCACCGAGGACCTGCTGGAAACCTGGATCCGGCTCAAGCGCGACGGGGAGATCGCCGAGATCAACGTGCGCCCGCACCCGTTCGAATTCGAGCTGTACTTCGACGTCTAACCTGTGTGTTCATGACATCGGAGCAGACTGAGATCTGGCACAACCCGCGCTGTTCGAAGAGTCGCGCGGCCAAGGCGGCGCTCGACGAGGCCGGTATCGCCTATGTCGAGCGGCGGTATCTGGAGGATGCGCCCAGCGCCGCGGAGATCCGGGCGATCCTCGAGCGGCTGGGTCTCGAGCCCTGGGATATCACCCGCACCGGCGAGGGCGATGCCAAGGAGCTCGGGGTCGCGGACTGGTCGCGGACGCCCGCCGATCGCGAGCGCTGGATCGAGGCGCTGGCCACCCATCCCAGGCTGATCCAGCGGCCCATCGTCGCCACCCCGGACGGACGCGCGGTGGTCGCGCGGGACGAGCAGTCGCTGCGCTCGGTGTTGTGATCAAGGCTGTGCCGCAGCGGGATTCGCGTGCGCGGGCATTACCTCACGCGTAATCGACTCCGATGTGTGTGGCGCAGATGCTTGTCTCATGAGCGAATACGAAAACATTGCACAGCGGTACATCGACAGCTGGAACGAGCAGGACGCGGACAAGCGCCGGGCGCTGCTGGCGGAGGTGTTCACCCCCGAGGCCACCTATACCGATCCGCTGGCCCAGGTCGCGGGCGTCGAGGCGATCGACCAGGTCATCGCGGGCGCGCAGGCGCAGTTCGCGGGTCTGGGTTTCAGCCTCGGTCCGGTCGACGGGCACAACGACATCGCGCGGTTCACCTGGTTGCTCGGCGCGCCCGGCGGCGAGCCGCTGGTGATCGGGTTCGATGTGATCGTGCTCGAGGGCGGGCGCGTCAAGCAGGTGCTCGGCTTCCTGGACAAGGTGCCCGGCTGAATTCCCCTGCGCCGCACGGGTTCCCGGCCTCGGCCGGGACTCAGTGCGGCGCGGCGGGTTCCAGCGGGTATGGGGGAGCGCCGACGCCGACGATGCGCAGATGTCCCCAGGGATCGCGTTCCTGCAGGCGGCCGGCGGTGGGATGACCGCCGGGCAGGGTGAGAAAGACCTGTCCTCGACCCGGATCGGGCAGGTCGTCGCCCTCGGCGGCGGCGATGCGGCCGTACCAGTGGTAGTGGCCGTCGATGGGATCGGGATGGCCGTTGAGCGCGACGGTCACCATCAGTTCGGCCCCCGGCGCGTCCAGGAGCGCGGGGCCCGAATATTCGTCGGCCGGTTCGCGATCGGCGGCGACGGTCAGATCGAAATGACGCCGGGCCGGGCGGCGCAGCGACGGGCGATAGCCGGGATCGACGCGCAGGCGGCGGTCGAATTCGTGCTGAGTCGCCGCACGGGCCTCGATGCGGGTGCTCGAGGTGCGGCGCAGCAGATCCACACCGCGCCGGATATAGCTCGCGCGAGCCTCGATCGGAGTAAGCGGCATGACCACATCCGAGACGGGTGGCGGGGTGAGGAAGAACAGATTCGGGAAGCCGTGCAGGGCGATGCCGAACTGGGCCGCGCTACCGCGTGCCTGCTGAATCGTGCGGCCCCCGATGCCTTTCAGCCGCCAGTCGTCGAACTCGTCCGGGGGCGTGAGGACGACCACGCGCGGCCGATGTTCGCCGCGCGCGGTGCGCACGACCCAGCGATCGGTCCCGGCGTCGAATTCGGCGGCGGTGACGGGATCGTCGGGTCCCAGCACGACGACCTCGCCGCCGTCGCGGCACAGCTCACGCGTTACGCGTAGCTCATCGGCCCCCGCGCCGACGACCAGCACATCAACCTCGGCGCCGCGGGCGCGTCGCCGAATCCTCATGCCAACAGTCCTCGCCGTCGCCAGATCCACTTGCCCGCGGGGCCGATCAGACCCTGCTTGTCCAGGAACGCACCGAGATTCGCCGCGCCGGTGCCGAGGGCGTGTTTGGCGTGCGGGTTGGCGCGCGCGATCCGCCGGGCCTGACGGCCGTCCAATCCCGCGCGGGTGTACATGTGCCGGTTGGTCATCAGATGAACGAACAGCGGGGCCGCGACCGCGACACATAAACGGGTATAGGCCAATTCGGCCGCCGACATGGTCGGCACCCGGCGCGCCAGCGCGTCGCGGGCGAAGCCGATGTGGCGGGCCTCCTCGGTGACGTGGATGCGCATGGCGCGCGCCACCAGCGGCTGCAGTTCGGGGTCATCGATCGTCTTGCGTTGGATGGCGTCGAAGATCTCCTCGCCCACCAGCGCGCCCACCCAGGTCATGGAGCCGCGCAGGAACAGCTGCAATCCCGAGATGGCCAGTCGCGCGGGCGGTTTGGGCCAGTACGGCCGGGCCTCGATGCGATCGATGAGTTTGCCGAACATCATCATGTGTCGGCATTCGTCGCCCATCTCGGTGAGTGTGTAGTGCGAATGACGGCTGATGGGATCGCCGTTCATCAACTCGCGCAACAGTAATCGGTTGAGCAGATTCTCGAACCAGATGCCGACCGACAGTACGTTGGCCAGTTCCTGGCGCGAGAGCTCCCGGCGCTGCTGCGGGGTCATCGAGTCCCACAGTTCGGTGCCGTAGAGGGAGACCACTTCCGGCGGCAGGAACAGTTTGCCGGGATCCAGGGGTGCGTCCCAGTCCAGGTCGACGACCGGGTCGTAGGACTTCTTCACCGATCCGGTCAGCAGTCGCTGCGCGAAGGACTCCGCTGGGAGCAGTGTGGCGTCGTTGCCCATGACAGCTCTCCACAAGGTTGAAAAATAGCCGATACAAGCTGTAACACTCAGATTAGTGAGACACGGTGTAGCGGTCAAGAGCGGGACCGGTATCGTTGACATGTGACCAATACCAGCGGAAAGTCCGGGTCGCGGCTCGACGGCCGCACGACGCGTTGGAACGGGCACAAGCAGCAGCGCCGCGCGGAGGTGCTCGATGCCGCGGTGGCGGTGATCGAGGAGTGCGGCGTCGACGTCTCGGTGCAGCAGATCGCCGATCGGCTGCGGCTGCCCCGGCCGGTGGTGTACCGGCATTTCGACGGCCGGGCCGATCTGGACGAGCAGATCCGCCGTCGGATTTTGGAGTTGCTGCTGGCGGAGTTGATGCCGACGCTGCGGGCCGACGGGACGCTCAAGGACGCGGTGCGCGGGGCGGTCGGCACCTATGTGGGTTGGATCGAGCGGCATCCGCATCTGCATCGGTTTCTCGCCGAGGATGCGCCGCACGGTGATTCGGGGGCGTTGGCGGGCGCGCGCGATCGCATCGGCGGCCGGTTGGCCGATCTGTTCGCGACATCGCTGGCGCGGTTCGGCATCGACCCCAATCGGGCACGGCCGATGGCGTTCGGCATCATCGGCTTCGTCGACGGGGTGGTCAACAGTTGGCGTGGCGATATCGCCTCGACGCTGTCCTCCGAACAGGTCGAGGGCATCCTGTCCTCCTCGGTGCTGGCGCTGTTCGAGGGTAATGCCCGCAGCCTCGGCGTGCCGCTGCAGCGCGACACCCTCGTGGCCGATCTGCTCGTACAGGCGGAAGCGTTACCGGCGCAGTAGGTTTGGCCTTGCCTCCACGTTCGCGCTCCTTGCCCCCATGTTCCCGGCCCTGCCCCGCTTTCCCGGCCTTACCTTCACATTCCCGGCGCGGAGCGTCGGGAGCCCGGCGTATGACCGAAGAATCTGCGGTAGACATCGATGAACGCGCTGGGGGAGGACCAGCCGCAGTTCAGCGCCACGCTGGTGACCGGATCGCCCTCGGCCAGTAGGCGAGTCGCGCGGTGCAGGCGCAGATGGGTGCGCCACTGCGGATAGGTCATCCCGAGTTCGGCGCGGAACAGGCGCGTGAGTGTGCGTTCGGAGGCGCCGACCGTGCGGCCCAGTTCGGCGAGGGTTCGGCCCGCGGTGAGATCGGCGTCGACCAGGGCGCAGGCCGCGCGCAGGCGCGGATCGGTCGGAACGGGCAGGCGCAGCGGTTGTTCGGGGCTGCGGCGCAATTGATCCAGCAGCACCTCGCGCATGCGATCGAGTTCGGCCGCGGGCAGATCCTCGGCGGTGGTGCAGGCGATGATCAGCTCGCGCACCAGCGGTGTGACCGTCAGGACCAATGGCGTCCGGTGGCCGAGGGTGCGGTGCGCGGCGAAGCCGACGGTGTGGAATCGGGTCGGGCCGTGGAAGTCGTGTTCGTGCCAGCAACCGGCCGGGATCCAGATCGCCCGATCGCCCGGCGCGATCCAACTGCCCGCGGCCGTGCGGACCTCGGCCGCGCCCGAACTGGGGAAGACCAGCTGATGATCGTCGTGGCGATGTCGGTCGATGCGGTCGTCGCCGGTGAGATATCGGGTATGGGTGGGCGCGATCGGTGCATGGCGGATGATCGACACAATCTGGCATTTTATCGGAAGCTCGTCACCGATCGTTCGCCTAGCGTAATTCCTCGGATTGCCCTGTGTGGGAAGGGGAAACGCGTGACAACGGTCGAGGGTGCGGTCGCCCCGGTGTCGGTGTGGCGGCGGATGCGGTACTGGGTGGCCGCGCATGTGGTCGACGATTTCTATCAGGGACTGGTACCCGCCGCGATCCCGTTCTTCGTGGTGGAGCGGGGCTACAGTTATGTCGCGGCCTCCGGGCTGGCCTTGGCGGCGACGCTGGGAAGTTCTCTGCCGCAACCGATTCTGGGTGTCTTCGTCGATCGATGGCGGCTGCTGTGGATGGCGCCCGCCGGACTCGCGGTGGCCGGTGCGGCCGCCGGACTCACCGGCCTCGCGCCGGGCTACTGGCTGGTGTGGACTCTGCTGCTGATCTCCGGATGTGGCGTCGCGGCGTTCCATCCCGCGGCCGGACGAGACGCTCGCCGCGACGCGGGTGACAGTGCCACCGGTATGAGTCTGTTCGCCGCGGGCGGCAGCGTCGGATTCTTCCTCGCCCCGGCACTGGCAACACCCGCGCTGGTAGCGCTGGGAGTGGGTGCGACGGCACTGTTCATCGCGCCCGCGGTGCTGATGGGATTCGTACTGTGGCGCTATCAACAGCGTCGCGCGGCGGTGGCGACTGCCGCGAAAGCCCATGCGGGGCAGGATCGGTGGGGAGCGTTCGCCATTCTGACTGCCGTGGCGGTCGTCCGCGCGATCGTCTACTTCGGCATGAACACCTTCATCGCGCTGTACTGGATCAACCACCTCGGTGCGTCCCCCGCCCTGGGCGGTACGGCCCTGACCGCCTTCCTGACCGGCGGTGTCGGCGGCACCCTGCTCGGCGGCCGCATCGCCGACCGCGCCGGAGTGCTGCGCACGATCCACGTCGGCGCCCTCGCCGCCATCCCCGCCCTGATTCTGTTGCGCCTGACCCCGGATCCCCACGCGGCCCTGGCCCTGGCCGCCCTCGCGGGTCTGACCATCAATATCCCCTTCGCCGTCCTGGTCAAACTGGGTCAGGACTACCTGCCTCGACGCCCGGGTACCGCCTCCGGTGTCACCCTCGGCCTGGCCGTGAGCGTGGGCGGTCTGTTCGCGCCCCTGCTCGGGGCCCTCGCCGACCGGCACGGCCCGCAGGCCGTGCTGACGGTGCTGTGCGCGGTGCCGGTGGTCGCGGTGGTGTGCGGGCTGTTCCTGCCCGCGCCGCAGGGTTCGGCGCGCGAGGCGGGGTGATCGGTTCAGTCCCGGTCGCGGGTCAGGGCGCGATAGCTGTTGTGCCACAGCCATTCCACCGGGCCGCGCTCGAAGCGGCGCAGCCACAGGTGGGCGAAGATCATCATGATCGCGCTCACCAGGAGGTGGACGGCGATGGTGAACGGGATCCGGGCATCGGCCGAGATTCGGGCTGCCAGGCCCAGGCCCCAGCCGTAGCACAGGGCCGAGGCGACCAGGTTTTGAAGGATGTAGCAGCTCAAGGCCATCCGGCCGACCTCGGCGAAGCGGCGGCCCACCGGACCGGTCCGCTCGCGCGTGACATAGAACCGCGCGACCAGCGCGAGGATGGCCAGGCCCACCAGGGGAGCGGTGCCGTAGCGGGTGATCAGGACGAGATTGTGGCGCCACAGGCCCAGGGCCAGATCCAGGGGTGCGGCGACGCCGAAGCCGAGCAACATGAGGCGTCGCCGTAGCCGCGCGCCGTGGACCTCGAACACGCCCGCGTGAAACAGCCACGCGCCCAACAGGAACAGCGCGACAGACATCGGGAAGACGAAGATCGTCTCCAACCGGAACAGGCCGGCGTGGTGCACCCGGAACACCACCAGATCCCAGAACGAGCCATCGGCATACGGATTCGGATCGAATGTCGGATCGGCGGGCGTATCGGATTGGGGGGCAAGGGCTATGGCGAGGGCGATCAGGGTCAGCATGCTCACGTGCACCGCCGCCGCGCCGATCAGCCAGCGCCGCCGGGCGCGTTCGCTCGTCGCGAGCAGGAAGGCCACCACCGCGCCGGTGACCGCATAGCCCATCAGCACGTCGAACTCCGCGACGAACAGGAAGTTCAGCAGGCCGTCCAACAGCAGCAGCGCCGCCCGCCACGGATATCCGCCGGGCCACGCGCGCCCGGCCCGCACGGCCGAACGCTGCTGGATAGCCAGCCCGATGCCGAACATGACGGTCAGCAGGCCGAGGAACTTGCCCTGGGCCAACTGCTGCAGGATCCGTTCGGCCCACAGCCACCAGCCGTCGGGCGGATCGAGATCGCGCAGGTAGCCGACGAATCCGGCGGGGTGGGTCAGGATCCAGACATTGGTGCCGAGGGTGCCGAGTATGGCGATGCCGCGCAGCACGTCGAGGGCGGGCAGCCGGGACGGCCGCGAACCGGTTTGGGGGACAGCGGCATTGGCGTCGGCGACGCGGGCGGGGGAGTCGGCCATGCCGTCGATTCTCATACGATCGTATGGATGCGCGCATCCACCGAACGGCTGACCTGCTGTACACCCCGGGGTCGACCCGCCGTGTGACCGACCGCCGACCCGCTCCCACCCGAGCTCGACCAATGTCGCCCAGGCCCGCCCGGTCCCCACCGGCCGCCCTCAATTGAGACGCTGTGCGTCGCAGATAGGATTCAGGCATGCAGCGCATCATCGGAATCGAGGTCGAGTACGGCATTTCCACGCCCACCGAACCCTCGGCCAACCCGATTCTCACGTCCACCCAGGCGGTGCTCGCCTATGCGGCAGCGGAAGGGGTACCCCGGGCCAAGCGCACGCGGTGGGACTACGAGGTGGAATCGCCGCTGCGCGACGCGCGGGGATTCGACCTGGGCCGGCTCAACGGGCCGGCGCCGGTGATCGACGCCGACGAGGTGGGGGCCGCGAATATGATCCTCACCAACGGCGCCCGCCTCTATGTGGACCATGCCCATCCCGAATACTCCGCCCCCGAGGTCACCGACCCTCTGGACGCGGTCATCTGGGACAAGGCCGGTGAACGGGTGATGGAGGCCGCCGCCCGCTACGCCTCCAGCGTGCCCGGTGCGCCGCGAATGCAGTTGTACAAGAACAACGTCGACGGCAAGGGCGCCTCCTACGGCACCCACGAGAACTATCTGATGAGCCGGGAGACCCCGTTCAATCAGATCATCGTCGGGCTCACCCCGTTCTTCGTCTCCCGGCAGGTGGTGTCGGGATCCGGTCGCGTGGGCATCGGTCAGTCCGGCGATCAGGCGGGTTTCCAGCTGTCGCAGCGTTCGGACTACATCGAGGTCGAGGTCGGGCTCGAGACGACGCTCAAGCGCGGCATCATCAACACCCGCGACGAGCCGCACGCCGACGCCGACAAGTACCGCCGCCTGCATGTGATCATCGGCGACGCCAATCTGGCGGAGTGGTCGACCTATCTGAAGGTCGGCTCCACCGCGCTGGTACTCGATCTGATCGAGGGCGGTGAGGATCTGTCGGATCTGCAGCTGGCCCGTCCGGTCACCGCGGTGCATCAGATCAGCCACGATCCGACGCTGCGCGCGACGGTCGCCCTGGTCGACGGGCGCGAGCTGACCGGTCTGGCGCTGCAGCGGCTGTACCTGGATCGGGTGGAGAAGTATCACGACCGGCAGGGCACCGCCGACGAGCGCGTCACCGATGTGCTGGAGAAGTGGGCGCATGTGCTCGATCTGCTCGAGCGCGATCCGCTGGAATGCGCGCATCTGCTGGACTGGCCCGCGAAACTGCGCCTGCTCGAGGGAATGCGCAGCCGCGAGGGTCTGGGTTGGGCGGCGCCGAAACTGCATCTGATGGATCTGCAGTATTCGGATGTGCGCCTGGACAAGGGTCTGTACAACCGGCTGGTCGCGCGCGGCTCGATGCAGCGGCTGGTTTCCGAGCAGCAGGTGCTCGACGCGATGACCAATCCGCCCACCGATACCCGCGCCTACTTCCGCGGCGAATGTCTGCGCCGCTTCGGAGCCGATATCGCCGCCGCCAGTTGGGATTCGGTGATTTTCGACCTGGGCGGCGACTCGCTCGTGCGCATTCCGACCCTGGAACCGCGCCGCGGCACCAAATCGCATGTGGGCAAACTGCTCGACGGCGTCGGTACCGCCGCTGAGCTGGTCGAACAGCTGACCACGTAAACCGGCGACTGTGATCCGGGTTACACGAAACCCGGATTCGGCCAGGCTGCTGGGACGTTGCGGCGGGGCCACATTGCGATGTAATCCGGCCAGTTGTCCCCGCTGCTGGGTAGTGTTGACATACGAGCATCGGATTTTCTCCGATGCTCGCCGATATCAGTACAGAGGAGGTCGGCTGCTATGGCACAAGAGCAGACCAAGCGCGCCGGTGGCGGCGACGAGGACGACGACGCTGTCGGCGTCGATGCCGCGGGTCAGGAGCGGCGCGAAAAACTGGCGGAGGAAACCGACGACCTACTCGACGAGATCGATGATGTGCTCGAGGAGAACGCCGAGGACTTCGTGCGCGCATACGTTCAGAAAGGCGGCCAGTGACATCAGGTGACCCCTTGCGGCTCCATGCGGGGTACGCCCTGTCCTCCTTTTCCGAATATCTGCGTGAACACGCGCCGGACCTGTTGTCCGGCAACGGTTTCGGACGGATCGCCGACGTCGCCCCGCATGGGGCGACGTCGCAGGACATCGCCCCGCACGGCACCACGATCGTCGCGGTGAGCTACCGCGGCGGCGTGCTGATCGCCGGCGATCGGCGTGCCACCCAGGGCAACCTGCTGGCCAGCCGCGACATGGAGAAGGTGTACATCACCGATACGTTCTCCGCGGCCGGTATCGCCGGCACCGCGGGCGTGGCGGTGGAGATGATCCGGCTGTTCGCCGTGGAGCTGGAGCATTACGAGAAGATCGAGGGTGTGCCACTGACCTTCGGCGGTAAGGCCAACAAACTGTCGAAGATGGTGCGCGACAACCTGCCTGCGGCCATGCAGGGCCTGGCGGTGGTGCCGATCCTGGTCGGTTACGACCTCGAGGCCACCGATCAGGATCGCGCGGGGCGCATCGTGTCCTACGACGTGGTCGGTGGGCGCAGCGAGGAGCGGTTCGGCTACACCGCGGTCGGCTCGGGTTCGATGTTCGCCAAGACGTCGTTGAAGAAGACCTACCATCGCGGACTCGACGAGGATCGCGCCCTGCGCATCGCCGTCGAGGCGCTGCTGGACGCCTCCGACGACGACACCGCGACCGGTGGTCCGGATCTGCTGCGCAACATCTTCCCGACCGCGATCGTGATCAATGCCGAAGGGACCGAAGAGGTTTCCGACGGGCGGCTGGCCGAGATCGCCCGGGCGATCGTCGACGAGCGTGCGGTGGAGGAGAGGAGCGCGCAGGCATGACCCTGCCGTATTACGCGTCGGCCGAACAGATCATGCGCGACAAGACCGAACTCGCGCGCAAGGGTATCGCGCGCGGTCGAAGTGTCGCGGTGCTGGTGTACGACAAGGGTGTGCTGTTCGTCGCCGAGAATCCCTCGGCGACCCTGCACAAGGTGAGCGAGCTCTACGATCGGGTGGGCTTCGCCGCGGTCGGCAAGTACAACGAGTTCGAGAACCTGCGCCGCGGCGGCATTCTGCAGGCCGATCTGCGCGGCTACCAGTACGACCGGCGGGATGTGACCGGCCGGGCGCTGGCGAATATGTATGCCTCGGCGCTGGGCAACATCTTCACCGATCAGCTCAAACCGTTCGAGGTGGAGCTGTGTGTGGCGGAGGTGGCCTATCCCGAACAGGAACCCAATTCGGTGCTGTTCCGGATCAACTTCGACGGTTCGATAGTGGACGAGCGGGAGTACGTGGTGATGGGCGGTAATACCGAACCCATCATCACCGCGCTCAAGGACACCTATCGCGGCGGGCTGGATCTGCGGGCGGCGCTCGATGTGGCCGTCAAGGCCCTGCAGAAGTCCGCGCCCGAGACCGACAAGGACAAGCGCGCCCTCGGGATCGGCTCGCTCGAGGTCGCGACCTTGGAGCAGGCGCGGCCGCGCCGGGCCTTCCGTCGCATTCCCGCGGCGGCCCTGCGGGAGCTGCTCGAGGGCGGTAAGGGCAAGTCCGAGGGCACGGGCGAGACCGACAGCGAACCGCCGTCGGCGGGGGATCCGTCCAACCCGTAGCCGCATTCGCGAATGTGACCCGGATCCCTTGCACTCGGAACCGCCGAGTGCAAGGGATCCGGTCATTTCGGCGGCCCCCGGCCGGTCGTCGTAGCCATCTCCTGCGAAATCGTTGTCAAGACGTATGCATTACCTCGCTCGCACAGCCACTTTCGGGCATGCCATGGCTGTAATGTCGATAGTGTGCAGCGACGAATCATGGGGGTCGAAACCGAATTCGGGGTGACGTGCACGTTCCACGGTCACCGTCGGTTGAGCCCTGACGAGGTGGCCCGGTATCTGTTCCGCCGGGTGGTTTCCTGGGGCCGTAGCTCGAACGTGTTCCTCCGCAACGGTGCCCGGCTCTACCTCGATGTCGGATCCCATCCGGAGTACGCCACGGCCGAATGCGACAGTCTGGTGCAGCTGGTCACCCACGATCGCGCGGGTGAGCGGGTGCTCGAGGAGCTGTTGATCGATGCCGAGCAGCGGTTGGCCGAGGAGGGTATCGGCGGCGATATCTATCTGTTCAAGAACAACACCGATTCGGCGGGCAACTCCTACGGCTGCCACGAGAACTTCTGCGTCGTGCGAGCCGGGGAATTCTCCCGGATCTCCGATGTGCTGCTGCCGTTTCTGGTCACGCGTCAGCTGATCTGCGGCGCGGGCAAGGTGCTGCAGACCCCGAAGGCGGCGACGTTCTGCCTGTCGCAGCGGGCCGAGCACATCTGGGAGGGCGTCTCCTCGGCGACCACCCGCTCGCGGCCGATCATCAACACCCGCGACGAGCCGCACGCCGACGCCGAGAAGTACCGGCGTCTGCACGTCATCGTCGGCGACTCGAATATGTCCGAGACCACCACCATGCTCAAGGTCGGCACGGCCTCGCTGGTACTCGAGATGATCGAGGCGGGCGTCTCCTTCCGGGACTTCGCGCTGGACAACCCGATCCGGGCCATCCGCGAGGTGAGCCACGATCTGACCGGACGTCGGCCGGTCCGACTGGCCGGCGGCCGGCAGGCCAGCGCCCTGGACATCCAGCGCGAGTACTACGCCCGCGCGGTCGAGCACCTGCGCAATCGTGAGCGCGATCCGCAGGTCGACGCCGTGGTGGACCTGTGGGGTCGCACCTTGGACGCGGTCGAGGCGCAGGATTTCGCCAAGGTCGACACCGAGATCGACTGGGTGATCAAGCGCAAGCTGTTCCAGCGCTATCAGGACCGCTACAACATGGACTTGTCCGATCCCAAGATCGCCCAGCTGGATCTGGCCTACCACGACATCAAGCGCGGCCGCGGCGTCTTCGATCTGCTGCAGCGCAAGGGTCTGGCCAAGCGGGTCACCGAGGACGAGGCGGTCGACGCGGCGGTCACCACGCCCCCGCAGACCACCCGGGCGAAGCTGCGCGGCGATTTCATCACCGCGGCGCAGGAGGCCGGACGCGACTTCACCGTCGACTGGGTGCATCTGAAGCTGAACGACCAGGCGCAGCGGACCGTGTTGTGCAAGGACCCGTTCCGGTCGGTGGATGAGCGCGTGGATCGGCTGATCGCCTCGATGTAGTGCGAAGCGCTATTTCAGCGTGAACCGGGCGCTAGAATAGCGTCATGGCTACGATCCAGATCCGAGACGTCCCCGACGAGGACGCCGAAGTCTTACGTCGTCGCGCCGAATCGGCAGGTATGTCGCTGCAGGCGTATATGCGGCAAGAGCTGATCAGGGTGGCGCGCACTCGTACGAAAGCGGAAGCGCTGGCGGCGATTCGGGATGCTCTCGATCGGGATCCCGGTCCCGGGGGTGACAGCGACAGCATTCTGGGCGCGCTCAGGGAGACGCGCGATGAGTGACGAGTACGTTGTCGACGCGTCCGCGGTGTCGGCGGCTTTGGTACGAAAGGACGCGGTCGGTGTCGCCGTGGGCCGATTGCTCGAGTCGTCGGTCACTCACGCCCCGCACTTGATCGATGCGGAAGTCGGGCAGGTCTTGCGGCGGCACGAGTATCAAGGGCGGATCGGAGAAGAGGTTGCGGCGGTCGGCCTGCGCATGATGACTGCCTTGGTCGACAACCGCTATGAGCACCAGGGCTGGATGGCGACGGAGGCATGGAAACTGCGCCGCACGATCTCGTTCTACGACGCTCTCTATGTGGCGCTTGCGACTCGACTGGATATTCCCCTGTTGACCTCGGACGAAAAACTCGGCAAGGCATCGGGACTGTCGTGCCGGGTGGAGCTTCTCGGCTGACCTACCCGCAGAAACGCCGGACCGGCGTCGCATCGATGCGCTGGTGCGCATTACTCTCTATCGGGTGGCGATATCCAAGGTCGAGCGGCTGATGAATCTGGTCATCGCGCTGTTGTCGACCCGGCAGTTCCTGACCGCGGAGCGGATCCGCGACAGTGTCGCCGGATATGAGGATTCCGTCAGCGACGAGGCGTTCAGCCGGATGTTCGAGCGGGACAAGAACGAGTTGCGCGATCTGGGGATTCCGCTCGAGGTCGGTCCGGTCGGCCGGTACTCCGGCCAGGAGGGCTATCGCATCAATCGCGATGCCTACGAACTACCCGATATCGATCTGACCAGTGAGGAGGCCGCCGCGGTCGCGGTGGCCGTTCAGTTGTGGGAATCGCCGGAGCTGGCGACCGCCGCCGAGGGCGCGCTGCTGAAGTTGCGCGCGGCCGGTGTGCACGTGGAACCCGATGCGACCGTGGCGTCGGTTCCCGCGGTGCCCGCGCGCACTCGTGGTTCCGAGGCGGCGCTGGGCAAGCTGCTGGCCGCGATCGACGCCGGTCGGGCCGTGCGCTTCGAGCACCGGATGTCGCACGGCGCGCCCTATCTCATGCGCGATGTCGAACCGTGGGGTGTGGTGACCCATCACGGCCGCTGGTATCTGGTCGGGCATGACCGCGCCCGCGATGCCGTGCGCACCTTCCGGCTTTCCCGTATCGGCGAGGACGTCACCGCCTACGGACCGGAGAACGCGGTCCACAAACCCGAGGGCGTGGATCTACGCAAGATCGTCGCCGAGGTGACGGGCGCGGCCCCGGTCACCGGCTCGGCGACGGTCTGGGTGGCCGACGGCCGCGCGCAGGATATTCGCCGCCTCGGCGCGATCGTGGAGGACCGCACGATCGGCGGTCGACCCGGTGCGATCGTCGAGGTGCCGGTGCGCTCGCGAGATTGGCTGGCGCGCTTGATCGCCGGGCTCGGACCCGACGCGCTGGTACTGGCGCCCGCTGATCTGCGCGCCGATGTGATCGGGCGGTTGCGGTCGGTGCTCGAGCGTACGGAGGTGGGAGCTTGAGTAGCCGGCTGTCCACGCGGCTGTCGCGGTTGCTGAATATGGTTCCGTACTTCCTGGCCAATCCGGGTATCAGTGCCGCAGAGGCGGCGGCGGATCTGGGGGTCACGACCAAACAGCTGATGAGTGATCTCAATCAGTTGTGGATGTGCGGGTTACCCGGTTACGGGCCCGGGGATCTGATCGACTTGTCGTTCTCCGAGGAGAGCATCGAGGTCACCTTCTCCGCCGGAATCGACCGGCCGCTGCGGCTGACCTCCACCGAGGCCACCGCGGTCCTGGTGGCGCTGCGTTCGATCGCCGCCCTGCCGGGCATGGTCGATCCGACCGCCGCGCAATCGGCCACGGCCAAGATCGAGGCCGCCATCGCGGGGGACAAGGGTTTCGAATCCGCCGGCGCCGCGGTACTTCCCGTCGAGGCTCCGGCGGTGCGGACGGTGCGCTCGGCCCTGGCGCGCAATCGCGCGCTGCGGCTGGTGTACTACTCGGCCAGCCGCGATGTGGTCTCCGAGCGAGTGGTCGATCCGATTCGGATCGTGCTGGTGGACAACAACTCCTATCTACAGGCCTGGTGCCGCCAGGCCGAGGGGGTGCGGCTGTTCCGCTTCGACCGCATCGAGGAGGCCGTGGAACTCGACGAACCCGCCCATCCGCCCAGCCACGCCACCGACGAGACCGCGGGTCTGGACCTGTTCTCCGACGATCCGGCGGTTCCATTGGCGCGCTTGCGGATTCGGTCGGACTACGGTTGGGTTCTGGATCAGTACCCCATGCACCGGGTGGCCGTGCACTCCGACGGCAGCGTAGAGGCGACCATGCGGTTCGCCACGCTGGACTGGATGGCGCGGCTGCTGCTGGGCTTCGGCTCGGGCGTGACGGTATTGGGTCCGGCGGAGTTGGTGGTCGCGGTGCGCGAGCGTTCCGGCGCCGCCCTGGCCGCCTATGAGGACGCCGGGTACGAACAGACCGTGATCGAGGAGGTCGGTCCCGCTTGACGTTTCGCGTGACGGTGCTCGGCGCCGGCTGCATCGGCATCTTCGTCGGCGGCAAACTCGCCGCCGCGGGCGCCGACGTCACCTTCGTGGGCAGGCCCCGGGTCGTCGAATCCATCTCCGCCTCCGGCCTGCGACTGACCGATCTCGACGGTGGTGACGATCGGGTGGCCGCGAGTGGTTTCCACGTCGCGACCGAACCCGATTCGGCCGCCATCGCCGATCTGGTGCTGGTCACCGTGAAATCCGCAGCGACCGCCGATGCCGCCAAACAGCTCATCGGCCGAATCCGCCCGGGCACGGTCGTGCTGAGTCTGCAGAACGGGATCGGCAACGACACCGTCATCCGCGAGACCGTCCCGTCGTGTGTGGTGCTCGCGGGCATGGTGCTGTGCAATGTGGTGCAGCAGGAGGGTGGTCGGTTCCATCGCGGCAGCCCGGGCGGCCTGGCCGTCGCCGATGATCCGGCGCTGGAGCGATTCGCCCCGCTGTTCCGCCGGGCCGGACTCGAACTGGACCGGCACGCCGATCTGCGACCCGTGCAGTGGGGCAAACTGCTGCTGAATCTGAACAACCCGATCAACGCCCTGTCCGGGCGCACACTGCGCGAGGAGCTGTCCGACCGCGATTACCGGCGTTGCCTGGCCCTGGCCCAGTCCGAGGCGCTGGCTGTCATGCATCGCGCCCGCATCCGCCCGGCCCGGCTGACGCTGTTGCCGCCGGAACTGCTGGTGCGGCTGCTGGTCATGCCCGATGCGATCTACGGCCGGGCCACCCGGCGGACATTCGAGATCGACCCGTATGCCCGCTCCTCGATGGCCGACGATCTGGCGCTGGGTCGCAAGACCGAAATCAATTGGCTCTGTGGGGAAATCGTCAATCTCGGCCGCATGGTCGGGCTGGCGACGCCGGTGAACGCGCGGCTGATCGAGCTGGTCGCGGCGATCGAGAACGGCGAAACCCGTACCTGGTCCGGATCCGAACTACTGGCTCAGTTGCGGGCGGCGAAGAACTCCGCGACCGAACACCGGTAGCATCGGACATACCACAGTCTTTGGAGGTAATCGATGGGTTCACTCAGCGCGACGCATTGGCTCATCATTGCGTTGCTGGTGCTGGTGCTGTTCGGGGCCAAGCGGCTGCCCGACGCGGCCCGGGGTCTCGGCCGGTCGCTGCGCATCTTCAAGAGTGAGATGAGCGAGATGCACAACGAGGGCGGTAAGACCACGCCCGCCGAGCAGGCTCCGGCCCAGCCGCAGCAGCTGCCCCCGGCGCAGCCGCCGAGCGCCCCGGTGCAGACGCCGCAGACCGGCCCGGAAGTGCACAAGGCCTAGCAGATATGTCGTCGCCCGGGATGAGAGCTCTCGTCCCGGGCTGAATCGTGTCCGGACGCCCAGGCGATCAGCGAGGCAGTCACACCCATGCGCATTCCGTTCGACCCCCGGCGCAGCCGGCGCAGAACGAATCCCGACGGCACCATGTCGTTGGTCGAGCACCTGCAGGAGCTGCGGTCGCGGCTGCTGAAGTCGCTGCTGGCCATCGCGGTCACGACCGTGCTCGGTTTCATGTGGTACGCCCATGGCTTCCTCGGTATCGAGAGCCTCGGTGACGTCCTCAAGGGCCCGTACTGTTCGCTGCCGCCGGGACATCGGGCGGTGTTGTCGAACGATCCGAACGCGTGCCAGCTGCTGGCGACCGCGCCGTTCGAACAGTTCATGCTGCGGTTCAAGGTCGGTCTGACCGCGGGTGTGGTGATGGCGTGTCCGGTGTGGCTGTATCAGCTGTGGGCCTTCATCACGCCCGGTCTGTACGCCAAGGAACGCAAGTACGCGGTCGGCTTCGTGAGCGCGGGCGCGGTGCTGTTCGTGACCGGCGCGGTGCTGGCCTATCTGGTCGTCGCGCACGCGTTGAGTTTCCTGCTCGGTATCGGCAGCAATGTGCAGATCACCGCGCTGAGTGGCACGCAGTACTTCGGCTTCATCATTCAGCTGCTCATCATCTTCGGTGTGAGCTTCGAGACGCCGCTGCTGGTCGTGGGATTGAACATGATCGGCGTGCTCAGCTACGCGAAGTTGAAGAAGTGGCGGCGGGGGATGGTCTTCGGCCTGTTCGTCTTCGCGGCGATCGTCACCCCGCAGGATCCCTTCTCGATGCTGGCCTTGGCGGGGGCGCTGACGGTGTTGTTCGAGATCGCGGTGCAGATCGCCCGGCTCAACGACCGTCGCCGCGCACGGCGCGGGGACGACTGGGGTGCGCTCAGCGACGACCAGGCCTCGCCGCTCGGCGGGTCCGGCGGTGTCGGCGCGGTCGAGCCCGTGGGCCCGGCGCAGTCGATCGGATCGGCCGAGTCGCTCAGCGCGCCGGAGAAATCAGCGCGCCCGGTGTCGGACTACTCCGATACGCTCTGAGGAGTGGCATATCGGTCGCTTTCCGGCGAACTCGCGGCATTCGCCGCGGAACTGAGTTTCTCCCTCGATCCATTCCAGCAGCAGTCGTGCGAGGCGCTGCAGGGCGGACACAGCGTGCTGGTCTGCGCGCCGACCGGCGCGGGTAAGACCGTCGTCGGTGAGTTCGCCGTGCACCTCGCGCTGGCCGCGGGCGGGAAATGTTTCTACACCACCCCGATCAAGGCGCTGTCGAATCAGAAGTACGCCGATCTGGTCGAGCGCTACGGGCGCGGCGCGGTGGGTTTGCTGACGGGGGATCAGTCGCTGAATCCGGAGGCCTCGGTGGTGGTCATGACCACCGAGGTGCTGCGCAATATGTTGTACGCGGGTTCGGATGCGCTGCAGGGGCTTTCGTACGTCGTCATGGACGAGGTGCACTATCTGGCCGACCGGTTCCGCGGCGCGGTGTGGGAGGAGGTCATCCTGCATCTGCCGCCGGATGTGCGGTTGGTGAGCCTGTCGGCGACGGTCAGCAATGCCGAGGAGTTCGGCGCCTGGATGGAGACCGTGCGCGGCGATACCGCGGTCGTCGTCGACGAGACCCGGCCGGTGCCGCTGTGGCAGCACGTGCTGGTGGGCCGGCGGATGTTCGACCTGTTCGACGCCAATTCCAACGATCAGAAGATCCTGGTCGACGAGGAGTTGGTGCGCTACATCAAACATCGCGAATCCGCCGACCGGATGAACGGCTGGGGCGGCCCGCGCGGGCGCGGCGGCCCCCGTCGCGATCACCGCGGCATTCCGCGCCCGGAGATGCTGGCCCTGCTCGACAAGGAGGGTCTGCTCCCGGCGATCACCTTCATCTTCAGCCGCGCGGGCTGCGACGGCGCGCTGGCCCAGTGCGCTCGCTCGCGGCTGGATCTGAGCCGCCCCGAGGACTACGACGAGATCGAGCGGATCATCACCAAGCACACCGGGGATCTGCCGCGCGCCGATCTCGAGGTGCTGGGCTACTGGGAGTGGCGCGACGCGCTGCATCGCGGTCTGGCCGCCCACCACGCGGGCATGTTGCCCGCCTTCCGGCACGCGGTCGAGGAGCTGTTCGTGCACGGGCTGGTGCGGGCCGTATTCGCCACGGAGACATTGGCTCTGGGCATCAATATGCCCGCGCGCACCGTGGTGCTCGAGCGACTGGTCAAATTCAACGGCGAGGCGCACGCCGAGCTCACCCCGGGTGAGTACACGCAGCTGACCGGGCGCGCCGGGCGGCGCGGGATCGATATCGAGGGGCATGCCGTGGTGGTGTGGACGCCCGACGTCGACACCAGCGCGGTGGCCGGACTCGCCTCCACCCGCACCTATCCGCTGCGCAGCTCGTTTCGACCCGGCTACAACATGTCGATCAACCTCATCGATCGGATGGGTTCGGAGGAGTCGCGGGCGCTGCTCGAACGGTCCTTCGCACAGTTTCAGGCCGACCGGTCGGTTGTCGGTCTGGTCCGGGGCATCGAACGCAACGAGGGCGCGCTGCGCAAACTGCGCGCGCAGATCGGCGATGAGAGTTTCCTGGAATATCTGTCGCTGCGCGAGCGGATCAAACAGCGCGAACGCGATCTCGAACGCCAGGGCCGGGCCGATCGCCGCGGCGCGGCCGTGGCCTCGCTGACCGCGCTGCGTCGCGGAGATGTGGTGGCGATTCCGAGCGGGCGACGGCAGGGCCTGGCCGTGATCCTGGAACCCGATGCGACACCGGGCGATCCGCGCCCACTGGTTCTCACCGAGGACAAATGGGCCGGACGCGTCTCGGCGGCCGACTTCCCCACTCCGGCACAGCCGTTGGGCCGCATGCGCCTGCCCCGCCACGTCGATCACCGCACCGCGCGCATTCGCCGCGATCTGGCCTCGGCGCTGCGCAGCACCGACATCAGCGCACCCGGACGCCAGCGCCGCGGGTCGCGCGCCAATGCCGCCGACGATCGCGAACTGCTGAATCTGCGTCGCGCCATGCGATCACATCCGGCACACACCCGCCCCGATCGCGAACAACTGGCCCGCCTCGGCGAGCGCTACAACCGCCTCGAACGCGAAACCGAGTCGATGCGGCAGAAGGTGGCGGCCACGACGAATTCGCTGGCCCGCACCTTCGACCGGATCGTCGGACTGCTGGCCGAACGCGGCTACGTCGACAACGGCGAGGTCACCGCGGACGGGCGTCGCCTGGCGCGCATCTACACCGAGGCCGATCTCGTTGTGGCCGAATGCCTTCGGCAGGGGCTGTGGCGCGGATTGGGTCCGGCCGAACTGGCCGCGGTGGTATCGATCCTGGTCTACGAGTCGCGGCAGGAGTCCGGCGGCTTCCTGGGACCGGCCGGGCCGACCGCGCCGATCCGCCGGGCCGTCGGCGCGACCGTCGGGGTCTGGAGCCAGCTGCGCACCGACGAGGCACGGCACAGACTGCCGCCGACCCGCGAACCAGATCTGGGATTCATTACAGGGGTGCACAAGTGGGCCCGCGGTGACAGTCTCGCCGATTCGCTGCTGGCCAGCGGGGAACAGAGCGCGCCGCTGTCGGCGGGTGACTTCGTGCGCTGGTGTCGGCAGGTGATCGACCTGCTCGACCAGATCCACGAAACCGCCGACGACACCGAGATCGCCGCTACCGCGGCCAAGGCGGTACGCGCGATTCGCCGCGGTGTCGTGGCGGTGGACGCGGCCTGATGTCCCGAACGCCGCCAATGCGAACACAGTGCAAGCGTCTGTGATTGGATGCTTTCGTGTACCGATGTGGTGCGGGACCGGTGCACCCGCACCCGTCGGGGGCGAGAGTGTGTAGGACGAGCGCGAGTGGAGGCAGGCAATGAGCGGCCCGTACGGACCGAACGACACCCCTGGTCCAGGGGAGGGACGCAACAACGATCCGACACAGCAGTGGAGTGGGCAGCAGCCCCCCGGATCGGCCGGCCCCACCCAGCAGTGGGGACAGCCGCCACAGCAGCAGTGGGGTCAGCCGCAGCAGCAGGGCTGGACTCCCGCGCCGCAGCCGCAGTGGGGGCAGAGCCAGCCGTCGTGGCCGCAGCAGCCGCCGCCGCAGGGGCAGCCGGGCTGGGAGCCGACTCAGCAGCAGTGGGGCCAACCGCAACAGCAGCAATGGGGTCAACCCCAGCAGCAGTGGGGTCAGCCGCAGCAGCCCTGGGATCAGCAGCAGCAGATTCAGGCGAACCCGCCCAAGAAGTCGAAGAAGGGCCTGTTCATCGGTCTGGGAGCCGCGGTCGTGGTGATCGTGGTCGCGGTGGTGCTCGCCGTGGTCCTGCTGGGCAGCGACAAACTCGACAACAAGGCCGTGCAGGACGGTGTGCAGAAGGTCCTCAAGGATTCCTACGGCATCGACGACGTCCAGGACGTCAACTGCCCCTCCGGCCAGAAGGTCGAGGTCGGCAAGTCCTTCGACTGCACGCTCAAGGTCGGCGGCGAGGCCAAGAAGGTCACCGTCAAGATCACCAAGGACGACGGCACCTATGAGGTGGGCCGCCCGAACTGAGCCTCGCCCTCGCGTTTTCGCAGCCACCGCTCACCGTCGGCGTGGCGTCGCCTCCCCGCGACGCCGCGCCGACGCCGTTCAGGCCGAGCGAGTGGCCAGCGCGGTGACGAGACGTTTGACCGGACTCTCCGCGTTGTAGGCGGCGGCGAGCGCGTGCAGGCGGTCCGGGTCGACCGGGCTGGTCGGCAGCAGATCGGGCCGCGAGTAGTCGATCGGCGCGTCCCGGACGACCTGGACGACCGGGGCGGCGGCCTTCAGATACTCGTCGGCCGCGGCGAGTTTCGCGCGTACGCCGCGGGCCATATCGGAGTCGGGATCGTGCGCGGCCGCGACGAGCGCGTCCAGACTGCCGAAGCGCGAGATCAGGGTGGCGGCGGATTTGTCGCCGATACCGGGGACGCCGGGCAGACCGTCGGAGGCATCGCCGCGCAGGGTCGCCATATCGGCGTAGGCGAGGCCCGCATTATCTTGCGGCACACCGTATTTCGCGGATACCTCGGCGGGGCCCCACAGTTCGGCCTTGGCCAGGCCGCGACCCACGTAGAACACCCGCACGGGCGGTGTGGGTTCATCGCGCACCAGCTGCAGCAGATCGCGATCGCCGCTGACCACGATCACCTCGTCGGTGCGCTCGCGGGTGGCGAGGGTACCGATCACATCGTCGGCCTCCAACCCCGCCGAACCGGCCGTGGCGATCCCGGCCGCCTCGAGCACCTCGAGGATCATGTCCACCTGCGGGGTCAGCGTATCGGGCACGACCTCCGCGCCGGGTTCGGCGTCGACGGATTCGTCGAGCCTATGTGCCTTGTACGACGGCACCAGCGCCACCCGGAAACTCGGCCGCCAATCCAGATCCAGGCACACCACCAACCGGCTGGGTGCATGCTGTTTGACCAGCGCCGCGACCATATCGGTGAAACCGCGCAGCGCGTTGACCGGACGGCCGTCGGGCGCGGTGATCTTCTCCGGGATGGCGTGGAAGGCCCGGAACCACAGACTGGCCCCGTCGAGCAGCAGCAGCGGACCGGCGGCGGGTGAGCTCATGGCTGCCAACGCTACAGGGTAGGGGTGACAGCGCCGCCGCTCCCGCAACGCCGCGATCGTGACGAGTCGCCCGCCGGGGCCTAGTAACGTCGGATCCATGAGTGCGCATACGGAGTCACGGTTCGCGGCGGAGGTCTACGGCAAGCGGTTGGAGAAGGCGGCGGAGCTCACCCGCGCGGCCCATCTGGACGCGCTGTTGATCACCCCGGGCCCGGACCTGCGGTACCTGATCGGTTCGCGCGCCCAGTCTTTCGAGCGTCTGACCTGCCTGGTGATCCCAGCGAGCGGGCAGACGCCGTCGGTGGTGATCCCGAAGATGGAGCTGGCATCGCTCGCGGGGTCCGCTGCCGGAGAGCTGGGCCTGCAGGTGTTGGATTGGACCGACGGCGTCGATCCGTACAAGATGGTGAAGTCGGCGCTCAATGCCGGCGCGCGGGTGGCCGTCGACGACGCCATGCCCGCCCTGCATCTGCTGCCGATCGCCGAAACCCTCACCACGCTGCCGACCTCGGCCACGACCGTGTTGCGGGAACTGCGAATGAGCAAGGACGCCAGCGAGATCGACGCATTGCGTCGCGCGGGCCAGGCCATCGACCGCGTGCACGCGCGGGTCGGCGAATGGCTGCGCCCCGGTCGCACCGAGGCCGAGGTGGCCGCGGATATCGCCGCCGCGATCGTCGAGGAGGGCCATACCGAGGCCGCGTTCGTGATCGTCGGTAGCGGCCCCAACGGCGCGGACCCGCATCACGCGGTCTCGGATCGCGTGATCGAGACCGGTGATGTGGTCGTGGTCGATATCGGTGGCCCCGTCGAGCCCGGCTACTACTCCGACTCCACCCGCACCTACGCGCTGGGCGAGCCGGATCCGGAGATCGCCGAGCGCATCGCGGTGCTCGAGCGCGCTCAGGCCGCGGCCGTGGCCGCGGTGCGACCGGGAGTGACCGCGGAATCGGTCGACGCGGCGGCGCGAAATGTGTTGACCGAGGCCGGTTTCGGGGACAACTTCTTCCATCGCACCGGCCACGGCATCGGCCTGTCGGTGCACGAGGAGCCCTATATCGTCGCGGGCAACGATATAGTGCTCGCACCCGGCATGGCCTTCAGCATCGAGCCGGGCATCTACTTCCGTGGCGAATGGGGTGCGCGCATCGAGGACATCGTCGTGGTCACCGAGGACGCCTGTGAGTCGATGAACAACCGCCCGCACGGGCTGACGGTGCTCTGAGCCTCAGCAGCGGAAGGCTTGTCCCACAGCCTGTTTCGCATCCGGTCCCTGCTCCCGGAGACAGCCGAACGGGAGCACACCGGCATCGCTGATCCGCACCCCGGATTTCGTCGAGGTGCGGACGCAGAACAGGCCTGCGGTGTCGACGCGGCAAGTGAAATCCTTGACGCTCACCCGATTTCCGTACGGCAGGACCGCGCCGAAGCCGCGAACGAACGCTCCCGGATCACCGTGCAGGGATCCGACGGTCAGTGCGCCGCCGGAGTAATCGATCCAGTTGGGCACCCAGTTGCCATTGGGGCTGCCCGCGGGGCGTTCGGGTGGATTGCGCAGCTCGACCAGGCAGCTGAGGCCGTCGAGTCCGTCCTGGAAAGCGCTGATGCACTTGATCTTTCCGGTGGGACTGGTGAAGGCGATATCGCCGTTGAGCGGAGTGGCCACACCGTCGTCGGTGGTGGCCGTGGCGTATCGGGCGGGGTCGGCGGGAGTTCCGGCGCGCACCCAGGCGGCGACATCGTCGAAGGGCGCGCCCCGCTCCGGTGGCGCGGCGGTGGCGGTGGTGGGCGGCGCGCTGGGTGTGGTCGTCGGGAGTGCGTCGGGTACCGGATGCGGCTTCCCGTTGGTGGTGAGGGAACAGCCTGCCGCCAGGAGAACGAGAACAGTCAGCACCGCGATACGCATGCCGACCACCATAGGCGGTGCGGCAGGTGGACCCGAGTCGGATCGTAAAACGTACCGCCGCAGGCGGATTCAGCGCAGCGTGCTGCTGGACAGCAGGCGAGTGGGGCGGATGGCGATCACCACGCGCTGCGGATTCTCCCGCGGCGTGCGGTAGCGCTCGGCATAACGGCGTTCCGCGTCGGCGACCGCGGCCGGATCGTCGAGCACCTCGGCCGGACCCTCGAGGGTCAGCCAGCGGCGGCCCTCGAGCTGACTTACCGCGGCATATCCGCCGCGGCGCACATTGCGGACCTTCACCATATGCGCGGAGGTGATCACGCGAACCAGCCCGGCCTTCGGATCCCAGGTGAAGCCCACGGCCACCACATGCGGCGTGCCGTCGGCGCGCAGCGTGGTCAAGGTGGCCAGATGCCGCTCGGTCACGAACTCGAGTGCTGGCACGGGCAGTTCGATCAGCGGGGCGGTACCGGTCATGCCAGAGACAGTAATAGCCGAATGGCAGACTGTGGCGCATGGGTGTGCGAGGACACGAGGTCGACGCCGGAACGATCCTGCTGTTCGGCGGCCGCAGCGAGATGGGTCTCGAGATCGCGCAACGGCTCGCGCCGGGCCGCGTGGTTATTCTGGCCGCGCGGCGCAGCACCGATCTCGACGCAGAGCGGGCCCGGATCGAGGGCGCGGGGGCCGCGGCCGTGCATCGCGTGGAATTCGACGCCGACGATGTGGCGAGCCATCAGCCGCTGCTGGACAAGGTCGTCGCCGAGCACGGCCGGATCGGGGTCGCGGTGCTGGCCTTCGGCGTGCTGGGCGATCAGGCCCGTGCCGAACGGGATTCGGCCGCCGCCGTGGCGGTGCTGCAGACCGATTTCGTGGCCCAGGTCAGCGTGCTGACCGGCCTGGCGAATCTGCTGCGCGCCCAGGGTTCCGGGCAGATGGTGGTGTTCAGTTCCGTCGCGGGGATTCGGGTGCGCCGCGCGAACTACGTCTACGGTGCGGCCAAGGCCGGGCTGGACGGGTTCGCCAGCGGGCTGTCGGATGCGTTGCACGGCAGCGGTGTTCATCTGCTGCTGGTGCGCCCCGGATTCGTCATCGGCAAGATGACCGAGGGTATGGATCCGGCCGTGTTTTCCCGCAGGCCCGATCAGGTCGCCGACGCCGTCGTGACCGGCTTGCGCCGCCGGTCGAACCGGATCTGGGTGCCCGGCGTGCTGCGGTTGATGTTCTTTGTGGCTCGCTTTGTGCCCCAGTCGATTTGGCGTCGGATGCCCCGATGAGCTCCGGGGCCGGGGAGAACGTTGTGACGGTCGTCGGCATCGGGGCCGACGGCTGGGACGGGCTGGCGGGGCCCGCTCGGCGCGCGATCGCCGGGGCCGAGGTGCTGATGGGGTCGCGACGCCAATTGGAACTGGTGCCGGTGGACGCGGCTCGGGGCGAGCGGATCGTCTGGCCCTCGCCGTTGGTGCCCGCGCTGCCGGATTTGCTGGCGGCGCACCGGAATTCGCGGATATGCGTATTGGCCAGCGGCGATCCGATGTTCTACGGCATCGGGGTGACGTTGGCGAAACTGGTCGGGCCGCGGTCGTTGCGGGTGCTGCCGCAGCCGTCGTCGGCCTCGCTGGCCTGTGCGCGGCTGGGCTGGGGGCTGGCCGAGACGCCCGTGGTCAGCGCGGTGGGACGGCCGCTCGAGACCGTGCTGCCGGAACTCGCCGACCGACGTCGACTGCTGGTGCTCAGCGCGGACGAGAAGACGCCGGGGCTGCTCGCGGAATTGTTGTCGCGCAACGGCTTCGGGCGTTCCACGCTGACGGTGCTGGAGCAGCTCGGCGGACCGGAGGAGTATGCGGTCTCCGGGATCGCGCACGACTGGTCCGCATCGCCGGGCGATTCCCTCAATCTCGTCGCGATCGAATGTGTGGCCGACCCCGCCGCGCCGCGCCTGACCCGGCTGCCCGGCCTGCCGGACGAGTCCTATGGCGGCGACGGCCAGCTCACCAAGGCCGAGGTGCGGGCACTGTCGCTGGCCGCGCTCGCGCCCACGCCCGGTGAACTGCTGTGGGACGTCGGCGGCGGTTCCGGAACCATCGCCATCGAGTGGTGTCGCACCCATCCGGCTTGCCGCGCAACGACATTCGAGAGTTCCGAACAGCGTCGGGGCCAGATCGCCGCCAATACGGTCGCATTGGGCGTGCCGGGCATCGAGATTCGGGGCGAGCTGGCCACGGAATTGCGCGACGATCTCGGCGCGCCGGATGCGATATTCCTCGGCGGCGGGCTCACCCAACCCGGCGTGTTCGAAACCTGTTGGGAGCGACTGCGTCCCGGCGGCAGGTTGGTCGCCAACGCGGTCACCGCCGAATCCGAGGCGCTGCTGGTGCGCTGGGCCGCCGAGCACGGGGGAGCGCTGCGCCGATTCCAGATACACCGCGCCGAACCGCTGGGAAAATTTACCGCGTGGCGGCCGCAGCTACCGGTCTGCCAGTGGGTTGTCGTGAAAACGCACTGATTTCATCCGCAAATTTCTGACACTGTGCGAAACAGGCATACATCGACCGGGTATGGTCGGTGGCCGTAATTCGATTGTTATCGCAGGCACCCCTGAGGAACGTATGAACGTCTCGAAATTCGCCGCCACCGCCCTGATCTCCGTCGCCGCGACCGGTATCACCGCCGGCGCGGCCTATGCCGAACCCGTACCGGCTCCCGCCCCGGTGCAGAGTGAGGCCGTCCCGTCGGTGCAGGGCGCCGATCACGGCGTCGGCTACATCTCCCGGCTGGCCGATGCGGGCAAGTCGGTCGTCACCACCGTGACCGGCGGCAAGTTCAGCCTCGACACCGACGGCAAGTCGGTCACCCTGGCCGACAATGCCGGACAGGTCGTGACCCGCTTCCCGCTGACCGTGCAGCCCAGCGGCGAGAAGGTCGAGATCGCCGCCGCGATCGACGCCGACGGCTCACAGCTGACCCTGGCCCCGAAGGCGGCCACGGTGACCGCCAAGGACATCTCCTCCCAGGAGTGGTTCTTCGCCGAACTGCAGCGCGCCTCGCTGGGCGCGGCCGTCGGCGCGGTCATCGGCGGTCTGATCGGTCTGATTCTCGGTGTGTTCCCGCTGATTCCGGGCGCGGCACTGGGCGCAGTCATCGGCCTGCTGGTCGCGGGCGGGCAGCCGCTGATCGACTCGGGTATCGCCTACTTCAGCGGGCAGCCCTGAAAATCCTGATACTCGGCGGCACTCGCGAGGCGCGGGAGCTGGCCGAACGAGCCACCGGCGAGCGAGGATTCGAGGTCGTCTCCTCGCTCGCCGGTCGCGTTCGTGCACCGGCGCTTCCGATAGGGCAGGTGCGGGTCGGCGGCTTCGGCGGGGTCGATGGCCTGCGGGAGTGGTTGGCGGACAACGACGTCGACGTACTGGTCGACGCCACCCATCCCTTCGCGGCATTGATTTCCGAGCATGCGGCCGAGGCCGCGTCGAGCCTCGCGGTGCCGGTGATCCAGCTGCGTCGCCCAGGCTATCGTGCGCAGTCCGGCGACCACTGGACCCGCGTTCCCGATCTCGCGACCGCCGCCGAAACCGCTGCGGCACTGGGTGTTCGCATCTTCCTGACCATCGGACGCCAGGGTGTGGGCGCGTTCGCGGGGGCGGCCCGGCCGTGGTTTCTGATCCGCGCCATCGATCCACCCACGGGCCCGCTGCCGCCGAATCATGAAATCCTGCTGGCCCGTGGGCCGTTCGCATTCGACGACGAGCGGCGGCTGCTGGCCGAACGGCGAATCGACGTACTCGTCACCAAGGACAGCGGCGGCCCCACCACCGCCAAACTGTCCGCCGCCCGGGATCTGAACATCCCGGTCGTCCTCGTCGATCGACCGCCCCTACCCGCGGGCGCGTCGCCGGTGGACTCGGTGGCCGAAGTCCTGGAGCGGCTGCGCGGTCTCGGCTGAGCCGCGGATCAGGCGTGGTCGGCTATCGGCCGCCCGAGCAGCGCGGGCAGCCGATCGAACCACTCCAGTACCGCCCGCTCGTAGCGGATGCCGAAGTCCAGCGCGGCCCGCTCGTAGCGCGAATCCGGGGCGGGTTCCTCGGCCAGATAGCGCGTGAGTCGGTCCTGATGCAGCTCCCGGTTCGCGCCGATGATGCGATCGAGCCGATCCGGGTCCACGAACTGCCCGAACGACAGCGTCAGCAGCAGTGGGACGCGGATGGTCTCCGCGCCCGGGTCGCGAGCGATCCACTCCGCGAACGCCTCTCGGCCCTCCTCGGTGATGTGATAGGGCGTGCGCTCGCGCGCGCCCGTCTCACCCTTGGCGACCAGCCCCGCCTTGTCCATGGTCGCCAATTCGCGATACACCTGACTCTGGGTGATCGTCCAGAAATCCCCGATCCGCTCCTGGGCGAGATTCACCAGATCCCATCCCGATGCCGGGCCCTCGTGCAGAAAGCCCAGTAGCGAGGCCGCTGTGGAATTCAGCCCCCGCTTGGATACACCGTCGGTCACCGCACCCCTTCCCACTTAATGCTCCACAATGGGATGTTACAGGTAGTTCGTTGTTCAACTATGCACGGCCCTCGGCGCGTCGTCGATCGCGGGCGCGGTGGACCGATCAGGACGGCTGGTAGCGGCGGGAGGTGAATACCCGTCGCCCGCTGGGTGTTTCGAACGCGCTGGTGGTGGATGCGCCGATGATCAGCAGCGTGCGCATGTCGACTTCGGCCGGATCCAGTTCGGCCAGGGTGAGTGCTCGCACCGATTCGGTGGGTCCGCCCACATCGCGACCGAGCACGACCGGGGTATCGGGCTTGCGATATTCGAGCAGCAGCTCACGCATGGCCGCGACCTGCCAGGTGCGCTGCGATGACGCCGGGTTGTAGATGGCGATGGCCATATCCGCGCCCGCGACCGCGGCCAGCCGCTCGGCCACCGCCTCCCAGGGCTTGAGTCGATCCGATAGCGAGATCATCGCGAAATCGTGTCCCAGCGGCGCGCCGATCCGCGCGGCGACGGCACTCGCGGCGGTGACCCCCGGCAGCACCCGCACCGGCACCTCGCGCCACTGCGGATCCGCCGATTCCTCCACGACCGCCGCGGCCATCGCGAAAACGCCCGGATCGCCGGACGATACGACGACCACCCGAGCCCCCTGCTTCGCCAGATCCAATGCCATTGCGGCGCGCTCGGATTCCACGCGATTGTCGCTGGCGTGCAGCCGCTGGCCGGGGCGGCGCGGGACCCGGTTCACATAGGTGGTGTAGCCGACGATATCGGTGGCCTCGGCCAATGCCTTCGAGGCCTCGGGGGTGGTCCATTCCGTCGAGCCGGGGCCGAGTCCGACCACGACCACTTCGCCTCCGCGGTCTGCTTCGTCGTCGGTGGGCGAAATTCGCTGCGGTTCGGCATGTTTCGCTGCTGCGGTGGCGGTCCCGGTGGCGGACAGCGGGATCTCGGTGGTCGGTTGTGGGCCGGGGACCAGCGTGATCGAAAAGTAGGGCACGCCTTCGTCATCGACGTCGTCGGCGCGCAGCACCCGTTGGCGGTCGGTGCTCGCGCGTTCGATGTAGTACGCGTCGTCGATCCGGCCAGAATTCGAAAGCGCCTGTCGCACACCGGGATAGGTGCGGCCGAGTTTCATGACCGCGGCCGCGCCGGTATCGGCCAGGCGTCGGGTCAGCTCCTCGGCGGGCAGCGTGCCGGGCAGGATCGTGAGTACCTGATCGCCCTCGACCAGCGGCGTGCCCAGCGCGGCCGCGGCGGCGCTGACCGAGGTGATGCCGGGGATGATCTCGGCCTCGAAGCGGTCGGCGAGGCGTCGGTGCATATGCATGTAGGAGCTGTAGAACAGCGGATCGCCCGCGGCCAGCAGCGCCACCGAGCGCCCGGCCTCCAGATGGACGGCGAGACGCCGCGCGGCCTGCTCGTAGAACTCCTCCATCGCGCCCTGATAGCCGCCGGGATGATCGGTGGTCTCGGTGGTGACCGGGTAGATCAGATGCTCCTCGAGCTGACCCGCCCGCATATAGGGCGCGGCGATCGCGCGAGAGATGCTGCGTCCGTGTCGCGCGCTGTGGAAGGCGATGACATCGGCGGCGGCGATGAGGCGGGCGGCCTTCACCGTCACCAGCTCCGGATCACCCGGGCCCAGGCCGATTCCCCAGAGTTTGCCGCTCATTCCTGTTCGCTCGCAATCGCATTCAATGCGGCGGCGGTGATGGCGCTGCCGCCGCGACGCCCGTGCACGGTCAGGTAGTCGATGCCACCGTATTCGGCCAGGGCCTGTTTGGATTCGACCGCGCCGACGAAGCCGACCGGAATGCCGAGCACCGCGGCGGGCCGGGGCGCACCGGCGTCGAGCATATCGAGCAGATGGAACAGCGCCGTCGGCGCATTGCCGATCGCCACCACCGCGCCGTCGAGGCGGTCGCGCCAAAGTTCCAGGGCCGCGGCCGATCTGGTGTTGTTCAGCTCGCGCGCCAGCTCGGGCACGCGCGGATCGGCGAGTAGACAGAGCACTTCGTTGTCCGCGGGCAGCCGGGTGCGAGTGACTCCGGCGGCGACCATATTGGCATCGCACAGAATCGGCGCGCCCGCGCGCAGCGCCGCGCGGGCGCGCGCCACCACATCGGCGCTGAAGCCGATATCGGCGGCGAGATCGACCTGGCCGCAGGCGTGGATCATCCGGACCGCGACCCGCGCGACATCGTCCGGGAAGCGGGTCAGATCGGCCTCGGACCGGATGGTCGCGAACGAGCGCCGGTAGATCTCGGCCCCGTCGGTGAGGTAGCTGGTGCGCACGTCGGACATGGCGTCCACCCTAGAAGTGTGGGCGCGGGGTGAACTCGGCGGGCTCGCAATCAGGTTCGCGGGCGCTCCAGCAGTCGGGACATGACAATGCTGCTGCGAGTTCGCCCGACACGAACGTTCTCGCGGATTCGCTCGACGGTCGATTCGATCTCGGCCATATCGGTAGCCATTACATGTACCAGCGCGTCGGCCTCGCCCGCGATCGTCCACACACCGACCACCTGCGGGATCGGTTCGAGGGTGCGGCGCAGTTCGGCGGGGGAGATGTTGTCGCGGTAGTAGACCTCGACATAAGCCTCGGTGCGCCAGCCCAGTGCCGTCGGATTCACCTGTGCGGTGAAGCCGGTGATCTGGCCGCCCGCGACCATCTTGTCGACCCGCCGCTTCACCGCGGGCGCCGACAGTCCGACCCCCGCGCCGATCTCCTGAAACGAGGCTCTCGCCTGACGCAGCAGATGGGCGAGAATTCGCCGGTCGAGCTCATCCATGTCGCGCACCTCACAGGTAGATCGAAATCTTCGCCGGTCACGCAACGAATCGATGCTCCGAATCCCATCTGCGCAACGAATCGTTGTTCCTGGTGCAACACTACGCCATTTACCTTCGTGTCTAGACCTGTATGCGCCGAACCTGGGAGCCCCGTTGACCTCCGTTGCCACGCTGCCCGCACCCGAACCGGCCGGTGTTCGTCAGCCCACGCCGCGTCGCTATCTCATGTGCCGCCCCGATCATTTCGACGTCTACTACGCGATCAACCCCTGGATGGATGTCACCACCCCGGTCGATCGCGCCCTCGCGCTGGCGCAGTGGGAGAACCTGCGCGCCACCTTCGAACGCCACGGCCACAGCGTGGAGGTCATCGCCGGTGAGCCCGGTCTGCCGGATATGGTCTTCGCCGCCAACGGCGGCCTGGTGATCGGGGATCGGGCGCTGTCGGCCCGTTTCGCCAATGCCGAACGCGTGGCGGAGGGTCCGGCGTATCACGCGTGGCTGGCGGGTCGGGGTTTGGTCGAGGTGCTCGCCGCGGCCGAAACCAACGAGGGCGAGGGCGATTTCACGGTCGTGGGCGAGCGGATCCTGGCCGGGACCGGATTCCGCAGCTCACCGGCCGCCCATCGCGAGGTCGAGCGGTTCTTCGGTCTGCCGGTGATCACCCTCGAACTGGTCGACCCCCGCTTCTATCACCTCGACACCGCGGTCATGGCCCTCGCCGACACGATCGCCTACTACCCGGCCGCATTCAGCTCGGCCAGCGCGGCGCTGCTGGCGCGGCTGTATCCCGACGCGATCATCGCCACCGAGGCCGACGCGGTGGTGCTGGGCCTCAACGGGGTGTGCGACGGCAAGCATGTCTTCCTCAGCGATCGCGCGGTAGCGCTGTCGGAGCAGCTGCGCGATCGCGGATTCGAACCGGTCGGTATCGACCTGTCCGAACTGTTGAAGGCCGGTGGCAGCGTGAAGTGCTGCACGCTCGAAATGCACGCCGCCCGAATCAGAACGGCAGTGGCGCCCGCCATGGGCTGATCGACCGATCATGCAGCGGATGTGCCAGCACGACGAACCGGAACAGCAGCAGCGCCCCGCTGAGCTGCAGGATCGCCAATGGCACCTCCGCGAGCAACGCCGTACCCACCGACACCCACACATCGCCCGGTTCGGCGGTCACGATGTCGAACCAGGCGTCGATCAGCAGCAGTAATCCGGTGCCGAACGCCGGCAGGATCAACAGCACCCGCCGGCGCCAGCCCAGATACGCGGTCGTCGCCATCATCAACACCAGCAGAATGTCGAATCCGATCCAGGCCAGCGACCAGTTGCGGGCGTGATATTCGGCGGGCAGCGTCAATCCCAGATACACCAGCCACGGGATCATCGCGATCGTTCCGCCGACCATCAGCGTCAACCGCACCCGCCGATGCAGCCGCGCCACCTCCGGGCGCGGCAACAGCACATGAATCGGATCCTGCAGCCGCCGGATGAGATCGCGCCGCTGAAAATCCGACAGGGCCGCGATCTCGGCATCACTCAGGACAGCCGTCGTCGCGGCCCGGGGCGTCCGATCCTCCTCAGCAGGGCGAACCATGGTTTCATAGTGCACCCTGTAGCGGGATGAGTCCCGCATCGGTCGACCGGAAACCGCACGCCTCGAAATAGAACGGCCGCAACCGCGGCTCGAAGTCGACGTGCAGCCACGTACACCCCGCCCGCGCGGCGGCGTCGGCCGCTCGACGCACGAGCTCGGTGCCGACACCACGCCGCGGCCGATCCGGACGCACCTCGGGATCGAGCAGAAAAGCATGATCACCGCCATCCCACGCCACATCGGCGAACCCGACCAACTCACCGTTGCCCACCCGTCCGGTCACCCAGCCGAGACTGTGCGGCCGCACCCGATCCCACCATCCGACCTCCGCCACCCCACCGTGCGCCCGAGTCAGCGCCGCCAACTCGGCTTCGACAACCTCGGCCCGCCACCGGTAATCAATGTCCATGCCGACCGTCAGACCCGGCGTATATCGCCGCGATCCAATCCTTTTCGATCATCAAGCGGGTTCTGTCGGAGTGACGCCCGGTCGCACTCGCTCACGTGCTTCCGGGAGGCGCGGCGACCTGGCCGGAACGGTGGTGGGCTTGCGGCAATCGGCGGTCGGCGCGGTTGCGGCCGGTCAGGCGGTTTCGTCGGGTGGGGTGACGCGGTAGCCGGTCGGTGTGGCGACTATGTCGGTGACGGGGCCGCGAGGGCGGCCGCAGCGACGGTCGCAGCCGGACCAGTGTTGGCGGCCCGTGGTCGTTACGAGGTCCGCGGGGACGTTCGCTGCGGGGGTGGTGGTGTCGTGGGCGGCGCGGCCGGAGGTGACCGCGGCCGCGGCGTCGGCGCGAACGTCGGTATGGGATTTGGCGCACCCGGGCTGTCCGGCGCAGGCGCTGACCAGTAGCCAGGGGGAGTCGGCGTCGAAGATCAGGCCCATCGGGGCCAGTACGCGGACCACCTGTTCGGCCACCCATTCGTCCAGATCGGGGACGATCAAACTGCGCCAGGGCGTCACGATCAGTGGACGATCCACGGCCGCAAGGAATTCGGCGGTCCGGGCGGGCAGGCTGCCCAGCGCCACGCCCGCGCCGAGCGCCACGCGATCGTCGGCCTGAGTGAACCAGCCGACCGGAACTGCTTGGGGGGTGGGCGGTTCCAGCGGTTCGGCCACGGGGGCGAGGCCCAGGGCGGCGGTGATTCGGGCGGGGCCGTGCGGAATCTCGTGCAGCCGCCAGTGATCGCCGCGCAGATCCTGGAAATAATGCGCGGCTTCGACGAGTATCGGCACGATCTGGGCACGCCCGAGCCGGATACCGCTGTCGCGCCCGCCCAGCAGCAGCGCGAATTCGTCGGTGTCCGTGGCGTGTACACCGAGATCACCGCCGAGGCCGCTCACATCGCCGCGCCCGTCGTCGAGGGTGAACAGCACCCGTCCCGGCAGCTCCGCCAGCCGGGGCGCGGCGCGTAACTGCGCGTCCAGCGCGGGCACCAGCGCCTGGACATCGGTCCAGCCGCCGACCCGGCCCGACAGCGGCGAGGCGACGATATTGCGCACCCGCTCATGGGTGGGACTCGGCAGCAGATCCACCGCGGCGAGCCGCGCGGCCAGCGCATTCGCATCCCGAACCCGGCGCAATTGCACATTGCCGCGCGAGGTGAGCTCGATCGCGCCGTCGGCCAGATCCCGCGCGGCCTCGGCCAGTGCCTGCACCTGAACGGGTTCGAGCAGCCCGCCCGGCAGGCGAATTCGCGCCAGCGGGCCGTCGGCGGCCTGATGCAGGCGCAGTACGCCGGGGCAGGAATCGGGTTCGGGGCGAGTCATGACGCCTTCAGCCTACGGACCAGTGCGCGGATCAGCCGTTCCGGTGTGGATGCTCGCGGCGAGCAGGTTCGCGGCGCGCGGCGAAGGGCGGAGTGCGCTGCCATGGGTCGGCCAGCAGATTGGGCGTGGCGTGATGGTCGACGTGATCACGGTGCACGGTCGTACCGATCGACGTGAAGCCGAGGACGAATGCGGTCGCGCAGATCCCGCCCGCCACGACCGCCCAGCGGGTATGGCCCGTCCCCGCGGCGGTGAGCGCCAGTGCCAGCGTCGCGAATCCGATCAGCACGCAGAAGTAGCTGACCCAGGCCACGAACCGATTGCGACGAACCCATCTCGGAGTCGCCGCCATCTCAGTACCAACCCCGCCCGGGCTGCTCCTCGAATCCCTCACGTCCGGGCTCGTGCCCCTTCCACGGCGGTTCGGGAACGTAGCTGTCGGACAACAGATGCGGTGTCTCGTGGCGGTCGACCCGGTCGCGGCGCACAGTCGATTCGAATACCAGCAGCCCCGTGATCGCCACCACCGCACACACTCCGGCGGCGCCGATGGCCAATCCGCTGCGATGTCCCGCAGCAGCCGCGAGTGCCATGGCCAGCAATGCCACGGCAACCATCATGCAAACAATTCCCGACCAGGCGGCGAATCGGTTCCGCCTGGCCCACCCAGGTGAGTTCGGCATACGCACAGCGTACGCCCCGACCGGTCGGTCCGATATCAGAAAACGTCAGTGATTCGTATTTTTCTTACCGCTGTGACCAGCGTTGATGTCATAAAGGGTGCGGATGTGGCGCAAGGCGTTGCGCAGCGGGTGCGTTCACGGGCACTGTGTCGATACGGGCGCGGCCGACGGTCGAAGCCCACCCGGGGCGATGTAGCATCCGGGGGCTCGTCACAAAGAGGAAACCGGTGCAATTCCGGTGCGGTCGCGCCACTGTGAAAGTCAGACCCTCTCGGCGAGCGCGACATCCGTGCTGGGCGCGTCACCCCGAGGGAAGGCCGAACCGTGATCCTGCTGCTGTCCACCTCCGACACAGATCTGTTGTCCGCGCGCGCCAGTGGCGCCGAGTTCCGGCTCGGCAACCCGGCTCGGCTGCTGGTCGAGGATCTGCCCGCGCTGCTCGACGGCGCGGATCTGGTGGTCGTGCGCATCCTGGGCGGCCGCCGGGCCTGGGAGGAGGGCCTGGAGACCTTGCGCGCCAGCGGTATTCCGGTGGTGGCGGTCGGCGGTGAGATGGCTCCCGACGCCGAGCTGATGGAATGTTCCACCGTGCCCGGCGGTGTGGCCGCCGACGCGCACAACTATCTGGCCGCGGGCGGCCCGGCCAATCTGCGCCAGCTGCACAACTTCCTGTCCGATACCGTGCTGCTGACCGGGCACGGCTTCGAGCCACCGGTACAGCTGCCGAGCTGGGGCGAATTGGAGCGCGCCGCCCGCACCGTCGAGGCCGCGGCGCCGACCGTGGCCGTGCTGTACTACCGTGCCCAGCACCTGGCCGGGAACACCGCCTATATCGATGCGCTGTGCACGGCCATCGAGAATGCCGGGGCCCGACCGCTTCCGCTGTACTGCGCCTCGCTGCGCACCGGCGAGCCGGAGCTGATCGCGACGCTGCGCACCGCCGACGCCCTGGTGGTGACGGTGCTCGCCGCGGGCGGCAGCAAGCCCGCGACGGCCGCGGCGGGCGGTGACGACGCCGCGTGGGATATCGGCGAACTGGCCGACCTGGATGTGCCGATCCTCCAGGCACTGTGCCTGACCAGCGGCCGCGCCCAGTGGGAGGACAACGACGACGGACTGTCCCCGCTGGATGTCGCCACCCAGGTCGCGGTGCCCGAATTCGACGGGCGCATCATCACGGTTCCCTTCTCCTTCAAGGAATTCGACGCCGACGGGCTCTCGACCTATGTCCCCGACGCCGAGCGGGCGGCGCGGGTGGCGGGCATCGCGGTGCGGCATGCCCGGCTGCGCCACATTCCGGTGGAGCGTCGCCGGGTGGCGCTGGTGTGGTCGGCCTATCCGACCAAGCACGCCCGCATCGGCAATGCCGTGGGCCTGGACACCCCGGCCAGCGCCATTCGACTGCTCACCGAGATGCAAACGGCCGGTTACGATCTCGGCGCGCCGGGTGAGGTGCCCGGATTGGCCGAGCGTGACGGCGATGCGCTGATCCACGCGATCATCGCCGCGGGCGGACAGGATCCGGACTGGCTCACCGCAGAACAGTTGGAGGGCAATCCGATTCGCATCGCCGCCCGCCGCTACCGGGCGTGGTTCGACACCCTGCCCGATCAGTTGCGCGAGGCCGTGATCGAGGCCTGGGGCCCGCCCCCGGGTGAGCTGTATGTCGACCGCTCGGCCGATCCGGAGGGCGAAATCGTCATCGCCGCACTGCGATTCGGCAATGTGGTGCTGATGGTGCAGCCGCCGCGCGGCTTCGGTGAGAATCCGGTCGCGATCTACCACGATCCGGATCTCCCGCCGAGCCACCACTATCTGGCCGCCTACCGCTGGATCTCCGATCCGGAGGGTTTCGGCGCCGACGCCATGGTGCATCTGGGCAAGCACGGTAATCTCGAGTGGCTGCCCGGTAAGACCCTCGGCATGTCCGCGGCGTGCGGAACCGATGCGGCGCTGGGTGATCTGCCGCTGATCTACCCGTTCCTGGTCAACGATCCGGGCGAGGGCACCCAGGCCAAGCGGCGCGCCCACGCCACCCTGGTCGACCACCTCATCCCGCCGATGGCGCGCGCCGAAACCTACGGAGATATCTCGCGCCTCGAACAGCTGCTCGACGAGCATGCCAATATCTCGGCGCTGGATCCGGCGAAACTGCCCGCCATCCGCCAGCAGATCTGGACGCTCATGCGCGCGGCCAAGATGGACCACGATCTGGGCCTGGCCGAACGGCCCGACGAGGAATCGTTCGACGATATGCTGCTGCACGTCGACGGCTGGCTGTGCGAGATCAAGGATGTGCAGATCCGCGACGGCCTGCATGTGCTGGGCCAGGCGCCGGTCGGCGAGGGCGAATTGGATCTGGTGCTGGCCATGCTGCGCGCCCGGCAGCTGTGGGGCGGCGAGATCGCGGTGCCCGGTCTGCGAGAGGCGTTGGGGCTCGACGAATCCGGTACCGAATCGCGCGATCGGGTGGATACCGTCGAAACGCAGGCGCGGGCGCTGTTGGGTGCCCTGCAGGCCGCGGACTGGTCGGTCGATGCGGTGGACGATGTGCTCTCGCGGCTGGTGGTGACCACCGAATCCGCTGGGGCGCAAGATGATTCGCTGTCCGAGCACGGTCGGGACGGCGGCCCGACCGCGATCGTGATCCCGCAGCGGCGGTTGGACACCCTGCGGCAGGTGCTGCGCTTCGCCGCCACCGAGGTGGTCCCGCGATTGCGGCAGACCGGAATCGAGATCGACCGGATCCTGCACGCGCTCGACGGCGGTTTCATTCCGGCCGGGCCGAGCGGATCGCCGCTGCGCGGGCTGATCAATGTGCTGCCGACCGGACGCAACTTCTACTCGGTGGATCCCAAGGCCGTGCCGTCGCGACTGGCGTGGGAAACCGGTCAGGCCATGGCGGATTCGCTGCTGCAGCGCTATCTCGCCGACCACGGGGAGTATCCGCGCTCGGTCGGCCTGTCGGTCTGGGGCACCTCGGCCATGCGGACCTCCGGTGACGATATCGCCGAGGTGTTCGCGCTGCTGGGCGTGCGGCCGGTATGGGACGAGGCCAGCCGCCGCGTCACCACCCTCGAGGTGATCCCGCTCGCCGAATTGGCCCGTCCGCGTGTCGATGTGACCGTCCGCATCTCCGGCTTCTTCCGCGACGCGTTCCCCCATGTGGTGACGCTGCTCGACGATGCGGTGCGGCTGGTCGCCGACCTCGACGAGCCCGCCGAGTCGAATTACGTTCGCGCCCACGCACAGGCGGACCTGGCGCAGCACGGTGACGCGCGCCGGGCCACCACCCGCATCTTCGGCTCCAAGCCGGGCACCTACGGCGCGGGCCTGCTACAGCTGATCGACTCCAAGAGCTGGCGTACCGACGACGATCTGGCCCAGGTGTACACCGCGTGGGGCGGTTTCGCCTACGGCCGCGACCTCGACGGCGCTCCAGCCGCCGACGATATGCGCAGCGCCTATCGTCGAATCGCGGTGGCCGCCAAGAACACCGACACCCGCGAGCACGATATCGCCGACTCCGACGACTACTTCCAGTACCACGGCGGTATGGTCGCCGCGGTGCGCGCGCTGACCGGGAAGAACCCCGAGGCCTATATCGGCGACAGCACCCGTCCCGATGCCGTGCGCACCCGAACCCTGTCGGAGGAGACCACCCGCGTGTTCCGCGCCCGCGTGGTCAATCCGCGCTGGCTCGAGGCGATGCGTCGGCACGGTTACAAGGGTGCCTTCGAAATGGCGGCCACCGTCGACTATCTGTTCGGCTACGACGCCACCACCAATGTGGTCGCCGACTGGATGTATGAAAAGCTCTCCGAGAGCTACGTATTCGACGAGGTGAATCGCAAGTTCATGGAGCAGTCGAATCCGTGGGCCTTGCACGGAATCGCCGAACGGCTCCTCGAAGCCGCCGAGCGCGGGCTGTGGGAGCATCCGGAGGCGCAGACGCTGCGGCAATTGCGTCAGGTCTATCTGGAAACCGAAGGCGAATTGGAGTAGTCGTTCCGCTCGCCTGCCCCTCGAAGCACCGTCTTTGGCGCGTCGGGGAACGCGAGGAGCATGGGAAACATCCGGGCGGCAGGTTCGAAATACCGCCCGGGATGTGGAAACCCCTTCGGGGACTGGACAGTTGGTTCCGTTTCCCGGTTCGCCTGGCGGCCGGGTCGCGTGGCGATGTGGCGGGGTGAGCCGGCTTCTCGATTGCAGGTGACAGGTATGAGAATCGCGAAAGTTGCCGCCGCGGCGGTACTCTCGACGGCCGCGCTGGGAATTGCCGCCGCGACCGCCCACGGCGAGGCGAGCGTCGCCACGGTGCCCGTGGTGAGCAGTGTCGACCACGGCGTGGAATACACGGCCGCGGTGGCGCCCGATCGTTCCAGCGCAACCGTCACCCTCGCGGCCGGCAAGTTCGTGATGACACCGGCGGGCATCTCCGTGCAAGCGCCCGATGGTTCGCTGATCACGACCGTGCCGACCACTGTGCAGACGGTCTCCGGTCAGCAGGTCCGGGTGGCTCCCGAGATCGACGCCGCGGCAACCACATTGACGCTGAACCCGATCGGCGCGGCCGCACCCGAACCCGGCGCGCCGCAATTCATCGGCGATGCGGGCACCACGGTCGCGGGCGTGCTGATCGGCTGCGCGATCGGCTTCCTGATCGGGCTCATCTTCGCGATCATCGGCGCCGTTCCGGGCTGCGTCATCGGCGGCATCATCGGCGGTATCGCCGGAGCCAACCAGCCGTGACGCCTTAGACCCCGCGACCCTGCCCCACAGGTCGCGGGAACGGGATCGCCGACCGGACCGGTCGGCGATCCACCTACTTGCCGGATCCGGCTGCGCGACGGCACCCCTCGGCCGTGACGCGCAGCCGGTCCGCGAGAGACCATGGTTTCGCTCGAAAGTCGCTCGGCTGAGCGATATTCGGCTCCAACCCGCGGATCGGTCCAATGTATAGGCACCCTATATAGGTGTGTGATACAACCGACAATATGAGCGGGACGGCGCCTGGGGAGGACCTCGGCGAAGTCGCGGCGGCACTGGTCGAGGTGGCCGCGACGCTGGTGCGCCATCTGCCACAGCGCCAAGGCGTCAGTCTCACGACGCTGACCACTCTGGGGCGCTTGGAACGAGAAGGTCCGGCACGGCTGACCGCGTTGGCGGCCGCCGAAGGCGTTGCGCAGCCATCGATGACGCAGCTGATCCAGCGATTGCAACAGCGCGGATTGGTCGAGCGGGTGCGCGATCCCGAGGACGGTCGGGCCTGTCTGATCGCGGTCACCGATACCGGACAGCGGCTGCTGGCCGAACATCGGCGCTCCCGCGATATCTGGCTGACCGGACTGGTGGCGAATCTGCCCGCCGCGGAACGCGAGGCGCTCGGTTCGGCGCTGCGCGTAGCCACGCCGATCGTGCGCAAGATGATTCCACATTTCGAGGAAGTGCCTGATGGCTATCGAGGAAGTGACACGGCAGGCCGGTAGCCCCCGCTCGCAAGGGCGCAAAACCTGGATCGGCGCCGACCACCCCCACTACAAGTGGGTGGCCCTGACCAACACCACACTCGGCGTGCTCGTCGCGACCATCAACGCGTCGATCGTGCTCATCTCACTACCGGGAATCTTCAACGGGATTCGGCTCGATCCGCTGCAACCCGGCAATGTCAGTTATCTGCTCTGGGTGCTGATGGGCTACATGCTCGTGACGGCCGTGCTGGTGGTCGCGCTGGGCAGACTCGGCGATATGTGGGGGCGGGTGCGCATCTACAACGCCGGATTCCTCATCTTCACCATCACCTCGGTGATCCTGTCGCTGGATCCGCTGCACGGCGGGGCCGGGGCGCTGTGGCTGATCGGCTGGCGGGTCGCCCAGGCCGTCGGTGGATCGATGCTGATGGCCAATTCGGCGGCGATTCTCACCGATGCCTTTCCACAGCAGCAGCGCGGAATGGCGTTGGGCGTCAATATGGTTTCCGGGATCGCGGGGTCGTTCATCGGCCTGATTCTGGGCGGGGCGCTGGTGGAATGGGATTGGCGATCGGTGTTCTGGGTGAATGTGCCGATCGGCATCCTCGGCACGATTTGGGCCTATCGATCGCTGCACGAGACCGGGGTGCGCGCTCCCGGGCGAATGGATTGGTGGGGAAATATCACCTTCGCTCTGGGGTTGACCGCGTTGCTGGCCGCCATCACCTACGGCATCCAACCCTACGGCGGGCATGTGATGGGGTGGACCAATCCGTGGGTGCTGGCCGGGTTGATCGGCGGGGTGGCGCTTTTGGCTGTGTTCTGCGTGGTGGAAGTCGAAGTCGCCGAACCGATGTTCCCGCTGCGACTGTTCCGCGATGCGGTCTTCGCGGGTGGCAATGTGGCCACGCTGCTGGGTGCGATCGCGCGGGGTGGGTTGCAGTTCATGCTGATCATCTGGTTGCAGGGAATCTGGCTGCCGCTGCACGGGTTCGATTACGCCGATACGCCGCTGTGGGCGGGAATCTATCTGCTGCCGTTGACGATCGGGTTCCTCGCGGCCGGGCCCATCGCCGGATATCTGTCGGATCGTTTCGGCGCGCGGCTGTTCGCCGCCGGTGGGTTCGTGGTGATGGCCGCCTCGTTCGCGGGACTGCTGGTGCTGCCGACCGATTTCGACTATTCGGTGTTCGCGTTGCTGATCTTCGTCAACGGCCTGGGCGGCGGACTGTTCGCCGCGCCCAATACCTCGATCATCATGTCGAGTGTGCCCGCGGGTGATCGCGGTGCGGCCTCGGGGATGCGGGCCACCTTCCAGAACGCGGGGATGGTGTTGTCGATGGGCGTGTTCTTCTCGCTCATGATCGCCGGGCTCGCGGGCTCGATGCCGCACACCCTGTTCGACGGGCTGACCGCCCAGGGCGTGCCCGCCGCAGCCGCGCAGCCGGTCTCGGCCCTGCCGCCGGTGGGTGTGCTGTTCGCCGCCTTCCTCGGCTACAACCCGATCGAACATCTTCTCGGCCCCGGCATTCTGGCGGACCTGCCACCGGACAATGCCGCGAGATTGACCGGCCGACAATTCTTCCCGGACCTGGTCTCCCAGCCGTTCCACGACGGTTTGGTCGTGGTGTTCTCGATGGCCATCGCGCTATCCCTGATCGCGGCGATCGCATCACTGATTCGCGGCCGGGTACTGTCATCGGAAGCGGCGACCGCGGGTTCGGCGGCGTCCGTTCCGGGGGATCCGGCGTTGGCGGTCTCGGAGGCTCCTGTGCCGGACGGGGAGTCGGGTCTGATCGGGCAGAGGGCTGCGATGCAGGGAGTGTCGGGTGGTGCGGCGGGTGTGTCGGAGGCGGGTGAGGGTGCGGAATCGTTTGTGGCTGTTCGGGGGTGGGTGCGGGCACCGGCGGGGCAGCCGGTGGCACGGGCGCCGTTGACGCTCATTGATCATGCGGGGCATCAGCGGGGGCGGGCGCGGTCGCGGGCCGACGGAGCGTATGAGTTGAGCGTTCCGAAGGCGGGGCGGTATGTGGTGGTTGTGGCCGCTGACGGGTACCGGCCCGATGCTGCCGGTGTGCGCGTGGGGGATTCGGCGGTGACGCATGATTTCGTGCTGACCAGTGCGGGGGGCACGCTGGGGTATGTCCTCGATCGCAATGGCGGGCCGGTCGCGGACGCCACCGTCGTGGTGACCGATGCGCGCGGGGAGGTCGTCGCCGCGGCGGTGACGGGAGTCGACGGGGAATATGTACTGCCGGGGCTGTTTTCGGGGCTGTTCACGATCGCGGCCAGCGCTCGGGGATATCTTCCGGCGGCCGTACCGGCGGAATTCGGCGGCGCCGCGGAGCCGCGCTGTGATCTGGTGTTGACGGCATCCGCCAGGATCGTGGGAACCGTGCGCCACGATCGCACCGATCGGCCCATTCCCGACGCGCGGGTCACGCTGCTGACCGATGCGGGCAGTGCGATTACGGCGACGGCGACCGCCGAGGACGGGAGCTATGTACTCGACGACGTGCCGCCCGGCGCGTATCTGCTTCAGGTGAGCGGATATCCGCCGGTCTCGGCGCGCATTACGGTCAATGGCGCGGGGAATCCGATTCTCGACCTACAACTCGGTCATCCCCGGTAGCGCGACGCGGCCGATTCAATCGGCGGTGACCTCGATGCCTATCGTTCCGTTCTTGCCGCGACGTACGAGGCTACCGGTCACGGTGAGCCAGCCCTGGATCACGTACTTGCGCTTGACCAGCCGGCGCACTCGCTGACTGCCCGCGTCGTCGAGCAGGCGCGCGGTGCCGCGCACGACCTGGCCCCGCGGTTTGCCGGTGACCGAGCACGGTTGCAGAGTGACGGCCTGGTTGTTGCGCAGCCGCTTGACCTTCCCGCTGTCGGTCACGGTCCAGATGTAGAGTTTGTCGCCGTCGAGCACCGCCCACACCGGGGTCGCCACCGGGCTGCCGTTCTTGCGAAACGTGGCGAGCAATACGTAGTTCGCGGTGCCGACGCCACCGAAGGGGTTGTCCACCCGGGCAGCCTAACCCGAGGTCGCCGGATCGTCGTCGGCCATGCGGTATTCGCCCGCCTCGAGCCGCTCGACAAGCCGTCCCGTCCAATCGGTGAATCCGGCGAATACACCGCTCCACAGCTCGAGCAGATCGGGGGAGTGCGGGGCCTCGTAGCGGCCCGGGAATTCGGGCATCATCGCCAGCAGACCGTCGCGGATCTCCGCTGTGCGGCGACGTTGAGCGGTCAGCAATTCGATCACCCGGGCCCGTGGCAGCGCGTCCATCAAGGCGATGCCCGCGCCGAGCTCCTCCATATCCACACTGCCGAGGGCGTTTTCGAGCAGGCGGAAGAATTCCTGCTCCCCGTGCGGGGTCAGCTCGAACAAGGTGCGGCCGGGTCCCAGATCGCTGGCCTCGGTGCCGAGTGCGCGCAGTCGGCCCTCACGAGTGAGCTGTTTGAGCGCGTGGTGGATCGAGCCGGGCTTCACATTGGTCCATTCCTCGGCGCGCCACGACAGCAGTTCCTGCCGGACCGCGTAGCCGTAGGTGGGTTGACGCAGGCGGATCACGCCCAGTACCAGCAGTCGGACTGCCGACATATGCCACTCCTCTCGATCGAATACGCATACTAATCAAATTTGACTTCCACCGCTTGCGGCCCTAACCTCGGGTAGACAAATTTGGCTAGCTCGACAGGAGGGCGAATTGGTCGCCACCTCGGTTCCAATCCTCTGGAGCGGGGATCTCCCGCAAACGCTGGATTTCTATCGGGCCCTCGGCTACATCGTGACCGCCGAACAGACCCGTCCCTACCATTACGGCGCTGTCACCCGCGACGGATGCGATGTGCATTTCGGCCCGTCGCCACGCCCGATCGATCCCGGGGCCGTGGCCTATGTCGGCTGCCTGGTAATAGTCGACGAGGTGGAGGATCTACACGCCGAATTCTCCGCCGCACTGCGAGCGCGCTACGGGAAGGTCCCCTCGCGAGGTATCCCGCGTATCACCAGATTCCGCCCCGGACAGACCCGCTTCACCGTCGTCGACCCGGTCGGCAACTCGATCATCTACATCCGCCGCGGCGAACCCGACTTCGAACACGGCGGCGCGAAATCCCTGACGGGCCTGTCCCGAGCCATCGACAACGCCCGCAACCTGCGAGATTTCAAGAACGACGACCGAGCCGCGGCCCGAGTTCTGGAAACGGGCCTCCGCCGCCACGGCACGCAATCCTCCACTTCGAACCGAGCCCGAGCCCTGGCCATTCTCGCCGAAATCGCCATCGCCACAGCCGATCTCACCCGAGCGTCCGAACTCCGTCGCGAAATCTCCACTCTCGACCTGACTGCCGAGGACCGCGCCACAATCGCCGCCGACCTGCGCGAGGTCGATGACCTCGAGACGTGGTTGCGGGAGTGATCGTGACGGAGGTCGGGCGCGGACGGTCCGGAGATCACCGGTCGGCCGGGGATCGGTCGTCGATGGCCGACATGTGCTGCTCGGCCCATTGTCGTAGCGCGGCGAGCGGAACCTCCAGGGACATACCGAGTTCGGTGAGGCGATAGTGGACCTGGGGTGGGACGGTGGGTTCGACGCGGCGGGCGACGAGGCCGTCGCGCACCAGTTGCCCGAGGGTGACCGACAGCATCTTCTGGGAGATGCCCGGGATGCGGCGGCGCAGTTCGGCGAAGCGCACCTCGGACGGATTGGCCGCCGCGAGGATTTTCACCACCATCGAGACCCATTTGGAGCCGATCCTGTCCAGCAGTTGCCTGGTCGGACAGGCGGGATCGAACAGATCGCCGCGCTGGGTAGTCACCTGGAGCTCACCACCTGAGTCGAAAGTGCCGTCTTGGCCGATCCAACCAGGTTACCTACCGTGATGTGGTCACCGATGGTTACCAGTTTCGAGGTGGAGATGAGCACCGGTATCGCACTGCACAGGGTCACGGCGAACGGGATCGACATGAATGTCGCCGTCGCCGGGGCGGGTTCCGCGATCCTGCTCCTGCACGGGTTTCCACACACCTGGCAGGTGTGGCGGGGCGTGCTGGACAGACTCGCGAGCACGCATCGGGTGATCGCGCCCGACCTGCGCGGACTGGGTGCGACCACCCGTCCGGAAAGCGGTTACGACGCCGGAAATTTGGCCGCGGACGCGATTGCCGTGCTGGATGCCCTGGGCGAGACCCGCGCGGATGTAGTGGGGTTCGATTTGGGTGCTGCTCCGGCGTTCCTGACCGCGAGGCAGCACCCGGATCGAGTTCGCCGCCTGGTGCTGATGGAGGCGATTTTGGGCCGGTTACCCGGAGCCGAGGATTTCCTGCGCGACGGACCGCCCTGGTGGTTCGGCTTCCACGCCGTCCCGGGCCTGGCCGAATCGGTGCTCATCGGGCATGAGGACTCCTATATCGATTGGTTTCTGACCGCGGGCACGCGTGGCCGCGGTGTCCCCGCGCAACTGCGCGCCGCGTTCGTCGCCGCCTACACCGGCCGCGACGCGCTGCGCGCCGCCTTCGCCCACTACCGCGCACTGCCCGAGAGCGCCCGCCAGATCGAGAACGCCACGACCGCAACCCGATTGCGAATGCCGACGCTGGCCGTCGGAGCGCATCCGGTCGGCGATGCCCTCGCCCGCCAGTTGCGTTCCCGCACCGACGATCTGACGGAGGTCGTGATCCCCGACTGCGGCCACATCGTTCCCATCGACGGGCTTCCGGCGCTGCTGCCACTGCTCACCGACTTCCTGACACCCCGGTGATCCCGTGCCGTCAACGTTCCGGGCAGCTCCACCGGGTACCTGTCTGCCGATACTCCTCGACGGGTATCGGTTCGGTTCCATGGCGCATGCTGGTGGTGGATTCGCCGGTGCGGTCGACATTCAGGCGGCGAGGGTCAGTACTGTCGGACCGTTTTCCGTGATGGCGATGGTGTGTTCGGAGTGGGCGGTGCGGGAGCCGTCGGCGGAGCGGAGGGTCCAGCCGTCGGGGTCGGTGATTATGCGGTCGGTGGTGGCGGCGAACCAGGGTTCCAGGGCGATGGTCAGGCCGGGGAGGAGGCGGTAGCCGCGGCCGGGGGCGCCGTTGTTGGCGATGTGGGGGTCCTCGTGCATGGTGCGACCCAGACCGTGGCCGCCGAACTCGGTGTTGATGGGGTAGCCGTGGGCGTGGGCGACGGCGGCTATGGCGGCGGAGATGTCGCCGATTCGGTTGCCGGGGACAGCGGCGGCGATGCCGGCCGCGAGGGCCTCCTCGGTAGCGCGGACCAGGCGGAGGTCCTCCTCGGCGGCGGTGCCGACGATGACCGTGATCGCCGCGTCGGCCACCCAGCCGTCGATGCCGACGGCCAGATCCATGGTCAGCACATCGCCGTCGCGCAGGCGGTAGTCGAACGGAAGTCCGTGCAGCACAGCGTCGTTCACCGACAGGCAGATGGTATTGCGGAATGGGCCGCGCCCGAACGAGGGTGCGTAGTCCCAGTAGCACGAGGTCGCGCCGCGCGCGCGGATCCGTTGGCGCACATGCTGTTCCAACTCGAGCAGATTCACCCCCACCTGCGCCCGCTCGCGCAGCTCGCCCAGGACCTCGGCGACGAACCGTCCCGTCACCCGCATGCGCTCGATCTCCCGGGCCGTCTTCAACTCGACCACGTTCACCTCCAGTATCGGTATTTAAATACCGACCATAGCGCTTGCGGTATTTGAATACCAACCCGTAGTCTGAGGGCATGGTTCGCCTCCCGCTCACTCCGGCCCAGGTGGCGGCCGGTCGCCGACTCGGCTCCTATCTGCGGGCCGCCCGCGCCGAACGCGATCCGGCCGAGGTCGCGCGGGTCGCGGGCATCTCCCCGGAGACCCTGCGCAAGATCGAATCGGGCCGCCTGCCCAGCCCGGCCTTCGGCACGGTCGTCGGTCTGAGCCGGGCGCTGGATATTCCGCTGCAGGAGTTGGCCGAGGTGTGGCAGTCGGCCGCGCTGGCCGAATCGGCTTGACATCACTCCGCGGTGAGCTCGGTGGGCACCGCGATCACGTCGACCATGGCCCCGTTGCGCAGAACCGTCAGCGGCAGCGGCCGGGCGATCGTGTCGGCCAGCAGATGGCGCTGCAGTCCCTGAGCGTTGTGGACATCGGTGCGGGCGATGCTCAGGATGAGGTCGCCCGTGCGCAGCCCGGCGCGGTCGGCGGGCGCATTGCGGACGACCTCGACAATGCGTAGCGCGGTCTGCTGACCGATGCGCGCGGCGACCGCGGCGGGCACGGGCGCGGGAACGCCGACGATGCCGAGGTAGCCGCGGCGCACCCGCCCCTCGGTGCGCAGTGTGGTGATGATTCGCCGGGTGGTGCTGTTGATCGGAATCGCCAGGCCCAGACCGATTCCTGCGACGGCGGTATTGACCCCGACCACCCGCCCTGCCGAATCCGACAGCGCGCCACCGGAATTGCCCGGATTGAGCGCGGCATCGGTTTGGATCACATCCTCGATGATCCGCGTCGTGCGACGGGTCCCCACCGGCACGGAACGGCCGAGCGCGCTCACCACCCCGGCGGTCACCGATCCGGCCAGCCCGAGCGGACTGCCCACCGCGACAACCAACTGCCCGACCACCAAACTGTCGGCATCTGCGAGCGGCACCGCATCCGGCGCGCCGCCACGGGCCCGCAATACCGCCAGATCCGACAGCTGATCGACGCCCACCACATCGAAGCGCCCCTCGGCCCCGTCGGCGAACACCAACGTCCCCGTATTCGCCGAACCCACGACATGCGCATTGGTCAGCAGGAACCCGTCATCGGTGAACACCACCGCTGACCCGCCCCCGCGCCGGGTCTGCACGCTCGCGACATGCGGTGTCACCGCGCGGGCGACCGAGACGACCGTCCTGGAATAGGCATCCAATGCCGCCGCGTCGGTGGATCCGCCGAGCAGCTCATCGCTCGTCGAATCGTTCGCGGCGCCCGCGATCGCATCCTCGGCCACGGCGACCACCACCTCTATTACACGATTACAGTGTTGCTCTCCTCCAGGATCCACGGCACGACCCCACCCGCCACCCGTGTTCGCCCGCAGCGCAAATCCCGCGCGTCGTTTCAATCGTGCAGGGCCCGGAACGCCCGATACAGATTCGCCTTGTCCTCGAACCCGATTCCCGGCGTCTCGCCCAGCCGCAGCCGCCCGCGCTCGATGATCGCCGAATCGGCGAAGCCGCCGGTCGGCTGGAATTCCCCGGGATAGGACTCGTTGCCGCCGAGGTGGGCGGCCGCGGCGATATGGCAGGCGAACTGATGTCCGCCGTGCGGAATACAGCGCCGCGACGACCAGCCGTGGCGGCGCAGCATGTCCTGGGTGCGCAGATATTCGACCAACCCGTAGCCGAGCACCGGATCGAATTGCAGGATGTCGCGATCCGGGCGCAGGCCGCCGTATCGGATCAGATTGCGGGCATCGGTGGTGGAGAACAGATTCTCCCCGGTCGCCAGCGGTAACGAATAGTGTTCGGCGAGTGTGGCATTGAGCGCGAAGTCCAGGGGATCGCCCGGCTCCTCGTACCAGCGCAGGCCGTAGGGTTCCAGGGCCCGGCCGTAATCCAGCGCCGTCGCGAGATCGAAACGACCGTTCGCGTCGACCGCCAGCCGATTGCCGTCGCCGCCGAGGACCTCGAGCACGGCCTCGATCCGCTTCAAATCCTCGGCCAGCGGCGCGCCACCGATTTTGATCTTGACGACGTCGTAGCCCTGTCCGAGGAATTCGGCGATCTCGTCCCGCAGCCGCGCGAGATCCTTGCCCGGCGCGTAGTAGCCGCCCGCGGCGTAGACGAATACATCCTCATCCGGTTCGCCGAGCTCGAAATGCTTTGCCAGCCAACGATGCAGCGGCTGCTCGGCCAGCTTGGCGGCCAGATCGAACAGCGCCATATCGATCACGCCGACGGCCACCGAACGCTCACCGTGCCCGCCGGGTTTCTCGTTGCGCATCATGACATCCCACGCGCGCACCGGATCGATCGCCGCTTCGTCATCGGTCAGCAATTCGTCCGGCGGCGCGGCCAGCAAGCGCGGAATGATCCTGCGGCGCAGTATTTCTCCCGCGCTGTAGCGGCCGTTGGAGTTGAAGCCGTAGCCGACGACGGGCTGCCCGTCGCGCACGACATCGCTGACCACCGCCACGATCGAACAGTCCATGGCGCTGAAGTCGATGAAGGCGTTGCTCATCGCGGAGCTGATCGCCACGGTGCCTTCGTGAATTGCGACGATTCGGGGCACGGTATTCCTCCTCAGGGTGTATTCGACAGGGGCTCAGTGGTTTCGGGCTCGATCGAGTGGTTGCGGGACCCGATCGTGGCGGCGACCAGATCTCGATCCAGCCCGCCGGGCTCGTAGCGGGCGACCACCACGGCCGCGACCGCATTGCCCAGCACATTGGTGAGCGCACGCGCCATGGACAGGAACCGATCCACCGACAGCACCAGCGCCAGTCCGGCCACCGGGACCAGCGCGGTCGCGGCGACGGTGTTGGCAAGGGTGACGAATGCCGAACCGCTCACTCCCGCAGTTCCTTTGGACAGCACCAGGAAGATCAGAAACAGTGTCAACTGATCCCCGAAGGTCAGCGGCACTCCGTACACCTGGGCGATGAAGACCACGCAGATCGGCACCACCACCGCCACGCCGTCCAGATTGAACGAATAGCCCGACGGCACCACCAGACCCACCACTGCCCGTCGGCATCCCACCTCCTCGAGCCGCTGCATCAGTTGCGGCAGAACGGCTTCCGAGGATGAGGTGCCGAGGACGACCAGCAGTTCGCGCCGCAGATGCCGGATCAGCCGCCACAGCGAGAATCCCGCGACGCGGGCGATCACGCCGAGAATCACCACGATGAAGACGACCATGGCGAGAACCGACACCCCGACCAGCTTCATCAACGCGGTCAGGGTCTGCGGTCCGTATCGGCCCACCGTCGCGGCCACCGCGCCGAAGGCGCCGATCGGCGCGAGCAGCATGACCAGCCGGATCAACCGGAAGAAGACCTCCGAGAGCGTCGCGCACCCGCGCACCACCGGCGCCGACACCGGCTCGGGCAGCGCCACGACGGCCAGAGCGAACAGCACCGCCACGACCAGGACCTGGATCACCCCGCCGGTGGCGAACGCGCCGACGATATTGTCGGGCACCATTTTCGACAGAAACGCGCCGAAGGAGGTGTCGCGCCCGGCATTGGGCACATAGGTGGAGAGTTGATCCGACGCGTGCTCCGGCCGGTGCACGCCCGCTCCGGGCCGCAGCAGGTCGACCGCGGCCAGTCCGAGCAGCATGCCCACGGTGCTGACGATCTCGAAGTAGATCAGCGCCTTCACCGCGATGCGGCCGACCGCCTTCAAACCGCCGGTGGTGACGATGCCGGTGACCGTGACCAGGAAGACGATCGGCGCGATGGCGATCTGGATCAGATCGATGAATACCGTCGCGAGCGGCTGCGTCGCGGTGGCCTGGCGCGGGGCCGTCGACCCGAATATCGCGGCGGCGATCACCGCGACGAGGACCTGCAGACTGGTACTGCCGACCAGCCGTCGCCAACGCGGCGGTACAGTCGAATCATCTTCCTCGGCAAGGGATTTGGATTGCGTGAGCGACATGACGCACCTCGTTCACCGCTCCGGGACCAGCGTCGCGCGCAGGGCGTCGCGGTCGACGGTGAGGCCGAGGCCGGGCCGGTCGGGAACCGTGATGCGACCGGCGGCCGGTCGGGGCGAGTCGGGAAACAGCAGTTGGCCGACCTGGGCCATGCCCACATGCCACTCCAGCAGCCAGCCGTTCATCAGACCGGCCAGGGTGTGCAGGTTGAACAGCGGCCAGCCGCCGCCGTGTGCCAGCGGCAGGTTGTAGATCTGGGCCAGATGCGCGGCCTTGCGCGCCTCGGTGAAACCGCCGCAGTAGCAGACATTGGGCTGCAGGATGTCGACGCCTCGGTGGTCGACCAATTCGCGGAGCCGCCAGCGATGCCCTTCCATCTGCCCGGCCGCGATCGGGACGCGGGTGTTCGCGCGCAGATCGGCCAGTGCGCGAGCGTCGTTCTGCTGCAACGGTTCCTCGAACCAGGTGAGGTTCACATCCTCGACCGCGCGGGCGAGCAAGGCCGCCTCGGTGGGGGTGAACAGGTAGTTCGCATCGATCATCAGGTCGATGTCGTCGCCGACCTCCGCGCGGACCGCGCGAATTCGCACGGCGTCCTCGCGCCAGCCTCGATCATCCACGGCCACAACCATTTTCAATGCGGTGAAGCCGTGTTCGACTTGCAACCGGGCCGCGGCCGCGAGCAGCTCGCGGTCGTACTGCGGGAAGCCGAACGTCACGTATACCGGCACGCTCGCGCGCGCCCCGCCGAGCAGGCTCGCGACCGACCGGCCCGCCTGCTTGCCGATGATGTCCCACAGCGCGATATCGAGCAGCGACAGCGCGCTCGAGACCACACCGGTCATCGCGCGCGGGTTCAGGCGACGCCAGATTCGCTGATGGATCGCCTCGAGTTCGAGGGGGTCGAGGTCGAGTACGGCGGGGAGGAAATGTTGTTCGAGGGCGGCCACGACGGCGCGGGCCAGGAAATGCCCGGTGACCGCGACGCCGGTGAGTCCCTCATCGGTCTCCACCTCGCAGAACACGAACTCCTTCTGTTCCTCGCGGCCGTAGCCGCTGACCCGTTCGTCCAGTAGTGGCACCTCGATCGACATGGTGTGCACACTCGCGCGAATGTCTTTGATCCTCATCCGACAGCCTCCACCGGCTCGGGCCTTCATCAGGGCTCCGAGTGTGCGCGCACCAATCGTCAACTGTCAACGATTTGCAATTTGCCTGCCGCTGTGGTTCACTGCGCGAATCGCCCGTGCCGTCGATGTGAAGAGGGGTCATGACGCTGTCGGATGAGCGCGACGACGCGGTGATCAACGCGCTGCAGCGCAAGGTCGCCGAGCGACAGGCGACCTCGCTGCCGCAGCTGATCGTGGGTGAACTCGAACGCATGATCATCACGGGTGCGCTGAGCGGCGGGGACCGCATCAACGAATCGGCGCTCGCGCTGCGGCTCGGGGTCAGCCGGGGTCCTATTCGGGAGGCCTGCCGTCAGCTCGAGCGGGATCGGCTGGTCGAATTCCGCACCAATCGCGGCATGTTCGTGCGGGAGATCTCGCTATCGGAGGCCGCGGCGCTCTACGACGTGCGGGCCGGGCTGTTCCGCACGGCCGGTCGCCTCGCGGCCGAGCGGGCGAGCGCCGATCGAATCGACGAATTACGTTCTCGCGTCGCACAACTGGCGGCGGCCGTCCCCGATGTGGACGACTACTACCCGGGCAATGTCGATCTGCATCGCGCGCTGGTGGCCCTCGCCGAAAATCCGAGGCTGGCCGAGCTGTACGACAGTGTCTCCAAGGAACTGCATCTGTTCCGGCGGCACGGTCTGGAAACGACGGCGGCGCGGGAGGTTTCGAACGGTCAGCACGCCGCGATCATCGAGGCGCTGGCGGCGGGCGATATCGCGGCGACGGCCCGGTTGATGGAGGAACACATTCTGTCCGGCAAGCAGCGCATGCTCGCCGCGGCCGGAGAGTAGGGCCGGTTCGAACGACGCACGCGGCCGCCGGGAATGCTCGTAGGCTGTGGCCATGGCGGGCGAGGTGTCGGTGTGGGTTCCGATCGTGGTGGCGGGCATGGGCTTTGCCGGGGTACTGGGTGCGCAGTTCGTCGGATCGTGGCGTGAGGATCGGCGTCGGCGGCGAGATCGCGAGCGCCATGACGACGATCGGCGCTATCAGGCACGGCAGGACGCACACGCCCAGCGTCTGGGCGCTGTCGAATATTGGGACGCCACGTTGCATCCGATCTGGCAGGCGCGGATCGCGAATGCGGGGGTCGGTGCGGCGGCGCAGACACGGCTTCGAGAGGCCGCCGAAGCGACGACCCGGACGCTGGGACTGGTGGTTCTGGTCGCCCCGGAACGGTTCCGCGCACTGATCGCCGACGTCACGGTTCCGCGCATGCGTTTCGCCGCCGCGCCACTCGACGATGCCGTCGATGCCGAGCAGTCGCGCCTCGACTGGCGCGTCTGCCAGGACAATTACCGGCGGCTTCGCGCGCTCATGCGCGTGGACCTCGGATTCGACGCCGAGACGGCATATCTCGGCGAATCGGGCTCGGCCTGATTCGTGCGCGGGTGCTAGTTCCGGCGGATGACGGGAGCGGGGGCGGTCTGTGGGAAATCGGCGGCGTCTTCGAGGTATTCGCGGTATTCGACCAAGGCGTGGTCGAGTAGGCGGGTGAGGGCCGCTTGCAGAGCGCGGGGCTCGGCGGGGCGGACGGTGAGGGTGCGTGTGCCGGTTTCCAGGTAGCGGCCGTCGGATTCGATGTCGTACCAGCGGATCGTGCCGACCTTGCGTGGTCGGCGATTGCCGAGGTTGCGGGGGCCGCGGAAGACGGTGAGGACGCCCGCGCCGGTGGCCGGGCGGCGCACGAGGCGGCGATAGCGTTGCAGGGGAGTCGATTCGCCGGTGTAGCGGAGGGCGGGTTGGTTCTCGAGGTAGAGGTCGGCCGCGCCGAAGGCCTCGGCGGGCTGGTCGCCCGGCGGGCATTCCGGGAGCAGGGCGAGCAGGCGGGTGGGTAGTTGGTCGGTGGGGAGGATGCTCAGTTCGATGCGGGTCTGTCGGATGAACTGCACGGCCAGCGCGGCATGTCGATCGTGCCGGGCGGCGGCCACCCGCACCGGCCCGGAATCGTCGGAGACGCCGTGGATTTCGGCCCACACCTCCGGTTCGGTGAGCACCGTGAAGGCTCGCCGCAGCAGATCCGCCTCGTTCCAACTCAACCGGCCGTGTTCGGAGTACTGGTGACGGACCTCGGCCCAGAACCGGTCGCGTTCGTTGATATGGCTGAACCTGGACAGATAGTCGAGCGGATAGAGCATCCGATCGTTCGCCGGTCCGTACCAGAGCGCCGCGAACTCCTCCGAATCGAACGACCAGGTCGCCATCGGCTACTCGCCGATCGTGGGCGGGACGATCGGTTCCTTACCCGTCTCCGCCCCCTGCGACTCGTTCTGCATCCGCACCTTCTTACCGCGTCGATCCCGATCGCCCTGGAACCGCAATCTGATTCGCGGCAGTCGGTGCTGATCGGGATGTTGGGGGATGGATCCGTCGTGGGACAGATGCGCGGCGGCCGCGCCGACCACGCCCGCGGCGGCGGGGCCCGCCTCGGGCATGATGTCGGGGACGTCGGTGTCGGTTTGCGGGTGGAGTGGTGCTGGCGGCATGCCGGGTTTCGGCATCGGGGATTGTGGGGTGCCGGGTTGTCCTGGGCCCGCGCTGGGGGGTGCGGTGACCGATGGTGAATGTGGCTGTGGTGTTGGAGGATTCGATGTCGCGGGAGGCGGAGTGGATCCCGGTGCCGCGACCGCTGGCGGTGCGGCTGGCGCCGCGGGCTCGGATGGTGCGGCTGGCACTGCGGTCCCAGCAGACGCGGGTGGCGGTGCGGGCACGGACGGCGCGGCCGATGCCGGGGGCGCGGCGGGTATGGGGGCGGACGGCCCGGGTGCCGGGGGCGCCGGCGGGACATGCGGCACAACACCACTCGTCGATTGGAAATTCGGAGCACTCGGCGCGGGCGCGGACGGCCGACCCGCATCGGTTCCCGCTGAACTGGGTGCTTGCGGGCTGTTCGTCTGAGCCCGAGGCGAATCCACCACCTGCCCGGATCCCGAACCGCCCCCCTCGGTGGGCGCATTCGTCGGCGCGGGAGCCCCGCCCAACGACGAACTGGACTGCGCCCCACCGGAGCTCGACGTCGCCCCGGGCGACTGACCGCCGACTGTCGCATCGGCTCCGGTACCGCCCGAGACGACGGGTGCGCTCGCTCCGGGCGTCGAGCCGGACGGCAGCGGTGTATTCGACTGCGGCTGAGGCGCATTGGGCATCGACGGAGTGCTGCCGGACGAGGTGGGCGGCAGATTCGGGCTACCTGGAACAGGTTGCGGAGAAATCGGACCGGACGATGCGGGTCCGCCGACATTCGGGGCTGTCCCGGCGGCCGGGAGGTTCGGCGTGCCGGTATGAGGATTCACCGGTGTGCCCGGAATCGGCTGGGGGGACTGGGCGCTCGGGTATGGGCCCGGCGTGGTGGTGCCCGGAATCGGTTGTGGGGTGTACGTGCCCGGGTAAGGAGTTGGTGTGGTGGTGCCCGGTGTCGCTGCGATGGGTGGGTTTGGTGCGCCGGTGTGTGGGGTGGCCGGAATGGGTTGTGGGGGCTGCGCGCTGGGGTTGGGGGTTGGTGTGGTGGTGGATGGGATGGGGGTGCCGGTGTGTGGGGTGGCTGGGATCGGTTGTGGGGGCTGCGTGCTGGGGTTGGGGGTTGGTGTGGTGGTTCCTGGGGTGCCGGTGTGTGGGGGTGTTGGAGAGGGTGGGGTTGAGTTCGAGAGGGGCGTGTTGAGTTGGGGCTGGGAGAGGTCGGGGGTGTGGGTTGGGGGGAGGGCGTGTTCGGGGGTGGTGAAGATGGGGGTGGAGGCGGAGGTTGGGATGGTCGCGGGGATTTCGGAGTGTGATGCGAGATAGTCCGTGCTGCTGGGTGTTTCGAGCTGAGGGTGGGGGATTTGGGAGGTGGAGCCCGGGATGGGCTGGGGGAGGGTGGGGTCCGTGGGGTGGGTTGAGGTGGGGAGTGTGGGTTTGGGGGTGGTGTCGTCCGGAAGGGGGATCTGGGTATCGGGTGATGGGGGTGACCAGAGGTTGTCGCTGTGCTGCGGTGGGGTGGGGCCGCTGTGGGGCGGTGCACCGGTGAGAGGAGTGTCGGTGCGGAGGGTGGGGGTGGTCGGATCGCCTTGGGGCACTGTGGGGTGCAGGTCGGAGACCGGAGCGAAGATCGGGTGCTGGGGAGCGGGGCGGTCCGGTTGGGGGGCGGCCGGGTCGTCGCTGAGAAGCTGGTCGTCGTTGGGACGGAACAGGGTGCTGATGAGGTCGCCGGGGTGGTTCGGTCGTGTGGTTGCCACCGGCTCGATCCGGGGGGCGTCGGTTGATCCGTTGCGGGCAACCGGTGTTGTGGCGGAACCGGATTCGGCGGCGGACAGCGGCGGGGGGAAGGTGGGGAGTTTGGCCGACTGGTTGGTGAAGGGAATCACGTAGCGCTGGTGCATGATCTGGCGGGCGTCGTCCTGGGCCTGTCGGGCTGCCCGGGATTGGGTGTCGTAGCCGGTGGGGTCCTGTTTGGGATCGGCGGTGGGGCTGACCGGTTCCGGGATGTAGGACTTGGTGGTGAGCGCGGCCTGAGCGGTGTCGGCGACGGCCTGGCCGGTCTGCTGGAACAATTCACCGAGTTCGGCGGCGTGGTCGGTGTAGGCGGTGAGGGTACTGACCGCCGTGTCGGCGGCGGCGCCGGTCCAGTGACCGTCGACGGCGGTGCGCACCGCGCGCAGTAGCTCGTCGGTGGAATCGCGCCATTGCGTATGGGCCTGACCCCACGCGGTGACCACATCGGAACTGAGATCGCCGACAGTCTGGAACGCGTCGTAGATCTGGCGATGGGTCAGCGCGTCGACATTCTCCGGATCGGTGATCGCGGGCTGGTCGTAGCCGGTCATACCGCTTCTCCGGGCTGTTGGGCCTGCACATCGCGCAGGCGGGCGGCGAATTCGCTGTCGGTTTCGCGTAGGCGTTCACCGATCGTGCGGAATAGGGTCTGCAAATCGTCGGCTACCTGCCAATGCTGCCGCAGAATCGCCTCGGCGCTGGCCTGGTCGCCCGCGGCCTTCTCCCGGAAACGCCGCACCATCGTCTGAGCCGAGGTGAGAATGGCGGCCTGTTCACCCAGGCCCCACGATTCGTGGCCCGATACCGTGCCGGTGAGTCGCACGATGGCCTCGATATCGGCTTTGCGTTTGCGCATGGCCTGGTCGAGAGCCAGGAACGTCTGCGGATCCACCTGCAGCGAAACCGCCCCCGCCCTGGCCTGTTCGATCAATGGACCGAATCCGCCATTCTGTTCCATGCTGTCCCCGCCTCGACTGTATGTTCGTGTGATCGCTTGGACGCGTCCGCGGCGCACACGGTTCCCGTCGATCCCGAATGACTTGAAACCTCTTGTGCGCCAATGTATTCACGCACAGCATCCGGAGGGTATCGGCGGCGCGGACGGCGTCGTGTTCGAACCGGTGGGGCGATTCTGTCATACGGGCGGCGGTCGCGACAGCCGATGCGGGCATCGATCGCCCGGCGCGGCGGTCAGCGCGGTTCGGTCGTGAACAGCGGCAGCGCGGCCTCGGCGATCGCCTCGGCGGACGGCAGCGCCGACAGCGCCGCGGGCGGGCTGAGATGCCGCTGCAGCGCGCGTTGATGCGCGGCCCCGACCAGCAGCAATGCCGCCGGACGCAACGTCTCGCGGTCCGGGCCCAACTGCGTCAGCACCGCCTCGACCGCCCGATGCGGGCCCAGATCCAGATCGCGACTGCGTGCGGAATAGGTCGCGCGCAGTTCCGCATCGGACAGGATGGCCGCCATCACCGGAATCGCGACGAGGAAGAACTCCTCCAGCGTCGCGATCAGTGCCAGCAGATCATCGCGCAACTCCGCCGCTCGGCCGGGCCGATCGGCGAGCATATCCTTCAGCGGCCGCAGATGATGCTGAATCACCGCGTCCAGCAGTCCCATTCGATCGCCGAAGTGATAGAAGATGCTCGATTCGGCGACGCCCGCGCGCGCCGCGACCTCCCTGGTCGACAATCGCGCCACGCCCGATTCGGTCAGCAACCGCTGAGCACTCTCGATCACCGCCTCGCGCACACCCGTGCGCGGCCTGCCCCGTGCGCGTCCCTCGGCCGCCACATCGCCTCCTGATATTCAACGGATCCTTGCAGTATGCCGCACCGGGTCGTATTTTCTGAGTACCAACTCAGTAATTAAGAAGGGTGCCTCCCATGACTGATTCGATCACCGCACCGCCCTCGCGGCTGCGGGCACAATCCCTCGTGGACGCGGTGATGCGGACGCTGTTGCGGACCCCGCTGCTGCATCGGCTGTTGAGCGCCAAACTGCTGATCATCACCGTGATCGGCCGCAAATCCGGGCGGGAGTACGTCAATCCGGTCGGCTACGCCGAACACGACGGACAGCTACTGATCGGCACGGCCGCCGGATGGCGGCGCAATCTGCGCGACGGCGAACCGGTGCGCATCATCTGGCGCGGGCGCAGCGTGGACGCGGACTGGGAGGTGATCTCCGGGGAGGAGCGGCTGGTCGAGCCGTATCGGATCATCTTGAGCCACAACCCGACCCACGGCCGGTTCGCGGGCATCGCATTGGACTCCGACGGCCGGGTGATTCGCGAGCAGTTGCGTCGCGCGGTCGAGCGTGGAACGGTCGTGGTGCGCCTGCGTCCGCGGATCTAGTGTTCTGAGTCGTTAATTCGCAGTCAGTTGTAGGCTGTGGCGGTGCCGAGCCCGGTTGCGGTGGATGTGACGTTGACCGATGACGAGCGTGCCCAGTTGCAGGCGTGGGCGCGCCGTCGCACCACCGCACAGGCGTTGGCACTACGCGCGCGGATTGTCCTTGCGTGTGAAGGGGATTCGAGTAATACGGCGATTGCGCGGGAGCTGGGGGTATCTCGGGCGTCGGTGACGCGCTGGCGTAACCGGTTCGCCACCGATCGGCTCGACGGGCTGCTCGACGAACCGCGGCCGGGGCGGCCGCGCACCATCGCCGACACCCGGGTCGAAGAAGTGATCACCCGGACGCTGGAAACCGCACCCAAGGACGCGACGCACTGGTCGACGCGATCGATGGCCGCCGAGGTGGGCCTGACCCAGAGTGCGGTGTCGCGGATCTGGCGCGCGTTCGGACTGGCTCCGCACAAACAGGATTCGTGGAAACTGTCCAAAGACCCGTTGTTCGTCGACAAGGTCCGCGACGTGGTCGGGTTGTATCTGAACCCGCCCGAGCGGGCGCTGGTGCTGTGCGTGGACGAGAAAACCCAGATCCAGGCCCTCGACCGTACCCAGCCGGTGTTCCCGATGCTGCCCGGCGTCCCGGCGCGCGCCAGCCACGACTACGTCCGCCACGGCACCTCCAGCCTCTACGCCGCACTGGACCTGACCAGCGGCAAGGTCATCGGCGCACTGCACTCCCGCCACCGTGCCGCCGAGTTCCTGGCCTTTCTGCGCACGATCGAGGATCGGGTCCCCGCCGAGCTGGAGGTGCACCTGGTCCTGGACAACGCCTCCACTCACAAGACCCCGGCGGTGAAGCGCTGGCTCGCAGCACATCCCAGGTTCGTGCTGCACTTCACCCCGACCAGCAGCTCGTGGCTGAACCTGGTCGAACGCTGGTTCGCTGAGCTCACCACCAAAAAACTGCGCCGCTCCACCCACACCAGCGTCCGCCAGCTCAACGCCGACATCCGCGCATGGATCGAAACCTGGAACGAGGACCCCCGCCCCTACGTCTGGACCAAGACCGCCGACCAGATCCTCGAATCCATCGCCCGCTACTGCCAGCGAATTAACGACTCACGACACTAGTGATCCTCGGCGCGCTCCTTACGGGCCCGCAGCCACAGCTCGATCTTGTCCAGACTTCCGCTGCACACCACCGCGTCGGTATCGTCCAACAGATTCCAGCCGTAGGGCGGACGCGATTCGCGCCGGACCCGCCATCCGGGCCCCGCCTCGGATTCGATGGCGCACAACCACTGCCGGATCGACTCGGGTTCGTGGGAGTGATCCGGTTCCGGTGGCGGTGGCGAAGTCACCGCGGGCCCGTCCCGGAGCGGGCCTGGCCTGCGGTCGGGCACACGATGGGAATCCTATCTGCGCGGCCCGCGGCCCCGGTGCCGTTTGGCCCGGATACGCCAGGGGAGTTACCGGTCAGCGCACTTTCGGTCACCTAGGTGGCTCGGCTGACCGAGGACATGTGGAAGTCGGGAATGCGCAACGGCGGCATGGCCGTTCGCGTGAACCAGTCCTTCCACTCCCTCGGTAGGGTCACCTCGGTCGCGCCCGCCTCGGTGACCCGGCGCAGCAGATCGACCGGACTCTCGTTGAAGCGGAAGTTGTTGACCGCCGCGGTCACCCGACCGTCCTCGACCAGATACACCCCGTCGCGGGTGAGTCCGGTGAGCAGCAGCGTGGCCGGATCGACCTCGCGGATGTACCACAGACAGGTCAGCAGCAGACCACGTTCGGTGCGGGCGACCAGTTCGTCGAGCGAGGCGTCCGATCCGCCCGACATGAGCAGATTGCCGCCCGGCGGGGTCACCGGAGCGTCGTATTCGGCGGCGGTGGCGCGCGGATAGACCAGCGATTCGATCACGCCCTCGCGAATCCAGTCGACCCGCCGCGCGGACAGCCCGTTGTCGAAGACCGACAGCTGTTCGGAGGAGGCCGAGGTCGCGACGAACGGGCGGTATTCGAGGCCGGGCGCGGTCGGATCGGAGTACAGGGTGAGCGGAATATCGGTGAGCCGCTCGCCGATTCGCGTGCCGCCCGCGCGGGAGAACGCGTTATGCCCCTCCTGTGCGCCGCGTCCCTCCATCTCCCAGGCCATGTAGATCATCAGATCCGCGACGGCCGACGGCGGCAGCAGCGTCTCGTACCGCCCGGCGGGCAGTTCGACACGCCGCTTGCACCAATCCAGGCGGCGATTCAGTTCGCTCAGCAGTCCCGGCACATCGACATCGCCGAAATCGACCGTGCCCGCGCCGACCCAGGCGCTGGCCGCGGAAGCGGATTCGCCACGCTTGCCGTTGATTTCGATCGAACCGGTCGGCTGGGTCCAGCGGCGGCGGATACCGGTCGAGGTGCCCAGCCACGTGGTGTGCAGTTGGTGATGGGCGAAGCCGTAGAGCCGATCCGCGCTGTCGAATCCCACGGCCAGATCGCGGGCGAGATCGGTGAAGACCTCGATGCCCGTCGCGGCGGGCTCATCGGACCAGTCGGACGCGGCCGGGCTCGACGAGGCGTCCAGCAGCGGCATCGCGTCGCGCGCGGGCGCGGCGTCACCGGCGGCCCGTTCGCTGGCGCGCACCACGGCCTCGATCTCGCCGGATTCCACACTCGTCGAACTCACGCTGCCGATCCGGGCCTTGTCCGGCCCCTCGCGGAACACCGAGACGACCGCCCAGTCCCGAGAAATCGAGGATCCGTTGGTGGTCATGGAGTTTCCGGCCCAGCGCAGCGACGCCTCGTGCGCGTCGGTGACGATCACGATCGCCTCGTCCGCCCGCGAGGCGGCCAGCGCCCGTTCCACGACCTCGCCGCCGTGCAGCACCGTCACCGTCCCGCCTCCTGTGTTCCGCGGGACACCCGCACCTGGTCAGCCCCGCGAGACGCCGCGCTTCGGTAGCTCACCGTGCCTCCAAACGGGTGTTGAGAATGTTGACCCCGCGCACCAGCACCGACGGACAGCCGTGGCTGACCGCGGCGACCTGGCCCGGTTGCGCCTTACCGCAATTGAACGCACCACCGAGCACCCAGGTCGACGGGCCGCCCACGGCCTCCATCGAACCCCAGAAATCGGTGGTGGTGGCCTGATAGGCGACGTCGCGCAACTGCCCGGCCAGTTCGCCATGGCGGATGCGGAAGAAGCGCTGTCCGGTGAACTGGAAGTTGTAGCGCTGCATATCAATCGACCAGGACTTGTCGCCGACGATGTAGATGCCGTCCTCGACCCGGGAGATGAGTTCGGCGGTGCTGGTATCGACGTGCGGATCCGGCTGCAGCGAGACATTGGCCATGCGCTGGATGGGCACGTGGTGGGCGGAGTCGGCGTAGGAGCAGCCGTTGGAACGATCCAGCCCCAGCCGCGGCGCGAACGCGCGATCGAGCTGATAGCCGACCAGGACGCCGTCGCGGATCAGATCCCAGCGCTGCCCGGCCACGCCCTCGTCGTCGTAGCCGACGGTGGCCAGGCCGAATTCCTGGGTGCGGTCGCCGGTGACGTGCATGATCGGCGTGCCGTAGCGCAGCGTGCCGAGTTGGTCGGGGGTGGCGAAGGAGGTTCCGGCGTAGGCGGATTCGTAGCCGATGGCCCGGTCGTATTCGGTGGCGTGGCCGATGGATTCGTGAATGGTCAGCCACAGATTGCTCGGGTCGATGACCAGATCGGCGGGGCCGGGGGCGACCGTGGGGGCCTTGACCTTCTCGGCCAGCCATTCCGGAATCCGCGCGAGTTCGCCCGCCCAATCCCAGATTCCGTCGGCGCCGGTGACGTACTCCCATCCGCGACCGGCCGGGGCGGCCAGGGTGCGCATGGTCTCGAAGGCGCCGGCCGACGGGTCGACGGTGACGGCCTCGAGCTGCGGATGCAGCCGCACCCGCTGCTGGGTGATCGCCGAACCCGCGGTGTCGGCGTAGTAGACCTGCTCCTTGACCTGCAGCACCGAGGCGGTGACGTGGTCGACGCCGTCCGCGGCCGACAGACGCTCCGAATAGTCCTGCAGCAGCGCCACTTTCTCCGGCGTGGGCACGGTGAACGGATCGACCGCGTAGGCCGAGACCCAGTGCGCGTCGGCGTAGACCGGCTCGTCGGCCAGTTCCACTCGCTCCCGATTGAGCGCGCGCAGCGTGGTCGCGACCGTCACAGCGCGCCGGGCCACCTCGGCGGCGGTGGCGGGGGACAGATCGGCGTGGGAGGCGAAACCCCAGGTGCCGTCCACGATCACGCGGACCGCGAAGCCGAGATCGGTGGCGTCGCGGACGGATTCGACACGCCCGTCGCGCAGCCGGATCGACTGGGTGACCAGCCGGTGCACGCGCAGATCGGCATACTGGGCGCCGGCGGCGCGCGCCGCGGTGAGCGCGGCGTCGGCCAGTTCGGCCAGCGGAAGCGCGCGGAACTGTTCGTCCACGTCCCGGGTAGCGAGGCTCACCTCGAACACGCTAATTGCTGGTGAATACTTAGATCAACAGGGTGGAGATTCCGGCCGGAACAAGATTTGGAAAACCTCGTTCGCGACACGCCGTGCAAACCTGCATCGGGTGCAAACATGCACGAAATGCGGATCGGCACAGCATGAAACGCGCGCGGGACACGCTGCCTACCGCGTGTTTGTTGATCAATGCCGTACTGTCTGCCCGCGTGCCGCCATCCGCACTTCGTGATCGCAAGCGAGAACGCACCCGCCGAGCCATCCTCGAGGCCGCCGTAGAACTGTTCGAAACTCGTGGCTACGAGGCGACCACCGTCGCCGACATCGCCGCGACGGCCGAGGTGGGCACGCGGACGTTCTTCAACTACTTCGAGAGCAAAGAGGAGTTGCTCTTTCCCGAACCCGACGATCGGGTCCGGGCCGCTGTGCACGCCATCGCCACCCGCAGGCCGGACGAACGCCCGGTCGAGGTGCTGTTGCGCGCGCTGCGCGCGGCCGGTGACAATCCCGGCGATCATATCGGCGACGATCTGGCCGCCCGCATCGCCGTATTGCGCGGCCAGGTTTCGCGCACGGTGCCCGCGGTGAGCGGCCGGGCCGCGCACGCGCAGCTGGCCGCCCAGCAGGAGATCGCCCGGCAACTGCGGGTCGCCTTTCCCGACGAGCTCGACGACGTCGGCGCGGCCGCACTGGTCGGCGCGGTCGTCGGGGCGGTGTCGGGCGCTCTCACGGTGCTGTTCTCCGGCCGCCACGCCCTCGAGGACGGTGACCGGCTGCACCACAAGATTCGCGAGACCACCTCGCGCGTGCTCGCCCCCTGGCTCGCCGAGCCGCCCGCCAAGGACAATCGTCCCGTCCGGCAGCCCGCCGACGTCCGCTACTGATCAGCCGAACTGCTGCCAGCCCAGCCGAATCACCATGGCCACCACCACAACCAGCAGCACCACCCGCACGAAACCCGCGCCGCGGGCCAGCGCCATGCGCGAGCCGACGATCGCACCGGCGATATTGCCCACGGCCATGGCCAGACCCAGGCCCCAGAGCACGTGACCGGTGGCGCCGAGGAAGATCAGCGAACCGAGATTGGATCCGCAGTTGATCGCCTTGGCCATCGCGGCCGCGCGCACGAATTCCGTGCCGAGCAGGGTCGCGAAGGTGATGATGAGGAAGGTGCCGGTGCCGGGCCCGAGCAATCCGTCGTAGGTGCCGATCAAACCGGCCGCGAGCGCCACCACCAGGATCGTCTTGCGTCGCGTCGGCCGATGGGTGGCCATGGTGACGCCGATCGAGGGCCGCAGCGTCACGAAGATCGCGACGCCGACCAGCACCACCATCACGATGGGGATGAAGAAGCGGCGATCGATCAAGCCGACCGCGGCCGATCCGGCGGCCGCGGTGATCGCCGAGAGCGCGGCGCCGGGCAGCAGCAGTCGCCAGTTCATCGGAACCTTGCGGGCGAAGGTGATCGTCGCGGCGCTGGTGCCGCAGAACGCGGCGATCTTGTTGGTGCCCAACGCCGTCTGCGGCGCGATGGTCGGCGCGACCAGGAACAGGGTGGGCAGGATGATCAGCCCACCGCCACCGACGACCGCGTCGACCCAGCCGGCCGCGGTCGCCGCCGAGATCAGCGCGGCCCAATCAGCGATATCCACGGGCCGAGACAATCAGACATCGGATGAATCCGGCAAATCGGGGGTGACACCCGTCGGCGCGCGGGCCGTTTAGGCTGGTCGGGTGCGTCGATTCAGTCTCTGGCTCCGCGGCAAACCCGTAGTCTCCGACTCGATCCTGGCCTTCGCGCTGCTGGTGCTCGACGTGCTGTCGGTGCGGAACAGCGACCAGATGATCGCCGATGTGGTGATGGCCGCGGTGATTCCGCTGCCGCTGGTGTTCCGGCGGATGTACACCCGCGCGGCCGCGGCGGCGCTGCTGGCGCTGTCGCTGACCGCGACCGTGGTGAGCTACGCGGTCGGGCGCGAGCCGGACTATCCAGCGCTGCTGGCCCTGGGCATCATGCTGTACACGCTGGTGGCCTACGTCGGACGCCGCGACGGGCTGGTCTATCTGGCCGGTCTGGTCGGCGACGCGATGCTGTCGGTGACGCTGGTGCATCAGCCGTTCGCCTCCACCGCGGCGCTGCTGACCCTCTACTACGCGCTGTGCTGGACGCTCGCCGAATTCCTCGGCGCGCGCCACGCCTACGACCAGGAGGTCGCCGCCCGCCTGGCCGTCGCCGACTACGACCGCGAACGCAGTGCGCACGAGGCGGTTTCGGCCGAGCGCACCCGCATCGCGCGCGAACTGCACGATGTGATCGCGCACGCGGTGAGCGTGATCATCGTCCAGGCCGACGGCGCCAAATACGCGCTGCGCCGGGATCCGGACACCGCCGAACAGGCGTTGGGCACCATCGCGAGCACGGGCCGCGAGGCGCTGCGTGAACTGCGCCGCACGGTCGCGCTGCTGCGCACCGAACACGCGCCCGAACAGCTGCCGCAGCACGGAACGGCCGGACTCGCCAAGGTCGTGGAGATGATGCGCAATGCCGGGCTGGTCGTGGAACTCGAGCTGACCGGTGAACTCGATGAGGTGACACCGGAAGTCAGCCTCGGCGTGCACCGGATCGTGCAGGAATCGTTGACCAACACCTTCCGTCACGCCGGATCCGATCCGAAGGCGTGGGTGAAGGTGCGCCGCCGCGAGGACGATGTGCTGATCGAGGTCGTCGATTCCGGGCCGCCGGGTGGGGGCCCCGAGGTGGGCACGCGCAGCGGAATCACCGGCAGCGGACTGGGATTGGTGGGTATGCGCGAACGCGTCGCGGTACTCGGCGGCACGATGGAGGCGGGCCGGCGGCCGGAGGGCGGCTGGCGGGTGTGCGCGACCATACCGCTGGCCCGCGACGGGGCCGAGTGAACCCGGGGCGCGCGAGCGAGTCGGCGGCCCCGTTAGATTGATGAGCGTGCCGATCACCGTTCTCGTTGTCGACGACCAGGAGCTGATGCGGGCCGGGCTGAAGATGGTCCTCGGCGCGCATCCCGATGTGGAGGTCGTCGGTGAGGCCGACACCGGGGCCGCGGCGGTGCAGCGGGCGCGCGAGTTGGTGCCCGATGTCGTACTCATGGATGTGCGGATGCCCGTGGTGGACGGGGTGACCGCGACCGCGCAGATCCTCGAATCCGGCTGTGGCAGCCGCGTTCTGGTGATGACCACCTTCGATCTCGACGAGCACGCGCTGGGCGCGCTGCGCGCCGGGGCCAGCGGATTCCTGCTCAAGGACACCCCGCCGGAGGATCTGATCTCGGCCATTCGCAGCGTGGCCGCCGGGGACGCGGTGGTGTCGCCGAAGGTGACCAAGCGGCTGCTGGATCGGCTGATCGTCGACGATCCGGCGGGTATGCGCGATCCATCGGTGCTCGATGTGCTGACCGCTCGCGAGCGGGAGGTGCTCGAGCAGATCGCCGCGGGGCGGTCCAATGCCGAGATCGCCGCAGAGCTGTATCTGTCCGAGGCCACGGTGAAGACCCATGTGGGCCGGGTGCTCACCAAACTGGGCCTGCGCGACCGGGTGCAGGCCGTGGTGCTGGCCTACGAAACCGGGCTGGTGCGGCCCGGCGCCTGAATTCTCAGCGACGCCTCAGCCGGGTCGGGAGAAAAATCGGACACTCGGGCGTTGGACGGGGTAGAGAGTCGCCGAAAGGACCGTCATGCCCGCCCTGCTGTTCGCCCTCTATCTGGTCGCCGAGGTCGCCACCCTGGTCGTGGTCGGCCATTTCCTGGGCGTCGTGCCGACGATTCTGCTGCTCATCGCCGGTTCCGCGCTCGGTTTGATCCTGGTCCGGGCCCAAGGCCGCAAGGTCTTCGACCAGTTCCGTCGCGCGAGCCGCGGCGAGATCGCCCCGGGTACGGCCGTCGCCGACGGCGCGCTGGTCGCCGCGGGCGCGGTCCTGATGTTCGTCCCCGGCCTACTGACCTCGGTGGTGGGCCTGCTGTTCCTGCTGCCCACCCGAGCGCTGCTGCGCCCGGTCCTCACCGCCTTCGCCGCCCGTCGCGTCGGTCGCCTGGCCACCGCCGCCCGCTATCAGGGCGTCGTGGTCGACCCCTCGGGCGACGTCGTCGACGGTGTCGTGGTCCAGCAGTACTACGACGACGGCCAGGGCGGCGCCCACCGCATCCTCGACCAGCGCTGACCGCGGCCCGCGCGAGTGCGAGAAGTGCGTACTCACGTGGCGGATCGCACGATGGCGACATATATATAGGAATAGCCGCCCGCGACGCCCGCTCGCGCGGACATGGCACACTCGACAGCCGTGAGTACCCAGTTGCTGATCGGTGGTCGGATCTACAGTTCCAGTTCTCTGGACGCGACCGCGATGGCGGTCACCGACGGGATGGTGGTGTGGGTCGGGGCCGATCGGCCGGGGCGGGCGTTGTATCCCGACGCCGAGGTCGTCGAATTGGACGGGGCGTTCGTGGCCCCCGGATTCGTCGATCCGCATGTGCACGTGACGGGGCTCGGGTTGCAGTTGATCGGGCTGGATCTGGCGCGGGCCCGATCCCTCGCGCACTGCCTGGAATTGATTCGCGAGTACGCGGCCGCCCATGACGATGTGGTGCTGACCGGACAGGGCTGGGACGAGACCGGCTGGCCCGAGCAGCGGCCGCCGACGCTCGCGGAGGTCGACGCGGCGGTCGGACCGGGACGGATGGCGTATCTGGTTCGAGTGGACGCACATTCGGCGGTCGTGTCGACCCCGATGCTGGCGGCAGTGCCGCGGGCGCGAGACGCCGCCGGTTACACCGCGGGGGAGCCGCTGCGCGCGGCGGCCCACCATCTGGTGCGCCAGGCCATGATCGAGCGCCTCGATCGCACCCAGCGCGATCGCGCCCGCCGCGCGGCCCTCGATCACGCTGCCGCGCACGGCGTGGTGTCGGTGCACGAATGCGCCGGGCCGGAGATCTCCGGACGCACCGATATCACCGAACTGCTCGAATTCGAGCACGGCGTCGAGGTGCGTGCCTACTGGGGTGAGGCCGTGCGCAGCGCCGAGGAGGCCACGGCGCTGATGAAGGAGCTCGGCGCGCACGGCCTGGCCGGAGATCTGTTCGTCGACGGCTCGATCGGTTCGCACACCGCCTGGCTGCGCGCGCCCTACGAGGGTCGCGGCACCACCGGCGTGAGCTACCTCGACGCCGACGCGATCGCAGCCCATGTGCGCGCCTGCACCGAGGCGGGCGTGCAGGCCGGTTTCCACGCCATCGGCGACGGTGCGATCGACGCTGTGGTCCAAGGCTTTTCCCGCGTGGCCGCCGAGGTCGGCGCGCCCGCCCTGGCCGCCCGCGGCCACCGCCTCGAACACGCCGAACTGCTCGACGCCACCCATATCGCCAAACTCGCCGAATACGGCGTCATCGCCAGCGTGCAGCCCGGCTTCGATGCCGCGTGGGGCGGATCCGACGGCATGTACGCCCGGCGTCTGGGCGTCGAACGCGCCGCCGCGCTGAATCCCTTCGCCGCCATGGCCGCCGCGGGCGTGGCCCTGGCCATCGGCTCGGACGCCCCTGTCACCGCGCTGAATCCGTGGGAGGCCGTGCGCGCGGCCGCGCACCATCGCACCCCCGGCCATCAGATCTCCCCGCGCGCGGCCTTCTCCGCCGCCACCCGCGGCGCGTGGCGCGCGGGTGGGGTCCGCGACGGCATCGCGGGCACCCTGGTCCCCGGCGCGCCCGCGTCCTACGCCATCTGGGACGCAACCGAATTGGTGGTGGCCGCCGCCTCGGATTCGGTGCAGCGCTGGTCCACCGATCCGCGCTCGCGCGTCCCCGGACTGCCGCGTCTGGATCCCGGTACGCCCGCTCCGGCCTGCCTGCGCACGGTCCATCGCGGCACGGTGATCCACCAGGTCTGATCCGCACGGGACATACCACCCGAGTGGGACAGCCGTCCCGGCGGACCGTAGCATCTAGCTGTGCTGAGGCAGATCCCGCCGCTGGTGATCGGACGTTCCCTGACCGCCGTGGTGGCCGGATTGCTGATCTTCGCCAGCTTCCCGCCACGCACCTGCTGGTACCTCGCGCCGCTCGGGATCGCGCTGCTGACCCTCGCGGTACGGGGAAACGGCAAGCCGCGCGGCGGGTTCGGATACGGCATGCTCGCGGGTCTGGCGTTCTTCGTGCCGCTGCTGCCGTGGACGGGGATCTACGTCGGGCCGGTGCCGTGGCTGGGGTTGTCGACCGCGTGCGCGGTATTCGTGGGACTGTTCGGTCTGCTGGCGCGCTCGGTGAGCGCACTGCCGGGCTGGCCGCTGTGGGTGGCCATGGTGTGGACGTTGACCGAATGGTTTCGTTCGGTCTTCCCCTTCGGCGGATTCCCGTGGGGCAGGCTGGCATTCGGCCAGGCCGACGGGTGGTATCTGCCGATGGCGATGGTCGCGGGCGCGCCCGGCGTGAGCTTCGCCGTCGCGCTGACCGGAACCCTGTTGGCGGCCTTGGCTATTCGTCTTCGTCATCGTGACGTGCCTGGACAGTGGATCGGAATTACCTCTCTCGCAACACTTGTGGCTATCATTCTTGGTACCGGAGTGATCCTCCGGGCCGCGCTGCCCGCCCCGGACGCCGGTGACCGGTCGATCACGGTCGCCGCCATCCAGGGCAGCGTGCCGCGCCTGGGCCTGGACTTCAACGCACAACGCCGCGCGGTCCTGGACAACCATGTGCGCCGCACCGAGGAACTGGCCCGCGCCATCGCCGCCGGACAGGCCCCGCAGCCGGATGTGGTGATCTGGCCGGAGAATTCGTCCGATATCGACCCTTTGCGCAATTCGGACGCCTCGTCCGAGATCACCCGGACCTCCCAGCTCGTCCACGCGCCCATCCTGGTCGGCGCGGTCTTGGTCAACGCCGACGACACCACCACCAATTCCGTCCTCGTGTGGGACGGCGATCGGGTGGGGGAGCGGCACGACAAGAAGATCATCCAGCCGTTCGGCGAGTATCTGCCGCTGCGCGGATTCTTCCGGCATTTCTCCCAATACGCCGATCGGGCGGGTTATTTCGTCCCGGGACACGGTGACGGCGTCGTACACGTCCGGCCCGCGCGGGGCGGCGCACCGGTCGCGATCGGCGTGGCCACCTGTTACGAGGTCGCCTTCGATCGCGCCTTCGAGGACTCGCTGCGCGCGGGGGCTCAGCTGCTGACCGTACCCACCAACAACGCCACCTTCGGCCGCAGCGAGATGACCTATCAGCAGCTGGCCATGTCGCGCGTGCGGGCCGTCGAACACGGGCGGGCGCTGGTGGTTTCGGCTACAACCGGAGTGAGCGCGATCATCACCGCCGACGGCCGTGTCGTGAATCAGACCTCGCAGTTCGTTCCCGCCGCGCTGGAGGCCTCGCTGCCGCTACGCCACAACACGACACTCGCCACGCGATTCGGACCGCTCCCTGAGAGGTTGTTGTGTATCGTGGCCGCGATCGTTGTTGTAGGTGCGGCTATTCGGCGGCGAACCTCGCCTCCGACCCATCCGGCGAATGAGGGCACCATCGGTGGCCGGGTGCGCGTCCAGCCGCGCGCGTGAAAACTCCCCGGCAAGCACACATTTCGGACACCCCGGATCGGCGCGGCGCACGCGTGTCGGTCGCTGTCGTCATGTGCTGTTCGCCACAACATTGCTGAATCGTTAAAGTCTTCTGCCAGACTCCCTGCCGAAGCTCATTGCTCAGGTATTTTGTGTGAGTCACAACGTTTGCGGTGAGGTAGCGAGCTAAATCTGCTCTCCGCCAACGTCGTTCGAAATGAAACAACTCGAGCACGTTACCGATCCGGCCGTGTCGATGCTCCGAATCATAGGGCGTGAATCGCGTCCTACGGTCGGCGCGTGCGTGGCGACCGCGGCGGTACTCGGGGAGTTGCGTCAACAGCGGCAGAACGGAGTGATTGATGAGTTCATTGGCCACCGATCGTGTCGACCAATGTTCCTCCGGCGAATTCTCAGCGCAGCCCTTCGCCCTGTCGCCCGCACAGACCGCCCTCTGGTACGCCCAGCGGATCCGGCCCGACGTTCCGCTCACCATCGCCCAATACGTGGAGATCCATGGTGATCTCGATGTGGGCAGGTTGCTGTACGCGATCGAGCGGTTTGGTGCAGAATCCCAAGTGGGACAGGTGCGGCTGCTCGAGATCGACGGAATCCCGCATCAGGTCATAGATCCGGCGCGCCGGCCCGGCTGGGCGCGCATCGATCTGCGGCACGAGGCCGATCCGCGCGGGGCGGCGCTGCGCTGGATGAACGATCATGCCAGCGCGCCCATGGACCTGGAACGCGACCCGCTCACCGCCAATGTGGTGCTGCGCGTCGGCGACCGCGACTACATCTGGTACTCCAAGGCCCATCACATCGTCATCGACGGCTATGGGGCGATGAACGCCTCGCTGCGCACGGCCGAGATATATACGGCCCTGGAGAATCGCACCGAGCCGGTCGCCTCGCGCGCGACCCCGCTGGCCGAGATCTACGCCGAGGAGTCGAATTACCGCGACACCAGCCGCTTCCGCTCCGACCGCGAATACTGGCTCGAGCAACTGGCCGGGGTCGGCGCGCCGATGAGCCTGTCCGGATCCGGTGTCGCGACCGCCGCGCCCGACGCGGGCCGTCGCCTGGCCGCCGCGGTCCTGGACCGGCGGGTGGAGGCCGAACTGGAGACGGCCGCAACCGCGTTCGGCACCCAGAACTCGGCGCTGTTCGTGGCGGCACTGGCCTGCTACGTCCGCGCGGCCACCGGCAGTCCGGATGTGGTGTTGAGCCTGCCGGTCTCCGCGCGCACGACCGTCGCGCTGCGCCGCTCGGCGGGTGTGGTGTCCAATGTGGTGCCGATCCGGCTGCGCTTCGACGAGACGACCACCCTGCGCGAGGTGCTTCGGGCCGCGGAACTGCAGATCACCGGCGCGCTGCGGCATCAGCGGTATCGCCATGACGACATCAGACGCGACTGCGGCTACTCCCGCGACGCCCGCGGCTTCTTCGGGCCGATGGTCAACATCATGCTGTTCCACAGCGAATTGCGCTTCGGCAGCCTGCTCGGATCCCTCAATGTGCTGGCCACCGGGCCGGTCGAGGATCTGTCGATCAACCTCTACAACGGCGCGGGCAACCGCATCCACGTCGACTTCGAGGCCAATCCGCAGCTCTACGGCGCCGCCGAATTGGCCGCCCACCACGGGCGTTTCCTGGACTTCCTGGATCGGATCCTGGCCGCGGACCCCGATACCGCGGTCGTCTCCATCCCGGTCATCACCGCCGAGGAACGCGATCTGGTCCTGCGGCAGTGGAATTCGACGGCCGTGCCGCGCCAGGAGGGCACCCTGGCCGGACTGTTCGCCGAGCGCGTGGCGGCCTGCCCGGACGCCGTCGCGCTGGAATTCGGCGAGCGGACCCTCACCTACGGACAGCTCGCCGAGCGCGCCAACCGATTGGCGCGGGCGCTGATCGCGCGGGGCGCGCGGCCGGATTCGGTGGTGGGCCTGGCGATTCGGCGCAGTCTGGACCTGGTGGTCGGCATGTACGCCATCACCCAGGCGGGCGCGGCGTATCTGCCGATCGATCCGGACCATCCCGCCGAGCGCATCGGGCATATTCTCGATGCCGCGCGGCCGCTGTGCCTGCTGACCGCGGCGCGGGACGGGTTCACCGTCCCGGCGTCGATCCCGCGGCTGGACGTCGACACCGCCGACCTGTCGGCCTTCGCCGCCGATCCGATCAGCGATCGGGACCGCCGGGCCGCGCTGCGGCCCGAACACCTGGCCTACGTGATCTTCACCTCCGGTTCCACCGGAAAGCCCAAGGGCGTGGGGGTGTCCCATGCCGCGATCGTGAACAGGCTGCGCTGGATGCAGCACGAATATCCGCTGGACGGCAGCGATGTGGTGCTGCAGAAGACGCCCGCGACCTTCGACGTGTCGGTATGGGAGTTCTTCTGGCCCCTGCAGATCGGCGCGCGACTGGTGATCGCGGCCCCCGACGGACATCGCGATCCGGCGTATCTGGCCACGCTCATCGCCGACAAGGGTGTGACCACGGCGCATTTCGTACCGTCGATGCTGTCGGTCTTCGTCACCGATACCGATGTGCGCGGCTGCACCGGGTTGCGCCGGGTGTTCTGCAGCGGCGAGGCCCTGCCCGCCGCGACCGTGCGGGATTTCTATGCGGCGCTGGGCGATTGCGCCGTCGAACTGCACAACCTCTACGGCCCGACCGAGGCGGCCGTGGACGTCACCTACTGGCCGTGCGAGCCGGGTCAGGACAGCGTGCCGATCGGCGCGCCGGTCTGGAACACCCAGGTGTACGTGCTCGACGAGCGCCTGCGCCCGGTGCCGCCGGGTGTCGTGGGTGAGCTGTACCTCGCGGGAATCCAATTGGCCCGCGGCTATCTGGGGCGGCCGGGCCTGAGCGCGGAACGCTTCGTGGCCAACCCCTTCGAGGACCGTCACGGCACCCGTCTGTATCGGACCGGCGACCTGGTGCGGTGGCGGGTCGACGACGGCTCCGCCGGGGCGCTGGAGTATTTGGGGCGCAGTGACTTCCAGGTCAAGATTCGCGGACTGCGGATCGAGTTGGGGGAGGTGGAGGCGGCGCTGCTGGCCGATGCGCGGATCGCGCGCGCGGTCTGCGTCGCGCATACGGCCCCGGGTGGCGAGGAACTCGTCGCCTATATCGTCGCCACGCCCGGCGCGACACTCGACACCACCGAGCTGACCGGGGATCTGCGGCGGCGCTTGCCCGGCTACATGGTGCCCGCCCATCTGCTGGCGCTCGACGAACTACCGCTCAATCCCAACGGCAAGGTCGACCGCAAGGCCCTGCCCGCACCGGAACTCGGGCCGCGCCGCGTGGCGCGCGCCGCGGCCGGACCGCGCACCGAGGTGGAGCGGCGGCTGGCCGCGGTCTTCGCCGAGGTGCTCGGTATCGATGACATCGATGTCGCCGACAGCTTCTTCGACCTCGGCGGCAATTCGCTGTCCGCGGCGCGGGCCGTGGCCCGGATCAATGCCGCGCTGAGCGCCGGGCTGACCATTCGGGACCTGTTCGAATCCAATACCATCGCGGGCCTGGCCGCCCGCCTGGACAGCCACAACCCCGACACCTCCTCGCCGATGCTGGCGGCTCGCCCACGGCCGGAACAGGTTCCGCTGTCGCTGGCTCAGCAGCGGCTGTGGATTCTCAATCGCTTCGCCGAACACGCCTCGGCCTACAACATGCCGCTGGCGGTGGAGCTGACCGGGCCGCTGGATCCGGAAGCCCTGCGCGCCGGGCTGATCGATGTGCTCGAGCGGCACGAGAGCCTGCGCACCACCTTCCCCGACTCCCCGGACGGGCCGGTGCAGGTCGTGCATCCGGCCGCGGAGATTCCGCTCACCCTCGAGCCGATCGATGCCACCGGCGCCGACGCGCTGGCCCTGGCCACCGAATACGCCGGGTACGGCTTCGATCTGCGCAGTCAGGCCCCGATCCGGGTGGCGCTGTACGCGACCGGACCGGACAGCTACGTCTTCCTCGTTGTGCTGCATCACATCTGCGGCGACGGCTGGTCGGTGGCTCCGCTGGCCCGTGATCTGATGACCGCGGTCGCGGCCCGTGCGGGCGGACAGGTTCCCGAATGGACGCCGCTGCCGGTGCAGTACGCCGATTTCGCGCTGTGGCAGCGCGAACTGCTCGGCGACGAAACCGATCCCGCGAGCGCGCTGTCGCGGCAGCTCGCCTACTGGCGGGCCGCGCTGGCCGATCTGCCCGATCAGCTCGACCTGCCGCTGGACCGGCCGCGCCCGCTGCGGCGCACCGGCGAGGGCGCACGGGTGCGGTTCACCATTCCCGCGGCCACCCGCCGCGCGGTCGCCGCGTTGGCCGCCGACCGCGGCGTGTCCACCTTCATGGTGCTGCACGCCGCCCTGGCGACACTGCTTGCGCGCCTGTGCAATACGTCCGATATCGCGATCGGCACCCCGATCGCGGGTCGCTCCGATCCCGCGCTCGACGATCTGGTCGGCATGTTCGTCAACACCCTGGTGCTGCGAACCCGGGTCGATCCGGCCGCCGGATTCGATCGCATGCTCGATCGGGTCCGCGAAACCGATCTGGACGCCTTCGCCAATTCCGATGTGCCGTTCGAGCGGCTGGTGGAGGTCGTGAACCCGGCGCGCGACGCGGGCCGTCATCCGCTGTTTCAGGTGATGCTGTCCTACGAGAGCACTCCGGATCTGCGGATCGATCTGCCCGAGGTGGCCGCGCGCGTGCTGCCGATGGAGGTCGGAGTCACCAAATTCGATCTGCAGCTCACCGTGCACGACAGCGCCGCCGCGGAGATCTCCACCGCCGAGGACGGTCCGCTCACGGCCGAATTCGGTTATGCGACCGATGTTTTCGATGCCGCCTCGGTGGAGGCGATCGCGCGGCGGTTCGTCCAGCTGCTCGCCGCCGCCGTCGCCGCGCCGAGCGTGCCGGTAGGCGATCTGAGCATTCTCGACGCCCGTGAGACCGGCAAACTGGTGCCCATCACCGGCGCGCCCGGTGAACCGCAGCTCACCCTGGCCCGGCTGCTCAGCGAGACCGCCGAACGCCTGCCCGACGCGGTCGCGGTGCGGCATCTGGGCCGCGACACCACCTACCGCGAACTCGACGAACGCTCGAACCGGTTGGCGCGCGTGCTGATCGAGCACGGGGCCGGGCCGGAGGTGGTGGTGGCGATCGCGCTGCCGCGCAGCCTGGAGTCCATCCTCGCGGTCTGGGCCGTCGCCAAGACCGGTGCGGCCTATGTGCCCGTCGACCCGGACTATCCGAGCGAGCGGATCGAGCACATGCTGACCGACTCCGGTGCGCTGCTCGGCCTGACGAACGCGAAATGCCATGCGGCCATGCCGGATTGGCCGGGTCGGCGCGGGCGGCACCGCAAGTCCTATGTGGACTGGATGATCATGGGTTCGGCGCAGCTGGCGGCCGAGCTGTCGCGGTATTCCACCAACCCGATCGCCGAGACCGAACGTCACCACCCGCTGCGCATCGCGCATCCGGCGTATCTGATCTACACCTCCGGTTCCACCGGTATGCCCAAGGCCGTCGTGGTCACCCACGCCGGGCTGGCCTCGCTGGCGCACGAGCAGATGCATCTGTTCGGCGTCACCGATTCGGCACGCACACTGCACTTCTCGTCGCCGTCGTTCGACGCGTCGGTGCTCGAGCTGCTGCTGGGCTTCGCGGCCGGGGCCACCATCGTGGTCGCCCCGGCGGGTCTGTACGGCGGCGCGGAACTGGCGGCGCTGCTCGCCGAGGAGCGGGTCACCCACGCCTTCATCACCCCCGCCGCGCTGGCCACCGTGCCACACGAGGGGCTGGACGCACTCGAGGCCGTGATCGTCGGCGGTGACGCCTGCCCCGAGGAATTGGTGCAGACCTGGACCGCCGGACATCGCATGCACAATATGTACGGCCCGTCCGAGGCGACGGTCGCCGCGACCGCGACCGGTCCGATGGTCGCGGGCCGGCCCGTGCCGATCGGCTTGCCGGTGCGCGGGATGCGGCTGTTCGTCCTCGACTCCCGCCTGCACCCGGTGCCGCCGGGTGTGCCGGGTGAGCTGTATCTGTCCGGGCCCGGTCTGGCGCGCGGCTATCTGGGTCGGCGCGGCCTGACCGCCTCACGCTTCCCGGCCAATCCGCACGGCCGTCGCGGCGAACGCATGTACCGCACCGGCGATCTCGTGGTCGCCGACACGACCGGACAGCTGCGCTTCCTCGGCCGCGCCGACGATCAGGTGAAGATCCGCGGCTTCCGCATAGAACTGCGTGAGATAGACCATGTGCTGCGCGCCCATCCGGGTGTGCGGTTCGCGGTGACCGTCGTGCACACCGGCGATTACGGCAGCACCCGGCTGGCCTCCTACATCACCGCCGACGACGATATCGATCCCGCCGCGGTGCTGGCCACCGCCCGCAAACAGCTGCCCGGCTACATGGTGCCCGCGGCGATCGCCGTCCTGGACCAGGTGCCGGTCACCCCGTCGGGCAAACTGGACCGAAAGGCGTTGCCGCAGCCGCAGTTCGGCGCGAGCGGCCCGTCGCGGCCGCCGGAGACCGACCTCGAACAGCGGGTCGCGCGGGTCTTCGAAACCGTACTCGGGCATCCGGTGCCGGGCGCGGAGGACAGCTTCTTCGATATCGGCGGCAATTCCCTGCTGGCCACCCGGCTCACCTCGGCCCTGCACGACGAGGTCGGGGTGGACCTGCCGGTGCGGGTGATCTTCGAGGCGCCGACGGTGGCCGGTGTTGCCGCCCGGCTGGCCGACGCGCCGCGCGCGCCGCGGCTGGCGCTGGGCCGTCACGATCCGCGTCCGGTGCGGGTGCCGCTGTCGCTGCCGCAGCAGCGGCTGTGGTTCCTCAACCGCTACACCCCCGAATCCAGCAACTACAACATCGCTTTCGTGATCGGCATCGACGGCGAGTTGGATGTGGCGGCGTTGCGGGCCGCGCTGACCGATGTCATCCATCGGCACGAGGTACTGCGCACGGTATTCCCCGAGGACATCGAGGTCGGCGGGGCCTATCAGCACGTACTCGACCTCGAGGCGTGCGTGCCCGCGCTGGAACCGGTGCTCGTCGAGGAGGACGAGGCCGATCGGCTGGTCGGCGAGTTCGCGCGCCGCGGCTTCGATCTGTCGGAGCAGGCTCCGCTGCGAACGTTGTTGCTGCGCACCGACTCCGGGTCCTACCGGTTGGCGGTCGTGATCCATCACATCGCCGCCGACGGCTGGTCGCTGGGCCCGCTGACCCACGATCTGGCCCTGGCCTACACCGCCCGCCGCGGCGGAGTCGCCCCAGCCTGGGCGCCGCTGCCGGTGCAGTACGCCGATTACGCGCTGTGGCAACGTGATTGCCTCGGCGATACCGGCGATGCGGCCAGCCCGGCCGCGACCCAGCTCGAATTCTGGCGCGAGACGCTGGCCGAGCTGCCGCAGCGCATGCCGCTGCCCTACGACCGTGCCCGCCCGACCGAACCGACCCAACGGGCGGGCACGGTCTCGGTGGCGGTGTCCGAAGCGCTCGAGCATCGCCTCGAGGAATTGGCCCGCGCCCAGGGCGTGAGCCGGTTCATGGTGCTGCGGTCGGCGCTGGCGGTGTTGTTGCGCATCGTGACCGGCGGCCACGACGTGGTGATCGGCACCCCGATCGCCGGACGTACCGACACCCGCTTGGACGAGCTGGTCGGCATGTTCGTCAACACCCTGGTGTTGCGTTCGCTGGTCGATCCGGATCGCAGCTTCGCCGAACAGCTGCAGGTCGATCGCGACAGTGAGCTGGCCGCCATGGCGCACGCCGATCTGCCGTTCGACCGGATCGTGGAGGAACTCGGCCGATCCAGCGGCGATCCGCTGGTGCAGGTGGCCCTGACCGTGCAGGACGGCCCGGCTCCGGTGCTCGAACTGCCCGGATTGCGGCTGACCGCCGACGAACTCGATATCGCCGCCGCCAAATTCGATCTCGAACTGCGCGTCCCGGCCGCGGGCGGCTGCTTCGAATTCGTCTACGCCGGTGAGCTTTTCGACCACGAGACGGTGTGCACGCTGGCCGATCGGCTGCACACCGTGCTCGAGACGGTGACCGCCGATCCGCAGATCAGGGTGCGCGATATCGACGCGCGCACCGAGGTCGAGCGCGGTCTGCTCGCCCCGGCCTACGGTCCGGTGCCGACCCCGCAGTGCAGCCTGGCGAACTACTTCACCGTCACCGCGCATCTGCACGCCGAACGCACCGCCATCCGGTCCGGCGATGTCGAATTGAGCTACGGCGAGATCGACGGCTATTCGAATCGCTTGGCGCGGGCGCTGATTCGGCGCGGACTGGGCCCGGGCGACCGGGTGGCAATGGGGTTGACCCGCTCGGTCGAATCGGTCGTCACCATGCTCGCGATCGCCAAGGCGGGCGCGGCGTTCGTACCGGTCGATCCGAACTATCCGACCGACCGGGTGCGCCATATGCTCACCGATTCCGGCTGTCAGGCCGGTGTCACGCTGTCGGCGCATGTGGTCGCGCTGCGTGAGGCCGCGGTCGGCGGCCGCGATACCGAATGGCTGCTGCTCGACGATCCGGAGCTCATGGCCGAGATCGAGGGGCTCGACGAGGCGACGGTCACCGACGCCGACCGGGTGTGCACCATGTGGACCTCGGATCTGGCGTATGTCATCTACACCTCCGGTTCGACCGGAAAACCCAAGGGCGTGGCCGTGACCCACGGCGGCCTGTCCAATTTCGCCGACGAGATCCGCGACCGCATGCGGGTCGACCGGGAGGCGCGCACGCTGCACTTCGCGACGCCGAGTTTCGACGCGGCGATCTTCGATCTGCTGCTGGCCGTCGGCGCGGGCGCGACCATGGTGATCTGCCCGACCGATGTCTACGGCGGCGACGAACTGGCCGCGCTCATGGATCGCGAACGGGTCAGCCACACCTTCATGACCCCGGCCGCGCTGGCGACCATTGATCACGACCGCTGGCCGCTGCCGCATCTGAAATCGCTCGCGGTCGGCGGCGAGGCGCTGGGCGCGGAGCTGGTGGCACGCTGGGCGCCGAACCGGTTGATGCTCAACGCCTACGGCCCGACCGAGGCGACCGTGGTGATCACGCTGTCGGCCCCGCTGGTCGCGGGCGAACCGGTCACCATCGGCACCCTGGCCCGCGGCGCGCGTGCGCTGGTCCTCGACGAGCGGCTGCGGCCGGTGCCGGTCGGGGTTCCGGGTGAGCTGTATCTGGGCGGGCAGGCGCTGGCGCGCGGCTATCTGCATCGGCCCGGACTCAGCGCGACGCGTTTCGTCGCCGATCCGTACGGGCCCGAGGGCACCCGGATGTATCGCACCGGCGATGTGGTGCGCTGGAACGAGCACCGCGAAATCGTGTACCTGGGCCGCAGTGACCATCAGGTGAAGGTGCGCGGGTTCCGGATCGAGCTGGGCGAGATCACCGAGGTGCTGGCCACCCATCCCGCGATCCGCTTCGCGCACACCGAGGTTCGTGAGATCGCCGGGGCGAAGCGGCTGGTGTCCTATGTGCTGCCCGCCGACGCTCGCGCCGGAATCGACGTCGAGCAGATCCGCGCCCATGTCGCGCAGCAACTGCCCGCGCATATGGTGCCCGCGAGTATCACGACGCTGGAACGCATTCCGCTGACCCCGGTAGGCAAACTCGACCGCGCGGCCCTGCCCCAACCGCAGCTGACCACGCCGGCCGCCCGCGAACCCGAGTCCGAGGCCGAGCGGCTGGTGGCGCGGGTGATGGGCGAGCTGGTCGGCGCCGAGGCCGTCGGCGCGGACGACAGCTTCTTCGATGTCGGCGGAAATTCGCTGCTGGCAACGCAATTGGTGGCCCGGCTGGCGGGTGCGACCGGGGTGCGGCTCGAGGTGCGGACGGTCTTCGCCGCGCCGACGGTCGCCGAACTGGCCACCCTGCTCGAGGCGGGTGGCGGGGCCGACACCACGCCGCGGCTGCG